>NZ_CAHP01000015.1 GCF_000294655.1 Magnetospirillum molischianum DSM 120
TTTTTAGCGGGGGTTGGACATAGAACTCAGGCGGCCAATTTCAGTTTCTGGGCGGGTGTGATGCCGCCGATGCCCATATTGGGGCGGTCGTTGTTGTAGGTCCAGAGCCATTCTGTCGCTTGATCCTGCACCTCCGCGATGGTTTCGAAGAGGAACTGGCCCAGCCATTCATGCCGGACCGTCCGGTTGTAACGCTCGACATAGGCGTTCTGCTGCGGCTTGCCGGGCTGGATGTGTTGGAGGCCGATGCCGCGCGTCTCGGCCCATTTCATCAGCGTGCCGCTGATATATTCGGGACCGTTGTCGACCCGAATTGTCGCTGGCTTGCCGCGCCATTCGATAATTTGGTTCAGCATCCGGACAACCCGTTCTGCGGGCAGCGAAAAATCGACTTCAATGCCGAGCCCCTCCCGATTGAAATCATCCAGCACGTTGAGAAGCCGGAAAGCCCTGCCATCCTCCAGACGATNCGCCATGAAATCCATCGACCAGACCTGGTTGGGGGCGTCTGGTACCACCAGTTCGTCGGGCTTGTCGCGTTTGAGCCGCTTCCGGGGCTTGATGCGCAGGTTCAGTTCCAACGCGCGATAAATCCGATAGACCCNTTTGTGGTTCCAGTCATGCCCCTGGATATTGCGCAGATACAGGAAGCAGAGGCCGAACCCCCAGGTCTTTCTGGCCTGGGTCAGCCCGATCAAAAGGTCGGCGATCTGCTCGTTCTCGTCGGAGAGCCTCGGGCTATAGCGATAGCACGTCTCGCTGAGCCCAAACGTCCGGCACGCCAACGCAATACTGATCCCTCGTCGCGCCACAGCTGTCTCGGCCATCTCCCGGCGCTGGGATGGCCGGGTTATTTTTTTCCGAGAGCCTCCTTCAGCAATTCGTTTTGCATGCTGAGCTCGGCGAACATCTTCTTCAGCCGCCGGTTCTCGTCCTCCAGCCCCTTCATCTCCGAGATCATCGAGGCGTCCATGCCGCCGTATTTCGCCCGCCATTTGTAGAACGTCGCGCTGCTCATCTGGTGCTCGCGGCACAGCGTCAGGACCGGGATACCCTCCTCCGCCTGACGCAGGATCCCCATGATCTGGGCGTCCGTGAACCGACTCTTCTTCATCCGAATCTCCTCGTTCGCAAAACCGAGAAAATTCTACGTCCGCATCCCCTTATTTCCAGGGGGGATTACCCCCGGACTTAAACCCGTCCGGGGGCGTCCTTGGTTTCGGAACGGGGAAACCATCCCCCCTCTCCACATTGCCACGCAAAGCTACGCCTGAATTAACTCGACGCGATATCCATCTGGATCCTCGACGAAAGCGATAACGGTGTTGCCATGCTTCATCGGTCCGGGGGGCCGAACGATTTTTGCACCGGCTTGCGACAGCGCTTCACAGGCTGCGTAAATATCCGGGACGCCCAGGGCAAGGTGCCCGAAACCTCCCCCCAACTCATATGAAGGGGTGTCCCAATTATAGGTTAACTCAACCACGGTCTGTTCGCTTTCGACGCCGTAGCCGACAAAAGCGAGAGTAAAGCGTCCCTCCGGGTAATCCTGACGGCGCAATAGCCGCATTCCCAACAGGTTAGTATAAAACGCAATCGAGCGGTCCAGATTGCCCACCCGGATCATGGTGTGCAGGAACCTCCATCCGGCGGTATCGGGAGATGCATTCATTGCCTGCCTCCGATGAAAGACAAAATTGTTTCGGCTGCGCGGGCGCTGGGACTGGTCTCACCTAATCCCAGGCGAGTCAGGGCCTCACGCGCTCCGATATGTTGCGCGTCAACCGCGTTCTGGTCATCCAACAGTTCGGCGACCGCTGCCGCCAGTCGTTCGGGGCGGCAATTGTCCTGTAACAATTCAGGCATCACAGAGCGCTCGGCCAGGATGTTGACCAGAGAGACGAATTTCAAGTCCAGGCCCATAAAACGGGTGGCGACGAAGGCTGAAACCGGCGAGACGCGATAGGCGATAACCGCAGGAACGTCAGCCATCGCCAGTTCCAGCGCGACCGTCCCAGAGGCCGCCAGGGCCGCCGAGGATGCGGCAAATGCATCAAAGCGTTCAGTCGCACCACGCAACACCATCGTCGGGAGTTTCCAGCCTGCTGCGGCTTGGATCACCTCTTCGGCGACAGTCTCGACTGTCGGCACAGCAACCACAAGATCGGGATAACGGATAGCAAGACGGTCCAGAGTGGCACCGAACACAGGCAACAGTCTCGACGTCTCTGACCGCCTACTGCCGGGCAGCAGACATAGTATCCGTTGGTCAGGAGACAGTCCATGACGGGCGCGGAATGCCATCCCATTCCCCTGCCCTGCTCCGCCTTCGATCACGGAATGACCGACATGGACAGAACGCAACCCTTCCTTCTCGAACCATGCCGGTTCATTCGGAAACAGGGTCAACAACAGATCAAGCACCTGAGCCAACGATCGCGTCCGGCCTTTCTTCCACGCCCATACCATCGGTGCGACGTAATGGATGCGTGGGACGCGTATGCCCCGCTCCTTTAATCCGCCATGGATTCTCCCGCAAAAACCCCAAGAATCGATCGTAACCAGGGCATCGGGCGATTTCGTTTCGATATCGGAAAGTGTCTGACGGATACGACGGAGGATACGGGGTAAGCGTGGCAGTACTTCAACCAAGCCCATCACCGACAGCTCGCCCATCGGAAACAGTGAAATCAGACCTTCGGCCTGCATTTCCTCGCCGCCGATACCGGCGAAGCGAACGTCTCCTTTGGTCTGCCGTTTCAGCGCCGCCATTAAGCGAGCACCTAACAGATCCCCTGAAGGCTCTCCGGCAATAAGATAAATCAGGGGGGCGTCAGACGTCATGACAGGGTGACTCCGACGACGAACACACCCAAACGACGCGCTTCTTCAGCGACTGCTTCCCGCCCCAAAACCAGGGCGCCATCCGCTTCGACCGCAATGCCGCGCACTCCGGCAGCGGCGGCAGCGGCAACCGTATTGGTGCCGATGGCAGGAAGATCGATGCGGCGATCCTGGCCGGGTTTCTTCAGCTTAACCAGAACGCCGCCGGTACCGTCACGAGCGAGGCGTCCGCAACGGTCAAGCAGCCGATCGGTTCCCTCGATCGCTTCGACACCAAGCACGATTCCCTGCTGCACCACAACGGCCTGCCCGACATCGACGGCTCCCAATGCACGAGCAACCTCAATCCCACGGGCGATATCCGCTTCGGCCTGCACGTCAGGGGCCGGTCCACCATACAAGCCGGGACTAGCCAGACAGGAGGATAGAACCTGATCGATCCCCACGACACGAAAGCCTTCGCTTTCCAGTTCCGCGACGACGGCACGAAGCAGGCCGTCGTCACCCAGAGCCTTCAATCCAATCCGGGCAAAGAAGCGGGCAGTGCGAAAATCCGGGGCCAATTCAGACAAAGACGGACGGCGCACCGGGCCGACCATTACAACCTCCTCCACCCCGGCACGGCGGAGGCTCTCGAAGCCGCTTCCTGCCTCGCCCAGACGAATCCAGTCCGTAGGCAGGCCTGCGGCAGAGATTACCGTTGGATCGGCATGACCGGACAGAGCGAGAAAATGAGCCGGCCGTCCCTCGGCACGGCACGCGGCGGCGATCAGTCCAGGAAGACAACCGCCGCCAGCGATAATGCCGAGCTTGTTCTTAGACGCCATCGCCGGTGAATTTCGGCGTACTGAGCGAACGGGAGGTATCCGAGCGGATGAATGCGACGATTTCCATCACCACCGCATTGCCCTGGAACTGGTCCTCGACATCGGACAACCGCTCCTGCAACGTCCCCTCGGGAGCAAACAGCAAGCGGTAGGCATTGCGCAAGGTGTGGATGTCGTCACGCGAAAAGCCGCGCCGCTTCAGACCGACGATATTGAGTCCATTGAGATGGGCCCGATTGCCGATCACCACGCCAAAGGGAATGACGTCCGCTTCGACTCCCGACATGCCGCCGATCATTGCGTGTTTGCCAATGCGGACGAACTGGTGAACCGCCGACAAGCCACCTAAAAACGCGTAATCGCCAACGGAAACATGCCCGGCCAGAGTCGCATTATTGGCCATGATGACATTGTTACCCAGAATACAGTCGTGAGCGACATGAGCGCTTGCCATAAACAGGCAATTATCACCCACCCGCGTCACCATTCCACCGCCTTCTGTGCCAGGATTCATCGTCACATGTTCACGGATCTGGTTATTGGCGCCGATCTCCAAAACTGAAGGTTCGCCCTTGTACTTCAAATCCTGCGGGCGATGACCGATCGAGGCGAACGGAAAAATACGCGTTCCAGAGCCGATCCGCGTCCGCCCCGCGACAGCGACATGCGACACCAGTTCGACGCCCTCTTCCAGGACAACATCAGGACCAACCATACAGAACGGACCGACCAAAGCCGAGGCAGCAATCTCGGCCTTGGAATCGACAACTGCGCTGGGATGAATTTGCGTCATTATTCGTCCAAAATCATGGCGGCATAAGTCGCTTCAGCAACCAGAACACCGGCAACCTTAGCTTCCGCGCGGAACTTCCACACATTGGCGCGGCTGCGTTCCTTGAAGACATGGATCATCAACTGATCACCGGGACCAACCGGCTTACGGAACCGGCAGGTATCGACGCTCATAAAATAGACCAGTTTCCCCTCGGCCGACGGCCCCAGCGTCTCGACCACTAGGACGGCGGCAGTTTGCGCCATCGCCTCGACGATCAGAACGCCCGGAAACACAGGACGCGAAGGAAAATGACCCTGGAAAAACGGTTCATTAATGGTGACGTTCTTGATGCCGACGGCGCTTTCGTTGGCGACGACATCAATTACCCGATCCACCATAAGAAACGGGTAGCGATGTGGGATCATCTGAATGATCCGGTTGATGTCGATGACCTTGCCCCGGTCGGTAACGGTGGTGTCCATATCGATCCCTGCCCTCTTTCTAACCTTCCCTGGCCGGCAACAGAGCCGGCAACTGAACCATATATTATCCCTTGCGCCGAACCATCCGGCTCAACAAAGCCGACGTGCGCAGCCAGTCCGCCATCGATACCGCCGGCGATCCTCCAACTGTCTCACCGGGACCGATATCGCGCATCACCCCGGATTGAGCCGCAATGCGGGCTCCCGTTCCGATGTGCAGATGCCCCGTCAGTCCGGCCTGCCCCCCAGCGGCAACGAAATCACCGAGACGGGTCGATCCAGAAACGCCAACCTGCGCGACCAGGACGCATCCACGGCCTAGATGGACGTTGTGCCCAATCTGAACGAGGTTGTCTATCATGCAGCCATCACCGATCACCGTATCGGGACCGGCACCGCGATCGATCGTGGCATTGGCACCGATTTCAACCCCGTCGCCAATCACGACGCGCCCTAATTGCGGCACTTTAAGGTGCCCCTGAGGACTCATCGCAAAGCCGAATCCATCTTGCCCGATCCGCGCACCGGGATAAATCGCGACCCGGCGTCCCAGGAGGGCATGAGTAACCGTGGCTCCGGCACCGATCGAGCAATCATCACCGACAACAACACCGTCACCGATCACAGCATTGGCACCGATGCGGCAGCGACAACCGATCTCGGCCCGAGCGCCGATCACGGCTCCTGGTTCAATCCGGCATCCTTCGCCAACCGACGCAGAAGGATCGACCCAGGCGGTGGGAGCTTGCCATGGTTCAGGCGGCCGCACCGGATAGAATGCCTGCGCGATACGCGCATAGGCCCGATAGGGATCGTCGGCAACCAGCAGCGCCATTCCCTTCGGGGCCTTGTCCGCCATTGCCGGGGCGACGACGCAAAGGCCAGCCCGGCTCGCCTGGAACGCCTCGATATATTTTCGATTATCGAGAAAGGAAACGTGTTCTGGACCAGCAACATCCAGCGGTGCGACATCAACGAAAACGGCTGTTGAGTTAGCTTCGCCGTGCCGAGCCGCGTCGGCGATTCCGGCCAGAGCCTCAAGGGTAAACGGCCCTGCTGCAGTGAAGAAACGCGAATCGGCCATGGCTTTCTACTTTCTACCCGGTTTGGCTGGCGGCGAATCCTCGACCACCGGCACAGGAAAGGTAATATTCGGCAACCGACGGTTAACCCGCTCGATCACGAGGCTTGTGACATCCATGCTGGGCTCGTGCAACACGACCTGCTGTTTCGGGAGAACCAAAGTCGCTCCCATCTCGCCCGCTATTTCCCCGGTGATACCAAGGATAACATTCATCAGTTCGGTGACGGCATTGTCAGTCGATTTCTCCAACGCTCGAACCGCCATCTGGGTCCGTCGCTGAAAGGCGACAACCTGCTGCTCCAGATCCTTGACCTTCTGGTCATAGGCTTCCTGTGACATCGTCCCCTTCTGTCGGGCCAGATCCTGATCGCTGACCTGAAGACGCTGTCGTGCCGAATTAAAATCGTTCTGAAAACTCTGCTGGTAATGGTCGCGTTGGCTTATCAGAGCCTTGCCGGCTAGAGATTCACGCTGGGCCTGTTGGACATCGACGATAATGATGGTGGCAGGAACAGCGGCTCGCTTCGCTGCCGGGGTGTCTGCGGCGGTTGCAACCGAGGCCATCATTAATGCTGCTGCCAACCCACAGCCAGCCCAGCGTCCTGCGCCGCCAACTGCGGACATAAAACACATTATACCCCTGCTCATACCCATCCGTATCAAACCCCTTATCGAGATCCCCGCCCCATTCCATCATTCCGGGGCGGGCTTCCCCCAGGGTTAGAATTTGGTGCCGAAATTGAATTTCAGCAATTCGGTCTTATCGTAGCTCTCTTTCATTAGCGGGACACCTATATCAAGAGAGACCGGTCCCATTGGAGACTTCCACGAAACACCGACACCGGAGGACAGACGCAACGAGCTGCCTTGGCGCACCCCGGTCGAATCTTTAATATCTGACGGACCGACGGTCCCTGCATCGGTGAAGACCTGACCGGAAACACCGAATTCATCGGGTAAGCCGATGGGGAAGCGAACCTGTGCCGACCCCGTAAGCATCCAGATGCCACCCAGGGAATCTTCTGTAGCGATATCGCGGGGGCCAACACCGGCACTTTCGAAACCGCGCAGACTGTCGCCGCCGACGAAGAACCGATCGGTAATGCGCACCCGTTCGCCCAAGCCGACGATATATCCGTTGTTCGTCGTTAGGCCCAGGACCACCTGATCATCCAGGGTGTAGTACTGACCGCCGGACAATGTTCCGCGGACAAAATGAATATCGCCGCCTAAACCCGCGCCTTCCGCCGCGACCCGCACGAAATAGCCCTCACCAGGTTCAATACGGCTATCGCGCTTGTCATAGGTCAGTCCGGTTGTCACCGAAGAGGTGACTCGCGACCCCACCTGATCGAGAATATATCTTGATGTAGTGGTGACGTTGGAAACCTTGTCCTGTTTCAGGGTGTATTTCCAATCCTGCCGCAAAGAATCGGAAATCTGATAGCCGAGGCGCAGGCTGCCGCCGATAGTCTCTGAATCGTAGGAGCTGTAATTACTAAGGTCGCGATTAATGGCGAAGGCATCGAAGCCAGCCGCAATTTCGCGCTCTAGGAAATAAGGCTCGGTGAAGGAAAAATTGATCTGAGTGCGCTTGCTCGCCAGCATTGACGACAGGGTGACGTCCTGTCCTCGGCCGAGAAGGTTACGCTCACGGATCGACGCTTCGATCATCGGGCCGATCTGACTCGACCACCCTACCCCGAAGCTCAATTCGCCGGTCGATTTTTCCTGAACCTCAACCTTGATCACTGTGCGATCTGGAGCCGTTTCGGACGGCACGTTCGTGACTTCGGCCTTCTCGAAGAAGTTAAGATCTTTAAGACGTTGACGCGAACGCCGCAGCTTCGCCGTGTTGAAGGCATCGCCTTCAACTAGCCTGAACTCGCGCCGAATCACTTTGTCGAGGGTCCGGACGTTCCCGGTGATGTCAATCCGTTCGACGAAGACCCGAGGCCCTTCCTGGATGTCATAAGTGACATCAATGACTTTGGTCTCGCGGTTGCGGTTGACCTGGGGGCGAATGTCAACGAAAGCGTAGCCCTTGGTTCCAACCGCGTCGGTTAGCTTCTGGACGATATCCTCGACCTGATCGGCGTTGTACCAGTCACCTTCACGGCTGACGACAATCGGCTGAAGCTCTTCGGGCTTAAGATCGCGCAACCCGGCGTTGATCGTTGACTTACCGAACGTATATCGCTCGCCCTCTTCGATCGTGTAGGTGATAAAGAAACCCTCACGATTAGGCGTCAGTTCAGCAATTGCCGATGCTACCCGGAAATCGGCAAAACCGTGCTTCAGATAAAATCGCCGTAGCAACTCACGATCGTAAGTGACACGATCAGGATCATAAGTGTCGTCGGTAGTAAGGAAGCGGTACCAGCGTTCTTCCTTTGTTTGAAGGGTCTCGCGCAGCTTAGTCTCGTCATAGCGGCGATTGCCAACAAAGGAAATACGGCGAACATAGGTGGGATCACCCTCGGCGATCTCGTAAACGAGATCGACGCGGTTTTGCTCAAGCTGAATGATCTTAGGTTCGACTGTCGCGGCAAACCGACCGTTACGGCGATACAAATCAAGGATGCGCTTTACGTCCGCTTGAACCTTGGAGCGGGTGTAGACAGTCCGCGGCTTTAACTGCGCTTCGGAGGAAAGCTGTTCTTCCTTGATCTTACGGTTTCCCTCAAAGGCAATTCTGTTGATGATCGGGTTTTCCACGACCCGCACCACCAACTGATCGCCTTCGCGCCGGATCGCTACGTCTGCGAACAACCCCGTATTGAACAAAGCCTTCAAGGAACGGTTGACCCGTTCCGTATCGAACATATCCCCGTCCGAGATCGTCATATAGGATTTGACGGTTTCGGCCTCGATTCTCTGGGTTCCCTGAACCACGACGGAACGCACACGCGTCCCATCGTCGGCCCATGCGGGGTTCGTGGCAGCCAGAAGTCCCGCTGCCAGACCGGTCCACTGCAAGAATCGCATCGGGTTCCCCCTCGTCAGCCCAGTGTACCGACCCGGCCCCGGGTCACGAGAACAAACGCAAAACAGCATCCCAGACCGGCAGGGCCACGATGTCGTTCCGAGTCGCGAAGACCATTAACGCCAATACCAGAAACAACCCGATTCGAAAACCAAATTCTTGTGCCTTTTCTCCCAGAGGGCGGCCAAGGATCGCTTCGAAGGCATAAAAGAGAAGGTGTCCGCCATCGAGGACTGGGATTGGGAAAAGATTGATTAACCCCAGATTCAGCGACAGAAGGATCGTGTAATAGATAACACTGCTGATCCCAAGCTGTGCCGCTTCACCCGCGCCCTTGGCGATACGGATCGGCCCACCCAATTCATCTGAATTGCGGGTTCCGCTAATCATCTGACCGATGCCGACAAAGGTCGAACGAATCATGCTCCCTGTTTCGGCCAGAGACTCGCCCAAAGCCGAGACTGGGCCGTGATGGATGATCCGGGTGCTGGTCGGATCGGCTGCAACACCGAGAACAGGCACCTTCTCCATATCGCCGAACAGGCTCTTGCGGGTGTCGATCCTCGGCTGCGCCTGAATTGTGAAGGTTTCTTCGCCACGCTTAATCGTCATCGCCAGCGGGCGGTCAATCTCAAGACGAACGACTCTCTGGATGTCCTGGAAGCGCTCGACCGAACGACCGTTGATCGCAAGGATACGATCGCCAGCTTTCAGCCCCACCTCTTCGGCTGCAGTACCGGGATAGATACCGCCGATCACCGGCTCGGTCACCGGCTGCCCCAAGACCATGAACAACCCGGCCAAGCCCAAAATGGCGAAAATGAAATTCGCAGCCGGACCGGCAACGACGATCGCAGCACGTTGTCCGACCCGTTTGTGCTGGAACGACCAGGATTTTTCCTCGTCGCTCATCGGCTGGTCGCTTTGAGTCGCTGACGCTGCGTCAGCATCGCCGTAAAACTTAACGTATCCGCCGAGTGGGATCAGGGCAATCCGCCAGCGCGTCCCGGTCTTGCTGGTCCGTCCCCACACTTCCGGACCAAAACCGATTGAGAACACCTCGACCTTGACGCCATTGGCGCGGGCGATGAGGAAGTGCCCGAGTTCGTGGACGAACACAACCACAGTGATGATGACCAAGAAGATCACCACGTAGTACCACACGCCGTGAAGGACGTTGGAGAGCAGAAGAGACAGGTCCATGGGACTCCGAAACCAGCTAAAGGCGCCCGATCACCGACTCGGCAAAGCGCCGCGCCACCTGATCCTGGGCCAGAACGTCGTCGATCGAAAGGAGTTCGCGGTGATTGACGCCCTCAATCGTGCGTTCAACCACACGGGCGATGTCAAGGAAACCGATCTTGCGTGCCAGGAAGGCAGCCACGGAAACTTCGTTGGCCGCATTCAATACCGCCGCAACCGAGCCTCCGGCGCGCAATGCCTCGCGGGCAAGACGCAGTGACGGGAACAGAGTCTCGTTCGGGGCTTCGAAGATCAAAGTGCCGATCGCCGCCAGATCAAGACGCGGCACCGGAGCCGGAATCCGGTTGGGCCAGCCCAACGCATAGGCAATCGGCGTCCGCATATCGGGCGAACCCAACTGCGCCAGAACGGAACCGTCGGTGTAAGCGACCAGAGAATGAATCACCGATTGCGGATGAACGACAATATCGATCTTCTCTTCAGGCATATTGAAGAGGTGATACGCTTCGATCAGTTCCAGCCCTTTATTGAACATGCTGGCGGAATCGACCGATATCTTTGCACCCATCGACCAGTTGGGATGGGCAACGGCCTGTTCCGGCGTAACAGAAGACATGAACTCGCGACTTTTGCCGCGGAATGGCCCACCCGAAGCGGTCAGAATAATCTTCTCGACCTGATCGTGCTGGTTAACGTCCAGTACCTGGAAAATCGCTGAATGCTCTGAATCGACCGGCAACAGGGTGGCGCCATGGGTCTTGACTTCGGCCATCATCAACTGACCGGCACAGACCAGGACTTCCTTGTTGGCCAAGCCGACAGTGGCACCCCGACGAATCGCCCGCAGGGTTGGTGCCAAACCGGCCGCGCCCACGATCGAAGCCATGACCCAATCCGCCGGAAGATCGGCAGCATCTGCAACGGCAGCGGCACCGGCCGCAACCTCAATGCCGGTACCGGCCAAAGCTTCCTTTAGCGCCGGATAAGCGGATTCGTCGGCGACGACAGCCAAACGGGCATTCAGACGTCTTGCCTGGTCCGCAAGGGTATCGACGCGGGAATTAGCCACCAGCGCCTCAACCCGATAGAGGTCGGGGCTGGCCTCTACCAATTCTACGGTATTACAGCCGATCGAACCGGTCGAGCCGAGAATCGTAATCCCACGCCTTGCGCTCATAACCCCCCCACTCACTTTTCAACTTACTGCCAGATCAAGACCGCTTTGCCGGTAACAAGAGTCAAAGCAGCCACTGTGATCGCCGCAGACAAAAGACCATCGACGCGATCGAGAACCCCGCCATGGCCCGGAATGATATTGCTTGAATCTTTAACGCCCCACCGCCGCTTGACCCAAGATTCCAAAAGATCGCCCGCTTGGGCCACGACAGCCAGTATTGCGCTCGCGAAGGCAACCCAGATAACACCGGAAAGCTGCTCCGCAACGGCGACACCGATACCAACCAACGCAGCGCACAGCATGCCGCCCAGTAGACCGGCCCAGGTCTTTTTCGGGCTGACCCGAGGCATCAATAGCGGACCACCAATCAGACGGCCGAACGCATAGGCACCGATATCGGTTGCCCAAACCACTAGCAAAAGCCACCAGACCGTTGCCGCACCGTGGTCGGGAGCGCCGCGAAGCCAGACCAACGCCAACGACGGCAGGCCGATATAAAGGGCACCCAGCCCCGACCATGCGCGACGGCCCGGAACCGGACAAACCAGCAGGACCGATACCAGCACTGCCCCTCCGACGGCGTAAAGAGCCATCTCCGGGGCACTGACTGCCAGCAAGGAGGCCGCGAAGCACAGGAGTGCGGCAGCCCGTGCGGCATAGCCAAAACCACCGCAGGCAATGCGGTGCCACTCCCAACACATCAATGCTGCCGCAATGGCGACCATTAAGGCAAAGGGATAACCGCCGTACCAAGCGGCAAGCAGAGCTGGCGGAGCCAAGGCCAGGGCAGACAGGGCACGTGTTTTTAGCACTTGAACGACTTACCTCGCCCCGCCGAAGCGGCGGTCGCGACGATGGAAGTCGCGCAAGGCGGTTTCCAACTCGGCACGACCGAAATCCGGCCACAGGGTCTCAATGAACACCAATTCGGCGTAAGCGCCCTGCCAGAGCAGGAAGTTACTGATCCGTTTCTCGCCGCTGGTGCGGATGATCAGGTCGGGATCGGGGATGCCCGAGGTGAAGAGATGAGAGCCGACAACCGTTTCATCAACGATGTCTGGAGAAAGCTCGCCCGAGGCGACAGACCGTGCGACCGAGCGCATCGCCTCGACAATCTCCTGACGGCCACCGTAGGAAAGAGCCAGAACCAACGTCAAAGCGACATTCGATTCTGTCCGCGACTCGGCTTCCTCGATCAAACGGACGATATCGGGACCGAGCCGCGAGCGTTCGCCGATCACTTTGAGGCGGATACCGTTTTTATGCAGATTGGCAATCTCGTTGCGCAGATAAAGACGCAACAACCCCATCAGATCGGCGATTTCGCTCGCCGGACGTTTCCAGTTCTCGGAAGAAAATCCGTACAACGTCAGATAGGAAACCCCCATCTCCCGCGCAGCCTCAACCGTTCGGCGAACCGATTCGGCGCCGCGCTTGTGCCCAGCGGTGCGAGGCAAGCCCCGCGAGCGCGCCCAGCGGCCATTGCCGTCCATGATAATGGCGACATGGACAGGAGGCGGAGGCAACTCGGCAGCTTGGGGCGAGGATTCCATATCTGATTAGACCTGAATAATCTCTTTTTCCTTGCTCGTCAGTAGGTCGTCTATTTTCTTGATTGTCTCGTCAGTGACAACCTGGATTTCCTTCTCGTGCTTCTTAATTTCATCTTCAGAGAGATGGCCATCTTTTTCCATCTTCTTCAGTGAGTCCATCCCATCACGACGGACGTTGCGAACGGAAATGCGAGCTGCCTCGGCATATTTGCCGGCGACCTTTTGCAATTCCTTGCGACGCTCTTCGTTCAACGGCGGAATCGGCACGCGGATCAACTGCCCGTCGGCCTGGGGATTAAGACCGAGGCCAGCATTAGCGATCGCCTTCTCAACGGCCTTGACCTGCCCCTTGTCCCACACCTGCACGGTCAGCATCCGGGGCTCGGGCACGCCGACGGTCCCACATTGCGACAACGGCATGGTCTGGCCGTAGGCCTCGACCACGACAGGATCAAGCAGATTGGTCGAGGCACGACCGGAACGCAGGCCGGAAAAGTCCTTCTTAAGAACCTCGACGGCACTGTCCATGCGCCGAACGATATCCTTCCTGAGATCGCTCCAGGTGGTCGAAACAGACACGATCGAACCCCTTTTCTAATCGTTCGCGATAGTTGTGAAAAGCCCGCAACCCGAAACCACCTGGGCGAAAGCGCCCGGACGGTGCAGGTCGAACACGACGATGGGCATCCGGTTCTCGCGACAGAGTGCGATTGCTGAAGTGTCCATCACCGCCAGATCACGGGCCAGAACCTCATTGAAGGTCAGGCGATCATAACGAACCGCATCCTTAACCTTCTTTGGGTCGGCGGAATAAACGCCATCAACCTGAGTGGCCTTGAGCAGGGCATCACAGCCCATCTCGACCCCGCGCAGGGCGGCAGCGGTATCGGTGGTAAAAAATGGATTGCCGGTACCGGCGGCAAATATCACCACCCGCCCCTTTTCCAGGTGGCGGATAGCTCTTCGGCGAATGAACGATTCACAGACGGTCGGCATCACGATCGCCGACTGAACCCGTGTTTCAACCCCGTTTTTCTCCAGGGAGTTTTGCAGCGACAGAGCGTTGATCACCGTCGCCAGCATGCCGACATTATCGGCCGCAGCTCGTTCCATTCCCGTCGAAGCGCCAGAGACGCCGCGAAAGATGTTACCTCCACCGATAACCACGCAGACCTCGACGCCGAGATCGCGGACCGATCGGATTTCACCTGCGACGCGATCGAGGGTGACGGGATCAAGCCCGTACTCCTTGGCCCCCATCAGGCCTTCGCCGGAAATTTTGAGAAGAACGCGTCGGTACTGAGCGTTGCTGGCCATAGGCTCCCTTTGGGGCTTGGTGGCTCAAAGGCCGGGAAGCGCGGTCGGCGATTATGCATTTAGACCGAGCGGCGGCGATCATACACTATTCCGCCAACCTGTCGCGCCTGTTGTCGCGGACGGGACCGCCCCCTATAGAGAGCGGTCCTTATGTCCGAATCTGAGCGTCAGCGCCCGAGCTGGGCGGCGACTTCGGCGGCGAAGTCGGTTTGCTCTTTCTCGATACCCTCGCCGAGAGCGAAGCGGGCAAAACCGGCCAGACGGATCGGTGCGCCGAACTCCTTGCCCTTGACTTCGAGCAGCTTGGAGATCTTGTTCTCCTGGTCGATCACGAAGATCTGCTCGGTCAGGCAGACTTCTTCGTAGTACTTACGGATCCGGCCTTCGACCATCTTTTCGATGACATTGGCGGGCTTGCCAGACGCCTGAGCCTGTTCGGTCAGAACGCTCCGCTCGCGATCCAGCGCCGAAGTATCAACCGAGGTCGGGTCAAGGAACTGCGGGTTGGCAGCGGCAACGTGCATCGCCAACTGACGGCCCAGTTCGAGCAGGCGGGTCTTGTCGCCAGTCGATTCCAGCGCGACCAGACAGCCGATTTTGCCAAGGCCCGGCGCAACGGCAGTATGGACGTAGGATGCGACAACGCCATCGGTCACTTCGAGGCGCACCGAACGGCGCAACGACATGTTTTCACCAATGGTGGCAATCAGAGCCGTCAGCTGGTCGCCAACGTTCTTATCCGAGCCGGGGAACGCTGCAACGCGAACCGCATCAATGTCGCCATCCTGGGTCAAGGCCACCTGGGCGACAGCGGACACGAAGCCCTGGAACTGATCGTTGCGGGCGACGAAATCGGTCTCGGCATTGACTTCGACGACAACACCCTTGGTCCCTTCGGCGGCGACGCCAACCAGACCTTCGGCGGCAACGCGGCCAGCCTTCTTGGCGGCAGCGGCCAGACCCTTCTTGCGCAGCCAGTCGATGGCAGCCTCAAGGTCGCCGGCGGCTTCATTCAGCGCCTTCTTGCAATCCATCATGCCGGCGCCAGTCTTCTCGCGGAGCTCCTTGACGAGCGAAGCGGTAATCTCGGCCATGGGGTAATCCTCTCTCGGCGTTTTCTTTCGTGGGGGCTTGGTGAGATCAAACGAATGGCGGCGACCGCAAGCCGCCGCCATTCGGACACGACAGAACCGATCAGACCGGCTGAGCGGCGCCCTCGGCGGCGGAAGCCGCCTCGATCTCGGGGATCTGCTCAACCGGAGCCTCGGCGCTGGCGCCCAAGTCGCCACCGCCACGGGTGATTTCAGCCTGGATACCGTCCAGAACCGCACCCGACATCAGGTCGCAATAGGTCTGGATGGCGCGGATGGCGTCATCGTTACCGGGGATCGGGAAGCTGATGCCTTGCGGATCGCTGTTCGAATCGATCACAGCCACCACCGGGATGCCCAACTTGTTAGCTTCCTGGACGGCCAGGGCTTCTTTGTTGGTGTCGATGATGAACAGGATGTCGGGCAGACCGCCCATTTCCTTGATACCACCCAAAGCGCGTTCAAGCTTATCGCGCTCGCGGGTCAGGTTCAGCTGCTCTTTCTTGGTCAGGCCGGACAAGGCACCGGTGCTGAGCTGCTCGTCGAGTTCACGCAGGCGACGGATCGACTGGGAGATCGTCTTCCAGTTGGTCAGCATGCCGCCGAGCCAGCGATGGTTGACGAAGTACTGACCGCAACGACGGGCGCTCTCGGCGACGATCTCGGACGCCTGACGCTTGGTGCCGACGAACAGAACGCGGCCACCGGCTGCGGTCACGTCGCGAACGGCCTGCATGCCGCGATGCAGCATCGGAACCGACTGCTGGAGATCAATGATATGAATCCCGTTGCGAACCCCGAACAGATACGGGGCCATCTTCGGATTCCAGCGACGGGTGTTGTGACCGAAGTGGACACCAGCCTCGACGAGCTGGCGCATGGTGAACGTGGGAAGAGCCATCGGAAAGTCCTTTGCTTCTCCGGTTGAACCTCCGCGGGCGTCGCCGGGGAACCCCCGGCACCGGAGCGAACGGACGGCATAAGAATGCCGCCGCCGCGAACCCGCGTGCGGATTGATGCGCCGGTTGATACCGCCTTGGGCCGTCTTTTGCAAGCGGCCTCGCGGGAAATTCAGGCTACATCGAAAAATAAGGGGCTAATCGCGGAGCAGGTCGGTACACGCGGCCGGTAACGGCTTAACCTGACGGTGTGGTTTTTCTCGCGGAATATCCAGCGGCTGGGCCAGCCAAGACTCAAGTTCGGCTCCGCACCCGTCGCCCTCGGGGATCGAAGCCTGCGGCTCGCATAAAGCCGACTCGGGCGGACAGGCCAAACGAGCGTGAAAATGCTCGTCATGCCCCCACCATGGCCGCAGCTTTACCAGCCACCCTCGCCGCTCCGGCGCAACCGAGCGGCATAAAGCGAGTTTGATCGCCGGATTGACGAAGATTCGGTCAATGTCGGGTGAGGTCGCTGCCAACTCAAGCAGGCGGGCCTGTGTCGAACTCCAACGGGTGGAATCGATCCGACCATTGCGCACCATCGACACGGGATGTGGCCGGGCCAGCTCGGCAGGGCTGAGTGGCTGCGAGGGCTGCCGGAACCAGATATCGACATCGAGTCCGTTCTGGTGGCTGGCGTGACCAAATGGCAACGGGCCGCCTCGGGGTTGGGCCATGTCGCCGATCAGCAAAAGGGGCAGACCTTCGGACTGGACGGTGGCTGCGAGGGTGCTGACAAAAGCAACAGTCCGAGGATGCCCCCAGGCGCGATTGCGTTCAGGCCGCAGCACCTGATAGCCCTCCCCTGCTAACGGCAAGGTAGCGGCTCCACGCAGACATCCCGCAGCAGCCGATCCGATCGCCTCGCTGGGGCCGACTGCGGGCTGACGAAGCATGGACCAGGGCGTCCCATCAGCGGCAGCACCCGCGCCTCCCCCCAGAACCAAAACGGTTAACAGCAATATTGTCGTGAAGGGACTCACCCTACCCCCGTTTCGGCAAAGAGAACCTGGATATCGAGGATTTCCGGCATACTCTTGACCAGAGCGGCGACACAGGCACCATCAAGCTTGTTGTTCGCGACATCGGCGTGCAACGCGGCTATCGCATCGGCATTGTTCCATGCCGATTTGTAGGGGCGACGCGACGTGAGCGCATCGAACACATCAGCGACGGCAACAATCCGGGCCTCAAGCGGGATATCCGCTCCTTTCAGCCCGCGCGGATAACCACTGCCATCTATCTTCTCGTGATGGCAGGCGACGATCTGGCGCAGCATCTGGAGATGAGCCGTAGAGATGAATCCAAAATCGCCCACGGCTAAATCGACAATTTCGACGCCACGGATGACATGGCCCTGCATCACGGCGAATTCTTCCGGGGTCAACGGTCCCGGCTTCAGCAAGATGTGGTCAGGCACTGAAATCTTGCCGACGTCGTGAACGGGAGCAAACTGGAAAAGATATTCAACGAACTCGTCGCTAAACCCTAGCGGGCCAGCCAGCTTTAATCCGATTGCACGGGAATAGCGCGCCATTCGGGCAAGGTGGCAACCCGTCTCGCCGTCACGTACCGCTGAAATTTGCAGTAACACCTTCACCGTCGATTGCATGCTGTGCAGAGCATCAAGCTCACGCAACACCATCTGCGCAATCAGGTCGCCATAGGGCTTAAGGCGACGCACCACTTTCGGGGCAAAAAAGCCGGGAACCACACCATTCAAAAAAAGGAAACCGCGCAGCCCTTCCCGTCCGCTGATCGGCACGGTATAGCTGGAGTAGTATCCGAACGAAACCAACCGCGCCGCATATTCATGCCCAGTGCGGGCGACCGCCTCCAGATCATTCAGAATTCGGGTGCCGCCCGTCCGGGCAAGTTCGACCAAGCTGGGCAGAGCCGAGAGAGGTGCCGTGGCATGGTCAAGAGGACTCTCTCCATCACTGGAATGGATAAAGGTTTTTAGCAGATCAGTCCGAGGATCGTAGAGAGCGACAGCAATACGGCCGAGGTGAGCTAGCTCGGCCTCGCTCCTGATTTCTTCGTGAAGAGCGCCAATCTGAGCGGCCAGCCCCTGATGGAACGGCACAGATCCTTCGGCTTTCGCTAAAGACGTCACAATCTCCACCCAGAAAAACAAAATGGACGATAAAATTACGCTTAAGATAGCCTATCCATTTTCCCAGGAACATATGTCATCCGGCACGCCCCCTCCATTAATCTATGGAGGGGGCACGTATAGAGTGAAAACCCTTAGGCGATCATCTTCTTAGCCATTTCACGCAGAACGTACTTCTGTACCTTGCCAGTCGATGTTTTAGGTAACGCCGTAAAGATTATCGTCCGGGGGCATTTGTAGTGAGCAAGCTTCGTGCGGGTGAAGGCGATGATTTCGTCCTCCGTCACCGGCGCCGCCCCCTCCTTCAAGCCGATGAAAGCGCACGGAGTTTCGCCCCATCTCTCGTCAGGACGAGCAACGACGGCAGCTTCTGCCACAGCGGGATGCTGGTACAGTACGCTTTCGACCTCAATCGTCGAAATATTTTCTCCGCCAGATATAATAATATCTTTAGATCTGTCCTTCAATTCTATGTATCCATCGGGATGCCAAACTCCCAGATCTCCGGTATGAAACCACCCTCCGGAAAATGCTTCGGCAGTCGCGACCGGATTCTTGAAGTAGCCTTTCATCACCACATTGCCGCGAAAGAACACTTCGCCCATTGTGTTCCCATCCTGAGGCACAGGCTCCAGACTTAACGGATCGGCAATCATCACCGCTTCCTGGTTGACGTAGCGCACGCCCTGCCGCGCCTTTTTCCTGGCCCGTTCCTCTTGCGGCAAATCGTTCCATTCGTCGTGCCAAGCGCAGACAGTCACCGGGCCATAAACCTCGGTCAGGCCATAGACGTGAGTGATACGAAACCCCTGCCCTTCCAACCGCTCGATCACGGCGGCAGGCGGCGGCGCGGCGGCAGTCATGAACGCAACTTCGTGCGGCAGCGGTCTGCGTTCTTTTTCCGGGGTATTGGTCAACATCCCCATCACAATCGGAGCGCCGCACATATGGGTAACCTTGTGCGTCTCTATCGCGGCAAAGATCGCCCGCCCCTCGATCCGACGCAGGCAGACATGGGTGCCAGCCAGGGCCGTGATGGTCCACGGGAAACACCAGCCATTGCAATGGAACATCGGCAAGGTCCACAGATAAACTGGATGTCCACTCATTCCCCAGGTAACGGCATTCCCCAACGCGTTGATATAGGCGCCGCGATGGTGATAGACGACGCCCTTCGGGTTGCCGGTGGTTCCTGAAGTGTAATTAAGCGCAATTGCTTCCCACTCGTCTGTCGGCCAGCGCCAGACATAAGCCGGATCGCCCGAGGACAGGAACGTCTCGTAATCGCATACACCGATCAGGGTGCCGCTCGCTGTATCTGGATCGTTGATGTCGATCACCAGAGGCGGTGCTTTCAGCAGAGACAACGCCTTGGTGATCACCGGAGAAAACTCGCGGTCGGTCAGCAGAACCTTGGCTCCGCCGTGTTCCAACATGAAAGCGATCGCCTCTGCGTCAAGGCGGATGTTCAAAGCGCATAGGACTGCCCCCAGCATCGGAACACCGAAAGTTGCCTCGAATGCCGCCGGGATGTTGGGGGCCATCACAGCAACGGTATCGCCGACACCGACGCCCCGCTGGGCCAGAGCCGAGGCCAGCCTGCGGCAACGGTCATAGGTTTGACGCCAAGTGAAGCGGCGCTGATCGTGGATTACCGATATACGGTCGGGGAAAACCGAAGCGGCCCGCTCGAGAAAGCCTAGTGGGGAGAGAGGAACGAAATTGGCGGGATTTTTGTCGAGACCGACGTTGTAAGGATTTTGGTCCGTCATTTTCGCTTCCCCTATTCATTGATTGGAGGTGTATTCCCCTCCGATTAAGACGAAGATTGAGGCTCGCCTCGAACTTTTTCAACCATCATCTTGACCTACCCCCTTCCTGGCGAGAGAAACCCTCTTGACAGCAAGGGCCGCTCGGGCTGCATGTCGCGGATATGCGTCTTGCTCTCGTCATCAACCGCTCCGCTGGTGGCTTCCGCCGTTTTCCTCCCGCCGCTACCGTTGCGGCGATCCGCGATGCGTTCATCGAGAATGGGCATCAGGTCGAACTCAGAATGATCGGCCGTCACGACCTGCCCGCATGCTTCGCCGCGCTGTCCTGTCGGAACGATCTTGACGCCGTGGTGGTCGGCGGTGGCGACGGCACCATCCTTTCTGCTGTCAGCAACGGGGTTGGGTACCACCTTCCCCTCGGGATTCTACCACTTGGCACCCTTAACCTGTTCGCTCGCGATGTCGGGCTCCCACTCGACCCGATCTTAGCCGCCCACGCTATCGCCCACGCAGGAACGGCCAGGATCGATCTTGCGGAAGTCGATGGACGGCCCTTTGCGATCTGGGCGTCATTCGGAATGCATCCTTGGATCGTCCGTCGCCGCGACCACCTCCAGCGCCGCCATTTGCGTAAGATGACAGCGATGGCTCTGGCCGCCTTGCGTGGATTTTTCCGTTTCCCTCAGGTCGATGTCACCCTGACGCTGGATCAAACCGAAACGCGCACGGTACGAACGCCGATGCTGTTTATCAGTAACAACACGTGGCGAGACGAACCGCCGCCGTTGTCTCGGCAAACGCTCGACACAGGTCGACTGGAAATTCACATCGCTACCTGTTCCGGGCGGCTGTCGTTGCTGTGGCTGGCGCTTGAGACGATGATGGGACATTGGCGAACCAGTCGACACCTCCAGACATTTTCCGCCAGCGAAGTGCTGATTGCCAGCCCCCAACGACGGTTAATGGTGTCACTCGACGGTGAGGTCGCGGTGATGTCAACGCCATTACTGTTCCGGGTCAGGCATCGGGTCTTGAAGGTGCTGATACCTGGACGAGAGGTCAAAGAGTGAGAACCGTCGCCCATTTGTCCGACTTGCATTTCGGCCGCACCGATCCACGGTTGGTTGGTGCACTTCTGGCCGATCTAGATCGGACTCAGCCTGATCTGGTGGCTATTTCCGGGGATTTGACACAGCGGGCCAGATCAAACCAGTTTGCCGAGGCGCGCGCTTTTCTCGACCGCCTGACTCCGCCAGTGGTCTTAGTGCCGGGCAATCATGATTTATCGCCGCTCTATCGCCCTCTTAACCGACTTCTACGCCCTCGGGACAAGTTCAACCGTCACCTTCCCCGCCACACGTTTCCCTCGGTATGGCGAGACCAGTCCCTAATCGCGATCGGACTTGATTCTACCCGTCCGTTACGCTGGAAATCGGGAGCGCTGACTGATACCCACCTTGACGAACTCGATCGCTTGCTGGCGAATATCGCCCCCGATGTGGCTCGTATGGTGTTCCTTCATCACCCGCCTGCCGCTGCAAGCGGGGGGCATCCTTATGAAGCCCTGATCGCGCATGGAATCGATGTCGTTCTAAGCGGGCACGCCCATCACACCCGAGTTGAACCGATTATCGCCCCGACCGGCGGCGCGTTGGTTCTGGTCCAAGCCAGCACGGCTTGTTCGACCCGCCTGCGCGGCGAGTCCAATGGCTATTGCCTCATCCGGCTCGACCGCCATCTGATCGAGGTAACGGTTCAGGGCTGGAACGGAGATCATTTCCACCCCATGCGCCACCATAGATTCATTAAGCAAGGGGCCGACTGGCGGAGACATCCATGATCGATCTTCAGCGCGATATGGCCAAGGCAGCGGCCTTAGCCCAAGCCGGCAAGACCAAACCGGCCATCGCCTTGCTGGAACGTGTTGTGACGGCGGCTCCAACGGCTTTGGCTGCTCGCTACTCTCTCGCGCTAACTCTGCTGACAACCGGTCGCTATGCCGAGGCATTGCCGCATCTCGACCGTATTCTGGAGGTCGAGCCAAAAAATCCGGCGGCACTTTATAGCAAAGCGCGGGGACTGATGGCACTCGACCGCGCCGAAGAAGCGTTGCCGCTGCTGCGACCACTGGCTGAGGCCGGCGATCCTGATAGCCTGCTCGCGACCGGCAATGCGTTCCGCAGCCTCAATCGGATTGCCGAGGCAGCCGAAGCCTATCGAACCTTAACCCAACGTGCGCCCGGACACCTTGGCGGTCATGTCAACCTTGGTTTGCTTCTGGTTGCGACCGCGCCGGAAGCTGCCATTCCGGCATTGGAGCACTCGGTTCGCATCCATCCGGGCATCGCCGAACTGCACGCATTGCTGGGGCAAGCCCTACTACGGCAAGGCCGATATGATGAGGCAGCCGAACGTCTGAACTTGGCACTGAAGATCGACCCTAATCTGCAACCGGCCAAAGGACACCTGTTGCGGGCCTGCCGCGAAACCGCCGATTGGGATCAGGAAGAAGCACTGTTCGCCG
The DNA here is from genome assembly GCF_000294655.1 of Magnetospirillum molischianum DSM 120. GTDB lineage: Bacteria > Pseudomonadota > Alphaproteobacteria > Rhodospirillales > Magnetospirillaceae > Phaeospirillum > Phaeospirillum molischianum. Next base: position 22,693 of record NZ_CAHP01000015.1, read on the forward strand.
AGATTCGCGCAGGGCTGTCAGCTCCATCGTCGGCACGGTTGACGATCTCAACCCAGGACGCGCTGTTCTATCCTTTCGACGGAAACGAACTGCGTAAGATCGCCGCTGCTGAGGCCGCCTTCCGCGTTCCCGGCCGCCCCCGTCCCGTGGCAAGACCACGCACCACCACCACCTCGCCACCGCTGACTGTCGCCTATCTGTCACCGGATTTCCGCGAACACGCCACCATGCATCTAGCGGGAGATCTGTTCGGTCATCATGACCGTGCCCGCGTCAGGGTCGTCGCAGCCTCGGTTGGGCCGGATGACGGCTCGGACTGGCGCCGCCGAATTGCCGCCGACTGCGATCTATTCCTCGACCTCTCTACCCTGGGTGATCGTGCCGCTGCCAATCGCTTAGCAGCCGAGGGAGTTAACATCCTGGTTGACATGTCGGTCTATACCCGACACGCCCGCCCCGGCATCGCCGCCTTGCGTCCGGCACCAGTACAGATCGCCTGGTTGGGGCTTGCCGCAAGTTCATCCGCGCCTTGGATCGACTACGCCATCGTTGATCCGGTTCTGGTCCCTCCCCCTCACCGCAACCATTTCTCCGAAGCGTTGATCTTTCTTCCCCACGGATATCAGGCGAATTTAGCGTGGAAGCCTTTGATCGCGCCGCCACCAAGATCAGAATTGGGTCTCCCCGATGACGGCGTCGTGTTCTGTTCCTTCAATGGTCACCGCAAGCTCGACCGCGCTACCTTCTCACTCTGGATGAGAGTCCTGGCGGCTGTGCCAGGATCGGTTCTGTGGCAGTTGGCTCCGCCCCCTATTGCCCGAACCCGGTTGGAGCAGGCCGCCATCGCCGCAGGGATCGCACCTGAGCGGCTGATTTGGGCTCCTCGCCTGCCCTGGGACGAGCATCTGAAGCGACTTCCTGCCGCTGATCTGTTCCTCGATGCCTTGGTCTGCGGCGCGCATACCACCGCTGCCGATGCCTTACGGATGGGGGTGCCACTGCTCACCTGTGCCGGTCCCCGACTGGCTTCGCGAGTCGCCGCCTCGCTACTCGAATCGATCGGATTGCCCGAATTGATCACCCCCTCTCCCGAGGGGATGTTCAATATGGCGCGGGAGCTTGCTCTGGCCCCTGCCCGTCGTGCTGCTCTCCGTGCCAGATTGGCAACGCTATTGCCGCAGGCAGCAGCGTTCGATCCCAGAGGGTTCGCTAGAGATCTTGAAACGGCATACGAACAGGTGTGGATGCGCGCGTCCGCTGGTAAACCGGTCAGGGATATCGGTGGTTGAGTGTTCTGGCGAAAAATAACTATAAAAACAATTCTCTAACGTCGCCTCTTCACACTCAGCCAGAAGGAATTGCTGGGGGCGGGAAAGGCATTGGTGCCAATCGCATCCCACACGGGAGCCAAATGCGCCGACAGACGTGGATCTTGAGCCGCGAAGAAACACGGCAAAATCGGCTCTAACCAGGAAGCCTCGCCCAGCAACAATGCCGCCAGCAGATATTGCTCGTTATACATCAGCCCTTCCGCCTGGGGCGGATAGTCATAGGGCAGATAAATATCGTGAACATGGACGATCACGCCGGGTGTCAATTCTGGTAAAACATCAAGAAACAGGGTTGTGACGTCGGAATTTTCGAGGCTGCGGTGTGAGCTGTCGATGAACAGAATATCGCCAGGTTTGAGCTGGGAAAACAGAGCCGGATCGACCGTTTCGGCCGGAGCGCGGATAATCTTGTCGCATAAAGTATCAATTTCGGCACGAGGCTGAGGGTCGATCGAAACTATCTTGGTTCTGAGGTTACGCTCCGTGATAACGTGGCGCGCAAATTTAGTTGAGTTACCAGAACCTATTTCAATTAGGAGACGCGGGTTGTGACGAACCAGCATTCCGCTCAACGCTACGGCATCAAGCGACGTGAACCAGGGGTTGAACCAGCGTGGTTCAGGCGATTCGTCCGGCGCCTCGCGCTGGATCGTGGTGAATAGGGAGCGCAGATCAGTCAACGCCTCAAGCCTGCGGGCATAGCCAGAGCGTCCACGCTCAAGGATCGCTGTCAACCGGGGATGCGTCGGTGTCCCAAAGCCCCAGCGGGGGCGACATTCATAGCTATATTGTCCGATTCTGACCGTAGCGGCCACGCTTTATCACTCCCCCGTTAAACGGTTATCGTGCCGAAATTGCGGCCTGACGGGCACGAATTTCGGACGGCCAACTCGATTCGATGAACGCAATCACGTCACGGATCTCGGCATCGGTGAGAACGCCGACAAAAGACGGCATTGAGCTTTTGTAATCAGGTGGGACGAAACGCGCCATCCCGTGCTTGGTCACGGCAAATAAATAATCGTTTGGATGATGCCAACTATGACCGGTGACGTCATGAGGCGGAGCAGGCAACTCGCCGTTGGGCTTGCGGCGTTGCCAATTGGGTTCTCCCTGCAATTGGGCACCGTGACATCGGGCGCAGTGATCGGCATAGAGAGACGCGCCCCGCGCCACCTGAACAGCATCGTCAGGGTCGATAAGCTGAACAGCCCCACGATGGTATCCCCATCCCCCCACAATTCCGACCAAGACGATTCCGGCGACAACAGCCGCGATAACGTGACGCCTGCGCATCGACACAAACCCTTAGCTCAACAGAAAATCCTTATGAATCTGATCGGCCAAGGCATTATTGGTATCGATAAAATCATCAATGAATGGCCCCAGACCGTGCGCCAACAGGTGATCGATTCTTCCGTAATGAATTTGAGCATGAGCTGCGCCGGCCAGACGGGTACATTCGGCCGAGGGACTGAGACGCTCAAGAATATCGCGGACCTGATTGAGACAGCTGTGAAGGGAACGCGGTAACGCCGCCCGCATCACTAAGAGATCGACCGCTCGCAACGGAGTGATATCACCACCATGAACCGTGCGGAAGGCGCGGAAGGCACTGACCGAACGTAACACTGCCGCCCAATGTAGTTGATCGTCGGCGTCAATCACGGTCTGACCGGGGACGACGCCGGTAGCGCGGACACCGAGCAAGCGGGCGGTATTGTCAGCCCGTTCGAGGAACGTACCGAGACGGATGAAGTAATCGGCCTCGTCTCGCAACATGGTGCCATAGGTGATGCCGCGGAATTGGTGCGAACGCTCGCGCACCCATTCGCAAAAGGCAATCAGCCCCTGTTCACGCAGACGGGGGCCGTCCAATCCTCGCGCCTCCAACCAAGTGCCGTTCAGCGATTCCCAGGTTTCTACCGGAATGACGCTGCGGACGGCGTGGGCATTCTCACGCGCGGCGCGCAGCGAGGAATAAATCGAGGACGGGTTGGTCGGATCGAGGACGGCATACTCGATCACCGACACCGCCGACCGTTCGCCGTGGCGGGCGGCGAAGTCGTCTTCACCACCGGCGATCGTCAGAACCGGCTGCCAACAGGCGGCGCGGTCACGGGTCGATGGCACCGACAAAGACAATCGGTTGGCGACTTCGACGAAGCGAGTGATATTCTCCGCCCGCTCCATATATCGGCTCATCCAGTAGAGATGATCGGCGGTGCGGCTCAGCATGGGTCATTCTCCAGCACCCAAGTATCCTTGGTTCCACCACCCTGCGATGAATTGACCACCAGCGATCCTTCACGCAAAGCCACCCGTGTCAACCCGCCGGGAACCAGGGTCGCGGTGTCTCCCATCAGGACATAGGGACGCAGATCGACATGGCGGGGCGCAATCCCCTTGTCGACCAGGGTCGGCACCGTCGATAGAGACAAAGTAGGCTGGGCAATATAATTGGCGGGATTAGCAAGAATGCGGGCACGGAATGCCTCGATCTCCGCCTTGGTTGATGTCGGACCGACCAGCATGCCGTAACCGCCCGCCCCCTGCACTTCCTTGACCACCAATTCAGGCAGCCGTTCCAGCACATATTGACGTTCGTCCTCCAGCTCCAGACGCCAGGTCGGAACATTGGACAGGATCGGCTCCTCGCCCAAATAGAACCGAACCATATCAGGAACATGGATATAGGTTGCTTTATCATCGGCAACGCCGGTGCCGATGGCGTTGGCCAACGTAACTCCGCCAGCACGATAGGCTTCCAGAAGCCCCCGCACTCCCAGCGTCGAACTCGGGTTGAACGCATCAGGATCCAGGTAATCGTCGTCGATACGACGATAAATCACATCCACCCGCTTCGGCCCCTGGGTGGTGCGCATATAGACCCGTTTATCCTCGACAAACAGGTCGCGCCCTTCGACCAGCTCGACTCCCATTTGCTCGGACAGAAAGGCATGCTCGAAATAGGCGCTGTTGTAATAGCCCGGCGTCATCACCACCACGGTGGGCTCGCCAGTACAGGCGACCGGAGCCACCGCACGCAGGTTACGCAGAAGCTGATCGGGATAGGAATCGACCGCCGCGACGCTGTAGCGGGTGAACAGATCGGGGAACAGTCGCATCATCATGGCCCGGTTCTCCAGCATATAGGAGACCCCGGACGGCGAACGAAGGTTGTCTTCAAGCACAAAGAACTCGTCTTCGCCGGTGCGAACCACGTCGATTCCCGCGATATGGATGTAGACGTCGCGGGCGACCTTCAGCCCCTTCATCTCGGGCCGGTACAGTCCGTTACCAAACACTCGTTCTGCCGGAATCACCCCCGCCTTGATGATATCCTGGTCGTGGTAGAGATCCTTGAGAAAGGCATTGAGAGCCCTCACCCTCTGGCAACAACCATCAGACAACCGCTTCCATTCCCGTGCGGCAAGGATGCGGGGGATCGGGTCAAACGGAATTAGCCGCTCAGTTCCTTCCTGATCTCCATAAACGGCGAAAGTGATCCCAAGACGTCGGAACAGGGCGTCGGCCTGTTCGTTCTTGCGAGGCAACAGATCGGGTGGCATCGACAACAGCCAATCCTCGTAGGTCCGGAAGGCAGGGCGTACCCCACCGTCGGCCGACTTCATCTCGTCGAACGCCATCTTCCCCCGGTCCTCCCGTGTCGCCTGTATCGAACTGTTGAGACTTTAGCCTCTGCTCAATTCCCAGGCAACAACCCAACCGGCTTGGTTTTCGGGCTTACCGTCCCTTCCGCCACAACGGACGTACCCGCAGAAAGACGCGGTACCCCACTTCAAGAATAAACCGTGAAGGTGGTAACGCGGCCAGACGAGCGGCTAGCCCGAGACCGGGCACCCGCGCCCACAGGGCGATGAAGGCATCGACTCCCGACAGAACCTGACCAGACGCATCACGAAGATGGAACACACCCAACGCCTGAGTGCGGTCGAGTCCCTCCCCCAGTTCATCAGCGGAACAAGACGAGACATCGACCCAGCGCACCGCCTCCTCCGGGGTTAAGCGGCGATAGGCCTCGATCTCACGAGAACAAACTGGGCAGGCACCATCATAATAGACGCTCACGGGAGAGGATTCGGTCATCGGAGCATTCCTTCGAACAGCGGTTACAACAGCTTATACGGTCGCGGCCGGTCGCTGGATCACTCTCGTCCTTGCCTGCAAGCGTCAGGGTGCTACGATCCCGTCCTACCCCTGGCGGAGCCCCCCCTATCATGGACGAAAATTACGTGCCTCCTGCCCTGACGCGGCCAATCGACCGGCTGCTGGGTGTCATGGCGCGGCTGCGCGATCCTGAACGCGGATGTTCCTGGGACCGTGCCCAAAATTGGGCGACCATCGCTCCATTCACCATTGAGGAAGCCTACGAAGTTGCCGACGCCATTGCCCGCAATGACAGCGAGGCGGTGAAGGAAGAGTTGGGTGACCTGCTGTTTCAGGTGGTGTTCCAGACCCGTATCGGCGAAGAAAAAGGACATTTCGACTTCGAAACAGTGGCGGAAGCCGCCGCAGAAAAGATGATACGTCGTCACCCTCACCTGTTCGCCGGACACGACGCACCTGATCCCGTTGCCCATCTTGAAGCTTGGGAAGAGATCAAAGCGCGAGAACGGGCCGATGCGGGCGGGGATGGTGTTCTCGACGGTATCGCCCGTGCCCTCCCCCCGATGACCCGCGCCTTAAAGCTACAGAAAAGAGCCGCTCGGGTTGGCTTCGACTGGGACGAACCCCAGGCGATTCTCGACAAACTGGCGGAGGAAGCCGAAGAAGTTGCGGTTGAGATCCGGGCCGGTTCGTTACACGACCGGGTCGAGGATGAAATTGGCGACCTGCTGTTCGTTTGCGTTAATCTTGCCCGCAAACTGTCCGTCGATCCGGAACGGGCGCTGGGGCGGGCCAACGACAAATTTGAACGTCGATTTCGCTACATTGAAAACGCTTTGCGCGGCGAAGGGCGTTCGCCTGCCCTCGCATCGCTCGACGAAATGGAAGCGTTGTGGCAGGCTGCAAAACGGTTAGAGCCAAGCGGAGGTGGCCGTGACGGCTGAGTGGACCAAACGGCTGGCGGTCTTGGCTGCCTTGTTCCTGCTGTCGTCGTGCTACATCCCTGACAAGTTCCGGGCCGAGCTGCGGCTGTCCCGCTATGGCGATTTTGCCATCAGCTACAAGGGCGATTTGCTGTGGGCGCCGATCCTTGACGATTACCGCAAGGGCAAAGTCGACCCCAAGGACGAAGCCGAGAGAATCGAGAACATCCGCAAGGATTTGGTCCGCGACATCGCTTTTCGTAAAATCGAGTCGCGGGGGCGCGGCCGGTTCGCTGTTGAATACGAACGGGCCGGACGGCTTGGGAATGTCCAGTTGACCGCCTTGATCCGGCGCGATGCCCGTATGCTGGCGCTACGTTCGCTTGAGAACGGCGCGGTCATCGTTGCCGCCAACGGAATAAAGCCCTCCGATGCTCAGATTCTCGCCGAACTCGGCCTGACGATGGAGGGCGAGTTCCGCATCACCACTGACGCCAATGTTGTCGAGAACAATGCGACAGAGGTCCGTCAGTTCGGCACCAATCGGGTCTATGTCTGGAAGATCGATAATCCGTTGTCGCCGATGCCGCATCTGGTGATGTTGCGCGATCCCGATCCGCTCCGTCCGCTACCCCCCCGGCCGTCGGAACAGAAATAACACAGGGAAAAGCGAGAGGTCGCGATGAACACAACCTGGACCGACCGTACTGTGATGATTACCGGGGCCACCGCTGGATTTGGCGTCGCCATCGCCCGCCGCTTTGCGGCTGCGGGCGCACGGCTGGTGATCTGTGGAAGACGGGTCGAACGACTTGTGACCCTGACGGAGGAACTAGGAACGCCCATCCATGCCGCGCCGCTCGACGTTCGTGACCGCGCCGCAATCGCCACCTTTGTCGCGAATCTGCCGCCCGACTTCGCCGCCATCGACGTCCTCGTCAACAATGCAGGGCTTGCCCTAGGACTTGAGCCAGCCTACGACACCGATCCCGACGATTGGGATACGATGATCGACACCAACCTGAAAGGGCTGGTTCAGGTCACCCGTGCCATTCTGCCCGGAATGGTCGAACGCGATCGCGGCCACATCGTCAATATTGGCTCAATTGCTGGGAATTACCCCTATCCAGGCGGTAATGTCTATGGGGCAACCAAGGCGGCGGTAAAGCAATTTTCCGCTAATTTGCTGGCCGATCTGGTCAAGACCCGGTTGCGCGTCACCAATATCGAACCGGGCCTATGCGGTGGGTCGGAATTCTCCAACGTTCGCTTCCATGGCGATTCCGAGAAGGCCGCCAAAGTCTATGATGGCACCACACCACTGACCTCGGAAGATGTTGCCGAAGCGGTGTTCTGGGCTGTTTCGGCTCCGGCTCACGTTAATATCAGCCGGATAGAAATGATGCCGTCCTGTCAAGCCACCGCCGGAATGGCGGTGCACAGGAGAACCAACGAATCTTCATAAAATATTATAAATTCAAACACTTGATCCCGCCTTTCGCCATGGCGGATCAAGATCCAGAATCCGCACGAATGCGGGGCAGTCCGTGCGATGAGCACCGGGAAGAATGCCGATGCTCATCAGAAACTCTCCCACCACTTCGCCCCCAGTGAAAGCGAAAGTCTGGCGGAACAGCTTGACCCAGGCGTCTTTGTCGCGGGGGTGATGGCGATTGATCCAGGCGGCAAACGATCCTTCGGCGTCGCGGATCGACAAGATGCGGCGGGCATTGCCGATCACAGCTTCAATCTTACGTCGATTGCGGATGATCTCGGCATTGACCATAAGACGCTCGATATCCGCCTCGTCGTAAACAGCGACGATGGCTGGATCGAAACCATCGAATGCTGTCACCAGCGCCGGGCGTTTTTTCAGAACGATCAGCCAGGACAGCCCTGCCTGGAAAATCTCCAGGCACAGACGCTCGAACAAAGCCCGGTCATCCTGGATTGGAACGCCATATTCGTGGTCGTGGTAGGGACCGTGGAACGGGTGGCCGGGGGCGATATCACAATACCAATTCATCGCCCCCTCCCCGGTCTGGTTCGATCAAGCCTGTTCGAGTTCGACCAAGGTGCCGCAGAAATCCTTTGGATGAAGGAACAGGACCGGCTTATCGTGCGCACCGATCTTCGGCTCTCCATCACCCAGAACCCGAGCGCCGGTCGCCTTTAACTGGTCGCGGGCAGCCAGGATATCGGCCACCTCATAACAGATATGATGGATACCGCCATTCGGGTTTTTGGCCAGGAACCCGGCAATCGGCGACGCCTCACCCAAGGGATGAACCAGCTCGATCTTTGTGTTGGGCAGAGTAACGAACACCACGACGACGCCATGCGCCGGCTGGGGAACCGGTTCGGAAACAACCGCACCCAGCGTGTCGCGGTAAAGAGCGGTTGCGGCGGCAAGGTCCGGAACGGCAATGGCAACGTGGTTCAGTTTTCCGATCATCGTGGTCTCGATCCTGTTCGGTCCGGGCGTTTCTGCCCAGTTCCCTATAGCACGCCAAACCGTTACCGCCAAAGCGCAAGCCGTGCTTTCGCTTTACAGGCTCAGGCTGTTGGCGTTACCACTTTAAGGTCGGCAGCGACATCCGCCGCAAAGAAAGTGGGGAATCGATCGTGACGGAGGAGAAAGCTGCAACCAAAAGCCATCGTTCCACACGACGTCGCTGGACCATTATCGCCGTCAATGCGGTGGCTCTGACCGGCTTGCTGGGAGGGGCGACGGTCTGGCTGGCTTTGATGAGTCCTCTGCCTCGCCAAACAGGTCGGATCGAGCTGTCTGGATTGAGCGAGCCCGTTACTATCGCCCGAAATGATCGCGGGGTGCCACGCATCCAAGCCGCCAACCGTGAGGATTCTTGGTTTGCCCTCGGTTGGGTCCATGCCCAGGATCGGATGTGGCAAATGGAGACAATGCGCCGCCTCGGTTCAGGGCGGATCTCCGAGGCGGTGGGAGCAACGGGTCTGGTCAGTGATCGTTTCATGCGGACGTTGGGGTTGCGGCAACAGGCCGAACGCTCTCTTTCCCGCCTGGACGAACCAACCCGCGCCGCCCTGACCGCCTATGCCAACGGTGTCAACGCCTGGCTGACATCGCCCGAAACTCGTCTACCGCTTGAATATACCCTGTTAGGGGTTCGTCCCGAACCATGGAGTCCGGTCGATTCGTTGCTATGGCAGAAGCTGATGGCGCTGCAACTAGCAGGAAATTGGCCCGATGACATTCTGCGGGCAAGACTGGCTCGGCGGATCGATTCCAAACGAATTCCCGATCTGTTTCCAACCGGATCGCCCGAATCCACCCAAGGATTGTCTGATGCCAACTGGCGCGCCCTAAGCGCCGTGATTCCGGCGGCGGTGCGCCCTGCCCCCGCCTCGAACATTTGGATCGTCTCAGGCACCCGCAGCGCCAGCGGCAAGCCAATCTTATCCAACGACCCCCACCTCCCCTTCACCGCCCCATCCTACTGGTATCTGGCCGAAATCGAGGCACCAGGCATGTCCCTGGCGGGAGCGACGTCACCCGGCCTGCCTTTCCATGTTATCGGCCATAACGATCGGATCGCCTGGGGATTCACTTCGGCCGAAGCCGACACCGTTGACCTTTTTATCGAAAAGACGGACGGCGACAACGCCTACCGCACCCCCGAGGGAAGTCGTCCCTTCACCGTGCGCGAGGAGGTCATCAAGGTTAAAGACAGCCCTGATATAACCTTGCGAGTTCGCGAAACGCGTCACGGTCCGGTCATCTCCGATCTGATCGCGGGTGATCTGGCCGGGCCAAGCGATGTCGTGGCCTTTGCTTCGACCGCACTTAGCGACTCCGACACCGGGGTTCAGACTCTAATGCGGATGAACTTCGCGCGAGACTGGCCCGGATTCGCTGCGGTATTGCGCGATGTCCAGGCTCCGGCTTTGAATGTTGGCTATGCCGATGTCAGCGGCACGATTGCACTCACGACGGTCGGACGAATCCCAATCCGGCGGTCGGGTAACGGGCTGACACCCGCGCGGGGCTGGACCGGATCGGGCGATTGGACGGGATGGATTCCGCCCGGCAAACTACCGCAAACGGTTAATCCGCGCTCTGGCATCCTTATCAATGCCAACAACCGCCCGACACCAGACAAATACCCGTATTTGATCGCTGCGCTTTGGCCCGAAACGTATCGGGCCGAACGATTGCGAGAGATTCTGGAGACACGGAAGGGAATGACCATCGCCGACATGGTGGCGATTCAGGGGGATATCGTGTCCCTTCAAGCCGTCGAGGTGAAGGATCTGTTGACTGGGGTAGAACCTGCCTCGGAGCGAGGACGCGAAGCGGTACGGCTGATTGCCGACTGGACTGGAGAGGTTTCAGGCGACCGCCCCGAGCCTCTGCTTCTCGCCACCTGGGTCGCTAATCTGACCCGCGCCGTCTTCGCCGACGAATTGGGTGAATTGTATGATCCACAATCACCTCCATCACCACAGGCGTTGATCGGCGCGTTCACCAAGCGACGCTATTGGTGCGACGACTTTTCAACCCCCGCAGCGGAAAGCTGCGAGGAACTGATCGAACGTAGTCTGAACCAATCGCTGACAGATCTCTCTGCCGATTGGGGACATGACATGAGCCGGTGGCGGTGGGGCGATGCTCATCGGGCCCGCTTCACGAATCCTGTACTGGGACAAGTGCCTCTACTGCGACGGTGGGCAAACCTAGAAACACCGACCAACGGCGATAACGCCACTCTGTCGCGCGGTAGCTACCGTATCGAGGGCAAGAATTTCCCACACGTTCATGGACCGAGCCTACGGACGGTATTCGACCTTTCTGCCCTTGACGACAGCCGTTATCTGATCGTCCCCGGCCAGTCGGGACATCCAATGTCGCCTCATTATGGAGATCAGCTGAAGGATTGGAGCGACAACCGCTCTTTCCGGCTAGAGCACGGAGAGGATTGGGTATTAACCCTTGTGCCGCGCCCGACCGCCCCCTAGGGTAAGGGGAAGTCTAGATAGCCGCCACCCTGGTAGATTAGTGGACGGGCGCCGTCACGTGATAGAATAGTCTGCACTTCACCGATGAAAATCAGGTGGTCACCGCCTTCGATGGTGCGAGTCAACACACACTCCAGCACCGTCAAAGCGCCCGGCAAAGCCGGTGATCCATCGGACAGGGATTCCCACGCCAGATCGCGCCAGCGCGCATCGACCGGACCAGCAAACCGGGCCGAGATATCGCGCTGATCGTCAGCCAGAATGTTGACGGCAAAGCGTCCTGCCGCCTCGATCGCGGAAACGCACGATCCAGTCCGACCAAGACAGAACAACACCAAAGGCGGATCGAGAGACAGAGAAGAAAAAGCGCTGACAGTCACCCCGACCGGCGAATCGGTCTCAGGATCAATTGCCGTAATGACTGTCACGCCAGAGGCAAAGCTACCAAGCGCTTTGCGAAACGAGCGGGAATCGAGGGACATGTCATTAACCTCCCTGGCTAAGACCGGCCTGCCAGAGCGGACCAGCCCCTCTTACCCCACCCCGGAAACGCTATTCTTCGTCCGGGCTTTCAATACCAACCAATTCGGGATCGGGATCGGTACCGTCTTCGTTGATCGACATGCCGTCTTCCAGCAATTCGTCTTCGTTGGCAACGGTCTCGAAGGCGAGATCGCTGTCGGCGACAAAGCCTTCCATCTCGTCCTCTTCCGGCTCGTCATTCTCGACGTGCTTTTGCAGCCCCTGGATCAGGGAATTTTGCAGAACATCAAGAACAACCGTATCCTCAGCGATTTCGCGCAGAGCGACTACCGGGTTCTTGTCATTGTCGCGGTCAAGAGTCAGCCGCGCGCCGCCGGAGATGTCACGGGCGCGCTGCCCGGCCATCAGAACCAGCTCAAAGCGGTTGGGAACCTTGAGAACACAATCTTCAACCGTGACACGAGCCATCGTCAAATTCCGCCATTAACTGCCCAAAAGGGAAGAGGGTTTATATAGACCTTTGGCCGACAAAAGCAAGCATGCCCTATATGGGGGTGGCTGGTGGTGGACTCAAGGTGAAGTGAAACGTCGTCCCGACACCGGGTTCCGATTCGACCCATAGGGTGCCACCATGACGCTCGACAATGCGTTTGCAAAGGGCAAGACCGATTCCGACGCCGGGAATGGCGCTGTGGGTATGCAGTCGTTTGAAGATCACAAAAATCTGATCGAGATAGGCCGCATCAATACCGATGCCGTTATCCTCAACCAGAAACTCCCACATATCACCCGCACGGCAGCTTGATACAGTGATCACCGAAACCCGAGTGCGGTCTCGGTATTTCAAGGCGTTACCGATCAAATTCTGAAAGAGCTGGATCAGTTGAACCTCGTCGGCGGCGACTACCGGCATAGATCCTGTATGGATGATCGCCCCACTTTCGGCAACCGCATTCGACAAATAGCCGAGTGCCACAGACAGCGCTCGACCAGAATCGACCTCATCGAAACCGCGACCAACAGAATCGACCCGCGAGAATTCCAGCAATCCCTCGACCAACCGCATCATCTGTTTGGCGGCATTGACAATAAATTCGACGAATTCAGATATTTCGTTGTCGCGAGAACCGTAACGCAATTCCAACAACTGAGCATAACGAACCAGAGTGTTCAACGGCTCACGCAGATCATGCGAAGCGGCATAGGCGAATCGCTCCAGATCGGTATTCGAACGGGTCAGGGCATCGATCGTGCGGGTCAGAGCATCGGCGCTCTCTTTCCGCTCTGTGATGTCACGCATCATCGCAAGCATCTGAGGGCCGGTGTCGTCGATGGTTACCCGGCGCAGATCGACCTCCACCCAAAACACATGGCCATCGCGATGGCGAGCCAGCCACTCCAGAACATGCGATTCTTCGGCGGTGCGGCGCAGACACGTAAGTGTTGCATCCCGATCATAGGGCGCATTGCCTTCGCTTAGGTCGGGAACAATCAGGGACGGGATCTCTTCAGAGGGATAGCCGAACATCTCGCGCATACTGCGATTGGCCATCCGGATCGCGCCGGTCTCGATATCGAAGATGATGATGGAATCGTTGATCGCATCGAAGATAGTCCGAAACCGGGCCTCGCTAATCGTCAGTCCATTTAGGGCCGAAGTCAATTCTCGCGTTTTAGCGGAAACTTGACGACGAAGCAACCCCACCCAAACCAATTGCAGCAATATAACGAGGCAGACTAGCCCCCCACCGAGAAGAATGTCCTGAATAATAGTATCGTCAATATTAGATACCAGCGATTTCCCCAGCCAATGTTCCTCTATCTTATTCCGTTCTTCTGGCGATATTAGGTTAAATCCTGCATTAACAACATCGCGGACATCCTCATTACCTTTGAGAACGACCCAATGGAACTGGCCAGAATAGAGCGGTTTCGATGCTCTGAACCGGCCTTCGAGCCCTTTTTTGATCAGATAGTATATTGCTGGCGGCCGATCGATACAGGCAACCTTGATCTCTCCTTGCGTTCCGGCATCGATTATCGCCTCATAACTGGGATACCGGCGAACGCTATCGATTCCGCGCATCGCCAGGAAATCGATACAGGCGTCACCATCCTTGACCCCGACAGAGAAGCCACGCAGCGTCGCGGCATCTTTGATACCTGACAGGCTGGCATCAAAGACGATAGAAACGTCGATGGTAGAGTAAGGCGTCGAGAAATCATAAATCTCGTCACGCGCCGAGGTCCAGAACGCCATATCGAGAACATCGGCTTCGCCGGCATTGAAACGTCGTTGCGCCTCGCCCCACTCCATGCCCAGCACCGTAACCGGAATCCCGGTGCGAGCCGACCATAGAGCCCAAAGATCGGGAACAATGCCCTGAATCTCGCCCTGCTCGTCGCGAAATGTGAATGGAGGATATGCATCATCAACAAGAACGCGCAGACGGCGTATCGCTGCGGTATGAACCGAAGTATTCGCAGGCGTTACATTGGCGGCATCTGCCGGAGACGCTCCGAATAATCCCAGCGACGGTATCAGCCCCAGTCCGATCAGAACGGCTCCAACAACCAGAGCGGTAACGATCCTGGGGATTGTCATCATAGATTGGGGTCCTCGGCTCCCCCAGCGCCGCCGTCAAGATAGTGTGCTCTGATCTCAGGATTGTTCAACAGCTCTGCACCTGATCCTGAGAGAGCGATCCGCCCGGTCACCATCACGTGGGCGCGGTGTGCCAACGACAAAGCGTGAAAAGCATTCTGCTCCACCAGCAGAACAGTAACACCCTGCTCCCTGTTAATTGTAGAGATGATATCGAAAATCTGACGAACAACCAAAGGCGCCAGACCTAGAGATGGCTCGTCGAGCAACAGCAGACGCGGCCGACTCATCAGCGCCCGCCCGATTGCCAGCATTTGCTGCTCCCCTCCCGATAGGGTGCCGCCACGCTGCTCCAATCGCTCACCAAGACGGGGAAACAGCTCCAAAACCCGATCGAGATCATCCTTGAAATGACGATCATCGACAATTGACGCGCCCATCCGCAGGTTTTCCAGTACGCTCATTCGCGGAAAGATCCGCCGCCCTTCAGGAGAATGAGCTAACCCTCTTCGTGCGATTTGATGGGTAGGAAGGGCGGTAATATCCTCGCCTGCTAAAATCACGCGCCCGGCGCTCGCACGAGGATTGCCGCAAATCGTCATCAGCAGAGTTGTCTTGCCGGCGCCATTAGCTCCGACGAGGGTGACGATCTCGCCTTCCCTGACGTCAATATCGATCCCGTGCAGAGCCTCGATCCGACCGTAGCCTGAATGCAATCCCTCGACGCGAAGCATAGGCTACCCCTCCGCGCCTGTGACGACGGCAGGTTCGTCCGGCTCACCGAGATAGGCTCTGATCACCGCCGGATTGCCCCGCACCTCGGCTGGGCTGCCCTCGGCGATGAGATTGCCATGATCCAGAACCACCACCCGATCAGAGATGCCCATAACCACACTCATATCGTGTTCGATTAGCAACAGGCCGATCCCTTCCTCGTCGCGGATACCGCGCAGCAATTGGTTAAGTTCGCCTGATTCACGGGGATTAAGCCCCGCAGCCGGTTCGTCCAGACACAACAGCAATGGGCGGGTACACATAGCCCGCGCGATTTCAAGTCGGCGCTGATGGCCATAGGGCAGCGAACCAGCCTCAGTATCGGCAAAAGATGTAAGACTGGTCCGATCCAGCCAATGGCGGGCCAAATCGATGGCCGCGTGTTCGGCCCGACGATAGCGACCCAGCCCCAGCAGCCCCGCGAGAGAAAACGCCGACGCCGCCATAAGAACCCGATGCTGGGCGACGATCAGGTTCTCAAGCACGCTCATCCGCGGGAACAGACGGATATTCTGGAACGTCCGTGCTACCCGTGCCTTGCGGGCGATAACATGGTCAGCCAACGTCTCGAGTCCCAACGCACTACCATCAGGATGGTGCAGAACCAATCGCCCAACCTGGGGGCGATAGAACCCGGTGATGCAATTGAACAACGTGGTCTTTCCAGCGCCATTGGGACCGATCACCGCAGTGATTTCCCCCTGCCCTGCCGAGAAAGACAGATCGCTGATCGCCGACAAACCGCCGAATCGCATCGTCAGCCCATGGACATCAAGGAGCGGCGGCGGCCTCATGCCCGTCCTCCCAATCTGATCGTCGGCGACCGTGAGGAGAGTAAGCCGCTTGGCTTCCATAGCATGATCAACACCATCGCCGCACCAAAGGCCAGCATCCGATACATTTGCAAGTCACGGAACCATTCCGGCAGACCGACCAGCAACAGCGCAGCAAGAACAATACCGATCTGGCTTCCCATTCCGCCCAGAACCACGATTGCCAGAATCATTGCAGATTCAATAAAAGTGAAGCTCTCGGGGCTGATAAAGCCCTGGCGGGTGGCAAAAAACGACCCAGCAAATCCGGCGAACATGGCGCCCAGGGCAAAGGCTGACAATTTGATCGTGGTTGGATTGATTCCCAACGAGCGACAGGCGATCTCGTCCTCACGCAACGCTTCCCACGCTCGGCCAACCGGAAGACGGCGGATGCGCAACGTGAAGAGGTTGGTCGCCAAAGCCAGGGCCAGGATCAGGAAATATAGGAAGATCACCCGGTGGTCGGCGGAATAATTAAGACCGAAGAACTCAGCAAAGCCTGTCTGCCCCTCGGGCGGAACCGCTTTGAACGACAGGCCGAACAAGCTCGGTCGCTCGATACCGGAAATGCCGATCGGACCACCTGTCAGATCTTGCCAGTTTTGCAGGACGATACGGATGATCTCACCAAAACCCAACGTGACAATGGCCAGATAATCGCCGCGCAATCTCAGAACAGGAAAGCCGAGAGCCAAGCCAAAAGCGGCGGCAAATAGCCCGGCCAGCGGTAAACAGACCCAGAAAGACAGGCCGAACGTCATGGACAGCAAGGCGTAGGAATAGGCTCCGACAGCATAAAAGGCGACAAAACCGAGGTCGAGAAGCCCGGCCAGCCCGACCACAATGTTCAGCCCCCAGCCCAGCATGATGTAAATCAGCACCATCGTCGCTTTATCGACCAGATTGCGGTCGGCAAAGGGGAGGAACGGCAAGACCAATGCGAACAGTGCCAGCGCCCAGCCAACCCCGAATCGGGTCCACTCGGGCGGTGGCGGCGGAACCGGCAGGCGGATCGAGAAATCTCTTATCCAGCGCCGGAACAAATCGATGATCAACCGCCCGCAGAATACCCCTCCGGCAGCCCAGGCAACCAGTTCAGGACGTCCGGACAAGGACAGGCCATTGGCCGAATCGACGAGACGCACCCCCAAAAGCGGCAAGGCGAGGAGCGCGGCGAGCAACGCCGCCAGAGCGGCGGAACGGATCAGAGGGGGGGATGAATCCTCCATTTCCTTAAACTTTCTCGACGTCAGGACGACCGAACAGGCCGGAGGGACGGAACAACAGAACTCCGACCAGGATCGCGAAGGTAGCGACATCCTTGTATTGGATCGAGAAGTAGGCGGACCATAAGGATTCGGTCAGGCCGATCAGCAACCCGCCCAACATTGCCCCAGGAAGAGAACCGATCCCGCCAAGAACAGCGGCGGTGAATGCTTTTATACCGGCAATAAATCCGATATAAAAATCGATCACACCATAATAAAGCGTTACCATCATCCCAGCAACACCAGCCAAAGCGGCACCAATGACGAATGTAGTCGAGACAACTCGATCGACATTGACACCCAACAGCGCCGCCATTTTCATATCCTGCTCGGTCGCGCGCTGTGCTCGCCCAAGCGAGGTCCGGGCGATTATCCAGGTGAACCCGACCATCAGAGTCAGGGTCAGCAGAAAGATGACAATCTGCAACCAACTGATGCTGAGAGCAATTTCCGCGCCCAAATCGAGGGTGATGCCACCCTGTATCACCGGGGGAAGCGGCTTGACGCGCGCACCTTGGGCAATTTGCACGAAATTCTGCAACAGGATCGATACCCCAATCGCAGAAATCAACGGTGCCAGTCGAGGTGCCCCGCGCAAGGGACGATAGGCCATCCGTTCGACCACCCACCCCCACAAGGCGGTGAACACCATGGTCACCAGTAGGGCGGCCAACAAAGCCAACGCGACAGAGCCGCCGCCAATACTTGAAAAAACAAGGTAGGCGATTAGCGAAATAAAAGCACCTAACATGTATATTTCGCCATGAGCGAAATTAATCATGCCGATGATTCCATAGACCATCGTATAGCCAAGGGCGATCAAACCGTAGATTGCACCAAGAGTCAGGCCATTAATCACTTGCTGGAAGAAATATTCCATCCGCACCCCAGTGCTTGCGACCCGGATCGGGCCAGCCTAATCAAAACTACTCACAGGGCTGCGCCTGTCAACCGCGAACACAGTCAACGGCGTCATCCACCGTTGCCCTGCATGCTTTTTAATCAGGGCGCGCAAGCTGTCTGATACACTCGCAGCAACGCGCAGAGTGTAGAAGGGAGGGCGTCATGGCGCAGTCGCAACCGACCGACGACGTTATCCGCATTCGTATCGATACGACCAGGGCGGTCGATGCCTTCCTCTGCCTTCTGGCGGAACAGGCGGCGGAGGGAGAGACCCGTGAACCGGCCAATCCGGCTGCAACGGCGATCTGGCGGGAACTGGCTCCATTCAGGCTGGTCGAATACGCCTATATTGACGAATCTGTTGGCCCGATCGACGGAGCGTATGTCGGCTTTCCGAATGGAATGTTGTACGCGGTCGAAGAGGACATTCCCGATCGGGCGGTCACAGATCTTATCTCGGCGGGAGAGCACCGCCTTAGCGCCCTACCACCTCTATATGTCTACGTACCATTGCGTCAGCCGATTGGAATTCGGGCGATTGAATCGTTCCTGACCGAACTGTCCGCCCATATCGGGCATTCCCTTGTCGGCGTGCTGCCGGATTCAGATGAACGAATGGTGGCTCGGGTGTTCGACTCAGAAGGAACACGAGCGGCGACAGCGGAAACTGACCGCCATCTTGGTAAAAGAGACATCTTAGAACGTTTCGGCGCCCGCAGCCGTCGGTCTGATGGTCGAGCCTATGCCGTATTGACACTCTCCTTTGCCCGCCACGTTCTGGAGTTCGCCAATACGAAAGAGCGCGATGCCTTCATCGTCTGGTCGCATTATCTGTGCGACTGGATTTTTGCTAATGGCGGAGATGCCGCCGCACTGGGGTTTGCAGAACTCTGTCGCCCAGCCGAAATTGCCCCAGCGCCCGATAACGGTTGCACCACAGTACGTCTGGGCCTCGTATTTCCACCGATTCCGGCTCCTCCCGAAGGCATGCGGGAGGCGTGGATCGTTATCTTGCGCGCCATCGGTGGAAGCGCGACCAGACCGTAAACCTATTTGACATCAGGCTGCGGCTTCGATCGCCCCCAGCAGGGCATCGACTTCAAACGGCTTTTCCAGTACCGCGACGGCACCGAGACGGCTAGCTGTTTCGAGTCCCTGAGCCTTGTCCAGTCGAGCGCTGCCACCCGATATGGCAATGATCCGGGCATCGGGTAGCATCGTCTGGAGTTCCAGAATAGTCTGGATACCATCCATTTCCGGCATGATGATGTCCGTCACGATAATATCGAATTGACTTCCTTCGGCGACGATTTCAACCGCGATCAGGCCGTTATCGGCCGTAACGATCTCGTGGCCGACCGCGCTCAACACGTCAATTAATGAATCGCGCATCAGCTTAGTGTCTTCAACGATCAGAATACGGCTCATGAATTTTCTACTTCGGGCGTGGTCAGACCGTAAAGGAATTACCACAGCCACAAGTGGCTGTAGCATTGGGATTGGTAATTTGGAATGACGAGCCGATCAAATCATCAACGAAATCGACAACAGCACCATTCAAAAGATCGAGCGATGCCTCGTCAATGACAAGGGAGATACCCCGCTCATCAAACACTTTGTCGTCGTCATTTACGGCGTCATCAAGGGTAATTCCGTACTGAAAGCCAGAACACCCCCCTCCTGAAACCGAGAGACGCAACTTTAGTCCCGGCTTCGCTTCAGCCTCGATCAGAGTGCGCACGCGTGCAGCGGCGCTTTCAGTCACGCCGACTCGAGCATTGGAGAGCGAAAGGGCTTCGGTCATACGGCACCTCGGGGGGACAGAACCAATCCCAGGCACCCTAGCACCAAACCCTCGGGCGGGGAAAGAGGGGGTTGAGACATCTTTTACCCCCTTGCGAAAGCCCTGTTCGAACGGTAGTTTTGCGGGCAACGCCGGGTTAGCTCAGTTGGTAGAGCAACCGCCTTGAAAAGTTACGAGTGCCTTGGGGGAAACCCCGAGAGTAGAACCGCCCAAATTCGGGGAAAGCTACCGCCTTCGACTGAAGGCCACGCCAATCCCGAGCCAAGCCCCATCATAGGGGAAGGTGTAGAGACTAGACGGGTGGCACCTAAAGCCCCAGTGGCAACGGTGAAGGGATAGTCCAGCCCACGAACGTAAGGCGGCGAAAGCCGAAGTGGGACGGTAAGCGGTAGGTCGTCAGTTCGAGTCTGACACCCGGCACCATCAACCAACATCTCACCGCCGCCAATTCGACTAATGTGTACGGCTGCGGAAGGCGCGAATGCGCCACCGCCGAAATCAGGTCAACCGAGCAAGCAGACCTTCCGACAAGAAAAAGCGATTGGTGAGCCGAAAGCGCACACCGTTCTATCCAAAAACGACTGCGTCGCTACAGCATCCAGCGGTGATCGAGACGGTCGGATTGTCCAGGTCTGGGACACCCGATCCGAGACCGACTCGGAGCGCAAGACGCGGATCAATACCCCGCTCCGGGCTGCGCTGGCCGAGATCGACGCGGCACCGGTGCGGCCGGCCGCTCCGGGCCGGTGCTGGCCGCCCAAGCCGCCGGGACGGCTCCCGCTGCCGATGACGGTGGCGCGGCTGACCGAACTCGATTCCCAGGCCGCCGCTCTGCGGCTGGTGTCGTGATGCCACTCGCAACCAGATCAGAAATCACTGACGTTTTGTCAACCGCCCGGCTTCCAAGAGGCGGGGGCGGATTTGAGACCGCTGGCTTTGGCGGGAATCCTGAGATCTTGGAGGATGGTGGCGCGCCCAGCAGGATTCGAACCTGCGACATCTCGCTTAGAAGGCGAGTGCTCTATCCAACTGAGCTATGGGCGCCTGTGCCGTTCCATCAATTTGGCGGGTGTTTTTAAGACTAACCGCCCGTTTGTTCCACAAATTTTTCGGCATAGAGGCTTAGATTTTACCCTCGCCTCTCTTTCATCCGACAGCCTGGCCCACCCCGCTTGAGCCAAGGAGACCCATTCAGAATTTAGAACCGGCCAAACTCCCGCTTGTCACTGCGGAAATTATCCGCATAGGACTTGGGTTTCTGCCTGCGAGGCAGCTCGTTGTCAACCCGATAGTCGAGTCCTTTGCGTCTGGCAAACGCAACCGCCTCGTCCCGGCTGGCAAAGGTCAGTCGAATTTGAGTAGCGGTGTCGCCTGAACCGGACCACCCCATCAAAGCGTCAGGCAGCTTCGCCTCAGTCGGTTCGGCCTCCAGCACCCAGTTCCGAGCACTCCCCCCCGGCCCCGACTGCATCGCCGACTTACTGGGCCGATAGATGCGAACCTGCATGGCTCCAAGCCTCCATTTACACTGTCTTGACGGCACCCTAGCAGACCTGCGCCCGCTACGAAAGCCCACGCGGACAGGCTTTTCGCCGAGTTGACAGCGACAAGCTCGAACGGCAATACCAGACTGATCAGGATCAAATACACCGACCGCCTGACCGACGAGGGACCTTGAGTCCCCGGTCGGCAGCACGTCGGAAACCTCTCGCATGCCGAGGCACGCAATAATGAGGCGATAAGTCAGCGGACCTAGACTTTTATCATTCTGCTTCCGTCAAGCCCTGAATATTTCAAGTATCAGGAAAGCGGAACCCAAAACCGATATTTCGAACCTCTATTTGTATAGATCGCGAGCAACTGTTGTCATTTCGTCAGCGGTCTTGAACACGGTAGCGTTCATCGAATAGGCCTTCTGAGTCACGATCATCCGGGTAAATTCGTCGGCCAGATCGACGTTCGAGGCTTCGACTGCCGATGCTGCGATCTGATTGCCACCACCTTGCTTCGCAATTTCGGCAATGCTCAAGGTCCCGGCATTGGCAGTTCGCTGGAACACCGTTCCCGAGGCTGCATTAAGCTGATCGGCAGCAGTAAACGTCGCCACAGGCACCATGGCCAGAGTCCGGGTCCGTCCATTGCTGAAATGAGCGATCAACTCACCTTTCGTATTGAACGATGCAGAATCCATCACTCCGGATGTATAGCCGTCCTGGTCCAGGCTTTTGATGTCGATCTTTCCGGCCTTGGCTCCAACGTATTGGGTCATCTTCGAGGTGTCGATCGTGATGGTATTGCTTCCCGGCGACGTCGTCGCGTTCGAGCTTCCCGTCGTGTTCCATTTAATTGAGAAGTTAATTGAGCTCGGAGACTGAATTCCACCAGCCCCATTAAAAGTGACAGGCACTGAATCGCCCGAACTATTTGGTCCGATCGCGGTTAGCGTGAAATCCTTCCCGGAATGAACCCGAACATTCCATTGCCCATTCGCCTGTTTTTCGAAGAAAACAGGCACTGTTCTTGAGTCGTAGTTGTTGTCAAACACGGTAAGCGCCAGGGGCGTCTCATTGACGGTTGGGGACATTATCGCCTGCCCCCCACTCGGCGGGTTGCTACCCAGATAGATCGTCTTCGACGGCGCGGCAACGCCGCCAAACGAAATGCCCACAGATTGACTTGCTGGGACCGCAGTGACATTGCCACTCGAATCGGTGGTCAATGTCACGTTCGAAATCGTCGAGGGAGTAATGGTGGCATTGGCCGAAGCAGGCAGGGAATAACTGAGAGACCACGTATTCCCGTTGCTCCTCTGCCAATTGACGGTCAGAGGAAGCGGATTACCTGAGAGGTCATTGACCCAAGCGTCTTGTGTGAACGTCTGATTGGGGGGAGTCGTCGAGGCGTCCGCCGGAATGTTAACGACCGGCTGGATTGTGGTGGTGACGGCTCCGTTGATCTTCTGTCCGGGGGTTGTGTAGATCGGGACCAGAGTCTGCGGAGCTCCAGAAGATGCGGTCGTTCCAGCCGCTGGAATTTGAGAGACGGCGCTCGTGGACACGCCGGCGATACGCCCCTCAGAATCGGCCATCCACCCCATCAAAAACTGCCCACCGGCCGTCTTGAAATAGGTCTTATCTGCGGTAGCGCTTGAACTCGTCGCAGTCGAATCACCATAAGTCGTAAACCCGCCTGCGCGAGTGTATTGAATATTTCTCTCGTCTGTTACGCTGAGGCCGGTCTGCGGTTTGCCATTGGCATCGGGCTGGGAAACGATAAAGAACCCACGCCCATTGATGCCAAGATCTGTCCAATTGGAGGTCGGTGTCAGCAATCCCTGCTGGGTGATGGCATAACGATTGACCGCAGTAACACCAAATATGTCAGTGCCTGTCGTCGCCGTGGACTTGCCAGCGCTGTTATTCGTGTTGGTGGGAGAAGAATGAGATTCTGACAAGACGGTCTTGAACTGGGTGTCCAGCCGCTTGTAACCAGTTGTGTTCACATTGGCGATGTTCTGGGAGATGCTCCCCATCGCTCCATCCATCGCCTGCATCGCACCGCTGGCATTCGTTAAAGCACCCCATACCATCGACGCCTCCATTCCCAGCGGAACACACTTTAAATTCCGTAGGGATGAATGCAAGGGGCGGGCCACACCACATTGGACAGCAAAACCGCCTTATACGGTCGCCGTGAAAAAATCAGGCGGGAAAAAATGATGCTCAGACAAAAAAATTAGCCGGGAACCCGGCAGGAAATTCCCTCCCGGCAGTTCCTGCCGGGAATAAGGATCAATCGATCCGGCACTGGATGAAGACGGTAACCCGCTTGATCCGTTCGCCAACATCAGCAGCAGAGCCAACCGGACCGGCAGCGGCCGTTTCATAACGAATGGAATTGCTATCCAGGAAGCGGCGGGCAATATCGGCCTTGATCGCGAAATTGATATTCTGCGGCAGATCGCCGGTTTGCCCGGCGATTTTCATCGCGTTCAGCTTCGAGGAAACTACCCCGACGATAGTACCACTCATGTCGACCAATGGACCGCCGGAATTGCCTTTTTGTACCGGAGCCGTGATCTGGTAATGGCGGGCATCACCGCGCAATCCCGCCATGGCGCTGATCACCCCCGCCGTGATGTTGGCTTCACGCGACAACAAAGACGAAAGCGGAAATCCGATCACCACCACTTCGTCCCCCGAACGCAGAGGGCGGTCGGCACGAAAGCGCCCAACGTCGTCTCCGCGCAACGATGTCTTCAGCGCCGCAAGATCGTCAGTGGTGTTCTTGGCCTGAAGGGTGGCTGGAATCGCCTGACCATCTGCGGCCGTAACGCTGATCGAGCGACAGGATTCGACAACATGCGCATTGGTCAGCACCGTACCATCGCGTCCAATCACAAAGCCGGTCCCGGTCGCCATACGGCCGCGACCACGCCCATCGACGGAAACGGGAGGACTAACCTTCTCCGGCGAAGCCTGATCAGCAGGCGGGGGCGCCGCCGCCGACACTCCCCCCGGTCCGTTCTGACCGGGTTTCCAGTTCGCCAGACGTGCGCGGGTCTGGGCCAAATCTTGCGGTGACAGACGAGCACCAACCCCATCGCGATCGCGGAGGTAGGCGGTCTTAAGGTTCGCGGGAGCGCGATCCCCCCCAACGGATAGCCAGAAATAAGCCTCGGGCAGATTCACAGCCAATCCGTTGCCGACCGCCAGCATCGCACCAAGGTTATGGGCTGCCTGGGGATGCCCCCGTTCGGCGGCACGGCGGAACCAGATAGCGGCCTCGGACGGATTCTTAGCCACCCCCTCCCCGGTCAACAACGCGACCCCCAAAATGAACTGCGCCACGGGGCGGCCTGCTTCGGCGGCAGCGCGAGCGTCAACCACGGCCCGAGCCCGATCGATCGGCATGGAACGACCGTTCCATCGCAGTTCCGCCATTTTCTCCAAACTGGGGGGATAAGCTTTTTCGGCGGCACTGCGGAAATAACCTACACCCCGAGCTTCGTCGCGGGGAACCTCGACGCCCTCGTAATAAAGCTCACCCAAAGCGTTAAGACTTTCGGGAACGCCGCGATCGGCGGCACGCCCCAGCCAGTCCAAAGCCTTGGCGACGTCCTTGGGAACCCCCCGACCCAACAGGTACGCGGTCCCCAACCAATGTTGCCCCAACGGATTGCCCGAAGCGGCGGCGGCAGTCAGCAACCGCAAGGCCTCGGCATCGTCACGGGGAACACCGCCCAGACCGAGAAACAGAATCTGCCCCAGCCTGGCCATGGCAGAGGCATTTCCCTCTGCGGCCAGGGGACGATACTCGGCGGCGGCGGCGGCAAAGTCGCGACGTTGCCAAGCCGCCTGCCCCTCTTCCCATCCGGCGAACACTGCCCCGGCGGGCAACAATCCGGCCAAAATGGCAAGAATGGTCCGGGCATATCTCGGTGCAACCATCTATCGCTGCGACTCGGCTCGCATATTGTGGGCAAGACGGCTCAGTTCCTCGACCGCAGCCCCCATTTCCGCCTCAAGCGTCTGAGTGATGCCGTCGATGCTCTCCGAAACGTGTTTCACCTCTCCGGCAACGACGGCGAAGCCCTTTCCGGCTTCACCGGCACGGGCGGCTTCGATCAGGGCGTTCAGCGCCAGGATCCGAGTGGTGCCGGTGACCTTTTTGATCTCTTCGACCTTACGCGACACCACATCGGCAAGAGCGGCAGTGAGTTCAATAATACGATCCTGGTCGGACATGATGGTCTCCGCACGGAGGGTTTCATTGCAGTGTACGGTCGGCAAGGCTGGTGGGCAATTCGGTATTCGCTGGGCGGTGCCGGTTTCACTTCATCGACTTGTTTTACGTCGCTCGATATCGATCCAGACCGGGGTGTGATCGCTGGCCCAATCACCTCCTCGCGGGCCGCGATCGATGCCTGCGGCGCAAAGCCGGTCGGCCGCGCTCGGAGACAGCAAAAGATGATCGATCCGCAACCCATGATCACGGTTCCACGCCCCCCCTTTGTAATCCCACCAACTGTAATGGCCCGCCTCGGGGTGCAAGGCTCGGAAAGAATCAAGATAACCAAGAAAAATCAACTCACGAAAGGCCCTGCGCGTTTCGAGACGACACAGAGCGTCGGCGCGCCACGCGGCCGGATCGCAGACATCTACATCAGCGGGACAGACATTATAATCCCCCCCCCAGCACGACAGGCAGATCCCCTGTCAGGACATCGCGGGCGCGGGCGGTCAGACGTCGCATCCAGTCCAGCTTGTACACGTATTTCCCCCCCGGAACGGGGTTGCCGTTGGGCAGGTATAGCGACACCACCCGAATTCCGTCGATGATAGCCTCAAGATAGCGGGCCTGAGGATCACTCTCATCGCCGGGCAATCCCCGGACCACAGATTCTGCTGGCTGGCGCGACAG
Source organism: Magnetospirillum molischianum DSM 120 (assembly GCF_000294655.1). Classification (GTDB taxonomy): domain Bacteria; phylum Pseudomonadota; class Alphaproteobacteria; order Rhodospirillales; family Magnetospirillaceae; genus Phaeospirillum; species Phaeospirillum molischianum. Next base: position 49,148 of record NZ_CAHP01000015.1, read on the forward strand.
AATGGCGACGCCATTGAACGTCTTCTGTCCATGGAATACGACATGAAAGCCCGCAGCCTCGATTTCCGCTCGGGGAAAATCAACGTCTTGGCATTTCGTCTCCTGGAGAAGAAGGATATCTGGATTAGAGCTACTCAACCATTCGAGCAAAGCCGGAAGACGCACTCGGATCGAGTTTACATTCCATGTCGCGATTCTGATACTCACGCAGCCACCCCTGTTCTGTAATAATTTTTTGATAAACTCGTTGTGTTCGCCATCATTCAAGGCGATATTCGCCACAATTAGAATCAGTTCGCCACATTTCGGCCGCTAGACGCCTGACGAAAAGGACCCGAGGGTGTGGTTTAGGCACAGCGACTATAACCGCATGATCCCAGCGACAGCCCTTTGGGGTCCGCCTGGAGAGATGGACAGTACCGCATTTCAATTCAACGGCTTGTCGGCATGAATCGCGTTTTCTTCCCCAGTGCTGCCGCAGTTGCGATCTGTGTCCTCGCCACCATTGCGGCACCAGCCATTGCCGAAACACCCACCCCCCCATCACACCCGATCCATCTTCAACTGAAATGGCGGCACCAATTCCAGTTCGCAGGCTACTACGCCGCGATTGAGAAGGGGTATTTTGCCGCTGAAGGTCTTACGGTCGATCTGATCGAAGGCGGGGCGGGAACAAATGGTGCCTTGGACGTCTCGACGGGCAAGGCCGATTTTGCGATTAGCTCCCCCAGTGTGCTGCTCGAACGCAACCGCGGCCTGCCGGTGGTAGCGGTGGCGGCAGTGTTTCAACACTCACCCCTGGTATTGTTGGTTCGACGCAACAGCGGCTTCGACACTCCCCAATCGCTGGGCGGTCGGCGGGTAATGCTGGGCGGACGCGACGGAACCGACGATTCCGAAATCCTGGCGATGTTCGCAGCCGAAGGGATGACCAAGCAACCGGTTGTTCTTCTGCCGCATAGCGGTAATTTCTCCGACCTGATGGAAGGTCGTGTCGATGCGATGTCGTCTTACAGCACCGACATCCAAGAAACTCAGAAAGCAGGAGAGTTGCTTCGTCCTCGCCAATACGGCATCGATTTTTATGGCGACATCCTTATTACCAGCCTCTCCCTTGCTACCAATCAGCCTAACATGGTCAGGGCCTTTAAACGTGCGAGCCTGCGGGGATGGCAATACGCCCTGGCGCACCCAGAAGAACTTACCGACTTGATCCGTGCCCGCTACGCTCCGGAAGAAAGCCGCGAACATCTCTTGGGCGAAGCGGCGGCGATGCGTGAATTGATCCTGCCCGAATTAGTTGAAATCGGGCATATGAACCGAGGACGATGGACCCATATCGGCGAAACCTACGCGATGCTTGGCCTCCTTAGGCCTGACTGGACCCTGGACCGGTTTTTGTTCTCTGATATCGAAGAGGAGCTACACAACAGCTCCAACACTTGGATCATGGTTGGGAGCATCGCCGGATTTGCCCTTTTCCTGATTGCCATCCTATTGGCAGGCTTCGTCGCCCGGTTACGCATCCTGGTACACCGCCGAAACCGAGAGCTTGCCGCCAGCGAAGAGCAGTTCCGCGCCATCTTCGACAGCGTTAACGATGCGATCTTTCTTCAGGCTCCCGAAGATGGCGCGATCCTGGCCGTCAATCAGCGGATGTGTGAGCTGTTCGGCTACCGGCAGGAAGAATTGTTGGATCTTTCCATCGGCGATCTTGGCCTGGATGGTAAGAGCGGTGGCCGCACCGATATCGGGCATTGGCTTGCCAAGGCCCGCAGCGACCGCCCACACCTGTTCGAGTGGCGGGTGCGGGCCAAAGATGGTCACGGTTTCTGGGTAGAGATCAGCCTACGTCAGGCTCGGATCGGCGGAGAAGATCTCCTTTTAGTAGTAGCAAGAGATATTTCAGCCCGCAAGGAGGTGGAAGAGAAACTGCGCCGGACGATTGAGGATCTGGTCAGTTCCAATAGCGATCTCGAACGCTTTGCCTATGTCTCTTCCCACGACTTGCAAACCCCGCTCCGGAATGTCGTCAGCTATGCCCAACTTTTGGACCGACGCTATCGCGGCAAGCTTGACGCCGACGCCGATGAATTCATCGGCTTTATTGTAGACAACACCCGCCACATGTCTGAACTGATCAACGACCTGCTTGATTATACCCGTGTCGGGCGGCCGTCTCTGCCGCTGGTTCCGGTTGATGCCCGCCGCCCCGTCGAACAAGCTGTCGCACTGCTGCGCCCTGAGATCGAAGCGTGCGGGGCAAAAATCATGGTCAAGGAGATGCCTCGGGTGATGGCAGACGAAGCGCAGATGGTCAGCCTGATGCAAAACCTGATCGGTAATGCCCTAAAATACCGCCATCCAGACCGGAAACCAGAAATCAAAATCGAAGCCGTACCCCATCTTGGGGCGATGTGGTGCTTTGCCGTTCAAGACAATGGCGTCGGCATCGAAAAACAATACTTTGCCAAGATCTTCGAAATTTTCCAGCGCCTCTATCCTGATCATAAATCGTCTGGAACAGGTATCGGTCTGGCGCTGTGTCAGCGGATTATTCACCGCTTCGGCGGCGACATTTGGGTGGAATCAATACCGGGGGTGGGGACGACGTTCTTGTTCACCCTACCGGCCGCGCCGGAATTATAGGATCAGCTTTTCGAGGAACCACCGCCATGGTGGGGGGGAGAAAAGAGATCGAGAGCCTTGCACAACAACTCGCCAATCGGACGAGGGCGCGGCGGCGATAATCTGTCGGCTAGATAATCTGCCACCGCCTTAACCGGATCTGTCTCTGCGGTCAGCCGGACGTCAACGCCACGACGAACCATCTTAGTGACGAATCCTTCACCCGACGAATTGGCGATCAAAACATCGATACCGTCAAGCGGATGCGGACGCCCATCCTCGTGATGATGGAACACCATCGTGCTCTCAAGAACAATTCGCTGCGGCAGAGCGGAAACAGCGCCCCCCGCGCACTCCCAGACCAGCCAGAAGCGCGCCCGTCCGGCATGGCCAGAAATCCGGGAAAAACGGGAATCGACGGCGACTGCGATCTTCATTGTGTTACCTTACGGGATTGCCAAGCCAGTGTGAAGCTCGTCATAGACGGCAGGATTGCTTTCCGGGAAAACGGCCAACGAACAAACAATTTTCACCAAATGCGCTATACTTTTAGCTTCAAGCTTCGACTCTCATAAGCGTCTCAAGACGCGCCACTTATGGGGGTGGAGCTCATGCGGTTAACAATCTTGAACCCGAACTGAGGAGTTTGTCCGTGACAGTTCGCATTGTCATCGCCGAGGATCAGCAACTGGTTCGTCAGGGTCTGGTCGCGTTGCTTGCCTCCGATGACGTCGCCATTATCGGTGAGGCGCAGAACGGTAGGATCGCCATTGAGATGGCGCGAAGCTTGGCTCCCGACGTCATGCTGATGGATCTTTCCATGCCTGAAATGGATGGAGTTGAGGCAACACGACAAATCAAGCGGTTTGCCCCTCGGGTCAAGATTTTGGTTCTCAGCGCCGCCAATTGTGAGAAGAGAGTGGCCGAGGCGTTAGCGGCCGGAGCCGACGGATACGCCCTAAAAAAAATGAGCCACGGCGAATTGATCGAAGCGATCGGTGCCGTCTCAACTGGCCGCCCCTATCTTGGCCCCGGTCTTTCGGAAGAGTTAGTCCGTGAGCATCTGGCTGGAACCGAACAGGGTGGGGTCAACCTGACGGGACGCGAACGCGAAGTGCTGCGCCTGATCGCGCTGGGACTAAAAAACCGCGAGATCGCAAACGATCTCGGTATTGCGGTCAAAACGGTCGAAACGCACCGCACTAAGATCATGCAGAAGCTTGATCTGCACAATTCTGCGGAGCTGGCCGCTTACGCCCTCCGACGTGGGATGATCGAGTAAAAAAACCGTTCTCTATGCCTGCTCGTCGCGACGGGGAAACCACCGGGCGCGAAGTGTGGCGATAAAGGCCCGCGCCTGACGCCACGCTGCCCAGGATTCTAGGCGGGCATGCGCCCAATTTTTGGCACGGATCACTGTGTCATGAACCCAGACAAACCAACCGAAGCTCATCAGGGCCGGACGGCACAGGGTGTAAAGCCGGGCGAACAACGCCGTCGCCACCAGCTTGGCCGAGATCAAAACCACGAGACCGGACAAAAAATGACCGGTAGCTATGGCCCAGACCGCCACCAGTTTGACCGGAAGAATCAGCAAAAACGGTAGCAGAAAGACGAAGGCTGCGGCTTTCGCTGGCAGAGCGACGATCATCGCCTCGATCCGGGCAATCGAGGCCAAACGCCCCAGACGAGCCATCAGGCTTCTCAACCACCCCCACAGATATTCCTCGAACAACATCAACAGCACCGCCAGCGGCACTGTCAGCAGGGAGGACAAGGAGCGGGAACGGGAAGGCGTTGTGGTCATGGCTCGTACCGGAAATAAGAGGGAACGGTATTCGGAGCAGAGTCTTGCGTCGTCGCCTTGGAAAAAGATTGCTGCGCGACGCAATCAACACATTGTTGCATCTTGGCACGGCGGCACCGATCCCGCACGGGGCAATCTTGCGGTGGTGTGGCCCGAATCAGACGGCGTGCGATCAATTATGCCCTCCCCCCTCGGCCTTTTTCTCCTTCTTTTCCTTCGCTGCCTTAGGGGATTTCCCTCCCTTCTCCAGCGCTGGATCGCGCACCTGTTCCGGCTTCAGAAACATAGGCAATGGCTTCAGCCATTCCGATGCATCACTGGCACGCTCCGCGACGGCAAGACGGCCATCGGACGACGAAATCATTGCCGCTGACACCGAAGCCAGAACACGGCGACGGTCCTCGTCACTACCGCCTTCGGCGCGGACAGCGAAAGCGGCACGAATAGGCAGAGCGGCATCGGGGCCATTGGGACGCAGCTTTACCATCCACTCCGCCTTGCGCGTGGTCTCGTCTAGCACGCCCTCATGCACCATCACCTCCTGATCGGCGGCGAATATCCCAACGGCGTAACGAAGCAGAACGCCCGGCGGAGCGGAAAGGCGCAGCCCCAGCGGCACCAGAGTTTCGCCATGGACCACCAACTCACCTTCGATAGCATAAGCCAAACCGTCCGCTCCGGGAAAGCGGGCGATTTCGTCACCAAAGTTTAAACTGGCTTGGTTCGAATGAGACCACCCCCGCGCAATTTCTTTGCGCTGGAGAAACCGCTCGACCGTGCGACGCAGCGGATGGAAGAGTTCGTCATCGGTGGGGGTAAAAGAGTCCCGTTTACGCGGGGCTGGCAGCAAGGCAATTGCCTCGATGCTGAAGGGCGCAAAACCATCGCGAACTGGGGCATGATCGACCATAACAAACGAATCGACGTGAACGGGAACGATGGGAGCATCCGCGGCAAGGATCGGAAAACAGGTGGCGAACAGGCTCACACTGGCCAGAATCGCCATTTTAACAACGTTCATGCCGCAGCCTCTCTTCACCAAACAAAGCCGTCATATTGGACGCACGCGTAAGGATTCAACTGCGGACAGAATCATGGCTGATCGTTGGGATCAAGTGCGCTTTCGTACACCTCCACCCCGTCGTCGCTCTCGTCATTAATTTCGGGCAGAGTGTCGATCAATGCCCCGCCACCAAAAGCCCGATTACCATAAGCTCCGGCTGTAGCGTTGGGATCGAGGAGACCGGCCGCCTCAAGATCCTTGATCCCCGGCAAATCGGAAATCGTTTCCAGGCCAAAATGGTCGAGAAACGTATCGGTAGTTCCCCAGGTCAGCGGCCGCCCCGGTGTTGCCCGCCGCCCTCGCGGCCGGATCCATCCGGCAGAGAACAGGATGTCCAGCGTCCCCTTCGACAGCGTAACACCCCGCACTTCCTCGATTTCTGCGCGGGTCACCGGCTGGTGATAAGCGATGATCGCCAAGGTCTCGACTGTGGCGCGCGACAGCTTACGCTCTTGCGACCGCTCGATCTGCAAGCGCCCGGCCAGATCAGCGGCAGTACGAAACGCCCACCCCTGCCCGCGCCGTACCAGTGAGATACCGCGCCCAGCATACAGCCCTTCCAACTCGTTAAGAAGAAGGAGGAGATTGGCTCCGTCAGGAAGATAGGCGGCAAGTGTGCGTTCGCTGACCGGTTCTCCCGACGCAAAAATTACCGCTTCGACGAGCCGCAAAAGATCCGGATCAGTCATAATTTTCTTCGGTCTCGTCGCTGTCCTGGCGTTGCCCGGCGCGGACATAGATCGGCGAATAGGCAGGGCCATCCTGACGGAGGCACAACCGCCCCTGCCGGGCCAGTTCGAGCGCAGCGACGAAAGTCGAGGCCATCGCCGATTTCATCTTCAGCGCATCCCCCTCAAGCGGTGGCAGATAGGCCATCAGAACCGACCAGTCGGGCAAAGCCCCGATCCCCAGCATCGCTTCGAGCCGAGCCAGCGCATGTTCGACCGACCACAGATCGGCCGCTTCAACCGTCAGCACCGTCACCGAACGCCGGGTAAGATAGTCGGCATACACTTTAAGAAAATCGTAAAAACCGAGGTCGAAAACCGGGCGGTCAACCACCACGATTCCTTCGGCCGCACCGGGACCGAAAACATCACGCCCTAACCGTGGACCGGCGAACAAAAGCTCCCCTGCATCCTGCATCGCTTTAAGACGACGCAGGCGAAAAGACAGTGCCTCGGCCTGTTCTTCAGGACTTGATTCATCGCCGGGATCGGGGTCAGGCTCGGGAAGCAGAAGCCGCGATTTCAGATAGGCCAGCCAAGCCGCCATAACCAGATATTCCGCAGCCAGATCAAGCTGGTTTTTACGGATATTATGAATGAAATCAAGGTACTGATCAGCAAGCTTTAGAATCGACATCCGGCTGATATCGACTTTTTGCTCGCGCGCCAACTGAAGAAGAAGATCAAGCGGGCCTTCCCAGCCATCGATATCGAGTAGCAAGCGCTCTGCCACGGGGCGCTCTGCATCGACCTCCTCTTCGACGGCGAATGACTCCATCCGACGTCACCCCTCCGGCCCCAGAACCCCCAGCAATCCCTTGGCAATCGCCCGAACCGGGCCGTCAACCAGCCACCCGAGTAGATCGAGATCAATCCCCACAGCATTACCCAGCATCGGCAACAGGAACAGAAAGCCAAGCACCAGGAGGATACCAAACCGCTCCAATCGCGCCAATTGCACCGCAAGCGGCCATGGGAGCAATCCGGTCAGCACCCGCCCACCATCAAGCGGCGGGATCGGAAGCATATTGAAGACGGCCAGCAAGAGATTGATATAAATTGCATTTTTAAGATTTTCAAACAGCCAGACCTGGGCTGGATCTGGCACGAACGGGATCATCCAAAATCCGACCACCGCCAGGGCCGCCAACAGAATATTGGCAGCAGGACCAGCGGCGGCGACAACGATCATTCCCAGCCGCAATGGCCGCAACCGGGAAAAATCGATTGGCACCGGCTTGGCCCAGCCGAACATGATTCCTCCGACGATCACAAGAAACGCGGGAAGGATCACCGTTCCAAAAGGATCAACGTGGCGCAACGGGTTGAGCGAAATCCGCCCCATACGTTCGGCGGTGTCGTCGCCCATAGCCCGAGCGGCGTAGCCGTGCGCAGCCTCGTGCAATGTTACCGCCAGGATCACCGGCAAAGCCCAGACGGCGATCCCCGACAGAACATCGTTCATTGGGCGGCTCGTGCCAGAAGAGCTTCAATCCGATGTGCGGCAAGGGCTGTGTCGAACGGCTTCGGTGTCCGCCGACGGGCCTCTGCCCGCGCCAGTCGCTCCAACGCCCGGTCAGTCAGCGGTCGGGCCACGCTGGCCACCGCCTGCATCTCGCTCATCACGCCATTACAGTGAAGAACAATGTCACACCCCGCATCGAGACTGTCGTCGGAGCGATCCTCGAACCGCCCACCTAACGCCTTCATCGACAGATCGTCCGATAAGAGGACACCATCAAAGCCCAGACGGCGACGAATGACTTCGCCGATCACGATAGGCGAGGTCGTCGCCGGGCGATCGCGATCGAATGCGGTATAAACAACATGAGCCGTCATCCCCCAAGGCGCATCGGATAAAGCGCGGAATGGGATGAAATCGTTAGCTTCCAAACTCTCGGCCGACTCATCAACGACCGGCAGATCGACATGGCTATCGACGGTGGCCCGACCATGACCGGGAATGTGCTTGACGACTGGCAGCACTCCCTCGTCCAGCAATCCGTCCGCCACCTCGCGGGCCAGATCGGCCACCATCGCCGGATCGGTGCCATAAGCACGATCGCCGATCACATCATGAGCCCCCAGAACGGGCACATCGAGCACCGGGGCGCAATCGACATCAATGCCGAGATCGGCCAATTCGCGGCCGATCAGACGGAAATTGAGTCGCAACGCTTCTTTCGCTGCAACGATGTCGCTTTCCGCCAGCGCGGCAAACGGCGCGCCCGGTGGCGCCTTGCGCCAATGGGGGGGCTTTAGCCGTTGCACCCGCCCCCCTTCCTGATCGATCAGGACCGGTGCGTCGGCACGACCGACCGAATCGCGCAACGACTCGACCAGCGCACGAACCTGATCCGGCGTGTCAATATTGCGACCAAACAGGATAAATCCCAACGGATTGGTCGCGGCGAAGAGGCGGCGTTCAGCCTCGGTGATCGCCAGTCCGGCACAACCGAGAATCAAGGAAGCCGGGGGCTGTCTATTTTCGGGCAACGATACACCCCTGGTTACGACGGGTAAGGTCTGCACATATCTGGCGGGCGGATTGTTCGTCGAGACCACCAGCTCGGATGCGCCAATACACGCCCTTGCCTTCCAGTTCAACACGAACGATGTCCGACTTCAGCCCCCCAAGAAGATCGGCATAGGTTTTTTGAATGCGCGCCCATTCCTTATCGGCAAGATCGGCAGCGCGAACAGCCCCCAGCTGGACGACGAAATCTCCCCCGCCAGTACGACGGACAGGGGCGGGAGCCGGAACGACATTGGCAACCTGTGCCGGAGTAATGACCTGAGGCTTCGAGGCAGGCACGGGCGGCGGTGCCTTGGCGACAGGCGCGGGGGCAGCGGCAACAGGTGCGGCAGGAACGGCCGGAGCGGCGCGGGTCTGAACCGGCTGATAAGACGAGGCTGGCGGCGGCGGGGCCAGTGCCGAGGTCGCAGGAAGCGGCGATGTCGGTGCTGGTGCTATTGCCACGGGAGCCGCTGCTGGAGCAACAGCCTGAACCGGAGGAGCTACCGAAGGAATTGCCTGAGCAATGGGTTGAGAATTAGCGACTGGAGCCTGCGGCAAGGTCAGAGTTTCAGTTGGAACTGCCGAAGGACGAGGGGGCGCCTTGGGGCTTTCGGGCGGCGGTAACAGCCGCTCGACCCGTCCATCGGTTTCCGAACCAGATTCCATCCGCTCGTAGACCAGCTTGTCCTGGTTGGGAACCTGCATTCCACCACGATCGTCAGGACGCATTTTGAACGGACGGTCTTCGGCCTTGATTACCGGAACGCCGTCCCCCGCTCCCTTGCGCCCACCGATAAAGTGCAGCCCGACCGCGACGATCGCACCAACCGCCACCACAGCCGCCACAATCGTGACGATCCCGCGCAGGCGATGACCTGCGCGGGCTTCGTGAGAATCGGCATCGGCGTCGTAACGTTCCGGGATGATGTCCAGAATGTCGCGATCGTAATCGTCGCTGGGACGCAAGACCATGTCAGCGCATTTCCTCCATGGGCTCAACACCGATGATGCCGAGACCCGAGGCAATCACCAGAGTCACCGCCCGCAACAATCCAAGCCGGGCCACGGAAAGCTCGCGGTCGGCCTCAATCAGGAAGCGCAACCGGGAATCATCCTTGCCCTTATTCCACAGACCGTGGAACGCGGCGGCAAGATCGTAAAGGTAGAACGCGATCCTATGCGGCTCGTGCGCTTCGGCGGCGCTTTCCACCACGCGGGGCCATCCCGCAAGCAGCCTGATCAAAGCAAGCTCGGCCGGGTCGGTCAAGCGCCGCAAAACACCGGGTTCCGGAACCAGCGTAAGCGGATCAATCTCGGGCCACATCTCGGAAGCATGGCGCATCACCGAGTAACAGCGGGCGTGAGCGTACTGAACATAGAACACCGGGTTATCGCGGCTTTGTTCCAGCACCTTATCGAGATCGAAATCGAGATGAGCGTCGTTCTTGCGAGTCAGCATGATGAAGCGAACAACGTCGCGCCCCACAGCATCGACCAAATCACGCAGTGTGACGAAGGTCCCTGCCCGCTTGCTCATCTTATAGGGCTCGCCGCCCTTGAGGAGATTGACCATCTGGCACAACTTGACGTCCAGAGCGCCATGACCGCCGGTCATCGCCGCAACAGCCGCCTGCATCCGCTTGACGTAGCCGCCGTGGTCGGCTCCCCAGACGTCGATCATGACGTTGAAGCCACGACGGTATTTGTCGAGGTGATAAGCGATGTCAGACGCAAAATAGGTCCAGGACCCGTCAGACTTCTTCAGCGGACGGTCAACATCATCGCCGAATTGAGTGGCACGGAACAGAGTCTGAGGACGGGGCTCCCAATCGTCGGGCAATTTACCCTTCGGCGGCTCAAGCACGCCTTCGTAGATCAGTTCCTTTCCGGTCAGGAACTGTTCAGCCGCCGTAACCTTGCCCGCATCAACCAGACCGCGTTCCGAGATGAAAACGTCGTGACGGACACCCAGAGCAGCCAAATCGCTCTTGATCATTCCCATCATTGCATTGACGGCAAAATCGCGGAACAGCGGAAGCCACTCCGACTCGGGCGCGGTCTGGAAACGAGGGCCATACAGCCGGGCCAATTCCTCGCCCGAGGCCTTCAAATACTCGCCAGGATACAGACCTTCTGGGATTGCGCCGATATCCTCGCCCAGTGCCTCGCGGTAACGCAGGTGAACCGAACGCGCTAGCACATCGACCTGCGACCCGGCATCGTTAATATAATATTCGCGGGCAACGTCGTGACCGGCCTTGCTTAACAGCGAAGCCAGAGCATCACCGACCACAGCGCCACGGGCATGGCCAACATGCATCGGGCCGGTCGGATTGGCCGAAACATATTCGACATTGACGCGGAGCGAATGGCCGATGTCGGATTCGCCGTAGCCGATTCCCTCGCGCAGAACGTCACCCAGCCGCTCGGCCCAGAAATCGTCGGACAGACGCAGATTGATGAAACCGGGACCGGCGATCTCGGCCGCCATCACTGCCGGATGGACGCGCAGTTCGGCGGCCAGCTTCTCAGCCAGATCTCGCGGCTTAACCCCAGCGGGCTTGGCCAGAACCATCGCCGCATTGGTGGCAACATCGCCATGCGACGTCTCGCGCGGCGGCTCGGCCGTGACGCGGCTGGTATCGAGGCCGGACGGCAACGCGCCGGCAGCGGTCAAACGGTCGAGAGCAGCAACGATTTCGTCGTGAAAGTACCGGAACAGATTCATGGTGTCGATTTCGCTGGGAAAGGTTGGGGGCCAGGATCGTGCCACCACCGCCCGGTCCTGTCCATCCCCGTCACTTCGCGAGGGGGATGAAGAAGCGTTCAGGGCCTGATATGGCGCTCTTTTAAGGCTTTTCCTGGAGGTCGAACATCCGCCGATGCTCATCGAGAGCGAAAAGGTCGGTCATTCCGGCGATATAATCGCCTACAACGCGTGCGGTCCGGGGGGTTCCCTCGCCATCGGTCAGGCGATGCCATTCCGGGGGCAGGCATTCCGGCTCGGCCCACATCAGGCGGAACAGTTCCTTGACTACCCGCCGCCCTTTGCTGGTCATCCGGTTGACACTGAAATGCCGATACATATGGGTGAACAGAAAGCCGCGTAGGGCGGCATCGTTAGCGCGCATCTCTTCCGAAAATGCCACCAGCGGACGCCCAAGATGGCGAACGTCGTCGGCGCAAGCAGGCCGAAACTCGGCAATGCGGCGGCGTGTCTCCTCGGTCAGATCGAGAATCATAATTCCAATCATCCGCCGCACCACCTCGTGGATGTACAGCGACGGTTCGGCGTCGGGGAAATCGGCGCGAACCTGATGGAACAGCGGACCAACCAGAGGCAGGTCATCCAGATCGCGGATCGAGAACAAACCGGCTCGCAATCCATCGTCAAGATCATGGTTATTGTAGGCGATATCGTCGGCCAGCGACGCAACCTGAGCTTCGGCACTGGCATAGCTGTCGAGACCGAGATCGTGCAGTTCGGCGTATTCGGCAATGGCGCGTGGTAGCGGCCGCTCCTTGCCTTGGGCTAGGGGGCCGGTCAGTGGGCCATTATGTTTGACCAACCCCTCCAGCGTCTCCCAGGTCAGGTTCAGCCCATCGAAAGAGATGTAGCGGCGCTCCAGTCGCGTGACGATCCGCAGCGATTGGGCATTGTGGTCAAAACCACCGAATTCATGAAGAACCTCTTCCAGGGCATCCTCGCCGGCATGGCCGAACGGGGTGTGACCGAGATCGTGCGCCAGGGCCAGCGCCTCGGCCAGATCTTCGTTCAGCCCCAGCATCCGGCTGACAGACCGGGCAATCTGCGACACTTCAAGAGAGTGGGTCAGCCGGGTACGGTAGTTTTCGCCCTCATGATAGACGAAAACCTGGGTCTTGTATTGCAGGCGGCGGAAGGCGGCAGAATGGATGATTCGGTCGCGGTCGCGTTGGAATGGCGAGCGGGTTGGGCTGTCCGCCTCATCATAGAGCCGCCCGCGCGTCTGCTCGGGACGGCACGCGAAGGGCGCGGGCAAACCGACGCCATAGGGGATCGAGCGTGGATCGGTTGTAGAACTCATGCTGGAGACACTACCTCCCGTGCGGGAACAAAGGCAATCCCCGCATCGTTCGGGGCCAGGATACAGCAATCGCGTCCAGCCGCCTTCGCTTGATAGAGAGCAGAATCGGCCCGCCGCATTAACGAATCCAGAGAATCGCCTTTGATAAAAGAGGCAATTCCAATACTAACCGTCCCGTTCACACAACGCGCGGATTCGTCCTGTGCATAGGTACGACGTAACCGGTCGGCCACAACCACAGCCTCTTTGGCATCTGTATTGGGCAGCAGGGCAACAAATTCCTCGCCACCAAAGCGGCAAAAGCTGTCCTCGGTCCGCAGCGATGACTGAGCCAAGGCGGCAAAGCGGCACAGCAATTCGTCGCCGAAGGCGTGTCCACGCGTGTCATTGGCCCGCTTGAAATGATCGAGGTCGAACAGCAGCACAGTGAGAGGCTCGTTTGAGCGTTCTGCATGGGCAAGGGATTTACATGCGGCCAGACCGAAAGACCGCCGATTCAAAGCCCCTGTCAGCGGATCGGCGCTGGCCTGCCGTTTCAGGTCGGCATTGAGCCATTCCGAGATCAGAATCAACTGGGCAAAGGTGTTAATCAGAATATGGATAAATCCGAACAAATGAACGCCGACAATAAATGTAGCTCCCGAGAAGAAATCTGTAATGGTTTCCCCTGAAGACACATAAAAACGTATCGCATAGAAAAAAGAAAGGCTAAGATTTACCATACCACATATTCGACGAACAAGAATGGGCGACGGGCCTGGACGCAACAGAAACCAAGCTGAAATCGCAGAAAAAATAGACGATATCGCCGACATTATCATTACGCGCGCTGAAATTGATGGGTCAATATAAACGAAATAGGATAGAGCAACAGCAACAATAACAGTCAATACAAGACCTGGGCGCAAACTGCTCGGTCTTCCCACGAATTGCTGGAACCCGGTGAGCAGAAACACCAGCGCCAACACGATCAAAGAGTTGGAAGCGACGACGCCCAGGAAATCCGGCAAGACTTCACGCGCGGCAGAAAAAAACATCCCGACCGCACCGATTGCGTTGCCGATCGCCCAGCGGGCAACGCCCGGAACGGGCAGGTTCTGCCTGTTCACCAGACAGAGTGCTCCAGCGGAGAAAATCGCGGTAAGGACAAGAGGCACAAGCAGGGTGCGGACATCTAGCATTGTAAGATCCGGCGGGACACGGCACGTTAATTCTGCCACGGCCTAAGAACAACCGCCTAAGGCATTTACGCCAACAGAGGATGTGCTCCCCTAAGGCTGCCCCCGGCAAGCAGCCCCATATGGGCGGGTTGTCGGCTGTGACAGCGGCTGGTATCGTCCAGGCCGGTTCGTACCGAATAGCCGAACCGGACGTTATATGATTGGGGAACGAGATGGACGAAATCAAGACGGCGATCCTGGGAGCCAGCGGCTATACCGGTGCCGAATTGTTGCGCTTTTTGGCCGGACACCCCGCCTTTCGCGTTACAGCGTTGACAGCTGATCGCAAAGCCGGTCAGGCGATGGCGCACGTCTTCCCGCATTTTGCCGCCCTGACCCTCCCCGATCTGGTATCGATCGATCAGGTTGACTTCTCGGGGATCGACGCAGTGTTCTGCTGCTTGCCTCACGGCACTACCCAGGACGTGATCTCCACCCTGCCCGCTTCGGTCAAGGTCTGCGATCTGTCGGCCGATTTCCGGCTGCGTGACGTCGAGACCTATGCACGCTGGTACGGTCATCCGCATCAAGCGCCAGAGCTTCAGAAAACCGCAGTTTATGGTCTGACTGAGCTGGCTCGCCCGGAAATCCGCAAGGCTCGGCTGGTCGCCAATCCCGGATGCTATCCGACCTCGGCGCAATTGCCGCTGATTCCGCTGTTGCGGGCCGGGTTGATCAAGGCCGACGACATTATCATCGACGCAATGTCTGGCGTGTCGGGAGCAGGCCGCGCCGCCAAGGAAGCTAATCTTTATACTGAGGTCGCCGAGGGTATCCACCCCTATGGCATCGCAGGCCACCGCCACGCCCCCGAGATCGAACAGGGCTTGTCCGATGCCGCTGGACGGACGGTCGATGTCAGCTTCACCCCGCACCTGATGCCGATGAACCGGGGGATGCTATCGACGATCCATGTCCGCCCCGCTGCTGGCGTCGATGCCGCAGCGCTGCGCTCAGCTCTGTCCGAGATTTATCGGGACGAACCGTTCGTGCGGGTGCTGCCCGATGGAGGAGTGCCGGCCACCCGCAATGTGCGCGGTTCGAATCTGTGTCTGATCGGAGTATTTGCCGACCGCGTTCCCGGCCGTGCAATCCTTGTCTCGGCAATCGACAATCTGGTCAAGGGAGCATCCGGTCAAGCTCTCCAAAACATGAACCTGATGTTCGGACTGCCCGAGACCATGGGTCTTGATCTGCAACCCCTGTTCCCCTGAGGCGAAACATGAGCGGTTTGATCCTTCCCTGGCAGGGCAGATTGCCCGAGATCGACGCAACCGCGTTTATCGCACCCAACGCCACAGTAATAGGCGATGTGACGATTGGAGCCGAATCAAGCATCTGGTTCGGCTGCATCCTGCGCGGCGACGTCAATGAAATCCGCATTGGGGCGCGGACCAACATTCAAGACGGTACCGTGATTCACGTCACCCGCCGGACTTTCGGCACCAATATCGGCTCTGACATCACGATCGGCCATGCAGCAGTGCTTCATGGTTGTACTCTGGAAGATTGCTGCTTCATCGGGATGGGGGCGGTCTTGCTCGACGGCGTGGTCGTGGAACGTGAGGCGATGATTGCTGCGGGTGCAGTAGTAACACCGGGCAAGCGGATCAGGACAGGTGAGTTATGGGGCGGCAATCCGGCCCGCCTGCTGCGTCCATTGACCGAGCAGGATCGGGCTCATTTCCCGATCTCGGCAGCCAATTACACCGAACTTAGCCGACATTACCGTGACAATCTCGGTTGAGTAGCCCTACGAACGCAACGCCAAGATGAACGCGAAACAAACTGCCAAAGGACTGCTGAACCGATTGACGCGGCCTCTGGCCGCGATTGGCCGCCGTCTGACCACCCGTGAGGAGAACGAAGCGGAGCAGACAGCCACGTCTGCCGAACCGTTCGACGACCGTCTGGTCGAAGACACCTTCTCACTGACTCTCGAAGAAATGCTGACCGAGGATGCTGGGCGCTTCCAGGTAAAGCTCCAGATTATCTCCCTGGTCCAGTTTCGAGAGGCGGTCGGTGATAAATGGGCACGGCTTTCGGAAAAAGTGATGCTGATCGCCGAAGGTGTAATCGCCCAACATCTTGGTGCCGGCAATGTCAGCGGCCGCCAGGGCCAGGATTTCTTCGTCCTGCTCTTTCGTACCGTGCCTCATGCCGAGGGACGACGACGCTCGATCCTGATTGCCCAGGAATTGGGAACCCGGTTGCTCGGTAACCAGTTCATTGCCGGAGATCAACCGCTGGCTCTTGCCGCTGAACTTGATCTGGCCGACGCGATTGGCCCCGATGGACGATTGAACCCGTCAGCTCTCGCCAGTGCGATCGACGCAACGCGAGCCGAGATTGCCCATGAGACCGCGAAAGAAGGCACTCGACGTGAACCGAATCTGGTAACCGACCTCAATGGCGGAATCAGACGCTCGCTCATGCCTGGCCAGTCGGGCGATAATGGCGAGGCGGTGGATCGGACGGCCGAAACAGCATGGGCGGGCCACACCGAGTATCGCGATGGCGAACCGGTCGATCCGCGCTGGAAAGCGATGCGAACAGCGGCTCCGCGACCCCAGACTGAACCCGAGTGGAAACCGCTGGAGACAGAGAAGAAACGCACCAAGACCGAGCCGGACTGGAAGCCACTGGAGACCGCCCGGAGACTCCCAGAAGGCCACCCGGATTCAGCTCCACCGATGCCTGCCGATGCCGTCTTGACGCTAACTTGGCGGCCGACCTGGATGGGTTCAACCGAAACCCTGGGTGCCTACCAGGCACGAATCAGCCGCGTCGATCAGCCGGGGCAGACGCCTCGCGACGGCAGCCGTGCTTATCCATCGGAGGGGGGCGATACCGCACTGGCTCTTGACCGCACCATCATTACCAATGCCGTGCGGGAATTGTGCGCGGCCGACACCCCGATACCACGCGCCGCATTGATCCTGCCGCTACATTGGGCTTCGGTCAGCTCTGCGCGCCGACTATCGTTGTTGGCCCCGCTTGCCGACTTGATTGAAGGTCAGCGCGGCGGTCGAATTATCTTCGAGTTGTTCGGCATGCCCGACGATCTTGCCACCCGAGATCTGAACGACACGATTCAAGCTCTGCGTCCGCTCTGCCGCGAAGTGATGATCCGGGTTTCTATCGACCAGCCCCGTGCCGCCCGCGCCGCGGATTGCCACGCCAGCGCTATTGGCGTCGATCTCGACGAGTTGTTCGTCACTGGCCAAGCCGACGACGACACCCTCCTCGACGCCCTGGCAGGACTGCATCAAAAGGCCGATGCGGCGGGACTCGGGGTTTATGCCTGGGGACTCCGCCGCCGTGCCCTTGTCACCGGAACCGTAATGGGAGGCTACAGCCTTATCAACGGTCCAGGTCTGATGAAAGATCTTTCCCGCCCCGCCCGCGCCCTACCTGCCCCACGCAGCCGATTCGCAAAAGCGTAATCATCCGGGCAGCGTGTCCACCAGACCGAACGGACGGTCGGCAACGTCGCCACGAGCAATAGTGAGTGACTTAATCAGAGCGGTTACCGACATACCCGGCCGGAGCGAAAGTTCAGACTGAGCCTCGGCGGTAATCCGTGACCACAGGGCACAACCGCCACAATCAAGGATGACGTCAACCAGATAAAAGTCGAGCGGCGTCACCGAACGAACGACGGCCGATAATTGATTGCGGACACTGAGACCGACAGGTGGTGCCAGCGCAATAGCGACATCTTGGGCATGGATACGAACGCGCACCAGAGTTCCAGACGGCGAAGCGATCTGGCTAACCTTCAATTCACCACCGGGAAAAGCCAGGGTACTGATGCCAAACGCCGATTCTTCGCCGGTCAGAGTAGCGGCAATGACAGATCCGGCCTCACCATGGCCGGTTAGGGCCGCATAATTGGGCGAGGAAAGTAAATCCTCGACAGAACCGATTGCGGCCAATCGCCCCGCATCGATCAGAGCCAGAGTATCGGCCAGCCGCAGAACCTCTTCCATCGAGTGACTGACATAGACGATTGGAATATCGAACTGGCGCGATAGTCCCGCGATGAAGGGGAGCAACTCGTTCTTGCGCCCGCCGTCAAGCGAGGCCAGAGGTTCGTCCATCAGCAGGATGCGGGGAGAGGCCAACAGCGCGCGGCCGATCGCGACGCGCTGCTTCTCGCCGCCAGACAGTCCGGTCGGGCGGCGATCGAGCAAGGGGCCAATCCCCAGTACAGACACGACATGATCGACGGAAATCCTGCGCTCCGCAGGCGGCAATCGCTTCATCCCGAAGCACAGATTATCGTGCACTGAAAGATGCGGAAACAGCCGGTGTTCCTGAAAGACGTAGCCCAGGCGGCGGGATTCGGGCGGCAGGTTCACACCACGGCCACTATCGAACAGCACCTTGCCATCAACTGCGATCCGCCCCCGGTCGGGCTGTGACAATCCAGCGACCATATTGATCAGAGAGGTTTTGCCTGAACCGGACTGGCCGAACAGAGCGGTAACCCCAGACCCGGCGGTAAACGCAATCTCCAGGGTAAAGTCTCCCTGGCGACGGGTAACGTCAATCTCCAGCATCGCGCTCACCCTTCCATCCTGACCCGCATTCGATGGGCGAGGATTTCCGAAGCCAGCAATGCGGCAAAAGCCACGACGACCGAGATGATACACAACCGAAGCGCCGGCTCGTCGCTCCCCGGCACCTGAGTCAGAGCGTATAGAGCAATCGGAAGCGTCCGGGTTTCGCCAGGAATGTTCGAAACAAAGGTGATAGTAGCGCCAAATTCGGACAGCGAGCGGGCGAAGGCTAAAATCACTCCAGCCAGCACACCAGGCATCGCCAGCGGCATGGTGACGGAAAAGAAGGTTCGAATCGGACCACAGCCCAGTGTCCTGGCTGCCTGCTCCAATCCGCGATCAACACCTTCGAGCGCCAGCCGGATTGCCCGAACCATCAGGGGAAACGCTACCACCGCCGATGCGATCGCAGCCCCCTTCCAGGTAAAGGCCAGCGTTATCCCGAACCAGTCGTACAGCCACGCCCCCACGACACCCTTGCGCCCTAGCAGAACCAACAGGGCATAGCCGACAACCACCGGCGGCAAGACCAGGGGCAAATGTATCAGCCCATCGAACAGCGACTTGCCGGGAAAATCGCGCCGAGCCAGAACCCAGGCGGAGAAGATGCCGAACGGCAGAGACCCCACCACTGCCCAGCCGGAAACCAGCAGAGACAGCGACAGGGCCTCGCGCTCAAGCGGGGTCAGAGTAAACCACATCGTGCCGACCCCTGCCCTGGGCTAGTTGACCTTAAAGCCGTAGCGGGTGAACACCCCCTTTGCCTCAGGACTACGAACGAAGTCGAGGAAAGACCGCGCCGCCGCAGAATCCTTACCCGCGACCAGAGCGAAAGGATAGACGATCGGGTCGTGCATGCTTTCTGGGAACACACCAACGACTTTGACCTTCGCGCTGACTGCGGCGTCAGTGGCATAGACCACGCCCAGAGGGACCTCCCCACGTTCGACCAGAGACAGGGCGGCGCGAACGCTGTCGGCACCGGCAACCTTGGGAGCAACGGCGGCCCACTGCCCGGCCCGCTCCATCGCCTGTTTGAAATAGAGTCCAACCGGAACTGAATCCGGGTTCCCCGTCGCAATCCGCCCTTCACCGGCCAGAGCGGCGATATTGGTTTTCGCGGTCAAATCAATCTTATCCTGGGCCGAATTAGCCGGGGCGATCAGAACCAGCAGATTGCCGAGAAGATTGAAGCGGGTTTCCGGATCGACCAGTTTGTGTTCGACCATGTAGTTCATCCACTTCAGGTCGGCGGAAACGAAAACATCGGCCGGAGCGCCCTGCTCGATCTGGCGGGCCAATGCCGAAGACGCGGCATAGGACGCCACCATCTTGTCACCGGTTCGAGCGGTATAAAGCTCACCGATATCATTCAAGGCATTGGTCAGCGAGGCAGCGGCGAACACCCGCACCTCGGCAGCCATCGCCGAAGCGGAGAAAAAGGTGAAAACAAGGCCGAACAGTGCGGCGATCAGACGAGTCCTGGGCATGCCGAACAACTCCGTTCACGGTCTGCGATCATCTTTATATAGTCTATGACTATAACGATGTCTCGCGTTTTCCCACCCCGACCGGGTAGGGTCCGACCTGAAGGGAGAGTTATGTATATTCCGCCCAAGCGGTTGGAAACGCTATCGTAACGGTAGTTCCCTTTCCCACGACGCTTTCGATTCTCATCCACCCTCTGTGTAAATCGACCAGAGAACGTACAACCGCCAAACCAAGTCCTCCGCCTTTGCTGGGACGCGCCTGGCTTGAATCAGCTTGCTCGAATGGACGCATGAGGCGGGGAACATCCGTCGCATCAATCCCAATACCGGTATCGCTAACCCGGATCACCGTCATCGGACCATCGGCGTCCACCTCCACGGTGACCACGCCTCCAGCCGGCGTAAATTTAACTGCATTCGACAAAAGGTTGATAAGGCTTTGCCGCACCGCACGCTTGTCGGCGAATAGAGCGGGTGGAGCCCGTTCCGTCTTAATGCCTATCCGGATTCCAACAGTTTCCGCATCGGCCTGAAGCAGACGCGCGCACTCGTGAACTAACGGAGCGACGGCGAACAGACCGGGATGCAACACCCACTTGCCCGCTTCGATCTTCGACAAATCAAGTAGATCGTTGACCAGTTCGAGCAAATGTTGCCCGCTATCATGAATGCTGGCAGCATATTCGCGATGACGGGAGACAAATCCGTTTGTTTCACCTTCAATCATCAGCAATTCTGAAAACCCCAGGATTGCGTTAAGTGGCGTGCGAAATTCATGACTGACATTGGCGAGAAAGTGAGATTTAGCACGGTTAGCTTCTTCGGCGACGAGGCGGCTTTCCATCAATTCGCGCTCGGCTTTCTTCCGCTCGGTAATGTCGGAGAAGATCCCGACATATTTGTCGATCGCGCCCCCCTCACCACGAATCAACACGATCGACAGCCAGACCGGATAGACCTCCCCATTCTTACGCCGGTTCCACAGCTCTCCCTGCCATTTTCCATCCTTTTCTAATTCAATCCACATCGCAGTATAAAATTCGCGATTCTGGCGGCCGGACCCCATTACTCGCGGGTTGCGTCCCTCGATCTCTGCCGAAGAAAAACCAGTGATCAGACAAAAAGCGGGGTTAACCGCGATCACCCGCGACAGAGAATCGCACACCATGATGGCTTCGGCGGATGAATCGAAAATGGTTCCGGCAAGGCGGACGTTATCGGCTTCGCTGCGACGGCGGGCATCGACTTCAAGACTTAGGCTCCGGTTGGCCTCGGTCAGTAGGCCTAGCAACCGCTTCGATTCGGCATGAGAGCGATGTAGCTCGATAAACACCCTTACCTTCGACAGCAACACCATTTCGTCGATTGGTTTCTCGATGTAATCGACCGCGCCGACACCGTAGCCTCGGCGGCGATGCACGTCGTCACGGTAGACGGCAGTCAGGAAGATAATTGGAATATCGCAGGTTTGCTCCTCGCCCCGCATCAGTTCGGCGACTTCATAACCGTCGATTTCAGGCATCTGCACATCAAGTAACACCAGAGCGAAATCGTGATTCAGGCAGAGTTTCAGAGCCTCGTTACCCGAACTTGCCGTCATCACTTCGACATCGACTTTCATAAGCAGATTTCTCAGCGCAGCCAAATTGCTAGGCTGATCGTCGACGATCAGCAACTTGGATCGTGGCAAGACGAGATCGCTTTCAGACGAAATCATTGGTGCGCCTCCGCTTTCCTGAAGATGCGGCACCTCTCGTTCACCGTCCGAAAGCGGGCCGTGGATTCGGAGGATTCCAGGGTTTCCCGTGTTCCCAGGCACAGGAACCCCCCACGGATCAGGGCATCGGAGAACAGCGACAGAACCTGTTGCTGTAAAACGCGGTCGAAATAGATCAGGACGTTGCGGCAGACCACCATGTGGACCTCGCAGAACACGCCATCGGCGACTAAATTATGGTGAGCGAAGACGATTTTCGAACGCAATTCATCATTGAATTTGGCATAGCCATAGGCAAAGTGAAGATGATCTTCCAAAGCTCCAGTTCCACCGGCCGCGCGATACCCGACGGAGCAGGCCGACAACACCGTTTTAGCGGAATAGATCCCCTCCTCGGCTCTGGCCAGGGCGCCGTCGTTGATATCGGTGGCGAAGATCTGAGTTTTTGGCAGCAACCCTTCTTCCTTCAGCAGGATCGCCAAGGAATAGGCTTCCTCGCCAGTAGCGCATCCGGCCTGCCAGATCGAAATACGCGGATAGCTCTCCAGAACCGGCAGGACCGTGCGGCGGAGCGCCAGGAAAACCTCGGGATCACGAAACATTGAGGTCACCGGCACTGACAGGCTGGTCAAAATTTGCGGCAGAAAGTCATTGTCATGCAGCAGACGAGGAATCAACTCGGACAGAGAGGAATGGCCCAACGAACTTGCAAAGGCCAATAACCGCCGTCGCATTGACGGTCGGGCGTAATGGCGGAAATCATATCCGTGGCGTTGTTGCAACGCCTCAAGGAATAGGCCGATTTCTATATCCTGCACCTCTTCCGGGGTCATGTGCCCTCATCCTCGCGCGGACGTAACCAATGACGGATCAGTTCGAGAAGCCGGTCGATGTCGATCGGTTTTGGCACATGATCGTTGGCTCCCGCCGCAAGACACCGTTCACGATCACCCGGCATCGCCTTGGCCGTCAGCGCCAGGATCGGTAAACCAGCCCGACCCGGCCGACGGCGGATCTCGGCGATGGCGGTATAGCCATCCATTCCCGGCATCATGATGTCCATCAACACCATATCCAGATCGGGATGGAGATCGACATGAGCCACGGCCTTGATCCCGTCCTCGGCGACCAGCACAGATAACCCACGATTGCGCAAGGTCTTGGACAGTGCGAAGGCATTGCGCATATCGTCGTCAACCAACAGGATTTTACGTCCAGCCAGATCCTCTTCGCGTCGTGGGGGCTGCTCTATTGGCGGCACGGCACGAACGCTGTGCAGGAACAGGGTAACTTCATCAAGCAGCCGTTCGGGCGAACGGGCGCTCTTGATGACGATGCTGTCGGTATAGTCGCGCAGCCGCAGCGTCTCGTCATAGCTCAGATCCTTAGCGGAATGGATTACGACCGGAGGCAGCCGCAGGCCATCAGCGCGGGCGCGGTCAAGAAGATCGAACCCGCTGATATCGGGCAAAATCAAATCGAGGACTAAGCAATCGAATTGCTCGGTACGAAGCAGGTCCAGCGCGGCCGCCCCCGTCGAGGCTTCCCGGATTTCGACGGTGCCATCCTGGACCAGACTCGCGGTGGCCCCACTGGAGACGGAATCATCATCAACGATCAATACCCGCCGCTTCGCTTCAGCGGGGAGGTGGCTCAAACGGTCGAACACCTCATTTAGCCGATCACGGTCAACCGGTTTGGTCAGGAAACCGGCAGCCCCCATCCGCAGGCCGCGCACGTGATCGTTGTTCGCGGAGATGAAATGAACAGGAATCGCTCGGGTGAGCGAATCGTGCTTCAACGCCGTCATCACCGACCACCCATCCAGACCGGGCAAGCCAATATCAAGAAGGATTCCGGTCGGAAGCAACCGTCGGGCCAAGCCAAGACCTTCGATCCCATCGCCGGAACGAACGCATTTGAACCCACGGCTACGGGCCAGATCGCACAGGACGAGCGAAACAGAATCGTCATCCTCAATGACGAGAATCACCTGATCTCCTGCCTCCAGCGCATCACGATCGTCGGGAATGGCGGGAGGAGTCAGGGGGTCTTCTGTCGCAACGATTGACGGCGATGCTGCCTTTGGCATCGCTATCAGCGGCATATTGAGGGTAAAGGTGCTGCCCTGCCCTTCGACACTTTCAACGTGAATGGTTGCCCCGATCAATTCAGCCAGACGTCGGCAGATGCTAAGGCCTAGACCAGTCCCTCCATACTGACGGCTGGTCGTGCCATCGGCCTGTTCGAATGCATGGAAGATATCCTCCAGTTTGTCGGCGGGCACCCCGATTCCGGTGTCGGACACCTCAATTGCAATCCGATCATTGCTATCATTACGATCATCCAACTCAGGAGCCAGTCGGTGCAGACGTACACAGACCCCACCCTGATGGGTGAACTTGATCGCATTACTTACTAGATTTGTGATGATTTGTTCAATTTTGCCTCCATCGGCATAAAACGAATCCGGTAAATCCGGATCAATTTCGACCGTCAGCCCCAGCCCCTTTTCATCGACCATCGAGGCAAAGCAACGGCGAATGGCTGAGGCAATCTCAACGGGATGAACCTCGTCCTCGCACACATCCATCTTGCCCGCCTCAACCTTCGACAAATCGAGAATGTCGTTAATCAAATCGAGCAAATGGCTTCCACTCTCATGGATGATCCGGGCGGATTCGATCTGATCGCTGCTGAGATTGCCTTTCTCGTTGTCAGCCAGCCCCCGCGAAAGGATCAGCAGACTATTGAGGGGGGTGCGCAATTCATGTGACATGTTGGCGAGAAATTCAGACTTGTACCGGCTGGCTTCGCCCAGTTCTCCGGCCCGATGTTCGGATTCCCGTCGAGCAACCTCCAGCGCCCGCCCCTTCTCGATCAGTGCCTCGTTGGCCGCCTGCAATTCCGTCTCTGAACTGCGCAAGGTCTCGGCCTGATTAATCAAATGATCAGACTTTATCTTCAGCTCTTCATTGATAGAAGCAAGCTCCTCGCTTTGAATCTGCAATTCTTCCTGCGAGGCGCGCAACTCTTCTGCCTGCTGACGAGTCTCCTCCAACAATTCCTTGGTAGAGATATTACGCTCTAGAACTTCGAGGGTCAGAGCGGCAACCGGAACGACCGCATCGATCAACGATTGCTCTGCTGCCGTGAACGGTGAAAAGGAAGCGATTTCGATCACCGCAAACACCTCGCCCCGAGCAAAGACCGGCACAAGCTGAATCGTCCGCGGCTTGGCCCCGCCCAATCCCGAAGCGATATGGCAATAATCCTCGGGGATGTCAGTCAATATGATCGACATACGTTGCCGGGCGCACTGACCAACCAACCCCTCGCCCTGGCGGATTGTGGCAAATGAAGCGGCTTTTTCTCCAATTCCATAGCCGCCAAGAGGTAAGAAGCGGCCGCCTTCTTCCTGTCGGACATGAAACAAACCGGCTCCCCCGCCGACCAGTGGCACCAGGACACGAATCAGAGATTCCGCAAAGTCCCTGGGGGTTTCCGCCCGCTGCATTACGGCGGTCAACTCTGCCAACCGACTCTTGACCCAGCTTTGGGCACTCAAACGCTGTAACGATTCTTTGAAGCCACTGACTGCGACCGCCATGGCCCGCACTTCGCTGGCTCCGATTGTGTTGGGAATCGGCGTGTCGAGTTTACCATCGGCGAGATTAAGCATCGCGTGGCGAAGCGAATCGAGCGGACGAACAATCCCGCGAGTAATCAGTACTGACAGCACCGCCCCCAGCAGAACCAGAATAGCCAGCAAAACGGTTAGATGGATGATGACATCGCCTCTCTCGCGGCGAGACTGAGCTTCGAACGCGCGCGCACGGTTGAGCGCAAAATAGATAACGACGTCGATCTCTCGTTCGACGGATTGGGCATATTCACGGCCAGGACCGTTCAGGCTGTTTTCTATCTGGTCTAATTTTCGCGCACGCGACAGATCCAGGATCAGGTCGCGATACCCCCGCCACTCCGCCAACGCGCGCTCGATCCGAACCACGTCGGCGGGTGGACCGAGATAACGCTCGCGGATCAGGCTCACTCGGCGGAAGATATCGGCGTCCAGGCCCGCAATTTTACGAACAGTTTCTTCTTGCTGCTCAGGACGAGTGTTATAGATCAGATCCGCAAGAGATCGCTCAATCCTTGCAAATGCGATCCTGGCTTGCAGCGCTTCGGTGCTGACGATGAATGGATGGTCGTATAGCTGCTCTGTAAGCTTAGATAATTGATTGATGCGCAGGATGGCGAATGCCCCGATCGCCACGGTCATAAGCAGAACCAGGACGAAACCGATAACCAGACGGGCGTTGATCGAGGCGTCGCGCATCGGCATGGACGGTCTCCAGCAACCTGCGGATCAGAGCGGTACGACAGGGCACACTCAAAAGCCCACCCATACATCCTATCGTCATTAGCACTTTAGTAAAAGACAATCGCCAAGCACCCTCACCGACTTGGCCGGACCGAGAGAGATGACCCTATTTCCGGCATGGAGAAGCGGAAAACCCCTGCTAAAGTGGCTTTTCGATGACGGCCAGATAGACAGGAGCATAACTAATGCAAAGGTCATATTTCTCCACTGCGGCGATTGTTCTGACTTTTTTGGCCGCTTCGGCTCCAGCACGCGCAGATATCACCATCGGCGTAGCGGCTCCGATGACCGGACCCAAGGCCGCTTTTGGCGAACAATTTCGGCGTGGTGCAGAAAAAGTGGTCGCAGACATCAACGCCAAGGGTGGAGTACTCGGCCAAAAGCTTATCGCGATTTACGGTGACGATTCCTGTGAACCGAAGCAGGCGGTCGCGGTCGCCAACGAGATGGCCTCAAAAAATGTTCCGTTCGTTGCCGGTCACTTCTGCTCCGGTTCGTCGATTCCGGCCTCGGATGTCTATGCTGAAACCGGCATCCTGGAAATCTCACCAGGAACCACCAGCCCCGTCTACACCGAGCGGGGTCTGCCCTACATTTTCCGCACCTGCGGCCGTGACGATCAGCAGGGCCGAACCGCCGCCGAATACATTGCCCGCACCCAAAAGGGCAAAACCGTCGCCATCATTCACGACCGTTCAGCCTACGGCAAGGGACTGGCCGACCGCACTCGGGACGAACTTCACCGAGTGGGTATCAAGGAAGTGATGTACGAAGCGATTTCAGTCGGCGACAAGGATTTTTCCGCTCTCGTCACCCGGCTTAAAGCCGAAAAAGTAGACCTGCTCTTCCTTGGCGGCTACTACACTGAAGGTGGAATGATCGTCCGTCAGATGCGCGACCAGGGGCTAAAGACCATTCTGATGGGTGGCGATGCCCTGGTCACCGAGGAATATTGGGCCATCACCGGCCCCGTCGGAGAAGGCACCCTGATGACCTTCAGCCCCGACCCGCGCAAGAACCCTGACAATGCCGAACTGGTAAAATTCTTCCGTGACCATAATTACGAACCCGAAGCGTACACACTTTATACTTACGGATCTATCCAAGCATGGGCTCAAGCGGTAGAGAAAGCTGGCACAACAGATACAAAGAAAGTCGCGGCTACCTTGAAGTCGAATAGCTTCGACACCGTTCTCGGTCGGATTGGATTCGATGCCAAGGGCGATATCGTCGCTCCGAGTTATGTGATGTACAGCTGGAAAAATGGAAAAGCCGTATACGCTGAATAACAGCGTTCCGGAATTCTTGATCAGACAGCAATTAACTCTTGATGGACGTACTGTGATGACGCCCCCTGTTCGGACCGACTGGCCCGCAGTTTTGCTGGCGGTCGGTGCCGGCGTGGCCGCCGCCTTCCAAGTCGGCAAGGCCCCGATTGCTCTTCCTTTCATACGGGCAGAGTTAGGGCTCGATCTTTCGGCTGCATCGTGGATATTGTCGATGCTGGCTCTGATGGGGGCCATCGCGGGCGGCGCGATGGGCAGCGTTGTTACGAGGCTAGGGCCACGGCGACTTTTGCCCGCCGGCCTTGCCCTGATCGCTTTCGGCAGCCTTGCCGGGGGACTGGCCCCCAGCCAGGGATTCCTGCTTGCCAGTCGAGTGGCAGAAGGAATCGGCCTGACCGTGGTCGTGATCGCGGCTCCAGCCCTGATCACTGTTGCAACCAGCCCCCAAGATCGCCACACCGCTTTTGGCCTATGGGCCTGCTTCATGCCGTTCGGCATGGCGGTATCAATGATGGCGGCTCCGCTATTACCGTTAATCGGCTGGCGCGGATTGTGGCTGGGAATGGCTGCGTTTCTGGCCTGCTACGCCCTATTGGCCTGGATACGACTACCCGCCTCCACAGGGCACGGCGGCTCATCCCCCTCTCGACTTTGGCACGATCTGCTTCGAACTGTTTCATCTCCGGGACCGGTTCTTCTGGCCGTAATTTTCGCCTGCTACACTACGGCCTATATCGCCCTTACCGGTTTCCTCCCGACTCTGCTGATCGAACGAATGGGGGTAACTCCGGGGCAGGCTGGCATGATGACGGCTGCGGTGGCGGCGGCAAACATCGTGGGCAATCTCGCCACCGGACCGCTCCTGCGTTGGGGCGTCCCACGCTGGGTTCCGATCATCCTGGCCAATATCACCATCGCCGCCTCCGCCATTGGTATTTTCTCCCCCGCGACTCCGGTGCCGCTCGCCTACGCGCTATGCCTGGTGTTTTCCGCCGTTGGCGGATTACTACCCGGCTGCGTGCTGGGTGGCGCGCCACCTTACGCGCCCGACTCACGGCTGGTGCCCGTAACCCTGGGACTGATCATGCAGGGCAGCAATATTGGTCAAGTGACCGGACCTGTCGTCGTCGGAGCCGCCGTGGCATGGTGGGGATGGAGCGCCGCCGCTCCTCTGCTGGCAGGCGTCACCCTGACCGGCGCAGCTCTGACTCTGGTATTGCGGCGGGTCAGATTGCCGGGATAGCAGTCGGAGCGAGGCGTCCGTCATTTGGGAACCGAATGATTTAAAATCCCCGCAAGGAAGACACCCTGGCTATGAACGAAGGGTCTGACCCGTTGTTTTTCTGTGGGAAACCCTTATGGAGCATGGCGTAGACGGTTGTATTGTCGTGGAAAAGTCGACACAGTGTTGCCCGTCGCAGATGGGGGGACGGGTAACATATCTGGCATCAAGCCTATACCCCTCCCTCGACATCTCATCTTTGAACGGCCACGACACATGAATGGGGGTCTCATGAACAAGCAGGATCTGGTGAGCAAGGTCGCTGAACTGAGCGGTCTATCCAAGGCTGTCGCGGAAACAGTAGTGTATGCGACATTCAATTCCATCACCGAAGCACTGAAGAGTGGGGATGAAGTCCGACTGGTCGGATTCGGGACGTTTTCGGTAAGCGAACGCGCAGCCAAGGAAGGCCGCAATCCTCGTACTGGCGCGACGATCAATATTGCCGCCTCGAAGGCGCCGAAATTCACTGCTGGTAAGGGTCTGAAGGACGCCGTCAACGGCTAATGCCGTCGAGAACGTCCCGGCTACCCCGGCAGCGCCCCCCGCATTGATTTCGGGGGGCGATTTCATATCCGGGGGAATATCTTGCCGCAAAGCCCGGTCGTACAACACGACCGGGCTAGTCGGGGACAGAGTTACAGTTCGTTTTAGATACGCCTAAGATCTCAGACCGATTGCGGTGACGTTGTGGAATGCTGACGTTCGTCACGGTCCCGGCTCAACATCACCCGCCCGGCAATCGCCATAGCCACCCCGACCAAGGCGACGACGATGGTCGCCAACGCATTGATTTCGGGACTGACGCCCAGTCGCACCTTCGAGAAAATTACGATCGGCAACGGCGTTGCCCCCGGCCCAGAGACGAAGGCCGAAATCACCACGTCATCGATTGACAGGGTGAACGCCAGAAGCCAGCCAGCCAGCAGCGCCGGGGCAATGATCGGTAAGGTAATGACCAGGAACACCTTGGTCGGCCGTGCCCCTAAATCCATGGCAGCTTCTTCCAGAGAAGCATCCATCTGCGCCAGCCGCGACTGCACAACCACGGTGACGAAAGACAGACTAAAGGTAACGTGCGCAATGACGATCGTGGTGATCGAGCGCCCTTCAGGCCATCCGATTGCCTGTTCCATCGCCACGAACAGAAGCAGCATGGCAAGACCGGTAATGATTTCCGGCATCACCAGGGGGGCCGCGATCATTCCCGTAAACAAGGTCCGGCCACGGAACCGGCGGAAACGAACCAGAACCACAGCCGCCAAAGTGCCGAGGATGGTGGCGATGGTCGCGTTAGCCACGGCCACCTGAAGACTGAGCCAAGCAGCATCAAGGACTTTCTCGTCCTGAAGCAATTCGCCGTACCACTTAATCGAAAACCCGCCCCAGACCGTCACAAGGCGCGAGGCATTGAACGAATAAATGATCATAACGACGATCGGAACGTACAGAAAGGCATAGGCCAGCGACAGCAGACCATACAGCAGCAATGCCCGGTTGCGACCCCAGCCGGTGCTCATCGCGTTCCCTCCGTCGCTCGCCCCTGGAGCCGCTGAAAGACCATCACCGGCACCACCAGCAAAATCAGCATCGCCACCGCCACCGCCGAAGCGACCGGCCAGTCACGATTGTCGAAGAACTCCGCCCACAAAATTTTACCGATCATCAGGGTATCGGGACCGCCGAGCAGATCGGGAATAACGAACTCACCCACTGCGGGAATGAAGACCAATAAAGATCCGGCAACGATTCCCGGCAATGACAGCGGCAAGGTCACCGAGATGAAAGCCTGAAAGGGGCGGCATCCCAAATCGGCCGCCGCTTCCAACAACGACAAGTCCATCTTTTCCAGGGTCGCAAACAGCGGCAACACCATGAAGGGCAGATACGAGTAGACCATGCCGATCAGTACGGCCAGATCGGTTTCGAGAATCTGCAACGGAGTATCGATAATCCCGAGCCACAACAGCAGCCCGTTCAGCAATCCTTCGGTCTTCAAGATACCGATCCAGGCGTAAACCCGGATCAGGAAGGAGGTCCAAAACGGCAACGCCACCAACAGCAGCAGTAAGTTACGAACCGAGTGCGATGACCGAGCAATCGCATAGGCGGCCGGATAGCCCAGCAACAAACAGCAGAACGTGGCGATCGCAGCCAAGCGCAACGAATTGAGATAAGCGAAGGCGTAAAGTTCGTCGCTGAACAGCGTACCGAAACTACCCAAAGCGATACGGATTGTCAGAACCGCACCTTCACCCCACTCCAGCAACGGGGTATAGGGCGGAATCCCCATAACCGCCTGGGATAGGCTGATCTTGATTACGATCAGGAACGGAACCAGGAAGAAAATCAGCAGCCAGACATAGGGGGGAAATCCGACGATCAGTCGCCCCCACCGACGAGCCACCCGGTCGAGCGCCGTCATCGGGTCAACACCATGGCATTGGCGGGATGCCACGCCAGATGAACCTCATCTTCCCAGGTTAGTTCCTGTTCGCCGGTATGGCGCAAATTAGTGCGAAGGACTTCAACCCTTCGGCCAGAAGGCAGACTGATATGATAAATCGACACGTCACCGAGATAAGCGATATCGGCGACGATACCCTTAACACCATTCATCCCTTCGGACGGCCGGTCACGCTGGACGACCATTTTCTCTGGACGAACCATCACCGTAACCGGCGCTCCCACAGGAACCGAACCACCGTGAGAAATAGTCAGGTCGCTTTCCAGTTCGGGGCACGTGACAACCAGAAGATCGTCACTATCCGACGCCACCACCCCTTCGAACATGTTTGCGGCACCAATGAAATCGGCGACGAAGCGGGTGCCGGGATATTCATAGATTTCGACCGGAGTACCAACCTGCTCCAGACATCCTGAATTCATCACCGCGATACGACTGGACATCGTCATCGCCTCGCCCTGGTCATGGGTAACCATGACGAAGGTGATGCCAACCCGCTCCTGAATGCCAACCAATTCAAGCTGAGTCCGCTCACGCAACTGACGGTCAAGTGCCGCCAGAGGCTCATCGAGCAGAAGCACCTTGGGTTCTTTGGCCAGACAGCGCGCCAGCGCAACGCGCTGGCGCTGGCCACCCGACAATTGGTGCGGCTTACGGCCGCCGAAACGGCTCATCTGCACCAAATCGAGAACGTCACGAACCTTCTCGCGGATTTGTGCCTTGGGCAATCCATCTTGTTTCAGCCCGAACGCGACGTTCTGTTCCACCGTCATATGGGGGAACAGCGCGTAAGACTGGAACATCATGTTGACCGGCCGCTCATAGGGCGGGATCGCCGAAACGTCAGTTCCGTCGATAAAAATCCGCCCCGATGTCGGGGTTTCAAACCCGGCCAGCATCCGCAGCAACGTCGTCTTGCCGCAGCCGGACGCACCGAGCAGCGAGAAGAACTCGCCGGCATGGATGGAAAGATCGACCTGATCGACCGCAACGAAGTCGCCGAACCGTTTCGAGACACCCTCGAAACGGATCAGCGGCACCGATTCCGGATCGGTCCAGGGGGAGAAGGTCGGGCGTTGGGCAACCGTCTGGGTCATGCTCTTAGCTTCCGCGTCTCGATCGGCCTCAGCGGCCGGTCTTGACACTGGTCCAAAGACGGGTGCGCTCACGTTCCTTCACCAGATCGGCGGGCGGAACCTGAAACTCTTTTGCGACCACTTCGGCCGGCGGATAGATAACCGGATCGGCGGCGATCTCCTTCCTCATCAACGGCTTAGAGGCAGGCACGGCATTGGCGTAGCCGGTGGTATCGCTAACCGCCGCGATGATTTCAGGCTGCAACAGGAAATCGATGAACTTATGAGCGTTATCGGGATGCGGAGCATCGGCCGGGATTGCCGCGGCGTCGATATTCACGACCGCCCCTTCCTTGGGAATAAAGATGGCAAGATGGACGCCCTTGTTAGCCTCATTGGCGCGGTTGCGCGCCTGAACCAAATCGCCGACATAGCCTTGGGCCAAGCAGGTGTCACCATTGGCCATGTCGTTGATGTACTTCGATGAGTGGAAATATTTCAGCGACGGGCGGATAGCCTTGACCGTTTCGGCGGCCAGCTTCAAATCGTCGGTGGCGAGGCTTGCGCCATCACGGCCGCGATACAACAGAGCCGCGGCGAACGCTTCGGTCGGCGTGTCGAGCAGGCTGACGCCACAGCTCTTCGCCTTCGACACGATCGCCGGATCGAACAGCACGGACCAGCTATCGGGCTTGAAGCCAGGAGCGACCTTAGCCAGCTTATCGACGTTATAGGCAATGCCGGTCGCGGCAATCATGTATGGAACCGCGTACAGGTTGCCGGGATCGGACACGCTGTCGAGCGTCTTCATCACCGCCGGATCGAGGTTGCCGTAGTGGGTTAGCTTCGACTTATCGAGCTTACGGTAAGTTCCCGCCTTAATCTGCTGAGCCAGGAACGGCGAGGCAGACGGGAACACGACGTCATAACCCGAGCGGCCAGCCTGAAGCTTGGTCGATAGAATCTCGTTGCCATCATAAACGTCGTAATTAACCTTAATTCCGGTGGCCTGGGTGAATTTCGCCAACGTGTCTGGCGCAACATAGTCCGACCAGTTGTACACGTTCAGGACTTTTTCCTCCTCAGCGCGCGCGGAGAAGGACAAAATCGAAGCCGTAGCTGCCAGAGCTACGAGACCGGTAAAGCCAAGACGCATCGCCTACACCCCTTCTACTCGATGGAGACAGAGGACTCCCTCCGGCACGCCCCCAAGGCCCCGGAACGGGGAGAGTTTTCCGGGCAGTTCCGCGGCTTGTCAACGGGCAATCGGAGGCAGAGCCTCCTCAACAGCAGATCAGGCGCGATGAAGCAACCGTTCGGTGGGGATGAGTATACTGACGGTTGTCCCAACCCCCTCTTCGCTCTCGATCGACAGGCATCCGCCATGCAGTTCGATCAGCGATTTCGAGATCGGCAGACCAAGCCCGACCCCCTCACGTTCGCGGACGGTGCGCAACCCTCCCTGCTCGAACGGCATCAGCACCCGAGAAAGATCGGCTGGCTTGATACCGATGCCGGTATCGCTCACCCGCACCAGCATTCCCTGGGGTTCGACCCGAGCCGATACCGTCACAGAACCGCCCGGTTGAGTAAACTTCAGAGCGTTTCCGACCAAGTTGAACAGAACCCGCTGGATCGCGGTCAGATCACCATGAACCCAGGGCAAGTCGTCGGGTAAATCGGTTGCAAGATGAATATCACGGCGCTCGGCC
This sequence comes from Magnetospirillum molischianum DSM 120, assembly GCF_000294655.1. Lineage (GTDB taxonomy): Bacteria > Pseudomonadota > Alphaproteobacteria > Rhodospirillales > Magnetospirillaceae > Phaeospirillum > Phaeospirillum molischianum. The sequence continues at coordinate 83,161 of NZ_CAHP01000015.1, forward strand.
TGAGATGACATCAACCGTTGGGTAGCGGCGATCACCTCATTCATTCGCACCGTGCCCTCGTGAAGGATGGTACGGCCCGCCTCGATCACCGACATGTCGAGAACCTGACTGATCAGCGACAGCAGATGCTGCCCGCTATCGACGATGATATTGGCATACTCGCGATAGCGTTCATCACCCAGCGGCCCCCACATCTCGTCTGCCATCAATTGCGCGAAGCCGAGCACCGCGTTCAACGGTGTGCGCAATTCGTGACTCATATTGGCTAAGAAATCGGACTTAGCATTATTGGCGGCCTCGGCCGCCTCTTTCGCCTCGCGCAATTCGATCTGGGTCTCGCGCAGGTTCGAGATGGTGGCCTCGAACTCCCGCTGGGTGGTGCGCAGCTCGGTTTCGTCGATGAAACTCATAATCGAACCGGCTGTCTGATCGCGCAGGTCGCGATAGGGATAGACCCCCATGCGATAGAAACGACCATCGACTTCAATGATTTCCTCATGAGAGGTGCTGCTGGCGATGACGGTGACCAGAAGCGCTTTCAGATCGCGAACATGGAACTGACTGGGAACCGCTGTGATCATCTGCCCGGCATCCGAGGGCAGCAACCCGAACATCCGTGCCGCTTGCGGGGTAAAACGGGTAATTCGCAACGATTTATCGACAACCAAAAGAGGGAAGCCGATATTGTCCTGAATGTTCTGTAGGTCGGCATTCGCTCCAGCCAATTCGGCGGTACGGACCTGCAACTCCTCATTGACGGTCGTTAATTCCTCGTTCGTCGATTGCAACTCTTCGTTCGAGGTCTCCAGTTCTTCGTTTGAGGATTGCAACTCTTCGTTGGCCGCCTGCAATTCCTCATTAAGAGCCTGAAGCTCTTCGTTCGAGGTCTCTAGTTCCTCGACCACCGTCTGAAGATGCTCGCGAGTTGCCGTCAGTTCCTGCTCTAACTCGATCAGGCGAGCCTCGTTGCCAGAGGGCAACAGAGCTTCCTCGTCTCCCCCCTGGGTCGGAGGATCGACCTTGTCGCAGCTGATGAGGAACAGAGTCTCATGTCCGCCCTCGCCTTTAAGCGGACGAACCACTAGACGGGCGCAAATGTCGCCGTCGCGGACTTTAAGCTGACGCTTCGGCCCCATTGCCACCGCCCCTTTCTCTCGGGCGTGGTGAACCAGGGCGCGCAAATCGATGCGAAAATCCTCAATGATCAGCTTGCCCAGACTCTGATTGGGCAAGCCTTGAGGAAAACGGATAAAGCCATCGACATCACCGTGATAGTAGAGGATGTCGAGATTTTCGTTCACCGCAACGCTGGGCGGCATGCAGGATTCGATGAAACCGTCGCGGACAATCGACTCGATCGAGGAAGCGCTGCTAGCCCGACTGGCTTCGATCGATTCCGGCGGCTTGATACGGAATGCACCGAACACCGGATTGGTCGAGCGCGGCGCGACAATCCGCTTCTGAAAGATTTTCGAGGTGGCCTTGACCGGCCGAAACAGATCGGCGCAATGTCCGACCGATTCAGATTTCCCGAGAAACAGATATCCCTGAAGCGACAGAGCATAGTGGAACATCTGAAAAATGCGATCCTGAAGATCGGGATTAAAGTATATCAGAACATTACGGCAACTAATTAAATCAACTTTTACAAAGGGCGGATCCTTAATCAAATCCTGCCTAGCAAAAACAACCATTTCGCGAATTGGCTTCTTTACCTGATATATCTGTCCCATCGCATCAAAATATTTAGACAGATACGCCTTATCTAATGTCTCCACGGTGGTTGCTGAATACGCCCCCTTGCGCGCATGCCGCATCGCATCAAGATCGATGTCGGTGGCAAACACCTGGACCTTGTACTGGCCGATCGATTCGCCTAACTGGTCGTTCAGCATCATAGCGAAAGAATAGGCTTCCTCGCCGGTGGCACAGGCCGGAACCCAGACACGGATGCTATCCCCCGGCTTCTTGGTCGCCAGAAGCTCACCCAATGTCGCTTTGAGGTCGTCGAACGCCTTGGTATCGCGGAAGAAAGACGTGACCGAGATCAAGATATCCTTACACAGCAAATCCAATTCAGCCGGATGCCGCTGAACGAACTCAAGGTAGGAATCGAGTGTCTCAATCCGATTGGCGGCCATCCTTCGCTCAAGCCTGCGGCGAACCGTATTGGTTTTGTACTGGGTAAAATCCACATCGGTGCGCTTGCGAACCAGCAGGAAGATTTCGTTGATGGTATCACGAGCCTCGGTATGCTCCGACTTTTGCACCACCACCGGACGGGGAAAACGAGAGATCGAGGCCAGTTCCGGCCCGATCGCATCGGGCGGCATCACCAGATCGACACAGCCAGAATCGATAGCCGCTTTCGGCATCCCGTCATATTTGGCGGTTTCAGGATCTTGGGCCACGGTCAACCCGGCACACGCCTTGATAGCGCGCATCCCGTGCGCGCCGTCGCTGCCAGTACCGGACAGGATTACCCCTATCGCCTGCTGCCCCAGATCCTCGGCCAGAGAGGAGAAAAACACATCGACCGACGGCTTCGGTCCCAGCGGTGCCGATGGTTCACGCAACCACAGGGTCGCGTTCTTGACCCGAACGTCCTTGTTTGGTGGGGTGATGTAGATGGTGTTGGGTTCCATCACCAACCCGTCCTTGATCTCTTCGACCGGAAGCCGAGTCTCGCGCCCGAGAAGCTGCACCATCATGCTGCGATATTGCGGCGACAGATGCTGGACGATGACGTAGGCCATCGTTGACGCCTGGGGCAAATTGGCAACGAACGGGCGCAACGCTTCCAACCCACCGGCCGAAGCGCCAATGCCGACGACAAAAAGATCGTTCCGCCGTCCACGGGTCTTGCGTCCAGACGCATTGGACGAAATCGGTGCCGCCGACGACGAGGTTGCAGTGCGTGGAGCTTTGGCAGGCACACCATCTTCCCTTGGCTTTTTCAACACCCCCCCCACGAACTGATTATTACGGGGACTTCCCCTTATTTTTCAGGAACAGGCTATCTCAAGAGTTTAAAAATGCCAGATGAAATCGGACGCGAAACAATACCCAAGATATATGCTATAAGATATATATCAGTTCGGTGTTCCACGCGGGTTGTTCCCGTTAAACTCTACCAATGAGAAAAGCAGATACTTCGCGAAAGACCAAAGCGCAAATCGAATTGGAGCTGTCTGCCGTCGAGGCAGAACTTCAGGTCTTACGTGATAGAGAGCCAATCGACTCCACCGTCCAGGAAAAGATGACGGAGACTCTGCATTCCCTCCAAGTTCACCAGGAAGAACTAAAAGCGCAAAACGAGCAATTGCGCTTAACTCAGGCCAGCCTTGAACAGACAAGTCAGAAATATCACGATCTGTTTGAAAATTCTCCTGCGGGCTATTTCATCATCGATACAAACTTCTCCGTCCAGGAGGTCAATGTCGCCGGGATGGAGATGCTTGGGCGAACAAAAGGAAGAATAATTTCAAAGCCTTTTCTTCTTTTCGTCGAAGGGTCAAGCCGTCGCACCCTTGACGATCACTTCCTTCAGGTTCGCAATGGTGGTGCCAGGACTGAACTGTGGCTTCTCCCCGAGCAACGCCCACCCTTCCCGGTAATTTTGCAAAGCGTGCCGTTGGGATCGTCCTGGGGCGAAAGTTGGCGTTGCCTTACGACGGCACTCGATATCACCGACCGCAAAGCGGCCGAGCAGGCTTTGCGTGAGTCCGAAGCCCGCTTCCGCGCGATTTTCGAGCAAAATCCGATGGCGGTTCAGATCGTTGACGCCGAGGGAACGCCCCGAATGTCCAATCGCGCCTGGACCCGGTTATGGGGTCGAGGTCTGGCGTATCCGTTCTCTGGCGGTGCATCCATTCCAAAGGCTCTGGGAATGGACACGCATCTTGGACAGGCTCTGGACGGCCAAAGCATTGATGTGCCTGCCGTACACGTCCCCGCCCAAGGACGCGACACGCCCGAACGCTGGGTTCATGCCCACATCTACCCAATTCAAGGGGGCGGCAACATCATTCCCGAGGTCGTCGTGGTGCACGAGGACATCACTGATCGTAAGCGGATCGAGATCGACCTCAAGGAGCACACCGAACGGCTACAACGGCAGTATAACAACTTACGAGCATTGAGCGAAATTGCCGCCCTACCCAGCGCCTTTGGCGCGGCGCAGCAATTAACTGCCGCGCTGGACCTTGGGCGGCGTCATCTTTGTCTGACGGTCGGCCAGATCACTCGAATCGAAGAGGGGATCTCGACCATCGAGCATCACAGCGCCCCTCCCGAGGCAAAAATCGTCGATGGAACCCGGATCGATCTTTCCGAGATGCTCTGCTCCCTGGTGATCGAAACCGGCAATGTCCTTGCCCTGCCCGATCTGCACCGATCGCCCTACGCCAACCACCCCGCCCATCACCGGCATGGCGTCGAAAGCTATCTCGGTGCACCGATTCGGCAACGAGGGCGCTATTACGGAACGATCGCATTCTACTCGTCGCAACCGTCGCCTCGCGGTTTTGACGAAGGCGACATCGAGTTCATGCGCCTGCTGGCACGCTTGGTTGGTTCGGTGCTTGAACAAGACGAAAATCGCAGAGACTTGGCTCAATCGAATGCCGAATTAGAACAATTCGCCTACGTCGCCAGCCACGACCTGCGCCAACCGCTGCGTCAGGTCTCAAGCTACGTTTCACTCCTGCAACGCCGTTACGGTGATCATCTGGACGATACGGCTCGCGAGTTCATCGCCTTCGCCCATGATGGCGCGGTAAGAATGGACCACCTGATCGTCGATCTTCTGGAATATTCTCGCATTGGCCGCAACACCAAGCCGGTCGATGCGGTTGATCTGTCCCTTGCGGTCGCCCAAGCAACCGCAAATCTCAGTGCCGCGCTGATCGAGGCCGAAGGAATTATTGAAGTTGCGCCTGACCTTCCCACCGTCCGTGGAGATTTCACCGATCTGGTTCGGCTGTTCCAGAATCTGATCGGCAACGCGATAAAGTATCGTGCTCCAGACCGTCCCCCGATCATCAAAGTGAGTTCAATAAGCACCGCTACTGAACATCACATTTCGGTTAGCGACAACGGTATCGGCATTGAACCCGATTATTTCGAGACGATTTTTCGGATCTTCCAGCGCCTGCACACACCGGACAAGTACGAAGGAACTGGGATCGGACTTGCTATCTGCAAGAAGGTCGTGGAGCAGCATCAAGGGCGGATTTGGGTCGAGTCAATTCCGAATCAGGCAACAACCTTCACGATTTCCCTGCCGAACCGCTCTTAAACGCACGTCGTCTGTTTCGCTGTCTGAAAAATAAAAGCCGTTCCGTCGGAAGGTTTCCCTCCTACGGAACGGCTTTTCAGATTCTCGCCCCCCAACCTTAGGGCTGCGCAGGGGCGGCAGGCGTGGGTTCTGCAACAGCGGGGGGAGGAGCAGCCTCGACGACGGGAGCGGCAGGCAGCGTCTTCTCGACCGCGACAACACGATGGTCAAGCGATTCAAGACGGCTAGCCAGATCCTCGACCGCAGCAAAGCGCTTGTCGATATCGCTCCGCAGGGTGTTGAGCTGTTCCAGTTCGGAACGCAACGACTGCTGACCGGCCAGGGACAAGCCATAAACGACGCCCCCAACCACCAACGAGGTAGCAAGGGGAATGGCAAAGCGGCGGATATCCATCATCCTTCTCCAAAACAATCTCCGGCATGGCCGGTCGACCGGAGGTGGCCTTCAGCCACCAGAAACGACCTATCGTACCATGAGATTTTCTCTCGGCAAGACGACAGGTGATCGGTCTTGTTACCCGATGGGGTAAGAATGTGCTAAAATTTTACTGACATCATCTTTGTTAAACTCTCCTACCCTTTTTCAGCAGGGAAAAGACAATGGTCGGTCATCCGGCCCACCACACACCATCTTCGACCGCGAAACACCGCCCCCCACAAAAACGCAAGCGAGGGATACTGATCGCGGCCTCGATTGGCGGTGCCGCTCTGATTGCGGCGATTGGCGCCTGGATTGCCCTCAGCCCCAGCTCACCACCGGGTTTACCGTCTGGAGCAGCGGACACCTTTTTCGCTCAGATGCAGCAGGCCGCTGCCGGAAAGCCTATTGTAACCAGCGTTTTCCAAGGCTCGCTTCGGACCGAGCGGAAAGGTGGCGTGACGCTGGTGACGGCAGAAAACGTTCCTCCGTCGCTGTGCGTATCGGTCGGGTGGAAGCTGGTGCGGAGAGGGGTTCTGACCATCAACGGCGTCACCCCGATGCGGGTTTCGGCAGCAAGGCTCGCCGAATTGTGCAATCAAGGGGAAAGTGCCACGTTACTCTGGGCACCGCGCCCACCGGAATAAGCCACAGTCAACTGCTGGACAGCAGCGGCCCGGCGTTGTCTCTTTCGCTTTCCCACAAGGTGGTGCAGGAATCGGAGAGACACGACACAGATTCGTGGCAAACTCGATTACGTCGCTACAGCCCAAAACCCAGGCGGCAAGCCGGGCTTCGGGTTATTCACGGACGCCCCATTTTATTTTTACAAGTCGCTCAACCAGGATGCCAGCGCGAGCGAAACAGCGTCAGGACGCTCGATTGGAGCGAGATGGCCGCTGTCGGGCACGATCTCCAACCGCGCCCCCGAGATCGCCGCCGCCAAACCGCGGTGAAGATCGGGGGGAGTCAGTGTATCCAACGCACCACAGAGGATCAGGGTCGGACAGGCGATCGCAGACAGACCCGGACGCGAATCCGGTCGGGCCATGATGGCGCGCTGCTGACGGGCGAACCCTTCGGAACCCACCGAAGAGGCCATAGCGCGGAACAAACCGGCGATGGCGGGATCGGCGGCGGAATCGGGAGCCAGTAGAGCCGCAGCCTGAGCTGCCACCACCTGATCAAATCCTTCGGGCGAAGCGGCCAAGGCAATCGCATCGAGGCGGCGCTGCTTCTGCTCCGGCGGATCAGCCTGAGCGTTCGTGCAGAGCAGAGCCAGCCGTTCGACTCGCTCCGGTGCCCGGCGCATGATCTCAAGCGACAGATAACCGCCCATCGACAGCCCGCCCAACGCAAAGCGCGGTGGGGCCGCCGCCAGAACCCGTTCCGCCATCGCCTCCAGGCTGTCATCCCGCGCCAGATCGGGCACCACGACACCGATACGCGACGACAGAGCTTGGGACTGGCGCGCCCACAGCCGAAAATCGCACAACAAGCCAGGCAGCAGTATCAGGGTCTTGGACATCGCACGCCTTCCTTGAATGCCGACGAATATATTACATCTAGGGTTCGCTGATATTATACCAACCGCTTGTTTCCGTGATGCCACTTGGATTGAACCTGCCGAATCCTGAGTGTGTTAATAGCACACCCAAAGTGGCATCGACAAGGAAGATCTTGTGGAGGGAAAGGCGTGGAAGACCAATGATATAAGAAAAAAGGCCGCCAATCCAGATAATTAACGGCCTACTTCGTCGGAAAGAAAGTGTGTCTGATAACTACTTTCTTACCGAGAGGCAGGTTGTAGTGTCAACGGAAAACCATTTTTTCCGAACTGGTCGGCTCGTCCTATTTTATACTGTCGTGATCCACGCCCTCCGCAGGAGGGGCGATGACCCGCAATTCCCCAATGCGGGCGGCCTTGGCGGCTGCGGTGGCGCAAATTCGACGTTGACCGCGTTGACGAGTTGGTCCGGCATGAACCAGCCGGGATTTTGCCGCAGCAATTCACGCGCCAGCACGAAATGGGTATCCCGCCCACGGCGCGAATCGGCCAGCCGGACCTCGGCGCCATAGGCCTCCAGCAGCCGGATCTTGCGCGGGCTGTAATTGTCGGGGACGACCAGCACCAGCCGGTAGCCGAACAGATTGGCCGCCAGCGCCAGCCCCAGCCCCAGCCCGGTATTGCAGCCGGTCCCCTCGATGATGGTCTGGCTTCCCCCCCCGGCGCAGCAGGCCGCGCCGTTCGGCGTCCAGGATCATGTTGACCGCGATCCGGACCTTGTGGCTGCCGCCCGGATTCATCTGTTCGAGCTTGAGGTAGAACGACGATTCGAGCGACAGCCCGCGCCGGAAGCGGTCCAGCCGCACCGTCGGGGGGCGCTTGCCGTCGGGATTGTTGGAAATGCCCCGCGCCCCCAGGATCGCGCAGCCGAGGATGTAGCAATCTTCGCCGATCACCGATCCCCAGCCATGGTCGATCACCAGCCGGGCGCCGATCCGCGCCGCCGGGTGAATGTCGATGCCGGTCTCCATGAAGGCCGCCGAGGACAGCCGGTCGGCATATTCCCGCCCGTCGGTGAGGCAGGCATGAGCCAGCCGGAGCATTTCCATTCTGACGACGTCATGATTCTTTCTGACGAGTTTTTCCATGACAGGCGCTCCAGACGTTATTGGCCTCGTTTGGCGAAATAGAGCCCGACCAGACAAATCGTGATTCCGACGATCTGGCGGACGGTCAGGGTCTCGTGGAACAGGATCCAGGCATAGATCGCCGCCACCACCGGCTGCATCAGCACCAGCACCGACGACAGCGCGACCGGCACCGGGCGCAGGCATTGCGCCAGCATCCCCTGCCCGACCACATGCGACAGCACCGCGAGCCCGACCAGCGGCGCCAGATCCTCCAGCCCGGTCGGCACCAGCCGCTGTTCCAGCAGCAGCGCCAGCGGCACCAGGGTAGACAGGCAGCCGAGGCTGCTGAGATACAGGATCCGCCCCGGGCCGAAGCGGCGGCGCAGTCGGCTGACCAGCAGCAGATACAGGCCGTAGAACACCGCCGTCAGCAGCGCCAGCCCGTCCCCCAGCGCCGAGGCTAGCGAGGCCTGCAGCGAGGCCGACAACAGCAGAGTGACCCCGCACAGGGTCAGCGCCAGCCCCACCAGGAACGAACGGCGGATCCGCTCGCGATAGAGCAGCACCGACAGCGGCACGACGACGAACGGCACCAGATTGGCCAGCAGGTTGGCATTGGCCACCGTGGTGTAATGGAACGAGATATTCCAGAAGGTCAGGTCCAGCCCGAGCAGCGCCCCCGCCGCCCACAGCACCACCAGATCGCGCCGCTCCAGCCGGGAGACGACCCGGGGCGCCCGTCTCCGTTCCAGCGCGTCCCAGCCATAGACCAGCGGCAGGGCCAGCAGGATCCGCCACGCCCCGGTGGCGATCGGGTCGAGCGGGCTGAGCTTGACGAAGATCCCGCCGGTGGCGAGGAAACACACCGCCAGGATCACCCCCGCCACCGCGATCGCGTCGGGAGAGGCCGGCTCGATCACGGCGGCGGACGACGAACTGTCGGAGGGACTCAATCTTCGCTCCTTCCCGGGGGAAAACGCGCGCCGGAAAACCGGCCAACGACATCCTTCGATTGATCTGCACGTTGATTTGACTATCAATCAGCCATATTGTCCGAATCAATGAAAACATTGTGTGGCAAACAATGTGGCTTCCCGACCTGAGAAACCGCCATCCGGTTCGCTACCTCGCCATCGTCGAAGCCCTGGCCGAGGCCATCGCGCGGGGTGCCTTGCGGCCGGGCGACCGCCTGCCGACCCATCGCGAACTGGCGTGGCGACCGATGGCGAGGGCATCCTGCCCGACGCGCTCGACCGCGCCGCCCGCGCCACCTCGGCCCGGGTGGTGGTGCTGGTGCCGGCGTTGCAGAACCCGACCGGGGCGACGATGGGCGCGGCCCACCAGCAGGCGGTGGCCGAAATCGCCCGCCAACGCGGCCTCCAGGTGATCGAGGACGATGTCTACGGGATGCTGGCCGAGACCCCGCCGCTGGCCCGGCTGCTGCCCGAGACCTGCACCGTAGTGACCAGCCTGTCGAAGTGCGTCGCCGGCGGCCTGCGCTTCGGCGTGATCGCCGGTACCAGCGCGGCGGTGCGGGCGCGGTGGCGGCCGAACAGCAGACCACGCTGTGGCCGCTGGCGCCGCTGATGGTCGAGATCGCCTGCCGCTGGCTGGAGGACGGCACCGCGCTGCGGCGGGTCCGCTGGCAACGCGAGGAGATCGCCGCCCGCTACCGGCTGGCCCGCCGCGCCCTCTCCGGCCGCCCCGAGGGCGATCCCCGCCCTAGCCCGCATGCCTGGCTGACCCTGCCGACCGAGGACCCCGACCCGGCCGCCCTCTGCCGCCGGGCCGGACTGGAGGTGGTGCCTGCGGCAACCTTCGCGGTGACGCGCGAGCCGCCGCAGCGGATACGGATCAGCCTGACCGCCGCCGCCAAGCCGCGCCGACCTGAGCCGAGCCTTGGACCGCCTCCACCGCCTCGGAGCGACGTGGTCACGGTAACGGCCCGGGGAACAAAGGAAAAAATACGGGCGCTGTCCACACCCGCCAGGATCCAGCGGCTCCTGGACCTGCTTCGATGGAGGGATCTGCGGGACTAGGTGTTGTGAACTGTCCCGCAGCGGTGGTAGTGGCCATTGACCCAACCCGTGAGGTTCATCTGACGAAACACGGCAGTTGGGCTGTTCCTTGTCGCACGTCCCTGTGTGCGGTTAGGAAGGGTAGCCGCATTGCGATCAAGCCAAGCCTTTATGTGAAGAACAAGAAGCTTGCTCGGAAGATGCACACATGAAATTTGGCGCTGGTATGCGCTATTCCGACCACAGAGCCTCTCGCACCGGCCCCTGCACCCCGTCTCAGTCCTCACGCGAAGATCAATCTTCGAGTCGTGAGCGGAGCGCAGGTATGCCAGTACAATCTCAATGAGACCTGATCACTGACCCAAATGCGATCCGACGGCCATCGGGGGCGAAAGTATTCTCGGTTGCTGACCACCAAAACAATGGCAGCTGGACACCTCCAAAAACCTGATTCACGAAGGAATTTTATGCCGATTCAGCGTGCAATCGGAGCCGACGTGCTCTTGTCATCCCCGATTTTAGCCTGGGGTTGATGGTTGGAAGTCTGATTTCGGTGATTTTGGCCTCAAGCGGGCGCACGTCTCCTCTCAAGCCACATGAATCGCCGCATGTTGTAGGCCAGATTGATCAGGCCGATCTTGGTCTCGGCCCGGGCCTTTCCGATGGTGCGGACGATGGCAGCCATCGGCCCCTTCTGATGGGCAAAGACGTGCTCGATCTTGGAGCGCACCATGGATTTGAGGGCATTGGCCTTGCGGGTTCTCTCCGGCATCGGCTTGCCCTTAGGCTTCTTGCGATGCACCTTCGAGACGAAGCCGTTCTTCGCCATGAACGCCTCGTTCTTTTCCGAGCGATAGGCGGTGTCGGCCCAGACGCCGCTGGCCGTGTTGGTCTTGTCGAGCAGATCGGGCAACCTAGAGCATTTTCCGTTCAATCGCGGTCATAACCTGCGGCTGCGAAATATTTGATGCACTCGTCTGGTGTGAAGGTGCCGATGCCGTCGCCTATCGCCGCCCAGAGACCCTCCTTGGTCCTGGCTGCGACCTTCTTGAGGAAAGCCTTCAGCTTCGAGAAGGCCATCTCGATGGGGTTGAAGTCGGGGCTGTAAGGCGGGAGGTACATGACTTGGGCGCCGACGGCCTCGATGGCGGCGCGGACCCCGGCGAGCTTGTGAGCGGGCAGATTGTCCATGACCACGATGTCACCTCGGGTCAGGGTCGGCGCCAGCACCTGCTCGACATAGGCCAGGAAGGCTTGGCCGTTCATCGCGCCGTCGAGAATCATCGGCGCGGTCATGCGCTCAGACGAAGACCGCCGACGAAGGTGGTAGTTTTCCAATGCCCATGCGGCACCGGCGCCCGGCACCGCTCGCCGCGAGGGGCACGCCCGCGGAGCCTCGCCATCTTGGTCGAGGCTCCGGTCTCGTCGATGAAGACTAGGCGCTCGGGATCAAGCTCCGGCTGGAGATCGAACCACTCATGTCGCCGCCGCAGAACGTCGGGCCGTTGCTGCTCGCTGGCGTGCGCCGTTTTTTTTGAAGGTCATGTCGTGGCGGTCCAGCAGGCGCCATACGCTGCTCGGGGCGATCTTGCCCCCGTGTACCGCTTCCAGGTGGGCCGCGATCTCGGCCAGGGTGATGTCGGGAGTCTGCTCTACCAGCCCCAGGATCTCTTCGGCCAACGCCTCCATCCGGTGCGAATGACGGTCGCCGCCACGCGGCCTCGACACGGCGTGTCCTTCCGATCGCCAGCGGCTCACCCATTTGATCGCCGTCGAGGCGGCAACCCCGAATCGCTTCGCGGCGGCCCGGCACGATTGCCCGCTTTCGACCGCCCAGATCACACGCTCTCGGAGATCGCGGGAAAGGGATGTCGCCATCAGGGCTGGCCTCCTTCACCAGCCCAAATCTTGAATCATACTTTTCCCTAATTGGGAATCCCCAATGATTCCATATGAGTGGATGATGCTCTAGAACGCTGCGTTCCACCCCAGTTGAGGTCGAAGGATTAATCTCAGTTTTAATGACTCTGTTCGGCCAAATTGTTGATAAGAAGGTCAGCTACGACGTGGAGTGCGAAGGGTCGAACGGCAAGATCAAGCTGACCCGGTTCGAGCTTCAGTGAACCGTTCCGCCGACGCCATAGGATAGGTCAAGCGCTCTGCCCAGGGCCGAACGGCAAGGTCGAGCTGATCGGGGTTCGCCAGACTCGCCAGGACGACCACAGGAGGCCGTTTACCCCGGCGGCCTGATACCCAGGCCCAGCGCCTTACGGCCGTCCTGGGGCTTTCCAGCGAGTCTGGCGAAGGTCATCGCCTCAACGTGGGACAGGCGGCGACGACTCCCTGATCCGGGCTGGTCATACCCCGCCTGACGGACACACGGGACTGTTACGCACATCTACCCCGCGGGCGCCCTGATCTGCGCCCAAGTTATTGATATGTCTATGATTTTTTGAATTGGCGGAGGGAGAGGGATTCGAACCCTCGATACGGCTCAACACCGTATACACACTTTCCAGGCGTGCGCCTTCAACCACTCGGCCACCCCTCCATGCTGCGGCGGGGGAACAAGCCCCTCGGGCCGCAGCGAGGGGGGAAGCTACACGAGGGAACCGAGGTGCGCAACCCCCTTAACGCACGTTGTGAAACAAGTCGTGTTCAAGGGCGTTCCGGTTCTTTCAACAACGTCTCGGCAAGGTGATCGAGGCGAGTCGGATCAAGCTCGGACAAACGCATATTCATGATCGCATCCAGCTCACTGGGAGCAACGCCCTTCTTGGCGGCGGTCATTGGGTCGAGTCCACGCAACACTCGGGTCAGGCTGTTAACCTTGGCGATACGGCGCGCCGCCGCCAGCGCATCGAACAGACCGGGACCGCCATTCTCCCACTCATCACTCATCCAGACCCCCTTCACGTCTACGACCAGGATAGCGGGTAGAGAACACGAAGTCTCGGGGGAAGTGTCTCGGCCTCTTCCGTCTGCCGCCACTTCGCGTCACACTGGACCGCGATCCTTGACGAGAACGGAGAGACCGCAAATGCGGGCGATATTGGGGCTGATACTGGCGGGTTTGCTTTGGTCTGGAAGCGCTGCGGCAGAGCAGGTGCGGCTGACATTCCTGCATGTCAATGACATCTACGAATACCATTCGAGCGATGGTGTCGGAGGATTAGCCGAACTTTCGACCCGTCTGAAACAGCGCCGCGCCGAAGCCCCGAATCCGCTCTTCACATTCGGTGGAGACCTGATTTCGCCGTCGCTGGCATCGAACCTGACCAAGGGTGCCCACCTGATCGCACTGTTCAATCGTCTGGAGCCAGTCGCTGCGGTTCCGGGAAATCATGAATTTGATTTCGGACCGGCTGTCTTTGCCGATCGAATCGGCGAATCACGCTTCCCCTGGATCGGGTCGAACGTGCTGGGTGCCGATGGCGCCCCATTTGGCGGAATGACGGCAAGCCGGATCGTCGAAAGCGGCGGGATCAAGGTCGGGTTCCTCGGCATCCTGACCGCCCGCACCGGGGAACTGTCACTGACGGACGGCGTTGTGTTCAGCAACGAGACCGAGACCGCCCGCACCACCGCCCGCCGCCTGCGCGCCCAGGGGGCCGAGATCGTGGTGGCTCTGACCCATCTTGATATCGAGCAAGACCGCGCTCTGGCCCTGGCCGTGCCGGAAATCGACCTCATCTTGGGTGGGCACGATCACGATCCGATCGCGATCCGCGAAAGCGGCGCACTGGTGCTAAAAGCCGGTCAGGATGCCCAATGGCTGGGCGAAGTCGAGATGGTGGTCGAGCGACCCGATCCCGGCCAGACTGGCCGAACCCGCGTCTACCCGCAGGGTTGGCGTTTCGAGGCGGTGCGGGACATTGCGCCCGATCCGGCTCTGGCTCCGCTGATCTCGGCTACCGACACCCTGTTAAGCCAGGCGCTGGACCAACCCCTGGCGGTTCTGGATCAACCGCTCGACAGTCGGACCGGAACCGTGCGCGGCGGTGAGGCGGCAATCGGCAACCTGTTCGCCGACGCGCTACGCGCCCATTTCGAGGCCGATGCCGCCCTGATCAATGGCGGTGGATTGCGCGGAAACCGGCACTATCCGACCGGAGCCACCCTCAGTCGGCGCGACGTTCTGACCGAGATGCCGTTCGGCAATGCGGTAATGCTGCTTGAACTGAGCGGTACCCAATTGCGAGCCGCCCTCGAACATGGCCTGTCCGGCATCGAGACCAAAGCTGGACGCTTCCCCCAGGTCTCGGGAATATCGGTTGAATATGCTCCGTCCCGCCCCGTGGGACAGCGGATCGTGTCTATTTTCATCGGCGGAATGGCATTGCAAGACGATAAGACTTATCGCCTTGCCACCTCCGACTATCTCGGCCATGGCGGTGACGGGTATAGCGGACTGAAACAAGCCCGCGTCATCGTTGACGCCAGCGGCGGGCCGCTGCTTGCCAATGTGGTCGGTGATTACCTCGCGGCAAATCATCGCGTCATGCCCCGGATCGACGGACGAATGAAGGCGCTACGCTGAGGGGATGGACTTTAAAGGCTTCGGCCACATATAACCGAGCATCATGTCAGACTCAGCCACCCTCCCCTTCCGCAAGATGCACGGCCTCGGGAACGATTTCGTCGTTCTCGACGGCCGGATCGATCCCCGTCCCCTCGCCCTTGATCCGGCGCGGGTCCGCGCCATTGCCGACCGCCGCGCCGGAATCGGCTGTGACCAATTGATCGTGATCGCGACGCCAAGTGACAACACCGCCGACGTGCGGATGTTGATCTTCAACGCCGACGGGTCAGAAGTCGCCGCCTGCGGTAACGCCACCCGTTGCGTTGCCTGGTTGGCGATGACGGAAAGCGGCCGGGACAGCGTGGTGATCGAGACCCGCGCCGGGCTACTGGATGCCGAATCGCGCGGGACATCGCTGGTTGCGGTTGATATGGGAGCGGCCCGGCTGGACTGGCGCGAAATTCCGTTAAACGAAGCGGTCGATACCCTTCACCTCGGCCTGAGCGTCGGCCCGCTATCGGACCCGGTCGCGGTCAGCATGGGAAACCCGCACGCGGTGTTCTTCGTCGAGGATTCCGAGGCAATTGATCTGGCTGCGGTAGGGCCGGATCTGGAACATCATCCGATATTCCCCGAACGCGCCAATATAGAAGTCGCCTCGATTCTTCCCACCACCGAAGCGGGGCGCGGGCGTATTCGGATGCGGGTATGGGAACGTGGTGCCGGTATCACTCCAGCCTGCGGTACCGGAGCCTGCGCCACCCTGGTCGCGGCGGCACGGCGCGGTCTTTCGCCCCGCCGGGCTGAACTGATCCTGGACGGCGGGACGCTGGAGATCGAATGGCTGCCCGACGATCATGTTCTGATGACTGGACCGGTGGCGACCAGCTTCACCGGCCTTCTGGACCCTGCCCTGCTTTCATGACTGCCAAGCCCCCCACCATTCTCACCTTCGGTTGTCGGCTGAACGCCTATGAATCCGAAGTGATGCGAGAGCATGCGCGCGCCATCGACAGCGGTGTCGAGACGATCATCATCAACACCTGCGCCGTCACGGCCGAGGCCGAACGTCAGGCCCGCCAAGCCATCCGCAAGGCCCGGCGCGAGAACCCCGGCGCACGTATCGTTGTGACCGGCTGCGCCGCCCAGGCTCATCCTGAGGTGTATGGCGAGATGGCCGAGATCGACCAGATTCTCGGTAATGCCGAAAAGTTGAAGCCGGATATCTTCGCGGAACCACCGCCAGAGCGGATCGTCGTCGGCGACATCATGAAATTGCGAGAGGTCGCATCGCATCTGGTGTCAGGTTTCGAAGGACGGGCGCGCGCGTTTGTCGAAGTGCAACAGGGCTGCGATCACCGCTGCACCTTCTGCATTATTCCGTTTGGACGCGGCCCCAACCGCTCGGTCCCGGTCGAGCGGGTGATCGAGCAGGCACGGGAACTGGTCGCCGCTGGAACGCCTGAGCTGGTGCTGACCGGAGTTGACGTCACCGCCTATGGCGCCGATCTGCCGGGACGTCCACCGCTGGGGCAATTGGTAAGGCAATTGCTGGCGGCCGTGCCCGACCTGCCCCGGCTGCGGCTGTCCTCGCTCGATCCGGTCGAGGTCGATGACGATCTGATTGAAGCCTTTGCCAGCGAGCCTCGATTGCTACCTCATGCCCATCTGTCGATTCAGGCGGGCGACGATACCGTACTGAAACGGATGGCACGACGTCACCGCCGCGCCGATATCCTGCTCCTGGCCGCGCGCCTGCGCGCCGTCCGCCCCGACATCGTGCTGGGTGCCGACATGATCGCGGGCTTCCCCGGCGAAGACGACACGATGGCCGCCACCTCGTTGGCCCTCATCGACGAGATCGGGCTCACCCACCTGCATGTTTTCCCGTTCTCTCCCCGTCCCAGTACTCCGGCGGCCACGATGAAGCGAGTGAGCGGACCGGTGGTCAAGGCACGCGCCGCCGCCCTGCGCCGCCGTGGCGAGGCGGCGATGGACGCTCTTCTGCACGCGCGTGTCGGTGCCGAGGCATCCGTAGTGATCGAACGCGACGGCAAAGGGCATTGCGAGTATTATCTGCCGGTCCGCGTGGGGGGGACGACCGCCGCGCCGGGAGCCGTCCTGCGGACACGAATCACCGGAGTGGAAGGCGGCGTTCTGAACGCTGAGGAAGTGAGATGACCAATAGGATTGAGGACTCCCACCCGGCGGGGGGCCGGTGGAGCGGATATGTTGCGGGCCTGTTGCTGTTGGCGCTGCCGGGAGCCGCGCTGGCGCAAGAAGCCGCGGCACCAGCCCCGGATCGGCTGGCCCAGCTTGTGACCGATCTGGCCAGGCTGGCCGAGCCTGGACGTCTCGACCCGCTGTCGCTGGCGCTGGGTGCGGTTCTGGCGCTGCTGCCGATGGTGCTCCAGGTGGTCTCGACCCGACGGATGCTGGGTCGCGCTCTATCCGAATTGTCCCAATTAGGCGACAGCACCGAACGCCTGCTGAAGGGTGTTCTGGCTGAACCCGATGGTATCCAGGCATGGATCGGTGAGCGCGAGGTCCGTTCGCGCGGCCTGAACACTCTGCTTGATCTGTCCGACGCCACCCTGCCCGGCTTCGCCGCCGTGCTGGCCCGGCTGACGCCCCAGGATTCCGCCCGTCTCGATCTGGCGGTGCGTCGGTTGCGTGGCGAAGGTCTGGCGTTCGAGATGGATCTTTGCCTGCGCGACGGCAATCGCCGCATCCGGGTCGTCGGCCTGCGCCCCAGCCGCAGCGAAGCCCGCGTTCCGGTCGATCTGCTGCTGCTGAACGATTTGACCCCGGAACTGACCGCGCCAAGCGATCGGACGGTCGCGGCGAGTGCGGACATTCTGCGTCCGGAATTGCTCGACGAATTATTGGCGACAGCGCCCGCCCCCGCATCGGACGAAGGCGACGGTTGGTTCGGGCGGATGAAAGCCGGACTGGCCAAATCCTCGTCGCGGCTGACCCAGGGATTGGGCGACCTCTTCACCAAGCGAAAGCTTGACGACGAAGCGTTGGAGGACCTCGAAGATCTGCTGATCACCGCCGATCTGGGGGTCAACACCGCAGCCAAGGTTACCGGATTACTGTCAAAGACCCGCCTGGGCCAGGACATTACCGCCGACGAGATCAAGACCATTCTGGCCGATGAGATCACCCGCATCCTCGAACCAGTGGCCAAGCCGCTGGAAATCGACCCGGCGCGCAAGCCGCATGTGGTGCTGGTGGTCGGTGTCAACGGCGCGGGCAAGACCACCACCATCGGCAAACTGGCGATGCAGCACAAGCAGGCGGGGCGAACCGTGACCCTTGCCGCTGGCGACACGTTCCGCGCCGCTGCCGTCGAGCAGTTGAAGGTTTGGGGGGAACGCACCGGCTGCCCGGTGATCGCCCGCGATACCGGGTCCGATCCTGCTGCCCTCGCCTTCGACGCGGTGACTCAATCGCGCCAGCAGGGCGACGACTTGCTGTTCATCGACACTGCCGGACGTCTTCAGAACAAGACCGATCTGATGGCCGAGCTGGGCAAAGTGGTCCGCTCGATCAAGAAAGTAGACGAAACCGCGCCGCATTCTGTGCTGCTGGTACTGGACTCCACCGTCGGCCAGAACGCCCATTCCCAGGTCGAGACCTTCGGCGAGATGGTCAACGTCACCGGGTTGGTCCTGACCAAGCTGGACGGCACTGCACGCGGCGGCGTCCTGGTCGCCCTGGCTGAAAAGTTCGGATTGCCGGTCCACGCCATCGGTGTCGGCGAGCAGGCCGCCGATTTGCGCCCGTTCGAGGCCCGCGCCTTCGCCAACTCGCTGGTCGGGCTGGACACGCCTTAGCTGGACGCACCTTCCAGACCGCCCCGACGCTTGACGGGGCGGTCTGGCTTGTCTACTGACTGTTTCCCAAACTCGATATCTTAGTCCTCGACCGGAGAGCGCCGATGGCCGCCTATCAGTACGTCTATGTAATGAAGAACCTGACCAAGGCCTATCCGGGCGGCAAGGAGATCATGAAGGGGCTTTACCTGAGCTTCCTGCCCGGTGCCAAGATCGGCGTGCTGGGCGCGAACGGCGCCGGTAAATCGACCCTGCTCAAGATCATGGCCGGGATCGACAAGGAATATGGCGGCGAAGCCTGGGCCGCCGAGGGCGTCAAGATCGGCTACCTCGCGCAGGAGCCGCAACTTGACCCCGCAAAGGACGTGATGGGCAACGTCATGGAAGCCGTCGCCGAGACCAAAGCGCTGCTGGATCGCTTTGACGAGGTTTCGGCCCGTTTCGCCGAGGAACTGACCGACGACGAGATGAACGCCCTGATCGCCGAACAAGGCGAGCTTCAGGAAAAAATCGATCACCTCAACGCATGGGATCTGCAACGCACCATCGAAATCGCGATGGACGCGCTGCGCTGCCCGCCCGGCGACGCCGATGTTACCACGCTGTCGGGTGGTGAACGTCGCCGCGTTGCCCTGTGCCGCTTGCTGATGTCGCATCCAGACATGCTGCTGCTCGACGAACCGACCAACCATTTGGACGCGGAATCGGTGGCGTGGCTGGAACGCTATCTTGAGGATTATTCCGGCACCGTGGTGATCGTGACCCACGACCGTTACTTCCTCGACAACGTGACCGGCTGGATTCTCGAACTCGAACGCGGCCACGGCATCCCCTACGAGGGCAATTACACCGGCTGGCTGGAGCAGAAGGAAAAGCGGCTCCAGCAGGAAGAGCGTGAGGAAAGCGCGCGCCAGCGTTCGATCCGTGACGAACTGGAATGGGTCCGGGCCAGCCCGAAGGCACGCCAGACCAAGAGCAAGGCCCGCATCACCGCCTTCGAAGATTTGGTTGCCAAGTCGCAAGAAAAGGCCACCGGCGCGGCGCAGATTTCGATCCCCCCCGGCCCGCGTCTGGGTGGCAAGGTCATCGAGGTCGAAGGCGTGTCGAAGGGATTCGGCGACCGCCTGCTCTATGAAAACCTGTCCTTCCGTCTGCCGCCGGGCGGCATCGTCGGCGTGATCGGCCCCAACGGTGCCGGTAAGACCACCCTGTTCCGCATGATCACCGGGCAGGAAAAGCCCGATGCCGGTACCTTTACCGTCGGCGAGACCGTCGTGCTGGGCTATGTCGATCAGAGCCGCGATTCGCTCGACCCAGAAAAGACGGTGTTCCAGGAAATTTCGGACGGTCAGGAAGAAATCGACGTCGGACGGCGCAAGATCAACGCCCGCGCCTATGCCGGATTGTTCAATTTCAAAGGCCCCGATCAGCAGAAGAAGGTCGGCGTTCTGTCGGGCGGTGAGCGCAACCGCGTTCACCTCGCCAAAATGCTGTCGCGGCCAGCCAACGTCATCCTGCTTGACGAACCGACCAACGATCTCGACGTCGAAACCCTGTCGGCGCTCGAAGACGCCCTGGCCGAATTCCCCGGCTGCGCGGTGGTCATCAGCCATGATCGTTGGTTCCTCGACCGCATCGCCACCCACATCCTGGCCTTCGAGGGCGATTCTCAGGTCGTCTTCTTCGAAGGCAATTATCAGGATTACGAAGCCGACCGCCATCGTCGTCTCGGCACCGAGGCCGATCAGCCGCACCGGCTCAAGTACAAGCCGCTGACCCGTTAGCAGAGTCCGACGCGAGGAAGACGGATCGCCATGAATGCCGTCTTCCTCGCCCTGGTCACCGCTTCGTTCGCCGCCGCCGCCTGGGCGGAAGCGACCGGAGCGGGCGGCGCGATGGAAGCGCTGTCTGCCGCGATCGTCGATTCGGCAACCGCGTCTGTTCCGCTCGCCCTAGGGCTGATCGGAATCATGGCGCTGTTCCTTGGACTGATGAAGGTCGCTGAAGTCGGTGGTCTGCTCGATTCCACTGCCCGACTATTACGCCCCCTACTGACCCGACTGTTTCCCGAAATCCCCGCCGATCATCCGGCGATGGGGGCGATGGTGATGAACATCGCGGCCAATCTGCTCGGCCTCGGCAATGCCGCAACGCCGTTCGGCATCCGTGCGATGGAGCATCTGGAGCGACTGAACCCCCATCCCGGCACCGCCAGCAATGCCCAGGTGCTGTTTCTTGCGATCAACACGGCTGGAATTACCCTGCTGCCGACCAAGGTTATCGCCCTGCGCGCCTCGTCCGGTGCGGCCGATCCGGCGGCTGTGGTCGGGCCAACTCTTGCCGCAACCATCGTCGCCGCCATCATCGCGGTACTGGCCTCACGCGGATTGCAAAGGTTCTGGCCCTCTCCGGCCAATCTTTCCCGACCTCCTCCGCCCCAGCCCGCGCTCGCCCCGGAACGGATATGGCCGGTCGCGCTCGCCGCCGCGATTGTGCTCACCCTGGTTCCGCTGCTGCTAATGTATGGCAAGGTGATCGGTCCCTGGCTGCTGCCGGGGCTGGTGACCGGGATTCTGCTCTACGGCGCGATAAAGCGGGTCGCGGTTTACGAAACCTTTGTCGCGGGTGCCCGCGCCGGATTTGGCGTGGCGGTGAAAATCATTCCCTATCTCGTGGCGATCCTGATGGCGGTCGGGATGATCCGAGCCTCGGGCGTGCTGGCCGCGATCCTGGAGCCGCTTGGCCGCCTCACCGCGCCGCTGGGGTTGCCCGCCGAAGCCCTGATGATGGCAGCGATGCGAACGCTGTCAGGGTCAGGTTCCTATGGACTACTGGCAGCCCAGATGAAGGACCCGACGATTGGCCCCGATGGCTATCTCGGGATATTGCTCGGCACCTTATATGGCTCGACCGAAACCACATTTTATGTTCTTGCTGTCTATTTTGGCGCTGTCGGCATCAGACGAATTCGTCACGCCTTAGCCGTTGGACTTCTGGCCGATCTGTCAGCCTTGATTGCGGCCCTCCTCGTCTGTCAATGGTTCACCGCACCGGTGAAGCCATAGCCGCGTTGGGTCGCACGCCAGCAATTTCGAGATAGCCGTTCCGAATAGGTAAAATCGGAAATATGCTTATTGTTCTGCCACAATGGGATACACATTTCGTATAAACCACACTCCACATAGATCAGCCTGGGGAATCTAAATGTCTCTGTCCATCCGGGGGAAGCTGTTCGTTCTCGGCGCAGTGATGAGCATCGCTCTGGCGGGAATTGCCGGTGGATGGTGGATCGCTTTCAACATTCTCAAGGTCAACGGACCGATCTATGCCCGCGTCGTGCTGGCCAAGGATCTGGTGGCCGATATCCTTCCACCGCCGGAATACATCATCGAAGCCTATCTGACGGCATCCACCTCGCTGGACATACCGCCGCCAAATCTAACGATATCTCACGCCAATTTTGTTCGCCTGCGCAGCGATTACGACGAGCGCCATGCCGTCTGGAAAGGCGCCGGACTGGACAGCAAGATTGCCGACGATCTGCTAAAACGGTCCTATGTTCCCGCGCAACGCTTCTTCGAACGAGCCGAAGCCGACTTCTTCCCCGCGCTGGAACGTGGCGACCGCGCCGCAGCCTTGAACACTTTCGCCGAAATGACCGTGCTGTACCGCGAACATCGCGCCGCGATCGACGATGTGGTCACCGCCGCGAACACCATGAGCAAAGCCACCGAAGAGCATGCCGCCGCCACGGAATCCTCGGTTAAGCTGGCGGTGATCTTGGCAACTGCGACTCTGGCCGTGCTGGCCTTGACCGTCGTTGCTTTGATTGGGCGTTCGATCAGCGGTCAGATCACGGATACCGTCGCGACGATGGAACGGCTTTCCGATGGCGACACCGCAATCGAGGTTTCCGGCACCCGTCGTACCGATGAGATCGGCGCAATCGCCCGCGCCCTTGATGTCTTTAAGAACAAGATGGTCGCCAATGCCCGGATGGAAGCCGAGGCCAAAGAAACCGACCGTCGGCAGAGAGAGCAACGCGCCGAGGAAATGCGGGCGATGGCGGCCTCGTTCGAGGCTACCGTCAATGCCAAGGTCGCCGAGGTCAGCGGCGCATCCGACAGTATCTTTGTCATCGCCGAGAGAATGGTCAATCGGTCGGAACGCACTGGAGGCACCTCTCTCGCTGTCGGCGAGGCTGCCCGCGTCACCAACGAACGCGCCGCGATGGCCGCCGAGGCCACTCGTCAGCTCGCGTCTGCTGTCAACGAAATCGCCGTTCAGGTTGCCCAATCAAACCAAATATCGGCTCAGGCTGTCGCCAGCGTCGATTCGACGGCGCAGCGAATGACCGGACTGTCTCAATCGGTACAGTCCATCGGCGAAGTGGTGAAGCTGATCAACGATATTGCGGCTCAGACCAACCTGTTGGCCTTGAACGCCACTATCGAGGCGGCACGAGCAGGCGATGCGGGCAAGGGCTTTGCCGTCGTCGCCGGCGAGGTCAAGCACCTCGCCAATCAGACCGCCAAGGCCACCGAGGATATTGCCAGACAGGTCGCCGAGATCCAGGCATCGTCTCTTCACATGGGGCAAAGCATCGAAGGAGTGGTGGGAATCATTCGGACCCTGGATGAAGTGTCGGCGGCGATTGCCAGCGCCGTTCAACAACAGGAAGCTTCGACTCGCGAAATCTCGGGCAATATCGATGAAGTCGCCCGTCAGGCCGAAACCGTCTCGAAAAGCGTCGGCGCGCTATCGAAATCCTCCGCGATGGCCTGTGCCGGCACCGTCAGGGTCATCTGGAGCGCCGATAGCCTGACCGAAGCGGTCCATCACCTGACCGGCGAGGCCGAATCTTTCCTTTCCAGAGTTCGGGCCTGATCAAAAAAACGGGAACACCGGGCGTTACGGCCCGATGTTCCCGTCTCGTCGTACTCTGACCGATTCAGGTTAACCCTGAACCTTCTTGGCCAGCATTTCGTTAACCAGGGCGGGGTTGGCCTTACCCTGGGTGGCCTTCATCACCTGACCGACGAACCAACCGAGAAGAGTGGTCTTGCCATCGCGGACCTGCTGAACCTTGTCCGGGTTGGCGGCCAAAACCGCGTCAATGGCGGCCTCGATCGCGCCGGTATCGGTAACCTGCTTCAAGCCACGTTCTTCGACCAGCACACCCGGAGCCTTCCCGGTCTCGACCATCAGGGCAAAAACGTCCTTTGCCAGACGGCCGGACAGGGTGCCATCGGTAATGAGATCGATCATCGCGCCCAGATTGGCGGCGGTCACCGGCGGATCTTCGATGGTCTTACCGCTGGCGTTGAGGGCAGCAAAGAAATCCCCCATGACCCAGTTGCAGGCAAGCTTGGGATCGCGCCCCTTAGCCACCGTCTCGAAGAACTCGGCCGAAGCCTTTTCCGCCACCAACACCCCGGCATCGTAGGCATTGAGGCCGTATTCAGCCATGAAGCGGGCTTTCTTCTCGTCGGGCAGTTCGGGCAAGCCCGCCTTGATCCCATCGACGAACGCCTGCTCGATCACCAGCGGCAGCAGATCAGGATCGGGGAAATAGCGGTAATCGTGGGCATGTTCCTTCGACCGCATCGAACGGGTCTCACCCCGGCCGGAATCGAACAGGCGGGTTTCCTGGCGGATGTCGCCGCCAGATTCATAAACCTCGACATGGCGACGCGCTTCGTACTCGATGGCCTGCTGGACGAAGCGGATCGAGTTGACATTCTTGATCTCGCAACGGGTGCGCAGTTCGGTCGAGCCAACCGGCCGGACGCTGACATTGGCATCGCAGCGCATGCTGCCTTCCTGCATGTTGCCGTCGCAGGTGCCGAGATAGCGCAAGATCGAGCGCAGCTTGGTCAGATACAGCCCCGCTTCTTCCGGTGACCGCAGATCGGGCTTCGACACGATCTCCATCAACGCGACGCCGGAACGGTTGAGATCGATGAACGATTTGGTCGGATGCATGTCGTGGATCGACTTTCCGGCATCCTGCTCAAGATGCAGACGTTCGATTCCAACAGTGCTGGTCGAACCATCGGCCAGATCGAGGACCAGCTCACCCTCGCCGACAATCGGCTTATCGAACTGGCTGATCTGGTAGCCCTGGGGCAGATCGGCATAGAAGTAGTTCTTGCGGGCGAAGACGCTGGTCAGGTTGATCTTCGCCTTCAGCCCCAGACCGGTGCGAACCGCCTGCTCGACGCAGACCGCGTTGATCACCGGCAGCATGCCGGGGAACCCGGCATCGACGAAGCTGACCTGGGAATTCGGTTCGGCCCCGAAAGTGGTGGCAGCACCGGAAAACAACTTGGCGTTGGAAATCACCTGGGCATGGACTTCCAGCCCGATGACGACTTCCCACGCGCCGGTTTCGCCCTGGATCACGTAAGCCATCACACGCCCTCCGGCGACAGGTCGAATCCGGCGGCGGATTCCATTACCCCGGCGACCTTGAACACGGTTTCCTCGTCGAACGGACGCCCGATCAACTGCAATCCCAGCGGCAATCCATCGGCGGACAGACCGGCGGGCAAGGACAGACCCGGCAGTCCAGCCAGCGACGTCGGGATGGTGAACACGTCATTCAGCCACATCGTCACCGGATCGTCGGTATTTTCGTCCAGGCCAAAGGCCGGGCTGGGTGCAGTCGGCGTCAGGATCACATCGACGGTTTCGAACGCCTTGCGGAAATCCTCGGCGATCAGACGCCGCACCTTTTGCGCCTTGGCGTAATAGGCGTCGTAATAACCGGCCGACAGCACATAAGTCCCGATCAGGATGCGGCGGCGCACCTCGGGACCGAAGCCAGCGGCACGCGATTTCGCGTACATTTCGTCGAGGGTCTTGCCGGGCACGCGCTGGCCGAAACGCAGTCCGTCATAGCGGGCCAGATTGGACGACGCCTCGGCCGGAGCGACGATATAATAGGTCGGCAAAGCGTATTTGGTATGCGGCAGACCGATCTCGACCGGCTCGGCACCCGCATCCTTCAGCCACGCAATACCCTTTTCCCATACTTCGGAAATCTCGGCCGACAAGCCATCGGGGCGGTATTCGCGCGGAATGCCGACCTTCAGACCGCGAATGTCGCCGGTCAAAGCAGCCTCGAAATCCGGCACCTTGAGATTGACCGAGGTGGAGTCCTTGGGATCATAGCCCGCCATTGCGCCCAGCATGATCGCGCAATCGCGCACGGTGCGGGCCATCGGCCCGGCCTGATCGAGCGAACTGGCGAACGCGACGATGCCGTAACGGGAACAGCGACCATAGGTCGGCTTGATCCCGGTAATGCCGCAGAACGCGGCGGGCTGACGGATCGACCCGCCGGTATCCGTGCCGGTGGCACCCAGCACCATCCGCGCCGCGACGGCGGCGGCGGAACCGCCGGACGAACCGCCGGGAACCAGCTTAACGGAAGGATCAGATCGGCGCGTCCACGGGTTGATCGCCGGGCCGAAAGCGCTGGTCTTGTTCGACGACCNCATCGCGAACTCGTCGAGATTGAGCTTACCGAGCGAGATCGCCCCTGCCGCCTTCAGATTACCCGAGACGGTCGATTCGTAAGGCGGGGTGAAACCGTCAAGGATCTTGCTGGCAGCGGTGGTGCGGACACCCTCGGTGCAAAACAGATCCTTGATCCCGATCGGCAACCCTTCCATCGCCCCGGCAGAGCCGGACCGACGACGGGCGTCTGAGGCTTCCGCCTCGGCCAGCGCCCGTTCGGGCGTCTCGGTGATGAAGGCGTTCAGATGCCGTTTGGCTTCGACCTGGGCGATATGGGCACGGGTCAGTTCGACGGCGCTGGTTTCGCCCTTGACCAGACGGTCGCGGGCCTGGGCCAGTGTCAGGTGGGTCAGTTCGCTCATTCCACCACCTTCGGTACGGTGAAAAAGCCCTCGGCTGCTTCGGGGGCATTGGCCAGAATTTGATCGGCGATGTCACCGTCGGTAACGATATCGGCGCGCATCGGCAGACCGAGATCGGCGACCGAGTTCATCGGCTCGATGCCGTCGGTGTTTACTTCCGACAATTGCTCGACGAAATTCAGGATATTGGAAAGCTCACCGGCGAGAGGAGCAAGCTCCTCCTCGCCAAGCTCGATGCGAGCCAGGGTGGCGATGGCACGGACGGCGGATATGTCCAGGGACATGGGCCTTGACGACTCCGGAAGGGCGGGCGGAGCCGGGACGTTAGCACCCGCTCCCGGCGCGCGCAACCGGGCAGCCTGCCAAATGTGTCAGGAAAGCACCAATCCGGGTGCGCGGCGCGGCACCGAAGGCGCGGCGAAAGGCCTGATCGTCGCGGGGAGACAGGTTTTCCAGTGGATCGAACCAAGCATGAAAGATCAGACCGAACTCTCGCTCGCCAAACGTGATTGGCTCGGCCACCGCGTCGTGCTCGATGGTGTAAAAGGCGTTCGACGAGACACTGACCGTATTCTGCCTGTGATGCATCAGTTTGATGAACCATTCCTTGCGAACATCGAACCGTTTGAACAGATCCGCGATGTGCAGCAGAACCTGCCACTCGACCAACCGCACCTCGGGATCGTCGAAAAACGAGTCCCAAGTGAATGAAGCACCAGATTCGTCCCGCAACGTCTTCAGGATATCGCGACAGCGAGCGGCATTGGCTTCCGCCGCCTCCCCCAGCACCATGTGCAGAAACGAAAACAGGTTGCCGATCAGCGTCCGATCGATCTCCCCCGCCTCGAATAACGGGTCGAGCGAGTGAATCATCAGGCGACCGAACGCGTTGGCGCGGCGCTGATTCAGATCGTCTGCGGTAACGATATCCGCGATCTCGGCATAGGAGCGACGATAAAAATCGTCGAAAGCCGCGGACTCCTTCAGTCCGGAGACAATCTCCTCCAATAAACCGACCGACAGCGGACGCCCAGAGGACGTTCGTTCCGCCGCCTGGAGCAAGGCGTCGAGAACACCGTTGGTGATTTTGCGCAGATGGGCCGGACCCTGTTCCCCCATTGGGGTTTTCTCCTCGCCAGAGGGATGCAGTATAAGATCCCGCTTCATCTATTTCCACCCGCTAACCTTGCCACGAAGGGCATCCAGAGGAACAGCAATGAAACGGACTCTCCTCTTCGTCTTCGTCATGGCCGCGCTGCTGGGCCAAACGCCGCAGGTCAGAGCAGAAACATGCGCCCCGGCGCGGGGCAGCACCGGACAGTTCGATTATTATCTGCTCAGCTTGTCCTGGTCACCGTCCTTTTGCGCCACCCCGGCCGGAGCGAAGAATCCAGACCAGTGCGGCACCGTCGCTCCCGCTCGTGGCTTCGTCGTCCATGGATTATGGCCACAATACCTTCCTGGCTCGGCATCATCGCGGGGCGGCGGAGCGCTGTGGCCGCAATGCTGTAGCGGAGCCGAATCGTTCCGACCCGACGCCGTGCCGCCGCAACTTGACGAGTTGATGATCGGAACCGATCTGCGCCGCCATGAATGGAACAAACACGGCGTCTGCGCCACCCCTCGGACACGCGACTATTTCGCCTCAATCGTCCAAGCAGTCCAGACCGTCGGCACCGCCGCCGATCTGCGCCCGACCGCGCCGGTCAAAATTCGCGTCACCGACCTGAAGCGTTATTTCTTGGCCCCGCCCCAGGCAATCTTTCCGACCTGCAAGGGCAAGACCATAAGCGAAGTCCGCATCTGCCTCGACCGCTCGCTAGCGCCGATCGCATGCCCGGACTCGGCCAGCCGCTCCGACAATTGCCCCGGCACAATCGTCTTGCCGGTCGGGCCTGGGGCGCAACCCTGACGCCCTAAGGAAGCAGTAGCGCAGCGGTACCGGAGCGAGGTAAACGCTTCCGGCACCGCGCGTTGTCGCCGTTTTCAGGATCGCTCCCATGATATCCCAGGTTCCGGTTGCCAAGACGGCGTCCCTTCCCGTCGGCATTTTCGATTCCGGCGTGGGCGGCCTGACCGTCGCAGCGGCGATCCGCCAACGGATGCCACGCGAGCAATTGCTGTATATCGGCGATCTTGCCCGTCAGCCCTATGGCACAAAATCGCCGCAGACAGTGGTGCGCTATGCCCTAAAGGCCGCCGATTTTCTTGTCCGGCGCGGGATCAAGGCGTTGGTGGTCGCCTGCAACACCGCTTCGGCGGTCGCATTGGAGCCGATCGCCGCACGCTTTCCCGGCCTTCCGGTGATCGGCGTTGTCGAGGCCGGAGCCGCCGGGGCCGCCCTAGCCTCGTCCCATGGGCGGATCGTCGTCGCCGCCACCGAGGGAACTTGTCGCTCCGGTGCCTATGAACGGGCGATTGCCCGGCGACGCGCCGGAGCACATGTGATCTGCACCCCCTGCCCTCTGTTCGTCGCCCTGGCCGAAGAGGGACTGACCGATGGTCCGATCGTCGAGGCCGTCGCCCGGCATTACCTCGGCCCCCTGCTCGACCACGCCGCCGCGACCGACTGCCTGGTGCTGGGCTGCACCCATTTCCCCCTGCTGGCTCCGGCATTGGGACGTCTGGCAGGCCCGGACGTGCGGCTGGTCGATTGCGCCGAGGCTACCGCCGGATTGCTGGCCGAGGCGCTGTCATCGGGGTTGGCTGCCCCGGCAGGCGCAGTTGGTGGGCTGACCCTGATCGCCACGGACGCCCCCGACCGCTTCGCCCGGATCGCCTCGGTTTTATTCCCGTCAATGGGAGGGATTCCTCCGGTTGAACTTGCCGACCTGTTCTAGCAAACCGACGAATGCCGGATCGGCTGGATTTTTCGGCTTAACCGGGCCAAGGATGAAAGACGCACGTGTGTCGTGCCCTAGCCATACGGTTTTCACGGCCAAGCTCCGATTGCCATTACCTTCGGGAAGTGGAATCATGCGCCCCCGTTCCAAGACAATGGAAAGTCGCCATTCATGAGGATCGCCGCCTTCGCCGCTGCGTTGATCGCCTTCACGCTTCCCACGATGGCGTCGGCCGAAACCGGCAAGACACCGGCCGCCACCGACGGCGGACGCGGTGGACTTGCCGTCGCTGCGTCTCGTGGTGACGCCGACGCGCAGTATCAGCTTGGACTCACCGCCCGCAAGGGTCGGGGTGTCGATGCCCAAAAGACTGCGTTTTCGTGGTTCAGCCTCGCCGCTGCCAACGGCAGCGCCATCGCCGCAACCGAGGCCGCCAAGGCCTGCGAAAACGGCAAAGGTGTCCGCAAGGACCTGGAACTGGCGGGACAATGGTGGTATCGCGCAGCCAAGCTGGGCGATACGGCTGCGCGCAAGCGGTGGACCGATCTGTTCGTCTCGGGCCAAATCGCATCGGTCGGCGGTATCGACGGTGCTGGCTGGGTCGCCGAACTGGCCGACAGCGGCAGCAAGAAAGCGGCAATAGCCCTCGCCGGAGCCTACGAACACGGCAACGGCGTCGCGCCCTCGTTCTCCGAGGCCGAGAAATGGTATCGGAATGCCGCGCTTCTCCACGGCGATGTCGAGGCCCGATTCCGCCTTGGGCGGATGCTGTTGGCCCATCCCGCCGTGTGGCGAGTGCCCGAAACCGAGGAGTGGTCTACCAAGGACAAGGACCGCAACAAGCCATTCGGCCCGGTGTGGATGACGACCAAACCGGTCGATGACGGAGATAAGGCCGTTTTGCTGCGTCCCGGCATTGAGGCCGGCGCATATTGGCTGGCTCTTGCCGCCAACGAAGGCCATGCCGAAGCACAATACTACTTAGGCAAGACTCTGGCCGAGGGGTTCGAATTAAAGATGGACTTGCCGTCGGCCATTGGCTGGCTGCGGGCCGCATCGGCCCAAAACCACCCGGCCGCGACGATGTTAGTCGCCGAGCTGACCGCGAAGGGACAGGGCTTTTCCACCAAAGACCCGATCCGCGCTTATGCTCTTTACGACCTCGCCGCTACCTTGGGTCAGCGCGGTGCCGCCGAAGCCCGCGACACTCTGGGCCGCAGCATGGGAGGGCGTCAGCTCGCCCGCGCCCGCCAATTGATCCAAGATCTACGCGACTATCGGTAAGCTACAAGGCTTCGCCTGCTCCTCCCCCACCCGTCAGAACGAAACGGGCCGGGAAGGAGAGGCGGGCCGCGTTATTGCTGCGGAGCAGGTGTTCCCGGCGGCGGGGGCGGGGCATATGTCGCACCGGGCGGTGGTGCATAGGTTGCTCCGGGCGGCGGAGCGTATGTGACGGTGGGCGGCACCGCGTAATACACCGTCGGGGGCGGAGAGTAGACAACCGTCGGCTGTTGCGGATAGACCACAACGGGCTGAACGACGGTATGCACGGGCTGGGCAACCTGGTTGCCTTTGGCGTACATGCATTGCGTATAAGCATTGTCGTATTGCTGCTGAATGCCGCCTTGGCTGTGCTGCGAGTTGCTGGCCCCAACCGCCGTGCCGAGGACGCCGCCGCCAGCGGCACCGATCGCCGCCCCACGTCCACCGCCGACAGCCGCCCCCAGACCAGCCCCCAGCGCACCGCCGATCAAGGCTGCCCCTAACGCCCTCTCATTGGCGTTGTCGGACTGGCCATTGATCTGATCGGCCGCGTATTGCTTGCATTCCGCCTGCTCCATCCGAAAGACTTCGAACGGTTTATTGGCGGCAGGCAAAACCTGGACCCTGGGGCCAAGCGGAGTTGACGAGCATCCCGACAGCACGAGCAGAGTCGAAATTGTAAGAGCCACCGACTTTAACGGACGCATCCTTGTCCTCCTGGTCACTTCGCCTGCGCAGGCACGGGCCTGAATTGCGAATAGCAACTCGGGACATAAGGGTAATAGCCGGCAGGATTATCACAATAATACCATACAGGCTGTTGCGGCTGGAGCGGCGGAGGCGCGGCTGGAGCTGGCTGCGGCACCGGAGCCTGCTGAATCACAACCGGAGGAGGTTGAACCATCACCGGAGCAGGAGGCGCAATGATGATCGGCGGCGGAGCCGGAACCGCAAACTCGGAAACCACCATCGGATACGGATAAACCGGAGCGTCGTAATAATACCAAGAGCCGCCAGTTACCCACCACCAGCCATGGCGGCCCGAATGCGCTTCATGACGCCAAACCCCACCCCGCCACATATCGCTGTGACGATGATCGAAACGGCGCATATCATCGCTGTGACGAGGATCGAAACGGCGCATATCGCTGTGACGAGGATCGAAACGACGCATATCGCTGTGACGAGGATCGAAACGACGCATATCGTTATCGTGGGAGGGATAGTGCCTGTACTCTTGCGCATCGGCAGAGCGAACCGGCACCATCGTCGCCAAAGCAACACAGGCACCACAAAGCAAAAATTTGGTTAGGAATCGTGTCATTGCCGCAATCCTCGGGCTGAACCACGAGTGTCGCACCGACCGGTATCAGCAGAACAACCGATCCACCGCCATGTCGTAACAGAGTGTGTCAGCGGGAGAGATATCTATGGTTTCCTCGCCGTGTTTCAACGGAAAACCATCCCGCCCGTCGGACATATGTCGAAAAACATAGAGCTTCGTCGGCCTCGGCACGGAACGGCGTCACCCATTACGGGGAAAGGCGTTGAAACGGCACAACTTGGCCTGCGGAGCATCCTCACGCCGCAGATGGAGGTACTGGCCGAAACGACTGAATTCGCGCGGAAGGGCTCCGGCGCGTATCGCGGCAGCCAGCCCCTTGGCATCGCGAACGACCATCCCGCCCACGATTTCCACCCCATAGGCATGAAGCCGGGGCGTTAACGGCGTTACCGGCCCGATCAGGGCGACGCGCGAACCTTGAGCCAGCCTCAAGATGCGGGGCAGATTGCGGTTGACCAGAGTGGACGAGGCCACCACCGCCGCCGCACAACCGGGCAGTAAAGTATCCATCGCGATGGTGGGATACTCGCCGGGGCGGGGATCGTTCTCAATCACCTGCGGATTGGGCAACGTCTCGGACAGGCCGGGAAACGCGCCGATCACCACCACCCGCCCGGCTTCCTGCCCAAAAATCTGGGCACCGTTGCCCATCTCGCCCTCAAGGTCGAAACGGTTGTAATGGGCGTTGATCGCGGCAATGCCCAAGGCCATTTCCAACGGGTCCCAAGAACCGGAAAACTCGGCCAGTTGCTTCAGGCTCATCTTGCGGAATTCCGGTAACCGTCCGATCAGATCGCGCGCGTTGCGTGGCAAATAGGCCAAACCGGCACCGGCCGGTCCCTCGACCATCAGCCAGCGCGGGCCAATCACGATCTGACGCACCTCGTCGCCAGCCACGCCCAACGCCAGATCGCAATAAAGCCGCTCCGGTCCCCACCACCGCCACAATCCCCGCATCGCCGGGGGAATCAATGCGCCGCCAGTGCCGACAAAATCGTGCCAGTGCTGAACACTGCCATCCGGGATGGTTGTCAACACAGGCATACCCTGCGACGCTCCCTGCCCTACTTCGGCGGTCAAGTCGATGGCGGCACGGCGGAACGCGGGAAAGCCGCTGATCACGGCAAGATCGGCGTCTTCGCGCATCGCGGCGCGCAGACAACGGGCGGCAGCCGCCTCTCCATCGAGATTTATCGCCGCGCCGGTGGCAAGATCGATCGTTTCCTCGCCGATACGGACACAGCCGCCGACAATAAAGCCCCGACCCGCGATGGTACGGGCAAATTTCGCGATCATCTCATCGACCGGAGCGTCGGGTTCGTGGATGACGACGCCTGGATTGATCCATGGAGCCTTGGTCGGTGCGAACATCCCTCTAAATTCCTTAAATCCGATCCTGAGCGCAGAACACAATTTTCATAGCAAATATCATGCCACCTCTATCAATGGAGACAATCGACCGGGAAACCGGCTGAATATGTATTCATACGCGGCCGCTTTTCATCGCCCTGCTGTCGTGACCACGACAGCATTCGTATGACATCAGACATTGGTAGAATTCGCTCTTGCGGTTGCGATGCTAACCACACTCTTTCGTTATGTATTATGCCTATATCACGAAACGCCGCATCCGGCATCGGTTCGCCTCAGGATGCAGGGCATAAGAATCAAGAAACGGAAGCGCCCCTTCCGGCACGCTTCCGTTTCGACGTCCGATTCGATCGGTATTGGCCGGTTTACGGCTTACCAATACGGCGAGCGGCTGCCAGCAACAGACTGTCACCGCCACGAGGACCGATCAGCGACACCCCGACCGGACGACCGTTGACAGTGCAAAGCGGCAAGCTGATTTGCGGACATCCAGCCATTCCAGCAATCGTGGTCAGGCTAATGATGCGCGATCGGATATCCCACATCTCCGAACGTGGGCTTTGGACCGGCGGCGCGGTGACCGGGGTGGTCGGCAGGACGAGCACGGCATGGCCTTCCAACGCATCGAGCACCCAACGCCGCGCCCTGAGGCGAAAGCCGCGTGAGGACGAAAGGGTGCGGTTGGCGACCCGTGATCCCCGCAGAAAATTGTCGGCGACTTCGAAGCCGAACCGGGGGTTCGAGCGATTGATCCAATCCCCGAACACTTCCCACGCCTCTCGGCCCTGAATGGCGTTCTGCGGCTCGATCCAGTCGGGCAGAGGCACCGGCGATATCCGGGTGCCACGCACCACTGGTGCCACCGTTTCGGCGATACGGGGCAGCACGGCCTCGATCGCGGCAGCGACCTCGGGATCGGCGGCTTCCATCGTGTCTTCCAGAACCACAGCACGGGCCGGGTGCTGGTTGCCGACCTTCTTGCGCAGAAGGACTTCGCCCATCCGCGCCAGCACATCGGGATCGGCGGCGAGCAAGCCAACAGTGTCAAAGGTGTTGGACTGCCCCAGCACGCCGTCCATCGGGATAAGCCCCAAAGTCGGCCGCAGCCCGAACACACCACAGAACGAGGCGGGGACACGGGTTGATCCCGCCGTGTCGGTACCGAGCGCCATATCGGCAAGCCCCCCGGCAACCGCGACAGCCGAACCGCTGGACGATCCGCCGGGAACATGGCCGGGAGCACGGGGGTTTTCCGGGGTACCGTAATGGGAATTGTCCCCGAAGATGCCGCGCGTCAATTCGTCGGTATGAGTCTTGCCAACCAGACGGGCACCGGATTCCAGCAGAGCCGACACAGCCCATGCGGTCTGACGAGCCGGTTCAGCCAGCCGACGCCAATCGGGATTTCCTGCGCCGGTGACATAACCGGCGATGTCGAACACGTCCTTGGCGGCAAAAGTCAGCCCGGCCAGCGGGCCTTGGCGCGCCCCGTCGATATAGACATCGCCGCCGAGAGTAAAAGCGTTATACGGATCATGCACGGCGGGCACCTCTCCAAGAAAGATTCGGTCGGAACCAGCCTGAAAATTACCCATAAAGACAGGGTGCGGTCCAGCGGAATGGCGGTGCGGAGGTTTAGGCTTGACCTTGCCGGTCCCACCTCCCCATTTAAGAAGTGTTCTCATTTTCACTGAGGTTGGACGCATGGCATCGCCATCTTCCTCTGACATAAGGTTTGCCGACCTGTCGCTTGGCGTCAACGGGATGACTTGCGCTGCCTGCTCGACCCGGCTGGAACGGGTTCTCGGCCGAGTCGAGGGGGTCGAGCGCGCCCTGGTCAGCCTTGCCGCCGAACGCGCCGATATCCGCTACGATCCGGCGCGAGTCTCGCCTCAGGCGCTGGAGGCGGCCATCGTCAGGGCTGGGTTCGCGCCTGACCCTGCCCGCTCGGGCGAAGACGAAGATCTTGATCGCGCCGAGGCGGAGAGGACGGCTCGGGGCAGGCGGGATATTCGTCTCCTGGTGCTATCGGCAGCGCTGACCCTGCCGTTAATGCTCGACATGGGGTTGGAGATGGCAGGCGAGCAGGCTCTGCTGCCGCCCTGGGGGCAGCTGGTTCTGGCCACCCTGGTGCAATTTGCCATCGGGGCACGTTTCTATTCCGGGGCGTGGGCCTCGTTGCGCGGTGGCGCGGGCAACATGGACGTGCTGGTGGTGATGGGAACCTCGGCGGCGTTCGGACTGTCGGCGTTTCGGGTTCTGACCGGCGACGCCCATCACGGCAATCTATATTTCGAAGGCTCCGCGACAGTCATCACCCTGGTCCTGTTGGGCAAGGCGCTGGAAAATCGCGCCCGCCATTCCGCCGCCGGATCGATCCGGGCGCTGATGCGACTCAAGCCCGCGACCGCCCGAGTCGAACGCGACGGGATCGAGATCGAGGTTCCGGCCTCTTTGGTCGGGATCGGAGAAACCGTGGTGATCCGCCCCGGCGAACGGGTGCCTGTTGACGGTACGATCCTGGACGGCGACAGCACCCTGGACGAATCCCTGGTGACAGGCGAAAGCCTGCCGGTCGAGCGGGGAAAGGGAGATGCTGTGGTGGCTGGATCGGTCAATGGCGAGGGGCTGTTGCGGGTCGCAGCCACCGGAATCGGGGCAGAATCGACGATTGGGCGGATTATCCGTCTGGTGCGCGGTGCCCAAGCCAGCAAGGCTCCGGTCCAGGCGCTGGTCGATCGGGTCTCGGCGATCTTTGTGCCGGTCGTGGTGGCACTGGCGGCGGCAACCTTCCTTGGGTGGTGGGGATTGGCTGACGACGGCGCGACCGGCTTCGTCGCGGCGATATCGGTCCTGGTGGTCGCCTGCCCCTGTGCGCTGGGGTTGGCGACACCGGCCGGGATCATGGTCGGCACCGGACTGGCCGCCCGGCACGGCATCTTGATCAAAGATGCGGAATCCCTGGAGCGCGCCCACAAGGTCGCGGCAATTGCCTTCGATAAGACTGGCACCCTGACCGAAGGGCATCCCGCGCTGGCCACTTTATGCGCCGTTGATGGCGACCGCACCGCCCTGTTGCGTCTGGTCGCCTCGGCCCAGCAGGGCAGCGAACATCCTCTCGGTCGGGCGACGGTCGCCGCCGCCGAAGGACTGGCGTTGGAGCCGGTAAACGACTTTCGTGCCCTGCCCGGTCGCGGTCTGACGGCCCGAGTAGCGGGACAGTCGGTTATTATCGGCAGCCGCCGCCTGATGGAAGAATCTGGGATCGATCCGACTCCACTGGCAGCGGCGGCCGAGGCGGAAGAAGCGTTGGGCCATACCTTGATGTGGGTCGCGGCGGGAACGGTCCTGGTCGGATTTATCTCGCTGGCCGATCCAATCCGTCCCACGGCAGCGGTGGCTATCGCCGCCCTGAAGGCCATGGGAATCGTCCCGGCGATGCTTACAGGCGACAGCCCCCGCGCCGCCCAGGCGGTAGCTCGCCAAGTCGGGATCGAGCGAGTCTACGCAGGAATTCTACCCGAGGATAAAGTCGCTGAACTCGCCCGCCTGAGGAAAGAATTCGGGGTGGTGGCAATGGTCGGCGACGGAATCAACGATGCCCCGGCATTGGCGGCGGCAGATATCGGCATTGCGATGGGCGGTGGCAGCGACGCGGCGATGCAGGCCGCCGGGCTGACATTGATGCGCAGCGACCCGGCTCTGTTACCCCAGGCGCTGGGGATCTCACGCGCCACCGCCGCGAAAATCCGCCAGAACCTGATCTGGGCATTCGCTTATAATCTGATCGCTCTGCCTGCGGCGGCGGCGGGACTGCTTAGTCCGGCGATTGCCGGAGCCGCGATGGCATTGTCTTCGGTTTCGGTGGTCACCAATGCCTTGCTGCTGAAGCGCTGGCGGCCCTTATCCCAATCACGTCTCTTGGCTTGGTCCGGCTCCTCGCCGGGTCTATAACCGCCACTCAACCGAAAAAAGGAGACACGGGTGGGCCGACGCGAGGTCAGACGGATGCTGATGGGGTATAAACGCCCCCTGTGGGAGCGCCCTGGCGTGATCGCCACCGCGCTGGTCGTCGTTCTGGCGCTTGGACTGTTGCTGGGAATCGGAGTTGGCCGCTGGTCCGCCCCCCAGCCTCACCTTACGCCACCGGCGGCGGTTGAAACGGTTGAGGCGGTTCAGCCAGCGCAGCCCGAAAC
Source organism: Magnetospirillum molischianum DSM 120 (assembly GCF_000294655.1). GTDB lineage: Bacteria > Pseudomonadota > Alphaproteobacteria > Rhodospirillales > Magnetospirillaceae > Phaeospirillum > Phaeospirillum molischianum. The sequence goes on from NZ_CAHP01000015.1 coordinate 120,801, forward strand.
CGTTGCCGAAGCACCGACACCCCCCTCCGTTTCCAGCGAACCAGAGGGTCCTGCCGTTGAGCCTGGACCTGCGCTGATTCAACCCCCGCCGCCACGCGCCGAACCCGGTTCGTCGGAATCGCTGGAGATCGGCAGCGCCTCGGATGTCGTGGCGATGCTGCCCGCCCCCCCTCCTCCTCCGTCACCACAGCCTTTGACCCAATTGCCCCCGGCTGGAGAGGCGATATGGAAGCGCCATGCCGTGCCGTCGCCACGCATTGCCGGCCGACCGATGATCGCGGTGATCATCGACGATCTGGGGGTTGATCGCCGCCGGGCCGAGCGGGTTACCACCTTGCCGGGGCCGCTGACTCTATCCTTCATGACCTATGCCGAGGATTTAACTCGGCTAACCACCGAAGCGCGCCGTCACGGCCACGAATTAATGGTCCACGTCCCGATGCAGCCACGCGGAGCCCATCTCGATTCCGGGCGCGAAGTGCTGGAGGTCGGTCAGACACCGGGGGAAATCCGCCGCCGCCTTGATTGGGGGCTGTCGCGCTTCGACGGATTTATCGGTATCAACAACCATATGGGCAGCCGCTTTACCGCGGACCCCGGTTCCATGCGGGTGGTCATGGCCGAGTTGCGGCGGCGTGGTCTGGTCTTTGTCGATTCGGTCACGACCGAACACAGTGCAGGCCCCGAAGTCGCACGCGAGTTCGGGGTTCCGTTCACTTCGCGCCACGTTTTCCTCGACAACGATCAGGGCGTCGCTCATGTCCGCGCCCAACTCGCCAAAGCCGAATCCTATGCCCGCCGCCACGGTTTCGCCGTCGCCATCGGCCATCCTCATGACGGCACGATCGAGGCGCTGGCAGGATGGATTCCGGGGCTGGAGGCCAAGGGGATGGTGCTGGTCCCGATTTCAACTGTCATTCGCGCCGGAGCAGGTGGATAAGCGCCACCTGCCACTTTTGTTCTCGTACCAAAGGAGAGTAAGCCGATGTCCACCACCTATCGCGTTACCGGCATGACCTGCGGCGGCTGCGCTCGCGCCGTCACCCAGGCGATCACCGAGGCCGCCCCCGCCGCCACCGTTGATGTCGATCTCGATCGCCAGACCGTGACGGTCGAGGGAACCGACGAAGCCCTGATCAAAGTCGCGATCGATGCAGCCGGTTTCGGCTTCGAAGGCCGGGTCTAAACCGGATACAGCTTGCCTTCCCGTCCGGTCGTTCCTGACCGGACGAATCGCAATGCAAGGCCGGTATGTTCCGCAGTGCGGAAAAATCGCTTGCGGCCGATATGCCGATGGACTGAATCATGTTTGCCGTCGGAGCCGGTTTTGGCGCTGGTCCGCCTCCGGCGCTTTTGTATTACCTGTTCCAGATGTCTGTCGGCAGCGCCCCGCCTCGCCGCCTGGGCCGAGTGTAATGCGGTGCTTCTCGCTACCGATCCGGCTTGGTAGAAAGAACGCCTTCCCCCGGCCGAAGGATTCTCAATGACCGCCTACGATTTCGACTTGATCACTATTGGAGCTGGCTCCGGCGGGGTACGAGCCAGCCGTCTGGCCGCCGAAGCCGGGCGACGGGTTGCGATGATCGAGAGATCGCGGGTTGGCGGCACGTGTGTGATGCGTGGCTGTGTGCCCAAGAAGCTGTTGGTGATCGGAGCCGGGTTCGCCGCCGAATTGGCGGATGCCGAAGCGTTCGGCTGGCAGGTCACGGGGGCGGAATTCGACTGGGCCCGGCTGGTTGTATCGAAGAATGCCGAGTTGAACCGGCTGGAAACAATCTATGCCCGCGTCCTGCGCGAGGCCGGGGTGACCATGGTCAAGGGGCGCGGCACTCTGCTTGATGCCCATACCGTCCAGGTCGGCGAGCGCCGACTAACCGCCGAGACAATTCTGATCGCCACGGGGGGAAAGCCGTTTCTGCCTGCCTTGCCGGGGATCGAGCACGCGATCACCTCGAACGAAGCTCTCGACCTGATGCAATTACCCAGGCGGGCGGTGATCGTCGGGGGCGGCTATATCGCGGTTGAGTTCGCCGGTATTTTTAACGCACTGGGAGTCGAGGTCACCCTGCTCCTGCGCGGCGAGGCGATCCTGCGCGGCTTCGACCCCGATCTGCGTTCCGCCCAGACTGAAGAGATGGAAGCGCTGGGCATCGATATCCGTCCGCGTACCCTGGTCCGCGCCATCGAACGCGACCGCAGCGGCAGCCGGGTTTTAACCTCCGATATCGACGGCAATCCAGGCGAAACGATCGAAACGGACCTGATCCTCTATGCCACCGGGCGGGTGCCGAACAGCGCAGGATTGGGATTGGAGGCGGCGGGTGTTCAGTTGGACGAGCGCGGGGCTGTCATCGTCGATGCCTTTTCCCGCACGTCGATTCGCAACATCTGGGCGGTCGGCGATGTCACTAATCGGCTGAACCTCACTCCGGCGGCTCTGGCCGAGGCCGGAGCCTTCGTCCGCACCGCGTTCCAGGGCTGTCCCACCGCGATCGACCACCAATTGGTGCCGACGGCGGTGTTCGGCGCACCGCCATTGGCGACGGTCGGACTGGGAGAGGATGAGGCGCGGCGGCTGTATGGCAGCGTCGATGTCTATATTTCCCGCTTCAGGCCGCTACGCCAGGGTCTGACCGGACGCGGCGGGCGGGCGCTGGTCAAACTGGTGGTCGAACGCGACGACGATCATGTGCTGGGCGTCCACGTCATCGGCCCCGACGCGCCTGAAATCATCCAAGGATTTGCAGTGGCATTGCGGTGCCGCGCCACCAAGGCACAGTTCGACGCGACCTTGGGCGTGCACCCCACCGCCGCCGAGGAGTTGGTGACCTTGCGCCAGCGACGACCCGATCCGGCACCGAAGCCCACACTACAGCCGGAGCCGAAGCTGGAATCTACCGAGGCCCCCTCGCCTCCTTCCACCCCGGAGCCCCAGACAGACCCCCTGCCGGACCCCGACCTTGAACCCGAACGGACGGCTCCTGACCCATCATGACTGGTGTTTCCCTAAAAATCGCCGCGGCAACCCTGGCCGGTGGCGTAGTGGCGGTGCTGGTGGTTCCGGCACTGATGGATTGGAGTTCGCTGCGTCCAGGGATCGAACGGACCGCAACGGCGGCTCTGGGCTGGCCCGTGTCGGTTTCGGGACCGATCTCAGCGCGTCTGGTCCCGGACCCGGTTGTCATCCTGGAGCGAGTCTCGGTCGGCACCGCCGGGTTCGAAACCGTTCGACTGGAATTCGGGATTGCCCCCCTGCTGTCGGGACGAATCGCGCTGGTCGGGGTGGGCCTGTCCGGTGGGCGGTTAGGTGGCGGAGCAACGCTTGATGGGACGATCCAGTTAGGCGAGATCTTTGCCGCCGGGGGACGGCTGGACGGAGGCTTCACCGCCAGCGGCACATTGGGGCTGGGCGGCCTTTCCATTCCCTTCGAAGCCGAAGGGGCGCGGCCCGGCGGTGGTCCAGCGATTCCAGTGCGCGCCCAGTTGCACCTGCCCTCCCCGGTTGGCGGAACGATACGACTTGACTCCTTGGTCACAGCGATGCGAGCCGATGGGCGATTGTCGCTCGAAATTCCCTCGCTGGCCCGCGCCGTGGGAACGGCCGATCTTCCCGACGCACCATTGACCGCCGAGGGACGGCTGTCGGTCACACCAGACGAAGCCGCCTTGCAGGAAATCACCGTCGCGCTTGGCGAGTCACGGGTCGGAGGCGAGATTGTCGCCATCCTGGGAAATAATCCGGTCGCGATCGATGTCAGCCTGCGCGCCCAGACCCTGGACCTTGACCAGGGCAGCCCGGCGGCGATCAAGGCCAGAGAGGTCGCCGAGGGAAAAGCTTCGGCAGATCCGACTCCTATCGCCGCAGCGAAAACAACCGCCGCTCCGGCATTGCGGCTGCCGTTACCCGCCAATGTTACCGTCAATTTCGATATCGCCGCCGACACGATACGCTGGCGCGGTGGCGTGGTGCGCCGCCCACGTCTGAGCGCGATGCTCGACGGCGGCGTCCTGAACATCAGTACCGTCTCGGCCCAGCTTCCAGGCCGCACCGCGATGGATCTCAGCGGTATGCTTTCGATGGAAGAAAGCGGCCCGTCCTTCAGTGGTAAAGTGAAGTTGGAGAGTGCCGATCCCCCCCGTCTGCGCGCCTGGGCCTGGCCAGGCAGCGGCGGCGGCACGTGGCCGAGCACCGCACGACTTGACGCGACCTTGTCCGGCCATGACGGTCGGTTGGACCTGTCGCCGCTTGTGCTCGGTCTCGACGACATCCGCGCCACCGGCGCGGTCAGCCTGAGCCAAAGCATCACCGCACGCCTGTCCGTCCGGGGAATCGAAGCGGCTTTCGACGGTGGGCGCGGCGACGACGGAACCCTGGTCGGCGCGCTGGAAGTACATGGTCCCAGCTATGCCGACGCCGTGCGGCTCTTGGTCGCGGATTATCGGCCAAGCCGTGACGGGCAAATGTCCGCGAGCGCCACGCTTGGCAGCGATTCAGGCGCGCTGACTCTCGACGATCTGCGGCTGACGGCCGGAAGCGCCCAGATCGACGGCCGGGTCCGCATTGAACCGGACGGCCCGGTTCATGCAGAACTGAACGCTGGTGAAGTGCGCCTTGATCCCTTCTTGCCGCCCGAGGGAAAAACACGGATAGCAATGGCGGCGCGGCCCCGTCCAGCCGCCGCTGGACATAGCGGAAGAGGCGATGAAAGTCCTCCACCGCCACCGGTGCCACGCGGGCATGTCGAAGCGATTCCGCTCGGTGGGCTTCCCCGCGCCGACATGACGATCCACGCCACCGCCCTGATGCTGAAATCCTGGCGACTGGACAATGTTTCAACCCATCTGGCGTTGACTGGCAGCGGCAGCGCGACCTTCGACGGACTGCGCGCCCGAACCCTGGGGGGCACGATCGAGGGCAGCGGACGGCTGATGTCTGGTGGCTTGGGCGGCGATCTGATCCTTTCCGGGCTGGATGCCGGTGCCCTGGGATTATCGGCAGGCGGCCTATCGCTGGCCGGAGGCAAGCTGGACGGAACCGCGCACCTGTCCACCGCCGGGCTCGCTCCGGCGCAATTGGCCACGACCCTGACGGGCGAGATAAAGATCACCATCGGCGACGGGTTGATTCGCGGCTTCGATCTGGCCGAGGCCAATGCACGATTGGAACGGCGCGACATGGCCGGATTGCTGTCTGGTGGGTTGGTCGGGGGAACAACCCGGTTCTCAACCCTCTCCGGCACCATCCGCGCTGAAAAGGGCGTTATTTCCAGCCGTGATCTTAGTCTGACAGCCGAAGGGGGGCGCTTGACCGGAACCGGGAACGTCGATCTGGGCGAAAACTCGGTCGATGCCCGTGTCTCGGTCGCGCCCGCCGGTACCGGCCTGCCGCCATTGGGAATTCGCCTGCACGGACGGCTGGACACGCCGGACGTCGTGTTTGACGCCAACGAAATAATGCGGGCGATGTCTAAGAAATAGAGAGAAAGCGACGCCTCTGCCCGGCTTGTTCCGCAGGCCAAGGGCAGAGGCGCCACCCGAAGGCGGGTTACGCCGCCTGGGTTTCAATCAATTGAGGTTCGGCCGGTTTCCCGATCTTGATCGTGCGGGGCTTCATTGCCTCGGGGATCTCGCGAACCAGATCGACCGACAACATCCCGTTGACCAAAGACGCCTGATCCACCCGGATATGATCGGCCAGTTCGAAGCGGCGCTCGAACGAACGACCGGCGATACCATGGTGCAGATACTGAGCCTGAGGGTCTTCCTTGCGAGCCTTGCCCGCGATCAGCAGGGTGTTTCCCTTTGCCGTCACCTCAAGATCGTTTTCACCAAACCCGGCAACCGCCATCGTGATGCGGTAGCGCTCCTCACCCAGCTTCTCGATATTGTACGGAGGGTAAGACAGAGCCGCAGGATCGACCCGCGTGGCGGAATCGAAAACCCGGTTGAGGTGGTCGAAACCAACAGTGGAACGGAACAGCGGGGAGAGATCAAAAGTACGCATTGCCAGTTCTCCTTTGCGAAGCAACCAGATCGGGACGGTACCTCTGGCACCGCCGCGTCGGCCCCGACTATCGGCGACCGCGCACCTTTGATTTAAGTGCGCGGTCGCGATCGTCAAGGGAGGAAAATCGGGAAAATCGTCGGGTCAGGTAATGTCGAAACGAGCCAGGGTTTCAGCCAGATCGTCGGAGAACTGCGCGCCTTTGCGTACCAGAGCGGCACGAGGCGGCAAGCCTTTCAGCTTAGGGCTGCCCCATTCGTAGCTGGTCAGCACCGCATAAGGAATGCGCTCGGTCGCGGGCATCGCCGCCAAGGCGCAACCGAGGTCGGTGCCGGTCAGCAGCCCCAGCTCCATCGCGGCCAGCACCATGTCGGGACGGGTCCGCACCACGGTTTCAATCGCGGCAAAGGCATCGCGAACCACCGAGGTACGATAGCCGCAATTGGCCAATTCGCGTTCGACGATGCGGGCCATGGCCTTCTCGGGCAGAACCAGAAGAATCTCGACGTTCTTCTTCTCGATCTTGCCGAAATCGATATCGGCCGAACGCTTGGCGGGCAAGGCGCGAACCACGGCCGGAGCATCGGTTTCTTCCACGGCCTCGCCATCGGCAAGCTTTTCGATCCGGTCGATAAAGACCTGAATTTCATCGATTTCCGACCCGGTCAGATCCTTCAATTCGCCGACATATTCGTCAAGCCGGTGGGTTACCAGCTTGATCATGGGCAGGTTCAGACCATGGGCGTGACTGCGCAGGTTGCTTGCCTCGCGCTTCAGAGTGGCCAGCCCCTCGGACAGCGGTACGCTGCGCGATCTCAAATTGCCGAGAAGAACCTGTAGCTGGCTGGCGGTATCGCGCAACTCGTCTAGAAATTCGTTGATGACCCTGAGTTCGTTTTCGTTATCGGCACCATTGAGGGTAGACATAGGGGCGAGCCTCCGGGGTCATTGCTGTCTCCAGGGATACACCGAATCGCGATCGAGCGGAACTACCAGACGCTATTGCGCCGCCTCTCGCTCACGCTCCAGCATGTCGGCCAGAGTATAACGGTCGAGTTCATGAAAGAAGGCGTCAAGTCCAGCGGACAGAGCACGGTTGGCGAGGCAGTGACCTTCCAGAAGGCACCCCTCCTCGCTGTCGCAACGCATGCAACGAACCAGGGCAAAGTCTTCTTCGGTCGCGCGGATGAACTCGCCCAGACGAACCTGATCCGGCCGCTTCAGCAACCGTACCCCGCCATGCTTGCCCCGAACCGTTTCAAGAAAGCCGACTCGGCCCAAGTGATGCACCACCTTGGTCAAGTGATTCTTGGAGATGCCGTGGCACTCGGCAATCTCGGTAATCGTCACCAGATCGCCATCGCGCATTCCAACATGAATCATGACCCTAAGCGCGTAATCGGTGTGCAAGGTAAGGCGCATCGGCCTCGCTTTCTGCGTCGTGGAATTGACGCGCCATGCTGGAGGAATGTCGATGCCCGGTCAAGCCATCGAACCCGAGTTTTCACCCCGAGCCTATTGATTCTCAACGCAGGACAGACCCGACAACAACGCTGGTCGCGAGCCATTTGCATTTGACCAACGCTCAGGGCTTCGGCACGCATTGAGCGAGCGGCAGAGAGGAGCTACAGCACCCGCTGACGATCATGCAGAATGCGGGCGATATCCAGAGTCTTGACGGCCTGATCCAGAGTAACGATACCGCGCCCCTCCAATGCCTCGATCTGGCACAACAATACCGCCGCCGTCACCATCGCATCGCCTAGAGCGGTATGGCGATCCGTGACGACGATCCCATAGCGTTCGCAAATGATATCGAGCGAGTGCCCTGCTTCCGGCCCATCGAGAAAGCTCGACAAAATCATGGTGTCGAGCACAGGACAATCAAAACTGATCGCCATCGCCTGCTCGTTCATCCGCAGAAATTTCAGGTCGAAAGCGGCGTTATGCGCCACGAGAACCGAATCGGCGACATAGGCCCGGAATTGAGGCAAAACCACCTCGGCAGGTGGCTTATCACGCACCATTGCATCGGTAATGCCATGGAATCGCACTGATTCGACCGGGATCGGCCGTCCGGGATTAACCACACGATTAAAGCTTTCCCCCGATAGAATGCGGCCGTTGACAATCCGCACCCCGGCAATCGAAACGATGCGGTCGCCCTGAGACGGCTGTAGACCCGTGGTCTCGGTATCGAACACAACGAAACTCAACGACTTCAGCGGACACGAGCCCAAAGCACCGGTCTCGCGGGCCTGCTCCAGTAAGGCGAGGTCGTGAAATTCCGGCCGCGCCGGCAAGGCCGGACGCTCTGGCCGGCGTCGCTGCTGCGCTTTCGGGACAGGCAAACGAACGGCCCCCCCGCTTTCGGTACGGCGAAGCTCGGGCACTGCCCCGGCATGGTGCAGCAGAACGTCGCGCAGGGTGATCCCCCCCAGCGCGGTCAGAGGCTGCCCTAACCAGCGTTCCATGTCGGCAAACTCAACCCCGCTCCCGGCCCAGCTGAATTCCACCCAGGCGGATTCTTCATCGGCTCCGGCGGACAGATCGACAGCATCGATCTCAAGCCGATCGGCGGTATGACGGACCAACGCCTCAACGGCCAGGACCAGAGAGTGCGAATCGCCGTGCAGCCAGACCGGCAAACCGATCACGGTGGCGGCAACATCGTCGCCAAGGCGCGAACAAACAAAGGACAACAACTCGGTCGAGACGATATCGGCCATCGGCCACCAGGACGATAGCAGGCGGTCATAGCCCTCGGTCAATCGCCGCACCCCACGGCTGGCATCAAGGCAATCGCGCTGCACCAGAGGAGCCTCGCTGGTAGCGGCGGCGATGCGGGCCAGCGGAGCCTCGATTGTCTCGGCAGCCTCGCGCAGCAATTCCGCCCGCCCGGCCAATCCAGCCAATTGCGGCGCGGCATCGACCAGAGTGACGACATAGCCGGTCACCGGACCCGACCCGGTGCGGATCAGGCTCATCCGCGCCTGGAACAGCATCCGGTCGTCAACGGTTCCGGCCAAAAATGGAATTCCGCGCGCCGATCGGTTCAGGTGTCCACACAGGCGGTCGAACATATAAACGACCGGCTCACGCGATAGCGTCTCGAACAGCGACCGCCCCAGCCCCAATTCGGCGGTGGCGCGCAACATATCGAAAGCAACCTCGTTATATAGAACCAACTGGTGGCGCTGATTGCAGACCAAGACACCTTCATGCAAATCGTTAAGAATCGCCGCT
>NZ_CAHP01000016.1 GCF_000294655.1 Magnetospirillum molischianum DSM 120
GGTGGCGACCGACAAGCCGGCCGCCAGCTCAGAACGGGCCTTGACCATCCGGGCGCAGATCTCGTTGACCGCCTCGGGCAGGGGCGAGATCATCGCGAACCGTTCTGGATCGACGCCGGGCCGGTCGCCACCATAGGCGATCGCCCGCACCTCGGCGGCCATTTTGCAGATGCTCCGCATCACCAGAAAATCGATGATTTTCCAAGATACCATGAACAGAATCGCCGCACCGGCCAGCGATACCAACACCAGGGCATTGAAGGATTCGGGTGCAAGCGGCCCGTGCGAAAGCATCGCGCCTGCGGTAACAATCACCGCAACATTGGCGACGAACGCCGCAGCAAGCCAAGGAAATGGACCCCGCCATTTGACCGGCACGGACAGCGTCTCCTCGTAAGGATGGCGGTCGAAACGATCGACTCTATCTATCACGCCGATTGCGGGCGACGACGTCAACCCCGCTGATCAAACATCGCCGTACAGCAAAAACCCTTGATCGCTCCATATGCGCGGGAGCAATTGACGAAACGACCATGCCGCCTGCTGGTCGGGAGGGGAAACAATCACTCCCCCTCCCGACCGAACGGAGCGTTCGGTCTTACAAAGCCTGCCAAATCTGGCGGGCATATTCCGCGACGGTTCGATCCGAGGAGAATTTCCCCATTCGGGCGACGTTCAAAATCGCCTTGCGGGTCCATGTCTCGGGATCGGCGAAGGTGCGGTCGGCCCGCTCCTGTGCCGCGACATACTGGGCAAAATCGGCGGTCAGCAGATAGTGGTCGCCTCCCACCGTCAGGGTATCGATCAGAGCGCGATAGCGGTCGGGCTCATCGGGAGAGAAGAACCCGGTTCCGATCATGTCGAGCGCAGCCGACAATTCCTTATCGGCCCGCACCGCGGCGCAGGCGTCATAGCCATCAACACGATGACGGGCGACTTCCTGTGCGGTCAGGCCGAACAGGAACATGTTCTCCTCACCAACTTCCTCGCAGATCTCGACGTTGGCGCCATCCCAGGTGCCAATCGTCAAAGCCCCGTTCATCGCCATCTTCATATTGCCGGTACCCGATGCCTCGGTCCCGGCTGTTGAAATCTGCTCGGACAAATCGGCAGCAGGCATCACCAGTTCGGCAGTCGAAACATTGTAATTGGGCAGGAACACCAAACGGAGCCGCCGACCGACCAGAGGATCGTTGTTGACGACCTCGGAGATGTCGTTGACCAGCTTGATGATCAGCTTGGCGAGGTGATAGCCGGGGGCCGCCTTGCCCCCGATAATCACGGTGCGCGGCTGAGACTCCAGCAGCGGATTGGCGCGAATCCGGGCATAGCGCACCACGACATGCAGCAGGTTGAGAAGCTGACGCTTGTATTCGTGGATGCGCTTGACCTGAACGTCGAACAGCGAGGTCGGATCGACCTCGATCCCCAGGCGCTGGGCAATCATCACCGCGACATCGCGCTTGTTGGCGTTCTTGATCTCGACAAAAGCGGCGCAGAAAGCGGGATCGTCGACAAAAGCCTCAAGCTTGCGCAGTTGGTCGAGATCAGTGTACCAGCCGTCGCCGATACTTTGGGTAATCAGCGCCGACAGGCGTGGATTGGATGCCAGCATCCAGCGCCGGGGCGTGACGCCGTTGGTAAGGTTGATGATCTTTCCGGGCGATAAATGTTCGAAATCGGAAAAGATCGTGCTTTTCATCAGGCCGGTATGGATCGCCGCAACGCCGTTGACTTTATGGCTACCGATCACGGCGAGGTGAGCCATCCGCACCCGACGGTCCGCACCCTCAGCAATCAACGACACCCGATTCAACAATTCGGTATCGCCGGGATGGCGATAGCGGACGCCTTGCAGGAATTCGTGATTGAGCTGATAGACGATTTCGAGATGGCGTGGCAGAACCCGTGAGAACAGATCGACCGACCAAGTTTCCAGCGCCTCGGGCAACAAGGTGTGATTGGTATAGGCGCAGCAGCCTCGGGTAATCTCCCAGGCCCGATCCCATGCCAGTTCGTGCTCATCGACCAGAACCCGCATCAGCTCGGCCACCACCATCGCCGGATGGGTGTCGTTGAGCTGAATCGCGACCTTATCGGGCAGCTTTTCCCAATCGGAATGGCTCTTGCGGAAACGAGAGAGGATGTCCTGGATCGAAGCCGCGACGAAGAAATATTCCTGCTTGAAACGCAGTTCCTTACCGCGTTCGGTCATGTCAGAAGGATAGAGCACCTTAGACAGGGTCTCTGACTCGTTCTTATCGCGCACGGCCTCTATATAATTTCCGGCATTGAAGTATTTCAGGTCGAACTCTCGGGTTGACTTCGCCGACCACAGCCTGAGATTGTTGACCTTCTTTCCACCAAAGCCGGGAACCGGAACGTCATAGGCCATCGCCATGACTTCTTCGGCATCGACCCATTGGGAGCAGTTGAACCCCCGGCTGTCGCGGAAATGGATCACGCGGCCGCCAAAACGAACCGGGAAGATCACACCCGGACGGGGGAATTCCCATGGATTGCCATAGCGGAGCCAGTTTTCGGGGCTTTCGACCTGCCACCCATGCTCGATATGCTGGGTGAACATGCCGTAATCGTAGCGGATGCCATAGCCGAAACCAGCCACGCCGATCGTCGCCATCGAATCAAGCAGGCAGGCCGCCAGACGGCCCAGGCCGCCATTGCCGAGCGCCGCCTCGACCTCCCAGGCCGCGACTTCCTCGAAATCCTGCCCCAGTTCAGCCAGCGCTTCCCGCACCGCATCGTACAGACCGAGATTGATCAGGCTATTGACCAGAGTCCGGCCGATCAGGAACTCCATCGAAAGGTAATAAACCCGTTTGGAATCCTCACGGTAATAGCCATTCAGGGTTGGCATCCATCCCTGGGTAACGCGATCACGCACGGCATGGGCCGCCGCCAGAAACCAGTCGCGCGCGGTGGCGCTGACCGCCTCCTTGCCAACGGTATAGATAAGATGGCTGCGAATTGCCGTCTTCAGCTCTTCGACATCCTCGTGTGACGAATGCGCCGCCGCAGGCCCTGCTTTATTCATCGTTTTCTTCCCGCCCGCCATAAGATCCTCTTCTCTCGCCATTCCTTCACGAAACGGCGGCTTTGAGCAAGTATCGTTATACACTGCCGCCCCCCGGAAGGGACAGGTCGCGCCGTCCGTCACGCGCGGAGAAGCCCTCGGCCAGCGAACGGATGCGTTCGTCGGCGAGAATCTCGGCTATATCGCGCGGATAACGGCACCGCCAATTCGGATGTTCCGTTGTAGTTCCCGGCAGATTCATCTGGAGATCGAGCCCCAGGACGTCCTCGATCTGAACCATTGTCAACCGCGACCGCGACCGCCCGAGAAAGGCGTGAGCCGCGGCTGCAAGCTGAACCGCCCGATCGTCCGACACGTCATCCTCAGTCGAAAAATCGGCGGAAAGAAGCCCCTCGCCCGACAGGGTAGCAATCAGGGCAACACGGTCGCGGACACGCTGTCCGCGCTCCTCGTCGGCCTGCCCTGGACGAGGGTAAAGGTCAAGCTCCTCGCGCCGGTCAATATCATGTCCCAGCCACCACGACCGCGCCGACGGAAGATCATGGGTCGCGAAGATCGCCAAAGCCTGCGCGTCGAACTGATCCGAGGGACGGAACCGATCCGCGCTCTCTTTCTCGAACACCATCACCCGATAGGCGAAGATACCGGTTTTTTCCATCCGCTCGCGGAAGCCATCGGGAACCGTGCCTAGATCCTCGCCAATCACCAGGCAGCGGTTGCGGCGACTTTCCAGCGCCACCAGCCGGAACAGATCCTCGACCGGATAACGGACATAAGCGCCCTGATCGGCTGAAAAACCGGGCGGCACCCAATACAGGCGCTGCAACGCCATGGCATGGTCCAGCCGCAAGGCTCCGGCATGGCGCATGTTGGCCCGCATCACCGCGATAAACGGAGCGAACGCCCGTTCATACAGCGCCAGCGGGTTGAACGGCAGCAATCCCCAATCCTGGCCCTTGAGCGCCAACGGATCGGGCGGCGCGCCGACCGAGACCCCCAACGCCAGACTATCCTGCTCCAACCAGGAATCGCCTCCGTCCCCGGCGATGCCGACAGCCAGATCGCGATAAAGCCCGATCGGCGCACCGGCGTCGAGACCAGCGCGATGCGCCCGCGCCAATTGACTGTCCGCAACGAATTGCAGCCAGTGGAAAAAGTCGATCCGCTCGCTATTCTCGGCTGCGAACCGCGCCACTCCAGCCGCGTCAGGATGGCGCAAATCCTCGGGCCATGTCCGCCAATAAGGCGTCCCGGCCTCGATCATCCGCTCGTGCAGCGCCTCGAACAGAGCGAACTGGCGAGCGCGTTCGCCTCCCGCCTGCCGAAATGCCTCGAATGCGGCGAAATCACCCGATTGCCGGAATGCACGGAACAGCGCTTCCAGGATCGGCCGGGACAGCCGCGCCACGGTCTCGTAATCGACCAAAGCGGGTTCGCGCGCCCGCCCCAGCAACGCCTGGAACGCTGGGGCGGCAAACAGCCGCCGGGCCTCGCGGCAATCGGCGAACTCGGGAACCGCCTCGATATCGATATAGGCTGTGTTGAGGAACATCCGGCTCGACGGCGCATAGGGACTGAAGCGCTCGGGCTGAGTTGGGAACAGCGCGTGCAGCGGGTTGACCCCAATGCAGGACGCTCCCAGCTTCGCCGCGCCCTCGGCCAATTCAGCCAGCGCGTCATAACCGCCCAGTCCCCAGTCGCGCGACGAGCGCAGAGCATAGATCTGGGTCGCGATACCCCAGGCTCCCGGCTCCTGTGCCACGACCGGAGGCGTATAGGCCCGCGACGGCGCGACAATCAGAGATTGTTCAGCACTTACCCCATCCGGGCCAGTCAGAGTCAGACGGTGATACCCAATCGGCGGCAAGGCGGGCAGCAGCAACGAACGGCGGCGCAGGTCAACGCCATCGACGGAGCGGCCGTCCCCCTCCCCCAGATCAGCGGGGTAAAAGCTGCCTCGGTGAGCGATGCCGAGTTCCTCTTCGAGCGTCCAAGAGAAGAGGTTCCGGTCGGCGGCCACCGGCAGAGTCACCGTAATCGAAGGCGAACCAGACCCCTCCTCCAGCACCAGAACCGGCTCGATCCAACGGCGCCACGGCCGGGTTTCGAGCTCAGTCAGGCTGGCTGCCACCTCGGCCTCATCGGCGGCGGGAAACCCCATCGCCGCCAGGAACACCCGCTTCGTGTCGGGCGGAACCACCCGCCACTGACCGAAAAAGTCCCACCACCCGTCCTCAATGCCGGCAAGAGTCGCCAGCCGGTCGAGGGCTGAAATCCCGGTCATGGCCTAAATCCTTCCTGTATGTCGCGGACGAATCCCCGCCCTCCGCTGACGCTACGCAATACGGCAAGCGACCGCGACCTTAGCGCATAAGTAATTCCGGCGGCCCATGTCCCGGTCGGCAATCCAGGCTGAACCTCGGTCGTGTCGAACACAACTTCCCACGCATGCCCCAGCGTCGCGGGCGGCAAGACATAAGGAACCGCTTCGTGATAGGCGTTCATCAGGACCAGGAAGGTATCGCCCGCTTCTTCCAGCCCCTTAGGCTCGTCGATCCCTGCCACCCCTCCGCCCAGCACGAAACCCAGCGAGCGGGCATAGGGTAAGGTCCAATCGGCCTGGGTCATTTCGCGCCCTTCCGGCGTGACCCAGATGATGTCCTTCAGCACGAGATTGGGCAGACGCTTTCCTTCAAGGAAGCGGGCCCGACGGAACACCGGATTATCCCGCCGCAGCTTGATCAGAATGCGGAAGAAAGCCAGCATCTCTTCATCGACATTGCTCCAATCGACCCAGCCGATTGGATTATCCTGGCAATAGGCGTTGTTGTTGCCGCCCTGGGTGCGGCCCAGTTCGTCCCCGGCCAAAATCATCGGCACCCCCTGCGACAACAGCAGCGTGGCGATCAGATTGCGGGCCTGACGCTGGCGCAGGGCTGTGACCTCTGGATAGGGGGTCTCGCCGTCATGGCCGCAATTCCAGGAATAATTGGCGTCGGTACCATCGGCGTTGCCCTCGCCATTAGCTTCGTTGCGCTTGCGCTGATAAGTGACCAAATCGCGCAGGGTAAAACCATCATGGCAAGTGACGAAGTTCAGGCTGGCCGAGGGACGACGGCCACCCCACGAGAACAGATCGGCCGAGCCGGTCAGACGGCTGGCCAGATCGCCGATCATCCCGCCTTCGCCCGACCAGAAGCGACGCACGGTATCGCGATATCGCCCGTTCCATTCCGACCAACCGGGAGGGAAACGCCCCAGACGATAGCCGTCACCTCCCAGATCCCACGGTTCGGAAATCAGCTTCACCCGCGACAGCACTGGGTCCTGGCGCACAGCGTCGAGAAAGCTGGAACCGCCGGAATCGAACCCATTGCGTCCGCGAGCCAGGGCCGAGGCAAGATCGAAGCGAAACCCGTCAACCCGCATCTCCTCGGCCCAATAGCGCAAGGAATCCATCACCATCTGCAAAACGCGGGGGTGAGTAAGATTGAGTGTGTTGCCGCAACCGGAATAATTCTCGTACCAGCGCGGATTGCCCGGTCGCAGGACGTAATAGCTGGCATTGTCGATGCCACGGAATGACAGGGTCGGCCCCAGATGATTGCCTTCGGCGGTGTGGTTGTAAACCACGTCCAGGATCACCTCGATCCCCGCCTCGTGCAGGCGCTGCACCATGCTCTTGAAGTCACGATGAGCGCTGGTGACGTAAAAGCGCGGGTCGGTGGCAAAAAAGCCGATCGTGTTGTAGCCCCAGAAATTGCGCAGCCCTTTTTCGACGAGGTGGCGTTCGTCCACGATCGCCTGAACCGGCAACAATTCGATGCTGGTCACCCCCAGCGACTTCAGGTGATCGATCACGCCGGGCTGGGCCAACCCGAGGAAACTACCGCGATAGGCCGGGGGAACGCCGGGATGAGTCATCGTCAGGCCGCGCACGTGGGCCTCATAGATGACAGTCCGCGACCACGGCACCGAAGGACGACGATCGTCACCCCAGGTGAAGGCGGTATCCAGCACCCGGCATTTCGGCATGAAACGAGCGTTGTCGCGACGATCCGCCACCAGATCCTGCCGCGGGCCGCCGACGCGGAAACCGAAATGGGCGTCGGTCCATACCATTTCGCCACTCAATGCCTTGGCATAGGGATCGAGCAGCAGTTTGTGCGGGTTAAAGCGATGGCCGGCATTGGGATCATACGGCCCCCAGACACGATAGCCGTACAATTGCCCCGGCCGCACGTCCTGCAAATAGCCGTGCCAGATCTGATCGGTATATTCGGGCAGAACGATCCGTTCGGTCTCGCGCAGGCCGCGACTATCGAACAGGCACAGCTCGACCCGCTGGGCATTCGCGGAAAACAGCGCAAAATTAACGCCGTTGCCGTCCCAGGTAGCACCCAGCGGGTTAGGAGAGCCGGGTAAAAGGCGGCGGGCGTTCATTCAATCCTCGACAGGCGACTGGGTGGACAGACGGAAACCTCGATGCGGCACACATCGACTCAGGCGGCGATTGTCCTCTCAAACACGTCGAGCAGGGCTATCCTACCCTTATCCGTCGCGCTTGAACACCGAGACCGACAGCGGAGGCAGCCGAAGCAGAATCGACCAGCTATGGCCGTGCCACGGAATGTCCTCGGCTTCGACCCCACCATTGTTGTGGACATTCGAGCCGCCATACCATTCGGAATCGGTATTGAGAATCTCACGATAGAACCCGGACTCAGGCACACCAATCCGATACCCTTCGCGCACAACGGGGGTAAAGCTGCCGACCACCACGATGCAATCATGCGGATCGACGCCGAGGCGCAACCAACTCAGTACCGAATTGTCGCGATCGTTGCAATCAATCCAGGCAAATCCGCGCTGATCGTTGTCGAGTTGATACAGGGCCGCTTCGGTACGATACAGACGATTGAGGTCGGCAACAAGGCGACTCACCCCCCGATGGCGCGGCGAGTCAAGCAGGTGCCAGTCGAGGCTGCTATCGACATTCCACTCCCGTTCTTGGGCAAACTCGCCTCCCATGAACAGAAGCTTCTTACCCGGCTGCATCCACATGAAGCCGAAATAGGCGCGCAGATTAGCAAAACGCTGCCAGTCGTCGCCCGGCATCCGCCCGATTAGAGACCCCTTGCCGTGAACCACCTCGTCATGAGACAGCGGCAACACGAAATTCTCGTGATAGGCATAGAGCTGGGCAAAGGTCAGGTCGTCGTGGTGATAGCGGCGGTGAATCGGGTCTTTCGAGAAATAATCGAGGGTGTCATGCATCCACCCCATGTTCCATTTGAAGCCGAATCCCAGCCCACCCAGATGGACCGGCCGCGACACCATCGGCCACGCGGTTGATTCTTCGGCGATGGTGACGGCACCGGGATGCTCGGCATAGACCAGCTGATTCATCCGGCGCAGGAAGTCGATTGCTTCGAGATTCTCGTTGCCGCCAAAGCGGTTCGGCAGCCAGTCGCCAGGATCGCGCGAATAATCGAGATACAGCATCGACGCCACCGCATCGACCCGCAGCCCGTCAACGTGGAATTCCTCCAGCCAATACAGGGCGTTGGCGCACAGATAATTCATTACCTCGGTGCGGCCAAAATTATAGATCAGGGTGTTCCAGTCACGATGGACACCCAGGCGCGGGTCTTGATGTTCGTAAAGATGCGTCCCATCGAACCAGTGCAGACCATGCGGATCACTGGGGAAATGGGCCGAAACCCAATCGATGATGACACCGATACCACGCTGGTGCAGCCGCTCGATCAGAACGCGGAAATCATCGGGAGAGCCGTAACGCGAGGTCGGCGCGAACAACCCCACCGGCTGATAGCCCCACGATCCGCCAAACGGATGTTCGTGCACCGGCAGGAACTCGACATGGGTAAAGCCCATCTCGACAACGTAATCGACCAGTTCGTCAGCCATCTCCAGATAGGTCAACGGACGATTTCCGTCACCGGGATTGCGCCGCCACGAGCCCAGATGGACTTCGTAGATGCTAACCGGGGAATAACGGTCGTTGTGGCGCTGACGATTTTGCATCCAGTCGGCGTCCGACCATTGCCATTTCGGCTGGCTCCAGACCTTCGATGCGGTCTTCGGCGAGCGTTCGGCCCAGGTGCCGCAAGGATCCGCCTTCAACGGCAGCATCACGCCGCCGCGCGCAACGATCTCGTACTTATAGATCGTGCTGTGCCCCAGACCGGGCAGGAACAGTTCCCAGACCCCGGCATCGTGACGTAGCCGCATCGGGTGGCGGCGCCCGTCCCAGGAATTGAAGTCGCCCACCACCGAGACTCGCTCGGCATTAGGCGCCCACACCGAGAACAAAACGCCCTCGATGTCGTCGATGGTCCGAGGGTGCGCGCCCAGGATCTGATAGAGGCGCATATGTGTCCCCTCGACCAGCAAATGGATGTCGAGCGGGCCAAGTTGGGGCGGGAAACGGTAAGGATCGTCGATTTCCTCGATCATCCCATCGGGACAGATCACGCGCAGACGGTATCCGTCCGTTCCGCCCTCGGGCAGACGGGCGGCGAACACACCGTCGGGATGAACCCTGGTCATCGCGATCGGGGTGTCCCCGGTCAGAACAAAAACCTCGACAGCTTGAGGCTGGAAGCTGCGCAAGACCACTCCTCCATTCGCGGGATGAGGGCCAAGGACGGCGAACGGATCGCTATGCCGCCCTGCGGCAAGGGCATCGGCATCGCCGGGCTTGATCAGAATGGGGATCTCGCGCATGCGGACTCCTTTTAGGTCGGGCAAGGGAGGCGAAGGGAATACCGGACAGTGCCCTTGCGGCTCCACCGTCGAAGTGTCATCGCTTTTATCAGGATTGGCAAAAGCGGATTTCGCAGCCCGGCCTTTCCAATTAACAGCGAAGTCGCAAATGACAAAGGACTTCGAACGCCCCGCTGACGGATTGGTGAATCTGCCTGCGAATGCAGGCGAAAAATGCTCCGATAACGGTGCGAAACCGTTACCGCTCCGATTTTACGCCGTCGAGAGAAGAAAAAACCTGCTATCTTTTTTTCTGAGTCATCATCTGCCACTTATAAGGGCGACGGAAAGATGAGCGTACTTGCAAAAGTTTCCGGCCTGATCACCATCGGCCTTCTGCTGGTTTTCCTCTATCTGTCGGTCGCGACTTCCGGAGCGATCTTTGGAGCCGTGGCCGACCCCTCACCCGGCACCAGTCCGTTGGGGTTTGCCGTCTATATCGGCCTCCTCCTCACCGCGATCTGTGGTGCCCTGGTCATGCTCTTGGCCACATCGGGTGGATCGGGCAAGGACTGACGGAGTGACTTCGCGCCCGGTCAGGGCGTTGTCTTTGCTCCCCCCTCCCCCTTGCGGGCATCGGTTCCACTGCCATCGTCGAATATGTTGAATAATTTACGCAGGAACCCCGGAGTCAGGGCGGAGAGCGGATTGACCGTCACCGATGGATCTGCGGCAGCCCCCTTCATCGTGTAATTGAAGGCGATAACGCCGCCCCCCTTATCCCCCCCGGTGATCAGCCAACCCAGAATCGGAATTCGTCCCAACGCGCTGTTCAGGACATAGGCTGGAACCACGGTTCCCTCGATCGCCAGACGTGAACGGTCAAGATCGATCTGGCCCTTGGCGGTAATCCCCAACGCTGCCCCCCAGGCGCGAGCGTCCTTCAGTTCAAGCAATCCGTTGGAATAGATGAACGGCGCATCCAGCGACGAAAAGCCGACGCCTTCCCCCTGCAACACATCCAGGATGCCAGTCAGCGCCGCCACCGTCAGCAGACGGGCCAAAGCGGGGGCGTTACGGATATGATAATCCGCGACCTTGACGGAACCGATCAGCGGCTGCGCCGGGTTTTTGTCATCGATATATCCGTCAATGACCAAATCGCCTCCGACCAGATCGTCAAAAACGTCGAAGGTTCGGGCGACAGCGCCGGCATCCTCGGACGTGACGGTAAAGCTGCGCCGCCGCGCCGCGTCGCTGGTCAGGGTCGCCGATAGCGACTTCCCGCCGTCCAAAGTCCCTTTCAGCGACATCGCGCGCCAGTCCTGAGCATCGCGGTGTAGCGACAGGGCCGTCTGGTGAACCGCCCCCTTTTCCGAGACCCATAGGGATTGAACACTGGCGACAACGCCCATCGGCGGCGGCTTGGAATCCTTCGACGATTCTTCGTTCTGGGACAGGACCGGCTCGGCGTCAAAGCTGGGGCCGGTAAAAACGACGTCGAAGCCACCGCCTTGACGCAGGGTTACACTGCCCTCGCCATGGGTCCGACCATAGACCAGCCGTGACAGATCAACCCGCCGCAACGTGCTGTCGGGACCGAACGCGGCCGAGCCGCGTGCCTCCAAATCGCCGGACAAAACAGTAAAGCGGGGAATCGCCCCGACCTGACGATGGTCGAGCCGGATCGATGCCTCGGCCGTACCGGGTTTTCCTGGCTCTTTCGACCACCCCAACCCCGGCAGGCTCAAACGCGCCGGGCCAAGATCGAGTCGGCCGTCGATATCGCCTCGTCCGCCATCGGTGAAGGTAATGGTGACGTCGGCTCCGACCGGACCGGACAGGAATGCCCCGGCATCAAGGCCAAGGCGGCGGCGGTGTTCGTCGCCAACAGCAGCGGCCTTAAGATGATAACGGCTGCGGAAGGCCGTTCCCTTCGCCGAGAAATTCTCGCGCCAACTGAGTGTTGCCGGAAGTCCACCCAGAATCACCGTACCGGCGGCGTCCAATCCCTTGCCATCGACGGTAAGATCGAGCGCCCCGCCCTCCAGATCCTGCCCCATCGCAACCTTGGGCAGAGACAGCGACTTCACCGCCGCCTGGGCGCGAATATCAAGATCGTCGAGCCGTAAGGTCTTCAGAAGCGGGAATTTAAGCGAAAGCCGAGTGGTGGCTTCCCCCCCGGTCTTACTTGGCTCGATTCCAAGTGCCTGGGCATAGCGCAACGGTGGACTATCGAGCAGGCGCAGCGCGTCCGGGATCGGGCCAGAAATCGTCAAGGCGATATCGGCGAACTGATCGACCTGATCGAGGCCGGTGAACCCAACCAGCCCGTCCTTCAAACGCAAGCCGAACACTTCGCCCGAGACCAGGGCGATCTGCATCGAATGAGCGTCATAGGTGACGTTTGCCGCTACGGCTCGCGCTGGCGGCATCGGATTCAGATAATCGACGTTGACACCATCGACCCGGATCACACCGCCCGCATGGTCGATCACCAGATCCTCGGGTTTGCCGCTGGACGGCAGATGGGCGACCAGCGCCAGGGTTGCTTCGTGAACCATCCCTTTCGACAAGTTGGGAATAACCCAGTCGCGGGCGTTCTGTCCCACCCCCTGGGGCCACAATTCGTGCAACCGATCAACCGGCAGGTCGTGCACCACCGCATCGAGCCGGACCGGACCGCCGCCAACGGCCAAACCGTCGAGCGATCCTGTCGCGGCCAGGGTCGGGCCACCGAAATCAAGCTTTAGCCGGGCAAGATTGATCCGCCCGGCGGCCCGATCATAACCTCCCCGCGCTTCGATTCCGGCAATCCGGATTGCACCTTCGGCCAACGTCGGCGGCGGAGTTACGCTCCCGGCTCCGCCGGTGATGTCGAAATCGAGCTGTTCGACACTACCCTCTCGGTCAAATTTGGCGTGAACCGAGCCGGTCAGCGGTAAATCAACCGCCGTCATCGGCGTCAAGGCGCCACCAAAACGGGCCAGCAAGGCAGGCCGTAAGGCCGTGAAACGCGCCACGGCGTCCGCCGTCTCATTGTCCTTGCGGTAGGATGCCTCGATATCCAGCCCGATCGTGTCGCCGTCCAGTTCCAGTCTGGCCCGCCCGGTGACGACCAACCCGGTCTCGATTCGGCGGAATGTCAGGTCGGATTCGGGAATCCGCCATTGCCGCCCCAAAACCTGATCATCAACGATGATCTCGGCCGAACGAATTGTCAGGGATTGCAGAGTCCGGCCCGGCTTCGCCGGATCGGGATCACCCAACAGCGCATCGCGGATCGCGGCGGCGACCGCTTCGGATTCCGCGGTGGGTTCGGATGCTTCGGTACGGCTATTGACACCCATATGGACCCGGCCATCGGGATCGCGTTGCAGCTTCAGCCGCGGACCGTATAACTGGATCGTGTTGGGGGCGACGATTCCCGCCAGCAACGCCCGACCACTAAGATTGAACGACATATCGGGCGCGACGGCGATCTGCTGATCGCCGGGTCCAAAGGCGCGGACGTCAAAGGCATGAATTTCCAGAAGACGCCCATTGTCCCCGGCCATCAGCACAGTGCTGCCCAGCCGGACAGTCAGCGAACCGTCGCGGGCGGCCAGGGCCTCTTCGATCGCCGGAGTCAGGAAATCAAGCAAGATCGGCCCCTGCGACAACCGCCAAGCCAGCAGGGACGCACCAATCAGCAGACCGACCAGAAGCAACCCCAAGACCCGAAACAACACACTGACGGCTCCGTGGACCACACCTCCCCCCTTGCCTGTTGGAACATTGCCAGAAAACCACCGGCACGCTTGACCCTTGGTCAAGCATTCCGCAGTGTTGCAGGCAAGCATAACAACCGAGGTGGCACAAGGTGCGATTTCCCGCAATTCCCTCTTTGCTTCCCCGTGTTGCAGACCCATCCCGCGTCGAACTCGGTCTGGCCCGCTGGGCCGAGGCTGCTGAATCGATCGACGATCCCATCCTGGGCGACTTCATCCGCGCCCTGCCCGACGACAAAGATGGTGGTCCGCTGATACGGGCTGTGTTCGGCAATAGCCCGTTCCTTACCCATTGCCTTGAAACCGAACCCGCCTTCGTGAAGCGGATGCTCGATCAGGGGCCGGACGAGACGCTGGAGGAGCTTCTGGTCGGCCTTGACGCCGATCTGGCCACCGAAAGCGATCAGGTCCGGCTGATGCGGGTGTTACGGGTGGCCAAGCGCCGGGGGGCCTTGCTGGCCGGACTGGCCGACATGGCCGGAGCCTGGAGCCTGGAACAGGTTACCAGCGCCCTGTCCCGACTGGCTGATGCCACGATCTCGCTGGCACTGAACGCCCTGCTGCGACGCGCGGCGGAACGGGGCGACCTGTGCCTGACCAATCCGGAAAATCCCTCGACCGACTCGGGGATCGTCGTGTTGGGGATGGGCAAGCTGGGGGCGTTCGAGCTGAATTATTCCAGCGACATCGACCTGATCGTCCTCTACGACCACGAACGGCTGACCTATACCGGCCGCAAAAGCGTTCAGGAATGCGTGGTGGCGCTGACTCGCGATCTGGTGCGGGTTCTTGATGAGCGCACCGCCGACGGCTATGTCTTCCGTACCGACCTGCGTCTCCGCCCCGATCCCAGCTCGACCCCTGCGGCGGTTGTTCTGGCCGCCGCCGAAACCTATTATGAGAGCTTCGGTCAGAATTGGGAACGCGCCGCGATGATCAAGGCGCGCCAGGTCGCAGGCGATATCGAAACCGGAACAGCCTTCCTGAAATTCCTGCGCCCGTTCATCTGGCGCAAGTCGCTGGATTTCGCCGCGATCGCCGACATCCATTCAATCAAGCGGCAGATCAACGCCCACCGGGGCAGCCGGACGATCGCCGTTGCCGGTCATAACGTCAAATTGGGGCGGGGCGGTATCCGCGAGATCGAGTTCTTTGCCCAGACCCAGCAACTGATTTGGGGCGGACGCCAACCTGAATTGCGCCAATCCGGCACGGTAGCGGCGCTGGCGGCGCTGGCCGAGGCCGGACATGTCGGAGACGAGGTGGCGGCATCCCTGACCGAGGCATACCGCTATCTGCGCCGCCTGGAGCATCGGCTCCAGATGATCGACGACAAGCAAACCCAGACCCTGCCGACCGATCCGGCCCTGCTGGACGGGATCGCCGCCTTCATGGGCCATACCGATTTCGACGAATTCGCCGCCGCCCTGACCGTGCGGCTTCAGACCGTCGAGAGCCATTACGCCCACCTGTTCGAGGACGCTCCGGCTCTGTCCGCGCATGGCGATCTGGTTTTTACCGGCGGCGACAACGACCCCGAGACGGTGCGAACCCTCAATTCGATGGGCTTCCTCAATGCCGACGCGGTGTGTTCGACCTTACGCGGCTGGCATCACGGCCGCGTCCGCGCCACCCGTTCGACCCGCGCCCGCGAATTGCTGACCGAGTTGACGCCGACTCTGCTCGAAGCCCTGTCCAACACCGCCGCCCCCGACGACGCCTTCCTGCGGTTCGACGAGTTCCTGGGCGGACTACCGGCCGGAGTGCCGCTCTTCTCGCTGTTCCACGCCAACCCGACCCTGTTGGAACTGGTGGCGGAAATCATGGGCGACGCCCCGTTATTGTCGGCCCACCTCGCCCGTCACCCTTCGCTGCTGGATTCAGTCCTACAGGCCGGTTTTTTCGCTCCACTGCCCGATCTCGACACCCTGATCGCCGAGCTTGACCGGGCACTGGAGCAAGCCGACGATTTCCAGCAAGTGCTCGACGTGGTGCGGCGCTGGGCCAATGATCGCAAGTTCCAGGTCGGCGTATTGACCCTGCGCGCGGTCATCACACCGGCCGAAGCCGCCCGCGCCCTGTCCGACATCGCCGAGGCGGTGATCGATCGGATCGCGCCCCATGTCGAGGCTGAATTCGCCCACACCCACGGCCGGGTGCCGGGAGGAGCTTGGGTGGTTCTGGCGATGGGCAAAGCGGGTGGACGCGAGATGTCGGCCACGTCGGACCTTGACCTGATCCTGATCTACGATGCGCCGCCCGAAGCCGAAGAATCGGACGGTGGCCGACCGCTGGCGGTCGCGACTTGGTTTGCCCGTCTGACCCAGCGCCTCGTCAACGCTCTGACCGCCAAAACCGGCGAAGGAACCTTGTACGAAGTCGATATGCGGCTACGACCATCGGGCCATTCCGGTCCGATCGCCTCCAGTCTGGAAGCCTTTGCCCGTTATCAGGCCGAAGCGGCCTGGACCTGGGAGCATATGGCCCTGACGCGGGCGCGGGTGGTGGCGGGCGATCCCGCTCTGGCCGGGCGTATCGAGGCGGTTCTGCGCGAGACCCTGACCAAACGCCGCGACGCCGACCGGCTGGTGACCGACGTTGCCGAAATGCGCGAGCGGATTGCCAATGAGCACAAGGCCGTCAAGGGATGGGACGTCAAGCATCGGCGTGGCGGACTGGTCGATATCGAATTCATCGCCCAGACTCTGCAACTGGCACATGGGGCCGACCATCCCGAAATCTTGTCGCCCAACACCGCCGAAGCACTATCCCGCGCCCGTGCCGCCGGCCTGATCGGACTGGGCGACGCGGCGACCCTGGACGAGGCCCTGACGCTATGGTCGGCGGTCCAGACCGTGCTGCGCCAGACCCTGCCCGGCGGCTTCGACGAACGGACCGCTTCGCGCGGGTTAAAGGATTTGCTGGCTCGCGCCGCTGGTGTCGGCGATTTCAAGAGCCTCATCGACCGCATGGACGATTGCGCCCAGGCGGCGTTCGAGGTCTTCACCCGGCTGGTGGATAGCCCCGCCCGCCGCCTTCGTCCCCCCGCGTAAGGAAGTCCGACCATGACCTCGACCATCGGGCAGCCCGCCCCCGCCTTCACCCTCGAAACCGAGGACGGCCCCGTCACCCTGGCCGATTATTCGGGCCGGACCCTGGTTCTCTACTTCTACCCGAAAGACGACACCTCGGGATGCACCACCGAGGCCAAATCGTTCCGCGATTCCTTCGCCACATTCCAGGCTGCCGGAATCGATATCCTGGGCGTGTCGCGGGATTCCGTCGCCAGCCATGTCAAGTTCCGCACCAAACACGAACTGACCTTCCGCCTTGGCTCGGACTCGACCGGAGAGGTCACCGAAGCCTATGGGGTTTGGAAGGAAAAGAGTATGTACGGCCGGACCTATTTCGGCATCGAACGCTCAACCTTCTTGATCGGCCCAGATGGCACGCTGCGGGCCGAATGGCGCAAAGTCAAAGTCCCCGGCCATGCTGCGGCCGTCCTGAAAGCCGCAACCGCAGAGTAAGGATTATCTTTTAACGCCGTCTCGGATAACATTGACTATTTTCCGCCGTTTTCCGCTTTCTTCTTCATGTGGCGCATCAACTGGGCGCAAGGGTCTTCGCGCTCGGCCCGACCGGTGAACCACACGGCGTCGAAGGGAGCGGCATAGGCGGCGGGATCGGTCATTGCGTCGTCGGCTTCGATCAGCCCGAGCGAGAACACCCGCAAGCCGGGGGCGATCTGGCGTAAGCGTTCCGGCACGCCGCGATCGGTGCGAGCGTGACCGGCCCCGGCGATCAGCACCACCGGACCCGCAGATTGAGCCAGGGCGGCGACGGTATCGGCCATTTCCGCATCGCGGGCACGCTGAACCCGCACCATCGCGGGGATCGCACTTTCCGGCATCATATTGCAATGGCTACTGCGGATTTCTTCAACCAGGGCGGCAGCGATTTCGTCGGGGAGCGGGATATCGAGTCCCAAGCGTTCCGCCAGTTCGGCCGGTTCAACCCGGCGAGCGATTTGCCGGGTGGCGTCGGCGGGCAGATTGGCGGCGGACAAGGTTCCGCCGCCATCCAGTGCCGCCTCGGCGATGGGACGATACAGCCGCCAATCGGGCCAGCCGCGCTCTTTCCAGCTCAGAGCATCGCCCAGCTGATCGAGATCGCCAACATTGGACTCGAGATCGCCCTGACGGTCGCGGTCAATCATCTCGAACGCGATCCGGGGATGCGCCCCCGCCGCGACAAGCGCGCGAACTGCCCAAGCCTGTACCGCATGATGATCTGGATTGTCGTGGGTTTCGCCCAACACCACCACCTGAGCCGCACCGAACAGAGCCTCCAGCGCCTCTGATGTCAGAAAGTGGCCAGACTCGGGATGCCAGATTCGCCCGGCCAGCGGATGGTTGGAGGCCAGCACAGGGGTTGGTGGCGGAGAGGATGCCTGAACGGAAATGGCGGGCAGCAACATCAGCAGAACCATCAGAATTCGAAGCGCCATGGACGGGGACCAGCTCTGTCGGACGGTTGGCGGAAAATCAGTTTCTGAAGCCGAATTTTGCGGCTTCTTTGTAGAAGGTGTCGAGCATCTCCTTGCCGACCCGCCCCTCCATCTCGCGATGGACCGGCAGCAGGGCCATGCGCCAGACCTCCAGATCGTTGGGGGTCAGGGTATAGACCTCGACTTTCCCGGACAGCTTGATTGCCTCAAGCGCGGCATCGTTTTCGGATTGGGCGATAACATTGGCATACCGGGTTGCCTCGGCCATCGCGCCTTCAAGCGTGTCGCGAATATCGTCGGGCAGACTTTTCCAGAACTTGCGGTTGACGATAACCGCATAACCAAGATACCCATGATTGGAAACCGTGGCATATTTCTGCACGTCTTCCATTTGCTGGGTCAGCATGTTCGAGGGGGGATTCTCGGTACCGTCAACGACGCCGGTCAAGAGCGCTTGATAGACCTCGGAAAAGGCCATCACCTGAGGAAAAGCACCCAGCGCTCGGAACTGGGCGTCGATCACCTTAGACGATTGGATGCGCATCTTAAGGCCGCGAAAATCCTCGGGCGATCTCAGTGGGCGGTTGGCGCTCATGATTTTGAAGCCGTTATCCCAATAGGCCAGTCCGATGATACCCTTGGGTTCAAGCTTGTTCAGCAGATTGCGCCCGACCGGCCCCTCGGTAACGGCGCGCAACACATCTTTCGACGGAAAAATATAGGGAAGATCGAATATCTCGAATTCCTTAACCCCAAGCGGACCGAACTTCGCCAGTGAGGGAGCCAACATCTGGACGGCACCCAACTGAAGCGCCTCCATCTCTTCCTTGTCTTTGTAGAGTTGACTATTGGGATAGACCTCGATCAGGACGCGTCCTTTCGTCCGCTCTTCCGCCAATGCCTTAAAATAGGCAGCGGCCTTTCCTTTCGGCGCATCGGGGGCGACGACGTGGCTGAATTTGATGACGATCGGCTTGGACTCCGCCAACGCTGTCGTGGATGGAATCGCAAAGGCGGCCAGAACGACGGCGAACAGAGGCGATAACAGGCGATATCGCAGGCTGGAGTGACACATCCTTCGGCCTTCCCGGCATTTTGTATCGATTTTTTCCCTCACTCTATACCATTTTGCGCAAGAAATATCGGGATGCCCAGATGTGACGCCGACACGGCGTCGGACAGGAGATGAAGACTCTTATGCGGTTGGGAACGGGATGGCGCGGCGGACTGCCGATTCTGGCGATGGTGCTGGTGGTGGTGCTGCTTGGCATCCTGCTGTGGCTTTTACAACGCAACGAGGTTGAAGATAGGTCTCAGTCTTTAATCCAGGACGTTCTTTGGGTTGAGCAGGACCTGCACTTCCACATCACCACCAATGCCGAATCCCTGACCCGGCTGGCCGACCGGCTGGGGCGAGAGGGGCTGAATTCCGATCTGTTCTATGCCGAAACCCGCACCCTGACCGCTTCCAGCCCCGATCTGCGCCGCATCGTTCTACGCGATAGCGGAGAAAAAGTGCTGCGAACCGCTCCGCCCGCCGATCCCCTGCCCGAGACCGAGATCGCGCCGGACTGGCACACCGGGTTCATCCTGGCGCGATCGCTGGGGCAACCGGTCTATGGAGCGCCCTTCTGGCTGGGCGGCGAATCCGGGATCGCCTTTGATGTTTACGTTCCAGTGTTCCGACAGGGACAATTCGTCGGCATGCTGGTCGCAACCGTCTCGCTTAACGAATTGTTATCGCAGCAAGTCCCCTGGTGGTTTGCTCAAAAATACCGGCTGGAGATCGTCGATGGCGACGGCATGGTGCTGGCAACCAAATCGCAGGTCGAAGTGGCCGAACCAGGTCTGAGCCATCAGGTGCGATTCGAGCCGCCGGGGAAAGGGCTGTCAATTGTCGTCACCGCCTATCGGCGGGAAAACGATCTGGTCCGCAACCTCTTGTCGGCGGCAATCTTCGGGCTGGCACTGACCGCGATTCTCAGCCTGTGGGCGCTCCGCCGCCACATGCGCCGACGGCTGGAGGCCGAACAAGCGCTTCGGGCCGAGCATGCCTTCCGCAAGGCGATGGAGGAATCGCTGACCATCGGCATGCGGGCGCGCGATCTCGACGGGCGCGTCACCTATGTCAATTCCGCCTTCTGCCGGATGGTGGGATGGGAGGCGACAGACCTGATCGGCTCGGTGCCGCCGATGGTCTATTGGGCACCCGAGGAAGCCGAGAATTGCTACTCGATGTTTCGCGCGGTGCTGCGGGGCGACGCCCCTCCCGAAGGGTTCGAGTTGATCTTGTGCCGCAAATCCGGCGAGCGATTCAAGGCCCTGGTCTACGAGGCACCGCTGATCGACAGCGAAGGACAGCATTCGGGCTGGATGGCATCGATCCTTGACATCACCGAGCGCGAGCGGGCCGAGGATTTGTCCCGCCAGCAGCAGGAAAAGCTGCAACGCACCGCCCGTCTGATCACAATGGGCGAGATGGCCTCGACCCTGGCGCACGAGTTGAACCAGCCATTGTCGGCAATCGCCAGCTACGCAGCCGGCTGCCTCAATCGTTTGGATGCGGGCAATGTCCGCGCCGAAGAATTAGAGGCTCCGCTAACCAAGCTGGGAGCTCAGGCTCAACGCGCCGGTCAGATCATCCGCCGCATCCACGATTTCGTCCGCAAAAGCAAACCATCGGTCGCGCCCTGTGCGATCAACCGGGTGATCGAGGGGGCCATCGGATTCGTCGAAGCCGACGCCCGCAAGCACGGTATTCGGATGACCGTCACCCCCGACCCAACCGAACCATGGACCGATGCCGACCATATCCTGATTGAACAGGTGGTGCTCAACCTTGCCCGCAATGCAATCGAGGCAATGTGCGCCACCCCCTGGTTTCACCGCGAAATCGATATCTCGATCCGAACCGCTGAAGGCCAGTCGGTGGTGCGTGTCGCCGACCGGGGCACCGGCATCACCCCAGAAATGGCCGATGGTCTGTTCACACCTTTTTTCTCGACCAAGGAGGAAGGAATGGGGATGGGGCTGAATATCTGCCGCTCGATCGTCGAATGGCATCGGGGCCGATTGTGGTATGAACCCAATCCCGGCGGGGGCAGCGTGTTCCTGTTCACCTTGCCGGCAAAGGAGTGATAAGGACGATGAGCGGTTCGGTTGTGTTCATCGTCGATGATGACGAGGCAATCCGCGATGCCTTGTCCTGGTTGTTTCAGTCCCGCGGCGTCGCGGTCGAGACATTCGCCTCGGCCGAAGCTTTTCTGGCAATGTGGCATCCGGGCCGGTATGGCTGCGTTGTGCTCGATATCCGCATGGACGGAATGACCGGGATCGAGTTGTTCGACCGCCTGCGCGAGACAGGAACCGGGCTGCCGGTAATCTTCCTGACTGGCCATGGCGACGTGCCGATGGCCGTGGCGGCGGTCAAGAAGGGGGCCCGTGATTTCGTCGAGAAGCCGTTCAACGACAACGATCTGGTCGATCGCGTCATCGAGGCGCTGGACTGGGCCGATCAACAACGCGAGTCCGATGCCGCCGGAGCCTACCTCGCGGCCCGGCTCGACACCCTGACCCTGCGTGAACGCCAAGTGATGGAGCGGGTGCTGGCGGGCAAGCTGAACAAAGTGATCGCCGATGAATTGGGGATCACCATGCGGACCGTCGAAGTTCATCGCGCCCGGCTGTTCGAGAAAATGGGGGTCAAGACTGCTGTCGAATTGGCCCAGACCCTGGCCGCGCCGAAGCGTTCGCAACCATGACTTTTTTTCGCCAGCGGTGGCTGGCCATGGTCGGGTTGCTGCTTGGCTATATCGCTATTGAATGGATCGAGTACGGACGGGAGCAATTATTGGCTGGGATTGAGCCGCTCGACCCCTCGGTCGGCTTGGCCTTCGCCGCATTACTGCTCGGTGGGCCGTCGTTCCTGCCGGTCGTCGTTATCGGCGAGATCGGCGCGGCGATGTTCCGCTCGGGCGGACAGATTCCGGCGATGACGGCGCTTCTCCCCGCATTATCGGTGGGATTTAGTTGGGGGATTGCCGCCCTGGTTCTGCGCCGCTTCGCCAACCTACGACTGGCCGGGCAGCACAATCTGGTTCTGCTGATCGTGGCGGCGGCGGCGGCTTCGCTGGGGACCGCTGCCGGAGACGCCGCCTCGTTCTGGTTGGCCCCCGAACAGCACGACGGGGCAGTCACCCAGGTGCTGACCCGCGCCTGGATCGGCGACATGATCGGGGCGATGGTGGTCACACCGCTGCTGTTGGTGATGCGTCCGCCGCTCCCGCTGCCGAGCCGGGCCGCCGCGATCGAGGCGACGATTCAGGGAGCGGTGGCGCTGACAATGCTGTGGCTGCTGTTCACCCTGCCCGCCGCCGCCGAATGGCAATTGTACGATCTGCTGGTGCTGCCTTCGATCTGGGCGGCGGCACGGTTCGGCGTGCGCGGCGCGGTCGTGATCAATATCGTGCTTCAGATCGGGATGGTCGCAGCCTTTGTGATGGTGGTCAAAGATGCCGATGCCGTCACCGCGTATCAATTCCGTATGCTGATCCTGACATTATCGACTCTGTTCCTGGGGGTGGCGGTAACCGAGCGGCGCTCGGTCGAAGATACCTTACGGCGACGGCAGGACCAGCTTGATCGCTGCGCCCGATTGTCCATGGCGGGCGAAATGGCGGCAGCACTCGCGCACGAATTGAATCAACCGCTGTCGGCAGCGCTGACCTATTCGCGCACGGCACAGCGTCTGCTTGACTCCCCTGGCGGCGATCCGACCAAGCTACGAGCGGCGATGAATGGTGCCGCCACCCAGGCGGAGCGAGCCGGGATGATTATCCGTACTCTGCGAGAGTTCATCGGCCGGGGTGAACTGAACCGCCAACCGCAATCGCTGCCTACGCTGGTCAGAGATTCGCTGGCTTTGCTGGAACTGGATTATCAGCGCGCGGGCATCAGGGTCGAGGCGGTGCTGGACCGAACCTTGCCGCCGGTGCTAGTCGATGCGGTCCAGGTCCAACAGGTGCTGCTCAACCTTTTGCGCAATGCAATCGAAGCGATGGAACCGTCTTCTGTTCCTCGCCGTCTGGTCACCGTTGTCGCCCGCCCGATCGATCCTGGAACCGTAACGGTCGAGGTCGCCGATAGCGGTCCCGGCCTGGATCAAGATCTGGTGGCACGATTGTTCCAGCCCTTTTCTACGACCAAGGCCGCTGGCATGGGCTTGGGGCTGGCGATCTGCCGTACTATCATCGAAGCTCACGGTGGCCGATTATGGCTGGCTGGCAACAGTCCGGGCGGCTGCTCATTCCGGTTCACCCTGCCGGTCGTGTCAGGGACAAAGACAGGAGGACAGGCATGACTCGACCGCTGGTTCATATTGTTGACGACGATCCGGCGGTGCGGGACTCGTTGTCGATGTTGCTGGAATCCGCCGATCTGACTCCAGCGGCCTATCCCGATGCCGAGAGATTCCTGGCCGATGCTGCTCTGGACGCTCCCGGCTGTGTCATCGCCGATGTGCGGATGCCCGGAATGAGCGGACTCGACCTGCTGCGCCTGCTGAACCAGCGCCGTCTCGACCTGCCGCTGATCATCATCTCCGGGCACGCCGATGTCGCGATGGCGGTCGAGGCGCTGAAGGAAGGCGCCGCCGATTTCATCGAGAAGCCGTTCGACGACGAGACTTTCCTGCGCAGCACCCGCGAAGCGCTGGACCGAGGCGAACGCAGCTTTCGCCAGCGCTGCCGACGCGACGAGATCGAAACCCGTTTCCGGACCTTGACCCCGCGCGAGGGCGAGGTCATGGACCGGGTGGTGCGCGGAATGCCGAACAAGGCGGTCGCCGCAGATCTGACGATCAGCGTGCGCACCGTCGAGATTCACCGCGCCCGCGTGATGGAAAAGATGGACGCCGACAGCCTGTCGGCGTTGGTCAGAATGGCCTTGGCGCTTGAGGTATCGCCCGAGGTTCAGCCTGACTGACTCGTACTCCGTTTCCCCCGCGCGATCGCCGCCAGCCCATCGCGATAGCTGGGATAGGCAAGCTCGACTCCAAGCTCCTCCCGCATACGGCGGTTCGACACCCGCTTATTGTCGGCATAGAACCCTAGCGCCATCGGCGACAGGCTCGCCCGCGCCTCGTCCCAACTGATCTCGGCTGGTGGTTCGACCCCTAACAAAGAGCAGGCGTGCAAGATCACGTCCTGGGGCGGAGCGGGATCGTCATCGCAGAGATTGTAGATCGTCCCTGGCGCAGGCCGGTCGAGCGAGGCCAGCACCGACCGGGCGATATCCTCGACATGGATACGACTGAACATCTGACCGGGCTTGTTGATGCGCCGCGCCGTACCGGACAACACCTGTTCGATTGCCGAACGCCCAGGCCCATAGATTCCGGCAAGACGGAACATATGAAGCGGCATGCCGCTTTCTTGCCAGGATTGCTCGGCTTCCAATCGTCGGCGCGAGCGGTCCTGAGTCGGATCAGGCGGAGTGGTCTCGTCAACCCAGCCGCCGCCATGGTCACCGTACAGGCCGGTGGTCGAAAGATAGCCGACCCAGCGCGGTTGTCGCATCCGCAGAGCATGCCCCATTGTCGCGACGACCGGATCACCCTCGGCATCGGGAGGCACCGTGGACAGGATCGCGGACACCCCGTCCAGAGCGCTGTCAGGCACGGGATGATCGCGGTCGAAGGCGAAGGTCTCAACTCCCGGCAGATCGTCAACCCGACCCGACCGGGTGGTTCCCGCGACGATCCATCCTCGATCCAGCAGCGCCCGAGCCACCGTTTTTCCAGAATAACCCAGGCCGAACACGAAAATTTTCTCGCCCATCCCATGGCCTCCCTTGCATCGCGGACGCTTTTGACGACACTACCGTCTCATGACCCGTCCCACCATCGCCCTTGTTCTGCCCCTGCTGTTGCTGCCGTGCGCGGCGCGGGCGGAAATCATCGAACCGCAGCGCGAGTACCGCGCCTGCCTGTCCCTCGCCCAGACCAAACCCGACGAAGGGTGGGAAGAAGCGATCGCCTGGCAATCGTTGGGGGGCGGTGAGCCTGCCCGCCATTGCGCCGCTCTGGCGCTGATCGGACAGGGAAAATACGAGGAAGGAGCCAAGCGGCTCGAAGCCCTGGCCCAGCAGAGCCGACGCGAGGCCGGACTGCGCGCCGAGATGCTGGCCCAGGCCGCGCAAGCATGGCAATTGGCGACCAAGCCAGAACGGGCGTTGGCCGATCTCGACACCGCTCTGGGACTGGTGCCGGGCCAGCCGGACGTGCTGCTGGATAAGGCGGTTCTTCTCGCCGGTCAGGGCCACCACGCTGAAGTCACCGAACTGCTGACTGGATTGTTGAAGGCTCAACCCAACCGGGTCGAGGCATTGACACTGCGGGCCAGCGCCCGCCGCCTGCTCGATCACACTGCCGAGGCGGGCAAGGATATCGCCCGCGCCCTCGAATTGGACCCGGATTATCCTGACGCCCTGCTGGAACGTGGCATGATCCGTCGAAGCAGCGGCGACGAGGCGGGAGCGCGGGCCGATTGGATGCGGGCGATCGAAATTGCCCCTGAAGGCCCTGCCGCCGATACCGCCCGTCGCAATATCGAATTGATGGACGTCAAGGTGAAATAAAGCTGATGGCGGATCAGGCCGCGCGATCTTCCTGCGGAGTTAGGGCGGTCAGGGCTAGGGCATGGACACCGCCGACGACCAGTTCCTCGGCAAGCACGGAATGAACCATACGGTGGCGCTCGACCCGACTTTTACCGGTGAAGGCGTCGGAAACCACCACCAGGGCGAAATGAGTTTCTTTCCCGGCATGTGCCCCGTGACCAGCATGACGGGCGGATTCGTCCGTTACGTCAAGCCGAGACGGGGCAAAGCTCTGCTCAAGCTTTCGACGAAGAGTGGCGGCGATATGCATCGCGGAATTCCTTTCTGCCATTGGACATTAAGAGACAGATGGGGCCATGGTGGAACAGAATCAACCCAAGCTGACGCCTCTCGTTAAACGAGACGTTCACTGAACGGTAGCCATTAATAATATTAAATATAAGTAAAACCCTCTATAGACGAGGGCTCATTGAAGAGCAAAATCCGTTCTGCTAGTGTACCGCTTCGCCCCTGCCCAACCGGCAGCCGCCGATACCAAGGATTCCATCTGTTATGGCCCATTTCGGCTTTCCACTCGAAACGATTCTTATTTTCTTCTCTGTCATCTCCTTCTCGCTGTTCATTGACCTGTTTGCTCATCGACGGATGAAGGAAATCTCGATCCTCGACGCCAGCCTGTGGTCGGGGTTCTGGATCAGTCTGGCGCTTGGCTTCTACGGCTATCTGTGGGTCCGATTCGATAAGCAATGGGCCGACCTTTATCTTGCCGGCGTCGCTCTCGAAAAGTCGCTTTCGATCGACAATCTGATGGTTTTCATGGCCATCTTCGCCTCGTTCGGAATCAAGGGAGCGCTTCAGCACCGCATTCTCTATTGGGGAATTGCCGGAGCCTTGCTGTTCCGCGCGATCTTTGTCGCCATCGGCACCGGGCTTTTCAGTCTTGCGCCTTGGGTCGGCTTCATTTTCGCGGCAATTGTGGCCTGGTCCGGGATCAAGATGCTCACGGCACGAGGCGAAACCAAGGAAATCGCTGATTATTCAGAGCATTGGTCGGTGAAGATGACCCAAAAGGTGATGCCAATTCTTCCCCGACTGCATGCCGAGCGGTTCTTCGTCACCCGCGCCATCGCCAACGATCTCGCCAAGGCGGACCCTTCGCTAAAGCTTGCGAAGAATGCAGGACTGTTCGCCACTCCAGCGCTTCTTTGTCTGGTCGCGATCGAGACGTCGGACGTGATGTTCGCGTTCGATTCCGTCCCCGCCGTCATCGCGGTTACTCAGGAACCGCTGTTGGTCTATGCGGCCATGATCTTCGCGGTTCTGGGCCTGCGTTCGCTTTATTTCATCCTCGCCGCTCTGACCCGATACCTCGTCCACCTGGAGAAAGCGGTGATCGCGCTGTTGTTCTTCATCGCGTTCAAACTGACTTTGCAGGCGGGCCAGCACACCTTTGGCTGGGATTTCCTTCATATCGAGCCGAATGTCAGTCTGCTGATTGTCCTCGGGACATTGGGCGTCGGAATTCTGGCATCACTGATCTGGCGGGGCACCGCCGAAGACGACAACTCCAACATGTGAGTGATGAGGACATCTTCCCCCTCAGCCGGGGCTGGGGCTATGATCTGGCCCCGGCACCGGAGTCTCCCTCAGAATGACCATCGCGGTTAAATCCTGTCTCGACGTCGTATTCCGCCTGTCCGACATGGCGTTGAACGACCGTGAATACATCCAACCGCAGAAGCTGCACCGGCTGCTCTATCTGGCTCAGGCTTATTACGGGGTCGCTTACGATGGCCGCAAGCTGATGCCTGCGACCTTCGTGACGGATTCGTTCGGGCCGATCGAGCCGACGGTGTTTCACCTCTTCGCGTATGGCCGTCCACATATGATCGAGCCTTATCCGCTTTCGGATCAGGTGAAGCATTTTCTCGACAGCATCTGGCGGCGTTTCGGGGTGTTGTCCGCAGACAAGTTGACCGCCAAAGTCGCCGAGCACCCTCCGGTGGCCATGGCGATGGCAAAGGGTCTCAACGTCGAAATCACCTTCGCTGAAATGATGACGTTCTACACCGCCGAAGCGGCGGCGCGAAAAGCCGGATCGCGCATCGACCCGCTGGAGCAAGTGGTGCGACCGCGCGTGATGCGCTCGCAATCTGGCAAGCCGGTTAGCGTTGTTTCGTGGAAACCTAAGACCGTTCCCACTCCGAAAAAGGATTAGAAGCAGCGCAGATCTGACTCTGCCAACCCGCCTCCCGTTCCTCACG
Organism: Magnetospirillum molischianum DSM 120; assembly: GCF_000294655.1. GTDB lineage: Bacteria > Pseudomonadota > Alphaproteobacteria > Rhodospirillales > Magnetospirillaceae > Phaeospirillum > Phaeospirillum molischianum. The sequence goes on from NZ_CAHP01000016.1 coordinate 27,943, forward strand.
GAAAGGGAGGCGCGATTACAAGCTACAATCCGCGCTCGAAGTCGGCGGGGGCACGGAGATAGGCGTTAAAGATATCGGGCAATTTCCGGCGGAGATCGGCATCGGGATCGTCAAGATCTAGCTTCGAGAGCGATATCTTCTCGCAGAACATCTTGGTCAGCTTCTTATTGCCGGGAGAGCCGAAGATTTCAGCGAATTTCTCCTGGCCCAATTTCTCGGATCCGACCTCAAGAAAGATTGGAATCTGCGAGAATTGCAGGAAGCGAATGATGTGATTGATTGAATCGGCTGACAAGATGTGCAGATGGGAGGCCATCTGCTCAAGATCCTTGGCATTCTGTACCTCCATCGCTTCCAGACGGTCGCAATCGACGCACATTTCCCAGAATCTCTCGCCCATCTTGTCGTAGACGGCGCCATGAAGAAAGTCGTAGCGCTCCTTACCGAGGAACGCGATTCCCTTAGCCGCCAGCGGCTGAGTATCGAGCATCTCGCGCATCATCGCATCGGACATGATGCGCTTCGCCTGATCTATGCTGTGGCGGCCGATATCGGCAAGGGCGGCAATCCCTTCCGGCGTGCGCAAGGTGGTCAGGCCGCGCCCCAATTCACGAATCAGCTTAACCGGCAACTCTGCGAAATAGGGGATAAGAGGAACCTGCCAGTCGTAATCAAGGTAATCCTTGATCGCATTATAGAAATGATCGGCTTGGGTCGGCTTTTGCTTGGGGATTTCGGCCTCGCTCCACTTCCCCGACACCAGACTGCTTAATTTTTCAAGCAGAGTCTTAGGCTCGGTCTTGACCGGAGTCTTCGGAGCCTCGGTTGGAACGAAACGCGTGATCCCGTAAGCCTTGGCACCCGAACGCACCACCATGCTGATGATCTGGTCCAGGCTGCGCTCACACCGGAGCGGCCGATCGTCCTCGGTCACCGGAGCGCCCGAGGCATCGACCAGAAACTCCTGAAAGTGATCGCGCCGGGTCCGGATCAACTGCATACAGGCATGTAGCAATTCCGGGCTAGCCAAGACCGAGGCATAGGGGTCGGGAAAAGCCGCCAGAGCCGGAATCAAAGTGGTAAGGCGCTCGGTTATCGGGCCTTTGATGGTCGTGATGATCTCTCGACGATTGTGCGCGTCGGGATCGGGTTTTTTAGGCGGAATCGCAGTGGCAGTAGCCATCCCTTAAGTTCCTCGTCTGCCGCGACCGGAGTGTCACTGGCCCATCACGGAGGCGGGAAGACGGTTCAGCTTGGCCAGCAGATATTCAAGATCGTCATTCTCGAACTCAACACCAAGGTCGCCATACTGAGTCAAAATCCGCTCAATCATCCGGCGCGAAAACCTTTCGCGATCATGGGGCCTGCCGTCATACTCCATTTCAGAAGAAACATCGACCGCGGCGCGCATCGCGGCGAAAAACGGACGGGGCAACCCTGCCTTGTCGAACAGGGCTTCAAACCCGCGTTTTCCGGCGTCGTGGATCAGAGTGCGACAATTTTCGACCTTGATCCGGGCCAACTCGGCAAGAGCCGCTTCGAAAAACGGCATGTCGCCCATGCTAATCGCGCGCAGGATGATCGATGGCGTCAACCGCCCGACCTGATAAAGGTGATCGACGAGCGGTGCCGCTTCGGATGCAGAGTTGGATAGCCCCAACACTGCCAATTCTCGTGCCTGAATCATCACCGCCGCCACCGCCTCGGGCGACAAATCGCGGCGGGCCAGAAGATGATGACGCAGATTTTCGGAAACCTGGGTCAGGAGGCGTTCAGCGATCGAAACAGGGAGCGATTTACGCTCGACCAGAGATTTGCCGACGCTTTCGCTTTCGCCATAGCGATCAACGACATGGGATAGGGTGCTTTCGTTGAGATCGGCACCTTCATTCGAGACCAGGGTGGCGACCGCATCCTCATTCCCGGTTTCGACCAGGGCGTCGGCGACGCAGGACGACACGGTATGACGCGAAGCCACCGCCACCTGTTTGCTTTCTGCGCCCTGGCTGTGAATGATCTCGACCAAATCCTCATCAGTCAAAACCTCTGAGGATTGCAGCATCGGCAACGACACATCATCGACATCGTGGGCGAGCGCCAAGGCAACATCGTGAGGAACGGTTGGGTTGTCTTTGAGTTGACGAACCAGCGCCTCGCGGACTCTGACCTCGGCATCGCGGACCATAAGACGGAAGATATCCTCAGCCACTTTGCGCTCATGGCTGCTGAGTCCCTGATGCTGGGAAGCGATTTTACCAGCGATCTCGATCCGCGTCTCGCCATCAGGGTGAGACAGCAGGCGCGTGACGTCTTCCTCGTTGAGCATCTGGTCCAAGGTTACTGCCCCTCCGATCCTCACCGATCATACAATAGTTTGACTACACATAACAGACCGGACTAGGCCAAAAGTCCAATCCCGTCGAGAAACCGCGCAAGAAGCCGGGTGCCCTGCCGCTCCAAAAGGGCGGCATTGCGGGCGGTGGCCGCGCGCAGTTCGGGCACCGACAGACCGGCGACACCGATTTCGGCTGCGTGACCAATAAACCAACGCTCCATACCGCGGGCTGTCGCTTCGACATGAAATTGCAAACCCAGCGCGGCAGAACCGTGGAGAAACGCCTGATTCGGCGTGATCGAAGTCGATGCCAGAGCTTGCGATCCCGCGGGCAGATCGAAGATATCGCCATGCCAGTGCAGCACATCCACCCCCGCCAGCTCACCCAACGGCGATTCAATGCCAGCGGCGGTTAGGGACAACTGAGACCAACCGATTTCGCGCCCCGCCGGATTGGGACGAACACGAGCCCCCAGGGAGCGGGCCATCAACTGCGCACCAAGGCAGAGACCGATCAGGGGACGCCCAGCAGCCAGCCGCGCCTCCACCAACCGCAATTCGTCGCGAAGAAACGGGTAAAGCTCGTCGTCGTAAGCTCCGATCGGCCCGCCCAAAACAACCAAAAGGTCGGGGGCAAGCGGATCAAGCGCGGCCAGATCATCATATCCGGCTTCGTGGTAGACAATCTCATAGCCGGCCGCACGAAGGTACGGCTCGAACGAACCGAGATCCTCGAAGGCGACATGACGCAGGGCGACGCACGTTCTCATCAATTACAGATAGCCTGCCTGACAGGCTTCGTCGAGTCCCCACAACAAAGAAATTGAAACGATTTTTATCTTTTCCGCCGCATCCGCATCCAGGATGGCATTCGGCATCTTTGCACTTCTCGTTTGCATCCACACTCAACGCCAAGACCAAATCTTTGGCGTAATCGACCGATGCGAAAACTGACGAAGAGCAACTTCTGAACCGCCGCTATCGGCGATGTGCGACGAAAGCAAGCATGACGACGGAATCGTTATGGCATATAAATCAGACCCTGGTCCGATGATGGATCAGTCTCGCCGCTTTTTTCCGTCCGTTCGGAACGGGGCCGACATGCCGGGAAGCCGGAAGGTGGCGGGTGCCTCAAAGTCAAGTTCGGTCCCCCTCCAGAGGAAACGATGTCGCTCAAGATTAACCTGGCGCAGGGCGAATCCATTCTGATCGGTAAGGCCAAGGTTCAGAACGGAGGCAGCGGTCGCTGCGTTCTGATCGTCAGCGGTAGCGAGAACGTGCTGCGTGAAAAACGCATCATGCGCGAAAAGGACGCCATAACGCCGGTCAGACGGTTATATTTCTTAACTCAAAGCATCTATCTTGCCGATGACAAGCCGGTTTTGTTCGACCTGTATCATCAGATCGCACGAGAGGCGGTGGCGGCGTGGCCCATTCTCACCGGCCCCATCACCGACATCGGGGAGCTGATTCTGGTCGAGCGCTATTACGACGCTTTGATGGCCTGCCATGGCTTGGTCGATATCGAGCGTGAATTGATGGGCGAAACTGCGGAGGAGACACAGAAATGACAGTCAACGCATACGACCAGACCCAGCGGGAGATGTCCACAGGACGGGCCGCCGAAGCCCGCGCCCTGACCCGGTGTGCAATGGCCTTAAACGATGCGATCGCATCGAAAGACAACGACGCCCTTTATGAAGCGGTTCGCCTTAACTACCGGCTGTGGCTGCTCTTTTACTCCGAAATCGAAAACAATCAGGTAGATCTGCCGCTTCCGGTTCGGAACAACGTCCTCGCCCTGGCCTCGTATGTCGTCAACTCCGCCACTCGCGCCTTTAGCGGAGAACAAAAAGTCCTGGAGACCCTCATCAACATCAACCGCAACATTGCCGCCGGATTGATGGAGATGCCGCCCGACACCGCCAAAACCGCACCCAGCCCCGAGACAGCCCAACAAGTACCGTTTCAATCCACAGTGGCTTAAGCTCCACCACATCACTCTTCGTCTCGTTGCATTACCGTGGAACAAGGCGTATAATTTTATCTAATTGGTTTTTCAATGCGCCCGAAGCGGCGATTAAACCGATTGGCGGAACGCCCTCAGAAGAGGTTACGATCATGGCCGACAGCGTCAGCAGTACAACATCGTCCCCCACACTTGCCAGCACCCCAGGCGGGGTCAAGGCATGGCAAAAGCTGGTTGCACACCCAGAAAGCCAAACCAGTCTCTCCGCGACCGATATCGGCTGGGTCAAACGCAACGACAGCCGCCTTAATGTCGTCAGCAACATCAACAAAGACGACAAAGAGCAGGACCTGAAATTCAGAGTCATGACCTCGGGCAACCTGTCGTTCACCACGCAGTCGGACAAGGCGATTCGTGTCCAGTTGATGAACCAGAATGGCCAGATGATCGCTGACAGCGACAGCAAAAGCGGCAAGCTCTTCGACAATTACCAATCGCTTCTGACCAGCAACCTTACCGTCCAGGCTGGCACCTACATCATCAAGGTGACCCGCGACGCGTCGATTCCGCCCAAGGCCGACCTCAACTACGCCGTTCAGGTTAAAATGGGTGACACATTCAATAACGATTACGTCACCCGGATCGCTGCCAAGCAAAAGACGAGCGCTGTCAGCCAGACACTCAATCCTGTTACCGGGTTGATGCCAGCCGTTCTGTCAGCCCAAAACAACAAGGGGTACACTTTCGATCCGGCCGCCAATGCAGCCATCTTCGACGTCCTGTCAAACAAGGGCTGATCACGAGACAAGCCGCACGTCCGCATCTTATTGATCACGGATCGATTCGCACGAGGCGCAAGAGATACAGAGGCAGCGAATTGCACCCCCTCAATACAACTTGGGTGCGATAAATCCTCTTCTCTTGCCCGACACTGGATTTGCCCGTACCTTTGGTCGGATGATGCGTCCGATCGTTCGACTTATCGCCACCCTTGCCATCCTGCTGCCATTGCTGACGCAGACGGGGTGTACGCGCAGTTCGTCACCGACGAACAGCGGCGATCCTCAACTGGTCACCGATATCCCTCTTCCCAGCGGCGCGGGAATCGACCAGGACCGCTCACTGATCCTGTCCGACCGCGATCGGTGGACCGGGCGCGTGGTGATGGTTCTCACCAATTCCGCCAACGACATGACCAATTTCTACCAAACGCAGATGCCCAATTTCGGCTGGCAGCCCGTGATGAGCATCACCAGCGAGGCCAGCATCCTGACCTATCTACGCGGAGACCGCGCCGCCACGGTGCAGATCGAACGCCGCACGGTACTAGGCTCAGTCGTCACCATCACCGTTGCCCCGCGCCAATCAGATGGAGCCAGCACCGGAGGCGGCGATTACGCCGCCCCAGTCCCCCGCTCTGCCCCGGCCGAACGCATCCGTTCCGAACCACTGCCCGCACCAAGCGCACGCCGGTAAGGCAACCCGAAACCGGCAGCTTAAAAGCCTCATTGAGCTTTTCCATAAAGGGAACTGGCTCTATATACCGGCCAACAAGTCAAATCGAGAGTTGGCCGGTATTATCGCACCTTTCGCTTTGAATTCATCTGAACAGAAAACGCTCTAGAACTGTATTCGTTTTTTACGAAAACAGTTCTAAAAACCCATTGTCGCGACTGAAATCCGATCTATTTATCGGGTTTTATTTACCGCAAGCGAAGACGAACTTCGTCCAGCATCGACAACAGAGAATCGATGACAACGCCATCACGCTCCATCAGATGGCGAACCATCGGGTCACCGATTACTTCGTCGAGCGAGGGTTCGGCATTGCCGACATAGCAGGCCGGACGACGAGACCGATAATCGAACACCCGCGACACGATCCGGGTGGGCTGGCGAGGGCCGACGAGAGTCGGGACGGCTTTAGTCGCGCCTGACAGCATGGGAGCCTCCTCGTCTGAGAGCATATTAACGAAAAAACCATACAACATCGGACGGGAATAACCAATCTTAATTTGGTTTCATTTTAATCCGGACAGTCGTCTTCTTTATGTTTAAAAAATATGACTATCGGAGGATGTCGGGTATTATCCCTAGATATGCTGCATCACAGCAAAGACGGTATTTCCGGTAAGGGTATCGATCCCGGCGGACAAAAAAGAAATTCAGAATCAGGGTCGTGTTCAGAGAATCTCTTTCTGGCCAGTTCACGCGAACCGACTGCATAACAATAAGCACAGCCATGCGGGCAGGTATCGTATTCGCCAATATCCCGACTTTCGTGACACTGACAGCCAGGGCGGGTTCCGCGCGGCCGCGCCGATACAGAGCGGGGATTTCCCCACTCTGCCGCCACCCTCTCCAACCGCCTAGCATCGATGCAACGGCCAGGAGTCGCTTCGGGAACGACCAATCCTTGCTGGGCACAAAGAGACATCTTCATTCCCCGCGCTCGCGCCACCCCGGCCAGACGGGTCAGCAGAGCCTGCTTTTCCTCACGCGGCGGATCGACCCACTCAAACCCCTCCCCCAACGCCGCGGTCTGAGTCAGGTTTCGCTCGGTCTTGCGGTAGAGATGCGCAAACGAGACCACGACCTCATCGACCGCGCCCGCCAGGGCATCGGCCAGGGCGGCGAAGGTCTCCAGATGCCACGACGGCGGGGTCATCGAGGTAATCAGAACCGGATCATAACGCCAGACCACCGCGCCGGACCCATGCCGCGCCGCCAGATCGCGAATCACCGCGACGGCGCGAGCCGGATCGATCACCGAACGCTCCAATCGACGAGGATAGCCCGTCACGGTGTGATGCAGGATGAAAGGAAACCCGGCGGCGCGAACCTCGTCGAGTGCCGCCTGAAATGGGGCGGCGTTACGGCTCCAGAAGACATAGCCATCAACTCCCGCCCGCAGCGGGATGGTCGATATCTGCCGCCCATATGGATTGATCGCCTTAACCCATCCGGCGCGGAAACGGTTCAAAAACCAGCGACCGTAGAAGGCCGGTATATCAGTGCGATAGCTGGCGGAAACGATCATGCCGGAACAGAACACCTGGGATATTGCATCTGGGGAACCCGCCCCCGCACGAGACGACAGCCTCGGTGCGGGAACGGATGGCCCCTGTAAACACTCTCGACTATTTTATATCGGCCAAATCTCGATTTAACCCGTTGGCCGGTTGGCATCATAATCGAGACTATCCCTCCCGCACATTGGTCAGGAACTGACTGACCTCGCCGCGCAGGATCTCGCACTCGCGGCGCAGACGCCCGGCGGCGTTATGCACTCCACCGGAAATCTGGCGGGTCTGCGTCACCTCTTGAGTCACGTCGGCGATGGTGTTGCTGACCAGAGCCGTACCCGACGATGCCTGATGGACATTGCGGGTAATTTCCTGAGTAGCGGCGCCCTGCTGCTCGACGGCCGTGGCAATCGCCGTGGTCGAATCACGGATGGCGCCGATGATTCCGGCAATCGAATCGATCGCACTGACGGCAACCGTGGTCGCCTGCTGGATCGCTGAGATCTGCTCGCCGATTTCCTCGGTTGCCTTGGCCGTCTGATTGGCGAGATGCTTGACCTCGCCCGCAACGACGGCAAACCCCTTCCCCGCCTCGCCTGCCCGCGCGGCTTCGATTGTCGCATTCAAGGCCAGCAGGTTGGTCTGAGCGGCGATATCGTTGATCAGGCTGACCACAGCGCCGATCCGTTGCGCCGCGTCGGCCAGTCCGCGAACATGCTCGCTGGTCCGTCCGGCTTCGTCCGAGGCGTTGATCGCGATCCGAGCCGAATTGGTGACCTGACGGCCGATCTCGCTGATTGACGAGGTTAATTGTTCGGTAGCGGCCGCGACGGTCTGAACATTGACCGAAGCCTGCTCTGCCGCCGAGGCGACAGTAACCGAACGATCCGAAGTCATTTCAGCGGCCGAAGACATCTGGGCGGCGTTGCGCTCAAGATCGACCGCGGCAGCGGCGACGACATCCAGCGCCGATGTGGCGGCAGCGTCGAAGGTCCGGGCAAGACCGGCGATACGGTACGCCTCGTCGGCACGGCGAGCCTGCTCGGCTTCGCGAGCGGCGGACATCTCGCGATTCTCGATCATCCTCCGGCGGAACACCTCCAGAGCCTCGGCCATCCGGGTCAATTCGTCATTGCCCTGATCGGCCTTGATCGGAGTATCGAGGTCGCCATCGGCCAACGCCAGCATCCGTTCGGACTGGGCGCGAACCCGTCGGCCGATGCCATGTGCAACCAGCAGCCCGACCAGAACCGACAAAGCCAGGGCGATACCACCGGCGGCCGCGATCAAGCCTAATGCCCGACGGGTTTCAACCTCAACATCGTCAACATAGACGCCGGTGCCGACCATCCACCCCCACGGATCGAATCCAGCGGCATAGCCCAGCTTCGCGGTCGGAACCGTTTCACCAGGCTTAGCCCACTGGAACGGCAAAAAATCGCCGCCGCGCCGCGCCGCCTTGATCAAGGCGTCGATAGTGCGGACGCCGTTTGAGTCAACCGTATCTTTCAGCTTATAGGTCCCTTCCAGATCGCTCCGGATCGGATGAGACAGTAACTTGCCGTCATAATCGTAGACGTAGAAATATTCCTGACCGGAAAAGCGGATCGCCCGCATCGCGTCACGGGCCAGAGTCTTGGCCAGATCCTCATCCAGCCGACCGGCCTGCACCTGAGACTGAAACGACCCGACCACCCGGACGGCGGCTTCGGTGACGCTTTTGATCTGGAGGCGATGGGCTGCATCGATTTTATCGTGGACAATATTGGCGGCAAAAATGCCAACCATTAAAATTGCCACAGCCGAAAGGATGGGCATCAGGAGAATTTGCTGGCGAATACTAAGTGCCTTCATGAGGGTGCGCCCTTTAGTCGTCCTGTAGAAATCAAAACTAGTGCTGCTTTGCTCACATTGTGATAATGCGCCCTTAAAAAGGCAGCTTAGCATATCCAAACCACACAGATTTTCAAATTTACATTTGACTACTTACAAGTTTTACTAAAGACTTTTACCCTGAGTCTCCCGTAAGAATAACATGCTTGAAAACTATATCTTTCGGTCTGAGCGCCACCCCGCCGCAAGGATCCGCACAATAGTCGCCGCCACGCGAAGGCGGAAGTGGCGACGAGCCACCCCCTATCATGCTGAAATGAGGGGGGCCACATCGAAACCGCACATCGCTAACGATCCGGTCGTTATGACAGGATGGGATGGTTCCGCCACGCGCCTTGATAACGACAACCGATCCCTGTCTGGTGTTTGTGGTCGGCCCCACGACGATCATGACATCCCTCCTCACTCCGCCATTGAAACTCAAGCGCTGCGACACCAAGTCTTGAATCGTTATAGGACGCCTTCGCCGCCAATGGTGGACGAAAGGAGTGCTCTCAGTTTCGGGTCGGAAGGAAAGAACAATGTCCGTCGCTGCTATTCTGGATATCAAAGGTCGTAATATCTTCACAATCCGGCCAGATCACTCGATCGCCGACGCTGCTGGTCTGCTGACAAGCAAAAAAGTCGGTGTCGCTGTCGTATGCGACACGTCGGGAGCTCTTCTCGGCGTCCTGTCCGAACGCGACATCGTTCATGGCATCAGCCAGTTCGGCAAGGCAGCGATCGATATGCCGGTTCGTAACATCATGTCGAGCCCGGTGGTAACCTGTTCGCCCACCGATTCGGTCAAAGGCGTTCTGCTGGTGATGACCGAGCGGCGCATCCGTCACCTTCCTGTCGTCGCCGATGGTCAGTTGCTTGGCATCGTCTCGATTGGCGACGCGGTTAGCTACCGCCTGCGTGAAACCCAACTTGAAGTCGGCGTCCTGCGCGATTTTGCCGTGATCCGCTGACCCTTTCCCGGTTTTTGCTGCATTGCGGAAAAATCAAGTTGCACTGGGTCGCCAAAGGGCTAAAGTGACCCAATGCTGCACTGCACAATGACGTGTGTCGGCGACGACCCGCTTTGTGATATTTGGAAAGGATCTGTGATGAGCTTTAAAATCGACGGATTCGAGACATTCGTCTCGTTCAGCAAAGACAATGCCGACGCCTTGAGCAAAAGCAGCGCCGCCAGCGTCAAGGCAATTGAAGACATCGCCAAGGCGCAGCAGGCGGTTCTGGCTCGCTCAATCGACAAGGCCGACGCGGCCTTCAAGGCACTGTTCGCGGTAAAAAGTCCGGCCGAATTCGCCGAGCTTCAGACCCGTCTGGCCCGGCAGTCGGTCGAGGACGCTATCCTCGAATCGCGCAAGCTGGCAGAGGTCGCCACAACCGCCGTTTCCGCCGTGCTGGAACCGTTGAATACCCGCTTTGCCGAGGGGGCCAAGAAGGCCGCCTGATCCCTAACGACAAACGCCTCCCGGTTTCCTCTGGCCGAGCCGGGGGGAGTTTGTCTCATTCCCCCAGGCGCACCGGCTGACGCCGAGACCCCCAATCGCCGGGGCGGGGTTCAAACAATCCGGCCAATCGGGTACCGCAGGCGCAGCATCCCCCGCTCGCCGTCAAGGCCCATCCCGTAAGCCGGTACCAATCGCGTTCGATCAATCTGGCACCGCAGATTGCGCAACACGTACTGGCCCCTTCGACATCGTGAACATTCCCGGTATAGACGTGGTTCAGACCGTTGGCCAAGGCAATCCGGCGTGCACGAGCCAAAACCGCCGGATCGGTCGCGAGGTGGTCGCGCATTTTCCAGTCCGGGTGAAATGCCGACAAATGCAGCGGCACATCCGGCCCCAGCGCATTGGCGATCCAACTCGACAACGCCTCGATTTCAGCGGGAGAATCGTTCTCCCCCGGAATAACTAACGTCGTGATCTCGACCCAGGTTGGGGTGTCGTGAACCAGCCAGCGCAAGGTTTCCTTGACCGGCTCCAACCGCCCACCGCACAGGCGGCGGTAGAAATCGTCTGAAAATGCTTTCAGATCGACATTGGCCGCGTCTATTTCAGTAAAAAAATCGTTCCGGGCCACCGCATTGATATAGCCTGCCGTCACCGCCACGGTCTTCAGCCCGCGCTCGTGACAAGCCTGAGCGACATCGGTGGCGTATTCCAGAAACACAACGGGATCGTTGTAGGTGAAGGCGACCGACCGACAGCCCAACTGCACCGCCGCCTCGGCGATCGCCTCAGGCGAGGCGGAATCGTTCAGCCGGTCAACGGTGCTGGCCCTCGTAACGTCCCAATTCTGGCAGAACGTACACGTCAAGTTGCATCCAGCCGTGCCAAACGACAGAACCGGAGTGCCGGGCAGGAAGTGATTGAGCGGTTTCTTCTCGATCGGATCGATGCAAAACCCCGACGAACGGCCATAGGTGGTCAAAACCACCCCCGCCGTCGTCGCAGCCCGTACAAAGCATAGGCCGCGCTGCCCCTCTCGTAGAACGCAAAGACGGGGACAAACATTGCACTGCACCCGGCCGTCATCAAGGTGATGCCAATGGCGCGCCGGATGCGAAGAGCCGTGGATGGCATTATTCATGACTGAAGAGTACCATGAAAACGAGCAAAAAGCTCGAGAGAGGCAGAGCAAGTGACTGCAATTCGTCTCCCCGCTTTCGCCGGACAGTTTTACCCCTCCGATCCGATCGCAATCCGCCATCAGATTGCAACGATGCTCGCCACCGCGCCGCATGCCCGAGCGACCACTCCGAAGGCGATCATCGTCCCTCATGCCGGCTGGGTCTATTCCGGCCCGATCGCCGCTGCCGCGTATGCCCAGTTGGTTCCGGCACGAGGACGGGTGCGGCGAGTGGTGCTCTTGGGGCCGTCGCATCGGATCGCGTTGCGTGGGCTGGCTCTGTGCGACGCCGAAGCCTGGGCCTCGCCGCTGGGGCAGGTTCTCTTGGACCGGGACAGCGCTTTGCGGCTGACGACTCTCCCCGATCACAGCATCTCTGACCCGGCTCATGCCCAGGAACATGCATTGGAAGTTCAACTTCCCTTCCTCCAAGCGGTTCTGGGAGACGATTTCCGCTTGCTGCCGATCCTCGTCGGCGAAGCTTCAGCTGAAATCGTCGCGGCAACGCTCGACACCGTTTGGGGAGACTCCGAGACCTTGATCGTGGTCTCGACCGACCTGTCACATTATCTCGATTACGAGTCCTGCCGCCGGCAAGACAGCGGCACAGCCGCCGCAATCGAACGGTTCGATGGGACCGAACTGGCCCTCGACTCAGCCTGCGGACGAAACCCACTGGCCGGGCTGTTGCTGGCGGCGCAGCGGCGGGGAATGAAGATTGATCGCCTCGACCTGCGCAATTCCGGCGATACGGCCGGTTCCCGCGACCGCGTGGTCGGCTATGGTGCCTGGGCCTTATATGAAACAGGTGGCGACGTTGAGGCAATCCGGGCGATCGGCCCTACTCTGCTCGATCTGGCCTGGAGTTCGATCCGTCACGGACTAATTCATGGAACGCCCGCATCGGCACCATCCGAGCGTTCGGGACACCTCGATGCCGCCGGAGCCGCCTTTGTCACCTTGACGCGTCGGGGCTTGTTGCGCGGCTGCATCGGTTCACCAAACGCCTGGCGTTCGCTGGCAGAGGATATCACCGATAACGCCTTCAAAGCCGCCTTTCGCGACCCGCGCTTTCCGCCCCTGACTGAAGCCGAGTTGGAGGAATTGACCGTTTCGATATCGGTCTTAACCCCGCCGGTCGCGATGCACTTCACCAACGAAGCCGACTTGCTGGCCCAATTACGGCCGCGCCGAGACGGCCTCATCATTGAGGATGGCGGACGGCGGGCACTTTTTCTGCCCTCGGTATGGGAGCAATTGCCCGAGCGCCACGCCTTCCTCGCCCACCTGAAAGCGAAGGCGGGCCTGGATACGAAACACTGGTCGGCATCGTTCCACGCCAGCCGGTTCGAGGCGGTTGAGATCGGCAAGACGGCGGACGTCTGACGACGCCCGCCCGCCATCGCCGGATCAGAGGACCCGGATGTTGCGGAACTGCCAGGGATCGCTGGTGTCGATGTCCTCGGGGAACAAGGTGCCGCGCCCGTCGAGCGGGGTCCAGTCGGTATAGGCTCCGACCACTGGCCCAAGGTAAGGACGGCAGATTTCGAGAATGCGCCGGAAATCGATCTCGTCCGGCTCCACGATGCCGCGCTGGGGATTTTCCATCACCCACACCATCCCGGCCAGAACGGCAACGGTCACCTGTAGGCTGGTGGCATTATTGTGCGGCGCAAGCGAGCGGGCCTCACCGACGGAAAGCTGCGAGCCGTACCAATAGGCTCCCTTGGCGTGACCGGCCAGCAGAACGCCCAATTCATCGATACCGCCGGTAATCTCGGACATCATCAGCCGCTGACGTGGCTGCTGAACCCACTCCTTGCCCGCCAGTTCATGAACCGATTTCACCGCATCGTCGCACGGGTGATAGGCGTAGTGGCAGGTCGGACGATACGTCACCGTGTCGCCCTCGCGCACCGTCAGGTAATCCGAAATCGAGATCGCCTCGCTGTGGGTGATCAGGAAACCATGGAACGGCCCTTCGGTCGGGGTCCAGGTCCGCACCTGCTGACTGGCACCGGGACGCATCAGATAAATCGCGCTATCGCAGCCGAAATCGTGGCGGCGGCCATCGGCGGGCAGGGCCTTTTCATGCGATCCCCACCCCAGTTCGACAGGCTGGCAGCCTTCACCAACGAAGCCGTCGATCGACCAGGTATTAACGAACTCGCCCCTTTCCTTGGGCCGGTCGGCAACCTGGGTATCGCGCTCGGCGACATGGATGACCTTGACACCAAGGCGCTGCGCCAGCGCGGCCCACCCGGCGCGGTCGGCCGGAATGGCCTCCGTCACGCCGGTATCGGCGGCGACGTTCAACAGAGCCTGCTTGACGAAGTGCGACACCAGCCCCGGATTGGCACCGTGAGTGATCAACGCGGTCGAAGCCGGCCCGTCGCAGCGCTGCCTCATCATCGTCTCGCGCAGGGCATAGTTGGTGCGGTGGCTGGGGCTGAGAGAGGGATCGGTATAACCACCCGGCCACGGCTCGATGCAGGTATCGAGATACAGCACGCCGAGTTCGCGGCACAGCCCGACAAGAGCCACCGACGACACATCGACAGAAAGATTGAGCAGAAAGTCGCCTTTACCCAACATCGCCGACAGACGCGGGCGATAGTCTTCTTGCGTCAGAGCCTGATTGATGAAGCGCAGCTCATATTCGTTGGCGACGTCATGACCACGTTCGTCGGCCGTGATGATAGTGATCCGGGTAGGATCAATGTCAATATGGCGCAGGATCAGCGGCATAACCCCCTGTCCGATGCTGCCGAATCCTATCACCACCAATCGTCCGTCAAACGCGATATGCTTCATCTTATCTAGTCTCCACTGGGCAAGCGGTTCCCGTCCATTAAGGTTGCCGAACCAAACATGACATCAAAACCCGCTCCCCCGCGAAGGGGAGGGTTTGGGCGCGTAACGCGTCGGCGGCAGGCGACCGGATAGACCAGCCTTACCTGTCCGCCGTCACATACTTTTTTCAATTTTTGGGATACAGGCCCGTTGACGGGTCACAACCATGTCCACCTCCCTTTCGGGGACCGGCCCGAATTTAAGCCGGCTTCTCCAAAAAGGACGCGATCGTCGTTGCATAACCCCACTGGGCCATAGGCACGTGCGTGTGCGTCTCTCAACTACTGTATAGCTGCGCAGAGGCCGTCATGCAAGTGACAATCCCCACCTTCCGCAGAACGCGGTTTGCATACGGGCGATATCCGAGATAGGATCGAGCTTCCAGCTCATAAAGCTGTGATCGGAAAAGACGCCCGGATCGACGCTGACTTGGCATCACACCGCCAATGCCGCGACTTAACGGCACCGTTCCGCTGTTATTACAGAACAGAACCTCGACAAACTGCGGTAAGTCCCAATGAACGCTGTGTCTCCTTATCGTGTTTTAGTCGTTGACGACGATGCGGGGGACGTAGCCCTGGTCTCGCAGGCAATCGGGGAAGGTCCATTCCCTTGTATCGTCGAACGGGCGCGTGACGGCATCGAAGCGCTGGAGCGACTGCGCCCGCCTTTAAACGACGACGATATCGACATGCCACACTTGGTGCTGCTCGACATCAATATGCCGCGCAAGGGCGGCATCCAGGTGCTTGAGGAAATCCGCGCCGACCCCCTGCTGAACCACCTCCCTGTAGTGGTGATGTCAACCTCGACATCGGAATGGGACATCGCCACCGCCTATCGCGCCGGAGCCTGCGGCTACATCGCCAAGCCGATGGAGATTGACGATCTGTTCCGGGCGATTCACGGCGTCGAGGCTTATTGGTTTGGCGTGGTGCGGCGACCGGACTAACCCTCGCCCCCTCCCCCACCCAGACCACTTCTATACCCAAAGTTATGTTCACCAATATGTCACTTCGCTGTGACAGGGATGGGTGACGAAATTTTGTGGCGTTTTTCGCATCATTTTCGGTTAAACATGCCAGCCATGCGGCTGGGGTGCGTTGCACAATGGCTGAATTCGGGAGAATTCTGCCAATCTGTAATGGTTCATCCGATGGCGGTCAGGGGTAGGTAGGACTTGAACCGCGCTTTTGGGTAGCCTAGGATGCACCTAGACGCTTTTTTGGGCATGTTTGACAACGTGACTAAGATTTAAGCATATCCATCCATCCTGGAGCGGCGGCACCCGCCCTGGGACCAGGATGTTCGCTGGAGGAGGGCTGAGGTTCTATGACCGTCCGTATCAACCGCCGTCGTGCCATTACCGTGCTGGCCGCCGCCGCCGGTCTGCCGCTAATCTGGCAGGCGAGCCAGGCGCACGCCGCCCGACTGATCCGTTGGGAAGGCACCACTCTCGGCGCGCCCTCGACCATTCAGCTCTATCATACCGATGAGACCAAGGCCCGCGCCGCCATTGCCGCTGGCTTGGACGAGTTGGCCCGGCTGGAATCGATCTTCAGCGTCTATCGCGCTGATTCCGCGATCACTGCGCTGAACCGCGACGGTCGCCTGGACAATGCTCCGGTCGAGCTGATCGAGATGCTGACCCATGCCCGCGATCTGGCGAAGATCAGCGATGGCGTCTACGATCCGACGGTTCAGCCGGTGTGGCAGCTGTATTTCAGCCACTTCACGAGCAACAATCCCGACCCCGCCGGTCCCGCCGCCGCCGATATGGCCAAGGCGTTGGCTTTGGTCGATTGGCGCGGCATCGAGATCGATCCGATCAACCGCACCATCGTCCTGGCTCGTCCTGGCATGGCGGTAACGCTGAATTCCGGCGCCCAGGGCTACATCACCGACCGCGTTGCGGCCGTGCTGCGCAGCCACGGCTTCGTCAACATGCTGGTCGATATGGGCGAGCCCCGCGCGCTCTCGACCAAGCCGGATGGTTCGGCGTGGCGGATTGGCATTGCCAACCCGGCCGATCCCTCGCGCGCCATCACCGAAATCGATGTCGTTGACAAGGCTGTCTCGACCTCGGGCGGCTATGGCACCCTGTTCGACGATGCAGGTCAGTTTACCCACCTGATCGACACCCGTACCGGCAAGACCGCACCGGCTATGGTGGGTGTTTCGGTGATTGCGGACAACGCCACCACGGCCGACGGCTTATCGACCGCGCTTTTGCTGGCTCCGGTCGAACGGCGTCAAGAGATCCTGCGCGCCGCCGGTGGCCTGACGGCAATCTTTGTCACTCCCGATGGTGTCACCGCGACGGTGACGGCCTAAAAGGGACAGACTTATTTGAAAGGCGGCATGGAGACATGAGCCAGGGACTGGACCACACAGCGACGCCGAGAGGCGACAACACCATCGAGGCAATCGCCAAGGTGGTGGCCTTTGAACGCGGTCTGGCCGTTCTCGAACCGGAACCGACCGGCTCTTGTAACGGCTGTATGTCGGCGGCGCTGTGCGGCACCAAGACCGGCAACACCTCCCGGCTGCTGGCCAAGCGCTTTACCCTGGCCAACAGCGCCGGACTTAGTATCGGCGACCGGGTGGTGGTCGGCCTGGGCGGCGGCTCGCTGCTGCGGGCGTCGGTCACCGCCTACGCCATTCCGCTGCTGACCATGCTGGTGGCGATGGTGACCATCGACCAGATGGGTGGCGGAGAAACCCGGACCATGGTGGGGGCCGTCGCCGGATTGGGGCTGGGGATCGTGATCGCCCGGCTGTCCGCGACCCACCTTGCCAACCGGGGGGATTTGTCTCCCCGCTTTATCCGCCGCGCCTACGGCCCAGGCCCGGGCGAAAGCTGCCATACCGATCTCGGGTGAGGGATATTCGATGCACGATTTACTGCTGCTGATCGTCGGAGCGGCTCTGGTCAACAACGTTGTGCTGGCCCGCTTCCTGGGCCTGTGTTCGTTCATGGGTGTGACGACCAAGCAGGAAACCGCCGTAGGCATGAGTCTGGCGACCACCTTCGTCATCACCGTGTCTTGCATGGGCGACTGGGCGGTCGAAAAATATCTGCTTGAGCCTTATGATGTTGGCTTCCTGCGCACCGTTACCTTTATTCTGGTTATCGCCGCTGCGGTTCAGTTCACCGAACTGACCGTGCGCAAGGTGTCGCCGACATTGTTCA
This sequence comes from Magnetospirillum molischianum DSM 120, assembly GCF_000294655.1. GTDB lineage: Bacteria > Pseudomonadota > Alphaproteobacteria > Rhodospirillales > Magnetospirillaceae > Phaeospirillum > Phaeospirillum molischianum. The sequence goes on from NZ_CAHP01000016.1 coordinate 45,837, forward strand.
AGACGCTGGGCATCTATCTGCCGCTGATCACCACCAACTGCGCCGTGTTGGGCCTCGCGCTGTTGCTGGTCGAAGGCAAGATGAGCTTCGTCAACGCCACCCTGTTCGGGTTCGCCTCGGCCCTGGGCTATAGCTTGGTGATGGTCATCTTTGCCGGTCTGCGCGAACGTATCGCGCTCGCCTCGGTGCCCCGCCTGTTCGCCGGCCCGCCGGTCGGCTTTATCACCGCCAGCCTGCTTGCCCTTGCCTTCATGGGCTTTTCCGGCATGGCCACCAACTAGGGAGATGACGCCATGTTGATCGCAGTCGGAGGTCTGGCCGCCATGGGCGTCACCCTCGGTGCCCTCCTGGGAGTTGCCGCCCGTTATCTCGCAGTCGAGGCCGACCCGCTTGAAGCCGAGCTTCAGGCGATGCTGCCCGGCTCGCAGTGCGGACAGTGCGGCTTTGTCGGTTGTCAGCAGTTCGCCGCCGCCCTGGCCGAAGGTCACGCTTCGGTCGCCGCCTGCATCCCCGGCGGCCATGCCACCGCCGAAGCGCTGGCCAAGCGCCTGGGCGTAAGCCTGGACGCCTCGGATCATGTCGAGACCGGCCCGACCGTCGCTTTCGTGAACGAGGATCTGTGCATCGGCTGCCTGCGCTGCTTCAACGAGTGCGGAACCGATGCGATTGTGGGGGCCGCCAAGCAGGTTCACACCGTCATCGCCGATGTCTGCCACGCTTGCGGAAAATGCGTTAAGACCTGCCCGACCGAGGCGATCGAGATGCGTCCGGTGTTGCCGACCCTGGCGACGTGGCACTGGGACAAACCGGGTGCCCTCACCACGCATTAATCGGTACAGCCGATCCGATAAACCTTTGCGGCAAAAGAGTTCCGCGTTTGCCGCGCGGAAGTCCGTTGCCCCAGTCCGATTGTTTTGCAAGCTCTGTAGGAGCGACGGTTCATGAAGTTGTTTCCCATCAAGGGCGGCATTCATCCCGAATACCGCAAGGAACTGACCAGCGAGAAGCCGATCGTCGCGCTCCCGATCCCGTCGGTTCTTTATCTGCCGGTGCAGCAGCACATGGGGGCCGCCGCCAGCACGGTGGTCAAGGTCGGCGATCTGGTGCTGAAAGGTCAAATGCTGGCGCGCGGCCAGGGCGTCGTGTCGGCTCCGGTCCATGCGCCGACCTCGGGCCGGATCGTCGAAATCGCCGAGAGAACAGCGCCGCACCCGTCGGGTTTGCCGATGCTGACCATCGTGCTTGAAGCCGACAGCAAGGATCAGTGGGCCGACCTGCCTGCTCCGATCGCCGATCCCTTCGCCGAATCGACCCAGGTCATCCGCGCCCGCGTCGGCGAGTCCGGCATCGTCGGTCTGGGCGGAGCGACCTTCCCCTCGGCGGTTAAGCTGGGGCTCGGCGACAAGAACAAGCTGGAAATCCTCCTGCTGAACGGCGCCGAATGCGAACCTTATCTCACCTGTGACGACCGGGTGATGCGCGAATATGCCGCGGAAGTGATCGACGGGGCGCGGATCATGGCTCACGCCCTGGGGGCCCCCCAGGTCGTAATCGCGATTGAGGAAAACAAGCCGCAAGCGGCCGAGGCGATGCGCAGGGCCGCCACCGTCATGCTCGACGTCGCCATCGTCGATGTTCCGGTCCAATATCCGATGGGGGCCGAGCGCCACTTGACCCAGGCGGTGACCGGACGGGAAACTCCAGCACGCAAACTGACCGCCGATGTCGGTGTGGTGGTCCACAACGTCGCCACCGCCCGCGCGGTGCATCATGCCGTCCGGTTCGGTCGCCCGCTGCTGTCGCGAGTCGTCACCGTCAGCGGCAACGGCATCAGGGAGCCGAAGAACATCGAAGTGCCTTTGGGCACGCCGATCAACGATTTGCTTGGCTTCTGCGGCGGAATCAGCGGCCCGATCAAGCGTCTGGTCAGCGGCGGCCCGATGATGGGCCAGCCGATCGTCGATACTGCTGTTCCGGTGGTCAAGGGCACCTCGGGCGTGCTGGCTCTGACCGGCGAGGAAGTCAACGAACGACCGAGCCAGCCCTGCATCCGCTGCGGCACCTGCGTATCGATCTGTCCGTGCGGTCTGGTTCCCGTCGAGATGGCTGCGCTGATCCGCAACGAGCGGCTGGAAGAAGCCGCCGCGATCGGCCTACAGGATTGCGTGTCGTGCGGATCCTGCTCGTACATCTGCCCGTCCTATGTTCCGCTGGTCCATTACTTCAACTATGCCAAGGGCCGGCTGAACGCGCTTGATCGCGAGCGCCGCAAGAGCGAGCAAACCAAGGCTCTGGTCGAAGCCCGCAATGCCCGTCTGGAACGGATCGCCCAGGCCAAGCGCGACGCCGCAGCCCGCGCCAAGGCGCAATCGCAAAACTCTGACGTGAACAAGGCAGACGCATGAGAATCGCCGTCGATAAGAGCGGACCGTTCACCCACGCTCCCACAAGCGTCTCGCGCACCATGACCCTGGTGCTGGCGGCGCTGCTCCCCGCTACGCTGTATGATATCTGGCTGTTCGGTTGGCCGGCAGCGTTGATGTTCCTGGTCACCGTGCTGTCCTGCGTTGGGCTTGACGGCTTTGTGCCTTGCCTTGTCCAAGCGCCCCGTTGGCCCCACCCTTGCCGATGGTTCGGCGGTTCTGACCGGCTGGTTGCTGGCGATGAGCATGCCGCCGTGGGCTCCGTGGTGGGTGTGTTTCGTCGCTGCGGTTTTCGCGATCTGCCTCGCCAAGCATGCCTTTGGCGGTCTCGGTCAAAATGTGTTCAACCCGGCGATGGTCGGTCGTATCGCGGTGCTGGTGTCGTTTCCGCTCCAGATGACCACCTTCGTCAAGCCGGCGCCGCTGGGCAGCGCAGGTTCACCCGGACTGCTCGATAGCATCGGCATTATCTTCGGCCATTCGTCCGTGCTGGACTCGGTGAGCGCCGCCTCGGCTCTCGGCTACATCAAGACCGAGCTGTCGCGGGGTATTCCAGTCAGCCAGTCGATTCTGACCACCCCCGATATCACCAGTCTGGCGCTCGGCACTCATGCCGGAAGTTTCGGTGAGACGTCGGCGTTGCTGATCCTGCTGGGTGGCCTGTTCCTGATCGCCAAGCGGGTGATCTCCTGGCACATCCCGGTCGCGGTGATGGGAACCTTGTTCCTGCTCGGCACCGTGTTCAGCATGATCAATCCCGATCGCTTCACGCCGGGCATCTTCCAGTTGATGTCGGGTGCGACCATTCTGGGGGCATTCTTCATCGCCACCGATTACGTCACCTCTCCGGTGTCTAAATCGGGACAGCTGGTCTACGGCATCGGCATCGGCTTCCTGACATGGGTCATCCGCACTTTCGCCGGCTATCCCGAAGGCATGGCCTTCGCGGTTCTGCTGATGAACGCGCTGACCCCAATCATCGACCACCACATTCGCCCGCGCGCCTTTGGCCGTACCCGCAAGGGCGAGCCGCTGCCGTTGAACAGGGGGGATAAATGAGCCGCGCCACCTGGATTCACGCCTCGATCCTGGGGGCGTTCTGCCTGGGCTTCGGCGTCGTGCTGGCCGTCACCGACCAGCAGACCAACGACGACATCAAGCAGCGCATCCTTGAGGACAAGGAACGCTCGCTGGCCCAGGTGCTGCCGACCGCGATCCATGACAATTCGCCGGTCGCAGACACCATCACCTTGAAGGACGCGAAGGGCGAGGACATCACCGTCTATCGCGCCACCAAGGACGGACATGTCACCGGTGTCGCCTATACCATTGTCGGCACCGGCTATGCGGGTCCGATCCGCCTGATGCTGGGTGTCGATGCCGAGGGCAAGGTTCTCGGCGTCCGTGTCATCACCCACAAGGAAACCCCCGGTCTGGGCGACAAGATCCAGGTCGATAAAGGGGACTGGATCCTGCGCTTCAACGGCCTGTCATTCGCCAACACCCCGCTTGAGAAGTGGAAGGTGAAGAAGGACGGCGGTCAGTTCGACCAGTTCTCGGGCGCCACCATCACGCCACGCGGCGTCGTTGGCGCGATCCGCGAAGGTCTGCATTTCTTCGACGAACAGAAATCCAAGATGCTGGAGGCCGGTTGATGGCTACGCCCTACAAGACGATCATCAAGGACGGTCTGTGGGAAAATAACGGCGTCATCGCCATGCTGTTGGGCATGTGCCCGACCATGGCGGTAACGACCAGCGCCACCAACGGCCTTGGCCTCGGCCTTGCCACCGCCCTGGTGATGGCCGCGTCGAGCCTGCTGGTTGCGTTGTTCCGCAAGACGATCACCCAGGAAGTCCGCATCCCGGTCTTCATCCTCATCATCGCCTCGATGACCACCCTGGTCGATCTGTGCATGAATGCCTGGATGCACGAGATGTATAAGGTGTTGGGATTGTTCATCCCGCTGATCGTGTCGAACTGCCTTCCGCTGGCGCGCCTTGAAGCCTTTGCCGCCAAAGAACCGGTCAGCCGCTCCTTCGTTGACGGACTGTTCATGGGGATTGGCTTTACCCTGTCGCTGGTCGTGATCGGCGCCATCCGCGAGTTGATCGGCAACGGCACCATTTTCGCTGATGCCGCCCTGCTGCTGGGACCGGCCTTCCATTTCATGGAATTGCGGCTGTTGCCCGCCGATACCGGCGTGCTGCTCGCAATCCTGCCTCCGGGTGGGTTCCTGGTCACCGGTCTGGTTCTGGTCGCCAAGCGGATGATCGACCTTGCCGCCGGCAAGGAAATCCGCATGGCTGGCGCTCACAGCGTCTAAGGAGAAGAGCGATGAAGGTCGGAGTCGTCTACGCCACCCCGGCACGTCAGTCCTGGCTGACCATCGACGTGCCCGAAGGCAGCACCGTCAAGGACGCGATCGAGAAGTCCGGCATCCTGCGCCAGTTCCCCGAGATCGATCTGGAGGCTCAGAAGGTCGGTATCTACGGCAAAGCGACCACCCTTGAGGCCGTCATCGAGGACGGTGCCCGGATCGAGATCTATCGTCAGATCACCGCCGATCCCAAGACCGTGCGCCGTCGCCCGCGTGAGGGTGCGGCCCCGGCCAACGGGGGGGCGGAAGGATGAGCGTTGGCGACGACCTGACGATCACCCAATCGGTTGCTTTCGCGGTTCTGCATGCGCTGGACAATGAAAGCAACGCCGCTTGGGTCGCATGGGCCAAGGGCTGGCTGAATGGCGACGACCGTTCCGCCACCGCCGCGGCGGTGGCCGCCGAATCCGCGACGGTAGCGGCGGCACGCCACGCCGCCAATGCGGCTCGCCTGTTCGATCTGGCCCAATCCCTGCAAACCGAGGCGGCAATGCTGTCGGCCGAGGGACGCAACGCCGGTTGGACTTTGGATGCAGTCGAGAACCGTAACACCGAGTGCCTAGTCGAGGTCGCCGAGGCGATCCGGCTGGCCGATGGTAGCGGGTTGCAGGGCGGGTCGTCCCGCAGTGCCGAATTGCTGGCCCAGGTCGTTCGCGATCACTGATCGCGGCTCAGGTCTGGCCATCCTTATCTGAAAGCCGCCGGGTCAACAGATCGTCCCGGCGGCTTTTTCCTTTTCCCATCCGAATGTAATGCTGTCAGGCTTGAGAACCGCCCCAACAGGGCAAGCGGGAGCCGATACGGAGACGGGTCTTTTGAACGGAGCGGACTACGTCGCCGCTTTTTTGCGGCATCGAGGAGTCGGGCGGGTTCATTGCACGGCAGGCGCATCGTGTGCGCGGATGATCGACGCCATCGCCCGCCAGCCGGGCATCGATTACTTCACTCATTTCAACGAGCGTTCGGCAGCGCTGGCGGCCAACGCTGTATGGCATGCCGCCCGCCGGATCGGAGTAGCGATGGCAAGCGGTGGCCCCAGCGCCACCAACATGGTCACGGGGATCGCCTGCGCCTATCATGATTCAGTCCCGACGCTGTTCATCACCGGCCAGAGCGACGTCGGACGGACGCCAATCGCGGCAATCGTCGCTCCGATCGTCAAGGCCGCATTCGAGGTCGCGCAAGTCGCCGATCTACCCCGAATCCTGGACGAAGGCTGGGATCTTGCTCTCGCGGGGCGACCGGGGCCGGTCCTGATCGACATTCCCGTCGCAGTTCAGGCTGAACCGCTCGACCAGTCCATTATTATCCCACCCGAAGCGGTCCCGCACCTGCCGCCACCAGACACTGAAACGATCGGCGCAACCCTGACCGCCTTTCTGGCCGAAGCCGAACGCCCGCTGCTGTTGCTGGGCGGCGGCGTCGGGCGGGCGGGCTGTTCGGTCGCCCTGGCCGACTGGCTGCGCCGCGACCGGGTTCCGTTTGTCGCCAGCTGGAGCGCCCTCTCCTGCTTCGACCACGATCTGCCCAGCTATCTTGGTGCCATCGGTCGTCACGGCAACCGTGGTGCCAATTTCGCCCTATGGAACTGCGACCGTCTCCTGGTTTTGGGCAGCCACCTCGACGACAATCTGCGCAGCAGCGATCCCCGTTATTTTGCTCCCGCCGCACGCATTCACGTTATCGATATCGACGCGCATGAACTGACCCGTCTGGCCACAGACAGGTGTCAGGGAACTTGTCTCGACCTGCGCTTTTTGCCGCAGGTCCTCGACCATCTGACGCCACCGCTGCCAACCCGCGCTTGGCACGAGTATCTGGAACAGAGCCGGTCCCGCTATTTCGGCCGCGATATTTCGACTTTTGCCAGGACACACAGGGTGCTGTCGCCATATGCGGTAATGCAGCGTCTATCGAAATGTCTGGCCCTCGATGCGGTGGTGATCGGAGACACCGGAGCCAATTTGTGTTGGCTGTTCCAGATGTTCCACCGCCGCCGTCATTCCCTGTTCGCGGCGGGAAGCCATGCACCTGCTGGCTATGCCTTGCCGGCAGCCATCGGCGCGGTGCTGGAGCAACCCCGCCGACAGGTGGTGGCGATGATTGGCGATGGCGGGCTTCAGTCCACTCTTGAGGATTTGCAGACCCTAGCCTACCACCATCTGGGAATCGCCGTGGTGGTGTTCAACAACTCTGGCTACGGCCTCATCAAGTACGACCAAAATCAGACTTGCGGCGGCCGCCATGAGGCGACGGGACGGCTGTACAGCGTTCCCAATTTCGACCGGATCGCATCGGCTTTCGGTATTGAGTACCGTAAAATCGAGCATGTCGAGCAAATCGGGGCCGATCTGTTCCTGACGGGTGGACCGATCCTGGTCGAAATCAGTATCGCGGAGGAGATGCCGGTCGAGCCGCAGATCCCTCCCGATGGACAAATTTCGCGGCAAGTCCCGGATTTAAGCGACGAAGAGCGAGCCTTCGGCAGCCGTTTCGTTCCGTTCGGCCAGTCCCCCCCCTCCTAATCGTCATCATTTAATAACGATGATTGGTCCGCGGGCTGCGCTGCGCTATTGTCCGCCCACCCCCACATACGGCGATTCACCATGACGCATTTGCGCCTTGCCATGTTCGATGTCGATGGCACCCTGATCGATAGCCAGCACACCATCATCTCGGCGATGACAATCGCCTGGAGCCGACTCGATCTCGGCACCCCAAAGCCCGATCATGTGCGGCAAATCATCGGCCTGTCGCTGGTCGAGGCCTGCGCAATGCTGTTGCCCTGGGCAACACCAGCGACTCACCGTGCTGTCGCCGAAGCCTATAAAAGCGCCTTTCACACCCTTCGCCTGATGCCGGAGCACGACGACCCGCTGTTTCCCGGAGCGCTTGCCGCCCTTGATCAGTTAGAGACGGACGGCTGGCTGCTCGGGCTGGCCACCGGCAAGTCACGGCGAGGAGTCGAGGCGATGCTTGACACTCATGGACTGCACGGGCGTTTCGTCACCATCCAGACCGCCGACGAGAATCCCAGCAAGCCCGACCCGTCGATGCTGCACCGCGCCGCCGACGAATGCGGCGTTGCCATCGCCAATGTGGCGATGATCGGCGACACCTCTTATGACATGGCGATGGCCAACGCCGCTCGCGCCGCCGCTATTGGCGTTTCGTGGGGCTATCAGTCGCTGGAGGAGTTACGCGGAGCCGGAGCCAAAGTGGTTCTGGACAGTTTTGAAAACCTGACCCGAGTACTCGACTCGGTCATCGGAGAACGGTCATGCGTCCCGCCACAATCATAAAGATCGTCCTTGCCGCCGCCCTGATTTTGGCGGTAGCGGCGATTGCCGCCGCCAAATCGGTGAATACCGAGCGCTACAAGGCGGTTCTGGCCGATCGTGTCCGGGCCGCCACCGGCTTGAACATGGTTTTCAACGGCCCGGTCAAGCTGCGTCTGGGTCTGTCTCCCCGTCTCAGCATTACCGGGCTGGGCCTATCGGTTCCGGGATCGTCGGCACCGTTGTTGCAGGTTGACCGCATCGAGGCACGGGTCGGGCTGCTGCCGCTACTGTTCCGCCAGTTCCGTACCGAGCGGTTGCTGCTGATCCGCCCGACTTTGCGCCTGACCCCCGCCACCGCTCCGGCGGCAACCGCCGCAATCGCCGCCGCCGCCGGGATCGGACTCGACCGGGTTCACGATGACGTCGTACCCGCGACCAGCTTCGCCCTGGGCGAGGTCCAGCTTGAGGACGCGACCCTGTTGTGGGTGACCGACGCCTCCACCCCGGAAACCCGCATCCTGTTGTCGCAGGGTCGAATTCGCCCCGAAAGCATCGAAGGCGGACGATTGACGTTGGAAGGTCGCGGCCATTGGGCCGATACCGGCTTTGAACTGACCGGAATCGTCGGACCGGCCGATACCCGCAAGAGGCACCGCCCCTTCCCTGTCCAATTGAAGGGAACGATCAGCGGAACCGTTGTCGTGGCGCGCGGCAGCATCGCCGACCCTCTGACCGGCGAAGGACTCGACATCGTTCTTGATGCGCGCGGCGACGAGTTGAACGACCTGCTGCACCGCGCCGGTTTGCTGACAACCGCCGATGGACAGACTCCGCCGACGATCGGCCCCTACAAAATGGCGGCGCGGTTGGTCGGTTCCGTCCAGGCGCCCGCGCTTGAGAACATCGACGCCGTTCTGGGTAAGCACGACACTCTTTTGCTGGGCGCGCGCGGATCTTTTGCGTCACCACTGACCGGGCACGGACTCGATCTGGCCCTCACCGCCGAAGCCGACAGCCTGACCGGACCGGGACGGCTGTTCGGACTGGACATCGCCACCGGCGGCGCGCTACGGGCAGGCGGTAAGCTGACCGACAGCCCGACCGGTGGTTGGCGGCTGTCCGGGATAAAAGCGACCATCGGCGGCAACGACCTGACCGGCGATCTGGCTCTGACCGTCCAGCCCAAACTGACCGTGAACGGGAAAATAGCGGCGACATCCCTCAGCTTGTCTGATCTCGGCCTTGATCCGTTGCGCCTGCTGGAAACGGTCCAGACGTCACCGTCGCGCCCGGCGATCCCGATCGTCGATGAGCGACTGCTGACCAACGAACCGCTGGCACTGGACCGTCTCGGCAGTATCGATGTCGATCTTGGAATCACCGCGACCAGCTTCCCGGTGGGATCGATCTCGCTCACAGAGGCCGCTGCGACAGTCCGCCTCACCGGCGGACGGCTGAGAATCGAGGGCTTCACCGCCAAACTGGGCGACGGAGCCTTGTCCGGCGAAGCCATGCTTGACGCCTCGGATCACACCCCCATCGCTGCGATGAAACTGTCGGGCAGCGGACTTGATCTAAAACGGATCACGAGTGGCTTCCCCTTCGATGGCGGCCGCGCCGAGTTGATGGTTGATCTGCGAGCCCAAGGCGTCAGCCCCCGCATGCTGGCCGGTACGCTGGACGGCCATATCCTGGCTGGAGTCAACGATACCGGCCTGATGGCGAGCGCTGCCGGTGGGGTTCCGGCGCGTCTGTTAACCGCTCTTGACGGCGGAACCGGCGACGAAGACCCGATTCACCTGCGCTGTGCCGCGGTCCGCATCGGCGTAAAGAACGGCTTGGCGAACGCCGAACGTGGGCTTGCCGTCGAGACCCCGCGCGCCGCAATTCTGGGCAACGGGACTCTCGATCTCCGCACCGAAATGCTCGATCTCGTTTTCGCCGTCCGGGGCGGAAGTGCCGTCCGATTGCGGGGAGGATTGGCCGCTCCCTTGGTTGGTGGGGAAAACACCGCCCTACGCCCCTTCTCGCAACGCCCGGCAGCCACCCGGCCACCGGTCGATCCAGCCCCCTGCCGCGCCGTCATGGGGCGGCGTTAACATCAGAGGTCCGTTCCCGTGAGCCTGTCCACCCTTCGCCGCTTTTACGAAGCCGCCTCCGCCGCAGAGAGCGAGGGCGGCTTCGCTGTTCATCTTGACGGACGCCCGGTACGGACGCCCGGCGGGCGCTTCCTGCTGGTGCCCGCCCGCCCCCTGGCCGAGGCGGTCGCCGCCGAATGGGACGCCCAGGTCGAAACAATCCTGCCTTCGACGATGCCACTGACCCAATTGTCCAGCACCGCGCTCGACCGAGTTGCACCCGAGCGGGAGACGATCACCGGCTACCTGATGGCTTATGCCGGAACCGATCTGTTGTGCTACCGCGCCGAAGCCCCGGCCGATCTGGCCATGCGACAAAGCCGGGAGTGGCAGCCGTTGTTGGACTGGGCCGCGGAGACTTTGGCCGCTCCGCTGGCATCGACCGTTTCTGTCCTGGCGGTCTCACAGCCGGATCACGCACTGGCGGCGCTGGCGACCCATCTCGACGCCCAGGATTCGTGGCGGTTGACAGCAATCCAGGCTGCCGCCGCCGCCACCGGCTCGCTGATCCTGGCCCTGGCTCTGGCCGAAGAACGGATCGATGCCGAAGCCGCCTGGAGCCTGTCCCAACTTGACGAGACCTACCAGATCGAGCAATGGGGAGAGGACGCCGAGGCCACCAGCCGCCGGGCCGCCCTTAAACGCGACATCGCCGCGGCGGAACGGCTGCTGTCGCTGCTGAAAGCCTGATCCGCCAGGGTATTTCCATCTCTATCGGCCGGCGGCATTGCGGTAGGCGTCGTCTTTTGCGATGATCCGGCCCCGGCCGCCGGGCCATCGTTTCATCGCGTCGAGGAGAATAGGTCATGGGAAGCTGGAGCATCGGGCATTGGCTGATCGTTCTGGTTATCGTGCTGCTGCTGTTCGGCGCCAACAAGATTCCCAAGCTGATGGGCGATATGGCCAAAGGGGTCAAGGCGTTCAAGCAGGGGTTGAAGGACGGTGACGACGAGGCTGCGGCCGCTCCACAACCTGCGCCGCAACAGCCCCAGGCCAGCGTCCAGGCACAGCCTGCGGCCCCCACCACCACCGCGACGCACGCGGCTCCGCAGCACGATCCGCTCCACAAGGGCTGAGATCCTTTAACTGCACGGGAGAGTCCTGATGTTCGATATCGGCTGGGACGAGATGGCGCTGATCGCCGCCGTCAGCCTGATCGTGATCGGGCCAAAGGACTTGCCCGTGGTCCTGCGTCAGGTCGGTCGCTGGACCCGTAAGGCTCGCCTGATGGCCACCGATTTCCAGCGCGGATTCGATGACATGGTGCGCGAATCCGAACTGGAAGAGGTCAAGCAACAAATCGTCAAGGCGACCGACCCATCCTTGCTGCGTCAGGAGATCGACAGAACGGTCGATCCTGATGGCGAGCTGGCTCGGGCGATGACCTTGCCACCACCGGACACGCTTCATTCTGCGGCCCCCGCCCCTGTGCCCGAGCCGATTCCCGCCGACGCGCCGCCCTCGCGGCCGCCCGCACCCTGACCTGGGCGATCCCGACGTGACAGATACCCCCGATGACAAAACCATGCCGCTGCTTGACCACCTGATCGAGTTGCGCCGTCGGCTGATCTGGTCGGCGCTGGCCTTCATCGTTGCCTTCGGGGTTTGCTACTATTTCTCCGGTACGATCTACGATTTCCTGCTGGAGCCCTATTCGGCTGCGGCGCTGGCCAAGGGGGGCAGCCGTCGTCTGATCTATACCGCCCCCACCGAAGCGTTCTTTACCTTCATGAAGGTTGCCGGATTCTCTGCCGCCGCAATCTGTTTCCCCATCTGGGCAGGTCAATTATGGGCCTTCATCGCCCCTGGCCTCTACAAGCACGAGAAGCGCGCCTTTTTGCCTTTCATGCTGGCCACGCCAATCCTATTCGGACTTGGTGCGGCCCTGGTTTATTTCATCGTCCTGCCGGGTCTTTACACCTATCTGCTCAGTTTCGAATCGCTAGTGGCAACACCGGGATCGCTCCCGATCCAGCTTGAAGCCAAGGTCAACGAATCGCTGTCGCTGATCATGACCCTGATCTTCGCCTTCGGACTGGCCTTCCAGATGCCGGTTCTGCTGACTCTGCTGGCCAGAGTTGGGGTGATCACCGCAAAGGGCATGGCGGAAAAGCGCCGTTTTGCCATCGTTGGAAATTTCGTCTTCGCCGCGATTGTGACCCCCCCCGACGTCGTGAGCCAATGCTCGTTGGCGATCCCGATGGTCCTGCTGTACGAACTATCGATTCTGGCCGCCCGCGCGATGGAAAAGAGGCGCGCCAAGACTGAAGAAGCCGCTGAGGACTCAGACGCGATCGAAGAAACCGACTTCAACGGATAGGGAGAATTCCCTTTCCGGCGGGAGGCGGGATGTTCGCGCCGTGTCTCGACAAGAGTCCTGTGCAGGCTTATAAGCAACGGCTTAACAGAATTTCCCGGATGCCGTTCCATGCACGATCTGAAGTCGATTCGCGACAATCCCGAAGCGTTCGATGCCGGCCTCGCCCGGCGCGGATTGCCGCCCCAATCGGCGGCGATCCTAGAGCTTGACGCGCGCCGTCGCTCGGCTCAGACCACCGTTCAGGACTTGCAAGCGCGGCGCAACGAAGCGTCGAAACAGATCGGCCAGATCAAGCGCCAGGGCGGCGATTGCGACGCTCTGATGGCCGAGGTCGCGGCCCTTAAGGAACGCATCCCGGCGATTGAAGACGAAGAGCGGGAATTGGGGGCCGAGATCGAAACGGCCCTTGCGTCGTTGCCCAACCTGCCCGACGATTCGATTCCCGATGGCCCGGACGAAAGCGCCAATGTCGAGATTCGCCGCTGGGGCACGCCTCGCGCCTTCGACTTCACCCCGCTCGACCACGACGTTCTAGGCGAGAAACTGGGGATGGATTTCGACGGAGCCGCGAAACTGTCCGGTGCCCGTTTCGTGGTGTTGAAGGGAAGCCTGGCCCGATTGCAGCGAGCAATCGGCCAGTTCATGATTGACATTCAGACCACCGAACACGGCTATACCGAAATCGATCCGCCGTTGATGATCAAGGACGCCGCTGCCTTTGGCACCGGCCAACTGCCCAAATTCAGCGAGGATTTGTTCAAAACCAACACGGGCCACTGGCTGATCCCCACCGCAGAGGTGCCGCTGACCAATCTGGTCGCGGATTCGATCCTGGACGAAAAGGATTTGCCGCTGCGGATGACCGCACTGACCCCCTGCTTCCGCTCCGAAGCCGGGTCGGCGGGCAAGGATACCCGCGGTATGATCCGCCAGCACCAGTTCCACAAGGTCGAGATGGTCGCTGTCGTTCATCCCGACCGCTCGGACGAAGAGCACGAGCGGATGACGAAGTGTGCGGAAACGGTCCTGCAACGGCTGGGGCTGCCCTATCGCGTCGTAGTCTTGTGCGCAGGCGACACCGGCTTTTCCTCCCGCAAGACCTATGACATCGAAGTGTGGCTGCCGGGTCAGCAACGCTACCGCGAAATCTCGTCCTGCTCGAATTGCGGCGAGTTCCAGGCACGACGGATGAAGGCCCGCTTCCGGCCCGAAGGCGAAAAGGGCACCCGCCCCGTCCACACCCTGAACGGATCGGGGCTGGCGGTGGGGCGCACTCTGATCGCCGTGCTGGAGAACTACCAGCAGGCCGATGGCAGCATCACCGTGCCCGAGGCGTTGCGGCCGTATCTGGGCGGTCTGGAGCAGATCGGCTAATGTTTGCTCCCGTCGCCGACCTATCGGGCCTGCGCATCCTGATCTCCAACGACGATGGCATTGCCGCGCCGGGAATCAAGGTGCTGGAGCGCATCGCCCGTACTCTGTCGGACGATGTTTGGGTGGTTGCCCCCGAACACGAGCAGAGTGCCGCCGGGCACTCGCTGACGATCCGCCGTCCGCTTCGGGTGCGCGAGTTATCCCCCCGCCATTATGCCGTCGATGGCACCCCCACCGACGCGGTTCTGCTCGGCATCAACCATATCATCAAGGACAAGCGCCCCGACCTGATGCTGTCGGGGATTAATCGCGGTTCGAATCTGGGCGAGGACGTCACCTATTCCGGAACAGTGGCGGCGGCGATGGAAGCGACAATCCTGGGCGTTCCCGCCATTGCGCTGTCACAATTCGTCACACCGCCCGAGCCAGTGAAATGGGACACCGCCGAAGATTGGGCGGTAGGCGTGATCCGACGGCTGCTATCCCTGGGCTGGCCCCGCAACGTGCTGATGAACGTCAATTTCCCCGACGTTGCCACCGCCGATGTCAGCGGAATCGAGGTCACCGGTCAGGGAAAGCGTAAGTTGGGCGATGCGATCGTCGAACGCGCCGATCCGCGTGGCGATCCCTACGTTTGGATCGGCGCCCAGCGTGCCGAAGATCGCGGCATCCCCGGCACGGATATCGAAGCGGTGTGTAGAGGAGCGGTTTCGGTAACGCCGCTGTGCTTTGACCTGACAGATCGCCCTACCATGCAGGCCTTATCCGCCATCTTCCCATGAGTCCGGCCGAATCCCGCGTTCATCGCCTGTTGGCCGAGTTGCGACGACATGGTGTCGGCGATGCGAGGGTTCTGGCGGCGATTGGGCGGGTGCCGCGCCACCACTTCATCGCACCTCCTTTTCTCGATCAGGCATACGAGAACGTCGCGTTGCCAATCGGTCGCGGCCAGACCGTCAGCCAGCCGATGGTGGTCGGGCTGATGACCCAGGCTCTGGCGGTCGGCGAACGGATGAAGGTATTAGAGATCGGCACCGGATCGGGCTATCAAGCGGCCGTGCTGGCTCCGCTGTGCCGACGACTCTATTCGGTCGAACGCCATCGCCCTCTGCTGAGTGAGGCCGAAGCGCGTTTACGTCACCTTCGCATCCACAATGTTACCTGCCGCCTGGGCGATGGCTCACGCGGCTGGCCGGAACAAGCACCATTCGACCGCATCATCGTCACTGCCGCCGCGCCGGATGTCCCGCCCGCCCTACTCGAACAATTGAAGCCAGACGGCCTTATGGTGCTGCCCTTGGGTGATGTCGGCGGGATAGACCAAGAACTGGTGCTGATCGCCAAAACTCCAGAGGGACTCGATATCCGTCCTTTTCTTGCAGTCCGTTTCGTCCCTCTGGTCGAAGGACTGCCTGAGGAATAGGCTTAGACTTGGGTATTCAGTAGATGATTATGTGTAGAACGTCCAATCCCCCCTAGCCAAGCGATTGAAAAAAGAACGATTCATCACTTCCGTATTAATCCTGAGGCCGTTACTCTTTGTTCCTCTGGAATGTGAAAATTCCGCCGCCTACGATAGGGGCCATATCGTTGTGCCAGTCAGACGCCCACTTCAAAAGTCACGGTCAGTGAATGAGTGACGATTTCGAACTGTTCGACGACGCACCGGCCTCCCCCGCTCCCCCTACGCCACAGGGTAGCGGAGGGAACAGCGACCTGTTTTTCGATATTGACGACAAACCCACCGCCGTCGCCGGCATTCCGGCTGCGCTCAGCGTGCGCGAACGAGTCGCCCAAACCAAGGCTTTGTTCGCCGTCGAGGATGAAGACAGCCAAACCTTGCGTACCGCCTCCGCCCCGGTGGTCGAGGCGATGGGAGCGCTGGTTGGTGACAGTCTGACCTGGGTCAGCCGCTTCCCTCCCTTTGGCGACAAGCTGACCGGCGATGCCCGCACCACCCTTGCGGGCGTGTTAGAAGAACATTGGTGTCACCTCTATCGCGGCGAGTTCACCGCCGATTACAACGCCACCGCCCAGCAACTGGGGTTCATGCTGGCCTATATGGATTTGGGGGCAAACTGGTATCAGGCGATGGCCAGCGCCGGAGCCTCGCGGGCACTGGAGCAGATTGCCAGGACCAAGCGAGGGTCGATTCCGCTCGCCGGTATCGTCATGCGGGTGGTGATGCTGGATGTCTCGGTGGTTACCCACGATTATTTCGCCGCCGAGACCCAAAACCGCGCCAAGATGGTCCAGGATTTGGCCGGTAACTTTGAACGCTCGATCAAGCAGGTGGTCGAGGAAGTCGGTGCCATGGCTCTTTCGCTGAAAAGCCACTCCGACGAAATGCTCAGTCGGTTGTCACACATGGACTTCGAGACGGTCAATATGGCCGCCGCCGCCGAGGAAGCCGCCTACAGCGTAGACAACATCTCCAGCAACACGTCTCAGCTTGCCCAATCGATCAGCAACATCCGCGACAATGTGGTCCGCACCTCGAACGCGGCGGAACAAGCCGCTCAGACCGCCCAGGCCACCGATGCGGCGATGCGTCATCTGCTGGAAGTCGCCGGCCGGATCGGTCGGATCGGCCAGACCATCGAAGGGATCGCCCGTCAGACCCGGATGCTGGCTCTGAACGCCACCATTGAATCGGCACGGGCCGGAGAGGCCGGACGCGGCTTCGCCGTCGTCGCCGATGAAATCAAGAAACTGTCTGAACAGACCCGCCGCGCCACCAAGGAGATCGCCACCTCGGTCGATGAGGCGATCCGCGCCACCAACGATGCGGTCAACACCATCACCAGCACCGTCACCTCGGTCGCCGGTATCAATGTTGTCGCGACCGAGGTTCGCGATGCGGTTGAAGCTCAGACCAGCGCCACCGCGATTATCGCCAATCACGTCGGCGAAGCCGCTTCGGGAGCCAAATCGGTCACCGCCTCGGTCAACAGCGCGATCGAAGCCCTGACCGTTTCCAGCTCTGCCGCCGGTGAGCTGAACCGCTCGGCCGACGCTCTGTCGATCAAAGCGTCGATCATGCGCACAGAGGTCGACCAGTATCTCGACCGGCTGCGCCATATGGGCTAAAGCTTGGTGCGTTCCGCATCCAGCCTTGGGAGTCCTTGGGGCACGGTTCCAGATTTGACCGCCAGCCCCCCGACCGCCCAGCCCTCGGAGAGAGTTGCCCGCCTCATGAATGAATCCGTTATTCGCCGCCGCGAGATGCTGTCTCTGACCCCACTGTTTTCGGCGGTACCAGCCTCCCTACTTGACGAACTAGCGGCCAAGGCCAGAACAATCCGCGTCTCCGCACGCGAACAATTATTCAGCAAGGGCGATCCCGGCGACAGGCTCTACTTAGTTATTGCAGGCGTGATCCGCATCAGCACGCTGTCCCCCGAGGGACGCGAGGTCACCTACGGACTGATCAAGGCGGGAGAATTGTTCGGTGAAATCGCGGTCTTGGACGGAGGACGCCGCTCCGCCGATGCTACCGCACTGGAGCCCAGCGAGCTTCTGACGCTCGACCGGCGCGACGTGATCGATTTTCTCGACCGCCACCCTGCCCTGGCGCTTCACCTTCTCCGTGTTTTGTGCGAGCGGCTGCGCCGGGCCGACGACCTGCTCGAAGACGTGGTGTTCCTGTCGCTGCCGGGTCGTCTGGCCAAACACCTGCTGGTACTGGCGGGCACGCTGTCGAGCCGCGAGGTTCCCGAGGCCGCCCCGACAATCCGCCTATCGCAACAGGAACTCGCCGATCATCTTGGCATCAGTCGCGAGAGCGTTAACAAGGTTCTGTCGAAATGGGAACAGGCCGAAATGGTCACCCTGGGACGGAGCCAGATCACCCTGAACTGCCTCGACGCACTGGGAAACCTCGCCCAGCCTTCGTCATAGGCCGGGCGGCTTCGGCCGGAACCGAGGGAAGACAAATCCTCTGATCAGAGCGGGCGCGGCGCGGGATCTGAACCGTAAAGCTGACGGGCACGACGTTCGAACGCTGAAACCATCAGCCGCACCGCTTCGTTGAACAACGCGCCGATCAGGGTTTGGAGCAGCTTCGAGCGGAACTCGAAATCGACATAAAAATCGATTTCGGTGGTGCCGTCGGGCATCGGGTTGAACACCCAATGATTGTTCAGATAGTGGAACGGGCCTTCGGTATAAGTGACATCGACCCGGCGATTTGGGTCCAAGGTGACTTTCGAGGTAAAACGCTCGCGTACCATCTTAAAACCGATCACCAGATCGGCGAAAAATACATCGCCGTCGCGCCGACGGATGCGTGACGCCACACACCACGGTAGAAAATCTGGATAGCGCTCGACATCGGCGACCATCGCATACAGCTTTTCGGGGGCGTATGGCAGAATACGCTTTTCGGCATGAGTGGGCATGAAGTCCTCTAGGATGCGGCCTGCCCGCGCAGAGCGCGCAGGACCTCGAAGTCACGGTCGGCATGATGGGAAGAACGGGTCAGCGGCGTCGAGGCCACCATCGCAAAGCCCTTGGCCCGAGCCTGGGCAGCGTAATCGTCGAACTCCTCTGGGGTGACATAGCGCTCGATCGGCGCATGTTTCGGCGTCGGCTGAAGATACTGTCCGATCGTCAGCGCGGCAACTCCGGCTGCGCGCAGATCATCCATAACCTGAAGGACTTCCTCGCGCGTTTCGCCCAAGCCGACCATCAAACCGGATTTGGTGACGATACCGGGGGAAGCTTCCACGGCGCGCTGCAACAGCCGAAGCGAAATGAAATAGCGGGCACCGGGACGAATCGAGGGATACAAGCGCGGCACCGTCTCCAGATTATGGTTGAAGACGTCGGGTCCAGCGGCGGCGACTCGTTCAACCGCGTCGCCTTTATCACGAAAGTCGGGAGTCAGAACCTCGATGGTGCAGTCGGGACTGGCGGCACGAATCCGCTCGATGCAAGCAACGAAATGACCGGCCCCACCGTCAGGCAGATCGTCACGATCGACCGAGGTGACAACGACATGGCGCAATCCCATCGCTACCACCGAAGCGGCCAACCGCTCGGGCTCGTCGGCATCGACCGCGCCGGGACGGCCAGTACGGACGTTACAAAAGGCGCAGGCACGGGTGCAGATATCGCCCAGAATCAGGAAGGCGGCGTGATGACGGCCCCAGCATTCGCCCACATTCGGGCAGGCGGCTTCCTCGCACACGGTGTGCAGCCGGTTCTCCCGCATCAACCGGGCGACATCGACCGCCTGGGTCGAAACGGGGGCGCGAACGCGTATCCAGGCCGGCTTCGGGGGGCTGGGACGATCCGGTCGATGGACCTTCTCGGGATGACGAGGAAGAAGAGGGCTGCTCATTCTCTCGATATCATCCTTGACCGGCCGAAGGTCAAGAGAAAGAGTTCATCCACAGCCCCTGTATCGCAGACACCCTATCCTGTAGATGTTCGAGCGGATTGACCGCCTCGGTGCCGCGCCGAATCTCGAAATGCAATTGCGGCTGTGCCGCGTTACCAGAACTGCCCACGGTTGCAATTATCTGACCCCGCCGCACTCTGTCGCCACGGCGAACCTTCATCTGCTCGGTATGAGCGTAGGCGGTCATCCAACCATCCGCATGCTTGATGAGCAAAAGATTCCCAAAGCCTTTCAACTCATTCCCGACATAGACCACCACTCCGTTCTCTGCCGCTTTGACCTGGGTGCCACGAGGAACGGCAATATTGATGCCGTCATTATGTTGGCCCTTGCCCGGCAGCGGGCCGAATTCGGCAACCACCTCTCCCTTCACAGGCCATAGAAACGCCCCCGAAGATCGGGCGGGTGGAGTAGCCTCCACCGGCGCAACGGCGGCAGTCTGGGCTGGAGTTGGTGTTGAGGCCGGAGTAGGAGCCGAAAGCGGCGGCTGAAGCGGCACTTGAGCGGACGATGACGATGACGATGGCGCTGACGCCCCCCCCGCCGAAGACGAAGAGGGGACATTGGCCAGGGTATCACGTGGTGGTGGCGGCAAAACCGCCGGAGAGCCGCCCTCGGCATGCGGCGAAGCGATCACCAGCCGCCCCGGCGACGATGACGGCGACGGTGGCGGCGAAGACGTGGGCACAACCTGGGACGACTGAGTCTGGACCTGCTGGGCCGGAGCCTGCGGAGACGTGGAGGCCGTCGAAACGGACGGCGAAGGGTCACCGCCACGATCGCCGCCGGGCAGGGTCAAATGTTCGCCAACCCGCACGACATAAGGCGGCGTCTTGTTGTTGGTTGCCGCCAGACTGTTGAAATCAACCTTAAAGCGGCGAGCCAGTCCCAGTAGGGTATCCCCCTTCTGCACCACGTAATCCGTGCCGCCGCCGGGCAGGCGCAGCACTTGCCCTGGATTCAGCTGATAAGGCGGTTCAAGCCGGTTCGCGTCGAGCAGATCGCGTACCGACAGGTTATAGCGGCGCGCAATCGAATAGACAGTATCCCCAGCCACAACCGTCACTGAAAGCGGTCGCTGAGATTGAGCGGAGCCAGACGGCCCCTTCGTCACCGGAGCGCGGGCGTTCCAACTTGGCTCGCACGCAGCCACCAGCCCGGCCAGGGCCACAAGCACGACCAGCCGCACGGGGAAATGGGCAGGGAAACCGTTCATGCCGCCACTATAAACGCGCCCGACCGACCGGGGCAATCGCCGCTGCTTAAAGGGCACCCTCTGCGGCAACGGATGACAGGGGAGACGTTACCGCATAAAATCAACTTAACGTCGCTAAAGGTGGTGGGCATGCAAAAGAGACGGATTTGGGAACGAACGGTTTTTTATACCGGGGCCGAAATCCGTAAGAAGGAGGATAAAGGGAATCGTACCTTACGGCCTATTCCTTCATCCGAGAGTAACTCGGCATATTTTCCCGTCACCAAGCCGACCGACCCACAATGACGCCCCCCCTCGCCGGACAATGGAGTCTCGATTTCCCCACTCACTCGTGTGAGCAGCTATTCAACATCGCGGTCGATATCGAATCGTATCCGCGCTTCTTGCCGTTCTGCCGCACCGCCCGCATCCGCCATCGCCACGGCAATGTGCTCGACGTCGATAACGCCTTTGGAGCCGGGCCTATCCAGGCTCACTTCCAGACCAGAGCCGTGTTCGATCCCCCGCATCGGCTTGAGATTACCTCACGTCAGGCACCGTTTACCCTGTTCCGCCTGATCTGGAGCTTTACCCCACTGCCCGGCGGCGGCTGCCGGGTCAACGCAGCCTATCACGTCGCGCTGCGTTCATCGCTGCTGCAATCACTGGCGCGGCTGTCGCTGCCTGAATTCGAACGCCGCGTCCTGTCGGGCTTTCGCCATCAGGTCAGCGTGGTCTCGGGGGGATAGACGAAAATCCAAGCCGTTTTGACAAAAAAGAGCGGGGCTTGCCCCGCTCTCTTTCTTCATAAGATAGATTCTGGTCGCGAAAGAGCGATCAGATCATCTTGTCGAGTTCGCGAACCACCGCCTCGCCCATCACCGTGGTCGAGACCTTGGCCTTGCCGACTTGCATGATATCGCCGGTACGCAGGCCACCCTTCAGCACGGCTTTCACCGCGGCTTCGATCATGTCCGCCTCTTCGGCCAGATCGAAGGAGTAGCGCAGACACATCGCGAAGGACAGGATGGTGGCCAACGGATTGGCCATGTCTTTCCCGGCGATATCCGGAGCGGACCCATGCACCGGCTCGTACAGAGCACGGCGACGGCCGGTCGCGTCGGGGGCACCGAGCGAAGCCGACGGCAGCATCCCCAGAGATCCGGTCAGCATTGCCGCACAATCCGACAGGATATCGCCGAACATGTTTTCGGTGACCATCACATCGAACTGCTTGGGGTTACGAACTAGCTGCATCGCCGCATTATCGACATACATATGCGACAGCTCGACGTCCTGGAATTCTTCCTGCTGTAGCTTGATCATTTCTTCACGCCACAGAACGGTACATTCCAGAACATTGGCCTTATCGACCGAACAGACCCGCTTGTTGCGCTTGCGGGCCAGTTCGAAGGCGATACGGCCAATACGACGAACTTCCTCGGTGGTGTAGACCAGAGTATTGACGCCCTTGCGCGAACCATCGGGCAGGGTCTCGATCCCGCGCGGCTCGCCGAAATACAGACCGCCGGTCAATTCGCGCAAGATCATGATGTCAAGGCCAGACACGACCTCGGCCTTCAGCGTCGAGGCCTCAGCCAGGGCGTCAAACACGGTCGCCGGGCGCAGATTGGCGAACAGGCCCATTTCCTTACGGATCTTGAGCAGACCGCGCTCGGGCTTGAACTGGAACGGCAGATTGTCCCACTTCGGCCCACCGACCGCGCCGAGTAGAACCGCGTCGGCGGCCAGCGCCTCGGCCAAGGTGCCATCCGACAACGGGGTTCCGTGGACATCGTAGGAGGCCCCGCCGATCAACCCTTCGGACAGATCGAACTCAATCTTCCGACGCTTGCCCAGCCAGTCGATAATACGACGCACCTGCGCCATCACTTCAACGCCGATACCGTCGCCGGGAAGGATCAGAAGTTTCTTGGCGGCCATGCTAGACTCCCAAATTATACCGTAAGATTGCTGCCTAGCCCCTTCGTGGGGTGGCGTCAACCTCTGTCATGAAATTGCAGGATTGCTTACAGCCACGGATAAGATTGCCGCCGCTTCTCTTCGAACGAAGCGATATGGGCATCGCGCTGCAACGTCAATCCGATGTCATCGAGTCCGTTCAGCAAACAGTGCTTGCGGAACGGATCTATGTCAAAGTGGATAGAACCACCATCGGGACCAGTAATGACCTGCTTATTCAGATCGACAGTCACCACCGCATTGGCACCGCGGTTGGCGTCGTCCATCAGCTTGTCAACTTGTTCCTGCGGCAACTTGATCGGCAGAATGCCGTTCTTGAAGCAGTTGTTATAGAAAATGTCGGCGAAGCTGGGGGCAATGACGCAGCGGATGCCGAAATCCAAAATCGCCCATGGCGCGTGTTCGCGCGACGATCCACAGCCGAAATTAGCACCCGAAACCAAGATCGAGGCCGAGCGATACGCTGCCTTGTTCAACACGAAATCGGCAACTTCCTTGCCGTCCGGGGTATAGCGCATCTCGTCGAACAGGTTCTTGCCAAGACCCGTCCGCTTGATCGTCTTCAGAAACTGCTTGGGGATGATCATGTCGGTATCGACATTGATCATCGGCAACGGCGCCGCGACGCCGGTAAGAACAGTGAATTTGTCCATGGCGTTAGAGCCCTCTCACGTCCGTCAGCCTGCCGGTGATCGCCGCTGCCGCCGCCATCGCCGGAGAAACGAGATGGGTGCGGCCGCCACGTCCCTGGCGCCCCTCGAAATTACGGTTGGAGGTCGAGGCAGAGCGCTGGCCCGGCTTCAACTGGTCGGCATTCATCGCCAGACACATCGAACAGCCAGGTTCACGCCATTCCGCACCGGCCTCCAGGAAAATCTTGTCGAGGCCTTCGGCTTCCGCCTGTTCCTTGACCAGACCCGAGCCGGGCACGACCAGAACCTGGACACCCTGGGCAACCGTGCGGCCCTTGAACACCTCGGCGGCAGCGCGGAAATCCTCGATGCGGCCATTGGTGCAAGAGCCGATGAACACCACGTCGATCGGAATGTCGGTAGCCTTCATCCCGGCGGTCAGGCCCATGTAAGCGATCGAGCGTTCAACCGCCTTGCGCTTGCCCTCATCGGCGATCTCGGCCGGGTTCGGCACAGTGCCGGTGATCGGAATCACGTCCTCGGGGCTGGTCCCCCACGTCACCTGAGGCACCAGAGTCGAAGCGTCGATCTCGATCTCGGCATCGAACTGCGCGCCCTCATCGGTGTGCAGGGTCTTCCAGTAGGCCACGGCGGCTTCGAACGCGGCGCCCTTGGGAGCGCGCGGCTTGCCCGCGACGTAGGCGAAGGTTTTTTCGTCCGCAGCGATCAGACCGGCGCGTGCGCCCGCCTCGATCGTCATGTTGCAGACGGTCATCCGCCCTTCCATCGACAGGTCGGTGATCGCCTCGCCAGCATATTCGATCACATAGCCGGTACCGCCAGCGGTACCGATGCGGCCGACGATCGCCAGCACGATGTCCTTAGCGGTCACACCAGCGGGAGCCTTGCCCTTCACCGTGATCCGCATGTTCTTGGCGGGCTTCTGCACCAGGGTCTGGGTAGCCAGCACATGCTCGACTTCCGAGGTGCCGATGCCGAACGCCAGCGAGCCGAATGCGCCGTGAGTGGACGTGTGGGAATCGCCGCAGACAATCGTGGTGCCCGGCAGGGTAAAGCCCTGTTCCGGCCCGACGATGTGGACCACACCCTGACGAATATCGTCCATCGGGTAATAGTCGATGCCGAAGCGGGCGGCATTGGCGGCCAGGGTTTCGACCTGGAGGCGGCTCTCGGGGTTTTCAATCCCGCGCGAGCGATCGGTGGTCGGCACGTTATGGTCGGCCACCGCCAACGTCTGGGCGGGATGCCGAACGCGACGACCCGCCAGTTCCAGCCCTTCGAAAGCCTGCGGAGAGGTGACTTCGTGGACCAGATGACGGTCGATATAGATCAGACAGGTACCATCATCCTGGACGTCCACCAGATGGGCGTCCCAGATTTTGTCGAACAGCGTGCGAGGCTTGGCCATATCGATTTCCTGAAATACGGCACGGCCTCGACATCGCGTCCGGGACCTCCGGGCAACGAGGCCGCACCCGACCATCGGGCATCCCGACCCCGTCCGCATCTTCTCCAAAGAAAAGAGGCGGACGGGACGGACGAGGGCCCGATCAGGTCAAGTTTATTCCTTCGCCTTCGCCTTGGCGGCGGCGGCATCGGCACGTTCGGCGGCGGCCACCTTGCCGGAATGACCGGTGGTCTGTTCGGCGATACGGGCGGACTTGCCGCGACGATCACGCAAATAGTACAGCTTGGCACGCCGCACGTCGCCACGACGCACCACTTCGATCGAAGCAATGTTCGGGGAGTAGAGCGGGAAGATACGCTCGACGCCTTCGCCGTAAGAAATCTTCCGCACGATGAAGGAGGAATTGATCCCGTCGTTCTTGCGGGCGATGCACACGCCTTCATAGGCCTGGACACGCTCGCGATTGCCTTCGATGACCTTCACGTTCACCTTCAGCGTGTCGCCGGGCGCGAAGCTGGGGACGCCGCGTTCGGCGGTCAGCTTCTCGATCTGCTCCTTTTCGAGCTGCTCAATGATGTTCACCATGGCTCAACCCTCGCTCACGTCAATGGCGGCAACATACCGATCCCACAGATCGGGCCGGCGCCGCCGGGTTATCTCCTCCGCCTGACGCCGCCGCCAGACGCGAATCTTCTCGTGGTGACCGGACAGCAAAACCTCCGGCACCGCCCGCCCGTCCCAAATCTGGGGGCGGGTATAATGGGGATATTCCAGCAATCCCCACTCGAAGCTCTCTTCCGCCAGCGATTCGGCCGCACCCACGATTCCGGGCAACAACCGCACCACCGCGTCCAACATCACCAGCGCCGCCAGTTCTCCGCCCGACAGGACGAAATCTCCCGCGCTGATTTCCAGCGCCCCGTGAGCCTCCAGCACCCGCTGGTCGACGCCCTCGAAGCGCCCGCACAACACTCTGACCCCCGGCCCNGCCGCCAGCTCGTGCACCAAAGGCTGGTCGAGCCGTCGGCCACGCGGGGACATATAGATCAGTGGTCCCGTGCCGCCCGCGCCGCGAATAGCGGCATCGAGCACATCGGGACGCATCACCATGCCGGCACCGCCGCCGAACGGGGTGTCGTCAACCGACCGATGACGATCGGTGGCAAACCCCCGAATATCGACGGCATCCAACGCCCAGATCCCCTCCTCCAGCCCGCGACCGGCCAGGGACATCCCCAGCGGCCCCGGAAACATTTCGGGGAAGATCGACAGCATTGTTGCCCGCCAGGGCCGCTTAGTCTCGGCGTCCACTGGCTTCTTTATCCTCGTTCTCGTCGATGGCATAGACCGGCGGCACCACCACCAGTCGTCTACCCGCGACATCGACCACAGGAACATCAGCCCGAGAGAAGGGAACCATCATCGCCCCCCCATCCGCGAGCGTGATTTCCAGCACGTCGCCAGCACCAAAATCACCGACCGACGCGATTGTCCCCAGACGGGTTCCGTCTGGAGCCTCGGCCACCATCCCGATCAGGTCGGAATAGAGGAACTCGTCCTCATCCGTACCGGGCAGGCGGTCGCGATCGACATACAGCCGGGTACCGCGCAAAGCCTCGGCGGCATTACGATCAGAGATTCCATCAAGAGTGGCAATGACCACGCCCTTGGCTTCTCCAACCACCACCATCCGCAACTTGCGGCTGCCGCCTTCGTCCTCCACCGGGGAGTACCGGCCGATATCGACCGGATCCTCGGTGAAGCTTTTGACGCGGACGGCACCCCGCACCCCCTGTGCGCCTACCACAATTCCGACGCAGACACGGGACGACATCGGCACGGATTACTCGGCGGACGCGGCAGCGGCGGCACGCTCGGCCTGATCCTTGGCGCGCTGCTGCGCCTTGGCCTTCGGCTGCGGCTGCTTGGTCTGCTCGGCGCGTTCGGCCTTAGCGATCAGGCCAAGGTCGGCAAAGAAACGAACCAGACGATCGGTGGGCTGGGCGCCGACCGACAGCCAATGCTTCACCCGCTCCTGGTCCAGGATCAGACGCTGGCCGTTCTCGTTCGGCAGCATCGGGTTGTAGGTGCCCACCTTCTCGATGAAGCGGCCATCGCGGGGCGAACGCGCGTCGGCGACCACGATCTTGTAGAACGGGCGCTTCTTGGCGCCGCCGCGGGAAAGGCGAATCTTCAGAGCCATCCTTGGGTCTTCCTCTCGTTCGAACCAATAATACGGGCGGAGATCACCGCCCCATTCTCGCACCGGGGGGCAGAAGCCCGGCAATGCCGTGGCGCTTCAGCCCTTTTTGACCCAGCTTGGATACTTTTTTCATTACGTCGGACATCATCATGTACTGCTTGAGCAGCCGATTGACTTCCTGCACGTCGACACCGGAGCCTGCGGCGATACGCTTTTTGCGCGAAGCCTTGATCAGGTCGGGATTGCGGCGTTCGGCCATCGTCATCGACAGGATGATCGCTTCCTGACGTGCCAACAGCTTCTCGTCCACACTGGCGTCTTTCATCGCGGCGGCCATCTTGCCGACACCCGGCAACATACCGATCACGCCTTTCAGATCGCCCATCTTCCGCACCTGACCGAATTGCTTGCGCATGTCGTCCAGGTCGAATTTTCCTTTTTCGATACGCTTGGCGAGACGCTCGGCCTCTTCCTTCTCGATGGTCTCCATCGCCTTCTCGACCAGGCTGACGATGTCGCCCATGCCGAGGATACGACCGGCGATGCGGTCGGGATGGAACACTTCGAGCGCGTCCAGCTTTTCGCCAGCGCCAAGGAATTTGATCGGGCGGCCCGTGACGGCGCGCATCGACAGAGCGGCACCACCTCGGGCATCGCCGTCGATACGGGTCAGCACGATACCGGTCACGCCGACCTTTTCGTTGAATTCGCGCGCCAGGGTCACCGCGTCCTGACCCGTCATCGCATCGGAGACCAGCAGGGTTTCGGTCGGCTGGGCGACGTCGCGCACCTCGGCGACCTCAGCCATCAGCTCCTGATCGATGTGCAGGCGGCCAGCGGTGTCGAGGATGACGACATCGTAGCCTTCCTTACGGCCGACATCGAGGGCGCGGCGGGTGATCGCCACCGGCATCTCGCCCATCACGATCGGCAGCGAACCGACCTCGGCCTGACCGGCCAGAATCTCCAACTGACGCTGCGCGGCGGGACGATAAACGTCGAGCGAGGCGAGCAGAACCTTCTTCCGGTCCTTCTTCAGCCGCACCGCCAGCTTCGCCGAGGTGGTGGTCTTGCCCGACCCCTGAAGGCCGACCATCAGAATCACCACCGGCGCGGCGGCGCTGAGGTTCAACTCAACGCCTTTGGTCCCCAGGGTGTCGATCAGTTCATCATGAACGATCTTGACGACCATCTGCCCAGGACTAACCGACTTAATAACATCGGTGCCGACGGCACGGGCCTTGACCCGACCGATGAATTCCTTAACCACCGGCAGGGCGACATCGGCTTCGAGCAGAGCAACGCGAACTTCGCGCAGCGCCTCGGTGACGTCGGCCTCGGTCAGCGTGCCCCGCCCCGTCAGGCGTTCGAACACACCGCCCAGTTTCGAGCTCAGGCTTTCGAACATGTGACCCCCACTTTGGACACCAAACCCGCGACCCCAAAAAATATTGCACGCCGGTGCGCGAAACTCGCGGGCCGACGGACCCCCTTAGGGGCGGTGGTCTTCAGCGAACCGAAGAGAGGCGCTTGTATCCCGCCGCTCCCCCGTCGTCAAGCGAATTACAGAGCAAAACCGAATGACCGGCGAGAACAGCGTGCCGCGATTTAGGGGGGAGCCGAAGCCCCTCCCCTACCCTTTCAGCCGGGCGGCGATGCTGTCATAGGACTCGACCCGTGCCAGCGGACCGATCGCGGCAACAGTAGGAACGCCCGAGAACAGACGACGGGCCACGCGGGCACAATCCTCCGGCGTTACAGCCTCAATCCGCTCGACCACCTCGGCCACCGTCACCGGACGGCCATAGACCGCGACCTGACGCGCCAACTGTTCGCAGCGTGACGAGGTGCTTTCGAGACTCATCAGAATCGACGCCTTGAGCTGGGCACGGGCGCGCTGAACCTCGATATCGCGCACGCCCGACCCGACCTTGACGATTTCGTCGCACATCACCGGAATCAGCTCGGCAACCTCGTCCTCGCCAGTCCCGGCATAGACCCCGAACAATCCGCCATCATCGTAGGACGACGCGAACGAATAGATCGAATAGACCAGACCACGCTTTTCCCGAACCTCCTGAAACAGGCGGCTCGACATCCCGCCGCCGAGCAATGTCGATAGGACGGACGAGGTGTAATAGTCGGGGTCTTCATAGGTGACGCCATCGAACCCGACGACGACATGAACCTGCTCCAGGTCACGTTCCTCGCGGTAATCACCGCCGCGATAGCGTGCCGCTTCGGTCGTTGCCGTGCGCGGCGCGGGCAAGGCGCTGAAGGCGCGGTCGGCTGCCGCGACCAGCTTGTCGTGGTCGATTCGGCCCGAGGCAGACAGCACCATCGCCGGAGCCGAGTAATGATCGCGCATGTAGCCCAGAACCGTCTCGCGGCTCATCCCACGGACCACAGCCTCGGTACCGAGAACGGCGCGGCCAAGAGACTGATCGGGATAGGCGGTGGCCTGGAAGTGATCGAAGATAATATCATCGGGCGTGTCGATCGCCTGATTGATCTCCTGCACCACCACCGCCTGCTCGCGGGCCAGTTCCTCGGGATCGAGAGTCGAGTGCTGGAGGATATCGGCGATGATGTCGAGCGCCAGCCCGGCATCTTCTTTCAGCACCTTGGCATAATAAGCGGTATGGTCGCGGGCGGTATAGGCGTTGAGATGGCCGCCAACCGCGTCCATCTCCTCGGCGATGTCGAGCGCGGTACGGCGCTCCGTGCCCTTAAAGGCCATGTGTTCGAGCAGATGCGACACACCGTTGACCGCCGCCGGTTCGTGACGGGTTCCGGCTTCGACCCAGACCCCGAGTGATACCGTCTCGACCGTATCCATCGGATCGGTCACGACCCGCAGCCCAGACGGCAGAAGGGTCTCGCGAATTTCGGCGCTCATGCTCTGCCCCGACCGACAAAAGTCCGCACCGCGTCCTTCACGGCCCCGGCATCGTTGGCGACAGTCTCCATCCGCTCCGGCCGCTCGAACAGATTGGCCAGATGCGGCGGCAAACCAGGACGGGTCCCGGTGGCTTGTTCCACCGCGTCGGGGAACTTGGCGGGATGCGCGGTCGCCAGCGCGACCATCGGCAAGCCCGGTTCAAGCACCGCCCGGAACCCGGCGGCAATTCCGATCGCGGAATGTGGATCGAGCGTTTCCCCGGTCTCGCGTTTGAGCCACCGCATCGTCGCCAGCGTCTCCGCATCGTCGAAGCGATAGGCTGAAAACAGGGGCCGCATCGATTCCCACGCCCCTTGAGGCAGGGCCATCGTGCCGGTCTGGCGGAAGCCGGTCATCAAATCGGTGACCAGCGCGCCGTCGCCGTTGAGAACCAGCGACATCAGCCGCTCGAAATTACTGGAAACCTGAATATCCATGCTAGGGGACAAGGTGGGAACGACCACGCCACTCTGCATCACCCCGCTTTCAAAAAAGCGGGTCAGGATATCGTTGGTGTTCGAGCCGACCACCAACCGCTGGATCGGCAGCCCCATCAACCGGGCACAATAGCCCGCGAAGATATTGCCGAAATTGCCGGTAGGAACCGAGAAGCCGACTGGACGATCGGGAGCGCCCAGAGACAATGCCGCCGAGAAATAATAGACGATCTGGGCCATCACCCGCGCCCAGTTGATCGAATTGACCGCCGACAGGCGCACTTCGTCACGGAAAGCGGAATCGGCGAACAGGGACTTCACCAGATCCTGGCAATCGTCGAAAGTCCCCTCGACCGCCAGATTGCTGACGTTGCTGGACAGCACCGTCGTCATCTGGCGGCGTTGCACCTCGGACACCCGCCCCTTGGGATGAAGGATCAGGATATCGACGGCGGAACGATCACGGCAGGATTCGATCGCGGCAGAGCCGGTATCGCCCGACGTGGCGCCGACGATGGTCACCCGTTCGCCCCGGTGAGTCAGCACATGGTCGAACAAGCGCCCGACCAGTTGCAGGGCATAGTCCTTGAAAGCGAGCGTTGGGCCGTGAAACAGCTCTAACACCCACTGATCCGCCCCGATCTGGCGCAACGGCGCCACCGCCGGATGCGTAAATCCGGCATAAGATTCAGCGCATAAGCGGGACAGTTCAGGCTCGGCGACGCTGCCGGCCATAAACGGGCGCATCACCCGAGCCGCCAGTTCGGGGTAAGACAGGCCCCGCATCGCGCGAATCTCTGCTGGCGAGAAATGCGGCCATTCGCGCGGCAGATATAATCCACCATCGCGAGCCAGACCCGCCAGCAACACGTCGTCGAAACCAAGAACAGGCGCGGAACCGCGCGTACTCACATAGTCCAAGGGGCAGCTCTCCGGGGAGGCATCGTAAGGGGCGGTACACTAGCCAAGTTTTTCGGCAGTGTCACGAGGAGGGCGCAGACGGGATCAGCCGATCAGGCCGGTGGTCGGCGAGGACGGAGCGGCATAGCTCTTTTTCGGCATCCGTCCGGCCAGGAAAGACAACCGTCCGGCCTCAACCGCCAGCTTCATCGCCCGAGCCATCCGTATCGGGTCCTGAGCATGGGCGATCGCCGTATTGAGCAGCACGCCATCACAACCGAGTTCCATCGCCACCGCCGCGTCCGAGGCGGCACCGACTCCGGCATCGACCAGGACCGGAACCGACACGCTGTCCTTGATGATCCGCAGGGTGGTGGGATTGAGAATCCCCAGACCCGAGCCGATCAGCGAGCCCAGCGGCATGATCGCAACGCAGCCGAGATCGGCCAGCATCCGCGCCTGGATCGGATCGTCGGAACAGTAGACCATCACCTCGAACCCGTCCTTGAC
Source organism: Magnetospirillum molischianum DSM 120 (assembly GCF_000294655.1). Classification (GTDB taxonomy): domain Bacteria; phylum Pseudomonadota; class Alphaproteobacteria; order Rhodospirillales; family Magnetospirillaceae; genus Phaeospirillum; species Phaeospirillum molischianum. The sequence goes on from NZ_CAHP01000016.1 coordinate 77,387, forward strand.
CAGGGCCTCGGCTGCCTTCAACGTTTCCGGCATGTTGGGGTAAAGCGTGGTCTGGTCACCCAGCACCTCAAGCTTGACGAGGTTCCAGCCTCCGGCCTCACGGGCCAGACGCAGCGTCCGCACTGCTTCGTCGGCGGTATAACAGCCCGCGGTATTCGGCAGAAACGTGTATCGCTCCGGGCTGACGTAATCGACCAGCATCGGCTTGGTCGGGTCGGTCAGGTTAACCCGCCGCACCGCCACGGTGACAATTTCGGCACCACTGGCGTCGATCGCCCGCGCAGTCTCCTCGAAATCCTTGTACTTGCCGGTGCCGACCAAAAGCCGCGAGGTAAAGCGTCGCCCGGCAACCAAAAACGAATCGTCCGGCTCCACCGCCGTGTGGTTGCCGCCGCCGATGAAGGCGACGATCTCGACCCGATCACCCTCGGCCAGCGCAGTTTCGCCATAGGCCGATTTCGGCACGATTTCGAGATTACGCTCGACCGCGACCTTGCGGGGATCGATGCCGAGCTGAGACAGGATATCGGTGACAGTGGCCGGACCGGAAAGCTCACGCGGCTCGCCGTTGATGGTCAGTTTCATGGGGGGACCCGATAGCAGGCAATGAAGACAAGGAAGTAGTATGGAACGGCCCGCGTCGGCTTTCAACCCGCCGAAAGCCGGTCGCCGACACCAGGGCCGCGTTCATCCCTGACGAAGACGGTCGGCGACGCGAGCATCGATTTCGGACATCGAGGCGAGATAGGGAGCGGATTGATCGCGAATTTTGGCGACCAAAGCCGGATCGGCCACCGACGGATGCCCTCCGCCGAACGGCGGTTCGGGATGATATTCCAGTTGAAGCGAAATCCGCCGCGCCACATCCTCGCCACGCAACAGCGCCGTCAGGGAAAGGGCGAAGTCGATCCCGGCGGTAACTCCGCTGCCGGTAACGCGGTCGCGGTCATGCACCACTCGCTGATCAGCAACGGCATCGACGCCGAAACGGGTCAGCCGTTCCAGCGACAGCCAGTGCGTGGTGGCGCGATAGCCGGTTAGAAGCCCCGCCGCCGCCAGTACCAACGCCCCGGTGCAGACCGATGTGACATAACGACATTCCGGGGCGCGGCGGCGCAGGAAGCCGAGCAGCGCCTCGTCCTCCATTGCGGCCAGATGGCCCGGTCCACCAGGAACGCACAGCAGGTCGAGGGGCGGACAGGCGTCATACGTGGCGGTGGGAAACAGGGTCAGGCCGCACCCGGAGGATTCGACCGGCATCGGGCTGGCGGCGATCAGCAGGCAGAGGCAATTGGGCAGGCGGGTCAGCACCTCCCACGGACCGGCGAGATCAAGATGGGTCTGGTCGGGAAACAGCATGAAACCGGCCACCAGCGGAGCCGGAACGTTGTCTTGGGCGTCCATCCAGTTCCTCCTGTTTACGAAAGCCGACGATAGCGTCCAGCGACATCGGATTCAGCGAGTCCCAGCGCCACCAGACGCTCTAACCGCTCAAGATGGGTATGGGTCCAGGCGGCGGGATCGGCCGCCTGGGCGCGACGGGCCAGGGACGCGACCTCCTCGAACACGCTATCCAGCAATTCGTACAGCCGCAGATCCTTCTCGGTCGGCAGAGACGGCGGATTAGCTTCAACCCGTTGGCGGGCGATGGCGATCAGCCCCAGATCAAGCGGCGGATCGGGCGGCAGCGGCACCGGCGGGCGGGGAAGATTCAGCCCAAGCAGCCCGCGCAAATCGTGCACCATATTCAAAAGCGCTCGATGGTCCGATGGCGAACCGGGCAAAGTGTAGCTGAATTGCCGCCCGGCGTGACCGAATACCAGCCGGGGATGCTTACCGCCCCTCTCAACTTTATAGTCATCGACGCCAGCCGCCCTCAACTCTCGGGCGATAGCCGCATCGAAATCCTTGCCGAGCCTCATTGCCTCTCCATTGCGCTCATCCGCTGGATGGGTCGAGTATCCGCCCAAGCTGGAACAAGTCCAAGCACGTTCGTTATCCAAGATCGTTGCACCGAGCGGTCCCCGTGCTATAAATCCGGCCATGGCGAACGAGCGGGAGAAGGGGGACGTGAAATGAACGCCACCCCTGGCATCAGCATCTTCAATGGTCCGAACCTCAACATGCTGGGAACCCGCCAGCCTGAGCTGTACGGTCGCGAGACCCTCTCCGACATCGAGACCCTGTGCCGCAGCCATGCCGCGACGTTGGGGGTGACGGTTGAATTCCGTCAAAGCAACCACGAGGGCGAACTGGTCACCTGGATTCAGGAGACGCGGGGACGGGCAGCTGGCCTGATCCTCAATGCCGGCGCCTATACTCATACTTCGGTCGCAATTCTCGACGCGCTTCTGGCCGCCGAGGTTCCGACCGTCGAAGTACACCTGTCCAACATTCACCAGCGGGATTCGTTCCGCCACCACTCCTACGTGGCCCAGGCGGCCAGGGGGATGATCTGTGGCTTCGGCAGTCACGGCTACATCCTCGCACTCGACGCCCTGGCCCGGCTGATCAAGGGAAATCCGGAAAGATAATGGGCACCAACACCCCCATCGACAACGAATCGGTGCGCGCCCTCGCCGCCCTGCTCGACGAGACCAACCTCACCGAGATCGAATACGCCGTCGGCGATGTTCGCATCCGGGTGGCGAGAACCGCCCAGGCGGTGGCGTACCATCCCGCCCCGAGCTATAGCGCTCTCCCGCAGGCAGCCCAGGCCGTGGCTCCGTCCGCCTCGGATGCCGATCACCCCGGCGCGGTGACGTCGCCGATGGTCGGCGTCACGTATCTGGCCCCCGAACCCGGCGCGCCGAAGTTCGTCAATGCGGGCGACATCGTTTCCGAAGGTCAGACCGTGATGCTGATCGAAGCGATGAAGACCTTCAATCCGATCCGCGCCCCCCGCGCCGGCAAGGTCACCCGTATCCTGGTGACCGACGGCCAGCCGGTGGAATTCGGCGAACCTCTTCTGATCATCGAATAACGCGATGTTTGAAAAGGTCCTCATCGCCAATCGGGGCGAGATCGCGTTACGCATCCATCGCGCCTGCCGCGAGATGGGCATCCGTACCGTAGCCGTTCATTCCACCGCTGACACCGACGCCATGCACGTCCGCCTCGCCGACGAGGCGGTCTGCATCGGCCCGCCTCAGGCGCGGGATTCCTACCTCAACAAGGCCGCGATCCTGTCGGCCGCAACCATCACCGGGGCCGACGCCATCCATCCCGGCTATGGCTTCCTGTCGGAAAATGCCGATTTCGCCCAGATGGTCGAAGAACACGGCATGGTCTTCATCGGCCCGTCGCCGGATCACATCCGGCTGATGGGCGACAAGATCACCGCCAAACAGGCAGCCAAGGCCGCCGGTCTGCCGGTGGTCCCAGGCTCCGAAGGCTCGATCGACACGATCGAACAGGCGCTGGAAAACGGCGAGGCGATCGGCTATCCCGTGCTGATCAAGGCGACCGCCGGCGGCGGCGGCAAGGGCATGAAGGTCGCCCGCAACGCCGAGGAAATGGTCGAAGCGTGGAAGATGGCCCGGAACGAAGCCAAAGCCGCGTTCGGCAACGGCGACGTCTACATGGAAAAGTATCTCGGGCGGCCCCGCCACATCGAGATTCAGATTCTGGCCGACAATTATGGCAGCGTCGTTCATCTGGGCGAACGCGACTGCTCGCTGCAACGCAAGCATCAGAAGGTGCTGGAGGAGGCTCCCTCCCCCGCCCTCAACGCCGACCAGCGGGAAAAGATCGGTAACACCGCCTGCTCTGCCATCGCCAAATTAGGCTATCGCAATGCCGGTACGATCGAGTTCCTCTACGAGAATGGCGAGTTCTACTTCATCGAGATGAACACCCGCCTTCAGGTCGAACACCCGATCACCGAAGCGATCACCGGAATCGATCTGGTCCGGGAGCAGATCCGCATCGCGGCTGGCGCTCCGCTTGGCTATACCCAGTCAGAGGTTCGCTTCGCCGGTCAGGCGATCGAATGCCGGATCAATGCCGAAGATCCGCAAACCTTCGTGCCGTGTCCGGGCCGGATCGAGGGGTACCATGCCCCCGGTGGTCTGGGCGTCCGGGTCGATTCCGGCCTGTATTCCGGCTATCGTATTCCGCCGCATTACGACAGCATGATCGCCAAGCTGATCGTCCACGGCAATTCCCGCAACGAGGCGCTGATGCGTCTGCGTCGGGCGCTGGGGGAATACGTAATCGAAGGGGTTAAGACGACCCTGCCGCTGCACAACCGATTGGTTCAGGATTCGGATTTCGTTAACGGCGATTACGATATCCACTGGCTGGAAAGATTTGTGGAGCGGAATAATTAGCAAAAACAGTTAGTTATCTGATTTTGTATCACTTCCGCTCTCGCTTTGTTATCGCGGCCTCGACCATCTGATCCGATTGTCCCGTGACAGTGTGATCAGATGGTCGGACGCCCGGTAAAAATCACATATTCGGGTAATTCGGCCCACCGCCGCCTTCGGGAACCGTCCAGGTGATGTTCTGGGTCGGGTCCTTGATGTCGCAGGTCTTGCAATGCAGGCAATTGGCCGCATTGATTTGCAACCGAATCTGCGGCTCCTCCCCCACGACCTCATAAACCCCAGCGGGGCAATAACGCTGCTCGGGCGAATCGAAGCGACGATGGTTGACCGTGATCGGCACCTGCGGGTCGGCCAGCTTGATGTGCGACGGCTGGTTCTCTTCGTGATGGGTGTTGGAGATGAATACGCTCGAAAGCCGGTCGAAGCGGAGCGTCCCGTCTGGCCGGGGATAGTCGATGCGACGACTGGACGGAGCCTCTTTCAGGCGGGGATGGTCGGCGTGGTTGCCCAGCGTCCACGGCACACGACCGCGCAGAGCGCCGGATTCAACCGCGCTGTAAGCTAAACCGAGCCACAATCCGCGATGGAAGGCCGGGCGAATATTGCGCACCGCCCGCAATTCCTCCCACAACCAACTCTCTTTGAACACCTGAGGATAGCCCAGCGCTTCCCGTCCCTCGCCCTTCAACAGAACGGCGACCGATTCGGCAGCAAGCATCCCCGATTTCATCGCGGCATGGCTCCCCTTGACCTTGGCGACATTGAGGAACCCGGCGGCATCGCCGACCAGAACCGCACCGGGAACCGTCAGGCGCGGCAGCGATTGCAACCCACCCTCGGACACGGCACGGGCACCATAGGCGATGCGGCGGGCTCCGGCAAAAACCGGGGCGATGGCGGGATGAGACTTGAAGCGCTGGAATTCCTCGAACGGCGACAGATACGGGTTGCGATAATCGAGACCGATGACGAAGCCAACCGAGACTTGATTCTGATCGAGATGATAGAGGAACGATCCGCCATAGGTGCCTGCATCCAGCGGCCAGCCAATCGTGTGGGTGATGCTGCCGGGCTGGTGAAGAGCCGGATCGATCTCCCACAATTCCTTGATACCCAAACCATACGTCTGCGGATCGGCCTCGGCGTGCAGATCGTAACGCTCCGACAGAACCTTCGACAGCGAGCCGCGACACCCCTCGGCCAGGATGGTCTGACGGGCATGCAGTTCGATACCGGGGGTGAAATTCGGTCCGGGCACGCAATCCTTACCGACCCCCATATCGCCGGTGGCGACCCCCTTCACCGCGCCATCCGCATCGAACAGTAGGTCGGACGCGGCAAATCCGGCAAAGATCTCGACACCCAGCGCTTCGGCCTGACCGGCCAGCCAGCGGCACAACGCCGCCAACGAGATGATGTAATTGCCGTGATTGCGCAGCGAGGGCGGAGTCGGCAACCGCCGCGCCCGCTTCTCCGATAACAGCAGAAAGCGGTCGTCTCCCGCCGGAACGGTCAGCGGCGCACCACGTTCGCGCCAGTCGGGAAACAGCTCTTCCAGCGCCCTCGGCTCGAATACCGCGCCCGAAAGAATATGGGCGCCAACCTCAGATCCCTTGTCGATTACGCAAACCGACAAAGCAGGGTCAAGTTGCTTGAGACGGATGGCGGTGGAGAGGCCAGACGGCCCGGCTCCCACCACCACGACGTCGAACGCCATTGATTCACGGTCGCTCATCACCCAAGTCTCCGCACAAGAGCATCGTGCATCACGCAAGATGCACGATGCGATTGCGGCCGTTGTGGCCGCGGCCAAGTGCCCGGAGGGCACGCCCGGCGAGGGGCTATATCAATCGGCTAAAGCGTGATGCCTTTAATTGGCATCACGCTTTAGCCTTAGGACAAACCCTGCCGAAGTTCCGGCAATGCCTTGAACAGATCGGCGACGAGACCGTAATCGGCGACCTGGAAGATCGGGGCCTCTTCGTCCTTGTTGATGGCGACGATGACCTTCGAGTCCTTCATTCCGGCAAGATGCTGGATCGCACCCGAGATCCCGACGGCGATATACAGGTCGGGGGCGACGATCTTTCCGGTCTGGCCGACCTGGAAATCGTTGGGAACGAACCCGGCATCGACGGCGGCGCGTGATGCCCCGACGGCGGCCCCCAGTTTGTCGGCGATGCTTTCCAGCAGATGGAAATTATCGCCCGACTGCATGCCGCGACCGCCGGAAATCACGATCCGGGCGCTGGTCAGTTCGGGACGCTCCGACTTCGACAATTGCGCCTCGACGAAACGCGACAGGCCGGGCAGGCCCGGCACCGCGATTGCCTCGATGGAGGCCGCGCCGCCGCTGGCGACAGCCGGCTCGAAGCCGGTGGCGCGGACGGTGATGACCTTGATCGCGTCAATCGAACGCACCGTCGCCAGCGCGTTGCCGGCATAAATCGGGCGGATGAAGGTATCGGGCGCGACCACCGCGACGATTTCCGACACCTGGGCGACGTCGAGCAGCGCCGCGACACGGGGCAGCACATTCTTGCCGGTGGTGGTGGCGGGGGCCAGGATGTGGCCATAAGCCGGAGCCAGTGCCACGATCAGCGCCGCCAGCGGCTCGGCCAGCGGATGGGCCAACGCCTCGGACTCGGCCACCAGCACCTTGGCGACGCCCACGACTTGGGCGGCGACCTGGGCCACGGCGGCAACACCCGCTCCGGCGACCAGAAGATGGACATCGCCCCCCAGCCGGACGGCGGCGGCGACGGTGTTGAGGGTCGCGGGCTTCAGCGCCCCGGCTTCGTGTTCGGCGAGGACAAGAACGCTCATCTCAGATCACCTTCGCTTCGGACTTCAGCTTCTCGACCAGGGTGGCGACATCGGCCACCTTGATCCCGGCCTGACGCTTCGCCGGTTCCTCGACCGACAGCGTGATCAGACGCGGTGCCACATCGACGCCCAGCGCCTCGGGCGTGACCGTCTCAATCGGCTTTTTCTTCGCCTTCATGATGTTGGGCAGGCTGGCATAACGCGGCTCGTTCAGACGCAGATCGGCGGTCACCACCGCCGGAAGTTCCAGCGCCACCGTCTCCAAACCGCCATCGACCTCGCGCGTGACCGCGACCGAGCCATCGGCCACCGCCAGCTTCGAGGCGAAGGTGCCCTGCGGGCGCCCCAGCAACGCCGCCAGCATCTGCCCGGTCTGGTTCGAATCGTCGTCGATCGCCTGCTTGCCCAGCAGGACCAGACCCGGCTGTTCCTTCTCGGCAAGACATTTCAGGATCTTCGCGACCGCCAGGGGCTGGATCTCGGCTTCGGTCTGAACCAGGATGCCACGGTCGGCCCCCATCGCCAGAGCCGTCCGCAACGTCTCCGTCGCCGCCTGCGGGCCGACCGAAACCGCGACGATCTCGGTTGCCGTGCCCGCTTCTTTCAGCCGCACCGCCTCCTCGACCGCGATCTCGTCAAACGGATTCATGCTGAACTTGATATTGGCGGTCTCGACACCGCTCTTGTCCGACTTAACCCGGACCTTCACGTTGTAATCGACCACCCGTTTGACCGCGACCAGGATCTTCATATTCGATACGACCTCGCAGTACCGGCCGGGCAGCCGTGATCCGGTGTCGCCCGGCGGAAATTGGTATTGCGATGCACAATAAAGGCGGGCGGTGGCGATGTCAACGCCACCCCAAGCGGCAGATGAAGTTGGGTCAAGTACCCATATAGCGCTTTTCGACGTCTCGGATAAGTTCGATCCCCTGGATCATTTCAGTCATGATGAAGTCCGCGCGTTTGATTGGACCGCCTGAATTGGGGCGGGGGAACATCTTGGCGAATGAACTCATAATGACCGTCAGGCCGCAAAGGGCCGCGCCGATGGTGATGTGGTATCTCTCGACCATAGTCCTGATCGCGCGAAATTCTTCCTGACTTATGTTTTCCCACATCTCTCCGGTGCGTTTCTCGAAAACTTCAAGTCGTCCGGTGATCGTCGCACTCATCGAGTTGATGACTTCTTCGACCATATCGCAGGTCTTCATCAGATTGATGTTTTGTCTCAACTGGAAGTGGCTGCGAATTGGAGCAAGCGCACGCAAACAGGCGGTGAAGTAGGGTTCCAGCCGGTCAAGGCAGTGGCGGAAGTAGCTGAGCGACATGAATGTGTCGCCGTAATCCTCAAGGAAGCGCGGCACGTCGAACACCTCGATATTGAGGCTTTGCGCCATCGATTCGAGCCGGACCCGTGCCTTTTTGACGTCGGGATCGCGGAACAGCCGCAACAAGTCGTCGTAGTTTTCGAAATTCACGTCCTCGCCCGAATAAATCATCTTCATCAGCGGGCGGGTGAACATCACCATATAACGGGTCAGCTCGGTCGCTTTTTCCGGCGACAGCTTCAACGCGGCATAATCGTTGACCATGATGCCGTGTTCACGCAGCGAAATGCGGAGCGAATAGACGTCATAACTGGGCAGCAGGGCGAGGCGGCGCAGAACCATCAGGTCGGGGTGGACCTGATCGGCGGGCCAGTTGAACATCGCTGGCAACGCTTCGACCTCGACCTGTCCTGAACCGGTCTGGGCATCGGAGAAGATTTCGACGACGCTGCGCAAGCGGACGTTCTTGATCAGCCGCGCGGCCTGAAGAGCCGGAGTTTGCAGAGGGATGATCGACAGCGGCAGCACGAACAGGGAATCCATGTCGCTGTCATTGATCGCCTTCAGGCCGTCGTCGTCATTCATGTCAGACGGCGTCCCCTTTCGGGTTGGCGGCACTTGCCTCGGCCGCGCTGGCGGCGGTGACGATGATGTCGCCGAATTCCCGCAGGAATACGGATCCTTTGACGGTGCGTTGGATCAGAACCGAGCGTCGGTCATGATCGTCAACCTTGCGCTTGATCAGACCGTATTCGGTCAGTCGGTCGAGCGCGCGGGTGATCGCCGGTTTTGAGACGTTGAGATGGGTTGCCAGCCCCCGCACCGTATGCGGCGGCGGGATCAGATAAACGGTTAACAACAGCGCCATCTGCCGCGCCGACAAATCCGGGGCGTCGCGGCGAACGCTCTCGACGATGGCGCCGCGCCACAGATCAAGAGCTTGAACGGCCTTGAGTTCTACACTCACTTCATTGGCCCAGTAATCGTTGCGACCACGAAATATTCTAGCCGAGCCGTTTCAGCACGGCAATGACCGAATTCATTTTGCCCCCTTTGCGGCTCGACGGAAACAAATAGTCGCTATGTCGCGACAGGATACGCGTCGGGGATGGGAAAACGGGCGGCGATCACAGCGAACAAAGCCCGCAGCGCCAGAGCCTCGCCACCTTCGGGGCGGCCGGGCCGGGTCGCGCCGTTCCAGGCCATCACGTCGAGATGGGCCCAGGCGATGTCGGGTCCGACGAATTCCTGGAGGAAAAGCGCGGCGGTGATCGCTCCGGCGTAGGGGCCGTCCGAGACGCTGGCGATATCGGCGACCTTGCTGTCGAGCAGGCGGCGATAGGGTGCGTATAGCGGTAACCGCCACAGCGGGTCCGCTTCGGCCCGACCGGCCGCCAGAATGGCGTCGGCCAGCTTTTCGTCATTGCAGAACAGCGCGGGCAGGTCCGGCCCCAGAGCCGTGCGTGCCGCTCCGGTCAGGGTGGCGATGTCGATCAGCAGGTCGGGGGCTTCGCTTGCCGCCTCGCACAGCGCGTCGGCCAGGATCAGCCGTCCCTCGGCGTCGGTATTGCCGATCTCGACCGTCAGCCCTTTGCGGGTGGTCAGCACGTCGAGCGGACGCATCGCTTCGGCCGAGACGGCGTTCTCGACCGCCGGTATCAGCACCCGCAGCCGCACCGGGAGGTCGGATGCCATGATCATCAGCGCCAGACCGAGGACATGGGCCGCTCCGCCCATGTCTTTTTTCATCAGTTTCATCGACGAGGACGGCTTCAGGTCGAGTCCGCCGCTGTCGAAGCAAACCCCCTTTCCGACCAGGGTAACCCGCGGAGCCTGCTCATCGCCCCAGGACAAGTCGATCAGGCGGGGACGCCGGGCGGTGGTGGCGGCGCGACCGACGGTGTGGATGGCGGGGTAGTTTTCGACCAGCAATCCGTCGCCGACCACGGTGCGGCAATTGGCGCCAAATCGCGCCGCCAGGGCTTCCGCCGCTCCGGCCAGCTCTGCGGGGCCAAGATCGGCGGCGGGGGTATTGACCAGATCGCGGACCAATCGGGTTGCTTCGGCGCAGTGCGAAACCCAGGCGCGATTGGCCAGGCCCGGCCACACCAGATCCGGCCCGTCGCGCCGGGGGGCGCTTTTTTTGTAGCGATCGAAGCTATAGCCCGCCAGCGTCCAACTTAGCGCGGCCCAGGATGCGGAGCGGGGGGTCGCCGGTTCGGGGGTAAGCCGATAACGTCCCGGCGGCAGGCGGCTGGGCAGGGCGGCCAGACCCCACGGATCTTCGGTGGGATCTGCCACGCCAGCCAGCGCGATGGCCAGTCGCCCGTCCGGGCCGGGGATCAGGCACAGCGATCCCGATTCGGCGGCGAACCCGACCGAATCGACCCAGGTTCGCGCCGCGTCATGGTCGGCCAGCCAGGTTTCCAGCCCCGCCTTGGTCAAAGGAACCAGCGCCACCACTTCGGTCTCCGCGCCCTGCTCGATCAGGTGTTCCGTCACCATGCCTCTCCCGCAACAATCTGTCTGTGCCTAAGGATGGCCGAGTCGTCGCCCGCTGAAAAGAGGGCTGGATGTGCTGATGGGGCAATGCGACATTTGGAGCGCACGATTCTGCTGGATGGGGGAAAGCATGTCACTGATCCTGGTGGTCGGAACCAAGCGGTTTTCATCCTGGTCGCTACGCCCCTGGTTAGCGCTGAAGGCGACTGATGCGCCGTTCGAAGAGGTCGAGATCGCTTTGCGTCAGCCCGATAGCAAGGCCGAGATTCTGAAATGGTCGGCGGCGGGAAAGGTGCCGGTGCTGATCGATGACGGGCTGCTGGTCTGGGATTCTCTGGCGATCTGCGAATATTTGGCCGAGCGCTTTCCTGCCGCCAAGTTGTGGCCTGACGATCCCGCCGCCCGCGCCGTTGCCCGCTCGGTTTCAGCCGAGATGCATTCGGGCTTTGCCGTTCTGCGTCAGCAATGCTCGATGGACCTGTTGCTCGATTCGCCGCTGACCGATCCGGCCCCTGACCTGTTGATCGAAATCAATCGCCTTGACGCGCTGGTGAACGATTGCCGCACCCGCTTTGGCAGTGACGGCCCGTTCCTGTTCGGCCACTTCACCATTGCCGATGCGATGTATGCCCCAGTGATGACACGTTTCGCGACCTATCATCTACCACTCGGGCCGGTTGCCGCCGCTTATCGCGATACCGTGCTGGCGTTGCCCGCACTGGCTGAATGGAAAGCAAACATCCGGATATAAAGCATTATTTTCGGCTGGGTGATTGACAGTCACGCCTTCAGGCGAAAAGATAAAGAGAGTGCTGACCGCGTGGGGACGTGGTGAAATGGTAAACACTGACGACTTAAAATCGTCCGGCTTCGGCCTTGCGGGTTCAAGTCCCGCCGTCCCCACCAAAATTTATCTCCGTTCTGTGTCGAACGGGGCAGGGTGAAGGCGACTGATCGGAACAATTTCGTCATTCAACGGAGGGGAAATGAGCTTTCATCGTCATTTTGGGCTGCCGAAAGGAAACCGGAATCAGACAGACAAAAGGACGCTCTCCCCCATCTTGGTTTTTGGTGTAACCTTCATCGCCGTTATTATTTCGTTTTATGTGATCCTCGCGAAGTTCTGATCCCTGTTCGGGGCTGAGGGCCGCCTCATATGCCAGGAGCCTTTGGCTCCTGGACGAAAACCGATCCGATATGAGATCGAAGGAGGTTTGTCCCTTTCCTGGGATGAACTCCGTCGCAACCACGCCGAAGCTTTATATGTGAGCCTGTGGGGGGATTTTCCTCCACTCGATGCCGGAGCGCCGCCAATGCCAAGGTTTCGTGGGGCCGTTCAAAAAGCACGGGAGATGGTTGCCGAATCAACCAAGATGGTGGTGGACTCAACTCGGATGGCCGAGGATTCGGTCCGGCAGGCCGAAACCTCTTTCGCCAAAGAGATTGCTGCCAGCCGTAAGGCGGTTGCCGACAGTCGTATCCTGTTGCAGCGCAGCCGCGTGAGGTGATTTGCCCCCTCACGCCGACACTAGAGTGCCTCTATCCGTTTTCGGCCAGAACGGTTCCTGCCAGATAGAGCGAGCCGCAGATCAGGATGCGGGCCGGACCGGGTAGGCCGGCGGCAAGATCGTCGAGGGCGGCGATGACGGAAGGGGCGGTTTCTGAATCCCCGAACCCGGCGTGCCGGGCAGCGGCCAGGGTATCCTCGGCGGAAAGGGAAAGCGGCTCGCCGGGAATGGAGACGGTGCGCAGCGCCGCGATGTGAGCAGAGAGCGGGCGAAGAACGCCATCGGCATCTTTGGTCGAGAGCAGACCCATCACCGCGCCGATCGGCCGGTCGTGCCATTGGTCGAGATGCTGCGCCAGGGCCTGGGCGGCGTGAGGGTTGTGTCCACCGTCGAGCCAGATCTCCCAGCCGGGAGGCAGGCGCTCGACCAGCCTTCCCGTGTGCAGGCGTTGCAGCCGTGCGGGCCATTCCACTGCACCGAGGCCGACGGCAAGCCGGTCGCGCGTGAAGGCGGGCAGAATTTGAGGTCGGGCGGCCAGGGCGAGATGTTCGGCGGCGGCCAGGGCCACGGCCGCGTTCTGGCGCTGGAACGATCCGGGCAGAACCGGGGCGGGCAGGGACAGGCGGCCGAACCGGCCGTGGAACAGAAGCGATCCGTCCGGGGCGGTCTCGGCGGAGAAGTCGCGGCCTTCGACGATCAGCGGAACCCCCAATGCGGCGGCACGCGCTTCGATCACGGTGCGCGCCTCGTCGGCTTGGGCGGCCAGAATGCACGGGGTCTCAGGCTTCAGGATGCCTGCTTTTTCCCCGGCGATCGCCGCCAGGGTGTCGCCCAGATAGCTTTGGTGGTCAAGCGCGACCGGGGTGATGATGGTCAGGGCCGGGTGGGCGACGACATTGGTGGCGTCGAGCCGTCCGCCCATTCCGGTTTCCAGCACGCACAGATCGGCCGGAGCGCGGGCGAAAGCCAGCAAGGCGGCGATGGTGGTGGCTTCGAAAAAAGTGATGCTGCCATCCGCATTGGCGGCTTCGACGTCTTCGAGCAATGCCTCCAACGTCGAATCGTCGGGCAGCGTTCCGGCAATGCGGATGCGCTCAGCGAATCGGACCAGATGCGGCGAGGTATAGACGTGAACCCGTAATCCGGCGGCTTCGACCAAGGCGCGCAGGGTCGCGATGGTCGAGCCTTTCCCATTGGTTCCGGCGACGTGAACCACCGGCGGCAGCCGGTCGTGGGGATCGCCCACCACCGCCAGCAGCCGCCGCACCCGGTCGAGCGAAAGATCGATGACCGTGGGATGCAGACGGCTGAGACGGTCGAGGACCGCTGAAATCACGCTCCGGCGACCTCGGGGTCGGGGGCGTCGATCGGCAGCGGAACCACCGGGGCGGCGGGGGTGCGGTTGCGCAACAGCGAGATCACCCGGATCATCGTGTCACGCAGGTCGCGCCGGGGTACCACCATGTCAACCATGCCGTGTTCCAGCAGGTATTCAGCCTTTTGGAAGCCTTCTGGCAGCTTTTCGCGGATGGTGGTTTCGATCACGCGGGCGCCGGCAAAGCCGATTACCGCGCCCGGTTCGGCGATGGCGATGTCGCCCAGCATCGCGAAGCTGGCCGAGACGCCGCCGGTGGTGGGATCGGTCAGCAGCACGATATAAGGTAGCCGCTTTTCTTTGACTTTATCGACCGCGACGGTCGAGCGGGCCATCTGCATCAGGGACAGGATGCCTTCCTGCATGCGGGCCCCGCCCGAGGCGGGTACGACGATCAGGGCGGCATCCTGGACCACCGCCAATTCAGCGGCGGCAACCAGACCTTCGCCGACGGCAACGCCCATCGACCCGCCCTGGAAATCGAAGTTGAATCCGGCGACGACGACCGCCTGCCCACCCATACGGCCATGAGCGACGATGATCGCGTCGGTCTCGCCGGTCTTGGCCCGTGCGTCCTTCAGCCGGTCGATATATTTCTTCTGATCCTTGAACTTCAGAGGATCGTCGGCGACCTTGGGCAACTCGATGCGCTGGAAAAGACCGTCGTCGAACAGCATCTGAAGCCGCGCCTTGACCTTGAGGCGGAGGTGGTGGCCGCAATGCGGGCATACGTTCAACGCCGCTTCAAGATCGCGATGGAACACCATGTGGCCGCAGATCGTGCAGCGGTGCCACAGGTTTTCCGGGACTTCGCGCGGCGCGACCAGCCGCTGGAATTTGGGGCGGACGAAGTTGGTCAGCCAGTTCATCGACAGAACCCTTCTCTAGTGCGTTACCGCCGTGCGGCGCGGACGCCGGCGGCAAGTTCCTCGACCAGCGCCAGCGGCGCGGTTATCGTTGCGGGAGTTCCGATCGTGTCGGCGATCGTCTGGACAATGGCCGAACCCACCACCGCGCCTTCGGCCAGCCGGGCGACACCGGCGGCTTGGGCGGGCGTGCGGATGCCAAAGCCGACGCAGATCGGAAGGTTGGTATGGCGGCGGATGCGCTGCACCGCGTCTTCAATGGCACTTTCCGAAGCCGAAGCCGTGCCGGTCACACCCGCGATCGAGACGTAATACACAAAGCCCGAGGCATTGGCGAGCACGGCGGGCAAGCGAACATCGTCGGTGGTCGGCGTGGTCAGAACGATGAAATCCAGTCCGACGGCGCGCAGATGCGGCACCAGTTCGTTGGCTTCCTCGGGCGGAAGATCAACGATGATCAGCCCATCCACTCCGGCCTGCGCCGCGTCGGCGGCAAAGCGTTCCGGTCCCCAGGTGTGGATCGGATTGTAATATCCCATCAACACGATCGGGGTCTCGGTGTCGGTCTTGCGGAAGGCGGCGACCATATCGAGGGTGCTGGTCATCGTTGCGCCCGCAGCCAAAGCCCGTTGCGCCGCCAACTGGATCGACGGGCCATCGGCCATGGGATCGGTGAAGGGCATCCCCAGCTCGATCAGATCGACCCCGGCGGCGGGGAGCCGGTCGAGGATTTTCTGACAGGTTCCGATATCGGGATCGCCCGCGGTGATGAATGTGACCAGGGCGGCGCGGCCCTCGGCCTTCAGGGTCTGGAAGCGTTTCTCGATACGGCTCATCACACCAATCCCCCCAGATGGATGTCACCCAGTGCGCGGGCGATGGTGGCGACGTCCTTGTCGCCGCGCCCGGACAGGCTGATGACCATCAGATGGTCGGCGGGCAGAGATCCGGCGATTTTACCGGCATAGGCGATAGCGTGACTGGATTCCAGCGCCGGGATAATGCCTTCCAGCCGGGTGCAGCGCTGGAACGCTTCGACCGCTTCGGTATCGGTGACCGAGACGTATTCGACCCGGCCGCTTTCGTGCAGCCAGGCGTGTTCGGGACCGATGCCGGGGTAATCCAGACCGGCCGAGATCGAATGGGCTTCGGCGATCTGGCCGTCCCCATCCTGGAGCAGATAGGTGCGGTTGCCGTGGAGGACGCCGGGGCGGCCGCCGCTCAGACTGGCGGCATGGGCCTTGTCGAGGCCGTGACCGGCGGCTTCGACGCCGATGATCCGCAGGTCGGGTTCGTCGAGGAAGGGGTGGAACAGCCCCATCGCGTTCGAGCCGCCTCCGATGCATGCGACCAGCGAATCCGGCAACCGTCCTTCCTGCGCCAAAATCTGGTTGCGCACTTCCTCGCCGATCACCGCCTGGAAATCACGGACCATCGCCGGATAGGGATGCGGCCCGGCCACGGTGCCGATCAGATAATATGTGTCGTGGACGTTGGTAACCCAGTCGCGAAGCGCGTCGTTCATCGCGTCCTTCAACGTCGCCGCGCCGGACTGCACCGGCCGGACCTCGGCCCCCAGCAGCTTCATGCGGTAGACGTTGGGCTGCTGCCGCTCGATATCGGTCGCGCCCATATAGATGACGCAATCCATACCGAACAAAGCGCAGACGGTGGCGGTGGCGACGCCGTGCTGCCCGGCGCCGGTTTCGGCGATAATCCGCTTCTTTCCCATCCGCCGCGCCAGTAGGATCTGGCCGATACAGTTGTTGATCTTGTGCGCGCCGGTATGGTTGAGGTCTTCGCGCTTCAGGAAGATCTTGGCACCGCCGAACGCTTCGGTCAGCCGCTTGGCGTGATAAAGCGGGTTGGGGCGCCCAACATACTGGGCCAGCAACTGGCGAAATTCCGCCTGGAAGGCCGGGTCGGCCTTGGCGGCGGCATAAGAACGTTCGACGTCGAGGATCAACGGCATCAGCGTCTCGGCGACATAGCGGCCGCCGAAAATGCCGAAATGACCACGCTCGTCCGGTCCGGCGCGGTAGGTGTTCAAGCTCTGCATCAGTTTCCCATGGGCCTGGGCGGTGAAAGGGTGCCAATAAAGCACGAAGTCCCCCCACCTGGGGAGTGGTTTTGTGGGCTTTTCTGCGCGGGATGTACAGAAGCCTCTTCGCCTCTTGCTCTATGTCGCGGCATGATGGAGCGATGTTACCGCCAGACCCGTCAGGAGCCGCAGGAGACGGCCCATCCCGTCATCTCGACCTGATCGCCGAGATGATGGCCGCGTTCGCCCGTTCCCAGGATGTCGAGGCGACGTTGCGGCTGGGGCTGGTCCGGGCGGTCGAACGGCTGGAGGCCGAGGCTGGGTCTCTGTTCCTGCTTGAACCCGATGGATCGCTCCGCTGTCGCGCTTCGGTCGGTCCCGTCGATGTCACCGGGTTGCGGCTGGCTCCCGGCACCGGCATCGTTTGGCGTACCGTCGAGGCCAATTGTCCGCAACGGGTCGGCGATACCGGACGTGATCCCGATTTCGCTCCTACCATCGATGACGCCACTGGATTCATCACCCGCTCAATCCTGTGCGCGCCGGTGGCGGCGGGGCCGGAACGGCTGGGTGCGATAGAATTATTCAACAAGCGGGGTGGCCACCCCTTCTCTGACGCCGATCTCGGGTTGCTGCAAGCGCTGACCGCTTCCGCCGCGCTGGCGATGATCAACGCCCGCCTGCTGGCCAGTCTGGCCGAACAGGAAATGATGCAGCGCGATCTGGAGCTTGCCGCCGAGATCCAGCGGGCGATGCTGCCGCCGCTGCAAGGCGAGGACTCGCCAGTCCATGGGGTCAATCTGCCCGCGCGTGGCGTATCGGGAGATTTTTACGAGATTGTGCCGCTTCCCGACGGGCGGATCGCCTTTGCCATTGGCGACGTGGCGGGGAAGGGGATGAAGGCGGCGCTGTTGATGGCTCGCACCGCCAGTCTGTTCCGCTGTCTGGTCAAGCGCGAGGACGGTCCCGGACGGGTGTTGGCGGCAATCGAGTCTGAACTGCACGAGACCCGGCTGGCCGGGACGTTCGTCACGATGGTTGCTGGACTGCTTGATGTCGATACGGGGCGGGTGGTGCTGGCCAATGCCGGTCACGAGCCGCCGGTTCTTTACGCCAAGGGCCGCTTTGTCGAAATCGAAGGGGGGATGCCGCCGCTTGGAATCGATCCCCGGCTGTTCGCCGATGGTGTCCCGGAAACCGTCGTCGATCTCGATGGGGGGGCGCTATACCTGTTCACCGATGGCCTGACCGAGGCGCGCGGAGTGGTGGGTGGCGTGATGTTGGGTGCGGCCGGGGTGCTGGGGCTGCTCGATGCCTTTACCGCGATGTCTGCGGCGGAACGGCTTCAGACTGTGCTGCACGCGCTGGGAGGGGCGGTCACGTTGCGCGACGACGTGACTCTGATGGTGGTCGAGGATCGGACCCGCCCGCCGTCTTCGGCGGTGCAGCGACTGTTCCCCGCCCGGCCCGAGGTGCTGGCCGAGATCCGCGCCACCGTCGCGGCCGCATTGGCCGGGATAGGAGGCGGGGCGGAGGTGGTCGAGGCGTGTGTTCTGGCAACCGACGAGGCGTGCCAGAATATCATCCGTCATGCGTATAAAGGAGGGGAAGGCGACATCGTTCTGCACGTCTCTCGTGAAGACGATTCGGTTGTAATTCGATTGATGGATTTCGCTCCGCCGGTCGATCCGTCTAAAATTGTTTCCCGCCCGCTCGACGATGTGCGTCCGGGAGGGCTGGGTACCCACCTGATGCGTTCCGTTATGGACACGGTTGGGTTCCGTCCGCCGCCGATGGGAATCGGCAATCTGTTGGAAATGGTCAAACGGATCGAATCGCCATGAACATCACGTCCACGCAACGGAACGGATTCGCCGCAATCGTCCTGGAGGGCGACGTCGATCTTAGTTGCAGTTCGGCCTTGCGCAAGGAACTGCTGGAACGGACGTTCGAGCGGTGCGACATCGTGGTCGATCTGTCGAGAGTAGGGTATATCGATAGTTCGGGGATCGCCGGGCTGGTCGAGGCTTATCAGGGCGCGCGCGCCAACGGTACCCGCTTCATCCTGGCTGCGCCCAGCGTTCCGGTTCTGCGTGTGCTGCGGCTGGCCCGGCTGGACCGTGTGTTCACGATTGTCGAAAGCGTCGAGCCAGTTCCGGCCGTCGCCGCCACTCCTGGAGAGTCTTTGCTTTGAGAAAACCTGTTCGCCGTCCCCGTGCCGCCGCCAAACGGCAAGTGTCGTCTCGCCTGATCGAACTGGAGATCGAGCAAGTCGGTGCCCAGGGCGATGGCGTTGCCCGGCTGGACGGTAATGTCGTGTTCGTGCCCTTCACCGTCGCGGGCGACCGTGTTCTGGCCCGGATCGAAGGGCAACGTGGTGACGGTCTGACCGCCGCTTTGGTCGAGGTTCAACGTCCGGGGCCGGGACGGGCCGATCCTGTCTGTCCGCATTTCGGACGGTGCGGCGGTTGTACCCTCCAGCATCTCGATCAGGCGGCGCATGCGTCCTGGAAATCGGGGGTGTTGTCGCTGCATCTTGCCCGAGCCGGGATCGGCGATGAGATGCTGGCGCCGTTGGTCTCGGTGCCGCCCGGCACCCGCCGCCGCGCCGTGTTTGCCTGGACCAGTCGTCGGGGTGAGGTGACGCTGGGCTTCAATGCGCGCGCCAGCCACGCGGTGATCAATCTCGAAGCCTGTCCGTTGCTTGACCCGGCGCTGGTTGCGCTGCTGGAGCCGTTGCGGGTCCTGTTGGGTGCGATGGTTCGGGACGGTAGCGGCGATGCGACCGTGACCCTGACCGAAGGTGGCCCCGATCTGTTGATCGAGGGTGAGGCCCGGCTCGACCTGTTCGGGCGCGAGACGCTGGCCCGCTTTGCCGAAACTGCCGATCTGGCCCGGCTGCACTGGCGCCGTCCCGGAACCGGCTTTGCCGAACCGATCGCCCGCCGTCGTCCCGCCCTGGTCCGCTTTGGCGGGGTGGCTGTCGAACCCCCGCCCGGCGCGTTCCTGCAACCCAGCCCCGAGGGCGAGCGGGCCATCGCCGACCGGGTGGTCGCGGCGTTGGCCGAAACCAGCGGTCCGATCGCCGATCTTTACGCCGGATGCGGCAGCTTCTCGCTGCCACTGGTCCGGCTGGGCGCGGTTCATGCGGTTGAGGGCGAGGTCGCGCCGCTTGACTCGCTGGGGGCTGCGGCCCGTGCCGCCGGTCTGGCGATAACCACTGAAATCCGCGATCTGGCCCGTCGTCCGTTGACCGCGGTGGATTTGGCACCGTATCGCGCCGTGGTGCTTGATCCGCCCCGTGCCGGAGCCGCCGCCCAGGTTGCCGAGCTGGCCCGTCGTCCCGATGCCCGCAAGGGACCTGATCTGGCGGCGATGGTCTCATGTAATCCGGCTACGCTCGCACGTGATTTGCGCGTTCTGATTGATGGCGGATGGACTCTTATCCAAATTATGCCTATTGACCAGTTCCCTTGGTCTGCCCATCTTGAGGCTGTGGCGATTCTTCGCCGCTGATTAGGTGAGGGACGGGGTGGACGGAAACGATCTCGATCTAGCCGAATTGTTGTGTGCCCGACTCTGTCACGATCTGGCCGGTCCCTTGGGGGCGGTCGGGTCGGGTGCCGAGCTGCTCGGTGACGATGCCGACCCCGAAATGGCCCGTCTGGTCGCGTCCACCGCCGCCGGTGCGGTTTCCCGATTGCGCTTGTTGCGTGCGGCATTGGGGACGGCGGGGGGAGTTCGGCCTGAAGGTGAACTGCATAGCTTGGTCCGGGCCTATCTCGATGCCGGGGCATCGGCTGCGGCCCGGCCGGAATTGGCTTGGCATTCCGACCGGCCCGAGATCTCGGGCGACGTGGGACGGTTGCTGTTATCGCTGGTGATCGTGGCAAAAGATTCCCTGCCGCGCGGAGGTCGGGTATCGGTTGAAATTGGCTCACCATCTTCTGTCGGAAAGATAGGTCTGGCCGTCGGGTTCAATGGCCCTTCGGCTCGCCTCGACCCGGATAGTCGGGCGGCTTTCTGCAAGGCGGATCAGGCATATGGACCACGTGCCGCAGTGGCGTGTTGGATATCAAGGCTGGCAGCGCGGGCCGATACTGCCGTCGTTGTCGAGGATTTGGTCGATGGTGGATGGATAAAGGCATGAAACCGCCTTCATCGACTTCGTTGCGCAAACGGTTTTATTGCCGTCAGTGGGTCGAGACGGTTCTTCCAGAGCCATCCTGACCGTGTTATGACTAATCCGAGCTGCCTTTCGCGATTCCATCCGGGAGGCGGGAGGATTCGGTGCCCTTGAGGCCAGTGCCCGCGAGGACCCTACTGGAGTCGACCATGGATGATCTCCTCAGCGAATTCCTGACCGAGACATCGGAAAGCCTTTCCGTACTCGATGTCGCCCTGGTGACCTTGGAGCAAAACCCGAACGATCCCAAGATCCTCGGCAACATCTTCCGTCTGGTTCATACGATTAAGGGAACCTGTGGCTTTCTCGGGCTGCCCCGTCTGGAGCACGTCGCTCACGCCGGCGAAAACGTGTTGGGAAAGTTTCGCGATGGAGAGTTGGAAGTCACGCCCGATGCCGTGACCCTGATTTTGCAATCAATCGATTGCATCAAATCGATCCTTTCGCATCTTGAGCAGAATGAAGTCGAACCCGAAGGTGACGACAGCGCGCTGATCGCCCGACTGAATGACATGGCCGAAGGTCGCACGGTGTCGTCGTCCGCTTCCGCCGCGCCGCCGCCGCCGCCGCCGCCGCCTCCACCGCCCGCGCCAGAGCCGGTGTTCGAGGCCGCGCCTCAACCCGAGCCGGAACCGATCCCCGCTGCGGCTCCCGCTGCTCCGGCTGCGGCACCCGCTCCCGCTCCCTCTCCTGTCGCGGCTCCGGCCCCTGCTCCGGTTGTTCATCATCCCGAACCCGAACCCGTTCACGCCAATTTGCCCGCTACCGCCGCGCAGCCTTCCGTTGCCGCCGCCGCGCCGGTTCCGCTGGGCGAGGCCAAGGAATCCGCTGTCGCGGCCCAAACCATCCGCGTCAATGTCGATCTGCTTGAAAACCTGATGACCCTGGTGTCCGAGCTGGTGCTGACCCGCAACCAGCTCCTCCAGATGGTGCGCGGCAAGGATGACAGCGAGTTTGCCACTCCCTTGCAGCGTCTGTCGCACATCACCACCGATCTTCAGGAAGGGGTGATGAAGACCCGGATGCAGCCGATCGGCAACGCCTGGGCTAAGCTGCCGCGTATCGTCCGCGATCTCGCGGTCGAAATGAACAAGAAGATCGACCTTCAGATGCTTGGCGCCGAGACCGAACTCGACCGTCAGGTGCTGGAGCTGATCAAGGACCCGCTGACCCACATGGTCCGCAACTCGGCCGATCACGGGCTGGAGGGACCGGACGAACGCAAGCGGGGCGGTAAGTCCGAGGTCGGCAAGATCGTTCTGAACGCCTTCCATGAGGGTGGCCACATCATCATCGAGATTTCCGATGACGGTCGCGGCCTTAATCTCGACCGCATCAAGCAAAAAGCGGTGCAGAACGGAATCGCCACCGAGTCCGAACTGGAGACGATGACCTCTCAGCAGATTTACCAGTATATCTTCAAGGCTGGCTTCTCAACCGCTGAGAAGGTTACCAGCGTGTCGGGCCGTGGCGTCGGCATGGATGTCGTCCGTACCAATATCGAGCGGATTGGCGGTACCGTCGAACTCAAGAGCCAGCCCGGCAAGGGCTCAACCTTCATCATCAAGATCCCGTTGACGCTGGCGATCGTCTCGGCTCTGATCGTCGAATGCGCAGCCGAGCGGTTCGCCATTCCCCAGATCAGCGTCTTGGAACTGGTCCGCGTTACCGCCAATTCCGAGCACGGGATCGAGATGATCAACAGCGCGCCGGTTCTGCGGCTGCGCGATCGCTTGCTTCCGCTGGTGTCGCTGAAGCGTCTGTTGTGCCTCGCCGACGATACCGAAGAGCGGCAAGAGACCTTCATCGTCGTTACCCAGGTCGGCACCTATACCTTCGGCATTATCGTCGATCGGGTGTTCGACACCGAAGAAATCGTCGTCAAGCCGGTCGCCCCGATCCTGCGCAACATCACGATGTTCTCGGGCAACACCATCCTGGGTGACGGCTCGGTGATCATGATCCTCGATCCCAACGGCATCGCGGGCAGCGCCACCGGAGAGTCCGGGATGGTCAATAATGCCCAGAACGCCGAGGCTCAGTTGCCGCGCGAAGCTCATGCCGACGCCAAGACCTCGTTGTTGGTGTTCCGTGCCGGTGGCGACGACCTTAAGGCCGTGCCGTTGGCTCTGGTCGCCCGGCTCGAAGAACTGGACGTCAAGGAGATCGAGCATAGCCACGGCAAGCCGATGGTTCAGTACCGCGGCCAGTTGATGCCGTTGGTCTCGATCGACGGATCGACCAGCTTCCGCGATGAAGGCCGCCAGCCGGTTCTGGTCTTCTCCGATCGCGAACACACGATGGGGCTGGTGGTCGATGAGATTGTCGATATCGTCGAGGATCGCCTCAAGGTCGAACTCAGCGCTGGTTCGATTGGCATCATCGGCACCGCCGTGATTGCCGGAAAAGCGACCACGATCATCGATGCCGGCTATTACCTGCCTCAGGCTTTCGGCGATTGGTTCGGTCGCAACGAGAAAGAGTTCGGTAGTCTTGACGTCCGCCAGCCTCGTGTTCTGCTGGTTGATGACTCGCCGTTCTTCCGCAATCTGCTGACCCCGCTGCTCTCGGTTGCCGGATACGAGGTGATTGCAGTGGATGGGGCCGATCGTGCTCTGACGCTTCGCGAGCAGGGCAACGAATTCGACGCGATCATCAGCGATATCGAGATGCCGGGGATGAGCGGCTTTGACTTCGCCGACGCGGTGCGCTCCGACCCACGCTGGGCACAGGTGCCGCTGGTGGCGTTGTCGTCGCACGCGACCGAAAAGGATTTCGAACGGGGACGGCAGGTCGGCTTTAACGATTACATCGCCAAATTCGACCGCGATGCCCTGTTGCAGTCCCTGGCTTCGACCATCGCCACCGCTAAAGGTGCCGTATGACCCAGCAGATTGTCCCCGCGGGGAAACGCCAGTCCACGGATCTCGTCGCTCCCGAGACCCAGGATTTCGTCACCATGTTCATCGAGGGGCAACTGTTCGGCATTCCGGTGCTGACGGTACAGGATGTTCTGGGGGCGCAGAAGATCACCCGCATCCCCCTCGCCCCGCGCGAGATCGCGGGCAGCCTCAATCTGCGCGGTCGCATCGTGACCGCCATCGACGTCCGCCTCCGTCTGGGCCTGCCCCGGCGGGTCGAGGACAAAAAGGGGATGAGCGTCGTCGTCGATATGGGCGGCGAGCTATACTCTTTGATGGTGGACTCGGTCGGAGAAGTGCTGTCGTTGCCGGCGGCTAAGTTCGAGCGCAATCCGCCGACGCTCGATCAGCACTGGCGCGAATTCTCGATCGGAATATATCGGTTGGAGGATAAGCTGCTGGTGGTGCTCGACGTCGCCAAGCTGCTGGACTTTACCCGTAACGAATAGATCGGGCGCTTTTGCCCGGAATGAAGCGTTCGTGTGACCATCGAGACAACCCGGTTTGTGTATCGGGGGCGTGGTTCGCCATCGGAGGAAAGCTTGGGCATGAAGTCCTGTCTGATCGTCGATGATTCCAAGGTCATCCGTATGGTGGCCCGGAAAATCCTGCACGAGATGAGCTTCTCCACCGAAGAGGCCGAAGACGGCTTGGTGGCGCTCGAAGCCTGCAAGCGCGCGATGCCCGATGCAGTGCTGCTCGATTGGAATATGCCGGTTATGAACGGTATCGACTTCCTTCGTGAGTTGCGAAGGCTGCCTGGCGGCGATCATCCGGTGGTTGTGTTTTGCACAACCGAAAACGATATAGAGCACATCCAAGAAGCCATCACCGCAGGGGCGAACGAATACATCATGAAGCCATTTGACAGCGAGATTCTTCAGGCAAAATTCTCTCAGGTCGGTCTCCTCTAGGCCGTTGGCAGAATAACAATGCCTCCCGCCCCCCCCATGCCCGCATCCGCAGCAGACCCGATCCGGGTTATGCTCGTCGATGATTCGGCGGTGGTGCGTGGTCTGGTGACCCGGATCCTTGAATCCGAACCGGACATTGAAATCGCCGCGTCGGTCGGAAACGGTCAGATGGCGCTATCGACGCTTGAACGCGTCTCTATTGATGTCGTCCTGCTCGATATCGAAATGCCGGTGATGGACGGCCTGACAGCGCTGCCCAAGCTGCTTCAGGCGGACCCCGGCCTCAAAATAATCATGCAATCGACCCTGACGATGAAGGGGGCTAACGTATCGTTGCGGGCGCTCGAAATGGGGGCCGCCGATTATATCCCCAAGCCGACGGCAACGCGCGAACTGGCCGGCGGTGCCGATTTCCGTACCGAGCTTCTTGGCAAGATTCGGGCGCTGGGCCAGGCTCGGCGGCGCAATGCCAACCGCCCCCCTCGTCCCGCTGCCGCCGTGTCGTCGCCCCGGCCCGCAGGCGCTCCGGCGCGGGTTCAGATTCATCCCTCGACAACGGTGACGTTGCGAACGGCTCCGGTCGAATCGTTTGACGTGATCGCGATCGGATCGTCAACCGGCGGTCCACAGGCGCTGTTTACCTTGTTGGGTACGATGCGCGCCGGAACGGTGGCTCAACCGATCTTGATCACCCAGCACATGCCCGCGACCTTCACCACGATTCTGGCCGAGCATATCTCGCGCGTGTCGGGGTGGGAGGCCCGCGAGGGCCAGGATGGCGAGGTGGTGCGCTCCGGTCGAGTCTATATTGCTCCCGGCGACTTCCATATGGTGGTCGAGGTGCGTGGGGCTGAAAAGATTCTGCGGCTGAATAAAAACCCGCCTGAAAATTTCTGTCGTCCTTCGGTCGATCCGATGTTGCGCAGTATTGCCGCCGCCTATGGTCGGCGCGTGATGACCTGCATCCTGACCGGAATGGGCTCGGACGGATTGAAGGGCGGTCAGGCTGTCGTGGCCTGCGGCGGCACGGTGATCGCTCAGGACGAACCCAGTTCGGTGGTGTGGGGGATGCCGGGATCGGTGGCGACGGCGGGCGTATGCTCGGCGGTGCTGCCTTTGCCTGAAATCGCTCCGTGGATCATGAAGCAGGCGGCGAGGCGCTAGAACGATGCGGCCCGATGAATTCGAATACGTCGCCAAATTGCTGAAGGATCGGTCGGGACTGATCATTACGCCCGACAAATCCTATCTGCTCGAAAGTCGTCTGACTCCGGTTGCGCGCAAGCGTGGCCTGAAGGGGCTGGACGATCTGATGAGTGGCTTGCGCTCGGCGGGAGAAGATCTCCTGCGCGAGATCACCGAGGCGATGACGACCAATGAGTCGTTTTTCTTCCGTGATATCAAGCCGTTCGAGCAGTTCCGCACTATGGTTCTGCCGCGGATGCTGGAGGTTCGGGCTGCCCGAAAATCTTTCCGTATCTGGTCGGCGGCCTGCTCGTCGGGGCAGGAAGCCTATAGTCTGGCGATGATCCTGAAGGAAGAAGGGGCCAGACTGGCGGGTTGGAAGATCGAAATCGTCGGTACTGACCTCTCGAACGAGATGCTTGAGAAGGCCAAGGCCGGGCTTTACTCCCAGTTCGAAGTCCAGCGCGGCCTGCCGATCCAGCTTCTGGTCAAATACTTCAAGAAGACGACAGATATGTGGCAGATCGACCCGGCGATCCGGGCGATGGTGCAGTTCCGCGAGTACAATCTGCTCCACGACCTGAAACCTCTCGGCCAGTTCGACGTCGTGTTCTGCCGCAATGTGTTGATCTATTTCGACCAGCCGACCAAGACCCGAGTCCTCGACAATATCGACCGGGTGATCGCCGACGACGGCTTCCTTTATCTCGGTGGCGCCGAGACCGTGTTAGGCATTTCCGACAAGTTTAAGCCGGTGCCGGAACAGCGCGGCGTTTACGCCACGAGCCGCGCTCAGGGCAAATAGCCGAACGGGACCGGGGGGAGGAAGCCCCCGGTCCCGTTCTTTTGTCTTCCCAAACGCCCGATTCAGCTCTCCCGACCGAACATCTGGTTCAGGGTCTTGTGCCCGGCCAACTGGTGAATAATGGCCAGCGTCGGGTGGATCGCCAGATATCCCCACATCAGCGGGCCAAAGGCTTCGTGAAGCTCTTTGATGTCATGCAAGGTCGGAGACAGTGCGATACCGGGGGTAATGGTGAGGGCCAGCACCATTCCGGTTCCGGCGAGGAACAAACCGACCAGTAAGCCGAGTCCTTGAATAGCTGCGGGCAACGGCCGGACCGTTTCTCCATCGTTGGGGAGGCGGAAACGGAGCGCATCGCTGAGGGTCGCGCCGATATCCCGGCCCAGGGCACCTAAACGGGCGGCCGAGAACCATGGGAACAGCATCAGCGGTTCGCCGCCCCGGATGGTTTTCAGCACGGCCCGCAGCCAATAGACCAGCAGAACCGCGAGGAGGACGATGCCAAGGACTTCATGCACCGAATACCAACTGTTGGCAATTCGGCCGGGCTTGGGGGTGATCATCACCAGACTGACGAACATCTGAGTGGTAATACCTACGGCCAGAGACAAATGGAGAAAGCGTGTTAGGGAATCGTATTTCTTCATGACGAAAGTCCATTCTCATGCGTGAACATGGTGGACAGTGTCGCCCTCCGATGATGAACCAGAGGTGAATCCCTGCGTCACTTCTGGTTCAGAAACGGTTAAATAGGTATAGTCCCTATTTAAATAGGGCGGACAGGTCGGGTGTGACCGACGGGTCGTTGTTGCTGAGGTAAGAGGCGAGGGTGTTCTGCGTCGCCGTTCCGCTGGCCGCATTGCCGCCGTTGAGCAGAGCAGCTAATCCTCCCTGCGTGGTGGACTGGGTTTGGCTCGGGGCATTGCCGTTCAGATAATCGAGCAGGCTGGGGCCGCCGCGTGTCGCCAGGGTTCCCAACAGCGTGACTTGGGATTTGAGGCTGCCGGAAGAGCCGGTATAGGGCTTGATCGCGTCGTCGATCGTGCTGGCGATCTGGTTGACCAGAGATTGCACCCCACCGGCATCGGTTCTGATGGCGGCGTCCAGCTTGGTCGGGTCGATTTTCAGGGTTCCGTCGGACTGAAGCGTCACCCCGATATCGGCCAAGGATTTGAACGTGCCGGTTGTATCGACGGTTGCGGTGGCGGCGTCGCCGAGATTCTTGAACAGACCGGCGGCCAGATTGGCGTCCGCCTCTAGCCCGCCCCCCTTCGATGTCAGGGTGATGATCGCTTTCTGCATCGCGTTGAAGGTATTGGCAAGCGACTGGACCTGATCAGCGGTATTCGACGTTTGCACGGTTTGGGTGCCGGTTACGGTGAAGTCGGTACGGGCGCCGATCGCGACCGGAACATTGGTGTTGGAGGCCGAGGTGTAATCCTTGCCGTCGATCGAGAACACGGCATCCTTGGCCTCGGCACCCGTCACCATCTGCGAAGCGTTTGGTGCCGAGGGGTCGTAGGTCAGATCGGACAGGCCGGAGATTCTGAAGGCATTACTCGCACCCGTCGCGGTGGAGGTGAGGTGCAGCGAATAGCCGCCGCCTTCCTCGACCACCGAGGCAGTAACACCGGCTTTGGCGGCATTGACGGCACTGGCGATCTCGTTGAGCGACCCGCCGGTGATCGGAATCGAAACGGCAGGGATGGTGCTGGCGGTAAAGGCGTTGGTGTCGGCGTTGAGCGTGCCGGTCTGGATCGTCAGCGTGCCGGTGCCCAGAGAGGCCTTGTCCGGGGTGCCGATCGGGCTGGTGGAGATGCTTTGGGCCTGGGCGAGTTGGGAAACGGTCACCGTCAGGGCCGTGCCCTGAGCCTCCGACGGCGTTTCCAACTTGGCGACCTCTGTCTCGAATTTGTCGCCGATCTGGGCCAGTCGGTTATAGCCGACCAGGGCCGAGCCGGTATCTTGGATTCCCAGCGACAGAGTAAAGGCCGGATCGGCACCCAATCGCTCGCCGGCAGGCTTGGCGGCGCGGTGAGGCTGCGACTCCGCGGTGGTGTTGCCGTACTTGTTCAGCAAAGTTGCAAGCGAGGAGGGGAGGGCGGCAGTTCCGGTCGTGCTCATGTCAGGATCTCCGATGGAGCGACTCATCGGATAGACAATGCAATCTGTGCGCCAGCACAAGCCGGTATATATTCTTTTGATTTATAACGGATTATCTGGGGCGGGGCGCAGATGCGGGCGGCACCAACTGCCACCCGCTCCGCCAGTCCGGCAAGAAATGCCGATTTAAAACACGGACTCTAGAGCCGATTTCGAGCGGATACTCTAAATCCGCTCCAGTGCCTGGGCGATGTCGGCAATCAGGTCGGCCTCGTCCTCAATCCCCACCGACAGCCGCACCAATTGGGGGGTGATGCCAAGAGCGGCGCGCCGCTCGGTCGGGATCGAGCCGTGGCTCATGCTGGTGGGGTGGCCGACCAGACTTTCGACGCCGCCGAGACTTTCGGCTAGAGTGAACAGCGTCAGGCCGGTGAGGAAGCGGGTTACGCCCGCCTCGTCGCTGTTAATCTCCAGCGTCAGCATGCCGCCGAAGCCGTTCATCTGCCGTGCCGCGATAGCGTGCTGGGGATGACTGGGCAAGCCGGGATAGATCAGCCGGGTGAGTTTGGGATGGGCGGCGAAGGCATGGGCGATCGCCAGGGCGTTCGAGGAGTGCCGCTCGACTCGCAAAGCCAGAGTCTTCAATCCGCGAAGCGCCAGGAAGGCGGCGAACGGGTCGAGAATCGCTCCGGTGGCGTTCTGGAGAAACGCCAGACGCGATGCGAGATCTGGATCGCGGACCACCACGATTCCGGCGATGATGTCGGAATGGCCGTTCAGGTATTTGGTGGCCGAATGAACAACGATGTCGAAGCCCAGGTCGAGCGGCCGCTGAACCACTGGCGAGGCGAAGGTCGAATCCGCGACCGTCAGCACCCCAGCCTTGCGGCCGATTTCGGCGATGGCGGCCAGATCGGCGACTTTCAGCAGCGGGTTGCTGGGGGTCTCGATCCAGATCAGCCGGGTCTCGGGACGGATCGCCGCCGCGATGGCGGCCAGATCGGTCGGATCGACAAAGGTTACCGTCAGCCCTGAGGTGCGGCTGCGTACCCGCTGGAACAGCCGCCAGGAGCCGCCATAGAGGTCGTCGCCAGCGATGATATGCCCGCCCTGGTCAAGCAGGTCGAGAATCGTCGTCTCGGCAGCCAGCCCCGAGGCGAAGGCAAAACCAAAGCCGCCGCCTTCCAACTGAGCCACCGCCTGCTCGAAAGCGGCACGGGTGGGGTTGCCGGACCGGGCGTATTCCCAGCCGGTATGAACGCCGGGCGCGCTTTGGGCAAAGGTCGAAGACGCGTAGATCGGCACCATTACCGCGCCGGTGGCCGGATCAGGGCCGGGACCGGCATGAACGGAGAGAGTGGAAAAGCCGTGTTGGGTCATGCTGCTACTTTCCGCCGCAAATGGTTGAGCAGGTCGATACGGGTGATGAGGCCCAGGAAGCGTTTGCCATCGACGACAATCGCGACCCATCCCCGGTCGAATAGAGGGAGAAGCCGTTCCGGCGGGGTGTCGATGCCGACTGTTTCGATATTGCCGGTCATCGCGACCCGGACGGGCAGATCGAAACCGGCCGACCATTCGCCGAGCGCGATCAAGACGTCGGATTCGTCCAGCATGCCGACGCATTGATCGTCAGCCAGTACTGGAACCTGCGAGACGTCGTGCAGCTTCATACGCTGATAGGCGACCAACAACGAATCATCGGGTGCCACCGTCACCACGGCGCCTTCGTCGTGGCGGCGCGAAATGATGTCGCGCAGGTCGCCGTGGCGTGGCCGCGACAGCAAGCCCTGATCGGCCATCCAGAAATCGTTGTACATTTTCGACAGGTACTTGTTGCCCGAGTCGCAGACAAAGCTGACCACTCGCTTAGGCTCGGTCTGTTCGCGGCAATAGCGCAGCGCTGCCGCCAGCAGGGTTCCCGAGGACGAGCCGATCAGCAATCCCTCGTCGCGCAGAACCTGCCGTGCCACCGCAAAGCTTTCGCCATCGGTGATGGTGTAGGCGTGGCGGACCCGCGAAAGATCCGAGACCGGCGGAATGAAATCCTCGCCGATCCCTTCGACCAGCCACGATCCGGCGGTGCCGACCTGACCCGAACGGGTGTATTCAGCCAGGATCGACCCCTTGGGATCGGCCAGAACGATGTCGGTCGCGGGGGAAACGCGCGAGAAGAAGCGTGACAATCCGGTCAGCGTGCCGCCAGATCCGACACCCGCGACAACAGCATCGACTTGGCCGCCCATCTGCTCCCAGATTTCGGGGCCGGTGGTGGTTTCGTGCGCGGCCGGGTTGGCCGGATTGTTGAACTGGTCGGCGAAGAACGCCCCGTTTTCGTGGGCCAGACGCTCGGCCAGATCCTGGTAATATTCAGGATGACCCTTTGCCACATCCGAACGGGTCAGAACCACTTCGACGCCCATCGCCCGCAGATGGGCGATTTTCTCGCGGCTCATCTTGTCGGGAATCACCAGGGTCAGGCTATAGCCCCGCCGGATCGCGAGCAGAGCCAGGGCTAGGCCGGTGTTGCCTGCGGTGGCTTCGACGATTCGTCCGCCCGGAGTCAGTCGTCCGTCCGCCTCGGCCGCCTCGATCATCGACAGGGCAACGCGGTCCTTGATCGAACCGGACGGGTTTTGGTTTTCCAGTTTGACGAACAATTGGCACGGCCCGGCATCGAGCCGCGTAAGCTCGATCAACGGGGTGTTGCCGATGTGATTCAACGGGTCGGCATCGCGAGACATGGGAAGACTCCAGAACTCTATAAACTGATCGAGTTGGTAGATAGTGCCGAATCCCGGCGCGCGTCAAGCCCAACAGGTTATAAGAGAACTAGATTTATGGTTTTTGTTGAATCGGGAGACGGGAAGAGGCTCCATCGTGGCCTCTCCCCACCCCATCGAATCATGATATCCGATCCTAAATCGTTCGCCGGGCTCCATGGTTGCGCCGCAGGACATCGACCAGGGCGTCGATATCCTCGCGGGTGTTGTAAAGTGCCAATGACGGCCGCACCGTTGCCTCGACCCCGAACCGGCGCAGGATCGGCTGGGCGCAGTGATGTCCCGCCCGCACCGCGATTCCTTCGCGGTCGAGGGCTTTGCCGATCTCGATCGGTGGGCAGCCGTCGATGACAAAGGATAGAACCCCGGCTTTTTCCGCCGCCGTGCCGATCAGGCGCAAGCCAGGGATCGACAACAGTCCGGCGCTGGCATAGCCCAGCAACTCGTGTTCCCAGGCGGCGATATTCGCCATCCCGATCCCGTCGAGATAATCGATGGCCGCCCCCAGCCCCACCGCGTCTGCGATGTTGCCGGTTCCGGCTTCGAACCGGGATGGCGCGGGTTGATAGACCGTCTTCTCGAAGGTGACGTCGGCAATCATGTTGCCG
This sequence comes from Magnetospirillum molischianum DSM 120, assembly GCF_000294655.1. Lineage (GTDB taxonomy): Bacteria > Pseudomonadota > Alphaproteobacteria > Rhodospirillales > Magnetospirillaceae > Phaeospirillum > Phaeospirillum molischianum. The sequence continues at coordinate 109,672 of NZ_CAHP01000016.1, forward strand.
CCGCCCTGCCATGGCGGCATGACGTCAAGGACGTCCTTGCGGCCGTACAGGACGCCAATTCCCGTCGGGCCGAATACCTTGTGCCCCGAGAACACATAAAAGTCGCACCCCAGCACCTGGACATCGACCGGCATATGCGAAACGGCCTGAGCGCCATCGACCAGGGCCAGCGCGCCGTGACGATGGGCAATCGCCACCATCTCGGCCGCTGGGGTCACGGTGCCGAGCGCGTTCGACACCTGGGTGAACGAAGCGATCCGGGTTCGGTCGGTGAACAGCCGTTCGTATTCCTCCAGGATCACCTGTCCGTGGTCGTCAACCGGGGCGACTTTCAGTTTGGCTCCCGTGCGGGCGCACAATTGTTGCCAGGGGACGATATTGGCGTGGTGCTCCAACCAGGAGACGACAATTTCATCGCCTGCCCGGATATTGCGTCCGCCCCATGCCTGGGCCACCAGATTGATTGCTTCGGTCGCGCCACGGACGAAGACGATTTCCTCGACCGAACCGGCACCGAGAAAACGCCGCACTTTCTCGCGCGCCGCTTCATAGGCATCGGTCGAACGCGCCGCCAGAGCATGGGCGGCACGGTGGATGTTCGAGTTTTCGTGTTCGTAATAGCGGTCCAGCCGTTCGATCACCGCGCGCGGCTTTTGTGTCGTGGCGGCATTGTCGAGCCAGATCAGCCGCTTGCCGTGAACGTGCTCGGACAGAATCGGGAAGTCGCGGCGGATCGCGGCGGCGTCAAAAGCCCGCACCCCGCTGGAGGGGGCCAGATCGACTCCCAAGGGATGGGTGTCGGTACGGGACGGCAGCGGTGCGGTGGGTGCCTCGCGCAGGCTTACCCCATCGGCTTCGTCGATGAAGTAATACCCTTCGACTCCTGGTGCCGCTGGCGGGGATGTCGGTGCCGATGGAACGCCGGGCAGGTCTGGAGCCGAACTTTCGGGCAGATTCGGACTGCCGCTAGGGACGTCTGGGCCGGCTGCGTGATCGGGCGGGACCAGGGACAGAACCGACCCGAGCAGCGCGGGCAGGGTCCGGAGATCGCCGTCGCCCGGCACGGGGGCGGGAGGGGCCGAGGTGGGGTTGACCGGCGGCGGTTTGGGGGCCGCCGCCAGTGGCCCCAGGCCCGGAAGGGTCGGGGTGGTGGTGAGATGTCCGACCGAGGGCGGGGTTGGTGCTCCTGGGGGCACGAAGCCCCCGCTCGGCCCCGTCTCGACCAACGGTATCGAGGGCGGAGCCACTCCCAGCGACGGCGCCGTTTGTCCCGGAAAGGCCGCGAAGAAGGCATTTGCCATCTGCGCGATCAAAGCCGGGTCAGGCGCCCCCGCGAAGAGAGGGTTTGGAACGGGGTCGCTCATGCGAACTTCTTGTCGTAATCGAAGTAATGATCGACTTCGACGCCTTCCAGAACGGCGATGGCGTCCTCGGTCAGCACCGCCGCCGAGCAATAAAGCGAGATCAGGTATGAGGCGATGGCCTTACGGTTGATACCCATGAAGCGAACCGACAGCGACGGCGCGACTTCGCCCGGAACCCCCGGCTGGAACAGGCCGACCACGCCCTGCTTCTTCTCGCCGGTGCGCAGCAGCAGGATATTGGTCTTGTCGTCCTCGCCGATGGTCAGCTTGTCGCTGGGAACGATCGGCAGGCCGCGCCAAGTGATGAACGGATTGCCGAACAGGTTCAAGGTCGCGGGCGGCACGCCACGCTTGGTGCATTCCCGCCCGAACGCGGCGATGGCGCGGGGGTGGGCGATGAAAAAGGCCGGTTCCTTCCACACGCGGGCGATCAATTCGTCTAAATCGTCGGGGGTGGGCGCGCCGGTGCGGGTCTGAATTCGCTGTTGCGGTGCGATGTTGTTGAGCAGGCCGTACTCGCTGTTATTGATCAGCTCGTGTTCCTGCTTCTCCTTCACCTTTTCGATCAGCAGGCGAAGCTGTTCCTGAATCTGGTCGATCGGGTGAGAATACAGGTCGGAGACGCGAGTCTGAACGTCAAGGACCGAGGTTACGGCGTTCAGCGAATATTCGCGCGGATGTTCTTCGTAGGGGACATAGCTTTCCGGGAGATCGGCATCGTTGCGCGGGCTGCACGTGACGTCGGATGCTCCGGCGATGGCGGCTTCCTTGACGCGGTTCAGGCGATAGATGCCAGCCTCGACCGGGGTCCAGGGCAAAAACGATACCAGCCAGCGTGGGGTGATTCCCGACCACTGCGCCCGAGTTTTGGTGGCGTTGGCAAGCTGGCGCGCCGCCTGCTCGTTCAATGTGCGGCGAACCTCATTGTCCTCGGACATGCACACGTCTCCCCTTGGAATGATGACAAGAACGACCGTCCTCTGAAGGTCATTCTCTTTTACACTTAATTAACGTCAAATAGACCCACGCTCCGGTCCCAGGGGTGGCGCTCCCGGTCGGTTTCCTCCGTTATAGTGGAGGCGTTTTCTCAGATAACGGAGGCGGTTCGTGCCGTGACCGAGTCCAACGCCGCGATGATGGCGGCGATGCCGGTGCTGCGCAGCGGGCGGAACGGCTTGTCGAGACGGCGGCACAGACTTTTGACGCGATCTTGGGCGGCGTGGCTGACGCACCCGACCGGGAACAGCACGGCGTCGGCGCGTTCAAGTTGGGCCGATAGCTTGCTCAGGCTCTGCTCGACGCCGCCGTCGTGATGAACGAAGGCGCCGTTATGCGCCTCGACGATGCGGCGAAGGTGGCTGACATGCTGATGGCGGCCACCGACATAGAGAATCAGGCGACCGGACAGATCGGGTCCGGTGGCGGATAAATTGTCTAAGGGGGGGTGCATCGATGTCTCCCAGTGTGTCAGATGGAATAATCGAACGATTCGTAGGCCAGCGCGCCGAGGATCTCCCCCGGCGGGCGGGTGTCTACAGACAGGTTGGAACGGATCACCTTTGCCGGAATCCCGGCGACGGTGGCGTTGGGCTCGACCTCGCGCAGCACCACCGATCCGGCGGCGATGCGCGAATTGGCTCCGATCTCGATGTTGCCGAGGATCTTGGCCCCGGCACCGATCATCACGCCGTGGCGAACCTTGGGGTGGCGGTCTCCGCTGTCCTTGCCGGTGCCGCCCAAGGTGACGTTCTGCAACAACGACACGTTGTCATCGACTTGCGCGGTCTCACCGACCACCAGCCCGGTGGCGTGGTCGAGGAAGATACCGCGCCCAAAGCGGGCGGCGGGGTGGATGTCGGTCTGGAACACGTCTGACGAGCGGCTTTGCAGATACAGCGCGAAATCGCGCTCGCCTCTCCGCCATAGCCAATGGGCCAGCCGGTGAGTCTGGACTGCGTGAAAGCCCTTGAAATAGAGGAATGGCTCGATCAGCCGCTCGCAGGCGGGATCGCGATCCAGCACGGCGGCGATGTCGGCGCGTAAGGCCGTGCCGATGGTGGAATCGTGGGCCAGGGCGCGGCCGAAGGTTTCGGTCAGCAGCCCCTGCGGAACCTGATCGTTCTTTAGGCGTCCGGCGATGCGGTGGAACACTGCCGTTTCGAACGTGGTCTGGTCGAGGATCGAGCCGACGAACAGCCCGGCCAGCATCGGCGCGCGCGCCAGGGCGTCTATCGCCTCGGCTCGCAGCCGGACCCACAGCGCGTCTACATCCCCCCGCAGGATCTCAAGAGTGTCGGGCAGGCCCCGGACTTTGCTTGCTTCGGTCATTCCGCGTGTTCCGGATAGGTCATAACCAGATAGAACAAAGCCTCGATCGGCCCGGCATTGCGGTACGAATGGGGGCGGTCGGCGACGAAATGGATTGCGTCGCCATACTCCAGCCGGAACCGCTCGTCGGCGATGCAGATCTCCAGGCAACCCTGAGCCAGCACCAAATTCTCGGTCGTACCGGGCGAATGGGCGTCGGCTTCCTCAATGGTCTGGGGGGCCAGACGCATTTCGTAGAACTCGACCCGGCGGGGGCCGCTGAACGGGAACAGTGCGCGGGATGAAAACCGGCCGCTGCGTGACGTCAGTAACTTGGCCCGGTGGGCGCGGAGCACGCTGACCTCGCCGCTGCCGGTCGCGGCCGTGAAGGCCGAGAACGGGACCTCCAGCGCTCGGGCGACCTTCCACAGAACCGCGACGCTGGGAACCGAACGTCCCAATTCGATCTGTGACAGCATCGCCCGACTCACTCCCGAGGCTCGCGCCAGACGCTCCAGCGACAGCCCGTTGCGGGTCCGCAGTCGCCGCAGATTCTCGCCGACGAGAGCGGTGAAGTCGCTGGTCGAGGAATCCTCCGCTATCGGTTCCGGTGTCAGGTTGGAGACCGATTCGTTCATCGGACTGGCCGCCTTCAACCGATCTGCCACACGGGCAGCATCACCCAGACGGGAACCCACACCACCTCGGGAACGGACGGGGTGGGGGCGGCGGCCAACTGACGGCGGCGGCGGATTTCGGTGAAATCGATGATTGTGGCGGAGTGGTTCATGGACATACCCCTTCCTTACAGTCTGTCAAGGCGGGGAGCCCGGTTTTCGGGCCTTCCGCCGCAGCAATCCGGCTGGGCGGGCCAACCTCTTTAGCTGCATTTGTTGAGCGCCCGCAAGCTGAAACCTCAAATCGGCGCTGTAGTAAAAAATACTATCCACAATGATCTGTGTCAATCCATAAGATCACTAGATTTAAGAGTTTACATTCATACGCGGTAACGGAGGAAACCGGCATTCCGCCGCTACGATCCGTTGAGACGGTTCCGGGGTGGGAGCATCGTGTGTCAAGACAAAGGGCGGACGGAGGGTCCGCTGGAAGAAAAAAGGGGAACAATCATGATGACCGCGATGCAGATGCCGACAACGACGATGCAAATGCCGATGATGAATGGCATGATGATGCCAATGATGAATGGTATGACCATGCCGATGATGAATAACGGCATGATGATGCCGATGATGATGCCTACCCCCTGCTGTGCGATGACCTGTGAAATGACCGCTGAGGGCATGGTCTGTAAAATGATGCCGACCGCAGGCATGACCATGGACATGATGACGGCGATGTGCGACCGCATGACCACGATGATGGCGATGGGCATGCCGATGATGATGATGTGCAACGGTATGCCGATGATGGTCGGCATGACGATGAAAGCGTGACGATTGCTGGTCTTGATTTCGACTCGTTCACGGTGAGGGGAGATGACGTTGAAGCCGGCGGGTTCGCTCGCCGAGGCTCCGAGAGTTTCTCCCCCCACCATTTTCGAACACTCGCCCCCACCCGATTAGGACCGCACATCGTGTGTCCACAGCCACCCCGCCGCGCATCCCTGTTTCAGGAGTGGGCGGCGCGGTCGTTTGTGTCTATGTCTTCTTAGGGCCGTGGAACGAACCCGCTGCGCGGGATTGGTGCTCGTTCTTGATGGGCCTATCGAGCCTGAAGTGTAGCGCTTTGGTTGAGTGACGCCCGGCATTGGCCGAGCATTTTGGCTCCTTCCTTCGATGTGAGGAGCCATACGATGACCGTTCCCATTCCCTCCGCCCCGATCAGCCCATTGCGTCAGCGCATGATCGAAGACATGAACATGCGCCGGTTTTCGCAAGACACCCAGCGCGACTACATCCGCGATGTTGGACGCTTTGCCACGTTTCTGGGGCGCTCGCCCGGCACGGCCACGGCGGAGGATATCCGCCAGTTCCAGGTGGACCAGCAAGAGTCCGGCGTGCCGGTGCCGACGATGAACAGCATTGTTTCGGCGCTCCGGTTCTTGTTTACGCACACGCTCGACCGGCCGGATCTGGCGCGCAGACTGGTGCGCATCCACCATCCGCGCAAGCTGCCGATGGTCTTGAGCCGGGACGAGGTCGCCCGCCTGTTGAATGCAACCACCTGCCTCAAGCACCAGGCGGCCTTGTCGGTCGCCTATGGCGCCGGCCTGCGCGTCGGCGAGGTGGCGGCCCTCAAGGTCCGCGATATCGACAGCGAACGCATGCTGATCCGGGT
>NZ_CAHP01000017.1 GCF_000294655.1 Magnetospirillum molischianum DSM 120
CGAACCCGCTGCGCGGGATTGGTGCTCGTTCTTGATGGGCCTATCGAGCCTGAAGTGTAGCGCTTTGGTTGAGTGACGCCCGGCATTGGCCGAGCATTTTGGCTCCTTCCTTCGATGTGAGGAGCCATATGATGACCGTTCCTATTCCGTCCACCCCGATCAGCCCATTGCGTCAGCGCATGATCGAAGACATGAACATGCGCCGGTTTTCGCAAGACACCCAGCGCGACTACATCCGCGATGTTGGACGCTTTGCCACGTTTCTGGGGCGCTCGCCCGGCACGGCCACGGCGGAGGATATCCGCCAGTTCCAGGTGGACCAGCAAGAGTCCGGCGTGCCGGTGCCGACGATGAACAGCATTGTTTCGGCGCTCCGGTTCTTGTTTACGCACACGCTCGACCGGCCGGATCTGGCGCGCAGACTGGTGCGCATCCACCATCCGCGCAAGCTGCCGATGGTCTTGAGCCGGGACGAGGTCGCCCGCCTGTTGAATGCAACCACCTGCCTCAAGCACCAGGCGGCCTTGTCGGTCGCCTATGGCGCCGGCCTGCGCGTCGGCGAGGTGGCGGCCCTCAAGGTCCGCGATATCGACAGCGAACGCATGCTGATCCGGGTCGAAGCGGCCCAGGCGGCGGAGATCGTCAAGCGGGTCGGCCCGCATACGCTCCGTCACAGCTTCGCCACCCATCTGCTGGAAGACGGGGTCGACATCCGGGTCATCCAGGTTCTTCTCGGCCATAGCAAGCTGGAGAACACCGCCCTCTATACCAAGGTGGCGACACGGACGGTGCGCGCCGTGATCAGTCCGTTCGACAGGCTGGCACTGTTCAAGGCCGAACAGATCGAGCCCAACGGCTGAGCCGGTGCGGGCCTCGATCGAGGTCGCCGATATTTTTCGAGCTGCCGGACCGGCCTATCGGGCGGCCCATGCCGGGCATCTGAGCCTGCATCAGCTCAAGGTCATGTCGGCGATCGAGCATTGCCGTACCGCCGCACTGGGCGGCCACGTCGAAGTCTGCGAGGACTGCGGGCATGGGCGGGTCGCCTATAACAGCTGCCGTAACCGGCACTGCCCTAAGTGCCAGGGAACCGCCGCGCGGAAATGGTTGGAGGATCGGGAAGCCGATCTGCTCCCCGTGGGCTATTTCCACGTCGTCTTCACGCTGCCGGACGAGGTCGCCGACATCGCCTTCCACAACAAGGCGACAGTCTACGATCTGCTGTTCCGCGCCGCATCGGAGACAATGCTGACGATCGCGGCGGACCCGAAGCATCTGGGGGCGCGCATCGGCATCACGACCGTCCTGCATACCTGGGGGTCTGCCCTGACGCACCACCCCCATGTGCACATGATCGTCCCCGGCGGCGGGATCGCTCCCGACGGGCGATGGGTGTCGTCCCGTCCGGCTTTTCTTCTTCCTGTCAGGGTGCTGGGCGCGCTGTTTCGGCGGCTGTTTCTCATGCGCCTGATCGCGCTTTACGATGACGGCCGGCTCTCTTTCTTCGGGCCCATGGCTCATCTGGCCGAGAAGCGAGCGTTCTTGCGGCATCTCGCTCCGGTCCGGAAGAAGCGCTGGGTTGTCTACGCCAAGCCCCCCTTCGGCGGTCCCGAGGCCGTGCTCGCCTATCTGGCGCGCTATACCCACCGCGTCGCCATCTCGAACCGCCGCTTGATCGAGTTCGACGAGAACGACGTCACGTTTCGCTACAAGGACTACCGACGCGACGGTGCCGACCAGTTGCGCGTGATGACTCTTTCCGCTGACGAGTTCATCCGCCGGTTCCTGCTGCACGTCCTCCCACGAGGATTCCACCGCATCCGGCATTATGGACTGCTTGCCGCGTCCTGCCGCAAGGCCAGCCTCGAACGCATCCGCACGCTTCTGGCCGTCGCCCCGCCGACCGTCGCCGATATTGCGGAAGCCCCCGTCGATGCCGTTCCGCCATGCCCCTGCTGCGGCGGGCGCATGGTGATCGTCGAGGTTTTCGAACGGGGGCACCAGCCCCGCGCGCCCCCTGTCGGCGCACTGCCGAACCGGGAGAACCCGCCATGATCCGGCATGGCTTGACCGTCCCAGGCACTCGAACCGCCGCGCTTCGGGTGACGATCCCGCATGGGCCATTCTCTGGAATCCCCGCCGAAAGAAGGGGTTTCGGCTCCTCTTTCCACCAGAATCGTGGCATGACAGACGGACGTTGCGGCCTCTTCGCGCCAACCCGACCTCTTCCGGTGGCCCGTCGCGACACCCCCAGGATCAGCCGCAAAACGAAATCCCCATAGGCCTGTGCTCGAACCTCGCGGGTTCGTTCCTCGGGGACTTTCGTACGCCTCACGGCGCCCGAAACTCTTCACGGAA
>NZ_CAHP01000018.1 GCF_000294655.1 Magnetospirillum molischianum DSM 120
TCCTCCCACGAGGATTCCACCGCATCCGGCATTATGGACTGCTTGCCGCGTCCTGCCGCAAGGCCAGCCTCGAACGCATCCGCACGCTTCTGGCCGTCGCCCCGCCGACCGTCGCCGATATTGCGGAAGCCCCCGTCGATGCCGTTCCGCCATGCCCCTGCTGCGGCGGGCGCATGGTGATCGTCGAGGTTTTCGAACGGGGGCACCAGCCCCGCGCGCCCCCTGTCGGCGCACTGCCGAACCGGGAGAACCCGCCATGATCCGGCATGGCTTGACCGTCCCAGGCACTCGAACCGCCGCGCTTCGGGTGACGATCCCGCATGGGCCATTCTCTGGAATCCCCGCCGAAAGAAGGGGTTTCGGCTCCTCTTTCCACCAGAATCGTGGCATGACAGACGGACGTTGCGGCCTCTTCGCGCCAACCCGACCTCTTCCGGTGGCCCGTCGCGACACCCCCAGGATCAGCCGCAAAACGAAATCCCCATAGGCCTGTGCTCGAACCTCGCGGGTTCGTTCCTCGGGGACTTTCGTACGCCTCACGGCGCCCGAAACTCTTCACGGAAGGGGAAGGGCGGGTTTGGGAGGCGGATAGATAGAAGCAGATATTGGCCGACCATTAGGGTCAGGACCCATAAAAATGTTTTCTTGGGAGAAACTTTGTGATTCAAGGATTCCGAAAGGAGCCCTTGAATGGACGATCATCTTTTCTGGCTGACGGACGAGCAGTTTGTGCGGCTTGCCCCGCATCTTCCGACCGATACGCGGGGCAAGGCACGGGGAGATGACCGGCGTGTCATCAGCGGGATCATCCATGTCCTGAAATCAGGATGTCGCTGGGTCGATGCCCCTTCAGCTTATGGACCGCGCAAGACGCTCTATAACCGCTTCGTCCGCTGGGGCGACAAGGGCATCTGGCAGAACATATTTCATGCGCTGGCTTCGGCGGGAGGCCCTCCGGCCCAGGTGCTGATCGACTCCTCGGCTGTCAAAGCGCATCGCTGCGCCGCAGGCGGAAAAGGGGGGAACGGACGCAGGCGATTGGTCGCTCGCGGGGCGGTCGCACCACGAAAATCCATGCTCTGACCGATGCCTTTTGCCGCCCCATCGCTTTCCTGCTGACCGGCGGGCAAGTGGCGGATTGCACCGCCGCCGACGCTCTGCTCGACCAGATGCCCGAAACCCACATTCTGCACGGCGACAAGGGCTACGATAGCAACGCCGTCCGCCGCAAGATCGAGAGTAAGGGCGCCGCGCCAAACATCCCGCCCAAGGTCAATCGACGCTGGAAAAACTGCTTCTCGCCCGTTCTCTACCGAGACCGTAACGCCATCGAGAGAATGTTTTGCCGACTCAAGGACTTCCGCCGCATCGCCACCAGATACGACCGACTCGCCAAAAACTTCATGGCGGCGGTCTGCATTGCCGCAACCGTCAGTTACTGGTTATGAGTCCTGACCCTAATGTACGGCGCACACCACAAATGAACAACGCGGCCGAGGGCCGCGTTTCGCATGTCGTTGATTTCTATGAAAGGCGCGATGGCTGGGGGGCTAGGATACTCGCCTGAGCCAATTAAGCCCTTATTTCTCAATGACTTATGCCATTTATGTGCCAGTATTGTGGGGCACTTATTTGTTAATGTCAATACGCTTCTGTGGGGCCTGGATAGCTATTCAAGACACTGAATGACCATCCTCCATTCACGATCAAAACCATTCTCATCCGAGCGCATTTTCCCGCCCTTCTGAGACGCCACCTCTTGCATTCTGAGGTGAAAGGCTCTTAGCTAATGCGTCCATGAGTGGTGGCAGATGGCCGTCTGCCATAGGGATGACAGTTAATTTGGGCTGGGGGCACGGAAAATGTTCAGATGCTATAATTTAGAAATTGAAACCAGCAATAACAACTTTTTCAATAAATGGCTTGACGGCGAAAAAGTTCGCGCCAACAAGAACAAGGCAAGCGTAAAAAAGAATCTTGACGCATTTCTTAATAAGAGCGGAACTTTGCAGGCAACAAAGCTTATCAATGACTGGTTTCCTGAGATTAAATCGAATGTGTTTATATCTCACTCCCATAAAGACCATGATCTAGCCATGGGATTTGCAGGTTGGTTGAGTGAGTACTTTGGGCTGAATTCTTTTATTGATTCGTGTGTTTGGGGGTATGGGGACGAATTGATCACCATATTAGACAATGAATATAGCAAAGATACAAATGGCAGATACGAATACGAAAAAATTAAGAGGACGACTGCGCACGTCCACATGATGCTTTCAACTGCATTAACAAAAATGATTAATTCATGCGAGTGCGTTGTATTTATAAATACGCCATCATCAATTACGTCAAAGGAATCTGCTGAAAAGGGAAAAACTCAATCGGCTTGGCTGTATACAGAAATATTAATGACGAGCCTTATAAAGCCAATAGAACCAGCAAGACCGCGACGTAAGGCTGTAGGCAGCTTTGTTGAGAAAGCTGCTGTTGAAAAATTTGACGCCGAATATGATGTAAACCTTAAGCACATGACTAACATTAATATTGATGGCTTGAATGCGTGGAATAGAGCATGTGGTGATTTGACAGGAGCAACTACATTAGATGATCTATATGCGCTGAAATAGCGAACAAGGAGATGGCAATATGTCCGACAGAATTGCTCACCTGGGGTTTATCCAGGCGACCATAACCAGAATGGGCGTAAATTCGTTTGTGATTAAGGGGTGGAGCATCACTCTTGTTGCAGCCATATTTGCCCTTGCGTCGAAAGACTCAAACGTGAAGCTGGTGTTGCTGGCTTACTTCCCAGTCATCATGTTTTGGGCGCTTGATGGGTTTTTCCTGCATCAGGAAAAGCTCTTTCGTAAGCTTTATGAAAAGGTTGCAGACGGCTCAATACCAAGCAATGAATTCACAATGGATACCAGAGCCATAAAGCATATGGTCCCGTCCATGTTTCGCGTTATGATCACAAAAACGCTATGGCCGTTCTACGTGACAATTATTGGGCTGATTATTTTTGCAATGGAGAAAATCTTGCCCCTGCCAGCTTGTTAATGCGATAGGGCCGAATTCAAATGCTTAAGAAAGCCATCGACATTTTTGAGCTTAAGCTACTCCGCCCCTATTTCACCAAGCGGTACATTCACAGGAAGATTAAGCAAACCGAGATCGACGGAAGAGAGGCGTTTAAAGCGTCATCCCACCTACCCGCCGATGAGAAAGACGATTTACTTCGCAGGAATGACGACGACATTCGAGAATATCGCGAATGGTTAACCAGCATTGAAGACAAAGAGCTTTGGAAAAAAGCTCTCAAGGTTGATGTTGATATTGAAGGCATCCCAATTCCAGAACCTGACGACTATCAACGAGCAGGGCATTGGAGGTGCGGAACATTTGGCAGCGATATCCTGCATCACGAAGTTCGCCGAGCACTTAAGGGTAAAATCCGTGAAAGAATGCCTTCATATTTGAAGGAGCGGGAAGATATGATGAATATGTATGTCAACAAGCCAATCACTATTGCAACCGGCTTGCTTGGCGTCGTTTCGGCAATCATTGCCCTGCTTAGATAATTTCAGGATGACGTTTCAAGGCTCTGAAAAGGGTCCTTTCCCCTCCCCCCCCAACCCCGAACCGCACTTAAAGGCTCTCGCATACGCCGAGACCCACGCAGCCGAAGCTCAGCTGGATAGAACGCTGCCCCTCCGAATTCAGCGCTCATATTGACAATCACTCCGATACTCTCATGGCCCCAATTGAGTCGGTGGGGCAGCGTCCGCTGTCGGGAATTGGCGTTCACCCACGAACGACTTAGATGAGGCGCGAATCAGCCAATAATTCCTAACCGAGTTGAGTGCCGTCCCGAACGCGAATCTCACTCACGCGGCAGACAAATCTGACTCGGTCGGCCTTCCTCCGTGTTGGGCGTCGCCCGGCGCCGGACCGCCGAAACCGAATAATGCGAAACCAGCGTAGTCATAGAGGCGGCTGGGCTTACGGCGGCGCATGGCTTGACAAAGAGCTCGGGCCTTTGGCTGACCATCGATCAGCCACAGTCGGTAGAAGTCGGTCACCAGATCCAGGATGGTCTCGGAAACTGCGGGGACCGGCCAGAAGCTAAGGATTGCCGCACCGACATGCTGACCGAGTAAGATGCTCATCAGCCCGAGCACTTCCTGGTTCGCTAATGCCGCTACCCTTCCTGTGTCGCAGCCGCTGAGGAAGATGAGGTCGGCCCGGAGGTTCGCCTCCGCTAGCTCCGCCAGGGCTAGCATCGAGAGCTCGCCGTCGCGCAGGAGGGCAATGCCGCTGGCAGCCGGGTCCGCAGTGACGAAGACGCCATGCGCAGCAACATGCATGACGTCCACGCCTGCGGCCTGGACGATATGATCTCGCATCCCATCATGACTGAGCCCATGCGCCTTCAGCTTTCGCTTGGCGTGCAAGATCGTCTTGGCGACCCGATCTGCTTCCTCATGGAAATTCGCCCGGACGGCCGGGGCGTCGCTCGGACCAGCGCACGCGAAGATGGCCGCCGTCTCGACCGGTCTATTCCGTGACCGCGCATTCATCCAGACACTGGCGCTCGGCGCATAGGAGATGTCGTACCGGTCGACCAGCCGATCGCCCGCCCCCAACGGGAAGATATGGAACGGGAAGCTCGTCGCCGCGCCCGCCGGTGCCACGACCAGATGGCCTGTCCCCTCGCTCAACCGGGCGAGCACGGGCGCCAGCAACCGATCATGGACTTGCTGGAGCATGTCGAACGGTTGATCCGACAGCAGGTGCCGGGCTAACACTAGGCGCTGCTGGAAATCGACCGCCATGGCGGTGGTCTCTTGGGGCGTGATTTCCAGCTCCACCAGGAGGGGTTCAAGCATTCCAGCACCTACCACAAGGCAGCAGGTTCGTCCGCCATGCTGGTCGTATTCGAGGAACACAGTGTCAGCTGGCAAGCTGGTGGCCAGTTCCTCGAACGAAGCCCTGCGATCCCGGCCGCCGCCGATGCCAAAGGCCTTTGCCATCTGGATGACCTTGAAGAGGAGACGACCTTCCCGCACGCGGCGTAAGTCAACGACTAAGCCATCGTGCAGGATCTCGAGGGCGCCGGAGACGGTGTAGTGATGGAGCGGATCGAGCAACTCGGCCCGAAGCTGGCTCTCAGCAGCACCCATCCGTTCGATCAGCGCTGCTGCCCTTTCGATCGCGCCCTCGGCGATATGGGCCCGTGCGCAATATCCCAAGCTCGATACCAGGAAATCGACGCTGTCCGACTCTTCGTAGAGCTCGATCATTCGCTCGAAGATGGGGCGAGCCACCTCGATATTTCGCGCCTCTATCGCCGACCGTCCGACAGCCGCCGCGAGCAGGATAGCCTCGTCGTCCATTTCGTCGTCGGGACGGGACTTCAGCATGGCAACCACGGGCTCGGCAAGCTTCCAGGCGGTATCATTTTGTCCCCCGGCCAGGGCGAAGGCTATCAGCAGGCGCTTCGCGACATCACCTCTCGGATCGTCGCCGCTCTTCGGCAAAGACATCAGCGCTTTGTCGAGCCATTGCTTAGCTTCCGGCAACGAGCCGCCGTTCATATGAAAGAGATGAAGGTCAATTGCCGAACGGCCAGCCCCGGACCAGTCCGTTGATCTCCGGGTGGCGTCGGACGCCTGCCGCAGGTCAAAGGCCGCGAGGAGATGTTTTTTTTGGAGGTCGCGCTGGCCGATCCGGTCATAGAGCATCGCGAGATGGCCGTGGACGTTGGCAAGCTTTTCGGTGTCTCCCGAATTCCAGCAATCGGTCTCGAGCTGAAGCCAGAGAGTTTGTGCGCGGCTTGTATGGCCCAGCGCATAGTGGGCGAGTGCGAGATTGTCCCGAACGAGGAATTCGTGCGGCCGGTGTCCGATCCGCGGTAGCTCGTACTCGAAATGCGAGACGGCGTCGGAAAATCGGCGGCGGCGGTACAAGAGCGCGCCTCGGCTTATGGCCAACGCTCCCCGTACGAGCGGTATAACGGAGCGGGGGGCTGCATCCAATCCCCTGGCATATGCTTTGTCGGCAGCATCGGCTTCGCCCCGACGGAGGTGCAGGTTGCCTTGGTGTAGCGCGAGCAGTGCCCGGTAACCTTCGAGCTTGAGGCGTTCGATTAGCCCTTCGGAGATTGATAACCAACTCGCAGCACGCGCGAATTCGCCGCGACCGGCGATATCGATTTCCGCCATCTCCAGGACGCCGTCCACCAACCGGACGTCCAACTGGTTTCCCAGCCGATCGAGCGCCTCGTCCAATTCGCCGCGCCGTTGAGCCGACAGTAACTCAAGGATGATCTGGACGAGATGGTTCTGCTCGTCTCCCTCGTCGTCCGGAGTCATTTGTCTTTGTGGATGAGTGCCGCGAGATCTTTCAGCACCGAGCTCATCTTGAGCCTGTTTCTCCCAAACTTGAGGTCAAATTCGCCCAACATGCGCAGCGAGAGGACGACGACCGGGATGAGCCAAGCGTTCTGCAGGAGGTAGAAGAGCAGTGTCGAGGTGTCGGTTGGGGCCGAGTCGGTACCCCTAACCTCGGCCCGTTCTTTGGCGTCAGTGAGCATCGGCATCAGCGATGGCTCGGTATCGACGAGGATGGTCACCACGTCCCCAAGGACCGCTTCCAACTCGTCATGGGGAAGCTTCTCGAGGGCCGCACGCAGAGCATTGGCGTCGTCCTTTGCTACCGGCTCGGCGCTGGGGAGGTGGAAGGCAATGGCCTCGGCATTGAGCAGGAAAAGAACAGCCAACGAGGGCGGCACCCCGTCTTGAGCGTCTTGGTTCCCTGGTTGACCGGCCTCAGCGTCAGTCTGGGTCATCTCGCGAACCTCTTCCTGGGCACGGATATGGGATCCGGCAGCCCGGTCATTGGCCAACCGGACCACATGCATGAAATCATTTTGCCGCCCCATCGAAGCACAGGAAAGCGTTAACCTCAAATGCGCAAACTTCATCGAGACAGAGCGAATTGCGTGCCTGTCAACGCGATCCGGGGAAGTTTATGGAATGGCGGGTGCTTTTTGTAGCCCATGGACTTCCGCTTTCGGGGTGGTTGGCGATCTGGCCAGACGCCCTTCTTGAGGCGCGAAGCGGTCGTATCGGGCTTTTTTCTAGTGCCGTGTAAGGATTCTCTCTTCAGGC
The DNA here is from genome assembly GCF_000294655.1 of Magnetospirillum molischianum DSM 120. GTDB lineage: Bacteria > Pseudomonadota > Alphaproteobacteria > Rhodospirillales > Magnetospirillaceae > Phaeospirillum > Phaeospirillum molischianum. The sequence continues at coordinate 7,173 of NZ_CAHP01000018.1, forward strand.
GGGCACCCTGCGGTAAGAGCTCACGAAACAAGACCTACTGACTTGGTAATCCCCCCTGGAAATAAGGGGATGCGGACGTAGAATTTTCTCGGTTTTGCGAACGAGGAGATTCGGATGAAGAAGAGTCGGTTCACGGACGCCCAGATCATGGGGATCCTGCGTCAGGCGGAGGAGGGTATCCCGGTCCTGACGCTATGCCGCGAGCACCAGATGAGCAGCGCGACGTTCTACAAATGGCGGGCGAAATACGGCGGCATGGACGCCTCGATGATCTCGGAGATGAAGGGGCTGGAGGACGAGAACCGGCGGCTGAAGAAGATGTTCGCCGAGCTCAGCATGCAGAATGAATTGCTCCGCGAGGCTCTCGGAAAAAAATAACCCGGCCATCCCAGCGCCGGGAGATGGCCGAGACAGCGGTGGCGCGGCTGGGCATCAGCATTGCCTTGGCATGCCGGACGTTTGGGCGGAGCGAGACGTGCTATCGCTACAGCCCGAGGCTCTCCGACGAGAACGAGCAGATCGCCGACCTTTTGATCGGGCTGACCCAGGCCAGAAAGACCTGGGGGTTCGGCCTCTGCTTCCTGTATCTGCGCAACATTCAGGGGCATGGCTGGAACCACAAACGGGTCTATCGGATCTATCGAGAGTTGGAACTGAACCTGCGCATCAAGCCCCGGAAACGGCTCAAACGCGATAAGCCCGACGAACTGGCGGTGCCAGACGCCCCCAACCAGGTCTGGTCGATGGATTTCATGGCGGATCGTCTGGAGGATGGCAGGGCTTTCCGGCTTCTCAACGTGCTGGACGATTTCAATCGGGAAGGGCTCGGCATCGAAGTCGATTTCTCTCTGCCCGCCGAACGGGTCGTGCGGGTGCTGAACCAGATCATTGAATGGCGCGGCAAGCCGAGGACAATTCGGGTCGATAACGGCCCCGAATATATCAGCGGCACGCTGATGAAATGGGCCGAGACGCACGGCATCGGCCTCCAACACATCCAGCCCGGCAAGCCGCAGCAGAACGCCTATGTCGAGCGTTACAACCGGACGGTCCGGCATGAATGGATGGGGCAAATCCTCTTTGAAACCATCGCGGAGGTGCAGGATCACGCGACAGAATGGCTCTGGACCTACAACAACGACCGCCCCAATATGGGCATCGGCGGCATCACGCCCGCCCAGAAACTGAAATTGGCCGCCTGAATTCTATGTCAAACCCCCGCTAAAAATGGGGGGATTACCACTTGAGCGAATAGCTCGTGCTCCGTCCCCCGCTTTCATCTTTGAGCAGGATGCTTCGTGCGACAAGGTCGCTAATGTCGCGTAAGGCCGTGTCGGGCGACACCTTCATGAGTTTCGCCCATTTCGAAGACGTCAGCTTGCCTTCAAAGCCATCGAGGAGTTTGTTGATCATCGCATGTTGCCGCTCGTTCAGCGGCTGCCCTTCAATCTCCCTCCAGAAAGCGGCCTTGCAGAGAACCCTGGCAAGGGTCTGTTCCGCCCCGTCGATGGCGCGGTCGAGGCAAGCCAAGAACCAGATGATCCAGTCGGTGATATCCAGATCGCCCTTCTGCGTCCGTTCGAGCGCGGTGTAATATTCCTTCCTCTCCAAACGGATCTCGACCGACATGCTGTAGAAGCGTTGCGGGGTCGTTTCGGAACGCGCGAGCGCCATGTCGGCGATCGCCCGGGCAATCCGACCATTGCCGTCTTCGAAAGGGTGAATCGTCACGAACCAGAGATGGGCGATGGCTGCCTTCAGTACAGGATCAATCCTCTGTTCGCCCTCGAACCAGGTGAGGAAGGCTTCCATCTCCTCAGGAAGTCGAATCGCGTCCGGCGCCTGGAAATGCACGCGCTCATGGCCATAGGGGCCCGAGACCACCTGCATTGGCCCGGATTTCTCGCCGCGCCAGGCTCCGACGGTGATCCGGGTCATGCCGCTTCGGCCTGTCGGAAAAAGAGAGGCGTGCCAGTCGAATAACCGCACTTCGGTCAGCGCCTTGTCATAGTTCTGTGTGGCGTCGAGCATCATCTCGACAACGCCATCGACGTTTCGATCCACCGGGGTAAGGGCGCCGATATCCAGGCCGAGACGACGTGCAATCGACGAGCGCACTTGCTCCTTGTCGAGGCTTTCTCCCTCGATTTCACTCGATTTAAGGACATCTTCGGTCAGAGTGTCGAGAACGGCTTCAGCCCGGAGATTGAAGCCAAGCGCCTCCATACGCCCGATCAGCCGACCTTGCCGATGACGGACGGCGGCCAACGCTGCGCCGACCACCTGCTCGGACCACCTGAAGCGGGGCCAATCGTCCTGCTCATGGATATAGGCCATATTCACCGCACCTTTCACGGCGAATATGGCCAACTTTCTCCGCAGCCGCAAGGGCAATAGCCGCAATTATTGCGGTGAATATGCGCGCTATCTCCGCAAACTTAATTCAAACAGCCTGAACTGGTCATCTCAGGCCGCCTCCCAGACCTTGTTCAGAATGCGTGCGGCAATCTCGGCCTTGTCCTGCGGCAGGAAACGACCGTAATGCTGGGTGACCATCTCCGGCGTATCCTGAATGGCGTAGCTTGCCTGTTCGTAGGAGCCAGTCTGTTTCAGGATGTGGGTTGCCAGCACGTCACGCACATTGTGCGGGCCGTGCGGGAGAAGCCCTTTGATCGCGCCGCGCCCGGTCCAGGGATTGAAGATGCCGTAGCGCTGAATGACGAGCCGCCAGGCCTCATAGAATGTGTTCTGGTCATAGGCGGCATTGGTGCTGGTCCTCCTCGCGGTCTTGACGAAGAAGGTTTCAGGATCGGCGGCCGCTCCAATCAGTCGGGCGCGGTGCCGGTCGATATAGGCCTCGAGTTTTTCATAGAGGCCCCCGAGGTCCGGGAGGATCAGGCGGAACGGCTTGGAGCCAAAGAAGGACGAGCTTGCGTTTTTGAATGCGACCGATGGGATCAGAATTTCCCAGCCGTGATCCCGAGAGTTCCACCGGAGTTCACCGCGCTTCATGTCTTCCAGCCGCCGCTCTGACGTCGGCAACTCTTCTCGCTTGCAGAGAAGAAGCTCCCGGAGGTTCTTTTGCCGCAGGCCGGTGTGCAGGCCAATCCGCAACAGCAGAAAAGCTCGCACAGCTTCGGCGGCAGCAAGCGGATAACGTCTTTCGTCCGGCATGCGGTGCAGGATCTCCTCGGTGATCTTGCGATATTCTCCGACTGGGCTTGGCGCTTCGAGAACGGGCAGAATCGGCTCGAAAGGATCCCGGTGAATACGGGCAACGCGATCGATTTCCTTGATGCGCCGGCGGGCATGGCGATACATCCGATCACAGGCCGCCGCCCAATCGGCCCTGGCTTCGTCAATATCCTGGCGCGTGATCAGTCCTTCGATTTCCTGGAGATGATCGCCGATGTGTGGCGTCTGCCTGAGCCAGCCGGTTTCCTCTCGGTTCAAGGCGGCGGCGATCGACAGCAGATCGGTTTCCCACTTGGTATAGAAACCGCGGCGCTGCTCCCGCCATTGCAGATACCAGTCCCACACCTGCGGAAAAACCATCATCGCGAAAGTCAAACACTTCGGGTCGGCACCGAAGCCGCGAACGTCACTTGCGACCGGTGCGGCGAAGGTGCCAAACCACAGGCCAAAATGTTCTATTTTCTGCGATACAGTTTCTTCGCCCCACACGCCATTGCGCTGAAGGCCGAAAGCGGCGAAGGTCGAGGTCTTGAATTTCAAGAGTTCGGCAATCTCAGCATTCAGTTGGGCCGGTGCATCGATGACGCCAGATTCATCCGGTTCTTTTGCAATGGATGATTTCCGTCGTGGCGCCGAAATACCGGCGAACCGAACTGCATAGCGCTGGCGTATGGCGGCAGCCTGATATCGCCGATAATCTGTGGAGCCACTGATAACGACGTTGTGAACCCAGTCGATAATTTCCGTCTGCTCATGGCGCGGGCGGGAGTTGAAATTATCTGGTAGATGCCGCGCCAGCCGGCGGCGCTCCGATGCTGAGACATCATCCAGATCAAAGCCGGTCGCCGCTCGGACAGGATTGGCTGTCTTCTGGGCAAAATACCCGTCCGGCAGCCGATAACGCTTTTCGATCCGGCGAAGAACGTCGAGACTGATCACCGAGCGGGGTGCCTTTGCCCCGCGCGCCCAAGAGATCAGCGTGCTGCGGTTCAGGCCGTCTTTCGGTCTGACGACAGCCCTATAAAGGTGATGGATCGTCTCGCCGTGCCGGGCGGCATGCAGGCGCAAAGCCGCACTTAAGTCGTCGGGATCATCCCAGGTGTCGTCCAGCGGTTCGGGAAACTCCACAATTGGCTTGGGTGGTTTGCTCACCGACTTCCTTTCCTTTTGTGGCGACGTACTCTTCTTCTTAGCTTTATCGCGGTCGGCCACTCGAGGCCGTAGTTCGGCTTCGGCGACGGAGCGGGACACGGCATCAAAGATCGGCCGCAACTGTGCCTTTGCGGATCGGAGTTGTGTCGCCTCGACTGAAAGAGCGGCTGCAATAACCTCAAAATCTATCTGAGTGCCTCGGTAGGGGGGGAATTCCCTGCGCGCCAGCAAACCCACCAGATAGCCCTGTAACGCGAGGGTGATGTCCGCAGGCAAGACAGAAGCGAGGCGGCGCTCGCAGAACAACGCGATCATGCGAGGCGACAATGTTGAACGGGGGGGTGTCATTGAATTATTCCAATTTTGCGGGGAGCCCCGCTATCAGAGATTCGGGTCTCAAGAAAGCAATAATGACGGATTATCAACAGCGTAGAACAGAGGCGCGAAGATTTGGCGTTGCGATGCTGGCCCGTCAGAACGTCGTGCCTCGAACACATCATCCCTCAATTTCTCGGTCTCGCTCGGACTTGGAGAAGGCAGCGCGCATAAGGGCTCGGAACGCGCTTAAGGTCCGTTATCGGGAAGCGTGGCTATTCCTGTAAATTACCACCAAGGGCGCGAACCGGAATGAGCGGATTGGGCCGTGGAACGAACCCGCTGCGCGGGATTGGTGCTCGTTCTTGATGGGCCTATCGAGCCTGAAGTGTAGCGCTTTGGTTGAGTGACGCCCGGCATTGGCCGAGCATTTTGGCTCCTTCCTTCGATGTGAGGAGCCATATGATGACCGTTCCTATTCCGTCCACCCCGATCAGCCCATTGCGTCAGCGCATGATCGAAGACATGAACATGCGCCGGTTTTCGCAAGACACCCAGCGCGACTACATCCGCGATGTTGGACGCTTTGCCACGTTTCTGGGGCGCTCGCCCGGCACGGCCACGGCGGAGGATATCCGCCAGTTCCAGGTGGACCAGCAAGAGTCCGGCGTGCCGGTGCCGACGATGAACAGCATTGTTTCGGCGCTCCGGTTCTTGTTTACGCACACGCTCGACCGGCCGGATCTGGCGCGCAGACTGGTGCGCATCCACCATCCGCGCAAGCTGCCGATGGTCTTGAGCCGGGACGAGGTCGCCCGCCTGTTGAATGCAACCACCTGCCTCAAGCACCAGGCGGCCTTGTCGGTCGCCTATGGCGCCGGCCTGCGCGTCGGCGAGGTGGCGGCCCTCAAGGTCCGCGATATCGACAGCGAACGCATGCTGATCCGGGTCGAAGCGGCCCAGGCGGCGGAGATCGTCAAGCGGGTCGGCCCGCATACGCTCCGTCACAGCTTCGCCACCCATCTGCTGGAAGACGGGGTCGACATCCGGGTCATCCAGGTTCTTCTCGGCCATAGC
>NZ_CAHP01000019.1 GCF_000294655.1 Magnetospirillum molischianum DSM 120
TACGACCACATCGACCTCCCGGTGATCCGCCCAGTGGTGACCCGAATCGAACTGTTCGGCGGGCGCTGTGGCGGCTGTGGACGTCGTGCCCGGGCCGAGGTGCCGACGGGGATGGCACCGGGAACGCCGTTCGGACCGGGCGTCCGTTCCCTGCTTCTGTATCTCCACCACAGCCACCATGTCGGCTTCGAGCGATTGTCGCGGATGATGAAGGACCTGTTCGGGTTGGCGGTCTCGGAAGGCGCCATCGCCAATGCTTTCCGTCGGGTCCGGACCGGGCTGGACGAGGCACGCGCGGCCATCAAGGCCAAATTGCTGACCGCCCGGGTGATCGCCTCGGATGAAACCACCACCCGGGTCGATGGCGTCACCCACTGGCAGTGGGTGTTTGTCTCGGATCGGGCGGTGCTGCACGACATTGCGCCGCGCCGGGCCAAAAGCGTCGCCGAGACCGTGTTGGGCGACTACCGCCCCGGGGTCTGGGTGTCCGACCGCTACGCCGGACAGCAGGATCTCGCCCTGGCCCATCAGGTCTGTCTCGCCCATGTCCTGCGCGACGTCCAATACGCCATCGATTGCGGCGACACCGTCTTCGCCCCGAAAATTCGTGATCATCTCCGTTGGGCAATCCGTGTCGGCAAACGACGAACAGAGCTCAAGGACTCTACGCTGGTCGCTTATGCCGCCAAGGCAGAGCGCCGCCTCGACACCCTGCTCGCCATCCCGGTCGCTCATCCAGCTGGGCAAATCCTCCAGCGCCAGATCAAGGCGTGGCGAACGAAGTTCTTCGTCTTCCTCACCGATCGCGAGGTCCCGCCCACCAACAATGTGTCCGAGCGCGAGATTCGGCCCTCCGTCGTTTTCCGCAAGGTCACCAATGGATTCCGCTCCGACTGGGGTGCCCAAGTCCATGCCGGATATCGGTCTGTCACCGGCACGGCGCGCCTCAAGGGCCAGACTGCCCTTCAGGCCGTTCGTGACCTCGTCAATGGCACCTTCGTCGTCGCCTGACAAAATCGACGCCAACCCCGTGAGCAATTACGGGATTACCCAGATGAGCTAAACAACCTTCAGTGAGAATAAAGATGCGCCAATAATCCGGTCATCATTTAGATCGGGGGCAAAAGAACTGAACTTTTTAGCGTCAGGCGTAATAATCATAATTGTTATGATTCCACCATGAGGGTCGATTCTTCTGACAATCGGCACGCTTATGCGCGAGGCATTATCAGAGTTTATTTTTGCCTCGATGGGTTCGCAGAAATCAATTGAAATGAAAATTGATTGACTCTCAAAATATGGGAGTCCAGATATTGTGAAAATTATTGATTTTGCATTGACTTCCGGAAGTCTAATAGAGAAAATTGCTTGTCTTGATAATATTGCTCGATCTCCGCCGAATGGAATTTGATTGCCAACAAGATGAACTCCTGACCTAAGGGCAAGAAAATAGAATAGTTCAGCGATAGAGTACTCAAATCCTATCCTTAATGTTATTATAGGAGCGATTCCCTGGATGTATTTTTTGTTTTTAATTTTGATGCTGTGTTGGGCTCTGGAGCGGCATGTGTTCCGGTCACGCGGTTACGGAGCCGAATCCACTCATCAATCTTGCTCGTGTAATCAGCCTGCCAACGTGCCTCAATCATCGCAGCGCGGGTAGGATCGAGCTTACCCTGAGCGCGCAGGCATGCGACGTCGCGCAGGCGTTGAGCCTTGACCATCACATACACAGCCGCCGTGTGCTCAAGAGCTGCCGGGTCGCTATTCAACGCCCCAATCATTCTGTGGCTGTTGTGGGAATGTTGACGCCACCCGACGAGAGGTCGTGCCAGATAGTGTTGGGATCCAAGCAATGTCGCCCGGAATCCGGTTAGAAGATCAAGGCCGTAAGGGCAGAGCTCCGGATCCAGAGGTTCAAATGTTTCGATAATCGAACGATGAAAAGCTGAAGAGGCTCCCAGCCAATAGGGGTTATTCTGTTGATCTGCCAAAGCGATTGGGTCATCAAGAATAGCATCAGGCAAATTTGTATCCAACAAGCAGCTCGGGATACCTTCTTCGCTAATCAAAACTGCATTGGTGGTTACAAGCCTACAGTCTGGATGACTGTTAAAATGATTTATGATCACATCAAGGCGACCGGGTAACGTGATGTCATCACTGTCAGCCTGAATAATAATTGGCGCTTTTGAAAGCTTGATAATATGGGGCAACATACCATGCCCTATTGCAGTACCGTTTCTCATCAAGGTTGCAGTCACGTCAGGCCGGGTAGCCAGTCGATCCAAGACTACATTGAAGCTGTTGTCGGTGGACCCGTCATCGACCAGTATCAATTCAATATCCCGTCGCCATTGGGCAAACAGGCTGTCGAGTTGAGCGCCAATCCATTCGGCGTGGTTCCGTACAGGAATAAACACAGCCGCTACAAATGCCGGTCGTGGAGCTGCGGGCGGAGGAGGAGTAACCCACGTGCGGGGGGGAGGGGGAGCAGCCCAACGATTGATTGCTGCGGTAATTTCATTGTCTTTGTAATATGATTTAACTTCTGGATGAGTGTAAATTTCCTCCAGAGCAGCGCGAGGTAGGCGAAAACAATTTTGGAGGGCGCGGTAGATATCTCCCGTAGACTTGGTGCCACCCTCATTCACATGAGGTAGCGTAACATCTATTTCCGGAAAAAGTTCGGCGAGTCCGGTTTCAATTGCTGTTGGCACATTCTCTTGCCGGAACAGAAGAAGTCGAACATTGTCCTTGAATAAAATAGAGTAGCCACGATCATGGTCAAATGGATGCGCTTTCAGATCGAAGCCAAAAGGTTTTTCAATCTCTTCCTGAAACCAGAGGAACGGGGCGCGAATCATTAATTCAAGCCAGGTTCGCACAGGATCTTCGTCACTGGCATCGCGCAGCCATAGATCAGTGATGCGTGCAGCCATAATATCGGCTGTTGCCTGTGTTGAGTGAGCCATACAGTCCATAAAACAGGACTCAAAATTTTGCATTGCAACTGACAAGGAACGAGCAATGGGATCTCGAACCCCACTAATGACCGTTACCTGTTCGCCGCTTGCCATGGCCTCGGCCAAGCGACTGGCAATCGCTGGCGCTTGATCATGAAAGAGGCGAAGGCCTCGCATCGCGTGATCATCTGAGGCAAAGATACGGGCCAGCGGCTCGTTCAACCAAGCGCCAAGACCATGGGAGTTATAAACCTCTCCTGGAAAGCGTTCAGTTAAAAGCTGCGTGATGGAGGTTGTGCAAACCTTTGCATACGTCAATATCAAAATCATCAAAAACTCCCTCTCATCACGAACTCCTGAATGGATCTGCAATGCTTTTACCGGCATTCCATCATATCAATCACGGCACAAAGACAGGATTTTCAGGTCGCAGGTCCAAATATAACCGTGTGACTGCACAATCACGACCCGTCATCATCGTGCGCTGATGACCTTGCAAAGGAGATGCGGCGTCTCACACGAACGCGCTGATCAGAATGGGCAATCGTCCCATCCGGCATGTCACGACGAACCACAGCGTTAACACCGATTCGGCAGTCGTCTCCAATCTGAACACCCGCGTGTATCCGCGCGCCCATTCCGATCATGCATCGCTTACCAAGCCTTGCGTCGCTGGCCACTGTAGCGTGAGGTAAGATAACCGTGAAGTCGCCGACGGATACGCGCGCGCCCAGGACATTGTGGGCAAAAAGATGAACATGCCGGCCAAGAGTAACGTCGGTTAAAATGGCAAAAGGACCAACATAACACCCTTCATTAAGCTTGGCGTAGGACGAGACAACAGATGAAGGGTGGATAAATCTAGGCCATGTACAACCTTTAAGGGCTGGGCGTTCCCTGACGAGTTGTGCCTGCACGGGGTCTGCGATCGTCAAAAATGCATCGACGTTTGCACCCTCTATATCATCGATCAATTCAACTTGATGGCCTAAGACTTCCCCTTTCGGTTGATCGTCGACCAACTTAGAAACGCGAACATCGGCAGTCTCGAAAATGCATATGATATTTCGAGCGTTTCTACCAGCGCCAACGAGGAGAATCCCCTCAGGGGCGGGAGGGAACAAAGGATCTCTATGGATAGACACTTGACTCTCAACGGGCCTGTTTGAGTGAGCCTTTACAGGGCGATGATCGGTCGGGCTACGCCCTCCCTGTCTGCGGTCTCTGCTATCGGTAGCGAAAATCATGCTGTCACTGCCTAACTCAGTTATCAAAGTAAGCTTATCTGAAAAATTCATGGCTGCTGGCGGATGTGGCACTAGCGATCCTGTCCCGTGGAGTGGTGGTGTGGTAATCCCGCCATTTTTAGCGGGGGTTGGACATAGAATTCATGCGGCTAATTTCAGTTTCTGGGCGGGTGTGATGCCGCCGATGCCCATATTGGGGCGGTCGTTGTTGTAGGTCCAGAGCCATTCTGTCGCGTGATCCTGCACCTCCGCGATGGTTTCAAAGAGGAACTGGCCCAGCCATTCATGCCGGACCGTCCGGTTGTAACGCTCGACATAGGCGTTCTGCTGCGGCTTGCCGGGCTGGGGATGTGTTGGAGGCCGATGCCGCGCGTCTCGGCCCATTTCATCAGCGTACCGCTGATATATTCGGGACCATTGTCGACCCGAATAGCGCCCGGTTTGCCGCGCCATTCGATGATCTGGTTCAGCACCCGCACGACCCGTTCGGCGGGCAGAGAGAAATCGACTTCGATGCCGAGTCCCTCCCGGTTGAAGTCGTCGAGCACGTTGAGCAGCCGGAAAGCCCGGCCGTCCTCCAGACGATCTGCCATGAAGTCCATCGACCAGACCTGGTTGGGGGCGTCTGGCACCGTCAGTTCGTCGGGCTTGTCGCGTTTGAGCCGCTTCCGGGGTTTGATCCGCAGGTTCAGTTCCAACGCGCGATAGATCCGATAGACCCGTTTGTGGTTCCAGCCATGACCCTGGATATTGCGCAGATACAGGAAGCAGAGGCCGAACCCCCAGGTCTTTCTGGCCTGGGTGAGCCCAATCAGAAGTTCGGCGATCTGCTCTTTCTCGTCGGAGAGCCTTGGGCTGTAGCGATAGCACGTCTCGCTGAGCCCGAACGTCCGGCACGCCAACGAAATACTGATCCCTCGTCGCGCCACCGCTGTCTCGGCCATCTCCCGGCGCTGGGATGGCCGGGTTATTTTTTCCGAGAGCCTCGCGGAGCAATTCATTCTGCATGCTGAGCTCGGCGAACATCTTCTTCAGCCGCCGGTTCTCGTCCTCCAGCCCCTTCATCTCCGAGATCATCGAGGCGTCCATCCCGCCGTATTTCGCCCGCCATTTGTAGAACGTCGCGCTGCTCATCTGGTGCTCGCGGCACAGCGTCAGGACCGGGATACCGTCCTCCGCCTGACGTAGGATCCCCATGATCTGGGCGTCCGTGAACCGACTCTTCTTCATCCGAATCTCCTCGTTCGCAAGACCGAGAAAATTCTACGTCCGCATCCCTTTATTTCCAGGGGGGATTACCACGCCAGACGATGCTCGATATCCCAGAACCCATGCTGAACGACCATTCCGCCCTCGCATCTCAACCATCAAGGATGGAATCATAAATTCAGCCACGACGCCAGTTTCCGGAAGCATCCATGTTTCGACGAAGTGAGTAGGGACGTTCAAGTCGTTGGAAATAGGGTTATAGGTCGGCTCAAAATGAATACGCGCAGGGTGAACCTGTCTTTCCTGGAAGCGAAAGGCTGATTGCACGATGGCGGGAAACGCCTTTTAGGAATCTGTTATAACATCTGCATCCCGCTTAAAGTTTGGAGGCACGACATCGGGTCGTGCCCCTGATATATCGATTCCATGGCAGACACGAACAATCTCGTCCGATATCGCAATGACGGTGACGACTTCCACGTGTTGTGGACGGCCCGCCGGGCATTGAGGCTGCTTGATCCGACTACAGATCTGGTCGGAGTGTCGGTCGAAGGGGTGTCCGAGCGCGAAATCCACGGCAAGGAACTTGCTGAAGGATTATTGGTCGTCGATACCGCCGAGTATTACGGCTCGCAAGATATCCGTCAGGCCCGACAGATTGTCTACTGTCAGCTGAAATACTCCACTCGGAACCCAGATGCGCCCTGGCCGGTTTCCGGCCTGGCCGGGACGCTGGAGGGCTTTGCCGCAAGCTTTCGCGAGAAAGTGTCCGAACTTGGTGCGCCGGAGGTTCTGGGGAAAATCCGGTTCCAGTTTGTGACCAATCGCCCGATTTCCCCCAGCGTGCTTGCCGCCTTCGAGGCATTCAGGCTTGGAACGTCGCCGAAGGTGATCGACAAAGCCGTGCTGGACGCCAGAAATACACTTCTGAGCAAGACGAGCCTGTCCGAAGCTGAATTCCGGGACTTCGCAAGCCTGGTTCAGTTCCTGGCGGAGCAGCCCGATCGCCGAAGCCTCACGAACTTGTTGGCTCAGGACGCCCGACGGATATCGCTCGACAGTGACGCGACCCTGCGGATGAAGGCCTTGGTCCAGGATCACACCACCTCTGACAAGGCTCGGGACAAGGTCATTGACCGTGAAAAGGTTCTGCTGGCCTTCAGAGTGACATCCGACGATCTGTTCCCGGCCCCGGCCAAACTCGAACCCGCCGAGTCCGCGTTTCAGCGCACCCAAGAGAAGGATATCGCCTCCACGATCCTTCGGGCGGGATGGCCGGTCGTCATTCAGGCCCCGGGGGGCATCGGCAAGACCATACTGGCGCAGCGTTTGGGCGGGCACATGCCGCCCGGTTCTGAAACCATCCTGTTTGACGGCTTTGCCGCCGGAGATTACCGCAACTACCGAACCTACAGGCACCGTGCGGCCCGCGGAGTCCCCCAGATTGTCAACCAACTGGCGGCCAAGGGGCTGTGCGACCTGCTGTTGCCGCAAAATGGGTTGTCGGAACAAACCTATCTGCAAGAGCTGTGGCGCAGGCTTGGACAAGCCGCCGAGACCGTGCAAGCCCAGTCCCCCGATGCCGTGGTTTTGCTGATTATCGATGCCGCCGACAATCTGGGAATGGCGGCCGAAGGCGCGAGTGATAGCAGTTTCGCCGAGGCCTTATTACAGGAAGCGCCGCCGCAGGGGTGCCGCATCGTGGCCCTGGCCCGCCCTCACCGGGTGGAGCAGTACCTGCGTCCAAGGCAGGAGGCCATCTCCATTTACCTCCAGCCGTTTTCCGTCGCGGAAAGCGGGCAGTTACTTCGGACAAAGTTTCCCGAGGCATCAGACGAGCAGGTCGCCCTCTTCCACCATTTCACCGACTGCAATCCGCGCGTCCAAGCCAACGCCCTGCGTGTGGCAAGCGATCTGGCCGCTTTGTGCGAAAGCCTTGGGCCGATGGTAGAAACCGCCGAGACGCTGGTCAAAGGACAACTCGACTCCGCATTCCACAAAGTCCTGCGCGAACAGGCGGTGGGTGACGAATTCGATCGCCTGGGTGCCGCCCTCGCCATGTTGCCGCCGCCCGTTCCGCTCACGACGTTGGCGCAGGCATCAGGACTTACGGAAGACGCAATCCGTAGCTTCGTCGCTGATTTCGCCAATGGACGTCCCATTCTGATCCGCAACGACGCGGTCCAATTCCAAGACGAACCGACGGAAACCTGGTTCAAAGACAAATTCGCTAATGCTACAGCGCATTGGGAGACCATGGCCGACCGGCTGGAGCCCTCTGCCGACACAGACGCCTACGTCGCGGCTATTCTGCCCATCGTCCTGCATCAGGCCGGTCGTCATGATCGGTTGATGGAGTTGGCCCTTGGTGACGCATCACCCGAGGCGGCGGACCCGGTGGAGCGGCGGGCGATTGTCCTGCAGCGTGTAACCTACGGGCTCAGGGTTGCCGCTTCGCGCGGACGAACCACGGACACCGCCAAACTGCTGGTTCGAGCAGCCGAGGAAGTTGCCGCAGATGACCGGCAGGTCGCGTTTCTCAATCGTCATGCGGATCTGATCGGCCATTTGGCCGCTCCCGAAGTTGTCGCGGAGCATGTTTTCCGACATCGCCCTTGGCGTGAAAGTGGAAAGGCCTTCATCGCCTGCGCAGCCATGCTCTCAGCCAAACCATTGGGTTTGCCGGAAGCCAGACAATATTTCCGCCTCGCCATGCAATGGCTGAGAGATTGGGCCGCAGAGAGGCGGGCACGCCCAGATGATCATTCTCGTGAAGGGCTAAAGCCTGCGGAAGTCGCTCTCTATGCGGCGGTCATTTCCAGACTGAATGGGCCCCTGGATATGGCGCGTTTCCTTGGCTATTGGTCAGGGGATATGCCGTTCCTGGCGGGGGGCGTCGTAGCAACGCAGATGCTGGACAACGGCGACCAGAATATCCTTGAGGATCTCCTCGCCGACGAAGGAGCCCCGCTTCTGGTTCGTTTGGCGGTCAATAGGGAACTGGTCGAGCGGTGCATCACCCCGCCCGCTGACTCAACACAGCGCCTGCTGGATGAGCTTCTCGTCGAGCCCACTCCCATCGAACTGCCGGACCAGCTCGATGGCAGCCCCATTTTCCCTGCCATTGCCTCGGTCGCCGAGGCAGCGATGCGAGCCAAATGTCCGAGTGTCAGCATTCAAGACCTTTTGGCCCGTTACCCGGTGCCGCATGAACGGGCATACACCCATTACGATCCGGGAGGTAAGCGAAACGCCCTTCTGCGGATGGCATCCATGGCGGCGATCATGGAAGGGCGTGAGCTCACCATAAAGGATGTTGTGCCCAGCCGCCTGCGCGAAACCTGGGAGAAGAACCGAGGGCACGGGCGGGACGAGCGCGAGTTTTCGGATTACTACAGCGCTCTAATCCAGTGGCATATGCTCCGTGAGCGGGCGATCGCGCGGGAAATCTTGGCAACGGACGTCCCGCCAGCAGCATTCCAAGAGCAATACGAGGGTGCAGGTCCCGCTCGCTATTCGAACAATCGAGGTGTTGCCCTATTGCGCATGGAGGCTCTGCTCTGGGCCGATGGAGATGATGGCTGCGCCGCTGACTTGGAAAATTGGGCAAAGACTGAACAATTGGCCTTTCCAAGCGTGATATGGACGCGTCTGGCTGAGTTGGCCGCATCGCGGCCGACTCTCGCCGAATTCGCCCTTCTGTGTGCGGGCCGAGCCCGCGAGGCAACGGTAAGCGAGCGCCAGAACGCCGGCCAAACAGCCGATGATTTGATGGATATCGCCAGGGCGCTCCTGCCCCTGGGGCCGACCGAGGCTGGCCATTACCTGCAAGAGGCCCTCGACCATGTGGGGCGGCTGAGCGACGAAATACACCCACACCTGGATACTCTGCTTACCCTGGCGGAATGTGCTGGAACCGGCAGGTCTTCGGCACCAGAGGCGTATCGTTTGGCTCGGGCTGCCGAACTTCTGCATGCCTATAACGATCACAAATTCCCCTGGGAAAGGGTCACGACATCCGTTGCTCGACTGGATTTGCCCTCCGCCTTTACCGCAATCGCCCGTTGGGATGACCGGGGCGTCGAGGCCGTTCACTGGACGATATCGAGCCTTGCTCCGATGGCGATGCAGCTTGGCCGTCTTTCCCCGGAAACCCTCGTTGCGCTGCATGCCTTTGGTGGGTATTGGGACGGCAAAGACCGTGCCAAGCAGCTGTTTGCCGGTTTGCCTAACAAGGCGCGGCGTCAGACCGCTCTCGACATCCTGGTGTCCGACCAGGAACTCGACCGGATGGCGGCAGGAATGTCCTCCAAAGAGCTTCAGGCTGAAGCACGCCGCTACGGCTTGGTAAATGCGCGTCTGGAGTCGCTTACGACCCTGGGGCAAGACTCGGATCGGGAAGATAAAAAGGCGGCATCATTTTCGGTCGTAGAGAAAGAGCTACCGGATTTGGACAAGTTGCTGGAGGGCTTGGATCCGGGAACTGCCGCCGGCATCAACCAAGCCATATCCCGTTGGCGGGATGGTCGAGGCGGTATTGATATCGGTGACGTCTTTGCGGCGATGAGGGAACGTGTTCTCCGAAACAAGCGTGCCGACCATATTGGTGCTTTGGCCAATGGCGACCTTGAATTCGGCAGTTGGGCCATCGAGGCGCTGGAAGGGTGTCGGAAGGATTGGGGGTATGTCCCGAGTGTACAGGCCGCACTTAGGGCGGCGGTCAGAACCGTCATAGATAAAAAAGCAGAGGATTTGCTTCCGTTCATGGGCTGGGATCGGGATGACATCGGGCGATGTGTCGCCGTGGGTGGGGAAAGTCGCCCCCAACTGATCCGGCTCATGACGAATTCCATCTCCCAGCGGGTGCGCGACATTCCTACCCGCGAATTGTTTCGATTCGTGAATCTTCTCGCGAAAGAATCCCTCTCAAAAGATGAGTCCCAGGAGGTTCTGACCTACGCCCTCGACCGGTTGGAAGGCCCCCTCCGTGATCAGGATGGCGATGGTCCCTGGTGCGATGACCTTGCCCCTCCGGCTTCGGATGAGGAAGCCGTTGCTGGGTTTCTGTACGCAATGCTGGCCTCGCCGGAGGCGGAAACCCGATGGCGGGCCGCCCATGCGGTGGTCCGATTAGGGCGCCTTGGCCAGTCTTCGCTGCTGGACGCCGTGGTGAAACTCTTGCCCCGGACGGAACTGCCCGCCTTCATCGGCGCCGGACTGCCCTTCTATGCTCTCCATGCCCGATTGTGGCTCCTGATCGCCCTGGCACGGTTGGCGGAGGACGCTCCTCAAGCCGTGATGCCCTATCGGGAAACGCTCATTTACTGGGCTTTGAACGCCGATGAGCCTCATGTCCTGATCCGCCATTTTGCCGCCCAGGCGGTTTTGGCCTTTGCGGTTCCGGGAGAGGCGGAGCTGGACGACGACGTCATCAAGCGACTGAGATCCGTCAATTCCAGCGCCATGGAGCCGGTGGCGTCAGATCAGACGCACTACACCGGGTATGATCTCCGACGAGGCCAAGGGCGGAGTCTGATGCCCTATGAGTTCGACGGGAATTGGATTGCCCCACTGGGAAATGCCTTCGGCATTCATCCCGATGACGTGTCGGAGAGGGTTGAGAAATGGATCTGCGAACGCTGGGGTATTTCACTTCCAGACCACTATTTTGAGCCACGAAGCGGCAAGGAGCGACGCCATGGCATCGGGCGGGAGCAGTTATCGACTTTCGATTCCTACCGTTTCTATGTGTGCTGGCATGCACTGCTCTGCGCGGCGGGGGAACTGGTCCAGCAACTCCCTCCCGCACTCCGATACGAGGAGAATGGCTGGAAGGATTGGATCCGCCGCGTGGACCTGACGCGAGGCGATGGTCGCTGGCTTTCCGACCGGCGGGATCCGGTGCCGCTCAACCTCTGCCCGGAAATGGGAGAGGTAGGCTACAACCCGGAAAAGAGGGAGATTTGGGCATATTCCATCGGGGCCGCTGACCTTGATGCCGTCCTGGGACTGAACGAAACACCGACGAATGAACTGGTCGTAGATGCCTGGTGGTTTCAGAGCCGCTACGAAAACAAACAGCGTGTCCGCGTTAATTCGGCAATGGCTTCGCCCGCGACCAGCATGGCACTTCTCCGGACCTTACAGACGGCGGAGAATCTCGACGAGGATAGGGACGAGGTCCCAGACATCTTCAAGCTGAGAAACCTTGTCACCTCCACGGAACGGGACCGAGAGCTGGACGGCTTGGACGTGTTCGCCGGTGAGGTTTCCTGGCCACCCCCAAAACCTAAACGCGAAATCCAACAACTCTTTGAGTTGCTGCCCGACAAGGATTTCCGGAATTGGTATCGGGGAACAATCCCTGTCATGCGGTCGGAAATTTGGGGCGCCCGTGTGGATGAACGACGCGGTGATTCGTCCAACAGCGGGCGCCGTGTGTCGGTCACGACACCATTCCTGAAAGAAATTCTTTCTCATTTCGGCTGCGATCTGATCATCGAGGTGGAGCTCGAACGTGAATACGAAGACCAACCAGGACGGTACGATCACGAGCACATCGCCAATCGGTCCTACAACCGAATCTACCTCCTGCGAGGCGCAACCGGACGCCTCCATACCCTTCACGGATCTGTGCGGCTTTGGCCGGAAGCTGATTGATGCGCTACAGTTGGAACCGACAGACACACTCGGCCGGTGGATGGCTTATTATCTTGCGGAACGTCTGTTGGATGCTGAACGAGCGTCAGGCCCGGAGAAGGCTAGCCTGGAGCGAGAGCTCTTCGAGCAGATTCTCCAACTCTGGAAACACCGGGGAAACTGGCCGACACATCAACGCCCGTTTCGCGAAACGGATGACTTGGCCGACAAGCTGAGGACTTTCATCGACCGTTCGCGCCCCTGGTATTTCGCGCAAAATGCCAGGGCTTCAAATCACTCTCCCGAAGACTGGATTGATAAGGCGCAGGCACTCGACGTCGCTGCCCGCGATCTCATCGCTTGGTGCATGAATTATGCTGTCGCGGAGACTTCGGGTGACGATGCCGCGTGGGCTGACGATCACGTCGCCCAACAGCTTGAAATAATCATCGCCCTATGAGGGTGTACTTATAAATGATTCCAGGTGAACAGGGGATGACCGATCAAAGTGCCGACGATCCGCTCCAGAGCGGCATCGTTCCGGCCGACCGTTCCCAGAATAGCGGTCACCGCGACCGAACCCAGAACCCGATCTGACCCGCTATCACGCTGCCCCTCTACACCCCGAGAGCCCATGGAATCACGAACCCGACATCCGCGCCAGTTTCCGGAAGCGTCCATATGAGCTGATTTGTTTTGGGCCTTATCGCCGCAGAACGTATTCGCGAGGCGATAGCCTCGTGCCGTATTGAAGCAAAGTAAAACGTCGTCCGTGAAAAATTCGGTTCAGCCCTCCAGGATCAGACGGGCTGAGCGTTCAGGTTGTGCCTTTCGGCCCTGAGGACGGCCCGGATCATGGACAACAAAAGCCTCAGCCAGCGGAGCAGGAGGCGGAAGTTGTGTCCGGCGCCGCAGAGGATGGCGTTGATGCGGTCGCCGCTCTTTCCCTTGAGGAAGTTCCGCCCGAGAAGGCCGTCGTTTTTCATGTGGCCGATGACGGGTTCGATGGCGCTGCGGCGGCGCAGTTCGCGGCGAATGGCGTTGGTCGGGGCCTTGTTGCCGGAGATCCAGACCTTGAAGCGATCGAGGCCGTGGCCGCGATAGCCCTTGTCGACATAGATGCGGCGGGCGGTGACGCCGGTCCAGGCTTCGGTGGCCTCGACGGCAGCCTTGAGGGTATAGCCGTCATAGGGGTTGCCGTGGCGAGCGTCGATATGCAGGACGAAGTGACCTCCGGCGGCCGGGCGGTTGGTGGTGGTGACGGTGACCTTGCAGCCGAATTCGTAGGGCTTGGCGGCCTTGCCCTTGCCGATGCATTCGACCTCGGGGGCGTGGAGGGAATAGACCTTCGGCAAGGGATCGCGGCGTTGTTGGGTCATCACCCGTTCGGCCAGCCACAGGGGGCGCTTGAAGGCGTCGGTCAGGGCCTCGTTGCCGGCGATCTTGCGGCGAATGTCGCGGATCACCCGCCCCGGATAGGTCTTCAGCCGCCGCAATTCGCGGCGCGCCCGGTTGAACTGCTTGGCGTGGGCGTGTAGCGGCCCTGCTTCATCGCCGCCCGCTTGCCGACGCGGGCGTGGCTCTGGCGAAGGCCGATGCCCCACTCTTGGGCCAGCGCCACCAACTTTTCCCGGGCCCGCTGCATCAGCTTGGCGTCGGTCGGGAAGGTCACCGCCTTGGGCTGAACGGTGGTATCGACCGTCACCCGCTCCATGTCTTCGGCCTGAAGAGCGCCGGCCCGGTGGGCGGCGGCCAGGCTCTCCTGCACCAGGGCCGACAGGTCATCGGCGCCGATGCGCTGACGCCAGCGGGTCATCGAGGAGCGGTCCACCGGCAGGGCGTGCTGGAAGAAGGGTTCGCCGCAGAAATACTGGAAATACGGATCGCAGACCCAGCGATCGCACACCGCCTCGTCAGAGACGGCCGTACATGTGCTTGAGCAGGTGCAATCCCACCATCAGTCGGGTCGGAACACCCGGGCGCCCCGTTTCCGCGTAAAGCGGCGCGAACCGCTCGTCGAAAAAGCCCCAGGCGACCAAACCCGCCAGCCGGACCAAGTCGTGGCGCAGGTTGATGATCTGGTCGAGCCGCGACCGGAACAGGTCGCCCTCGGTCTGCGGCGGTCTCTTGTGCGGCGTCATCTCTCCTCCCCGAGCGGCTCTGAGAGAATGCAATCACAACCGATGGGGGGCGTAAAGGGGCAAGGTTGGGATACGAAATTTGCCGGGAATCGGGGGGACACGACGCCGAATCTGGCAAATTCGATTACTTCGCCACAGCCCTAAACCCAGGTGACAGGCCGGGCTTGGGGTTATTCACGGACGACTAAAACATCCTGTCCATAACGATTAGCATCGGCGCCTTCTCTGGCTCCGAGTCTGTGTGTGAGGTGCCTGAGGCAGACTGACAATTATCTCTGTTAAAACAATAGTAATGAATGCTACATTTTAATGTATTAACTATGTTTTTATTTAAATTACTAATTTATTTATTAATTTCTATTAAAAATAGAATATGTAAGCAGATTTAATATTTATTAAGTATTTTCCGTATCTATAATTTTTTTCATGAAACGGGCAGCGTATTTAAGCGAAAATCAATTCGCGGAGTGATAAACCGATGGGAAACCCCAAGCCTATCGGTCGGAGATGCAGTCCCCGATCCGTTGAGGCGGGAACAGTTGGTCGCTACGTTGTGGTCTCGGCCTTGCGCACGTTTCAGCCATGACCACAACAATCCAGGGCTTGAGCGAGTCGGAGGCTAAGGCTAGGCAAAAGGCCGAGGGTTTCAACGAGCTGCCTCGACCGGAGCGGCGCACACCGTTGCGCATTATCATCGAGGTCGTTCGCGAACCGATGCTGGCGCTGCTCCTGGGTGGCGGCGCGATTTACTTGGTGATCGGGGATCACAAGGATGCTCTGATCCTGCTCGCCTTCGCGACGCTGTCCGTGGCCATCACCGTAATCCAGGAGACCCGCACCGAACGGGTTCTCGACGCGTTGCGCGACCTCACCAGCCCGCGCGCCTTGGTGATCCGCGATGGACTGCGCAAGCGGATCGCTGGGCGCGACGTGGTGCGGGGCGATGTCGTCGTGCTGGCGGAGGGCGACCGGGTGCCGGCCGACGCGGTGCTGCTCGAAAGCGATGACCTTCAGACCGACGAATCGCTGTTGACCGGCGAGCCGGTACCAGTGCGCAAGATCGCCAAGGGGGACGAAGCGCTGCCCGATAGCCCCCGCCCCGGCGGTGACGACCTGCCATGGGTGTTCTCCGGTTCGCTGGTGGTGCGTGGCACGGGGATCGGCGAGGTCGCAGCGATCGGCACGCAAAGCGAGATCGGCAAGATCGGTCAGTCACTGCGGACGCTGGAGACCGAACCGCCGCGCCTTCAGGCCCAGACCCGCCGGCTGGTCCGGCTGTTCGGTATGGTCGGCGGTGCGGTCAGCCTTCTGGTAGTGGTGCTGTATGGCACCTTGCGCGGCAGCTGGCTCGACGCGGTGCTGGCCGGCATCGTGCTCGGCATGTCGATGCTGCCCCAGGAATTTCCGATCGTCCTCACCGTGTTCATGGCGATGGGGGCGTGGCGGATATCAAAGGCGCGGGTGCTGACCCGGCGCGCAGCGGCAATCGAAACTCTGGGCTCGGCAACGGTGCTCTGCACCGACAAGACCGGCACCCTGACCGAGAACCGCATGACGATCGTCGAGTTGCGTCTGCCTAGTGCCGAGACACTTCACCTCACCGACGCCCAAGGTGCGGCGCCGCCACCGGAGGCTTTCGCCCCCTTGCTCGAGTTCGGACGCCTCGCCAGCGCGCCGATTCCCTTCGACCCGATGGACAAGGCATTTCACCAGCAGGCGGCGGGCGTGGTTCGGTACGGTCCGGAATGGCAGATCGTCCATACGTATGGGCTTCGTCCCGGCCTGCTGGCGATGTCGCAGATCTGGCGGGCGGGTGACGCGAAAATTGTCGCCGCCAAGGGGGCGCCCGAGGCCATCGCCGATCTGTGCCACCTCGGTGAGCCGGAGCGCGCCGCGTTGACGACGGCAATGGAGGCGATGGCTGCCGAGGGGCTGCGGGTCTTAGGCGTTGCCCGCGCCGCTTTCAGCGGCGATGCCTGGCCCGAGACGCAGCACGATTTCGCCTTCGAGTTCCTCGGCCTCGTCGGCCTTGCCGATCCGCTTCGGCCCAGCGTGCCCGCGGCGGTCAGCGAATGCCGCTCGGCTGGGATCCGCGTGGTGATGATCACTGGCGACTACTCCGCGACCGCCCGGGCGATTGCCGGTCAGGCCGGTCTTGATGCCCTTGATCTGGTGACGGGGGAAGAGCTCAACAAAATGAGCGATGCCGACCTGGCTCAGCGGGTGCGGACCGCGACGGTCTATGCCCGGATCATGCCGGAGCAGAAGTTGCGCATCGTCACCGCGCTGAAGGACGCGGGCGAGATCGTGGCGATGACCGGCGACGGCGTCAACGACGCGCCATCGCTCAAGGCGGCGCATATCGGTATCGCCATGGGCGGGCGCGGCACCGACGTGGCGCGCGAGGCAGCCTCGATCGTCCTGCTCGACGACGATTTCGGCTCGATTGTCACCGCCATCCGATTGGGTCGGCGAATCTACGACAATCTGCGCAAGGCGATGGGTTTCATTTTCGCGGTGCATGTGCCGATCGCCGGAATGGCGCTGCTGCCGCTGCTGTTCGGCCTGCCGATCATGTTCGGACCGATGCACATCGCCTTTCTTGAGATGGTGATCGATCCGGTCTGCTCGCTGGTGTTTGAGGCCGAGACCGAAGAGAAAAATGTGATGAGCAAGAAGCCGCGCCCCCGCGACGAGCCGCTATTCTCGGGTTCGCTGATCGCCTGGAGCCTGTTGCAGGGATTCGTCGCCCTCGGCTTGGTCGGCGGCATCTTCTTCGTCGCCCTCGACCGGGGCATGCCCGAGGCCGAGGTCCGTGCGCTGACCTTTTTCTCCCTGGTGCTCTCGAGCGTCAGCCTGATCTTCGTCAACCGCTCGTTCGGGGCTTCTCTGGTCACCGCGCTCGGACGGCCAAACCGGGCGCTGGTTCTGGTTCTGCTCGCCGTGACGGTGATGCTGGGCCTGACGCTGTTGTGGCCATTCGCCAGCACTCTGTTCCGGTTTGGGCCGTTGCATCCGCATGATCTCGCGGTGACGGCGGGGGCCGGACTCGCCCTTCTGCTGATCCTCGAATTCGTCAAACTGCTGCGGTCGAGATCGCGACCAAGGGAACAAAATTAAATCGGAAAGGATAGCGGCATGCCCCAGTCCCCTGGAAGCATAGAGCGGTACGATTCGCTCTCTCGTCTGCTTCATCTGCTGATCGCCCTGGGAATCACCGCCGAGCAGATGACCAGTCTGGTGATGATTACGCCAAAGCCCGGACGGGTCCCCAATGATTGGTACGCATTCCATCAATCGATCGGCATCATCCTTCTGGGGGTGCTGATCGGCCTGTTCCTCGCGGCAAGCGGGACCGCGTTGGCCTTGACCATCGTCCCCGATGTCGCGCTGTCGCCGGCCATGCATGCGGTCAAGGAGACGCACGAAGCTGCTGGGCCGTTGATGTGGGCCTATCTGGTGTTGCATCCCGCCATGGCGATCCTCCATCAATTGGCCGGCCACGACACCCTGGGCCGGATGTTCGGGCACGGCCGCTGACCGATAATCGCATGGCAACAGCCTCGCCCCTCAGCCGTCGTCTGGTGCCCTGGCTGGCCTTAGCCGGCCTGGGGTGCCTCGTGTATCTGATCATGGACCCCTTCCTTGCGCCGCTGGCCTGGGCGGGGGTTCTGGCCTATGCCTCCTGGCCCTTGACCAACCGGCTGCGGCTTAAATGCGGCGGGCGGGAAACCCTGGCGGCCGGTATTGCGACCGTCTTGGCGGTTCTGACTCTGTTCGCCCCGCTGCTGTGGCTGGCTTGGCTGGGGCAGCAGGAAATCGGGCGCATCTATCCCGCCGTGCAAACCTTTATCGCCGCCCCGCCGATGCCCCCGGTTTGGCTGCAACGGCTGCCCTGGTTGGGGGCGTGGTTGATGCAGCAGCGGGAATCGTTGCTGTCCGATCCCCTAGGCATGGCCTCGCTCGCCAGAACTTGGCTTTCGGACCATGCCATCGACGCGGCGATTTTGGCCGGTGGCATTGGGCGAAATCTGGTCAAGCTGGTGCTGGCGCTGACGATTTTGTTTTTCTTCTATCGCGATGGCGCGCGGATGTTCCGCGAAGTGCGCCATGTTCTGGAGCGTTTCATCGGTCCGCAAGCCCAAGGCTATCTTGCCGCCGCCGGTTCGACGACGCGCGCCGTGGTTTACGGCATTCTGCTCACCGCCCTGGTGCAAGGCACCGTCGCCGGATTGGGCTATTGGGTGGCGGGGCTGACGTCGCCGGTAACGCTTGGGGTGATGACGGCCCTCTTCGCCCTGATCCCCTTCGGCACCCCCCTGGCCTGGGGCGGGGCCGGGGCCTGGTTGCTGTTCGAAGGCGAGGTCGGCGCAGCCATCGGCATCTGGATTTGGGGGGGCGCGGTGGTGAGCCAGATCGATAACGTCTTTCGCCCGATGTTTATTTCCGGAGTCGGGGCCATTCCCTTTCTGCTGGTTCTGTTCGGGGTGATGGGCGGCATTCTCGCCTTCGGCCTCGTCGGGCTGTTCGTCGGCCCGATCGTCCTGGCGGTGGTCTGGGCCGTGTGGCGTGAATGGGCCGCACATCTCGATGACGCGTAGGGTGGCCATGACGCCCGTCATGATCATGGCCGCCCGATCGATGATCATGGCGCTCGGAAACAGGCGGTTGCCCGTGCGGGTCGCGCCATACCGTGGTGGCCTCGCCCGAGCCGAAACCACTACCCGGCCCGGAATGGGCCGCCTCGTCACGGATCGGCTGGAGCAGTTTTTCCAGTTCCCCCGATCCAGCCAGACTCCGCGGCATTGGGTGCAGATGGATCAGGGACGCGCCAGCCGCTCCATGTCGCGTAGCCCGGCGGCATAATGGCGGTGGAACGCCGCCAGGGCCGGATCGCTGGCAGTCCGCTCGACGAATGCCGCCAAGACCGGGCGTTGACGCTGGGCGAATTCGGCGCGATCGACGCCGTCCAGCTGCCGCAGCAAAGGGGCGAACCCCACGAGCAGGTCGCCGCCCACCGGATTGGCCGCCGCCGCGACCAGCTTGTCGAGGATGTTCGGCACGGTGGCGACCAGATTCTCGGCGAAGGCGCGTAGCCGCGTAGCCTGATCTGCCAGGGCACGCAATTCGGCGTCGAACGCCGCGCGGTCGAGGATCGTCTTGTCACGATAGACCGCCGGGGCGGCGGTCGAGACGTCGCAGGCCCAGCCTGGGCGGGGCACCAGCATCGCCGCCTGGTCGGTCTCGTCACGCTGAGGGTAGAACGGCATCGTCCGGCAGCGCAGCGGCTTGGTCGGATGGATGGCGCATAACCCGCCGGGATCGCGTTCCGGGCAGGCCATGGCGGCCGGAAGATAGGACACCGGCGAGATCCGCACCGCGAGGTCTCGCCGACGATCCAGTCGGATGGTGGCGCCCAGGCGGGTGGTGATTGCAAATGAGCGATGCCCCTGACGCACCGGGGTCAGCAGCACCGCCAGCGGAAAGCGGCCGGCATGGGCAATCGCCTCGTCCAGGGTCAGCGGCAGCACGCCGACGCAGCAGTGGCCACAGGCGGTGCAGGCGAAATGGCGTTCCATCCCCGCCTTACCGGCCGCAACAGGTCTTGTATTTCCTTCCCGACCCGCAGGGGCAGGGATCGTTGCGGCCGACCTTGACCACCGTGCGCGGCGGGCTTTTCGGGTTCACGATCCCCTCGACATAGACCCAGGCGCCATCGTCGCGGCGGAAGGTCGCCCGCTCGTGGTGCAGATGCGGCTCGCCGCGCATCTTGAAGCGGGCGAGATAGTCGAGGGTTCCGCTTTCGTCGCCCGCGCCACCGCCCTCGACCGCCAGAACCTCGATCCCCACCGCCGCCGCCTCGCCGGCCGAGTGTCCGACCTCGTCGCGGTCGAACGCGGCGCGCTTCTCGGGAGCCAGGGTGCGGTCGAGAAAATCGAGGTCACTGCGGATGAATGCGCTGTAGCGCGCCCGCATCAGCGTTTCGACAGTGAGGGCCGGGCGCGTACCGTCGATCACCGGCCAGCAGCAATCATCGAACGCAAGACCGGATCCGCAGGGACATAACGGCATCGTTTCCTCCGTATACGGCGCGCGACCTTCGGCACCGGGACAATCGCCGATGATCGTCCGTAGCGGATGAACCCTTCATGAACCGACTCGTCACCGTCAATTCAGTCGGCAGGGGATAGGGTGTTTCTCAAGGCGCCCCCGGTGCTTCCCGTTCTCAGGAGACCTCAGATGATGACCCGTTCGATCCGTATCCTCGCCGCCCTCGCCAGCCTGTCCTTCGCCGCCCCGGCTTTTGCCGCCGATCTGTGCAAGCCGGCCGACGGCCCGGCCAAGCCCGAAAGCGAGATCCGCGCGATGCTCGAAGGCCAGGGCTACCAGATCCGCAAGATCGCCACCGAGGACGGCTGTATTGAGATGAAGGGCACCGACAAGGCCGGCAAGCGGGCCGAGGTCTATGTCCATCCGGTGACCGGCGAGATCGTCAAGGTGAAGTGATCCCGCAGCACCATCCTGACCGGACCGGCAGCACCCCGCCGGTCCGGTCGATCGTCTTCTCCCAGAAGGAGTCTCGTCATGGTCGCGATCCGACGACTGGTCGGTGTGCTGATGCTGAGTCTGGCTGGCGGAGGCCCCGTCTGCGCCGCAGATACCTTCAGCGATTGCACCGACTGCCCGATCCTGGTGGTCATCCCGGCCGGTACGGCACGGATCGGCAGCCCGCCCGGCGAACCGGGGCGCGAGACGTTCGAGGAGCCCCGTCACACGGTGACGATCGCCAAGCCCTTCGCCCTGGGCCGCACCCCGGTGACCCAGGCGGAATGGCAGGCGGTGATGGGCAGCAATCCCAGCCGCTTCAAAAACGACACCCGACCGGTCGAGTCGGTCAGTTGGATCGAGGTTCAGACGTTCCTTCATCGGTTGAATGAGAAAACCGGCCAGCACTATAGGCTCCCAACCGAAACGGAATGGGAATACGCCGCCCGGGCCGGGGGCGATACCCGCTATCCCTGGGGCGACGAGATCGGGGTGGGCAAGGCGGCCTGCGTCGGTTGCGGCAGCCGGTGGGACGGCGAGCAGACGGCCCCGGTGGGGTCGTTCCCGCCGAACCGCTTCGGTCTGTTTGACATGGCGGGCAACGTCTGGCAATGGACCCAGGATTGTTGGTCGGCAAACTATCAGGGCGCTCCAGCCGACGGCAGCGCGAGGACCGGACCCGAGACCTGCTCGCGGGTGATCCGCGGTGGTTCGTGGGGTAACAGCCCGGCGCATCTGCGCTGCGCCAAGCGGATGCGTTTCGCCTCGGACTTTCGCTTCATCGACATCGGCGTGCGTATCGCCCGCGACCTTGATTGAAGGCGGGTATTCGGGTGACACTATTCTTTGCACGGGGATCGAGGAGAGGCCATGGCGACTCCTCTATCCTCCCCATGGTATTCTCGTGCGAATAATTAAGACGACGAATGGGGGGAACCGGGATGAGTATGGCGACGTTACGCCCACGATCATCTCGGGTTCAGATGCAGCGGTCCCGGCGATAGCGACTTGCCCTGCTGATTATGCTCGCCGCCGTCGGGTAACCT
This sequence comes from Magnetospirillum molischianum DSM 120, assembly GCF_000294655.1. Taxonomy (GTDB): domain Bacteria; phylum Pseudomonadota; class Alphaproteobacteria; order Rhodospirillales; family Magnetospirillaceae; genus Phaeospirillum; species Phaeospirillum molischianum. The sequence continues at coordinate 21,795 of NZ_CAHP01000019.1, forward strand.
TTGCGGATATTGCATCTGTTCCCATCGCCTAGATTTTATGCGATTCCAGTTTTCAGGACTCGTTCGGATTCATTTTGGCAAGACGGCCGTCCGAGTTTGGCGGCACCGGCAGCAATTAATCCAGTTGTATTGCCTGAGAGGATTCGGTCCGGGCGGCACGCGAGGCTGAATGGCTTGTTCTTGACTAATAACGAGCATGGACTTTCCATCACACCCGCTCGGTGAGTGAGTGTCCCTGATCGAGGATATAGTCGCCAAACTGGACGTTTGGTATAGGAAAGCGCAAATTAGATACATAGCCTGCCGACCTGATCCTGTTCCGCCTGCGCTTCAAGGGGGTGACCATGACCCGCGATGCCGTGCCTGTCTCTCTTGGCTTCACTGCCCAGACTTTTCCAGCTGGGGTGCATATCTGCCATATCTTCGGGAGCGAATCCGAGCGGATCCAGGCCTTGGAGCATTTCGTGCGCAGCGGATTGAAGGCCGGCGAACGCACGGCCTGCTTCTCCGATCGGCTCGATCATGACCATCTGTCATGCTACCTGGCCGATAATGGCGTGTCGCATCGCGATTGCGTCGAGTCCGGAGCCTTGCTGACAGATTCCCCTCGCGAGGTCTATTTCCAGGACCAGCGATTCGACCCCGACCGTATCGTCGAGACCGTGCGGCGTTTTCACCTGGATTCGGTTGCCCAAGGCTACCCCGCCGCCCGAGTGATCGGCGAAATGACCGCTGAAATCCAGACCATCTCCGGCGGTGACCGGCTGATGGAGTATGAATCCCGTATCAGCCTGTTGTTGACCGACCATCCGGTCACCGCCGTCTGCCAGTACGATGCCACCGCTTTCGACGGTGCGACGATCATGCAGGTGCTGAAAGTCCATCCGTTGATGGTGATTCGCGGCGCTGTCATACACAACCCGTTCTTCATAGCGCCGGAGGAGATCCTTGCCCGGCGCAGATAACCCCGATTCCAACGCTTTCCAGGCTCTCGATAACCGTGTCCTGGGACAGTTGCTCCTGATGCAGAGCGTCATCGCCATCCTCCCTGAAGGGGCGGTGATCCCTTTCGTACTCGAAGGGTTCGCCGACCTCCCAGGCGTTGCAACAGTGGCGTTTGACCCGGATCCCAATCGCGTGGCCGGGCAAGGCTCGGTCGCTTTTTCTCTGTCGATGGGGGGCTCGACCAGCGGCAATCTGCTGGTCGATGTCGTCGAGTCCGCGACCTTCGCCCCCTATTGCGATTATCTGCGCAATTTCTGCTTCATGGTTGCCGTGATCCTGGAAGAACGCCGTTTGCGCCGGCTAACGGCGCAGCACCAGGAGCAGTTGGAAGATCTGGTCGCCGAGCGCACCCGGCGGCTCACCGTCGAGGTCGAGGCGCATCAACAGGCCGTGTTGGCGCTGAGCCAGCGTGACTTGGTTTTCCATCGGCTTGTTCAAGCAATTCCCCACGGGATCGTCCTGATCAACACCGACGGCAGCGTCGGCTACCTCAACCCGGCCTTCACCCACATCCTCGGCTACACGTTGGCCGACATCCCCGATTCCGATTTGTGGTGGAGGAAAGCATGTCCCGACCCTCTCTATCGCCAAATGGTAATGGACTCATGGCAGAGAGCGGTCATCGACCCGCCGGAATTCCGTCAAGCTGACGAGACCTTCACCGTCCGCCATCAGGACGGCAGCGACCGGATCATCGCGTTCGTCGCGGTGCAACTGCCCGACCAGCGGGTGCTGGTCACCCTTGACGACGTCACCGAGCGCAAGCGTGCCGCCGAAGACCTACGCGACAAGAACGCGGCGCTCGAGCGCTCCAACGCCGAGCTTGAAGCCTTCTCCTATGCCGCTTCGCACGATCTGCGCGAGCCGCTGCGTAATATCAAATCGTTCACCACCTTGCTGGCGCGGCGCCTTGACGACCGATTGCAGGACGAGGAACGGGAAATCGTCATCATCATCACCGACGCTGCCGCCCGCATGGATGCCCTGGTCCGTGATTTGCTTGACCTGTCGCTGGTCGGCCGTATCGAAAAGCCGATGGTGCCGGTCTCGTTGCACAACGTGGCCATGTCAGCGATGAATAGCCTGCGGATCCAGATTGAAACCGCGGGCGCCATCGTTGCGATTCACAGCAACCTGCCAACCGTTATCGGTAATTCGGACGAGCTGTGCCGTGTCTTCGTCAACCTGATCGGAAACGCTCTCAAATATCGCCGGGACGCTCCTCCCGAGATCGACATCGATTGCCAGGCTGACGGAGAGATCTGGCTGATACAGATCCGTGACAACGGGATCGGCATCGAAACCGGGCTGGGGTATGAGGAGCGGATTTTTGGGCTGTTCCAGCGCCTGCACCATCGCAACGAATACAGCGGCACCGGTATCGGCTTGCCGATATGCCGCAAGATCATCACCCGGCATGGCGGACGGATCTGGATCGAATCCGAAGGGGTCGGCCGCGGGCTCCGCTGCTGCTTCACCCTTCCGGCCATCACGGTCTGATCATTGATCTTCAGATCGGTGTTGACCGAGGTTACATCTCTAAATTCGCGCTATAGTGGGTCTAATCTTGCAGACACAATGAATACGGTCGGGCGCTGCAGCACCATCGGCATCGCCCGCGCCAGGGCGGCGGTCACGATGGTCAATATGGCCTACAACATGAAGCGCTGGTGCTGGCTCGACCGTCAGGCCGCCATCGCCTGACCGGGTGGCCCCGGGATGGGGCCACCCGGTCATTGCAGGCGGCTTCCCTCGCAATCTCCCTCCTCGGACCAGCGGAGATCTGTTCCGCGCCCCCAAAATCGGGCCAGCACTCGCCTCGTCAGTGCCATTTCGGCCGGTCGGTGCTGGTTTCCGGAAGTATCCACGTGGCGGCGACAAAGGTTGGCTGTTTCTTGTGCTGGAAAATCAGGGTTTCCCGGCGCTTGCATGGATCGCCTTGAATCGTCAGAGCCTGTTTGGCGAGTGCCGATCGCAGCCACCGCGGAGCATCCGAATCAGCGAATGCTTGCGCCCGCGGACGCGACGAAAGAAGTCGTGTTTCCGACGTTTCCCCAAGATACTGGCGTGACTCCGCAGAGCGTCAGTCTGCTCTCGCGCCTATAAGTGAAAGCCCCAGCCAAGCTAGGCTGAGGGCGATGATCCAGCCGCCGCGCACCGCCGAGACGGTGCGCAAAAACCCGCTGGGGCTCTACGTCACCGCCCCGGCTGGCCGCCTCGCGTCATCGTCATCACTGTCAGTCCCGACCTCAACCGCGATCTCGCCGCTTATGCCGAGGCCTGTCGTCAAGGCCTACGGCCAGCCCGAGGCCGTTGCCAACCTGATCCCGCCGAACCGGTTCGGCGGCGGGGGCGGGAACACGCCAGGAGGGGAAGAGGGGTAATCGGGCACGCTGTAGCGTGGACTGGAAATCCGTTCATTTATCTGTCTGTCCGAATTTCCCGGCCCGGCTCTTTCGATCTGCTCACCGAGGGGCGACAGGCAACAACGGTGAACATCGGCGCCAGCATCCCATTGGGTCCGTGTTGATGGTGGATGTGGACCTCTGCGTTGGGGAAACCGAGGCAGCCCAGGGCTTGAACGAAGAAGCGCGGCGAAAAAGACCACCACGTATCCAGTACCGCTGCGCCCTCGGCATCGGGGATCAGCCGCATCACCGGAAGTTCCCCCAGCGTGGAATCGTACAGGTCGGTTACGATGATCGTTTCGTTTACCCGCGCGGCCACGCTTTCCAGGATGGAAAACGGCGATCGCGTGTGGAGCAGGATCGCGGCGAGGACCCCGATATCGAACCGTCCGATGGCGGCGGGAACAGCCTCGGGAACGGTTTCGATCAGGCGGGTCTGCGACTTGAGATGGTGGTGCATGTACCAGAAGGAATTGCGGACACGAATGATCCCCTGCAAGAAGGAGGCGCGCCATGCATCCCGGTCAATGCCCTGATGAGGGAAAACGTCCCACAGGCGTTTCAGGGGCGGCTCTACGGCGGTGACGCTGGCGCCAGCCTGCTCCATATGGAACGTCAGATAGCCGCTGGCCGGCCCGATCTCCAGCACGCTTTTCCCCGCGAAATCGACAGCCCCGAGATAAGCGGCCGTGTTCGTCCGCAGATCCCACTGCCCGGCGATGACCCCCTCGGGTGTCTCCATGGTGTGATAGAAATCGCAGGCGGAAAGCGGCGGTTGAGGCCGCTCGATCACGGTGAACGGCGCGTCGGGCGAGGATTCCGAACGAGGCGGGCGTTTCCCCTCCTTGCGCCACGCCATGCCGGTCCAGTCGATTGGCTCCAGCGGGGTGGTGATCCCCCGTTCGGTTCGGAAATCCTCCACCGCCTGGCGGCACGGCGGCAGGGCACCGTAATCGTCGATGATAATGAAGCCGCCGGGCACCACCCTGTCGTAAAGGGTGAGAAGGGCATCCATGGTTGATTCGTATAGATCGCCATCCAGACGCAACAAGGCAATCGGGCCGGTCGGCGCCTGCGGCAGGGTGTCGCGGAACCATCCCGGCAGAAATCGAACCTGATCGTCGAGCAGATCGTAGCGAGCGAACAACGCCTTCACCCGTTCCTCGGACACCGCCAGGATGGGAGCCCGCCGCTTGCTCAGATCGTAATCCTTATCTTCCTGGACCGAGGGGGCCGGCACACCGCGGAAGGAATCCGCGACCCATACGATGCGGTCGGTCACACCGTGGGCGGCAAGATGCGCCCGCATGAAAATGGTGGCGCCGCCGCGCCAGACGCCGGTTTCGATCATGTCACCGGGAATGTCTTCGGCCAGGATAGCATCCAGGCAGAAATGCAGATGGTCCAACCGCTGGCAGCCGATCATGGTGTGGACGTGTTCGGAAATGTCGCGCGGATCGTAGGGCCGCCCGCCGTCTTCCGGCCAGAGCACCATATTGCCGTCGTTGCGCACCGCCACAAGGCGGGCCATGATATCGGGGCGTCGGGCCGCAATGTCGCGGATGACCTCGGCGTCCGGTTCCGCTCCCTGGCGGCGGCACAGCAGCAGATAATGCAAAACGGCCTCCAGTTCGAGATAGAGCTCGTTGAGCAGCGATCGCTTGATCAGCCGGAGATATCTGTCGGCAAGAGACGCATCGGTACCGAGAGAGGGATAGAGTGACATCGTGGCCTTTCAAGAAGAGGTCAGCCCGTGGTGGTGAACCGTTGGACCGGAATGCTCGGGGGACAGGAGCCCGCCATGACTGAAATCAGCAACAGGATCGATGCGGTCTGGGGAGATCCGGCGGCGTGGGAGGCCGCCGGTTGGCAATGGGAGCGGCTTCCGGAGATCCGGCGCATGGTAAACCGCCATGTTACCGGCGACGAGGCGATCGATCCGCTCGGCTGGTTCTTCCGGCGCGTCGCCAGGGAACGGCCCTTGCCGCTGGGCCGAGCCCTGGTTCTCGCCTGTGGCAGCGGCGGCCTGGAACTGAGGCTGATCGGCGAGGGCATGGTCCGCGAAATCGTTGCGGTCGATCTCTCGCCACGATCTCTGGAGGTGGCACGGGCGACGGCGCGGCAGAGCGGGGTGACTGGGATCGAGTATCGCTGCTGCGACATGAACGCGCTGGATGTCGCCGGCCCCTTCGACCTCGTGATCGGCAGCAGCGCCCTGCATCATTGCGAAAATCTTGAAGGTATTTTCGACGCCATCCGTCGGATTCTGGTACCGGGCGGCTGGTTCTTCCTGAATGATTATGTCGGCCCCAATCGCTTGCAATACGATGCCGCTCAGGTAATGCAGGTTAATCGCCTTCTGCAGCTTCTTCCGGATCATTTGGTGGTGAACGAGGCTGGCTTCAGCCGACGCGGCTTCCGGCGCGCTCCGGTCGCCGAGGTGGTTGCCTTCGATCCCAGCGAGGCTCCCCGCTCCGCCGATATCCTGCGGGTGATGCGGCAGAGCTTGGCGGTGGAGACGGTGCGGCCCTACGGAGGCAACCTGCTGTACCTGACATTGTCCAATCTGGCGCAAAATTTCGATGTCGAGCATTCGGGCGATGCCGTCGCGCTGGACTATCTGAAACTGCTCATCGAGGCCTCCGATCATTGGCGGGTGACGCGGCCGGGCCAGGATCATTTCGCCGTTGCCGTCGCCCGCCAGCCCATCAGCTGATCGAGCGCGCTCCAGTCGTTTCTGGCGAGGGCGAGGTGGTTGGCGATGATTGGACCATAGGGGAGCGCGGCGTAGGCCGCCAGAATGACCTCGAAACGGTCGCGTAAGACGATCGAATCCGGACAAAGGGCGGTAATCAGCGTCAGGCCGGTCGGGGCCGTTGGAAGGGTCAGCAGGCGCAGATCGGGGCGAATCGCCCGCAGGCACGGCACCACCTTCCAGGCGTCTCCGGTGTAGAAGCCCGTTCGCCGCGCTTGGGTGGCGGTGAGCGGATCGAGCGGCCAAGTGTCGTGCAGGGCGATGACTGCGCCCGGAGCGGCATGGGCTTCCAGGGCGATGAAATCATGGAGCACGCTGGCGAAGCGATGGTCGCCGTCAATGAAGGCGAAGTCGACCGGGCCGGGCAGTTCGGTGACCGCGTCGGGATCGTTGAAGAAATCCGCGCTGGTGCGGGCGATGAGCCGGGTCGTCGACGGCAGCGGCAATTCGGGTGGGGGGTGCGCGGCGGGGTCAATGCCGACGGCGTGCGCCGCGGCGGAGGCAAGGCGCAGGCTGCGCCCGGTCTCGACGCCGATCTCCAGATAGAGGCGTGGCCGCAGGGTCTGGTGAAGGCGCCGCAGCCAGTCGAGATAATCCGGTCCCGGCCGTTGGGCGAGGGCAAGGCCCAGATGCGCTTCGGGAAGATTCGCCTCCCGGCGCAAGGCCTCGGTGAAGCAATCCGCCGCGCGCCGCCTGTCTCCCCGTCGCAACGCCTGCCGGCCCTCGACGAGCAGGCGGCGGAGCGGCAGGGGCCAGGGATGGGTCGTCGTCGGCGGCTCGATCATCGTGCCGCCTCGGTCAGGACCGCCTCGCGCAGGGTGGCGCGGAAGCGGTCGGGGTCGTGCTCCTCGATCACCCGTGCCATGGCGGAGTCGCGGATGCGCCGCCACAATGCGTCATCCTCGTGCAGAGCCGCCATGGCCGCAGCGAACCCATCGGCATCGCGTCCGACGAGGATCTCCGTCCCGTTGCCCCAGCCCAACTGCCGCACCAGCAGCGGGGTTGCCACCACCGGCAGACCGGCGGCAGCGGCCTCGATCACTTTGAGGGGAATGCCGGCGGCAAAGCGGGTCGGGGCCACGAAGACGGCGGCCTGATCATACCATGGCGTGGGATCCTCAACCCGCCCGACCAGACGAACCCGCTCGCAGGCCAGGGCGGCAATCCGCGCCGACCGGCATTCGCCGATGATGGTCAGGCAGGGCGGTGGAGCGGCCCTCCGAAGGGAAAGACGGGGCAGAACCGTTTCGACCAGCCAGACCAGACTGTCCTCGTTGGGGCTGCCGGGTGTCAGGGCGCCCAGGAACAGGAACCCGCTTCGGCCGGAGCGGGTCGGGGGGGCCGGGTGCGGGGACTGGGCATGACTCACGATATCAACCCTGGCGGCTCCGCCGACCGCGAACAAGTGGGCCTCACGCCGGGAAACGGCCAGAACCCGATCGGCGTGGGCGCCCAGGTCCAGTTCTTCCTGCAGACGCCGGTGCGCCTCGACGCGGGAGAGCGGCCTGCCGGTGACGGCAGCCTGGATGATGTCGCGCCGCGCGAACAGGGCCTCGGCGTCGTAAACTACCCGCATCGTGGCAAACAGGTGGGGACGTCGGCGGCGGATCGCCTCGATGATCGCCATATTGGGCGGACGGCTGACCAGCAACACATCATACAGCCCCTGGCGCCGGTCGAGAAAATCCTCCAGCGTTGAGGCGTTCTGATCGAGCGCCACCTCGATCTCGGCGGGCAGGGTCTGATAAACGGCGGTCCAGTCGCTTTCGGCAATCCACATCGGAAAGAAGGTGACATGACAGCCGGCTAGCGCGGATAGCATCAGGCGCGCGCGCGGGTTTCCCGCACCGCGGGCCGTGTGCGGCACCCCGTTGTCGATCACCAGAACACGCGGCGCTGGCACCGCCGCCCAGCGGTCGCGCACTGGCCGCGCGGTGGCCGGCGACGGGCGGGAACGCAAGAAATCGGCGTGACGGGCCAGGAAAGCGCTGCGGTTGCGCCGGATCATGATGGCGGCTGCATCGGACGTGAGGGTGCTGCCGCCCTCCACATGGGTGAGAATGACTGCGGGATCGTAGACCACGCGGAAGCCGGCGCGGTGAACCCTGAGGCAAAGATCAGTGTCTTCGTAATAAGCGGGGGCCAGGGCGGTCTCAAAGCCGCCCAGCGCCTGCCACAGCGGACGCGGCAGCAGCAGGAAGGCCCCCGAGACATAATCGACGTCGCGCCGGAAGCGGAATTCCGGCCGGGCGGGATTCTCGCCCCGCCCGTAGCCGACGGTGGAGCCGTCATTGAAGACGATCCCGCCGGCCTCCTGAAGCGAGCCGTCGACCAGCACCACACGCCCCCCGACCACGCCGATCGACGGGTCCGATTCGAGGCAGCGCTGCGCCGTGGCGAGGGCTTCGCGATGCAGAAAGGCATCATTGTTGAGGAACAGGATCTGTTTGCCGCGCGCCCGGGCCGCTCCTTGATTGGCCGCGAGCAGGAAGCCGACATTGTCGTCGTTGCGCAGCACGATGGCGCCGCTCACCCGCGCCAGCATCGCGGGCGTCTCATCGGTAGAGGCATTGTCGACGATGATGGTCTCGATGTTTTCCTGCTGCTGGTCGGCCAGGGCGACAAGGGCCCGCAGACTGAGCCCTGCCTGATTGTACAGCACGATCACCACCGACAGGTCGGGCCGGTCCGGAGCCGGCAGCCTTAAAACGCCGTCCCGTTTCAGCCAGACCGCCAAGGCGCGGCGGGCCAACGCCTGACAGCGGCTTTTGTGGTCGGGCGCGGCGGTGATCGCGGTTAGGCCGTCGCGGGCCTGCAGCCACGCCGCCTCCAATTGGGCGGTGACGCGGCGCGCGTTAAGCAGGGGAGCGGCGCGGAGACGGTCGCGCAGTGTTCGCCGGATCTCGGCCAGACCCTGTCTGTCGGCGGCAAGGGTGCGGGCGATCGCGAGATAATCGGCCGGACGTGTCGCGATCCAGTCGGCCCCTCCTGCCGCGGCGAGCAGGGATGCCCCCTGCCGTTCCGCCATAAGCCCACTCCCCGCCAGCGTCACCACCGGCACGCCCATCCACAGGGCGTCGGCCAGGCACAGCCCGCCATTGGCAGGGAAACTGTCGAGGGCGATGTCGATCGCGGCGAAGCTGTGCAGATAATCGGCGTAAGGCTGCTGAAACCGATAGATCACCCGCTCTGGCGCGATCCCGCGTTCGTGGAGCAGGGCGGAGACCTCCGCGCGGAATTCCCCGTCATGGGCGTGACGGCCAAGCAGCATCAGGCGCGATTCCGCCACGCTGGCCAGCAGGTCGGCCCAGGTTTCCAGGCAGATGCGGCTGAGGCGGAAGCCGCGTACCGGGCAGCCGAAGGTGACGATGCCGGTTTCCACCGCCGGCGACGGACCGATGGCCGGGGCAACCGCCGGGGGCGTCCAGCACCATTGTCCACCGCTCAGGGTGAGGCAGTCTTCGTCGTGATGCTCGGCGAGGGCGGGGGGCAGGGCAACGCTGTCGGTGATCAGCATGTCGAAGAGACCGCCGCTCGGTCCCCAGCTCCCAAACCAGCCGCATTGCAGCGGCGCCAGGCGACGGCGCAGGAAGCGCAGGACTTCTGCCTGTCCATGGAAGGGGTGGAGGCCGACGGTGTCAACAACGACATCAATGTCGTTGGCTGCACAGGAGGCCGCCAGATCGACCCCGGCGAGCGGATGGACGAGGACGCGCGAGCGCAGATCCGGCGGCAGGGCTTCGACATCATCAGTATAGAGATGCAGCGTCACCACCGCCGGATCATGCGTGGCGAGAACCCCCGTCAGTAACGCATGATGATAATGGGAGGCGAGATAGGCAACGTTCAGTCTCTGGCCCGGTGTGGGGGCGGGGCGGGGACGGGGTGGCAGAGCCCCCCACGCCACGCCATGCTCCAGTCCCCACTGCCGCAGTTGGCGGGCGGTGGCGGTCGGGGGGAGGGGGCCGGCCATGGCGTCCAGGTACAGGCAGGCGATTTCCATCTCGGACTCTTGCGGGAAGGCCGTCCGGGCGGCCTGGGTGATCCGCAGGGTTTCCTGGACATTGCCGAACCCGGCCAGCCATTCCAGGCACTCGCGCAGAACGCGGCGATGCAGGTCGGCGGGCAACAGCCGCACCAGATCGGCGGCGGGCGGATAGGCTGCCGCGGCAAGTCGGACCGCGACATGGGCGGCCTCGGGATGCTGGCTGTCGCGGTAAAGCAGGCGGCCGGCGCGGTCCGCGGCATTACGCCAGGCGTGGTCGCGGTCATCGGGCGCGGCCAGTCCCTGCCACAGATGGATCCTGGCCAGCAGGGCATCGGCGGCGTACCGCAACGGGCCGGACCCGACCGCCTTGAGGGCGGCGGCGATCGCGTCCTGGTGGCGACCGGCCAACGCCAGGAGTTCCGCCTGTTCCAGCCAGCATTCGCCACGCTCGGGCGTCAGGTCGCAGGCCTTGCGCAGGGCAATCAAGGCTTCCGGCAGGCGGTCATCCATCACCAGAACCCAGGCGAGCTGTCCCAGCACGTCGCTGCGGCGCGGCGCTAGAGCATGGGCGTGGTGCAGGGCGTCCTCCGCCTCGGCGAGCCGGTTTTGGCGATGGCGCACATGGCCGAGGCACCGCCAGGATTCGGCATCGTTGGGGGCCAGGGCCACCGCCTGTTCGGCATGGCGTTCGGCTGCGGCCATCTGGTTCGATGCCTGATGGGCAAAACTGGCCATGACGTGGGCGGCGGGCAAGGCCGGGGCTAGGTGCAGCAGCGTGTGGCAGAGTTCGGCCGCCACCGGTAGGTTGCCCGCGTCCAGTTCCAGGGCGGCGGAGTGCCGCAGGGCGTCGCAATCGGTTGGCGCCAACCTCCTGGCCCGGCGGGCGGCCAGCCGGGCGGTGGTCCACCGGCCCATCTGGTGGAGCGCGGTTGACAGGGCGGTCCACAGATCGGCGGCATGGCAGGTGCGTTGCAGCAGGGCATGGAGATGCGGGCGGGCGGCCCCCCCCCCGGTGCTGTCCGATCAAGGCCCAGGCCAGTTGTTTGCGGGCGGCGGCGTGGTCGGGTGCCTCGCGCAGCACGCTGTCCATCAGGTCCGCCGCCGCCTCGGCCTGACCGAGGGCCAGCATCAGGCGAGACCGCGCCAAGCTGGCGGCGATCAAGGCGGGGTCGTGTCCCTGGGCCTGGGCAAAGCAGTTCAGTGCCGCTTCGGGTTGGTTCCGATCCTGTTCGATCTGGCCGCGTAGAAGCCAGCCCTCGCCCCAATCCGGCCATCGCCCGACGATCTGCGCGGCGACCAAGGCCGCCTGCGCCCCGGCGCCGCTTTCGCGCAGCACCTGCGCTTGCCGCAGGTGCAA
>NZ_CAHP01000020.1 GCF_000294655.1 Magnetospirillum molischianum DSM 120
GCAACTGGCGGTCATCGGGGGCGGCGGCCAAGGCGGTTTCGAGCAGGGTCAAGGCGTCCCGGCTGCGGCCAAGCCGGCTGAGCACGGTGGCCAGCCCACATTGCACCGTCCGATCCTCCGGCTCCTGTGTGGCCGCCTGCTGAAGCAGAATTAGCGCCGCCTCGTTTTCCCCCTTCTGCGTCAGCAATTGGCCAAGGTCAGCCAGACGGCGCGGCGTGGGATGGCGCTGGGCGGTTTGATGGGCCAGATCGAGGGCCTCGTCCAGGCGTCCGCGTTCTGCCAGAACCCAGGCGAGGCTGGCGGCGATCTCGCTGTGCCCGGGCACCAGAGCAAGAGCATGGCGCAACAGGCGCTCCGCCTCGGCATGACGTCCCCTACGACTGTAGATATGGCCGAGATACCAATGGGCGGCCGCGTGCTGCGGATGATGTTCGACCACCGCGCCGAGGGTCAGGGCCGCGGCGTCGCCGTTGCCCGCTTCCCACTGCAACCAGCCGAGCGTGGCGGCGGCCTCGGCGCTGTCCGGCGCCTCCTGGACGGCGCGCCCGGCATGCTCCAGGGCGGAGGAAACATCGTTCCGGGCATAGCCGTCCCAGGCGAGCGCCAGCAAGGCCTCAACGCATCTGGGGTTGAAGGCCAGCGCCGCACGGTAGAGTTCCAACGCCGCGGCATCCTGTCGGGCTGTCCGGGCGCTTCGGGCCAACTTGCACAGCCGGGCAACGACGGCGGCGGAATTGGTCACGTTTCTGCTCAGGGCATAGGTCGGCAGAAATGCCCCGGTTTGAAGCGAGGCGCCCTGATCCCACTGGCCATCAGCCAATGCCCGACAGAGAGGGGAAACCGCAATTTCGACCTGAGGGAGGGCCACGCGAAGGGCGTCCCAGTCACCGGCTTCAAGGCTTGCAACAAGGGGGGAGGAGGGCGTCTTGGCCATCAGAAAGGGGGAATCCTCGAAAATTAGGGCGGGAGATCTCGCGGGCACATCTCAAGGTTGCGGTCAGGTGGGGTTTCCTACTTTATGACATTATACCCTTGACTCCGCAGCAGGAAGTCTTGGATAAGCTATCTATCTGAAAATAGTTAAATCAAACGTGTCGTGGTTCGACAAGAAGCCCGACAGAATCGGCGGATCGTCGGTTAGAGGAGTAGCTGAGTGAGCCCGCGCATTCCTCTTCTTTGTTCCGCACTGTTGACGGGGCTCTGTCTCGGGTCTGCTCCTGTCCAGGCGCAAGAAGCGGCTAGGCCCAATATTTCCGCTCAGATCGACCAAGCCTTTGGAGACGTTCTCGGCAATCCGGCCAATCTTCAGGTCGGACGGCGTTATGCCAGTCTACAGGTTGAAGGTGGTAATTTCGAAGGCGCCATCGCCACCTTGGAGCGGCTTCTGCTTGATCCGGCGGCGGATCCGTCCATCCGGGTTGAGCTCGGTATGCTGTATTATCGCGTCGCCTCTTATGCAATGGCGGAGAGTTATCTGACCTCGGCGCTGGCCGATCCGCGTGTTTCAGGACCATTGCGCCGCGACGCAGAGACGCTTCTGAACAATGTTAAGCGGCGCAATGCTCCGGGTGGGATGCTGAACGGCGCGGTCTCGATCGGCCTGCGCGGACAAAGTAATCCGACGGCGGCTTCGTCGGCTGGAAATCTGAGTTACGGCGGAATCCGCGTGCCCATCCCGGAGCAATCGCGCCGGAAGAGCGACGTTGATGTGTTCATGAGCGCCGCCGCCGCCCACGAATGGGACCTTGAGACCCAGAACAGCGCGGCGATTGTCTCCAATGGCGCGGTGTTTGCCAATCGCTATGGCAATGCCGAAGGCTACAACGCCGACAAAGTGAAGACCGATCCCCAGGACTTGGTGGTGCTCACCGCCACCTCCGGTGTCCGTTTCAAGCCATCTCCGCTCGATCTGCCCGATCTGACCATCCGCCCTTATCTCGGGGTTTCCGAATTGCTGTTGAGCGGCAACCAATACATGGCCGCCGCTGGCGGCGGTCTGGATCTTGCCTATACGCTGAACGGCGGGGCGACTCTTTTGGGGATGACCTACGATATCCGTCGCACCGTGTATGCCGACCGTGCCGACATCTCCGAATCCGGCGCCCAAAGTGGGTATGAGCAATCCGTGCAACTGAAGGCCGTCCAGGAAGTCGCGCCGCTCAACATCGTCTCGGCCAATTTTACCTTGCGCGACCATCAAGCCGACCGTTCCTACTTCGAGTATCGGAGTGTCGAGGCCAGGGTCGGCTACGGCCTGAGCTACGGAAATCCGGTTCGTTGGGATGAAAGGCTTTGGACATCCAGCGTTTATGGTGGTCCGGTGCTGCGGTATTATCAGGGGGCGGACCCCGTGGTCGATCCCGCCACGACCCGCAAGGATGTGGAATGGCGCGTGGGAGCCAGTCAGGTTGTGCCGATGACCGATGCCCTCTCCCTTCTTCTTGGTGTTGACTACACCGTGTCGGATTCCAATCTGCCGAATTATTGTTATGACAATATCATGGTCTCAAGCAGTTTGGTTTTGAACTTTTGACGATACGGGACGTCCCGGTCTGAACCGGGACGGAGTGGAGTGAAAAGATGGCACCGGCAGATCCGAAAGACTGGCTTTTCGCCGCAGTGGCGTTGACGACGGCCGCGACCGCTGCGCCGGCAATGGCCGAGGGACAGACGGCCGGGGTGGTCACCGGAGCGGTGGCGTCAACCCGCGTGCTTGGCGGCGGCCCGACCGATGTGGCGGCGGTGGTCCTGGGGGATGCCGTCCAGGCCGGGGAAGAGCTTCGCACCGGCCCCAATGGCATCATTCATGTCCTGTTTCTCGACCAGTCTTCCGTCACCCTCGGCCCGGATTCCCGACTGACCGTGGACCTTTTCTCCCACGACGCCGCCACCCGCAGCGGCAAGATCGGTATGACCCTGCACGGGGGCAGCGTGCGCGTGGTCGGGGGGATGAACAGCAAGGTCAACGAGACCGAGGTTCGCACAGCGGGGGGCACGGTTGGTATTCTCGGCGGCATCAGCATCGTCGAGAGCCAGGGGCCCGGCACGGTGGCGACTTTCCTGTTCGGTCAGCAGATGCGGCTTACGGACCAGAATGGCCAGACAGAAACCCTGCTACGGCCGGGATTTAGCCTCACGAGCACGCAGAACGGGGTGCAGGCGCCCCAGGTCATGCCCCCGCAGCAGCTTTCCAGCCTGACCCGGAGTTTCGAGAGCGGGCGGGGGGATTCTGCCTCCGGCCCGCAATCGACCCCGGCGCCCACTCCGTCGGCACCGCTGATTGCCACCAGCGACCGTCCTCCCGGCGAGGCCTCGCCGGCGCAGGACCGTCTGGGCAATCCCGGTTCGGCCCTGGTCGGGGCGGCGATGGGCAGCAGTCGGCCCGGTGTCGCCGCCGGCAGCGACGGCGCGCCACCCGTCAACGCGGTCCGGACCACCCCGCCGGTGGCGACCTCGTAAGCTTCGGCATCATCTATGCACATTCTGCTGTGTTCGTCCTATCCGCATCATCCCGAGACGCGTGGAGGACTTCAGAGCACCACCGATGAACTCTGTCTGGCGCTGATGGAGAAAGGGGTGGGCGTCACGGTGCTGTGCGGCCGGATGGACACCACGGACGAGGCCGGGATCAGTTACGACCGCAGTCTCGGCTATCTGGTGGTCCGCGCGTCGGCCCCGGCCTCCGCTCTGCCGCTGGTGGCCGGGTTGCTCGATCCGGCAGTGATTGTGGTTCAGAGCAGCCATCGGCTGGCGGACCTGCTCGCGGTTGCGCTTGAGACGCACATCCCCACCGCGGTTTATCTGCACAATGTGGAGGGGCACCGGGTGGGCGGCGTCCTGCCGAATCATCCCGACATCCTTTATTTCGCCAATTCGTCCTTTACGGCCGCGCGGTGGCTGGCGCTGTTCGGGATCGGGTGCCATGTCCTGCCGCCGGTTGTCCTGCCGCACCGCTATCAGGCGCCGTCCAGCGGGGATAGGGTTCTTTTCGTCAATCCGGTTCCTGAAAAAGGTCTGGAGCGTCTGGAGACTCTGGCCCGCGCCAATCCCGATGTGCCCTTTCTCGCAGTCGAAAGCTGGACAGCCGGGGCATCATGGCGCGGTTGGCTGGAACAACGGTTCTGCCGTTGCCCGAATGTCGAATGGCGTCCGGCGGCGGCCGACATGAGCCGAGTCTATGCCGAGGCGCGTTTCGTGTTGATGCCAAGCGTCTGGGAAGAGGCCTATGGTCGCACGGTGATCGAGGCCCAGATCAACGGCCTCCCCGTACTCGCCAGCAATCGCGGGGCCTTGCCCGCCACGGTCGGCGGCGGCGGAATCGTGCTCGACCTTGAGGCGCCGCCGGAACAATGGAGCTTGGCGCTCCGCCGGCTTTACTTCGACATCACGGTCTGGCAGGCCACCTCGGACGCGGCCAGGGACAACGCCCGGACCGTGACGCTGGATACGATGCGGGCTCTTGACGATGCTTTGATGCATCTCGGCCTGCATGCCCTCGGCCGGAAAAGTGGGTCCCCGTCCGCTGGCGCCGGGGCGTCTTTTCCGCTCTGACGTGCCGGCGCGGTCATGGTCGGATCGTCCGCGCCCCAAGCGAAGGGCCTGGGCAGCACATATTCGGCCGGGCACACAGCCTGCGTCAACTGCTCGATATGGTTGAGTCAGTGATCGGACATCCCTTCAAGGTTGGGATCAATCCCGCGCAGGTTCGCGCCAATGAGGTCAAAATCCTGGTGGGCTGCGATGAGCGACTGGTTGCGACAGTAGGCGAGGTTCTCGAAATTCCTTTACATGAAACGCTGCGCTGGATGTTCGAGGCGACCGGGTATGCCCAGCTGCCGATATCATCACCGGTCCACTCCTAAACCGCCCTGGTTTCCGCCGAGTTGATCGAACGGGCGGCGCAACTTGAACGGCGCAAGCTGACGGATTTCTTCATAACGGCACTCACAGACGCCGCCCGGCGGACGATTGCCGAGCATGAGACGCTCGTCTTGTCTGACCGGGACCGGGCCGTTTTCTTCGACGCCCTGGTCAATCCGATCGGCGGCGGAATCGTCGGAGATGTTGTTGCGTGTGGGAACGCTCCCCAGCGGATCAGCCGATCCGGAGCGCGTTTTGCACCGCCTCCAGCGCCCGGTCGATCACCAGCAGATAGGCGCGGGTGGGGCCTTCCGGCTGGCGCCGTCCTTGCTCCCAATGGCGCAGGGTGTTGACGCTGAAGCCGAAGCGCCCGGCGAACTGCTCCTGGGTCAGGTCGAGCTTGTCCCGGATCGCCCGCACATCGACTCAGGCCGGGATGTGAACGCCATAGCCGGCTTCCTTGGTCCGCCCTTGGCGTAGGCCAGGGCCTCTTCCAGGCCTCGGCGGATGCTGTCGGCCACGCTGCTCATCGCGTTTTCCTCTCGTAGCTGTCCACCAGCAGCTTGGTCAGCCGCCGTAAATCGTTGCGGTCTTCCTGGCTCAAATCCGCCTGCTCGTTCTTGGCATGGGCCGTCAAGACGAAGAGAGGCACGGTGGAATTGTGGAAGAAATAAATAACCCGCGCTCCGCCGCGCTTACCGCGTCCTTCGAGTCCCCCCAGCGCAATTTGCTCACCCCGCCAGTTCCGGGGGAATCAGGTCTCCCTAGGAGCAGGTGCCATTCGCGATTGCCGTCTTCGGTCCCCCACCTCATAATGCTCGCCAGATTTTCAATTAAATGGCGAGTAGTCGTGGATATCGTTGCTATGACCATCCCAGAGGTCAAGGTTATTCGTCCTCGCGTCTTCAACGACGCGAGGGGATATTTTATGGAGACCTGGAATAGGCGTGCGTTCGCGGCGGCGTCGGGAATCGACCTTGATTTCGTTCAGGATAATCAGAGCCTGTCCGTCTCGACCGGGACGGTACGCGGGCTACATTTCCAGTCGCCTCCCTGCGCTCAAGATAAACTTATCCGTGTACTAGCCGGCACCATTTTGGATGTGGCCGTAGACATCCGTCAGGGGTCACCGAGCTTCGGCCGCTGGGTGGCGGCCGAATTATCCGCCAAAAACAGGCAGCAATTGCTCGTTCCCATCGGCTTTGCCCATGGTTTCGTCACCTTGGAACCCGATACAATCGTTGCCTATAAGGTCTCAAATCATTATTCCAAGGAAAATGACCTCGGAATTCGTTGGAACGACCCTGACATCGCCGTCGATTGGCCTCTTCCCCCCAGTGGAGCTGTCCTGTCGGAGAAGGATGCAGCATTGCCCTTTCTGCGCGATATCTCGCCTTTGTTCACTTGGCGGGCTGCGCTATAGCGACTTCTTCTTAATTGGCGAGTGCCCTATAGCGATTATGGGCATATGGAGCCATTAAGGAATTGCCGTCTTCGCGGCCGTCGAGCCCACCACCGGAGCCGAATTCGCCGAGACTCTGTCTCTCGACGACCACGCTGTGATGCCTGGAATGCCCTTGTCGTCGATGCACAACGGATCAAAATCCTCTGTCTCCACCCAGGTGCCAAAGAAGTCATTTCATTGGCCGGGCGGTATTACGCTCCACTGATGAAAGAATACGGTCGATGAAGGTTGCTGCAAAACGCCGCAAGCGCAGAACCCGAATTAACCAGTGTCCAACCCAAATTCGATGCCGACATGCCTCAGAAGACGTCGCGGAACATGACATCGCCGCGTGCCCCCTCTTCCTCTGGCGTTCCCGGCGGCGCGGTCAGCGCGTCATAGGGTTCCTCCGGCACACATGTCAGGCCGCATGGATGGGCCGGAGGGAGGGCGTGCCTTGCGAAAACCCCAACCAGGTTACGCCACGGCCGCCTTTCATGAAGGCGGACCGTAAGTCACTGCGTGCCGCGCTCGCCCCATGTATGCGGCCGCTCAGCCGACAGCGAGAGCGGCTTCGTCATCCTTGAGAATTGCTCGCAAATACTCCGCAACCTGGGTCTTTCCCATACGCTCGGCAAGGCGGGTGAGGTCGGCTGCCTTGATGAAGCCCATGCGATAGGCGATTTCATCGACACAGGCAACCTGCTGCCCCTGACGCCGCTGGATCGCTCGCACGAAACCCGCAGCCTCCAACAGGCTGTCGTGAGTGCCCGTATCCAGCCAGGCGTAGCCCCGGCCCAGCCGTTCGACCTGAAGGCGGCCCGAATTGAGGTACGCCGCGTTCACATCGCTGATTTCCAGCTCGCCGCGGGGCGACGGCTTCAATGATCTGGCTATTTCGATGACGTCGGCGTCGTAGAAATAGAGCCCGGTCACCGCCCAATGGGACTTCGGGGCAAGGGGCTTCTCGACGATTTCCGTCGCGCGACCGCTGCCATCAAATGCAACCACGCCATAACGCTCGGGGTCGTCGACCCGATAGGCGAATACGGTCGCTCCTGGGCTATTTGCGGCGTTGGCGAGTACGGAGGTCAGTCCGTGGCCATGGAATATGTTGTCTCCGAGGATTAAGGCGACCCGGTCCCGGTCGATGAATTCTGCGCCAATGATGAGAGCCTGGGCAATCCCGTCGGGACGTTCCTGTGTGGCATAGGACAGGTTGATGCCCCAGTCAGAACCGTCGCCGAGCAGGCGAATAAAGGCGGAATGGTCCTCTGGGGTGGTGATGATGAGGATATCGCGAATACCTGTCAGCATCAGGGTCGCAAGCGGAAAATACACCATTGGCTTGTCATAGATTGGCAACAATTGTTTGCTGGTCGCACGGGTGACCGGATAAAGTCGCGTGCCGGACCCACCTGCCAGAATGATACCTTTCAATCCCCGCTCCTTCTGTTCACGGCCCTGGCGGCGCTTGGTTGACGATATCTGCGACGACGTCGGCCAAAGCGTCACGCCAGTGCCGCAGGCTAATTCCCAAGCCGGCCTTGGTAGACGAACAATCCAGGACGGAATTGGCCGGACGCCGCGCGGGTGTGGGGTATTCTGCAGTGGTGATGGGGACGATCTTGGGGTGCCGCCCCAACATTGGCGTAGCCAACTCGAAAATCGCCTCGGCGAAACCATGCCAAGTCGTGCTGCCAGCGTTGGTTATATGCCACGTTCCTGGGGGCAACGTCTCGCCCTCAGCCAGCCGTTGCAGCAGGGAGGCAAGCGCCGACGCAAGGTCCATCGCCGCCGTCGGGCTGCCGCGCTGGTCGGCAACCACCTTGAGCAGGTCGCGCTCGCGGCCAAGTCGGAGCATGGTGCGGACGAAATTATGGCCCCTGGACGCATACACCCAGGAGGTCCGCAGGAGGAAGTGCTGCGGGCAGGCTGCGCGAACGGCTCGTTCGCCCGCCTCTTTCGTCGCCCCGTAAACCCCCAGCGGGCTGACCGGGTCGTCCGGGAGGTAGGCCGACGCTTTCGTGCCGTCGAATACATAGTCGGTCGACAGATGCAGAAGAACTATTCCCCGCTTCCCGCACAATTCGGCAAGTACGGCTGGTCCTTGTGCATTGATGGCATGGGCGAGGTCGGTTTCGTTTTCCGCTCGATCAACGGCCGTGTAGGCGGCGCAGTTCAACACCACATCCGGGCGGCATTCCGCCATGGCCTCTCGAATGGACTGCTCGTCACACAGATTGAGCCGGGTGCGATTGGCGGGGATCAAATGACAGCCAGCAACCGGCTGGGCGGCCATCACGGCCCCTCCCACCTGCCCATCGACGCCAGTGACTAAGACCCGCACGGTCAGGCACCCAACCCCAAACGTTCGCCGCGGTAGGTACCGGTCACCACCCGCTCCAGCCAGCGAGGATTGGCAAGATACCATTCCACGGTACGGCGCAAGCCGGTTTCGAAGCTCTCCTTTGGAGACCACCCCAGTTCCTGTTCGATGCGGGAAACATCCATCGCGTAGCGCGCATCATGACCGGGGCGATCGGCGACGAAGGCAATCAATTCGCCATGCCTGCGACCGTCGGCCATGGGAACTATCTCATCGAGCAGCACACAGAGATGCCGCACCACGTCGATGTTCCGCAAATCGCACTTGCCGCCGATATTGTAGGTGCGGCCTGGCCGCCCACGGTCCAGAACGAGTCTCAGGGCGTGCGCATGATCCTCGACATACAGCCAATCGCGGACGTTCTCGCCGGAGCCGTAAACGGGAAGCGCTTCACCGCGCAATCCCTTCAGGATCATGAGCGGGATCAACTTCTCGGGAAACTGACGGGGGCCATAATTGTTGGTGCAATTAGTGATAAGGACAGGAAAGCTATAGGTTTCGAACCATGCGCGTGCCAAGTGGTCCGAGCCGGCTTTGGACGCGGAATAGGGCGAATTAGGCCGATAGGGCGTATCCTCGGTGAACAGACCGGTGGGCCCGAGGGACCCATAGACCTCGTCGGTGGAGACATGAAGGAAACGAAATGCCTCCCGACGGTCCGGCGTTAGGTCGTTCCAATAATGCCGGGCGGCATCCAGCATGACGAAAGTGCCCAGCAGATTGGTGCGAATAAAGGCGCCTGGGCCATCGATCGAGCGGTCAACATGACTTTCCGCAGCCAAGTGAATGACAGCATCGGGAGCATGGCAGGCGAACAGATGGCTCACCTTTGCGGCATCGCAGATGTCTGCTACTTCAAGTCGATAACCGGGGTGGTTGGCCACGTCATGGATGTTGTCGAGGTTGGCCGCATAAGTCAATGCATCCACATTGACAACCTTGTTTCCCGCTTTGATCAGTTGACGTACAACCGCCGAACCAATAAATCCGGCTCCGCCGGTCACAAATATTTTCTTCATCCGCCTCCTACCAAATTCATCTCTTTAGAGATGCATCGTGCCTGGCGATAGGCAATCTTTTTGAGGTGGACAGAGATGCGCCAAAATTTTCGCCAGCCTCAGGCCCACCAACTGCATTAGCCCTCCGGAAAAGGCGAAGCAACATTTTTTGGCGTGAAGCCTGATACTGCGCTACCGCGTATCGCGGTTGCGCCAGATTCCGACTTCAGGCGGACTCATGACACCGCTTTCCTGTGATAATGCACAATCCATCGTGCGGCATGAGGGGTTCTCTTTTGTGGCGCGCCAGATGTTGTCTAGCGCCGGTCGTGCCTCGGCGCTGGGGCTGCGGAATCGCGCCGGACTCACGGCGGTCGGGGTGATCCACCTGCGAATAGGTGGCGATGCCGCTGGGATCGTCGTCGGAGGCCCCGGTAATCAGCCTTGGCCCCAAAATCTGGAGAATCTTTGGACGGGGCAGGTGTTCGGGCAAGTCGGTCTTTGGCGCTTCCAATGGAAAAACTATAATATTAAATATATAACCATCTCAAGCTGACTGTTATAGCTAAAAATTTCTATAATAACGTTCCTGAGGGAATCGCGCGCAGAAACTTGGCAAAAGGGATGCAGATCAAGGCGCCGACTGTCAAGAGCGCAATCATCGCCCAAGCATCATTAATGGCTGCCGTCAGCGCTGCATTTTCGACGAGCACTTGGAGAGCCGCCTTCATTTCGGAATCGATCGTGACGGTCGAGCGCGTGGCAAAGAGGGCCAGTGGAATACCAACAAATTTGGCTGTGGCAATGTCTCCGGCTTGCAGACGGGCCGTGATCTCAACTCCGTGAATGGCCGAGCGGCTGTAAATGACGGTGTCGATCAGGGCGAGACCAATCGCTCCCCCAAGGTTCCGCATCAGATTGAACAGACCGCTGGCATCCGGCACCTGGCTTTTTTCCAGGCAGCCGAGCGCCAGGCGAGTGGGCGGCAGAAGGCAAAACATGATGGCGAGGCCACGAATAACCTGCGGCCAGAGCATACCGTCGAAGTCGGTTTGCGGGGTTTGAAAGGCGCTCAGACCCAGGCCGGTGGCAAAAAGTGCAAAGCCGCATGCCGTCAGCAGACGGGCATCGATGCGTTGCTCCAGTATAACGGCGACCGGAGCGATCGAGAGTTGCGCCAAGCCCGTAACCAGCATGATCGCCCCGATCTCCAGCGCGTCGTGATTTCTGACGAAGGCAAGAAAGACCGGCATCAGATACACCGATCCGAACAAACCTATCCCCAGAACAAAGCTCAAAATGCAGCCGATTGTGAAGTTGCGGTCGGCGAAACAGCCAAAGTTAATGATCGGGTGGGAGGCACGGAGGGTGCGACGGATAAAGCCTGTTATGCTCGCGACACTGAGGGTCAGTAGTCCGATTACAAGGCCAGACGTCCATCCGCGCTGTGGCGCTTCCTTGAGCGCGAGTTCCAGCGTCGCCAAGGCCATCGCGATCAGGACCAGCGATTGGAAGTCGAGCGTGCGGGCCTCGTGGAGGCACATGGGCGATTTCGGCAATAAGGCACTGGCGACAATCGCCGACAGAATGCCGGGAATGATGTTGATCAGGAATAGCCAGTGCCAGGAATAGGTGTCGGTGATCCATCCCCCGACGATCGGCCCGACCGTCGGCGCCAGTACCGCCAAAACCCCGGCGAGCATAGTGGCGATAGTCTGGCGCTCAGCCGGAAAGAGCAGGAAGACCGCCGAAAAAACGGCCGGGATCAGCGTTCCTCCCGAGAATCCTTGCAGAATACGAAAGGAAATCAACTCGCCGAAGCTGGTGCTTGCGGCGCATCCTAACGACGTCAATGTGAAGGCCACGATGGATATGACGAACAGCCACCGCATGCTTAACAGACGCGTAAGGAAGCCGGTCAACGGGATGGCGATCACTTCGGCAATGAGATAGGCGGTCTGTACCCAACTCATTTGCTCTGGCGGGATGGCAAGCGCATTTTGGATCGTCGGAAGCGACGTCGCCACAACCTGGACATCAAGGATCGCCATAAACATGCCGATGCACATCATGGCAAAGCCGATCCAGGTGAAAAACATCACAATCCCCGAGGGATACGGTTCATCTCTTCAGGGTTGCCACGCAATCGGCCAAGAGCCTCGTTCTCAGCCCGGATGCGGATGGCTAGAATCGTTGCGTTAGCGACTGAAAATACCAGCGCAAACCAAGGCAAATCGAGGCAAAGGGGGAGAACTGCGACCTCGCCCACGACGACGAGATAATTGGGATGAGCAATAAACCGATAGGGACCGTTCCTGACCAAAGGGGCCCCAGGCAGAACGATGATCCGGGTTGTCCAGCGCCGTCCAAGCGTTCCCAAAACCCAGAAGCGCAGCGCCTGTAGGACGATGAAGATTGAGACCCAATACGGATTGAGCGGATTGGTCTGGCCGAAAAGCCATAGCCCAGCCAGCCAGGAGGCATGGAGCAGGACGATCATTGGGTAATGACCTGGGGCGACCTCGTATGCCCCTCGTGCCAGCAAGGCTGCGGTATTGCGGCGAGCCAGCCAAAGTTCGCCCAAACGTTCCGCTGTAACGATGACGAGCAGCAGGGCTGCCGGCGTCATGTGGCGCTCCGGAGGGAGACACAGGTCGCGGTGAAACCCGGCCCCATCGCAGTCAACAAGACGCGGGACGGCGGCCCTGATTGTATGACTCGCTCCAGCACGAAAAGAGCCGTTGGAGCGGACATGTTGCCATAGTCGGTCAAGATCGCCCGCTCGTGGTCCAAAGCCCCCTGTCCCAGGTCAAAGGCCCGCTCTAAGGCGCTGAGGACTTTGGTGCCGCCCGGATGGAATGCAATTCGATCGATATCGTTTATTGTTAAGCCGACACGATCGAGAATACCGGCAACGGCCGGAGCCATGTGCGTTTCGGCGAAGGGGGGGATGGCGCGGTCGAAAATCACCCCCAGGCCCTGGGGGTCAACGGACCACCCCATGATGTCGAGCGTGTCCGGCCAAAGGTGTTGACCACTCATTTCGACTTCGGCGATGCCCGGCTCGCCAGCACGCAAGACACATGCTGCCGCGCCGTCGCCGAACAAGGCGGTCGCGACGATATTGGCCTTGGTCAAGGTGTCGGGGCGGAATGCTAATGAACAAAATTCGACGACGACCAGCAAGACGACAGTGCCAGGACGGGATTCGGCAAGGCGGGATGCAATGGAAAGCCCGGAGACTCCACCGGCACAGCCAAGGCCGAAGACGGGGACGCGGTCGATATCAGCGCGAAAGCCGATGCGACTGGCGACGCGAGCTTCGAGGCTGGGGGTGGCTATGCCTGTCGACGAGACCGTGACCACCGTGTCGACCTCGGCAGCATCGATGTTGGCAGCGTCAAGCGCCTTGGTCGCCACGTCGAAAAACAGTTGGCATCCGCCGTCGAGGTAGGCTTCGGTCCGTTCCGGCCAGCCCAATGGTTCGAAATACCAGTCCAGTGGCCGCACGGCATGGCGTTGGCGTATTCCCGAGCTTTTGAAGACCCGCGCCAAGTGTTCGTAATCTCCGATATTTCCTGCAAAAACGCGCCGTGCAGCGACGGCAACATCGTCTTGCTCGATGCAGTACGGTGGAACTGCTGTCGCAATGGATACAAGACTGGCTTGTTGGGGCATTGATGTCCCCTAAATAGGGCTTGTTTCTATTTTTCGTCGGCCCATGCGCGACCGATGGTCGGAGCCGATCCGTATTCTTCGGCCAAAGAGATTGGCTTTTTAATAAATACAAGAATGCTTGGTAAGCGTGGAAGAATCGGAAATTACTTAATGATCAGGTCTGCGGCGTTTCAGACGATCGCAAGACCTTTGTTCGATCTCACGTCGTCGCCAGCCACAGTCTGGCTGACATCCCGCGCAATCAAAGTTGTCGCTTCCGTCTTGGTCTCCACCACCATAATGCACGACCTTTCGAGGCCGCATCGCTGACCAGGCCGACGAGCCATTCGTCAATGTGTTTGGAAGGGGGTGCGCTTGGTAATCCGATAGACTGCCGCCGGTGGAATATTGAGGTAGACGCGGCCGACATACATCGCCTTGAGGCCCAACCGATCAAGCACCCTCCGTGAAATTGGACAGCGCGGACCGTAGGTAAACTGATAGAACGCTCCGCAATGACGGAGGACGTCAAATGCTCTGGCGAGAATGGCGAGGACATGTTTTGGCGCCATGGACAGGAGCGGAAGTCCGCTGATGACGGCGCCGATCGGCACACCTGCGAACAAATGAGTCCGGTCAAGCCGTGCCGCATCGATCGGAAGAAGCCGTGCCTTCGGGAACCTTTTCTTGAGAAGTTCACTGAAATCGGCGTCGTTCTCGACCAACGTCATATCTTCCTCTCGCACCCCCCGCGTCAGCAGCGCGCGCGTGAAGACGCCTGTTCCGGGACCGAGTTCGAGGACCGCCCCACAGGTCGACGAGATTTCACGCGTGATCAGTTCGGCCAATGCTGTCCCTGAAGGTGCGATCGCGGCGACGCGAAACGGATGGAAGATCAAGGCGCGCAAGAAGAGCAGCACGTCGAGCATCGCAATGTTGTTCATTCGAGATCACCACATGCCGACTAAAGGCCGCATCAAGTCTTTTTGAAGAACCCGACGACGAGCAATACCACACCGAGACTCAGCAAGCCTCCGGCCGCTGCGGGAGGGATGAAATGCGACGTACTTTCAGTGGTTTGCAGTTTCAAATCGCCCAATGTGGCCACATCCTTGGTGTTGCTGGTCGTGAAATACGGAATGGCGAGGCCCAGCACGCCAAGAAGAACCAGAATCGCCCCGGCAAGCATCACTTTACTCATTTGCGGCTCTCCATATTCCCTTTTCTCGACCACCGGGATGGGTGCCAAGAAAACGATCAAAAGCGCCCTAAGGTTGAATTTAGTCAGACGTGATTTTAGAACGCCCGCGTCGGATACGGCCCTGGATCGCGCCGAACACTCCAAACATGCAGCGAAAAAACAGAAATGCCGACAAGATCGGCCCAGGTTTTACTCGCGGAAGGAACGTCGCAGTCCCGATGAGCGGTTTCGGTCACTGGGATTGTGGTCACGAGACGCTTGGAGGGGGGCAAGGGAGGACCGACGGGACGACGATCACAGCGAAAAGGCGACTGAGGCGGTACCGATCACGTCGGGTGAACGCTGGCCATCGAACTCGCTGGTGCGGTGGACGGCGCTGAAAATCATCTGCACGGCATTCGACCAGAACACCGAGACGCCGGCCTGGAGATCGCCGACGAAGATCTTCCTCTCGACGTTGGGACTGTCCCGGAAAGTGTTGCCGTCGAGGAAAATATTGTGCCCGACGACGCGGCCCTGGACACCGGCGAAGGCGTAGAAGCCGAGGTCGCCGTCGAGATGGGCGCTGTCGAAATAGTCCGAGCCGGACAGCGCCGGCCGGATCCGCGCCGGGCCGTAATCGGCCTGGAGGTTGCGGCCGAATCGGATCAGGGCACCGCCGGCGCCGTAGGTAAATACGTTGCCGATGGTGGCGCCGAGTTGGGGCACAATATCGACGCCGAGGCCTGCAACCTCGACCAGCGGAAGCCGCCAGAGCCGCTCGTAGGTCAGCATCACCCCCGGCTCGTTGTGCAACTGGCCGCTCCAGCCCTTGGCCGTGTCAGCACCGATGAACTGGTGGAAATCGTTCTGCGCCATCTTGCCGAGCGCCCCCGGACCGACGAGGCCGATGCCAAACTCGAGGTTCTCGAGCATGCCGCGATTGCTTTCCTGGAGCAGGCTGGCGCCGAGATAGGCCCAACCGGCATAGGGTCGGTCACGCGAGTCGGCGGCGGCGACTGCGGTATTTTGCGGCGTGAAGATGCTCTGGCCCAGGAACACCGCGATGCGGCGCGGTCGTGCCGCCGACCCGGCGTCCGAGAAGATCGGGAGAAGGCCGCCAACGAGGTCGAACGGCGCGTTCAAGCTGCCGCGCGCGGCGAGGTCGGGGGAAAGGTAGGAGAGGCGGAGCCCCTGAGTGTAATGCCTGTCGTAACTGGTGTAGAGAGAATCGTTCTCCTCAAGCAGGCCGAACCGGTGGGCATCGTCGGCCTGGGCCGCGCCAGCAGCCACCGAAAGCGCCGCCACCGCGACGAAGATCGATCTCGTGAGCATGACAGCAGGCACCTTTCAAACCGGATCGCCAATCTGTGGGCGAATAAACCCCGAGCGCCAGATTCGGAAAATACCGAGACGGAGTAGATGCTCCGGGGGGCAGAAGAGCCCGCTCCCCGGAGAAGTCTCAGTCCGAATACTTGAACTCGGGCAGGCTTTTCAGCGATTCTTTGGTGGCATCACGGAGCAGGATCTGCTTTTCGCGCACCTCAAGGGGGCTCGGTGAGCAGGGCAACCCGACCGGAAATGTCGTCCGGCCGAGCCACGCCCCTATTTCTTTAGCGTGTCCTTCACGCCGCCGATGGCGTTCTGGATTTTGCCCTCGGCTTTGTCGCTCTTGCCCTCGGCGGTGAGTTTGCTGTCGCCGAACACTTTGCCGGTGGTTTCCTCTATCGCGCCTTTGATCTGCTTGGCTGACCCGACGATACGATCCTTGTTCATGTCTCTAGCCTCTTCGACGGATGACGCCCCCTGAAAGGGCGGGTCGGGCGGCGAATCCTCGTGGCCCGCTACCCGATGGTGTGGTCCGCCCGCTGGAGTCCAGAGGGGCGGGCCTTTACTTGAAATCGTGTCCTAGAGTGAACGGTTCTGGAGGGGGGCAGATGTATCGGCACCGAAGGCCGCGTGTCGGGAATCCCTTGGAAAAAATTGGAACCATCTCGTTTTATTTATGTTTCTATATTAAACCATCGAGCAATCATCATTGTATGATCGGAATATACCCATGATATTTTTATCTTTTTAAAAATACATTGATGATACGTTTTGCATTATTTCTTTCGTTTGCCTTTGGAGGCGGTTCGTAATTTTGATTTGACGGCGTGGGGAAATTCCGATGCTTCAGTCGTAGCTTCCCATGACGGCTAAGTTAACCAGTTCCAGGGACAGAACATGCTCCATGAGCGATGGAAACGCTCGCCGTCGAAGGCCTTCGATACCGCCGCTGATGGCAGAAAGGGGCATGCATTGGAGGATCCAGACAAGAGTCTAGGCGTGTTTCCATGCTGATAACGCTGGCAATCCGCTCGGCCTTGATCCCGCGGCCGGACGCCACATTCCGTTTCGATCCCATCAGGAGAGCCAGCGTGAGCCGATCTCTGATCCCAACCATCCTTGCCACGCTGATCGTCACCACCCTCCCGAACCTCGCCGCTGGGCAGGGGGGCACGCTGACCATTGACCAGCCCGTTTCCTACGGTCGCCTTGAACTCGGCGACTCTCCGCCGCCGCGACTGATCTATTCCCGGCCGAAATCGATCGGGCCAATCACGATGGACCGCGCGCCGATCTATCTGCATGTGCCGTCGGGCCACGCCAGGAACTGGCGGAAAAACTGCCGCCGTTATGATGCCTGCGGTGAACGGGTCTATTTCGTGCAGGAAAACTGGTACAATCAGAACTATGTCCGGCGCTCGCGCGACGGGCATCGCGATCCGCCGCATGAGCGCCGCGATTCGCACGAACAGGAGCCTCGCGGCCCGATGGGCAACGACCATCCCGGCAACGGCCGGGACCGTTGAGTGTCGGTGCGATCCGTGTCCTGCTCTGGGGAGCTCTGGCGATGGCGGTGACCGCAGCGATCGGGGCGGTGTTCGGATCGGTGGGATGAGGGCGGAAGGAGAGTCGAACCCTAAGAATTGCTCGAAATGGCTCGCGATGCCTGCCGCGTCCAGGCCGCCAGGATGGCTGCCATTTGTTAATGCGGAGGGGATTTTGGAGCGGGTGGTGTTCCTTTGCTGGCGAAACAATGACGGCAATAAGCTGTCCGTCCCAATTCTCCGTGAGCGAGCGCAGGAAGACGGTGATCACGTCGGGCCAGCCCTGCGGTTTCGAGATCGGTGTTAAGCGGAACTCTCCTGGTCTGCTGTAGCGCCAGTCCGTGCAGCGACGGCAACACCAGCATTTACAACCGCCTCCAGGCGATTGCGGTCGGCGGCACTTACTCCGACGAGGATTCCTTCACGCATTCCTCAGACTCGTACATCCGGCGAGCCGAGGGAAACCACAGTGGGGCTCTTGTGTCAGATTTTGACCGCTATTTGCCGAATTTATGTTCGAAATCCGAGAACAACCGACACAGACCACTGGATAAGATAAATCCGGGCGGGCACCCATCCTCACTGGGAGGCACGATCTGCAAGACACAAAAACCTTGATGGAATTCGATGCAGCATTGCCCGTTGCGTCGACCGGCGCATCCGCACCCAACTTCCAGATTGCCGTTCGGCACGACCACATCGCCGGAGACATAGACCGAACCGCAGCCGCCGATATCGGCCCGAGAACCATTGGTGACGGTGACGTTGCCGCCAATGAAGCTGTTTCCGTTCACTCGCAATTCTGAATTGACGTTGGTCGCATCGCCGCGGATCACGGTGGTTCCGCCGCGATCCTGGGTGCCGATCTCGGTCACACTCGATCCGTGGGTCGAGTAATTCGTGACGTTTCCCATGACATTGGTTGTCGAGGTCCCCTTTCCACTGGTTGTGGAGCCGATTCTGGTGCTGGCTGCCCCCGAACCCGCGGCCACGCTGCTGACGTCGCCCTCAACTTTTACCGACAGGCCGGCCGAGGACTGAGCCCAGGCCGATGGCGGGAAGAACGACTGTTCCAGTCCCAGAGCGATCATGGCCGAGGCAAACAAGAGAAAGAGGACACGGAGCCACATGATATCTATCGATCCGGATCGGATTTTAATGAAACATACGAAAAATCAATACCTATATAGGTATCGGTCTATGAATTGTGTTCTTTGAATTCTGTCGATTTCGGCGTCGGCTGCGCTCCCGGCATAGGCTTGGCTGCGATCGAACAGCGGCACCACCATGACGGCCGGCCTGTCGTGATCGACGAACCGGTTCTCTTTCCGTAGCTTTTCGAGCAGCAAGGCGTTCTGGTTGCGATCGATCGCGCGATCGGCGGCGCTTTCCGCCGGTCCGAGAAACGGTGACGGAGCCTCCTTCGTGACCACCACGACAGATGGAGCCGTGGGGTGCCCCACCGGGTTGCCGGTTGCTCTGAGCAGGACGCTTGGCGGAACAAGGATCGGATTGGGACGCAGCGACGAATCGAGGCCGGGAAGGGGGGAGACAGGGACGCGGTCGGATTGCAGGACGATCACCGGGGCACCGGACGGCGATACGGTCTTCTGCGCGGGGGGATCCGTAGTGGGCGGCGATTGGGTCGCCTCGACCCTGGGCGGGTGCCCCCCCTCGTTAACGGCAGCGGGGAGAGGTTTACTTCCCTCCGCCTGGGCGCGGGGGAGGGAAAGGAGCATGGGCGCGAGGCCGGCCATGAGTGTCAACAGGCTTCGCCGAAGGATCATCGCTCTCACCCATTGGCCTGGAACGTGATCTTTTTAACCGTCGTCTGCACCGAATCGACTTGCTGATGTTTGTAAATGACGTAGGGCAATCCGTTGAAGTCGGGCGGCGTGTTGATCGGGGTGAGATCCGGTTCCTTCAGGAAGGGAAGCGCATTGGCCCCGCGATAATCGATGGTGGTTGCCACGCAGGCGATCGATTCGGGAGCCGTGTCGTTGAGCACGATCTGGAAACTGTTCTGTGCCGGGATCAGGACGCTCCGTCCAGGGACCAGATGATTGTCGCGCTGGAATTGGCTGGGAAAAATCCGCGTGACCCGAATGCTGCCCTGCTCGTGATATTCGTAATAGCAGTAAAGATTCGATGGGGAATCGACCGAGGCGCGGACAGACACCACATCGCCGAGCGCGGAAACCGGCCGGGTCAGGGTGAGCGTCAGACCGAACGGATCGCGCCCTGAAGGGGGCGTCGGGGCCGAGGCAGGCGGGGCCTCCGCCGGATTCGCCGGCTTGGCGTTGACGATCTCGTTGGGCAGGACATTTTCGTTATACAGAGCGTTAAAAAGCTGAAAATCGATCCGCCCGTCAGCATTAAGACCACGTTTCAGCTTGGCCGCGCTGACTGCCAGTTGCAACGCCTCGCGCATCACCCCGTCAACGGGACCGGCATACTCACGTGTGGCATTCAGGGCGGTCTGGACCGCCCTGGTCCGGGCTTCGGCGGACAGGCCATCGTAATAAGCCTGGGCCGACTGCATTGAGGCCGGGTCGGTCGAGGGCAGTTCGAGACAGCGATGATAGGGAACGTGGGTATATTTTCCAAGCAATTCGATCAGGCTGTATTCCAGCAGGGTTCGCACCGCCTGCCCCCGGCCCTCTCGCTTCGACGAGGCCAGGGAAACCGACAGGGCGGCGCCGAAAGCGCCATTTTGGATCAGTCCGCGCGCGGATTCCGATTCGCTTTCGGACACGACGGTGATGGTGTTGCTGGTGGTGATCCCGGTCTTAACGGTTCGGGTCGAGATATCAACCAGTTGCAGATCGATGCTGATCGTATCGAAGCTCTGGTCCTTGCCGCCACCGATCGAGGCGAAAGGAACGGTGAACGAGCCCGAGGCGCTGTCGCGGACGATACTATTGTCGGCCTGGGAGACCGATCCCCGGATGTAAACTGGGGGAATCTTGCTCGGGTTCGATTTCAGTGGGACGAGCGCGTTCTGGATGTTGCCGATCTGACTGCCCTGGCCCTCGATATGGAAGTAGCTGAAAGCCTCGCTACGTTTGCTCATATCCGAGATGGCGTTGATGGTCATGTCAACCGTGCTGACCTTGACTGTCCCGGTTGCATCCTCAATTTTTTCGCTGGTGATCGGAATTCCCCGCCGCGCACCATCAAGAAAAAGTTGATCCATGCAGTTTTTGGCCTGATTGAGGTTGGTCAAGGTTTTGGCCACCGGGGTCCGCGGCTGCATGATGGTCGACGTATTCTTGGGATCAGTCATGCAGCCGCCCAACGACACCGCGCCGACGATGGCGCAGACAACGGCCCCCCTGGTTCTCACGATCATCAGCCGTCCTTAATATTGCTACTCGTGGTCTAATGCGCTGCGTCGCAATGAAAAATCACAGATTACTTACACCCGACGGCAATGACGTTGCCGATCACAACGGTGCTTGTGGCTTCCTTTTCCTTCAGCTCATCCATCAGCGAGGTTGGAACCTTGATGAACTCCTTCTCCTTGGTCCGGCCGACCTGGGCCGCACCGTCCTTGCAGTCGGCAAGGGTGTCCTGGGGTAACAGGTTGCCGCCCTGACGCCCGACCTGCAACAGGGCGCGAGACTCCATATCGTTCATCTGGGTGTTCGTCCCACTGACGGAGAGACCGCCGGTGCTCTGGGCCAGCCCCTGGTTGCAGGGGGAGGCGAGCGCCACGCCGACCACCCCCCACAGGACCCACCATCCCGCCCGCGTCGAGAGGCCGAGAGACGGGAGCGCCATGATTACCGGCTACCCGTGCATGCGCTGCTGCCCATCGAGCCGATGATGTTTTCAGCGCAGGCCTTGCTGCCCTCGGCATTGGCGCTGACGTTGCCAACATCGACATCGCTATGGAAATCCGTGGCGTTGCCGTCGGTGGCGGAGCCGATCACGTTGCGGGCCACGGCACCGTCGCCCTTGGCGGTGGCGGTGACGTCCTTGGCCTGAACCTTGGAATCGAACTTACCGGAAAGGTTCGGACCGCTGGCGGTGGCGTGGCCTTCGCCCTTGACCAGACTGTTGCCGAAGCTGCCAGACGCGCTTTGCGCAGAGGCGAAAGACGAGCAGGCAACGAGAGCGACGAAAGTAAAGACGGAAATCTTGATCACATTTTCTCTCCAAAAAAGGGTCGCACAGAAAGAAAGTTAATTCCAATCACATTGCTCTTAACGCTCTGTTGAACTTGAGGGGGATTCAGAAGTGATGCACCCCTCGTTGGCGGAACGCTGTTGGCCATTCACGACGATCGAGACGTTGCCTTTGATCGAGCCAGACGTAACTGCCCCGATGCAATTGGTTGCGCGAGCGCCATCACCACCGGTTGTTTTGGTGGTGATGTCTCCGGTTTTGACAGTGATGTTGACATCGCCCTGGATTGACGGGGACGCTCCACTCGCCCTGTCTTGCTGTGCCATCGCTGGTAGCGCGGTGAGGGACAGCATCAGAACTGCTGCCAGACAGTGTTTTGCTAGGAGTCTGCTTCCCATAAAACGGCAAAACATCATTTTTCACCACTATTGACATACAAAAAATATAGATAAATAATTTAAAGTCGTTTTTATGCGACTGTCAAGATCATATGATCAAAATTCAACGCCATAAGGTTGATGGGGTGTCTTCAGGAAAACTCGATGAAGAGTTGAGTGGATTCAGTGGGTTGAGGTTCCCCTTTGGCGCGACGTCAAACGAAGACATGGGAATGTCCGGGACTGAAGCTATCTGCCGAGACCATCGACGGGGTGTTCTCCGCGATCCAAACAACCGGAGCGATGCCGAATAGGCGCGGACTTCGCCGCTCGGCCTTCCTTCCGGGAACTCAAAAGGGGGGTGCAGATGGGGGCTTTCCCTATAAAACAACGACATCGATATTATGATCTGAGGGCGACATTCGATAGAGGAGTTGCGTTTCGTTGCATCGTCACAAGGCGCTTGAAACTCTTAATGTCTGGCCTTAAAATGATTAACAAAAGTTTGCTGTTGATTTTGTGGTGCCAAGCTTTTTATTTTGCTTTACTTGTAAAGTTTAGATTCGCGTAGACCGAAGCATCCCCGTGATTCGTTTTTCTATTAGGATCATTTCCAGATGCGTATTTTAGATCGGAAGAATTTCTTTTCTGGATCGGCCCTGTCGGCCATTCCCTCCGACGCCGCCCTCTGTTCCGCCAGCCATGAAAAGGTCAGGCCCGGCGACGATATCGGGATGCCTGGAATTCATCGCCTCGTTCCGGGAATCGAGGTGCGTTTTCATTTGATCTCGACCGTATGGGGAACCGTCATGAGTCGGACCCGACTTGCCTTGTGTGGGAGCGCTGTCGCCGTCGTCTTGGCGATCCTCTCTCCCGGTGCGCAAGCCGAGGACACCATCCTGTATCAGGAGCCGCCAACCCCCGGCGAGTTCCTGGGCAGCCTCGGCCTTCAGCAGGTGCCCCAGACGCGCAGCTTTGCCCCTAGCCAGCCGACGGCCAAGACCCGTTCTCTCGTCTTTCCGGGCAGTCAGCCGCCGGCGGAGCAGGCCACCTCCGCAGCGATGCGACCGCAAGCCCGGGAGGACACCTCGCGTCGGCGACCGGCCGCGGCACCACGTCCGACCGTCGCCTTCCCACTGACTTTTGCGGTCAATTCGACCGAGATTTCGCCGCAGGCGCAGCGCTTTATTGATAGCGTCGCGGCGGCAATGAAGTTGCAATCCGATCTGCGGCTACAGATTTCGGGCCATACCGATCTTTCTGGAGCGGCTGACGTTAATCTTCTCTTGTCGCAGCGCCGTGCGGAATCGGTTCGTAACTATCTGGTCGGGCAGAAGGGCATTTCCCCCGACCGTTTCGAGGTGGAGGGCGAAGGGTCGTTCCGTCCGCTGGTGCCCTCCGATCCGCGCAACCCGGCCAACCGACGCGTCGAGTTCTCCCGGATCAACCCGACATTATCGGAAGCCCCTCCCCCACAACAGGAGAAGGGCAAACCGGTGGAAATATCCGGGTCGCCGCCACCTTCCGCTCAGAAAATAAATCATTAGACACGGGTAACGTGACTGTTCGCGCCCAAAGAATCACCTGGACACTTTCGGAAACCAGCATTGACCGGCCGAAATGGCGCTGACGAGGTGATTGTTGGCCCGATTCTAGGGCGTGGAATAGGCTCTCCATAGGTCCGAGGGAGAGATTGCGAGGGGCGGTGGCCCCCTCCAATAATCAGGGTTTGTCTCCATTCCTGGGGCCGTTGGCCAGGATGGAGGCGATCGCGGCGACCACCACCGAAGGTTGGTCAGCTAGATAGAAATGCCCTCCTTCGAACATTTGGAGGGCGAATGGTCCCGAGGTCCATTCCCGCCAGCCCAGCGCCTCCTGGAGGGGCAGATCAGGATCATCGCGACCAAGGAACACGGTGAGCGGGCCGTCGAATCGGCTGGCCGGGCGGGCATGATAGGTTTCGATCAGACGGTAATCGTGCCGTACTGCCGGCAGCACCATCGCCCGCACCTCGGGAGCTTGGAGTAGACCCGGCGGCGTCCCGCCGAGGCGAAGCAGTTCGGCACAGAGGCGATCGTCATCGAGTTGGTGTAGACCGCCGCCATGATGATACTGGGGCGGTTCACGCGCCGACAGGAACATCTGGCACGGCCGTCGCCGCAGGGTCAGGGCCAGTTCGAACCCCACTGCCGCACCCATGCTGTGGCCAAATAAGGCCCAGGGGCGGTCGAGCAGCGGTTCCACCGCCTCGGCCAAGGCGGCGACCAGGGCGGGGATGTCGTCCGGAAGCGGCTCGCTCAGACGATTCTCTCGGCCGGGCAAACAAACCAGCACCGGTTCGATCAGTGGCGGCAGCAGCGGCGGCCAGGCTCGGAACAGGCCTGGGGTGCCGCCGGCATGAGGTAGGCAGAGCAGCCGTATCGCCGGTTCGGGGGCGGGACGGGGGCGGCGCAGCCATCCCCGCCGCTGTTCGGCGTTCACCGGGCCTCTCCCACCGCTGCTGCCGATACCGGGGCGGTGATCGTCGTCGTGCCGCCGTCAGGCCGATAGCGCAGCGATAGTAGTGCCGCCAGCAGCCCGGCCAGCACCGCCAGCCCGAGTACCCCGCCATAGCCGATCTGGCCGGCTAAAGCGGCGGCGCCCGACATCGTTGCCATCGCGAATAGCATGTTCAGGCTATACTGGACTGTGTAATCGGTGGCCGGGCGGTCGGGCGATGCATGGTCCATCATCAGGGTGGACAGTACCGTAGCCGCCGGATTGTAGAGCAGGAAATACAGCAGGACGGCGGTGGTGACGCTAACCGTTCCGGTCAGGCCGAATACCGGCAGGGCGAGAGCTGCGATACCGAGGATTTGCAGCAGGGCGGCCCAGATCATTCCGCGCCGTCGGCCCAGCCGGGGCAGTAGCCAGCCGGTGGCCATCGCCGCTGCCATTCCGGCCAGCGAGCCGAGCACGTTGACGGCGAAGCCGATCCGGTCCATCTCCCAGCCAGCATCGACCAGGATCGGGATGATCAGGGCGTAGGCCAGACTGCTGCCGATCGGATAAAGCAGCAGAAGCAGCAGCCACAGCCGCCCGCCCGGCTGATGCCAGAAGGTGGCGACGGAGCGGAACAGATTGGCCCCGAGGTTGGGGACGAGGGCCCAGGGCGGCTCGCGGTACCACAGCAATTGTAGCAGCGAGACCGAGGTGCCTGCGGCGAGTAGCAGCAGGCTGCCCTGCCAGCCGAGATAGGGATAGGTAATCAACACCACGCCGCCGCCCAGCATGTTGCCGAACAGGTTGCCGGCGATCTGGATGCCGTTGCCGAAGCCGCGATCGGACGGTGCCAGCAATCGGCAGGCCAAGCCATCGACGGCGATGTCCTGCGAGGCCGACAGCACCGCCACCGCTAGTCCGAGCAGATAGATGGTCCAGAAATCGTCGATGACGTCGAACCGGCCCATTGTCGCCAAGGTCAGTGCCAGCCCGGTTTGGGTCAGCAGCAGCCAGACCCGGTAATGTCCCCAGCGGCCGAACCGGATACGGTCCACCAACGGAGCCCACAGGAATTTCAGCGGCCAGACCAGCCCGAGCATGTAGATCAGGCCGATCTGGTCGAGGCTGGCACCCTGGTCGCGCAGGATCGCCACTAGGGCAACCACCAGGAAGCCTAGCCCTAGATATTGGGTGGTGTAGAGGCTGGTCAGCAGCCACCACGTCGCCGGTGCGGTCTTGCGCTCCATGCTCGCTCTCCTCAGAACTTGTAGCTGGTGCCGAGACCGAGGGTGCGGCCGCGGGCAAGGTTGCCATAGGTCATGCCGGGATAAGATGAATCCCCGTAGCCATAGAGGTCGTAGCGGTCGTTGAGCAGGTTGTCGCCCCAGGCATAGATTTCGGCGCTGGCGATCATCAGGCCGAGATGGAGGTCGAGCTTGCCGTAGGGGGCAAGGTTGAAATGGTTTTGCACGTCGGCTGGTCTGCTGCCAGCCACCCGGTAGCTGATCCGCGCGTTGATGCCCGGCTCGGGCAAACCGAGGAAGTCGGGCAGGTCCTCGACATAGGCTAGGGCCATATTGCCGCTCCAGCGCGGTACGTCGGGGACTCTGCTGCCGGACGAGACGTCGCCGCCGCTGACCCCGGCCGCGTTGGAGGTGATCTCGGCGTAGGTGTAGGCGACGCCGCCCGATAGGGTGTAGCCGTTGCCGAAACGCCACGACCCTTCCAGTTCTGCGCCCTTACTCTCGGTGTCGGCGTTCAGTACCGAGGTGACGAAGGAAGTGCTGTCGTAGCTCATCATGTGGTCGTTCTTGACCCGGGTGAGGAACAGCGCGCTATTCAGGGTAAAGGGCTGGCGGGCAGGCTCGGATTTGAAGCCAAGTTC
This sequence comes from Magnetospirillum molischianum DSM 120, assembly GCF_000294655.1. Lineage (GTDB taxonomy): Bacteria > Pseudomonadota > Alphaproteobacteria > Rhodospirillales > Magnetospirillaceae > Phaeospirillum > Phaeospirillum molischianum. Next base: position 26,276 of record NZ_CAHP01000020.1, read on the forward strand.
ATAGGACTGCACCGTTGCCGATTTGTAGGGTACGCTGTCGGCGATCTGGCTGGCGTAATCGTTGAAGCCCGAGGATTTGTAGCCGCGCGACACCGTGCCGTAGAGATTGGTGTCCGCCGTCACCGCATAGGACAAGCCGACCCGTCCGGTCATGTAATTCGCATAGACACCGCGCTGGTCGTTGCTGTGTACCCCGGCCGCAGTGACATAATCGGCGTCGTAGCCCTTCCAGTCCCACGAATGGCGCAGGCCGCCTGTCACCTTCAGTGCATCAGTGAGTGGATAGGTCACTTCACCGAACATGCCTGCGCTGTCGGTGGTGAAACGACGTTTGGCGTTGCGTGCACCCTGCGAGACATAGGCGCTGTCGAACGAGCGGTTGGAATGGCTGACATTGAGGCCGGAGACCCAGAACACTTCGGCTCCGGGCAGTGAGGTCAGACGCAGTTCCTGGCTGTAGGCCTGTTCGAACGCGGAATCGCGTACCAGCATCTCCATCGGGAAGCCGAACATCGCCTTGGTCAGGTCCCGATCGTAGGCCTTCCAGCCGATGAAATTGGTGGTGGTCGCAGCCGTCACCGAGGTCAGCCTACTGGCGCTCAGATCGTGGTTGACCTCGAGCGAGTAGCGGCCGTTGCTCTTGCGGTTCTCGTCGAAGACGTCAGGGGAGATGTCGAGAGCCGGATGGTCGCCGTAGGGGCGCAACATCATGACGTTGATGCCGCCGGTGCTGCGTTCCCCTTCCGCCGTCAGTAGGGCGTCGGTGCCGGTGCCCGCATCCCACAGCAGACTGCCGCGAAAGGCGAGATCGGTCATCTGGGTCAGCGGCTTGCCGTCCTGGGCGTTATCTACCCAGTAATCGGCGCCAGTACGGCGGACGGCGAGGCGGGCGGCGAGGCTATCACTGATTGGGCCGCTGATCGCCCCTTCCTCCAGATTCTGCATCTGCTGGCCGATCTCGCCCCGGACATAGCCTTCCATCACTCGGGTCGGCTTGCGGGTGGTGATGTTGATCGCGCCAGCCTCGCTGCCGCGGCCGAACAGGGTACCCTGCGGTCCCTTCAGCACCTCGACCTGATCAACGTCGAGCGTGCCGAGCGACAGGTTGCGCGACGACATCGAGACGCCATCGACGTTCAGCACAACCGAATTGTCGTCCATGTTCATCTGATAGAGTGAGCCGACGCCGCGGATGCGGACGTTGTAATCGTTGGGGCCACCCGACGAGTTGATGCTGACCCCGGTGACGTTGTGCAGCGCCTCGTCCACGTTCTGCATCCGCCCGGTCTCGACCGTATCTCCGTTGATCACGCTGAGTCCAAACGGAATGTCCTTGGCTTTTTCCTCACCGCGCCGGGCGGTCACCGTCACTGCCGGTAGCGCCACCGCCGTGCCGTCCTCGCCGATTGCCGTACTCTCGGCCTGCTCGGCCCATGCCAAGGAGGGGAGGGGAAGCTGTGCCGACAGGGCGAGCGACAGGGTCATCGCGCTGAATCGCGCCCGAGTGGAACCGTGGTTAAACTGCATGGTCTTGCACCGACATTGACGTTAACTCTTCTTTTAATTGTAGTGCGGGGTGACGGGACAGGCCCGCCGAGGGTTCAGATCGCGCCCATTTCAAATGTTTCTGCCGCTTCCGCCCTGGGGGTGGCCGTGGGGCGACCATGGGCGAGATGTTCGCTCAGGCCTGCGGCGAATCCGGCCAAAGTCGGGTTGGCGAACAACAGCCGCAGCGGTGCAGGCGTGGGTGTCAGGCCGTCGCGACACAGCCGCTCGACGATACGGGTGGCGCGGAGGCTGTCGCCGCCGAGAAGGAAGAAATCGTCATCGCGGCCGACGTGCGGCTGGTCGAGGATCTCGGCCCAGACCGCAGCCAGTGCGGTTTCGAATTGGCCGCGCGGGGCGGATGCCGCGGTCGGACGGGCACTAGCCGTGAACCAAGCCTGCACAGCGGCACGATCAACCTTGCCGTTGGCTGAAAGCGGTAGCCGATCTATCGCTTCGAGACGGGAGGGGATCATGTATTCGGGCAGGCGGTCGGCTAGACCAGACCGCAGCCGAGCCTCGATTTCATTGACGCTGGCCATACCGGGATCGAACACCACCGCCGCTGCTAGTGCGTGGGGCGTGTCGAGCAGGACCGCGACGGCGTGGCGGACGTTAGGCAGGGAATGCAATGCCGCCTCGATCTCGCCCAGTTCGATGCGGTGGCCGCGCAGCTTGATCTGGTGGTCGCGACGGCCAAGGAATTCAAGCAGCCCGCTGGGGCGGAAACGACCGAGATCGCCGGTGCGGTACCAGCGCCGACCGGCCTGGGTGACGAAACGCTCGGAGGTTAACGCCGGGGCACCGCGATAGCCGACCGCCAGCCCGGCCCCGCCAATCCACAATTCACCCGGCACCCAATCGGGGCAATCCTGCCCGAGTGCGTTGACCACTCGGTAGGCTTGGTTGGGTAGGGGGACGCCATAGGGGATCGAGGTCCATCCGGCAGGTGCCTCACCCTCTACCTCGAATTGGTTGGACCAGATCGCCGCCTCTGTCGCGCCGCCGAGCGCAGTGAATCGGCCGGAACCGGCGGTGGCGGCCGTCAGCCGTGGTGGCAGGTCTAGCCCGATCCAGTCGCCCGACAGTAGTGCCACCCGCAGCGGTAACGGCTCGACCGCGCGTTCGGCTGCCGTCAGCAGCATGTCGAGCAGGACCGGCACGCTGTTCCACACCGTGACGCGGTGACGGCGGATCAATTCCAACCAAGCCGTTGCCTCGCGCCGGTCATCCTCTGGCACTACGACTACCGCGCCGCCGACACCGAGCAGGCCGAAGATGTCGTAGACCGACAGGTCAAAATCGAGCGCCGATACCGCCAGCACCCGGTCGTCGGCGCCGATGCCGTGCTGGCGGGTGACTGCATCGATGGTATTGAGCGCGGCGCGGTGGGTGATCTCCACCCCTTTCGGCTCGCCGGTCGAGCCAGAGGTGAAGATGATGTAAGCGCTCTCCTCGCCGTTGCCGAGTACCGGCCGCTCGAGTGGAACGCGGTCAGCGCTGCTGGCGACAGTGGCAGCGGTGACGATCTGGCGGATACCGGCGGTAGTCAGGATGCGCTGTCGCCGTGCCGATGGCTGATCGGGGCCGATCGGGACATAGCAGCCCCCGGCCGCCAGTACTCCCAGTACGGCCACGACCTGATCGGCGCCGCGCGGCAGCGACACCGCTACCGGCTCGCCGCGTTCCACTCCTTCGGCGCGCAATACGGCCGCCAGCCGCAGGGCGCGCCCGGCGAGTTCGCCATAGCAGATCTCGTGTCCATCGTCGAACAGCGCTGGCCGTTCCGGTCTGGCCCGAGCCAGATCAAAGAATGCCTGATGCAGCCCGCGTCCGGCTGGGGCGGCACGGGTCTCAACGTGGGCTTCGCGTCGTGTCCGCTGCCTGGTCGGTAGCGGATCGGGATCGGGCCGTTGCCACGCCGCCGGATCGACAGCCAGCTCTTCCAGCCAGCGGTGCTGTGCCGCGACCAGTTCGTCGAGCAGGCCGGGGGGGAACAGCCCCTCCACCACATCCCAGGTCAGCCGCAGGTCGCCGTCTAGTTCGTAAACCTGATGATCAAGCCACACCTGCGGGGTTTCGGAGAAGCCTCCTGCCGCCAAAGCGGGGAAGCCGGTTGGCGGGTCGCGCAGCACCTCGTCGGCGAGACCGAGCGTGCTGGTGAACACCACCGGCAAGGCGGCAGCCCGGCCTAAGCGGCAGCCACGCTCGCGCTGGACCCAGATCGAGGAGACGGCGCGATGCTCCAGCACCTCGGCCAGTTCGTCGCGCAGTCGCCGCGCCAAGGTCAGCAGGCTGTCGCCCGAACGAGGATGGACCGCTACCGGGGCCAGCGTGGTGAAATCGCCCAGTACCCGGTGGATATCGGGGTGAACGTCGCGGCGGTCGAACAGGGTGAGGTTGAGGGTCAGCGCCTCGCCTCCGCTCCAATGGGCCAGGGTGGCGGCATAGACCGTCAGCAGCAGCCCCGATGGGGTCAGGCCATGTTCACGCGCCCGCGTCCGCACCTCCTGCCAGCGTTCGGCCGATAGCCGGGTTTCATGGCGGTGGAACCGCACCGGGGCGAGAGTGGAGGGGTCGGCTGCGAGCGGCAGGGCCGGGGATGGTGGCAGATCGTCGAGCCGGGCGCGCCAATAGGCCTGGGCGCGTGCCACCTCCCCGGCGGCGGGGCTGGCCTGGAGGACATAATCGCGGAAGGATAGGCCAAGCGGCGGCAGGACGATGGCGGGATCGCGCATCAGCATCATCAACTCGCCCAACAACAGCTTGACGCTGAAACCGTCGAGCAGCATGTAATCGATGGCGATACCGAAGCGGCAGCGCTCGAGACCATAGCTGATCGCGTGCAGGTCGAAGGGTGGCCCGTCGCCGCGTTCGGCCGCCCATTGATCCCACCGTGCCCGCAAGTGCTGGCTGGCGGCTGCGGCGTCGGCTCCGGGCAGTTCCTCGCACGTGACCGTCACCGGCGGGGATTCGGAGCGGATTCGTTGCCGCCCGTCGCTGGTCAGCACCGCGCGCAGCATCTCGTGGTGTTCGACCAGCCGAGTCCAGGCTGTCGCGATCCGGTCCAGATCGACTGTCTCCCCGTCGAATTCCAGCGCGTAGGTGGTGCCGCACGCCAACGGTAGGCCGGACTCCCGTCCGGTCAGGTATGCCTGCTGCACCTCGGTCAGCGGAAACGGTTCGGCGCGGTGGTCAATGTCGGGGAGAAGCGGGGCTGCGTCTACCACTGGGCTAGCCTCGCTCAGGCCGGTGACGAAATCGGCCAGCACCGGCCGGGCGAACAGCAGCCGCAACGGTTGTTCAGCCGATAGGCCATGCTGGCCCAGCCGGGCCACTAGTCGGGTCGCCAGCAGGCTGTCGCCACCGAGCATGAAGAAATCGTCACTGCGCCGGACGCGTTCGAGCCCGAGCACCTCGCACCACAGGGTTGCGACCCGCTGTTCCCGCCCAGGGCGGGGCGGTTCGCCGACCTCGGGTCGGGTGGCGGCTGCCTCGGTCAGTAGAACTGCGAGGGCGGCGCGGTCGATCTTGCCGTTAGCCGATAGCGGCAGCGCATCATGCGCCACTAGGGTGGTGGGGATCATTGCCTCGGGCAGCCGTTCGGCCAGACCGGCGCGGATCGTTGCTATCGCCTCGGCCGGGGCATCTGGCTTCAGCACCAGCAGGGCGGCCAGGGTCGGTGGTTGGCCCACCGCCACCGCAACCGCCTGGCGTAGTTCGGGTAATGAGTGTAACGCAGCCTCGATTTCTCCTAATTCAATGCGGTGTCCCCGGATCTTGACCTGATGGTCCGCACGGCCAAGGAAGTCCAGCGTTCCGTCCGGCCAGTAGCGGCCGAGATCGCCGGTGCGGTACCAGCGCTGGCCGTCGGCCTGGACGAAGCGTTGCGCCGTCAGCGCCGGATCGCCGCGATAGCCGGTGGCCAAGCCCGTGCCGCCGATCCACAATTCCCCCGTTACCCAGTCAGGGCAATCGCGCCCGCGCGGATCGACTACCCGGTAGTACTGGTTCTCCAGTGGGGTGCCATACGGGACCGACCGCCACGAACGCGGCGGTGTCGCTGGCACCTCCTGGGCGTTGGACCAGATCGCCGCTTCGGTTGCGCCACCCAGCGCGACCAGTCGGCCGGTGTCGGCTGTGGCGGCGGCGAGGCGTCCGGCGAGGTCGAGCCCGACCCAATCGCCCGAGGCCAGCGCCAGCCGTAGCGGCAATACCGTTTCCGTCCCTTCTACCGCCGTCAGCAGCATGTCGAGCAGCACCGGAACCGAATTCCACAGCGTTACCCGATGGCGGTGGATCAGATCGAGCCAAGCGGTGGCGTCACGCCGGTCCTCTTCTCCGACCATCACCACCGCTCCGCCGACTCCGAGCAGGCCGAATATGTCGTAAACCGACAGATCGAAATCGAGCGCCGACACCGCCAGAACCCGGTCGGCCGGGCCGATCCGATGGCGCTGGTTGATGGCGTCGATGGTGTTGGCTGCGGCGCGGTGGGTGACCTCCACCCCCTTCGGCTCGCCAGTCGAGCCCGAGGTGAAGATGATGTAGGCTGGCGCTTCTGGCGCGACCGCTACCGGCTGGTCGAGCGGCTGGCGTTGGGCGGCGGTGGCGAGGTCTATCGGCAGCAGGACGTGGCGAATGTCGGCGGTGCGCTGGATACGGGCCTGCCGGGTCTGTGGTTGGCCGATCCCGATCGGGACGTAGCAGCCCCCCGCTGCCAGTACCCCCAGCACCGCTATCACTTGGCCGATTCCGCGCGGCATCGTTACCATCACCGGGTCGCCCGGCCGCACCCCCCATTCCACCAGCAGGGCGGCGACCTGGAGGGCGTGGTGGGTCAGCGCACTGTAACTCAGTGTGCCCTGTCGCTCGATCAGTGCCACCTGCTCGGGCATCTCCCGCCCCAGGGCGAATATCGGGTCGTGCAGCAGGCGCGGCGGCAAAGGCGCAGCGGTGGCGTTGACTGCCGCCCGCACCGCCCGTTGTTCTGTCGGCAGCGCTGTCGTTACCGACTGCTCCCATGCTGCCGGAGTGGCGGCCAGGGTTTCGATTCGTTCGACATAGGCGGCGAACATCGCTGTGATCAGTCCCTCGGGGAACAGATCCTCCACCGCGTCCCAGGTCAACAGCAGCCCGCTTTCCAGTTCGTAAACCTGATGGTCGAGCCACACCTGCGGCGTCTGCGAGATCATGTGGCCGAGCCGACCGAGCACGGCACATGCCTCGTCGCCGAGCAACGGGATGCCAAGATTGCAGGCGAACACCACCGGGGCGAAGCTCCGCTCCCCCGGTCGCTGTCGGGCAAGGTCGCGCTGCACCCGCACTCCGGAATAGCCCGCATGGGCGATGTCGGCGTGCAGTCCGGCCTGGAGGGCGCGGGCACGATCGGCGAAAGTCTGTTCCGCGCCGCAATCGACCGCTAGCAGGAGCAGGTTGGTGAAATCGGCGACAACCTCCCCTAGCGCCGGATCGCCACCCTGGCGGTCGAACAATGGCAGGTTGAGCAGGAAGCGCGGGCTAGCGCTCCAGCGCGCCAGGATCTCGGCATAGGCGGTAGCCAATGTCAGCGCCGGGGTGAGGCGGTGGCAGGCGGCGTGGTTGCGTAGGTTTTCCCAGGCCGATGGACTCAGTCGGTGCTGATGGCGGCGAACGCGCGGCTGGGCGATCTCCTCCGGCTGCCGTCGCAGCGGTAGCGCCGGAGCACCAGGCCAATCAGCCAGCCGCCGCTGCCAATAGGCGCGGTCGGCGTCACGGTGGGCCGCCTTGCGTCGTTCCTCGTCTGCGAGATAGGCGGCGAAGCTCCATCCGGCCGGGGCTGGCGGCGCGGCATCGCGAGCATAGGCGGCGGCGAGGTCGCGCAGCAGAAGATGCAAGCTGTGGACGTCGGCGACCAGCAGGTCGAGGTCGAAATGAATCCGGGTCGCCCCGTCCGGCAGCATGCTCAGTTCTAGCCCGGCTACCTCGCCGACCTCGACCGCGAGGCGGCGGTGCGACAGGCGGTCGCGGGTGGCGGCGAGGGACGCTTCCACTGCCTCGGGCGCGTTGCCGCGCAGGTCATGTACCGGCAGTGGCGTAACGGCTTGATCGCGTGGGCCGATGCTCTGGCTGCCATCCTCGTGGAAGCGGGCGCGCAGCATGCCATGACTCTGCCGCACCCGCCCCCATGCCGCCGCCAGCCGGTTTGGATCGACATGGTGCCCATCCAGTTCTAGGTAGGCGTGACAACCGACTCCGCCGAGCGGCTGATCGTCGCGGCGGCCGATCCAATAAGCGTGCTGGACGTCAGTGAGGGCGAAGGGGGTGCCGGCCTCCGTGTCGTTGGCCGCGTTGGCTTCGGTTTCCTGATTGGCTGCCATGGTCGTGGTCGGGGCGGTGGCGCTGATCAGCGCCCACCACGCAGCCAGTGTCGGGCGCTCAATCAGGGTAGAGAAGGTGACGGCCACCCCGGCCTGGCCCAGGCTGGCGACCAGCCGCATCACCTGAAGCGAATCCAGCCCGGCCTCGATCAGGTCGTCGTCGTCACCCAGCGCACGGCCGGGATTGGATAGCAGCGGCCGGACCTGGAGCCGCAGCCAATCGGGGGAGACAGGGGTGGACAACGAGGCGGCGGCCTTAGCCGACGCCGCCAGCGGCAGATCCTGTTTCATGCGCGGGCCTCTTCCAGGGCGTGGTCGTCTTCCTCCGCCGGTGCTGCGGCGATCAGATGGGGCGATACGCTGTTCAGCTTCTCGCAGGTTTCACGGAATTCCCGCTCCGGGGTAGAGAGGGCGACCAGCCCGGCTCCTGCCTGGAGCCATGCCCGTTCGCCCCGCCGATAGACAGTGCGCAGCACCAAGGCGGCGTCGAGGGAACCGTCGGCATCGGCGATCATGACGCAACCGCTGTACAGCCCGCGCGGGCCGGGTTCGTGGCGGCCAATCGCCTCAATCGCCGGGCGTTTAGGGATGCCGGACGCGGTGACGGCCGGGAATAGGACGGCGAAGGCGTCCCAGGCGGTGCGTCCCGCCGCTAGCCGTCCCGCTACCCGTGAGCCGAGATGTTGGACCGAGCCGCGCCGACACACCGACATGAAATCGCATACCTGGACCGAGCCGGGGACGCAGACCGAGTTCAGTTCCTCGCAGGCCAGCTTGACCGACACCGCGTGTTCAGCAATCTCCTTGGCGTCGCTAAGTAATTCGGCGCGCAGCCGGTCCTCCTCGGCCTGATTGCCGCCCATGGCACGGGTGCCTGCCAATGGCTGGGTGCTGACCGCGCCATCGGCGGCAACCTCGACCACTGTTTCCGGGCTGAAGCCGATCGCCGCGAAGTCGTCGCGCCGCAGTAGGAAGGAACGGGCCGGGGTGTTGGCCCGGCGGGCGACCAGATAGCTGGCGATCAGGTCGGGTGGGGTGGCCAGTTCGACCCGCCGCGACAGGATCACCTTCTGATAATGGCCCTGGTGGATCTCGGTGACAGCGGCGGCGACACGGCGGCGATAGGGTTCGGCTTCGGCGGTCTCTACCTCGGCGACCTCAATCCGGGCGGCGGCGGGCCGGTGGGGCGCGGCCACCCGCTCGATCGCCTTCAACTGGCGCGTCAGTGCGTCGAGGGTGGGCTGGTCGAGGCCGCGTAGCAGGGCGCGTCCCTGGCTGAGGCGGATTTCGCTTTCAGGTAGGACCATATGCAGCAACGGTGCTGCATCGGTAGCCAGTGGCAAATCCTGGAACCGACGCGCCAGTTCGAACTGGGCGGTGCCATAGGCGCGCCAACCGGAGAACGGCAGCGCAGACAGCGCCTCGGTCATCAGGGCGGCGAGGTTAGGGCCATCCCAACGCCGCACTCCGTCGCCCTTGCGCACCACCACACCGTCGGCGTCGGCCAGGATCTCTGCGGCGCGGCCGACGCCGATCGACCATTCCCCGCCGCGTTCATAGATCATCAGTGCCTCGGCTGGATCGTTGGCGGCGATCCGCGCAGCCAGTTCGAGCGGATCGCCAGCCAGCGCCACCTCCATTTCCAGATAAGGGCGGGGTTCGTCGCTCTGGCGGATCAGGGCCTGCCGCGCCAATTGCTTCTTGTCGATTTTGCCGATCGCGGTTAGCGGCCAGGAGCGGGCGAATGTGATTTGGTCGGGCCATTTGTGGCGAGGGAGGCCACGATCGCGCAGGAAGGCGTGCAGTCGGTCGAGATCGGGCGGGTCTTCCGGCGCGATCAGCACCGCGCAACTGCGCTCACCCAGCCGGGGGTCGGGCACCGCCACCACTGCCGCATCGCGCACGGCGGGATGGGCGCGCAGATGCTGTTCGATCTCGGCGGCCGCGATCTTCTCGCCGCCACGGTTGATCTGGTCCTTGACCCTGCCTTCCACTACCAAATTGCCATCAGTGGTACGGCGGACGAGGTCGCCCGAGCGGAAAAAGCCGTCCGGGGTGAAGGCGGTGGCGTTGACCTCCTCGGCACGGAAATAGCCGCGGATAGTGTATGGCCCCCGTGTCAGCAACTCGCCGGTTTCACCCGACGTCACTTCGCGACCCTCGGTATCGACGATCCGCACCTCATCGTCCGGGCTGAGTGGGCGGCCCTGAGTGGCCAGGGTCACGTTGTCGGGATCGTCCAGCCGGGTGTAGCACAGTAGCCCCTCGGCCATGCCGAACACCTGCTGGATCGGGCATCCTAGAGCGGTGCGGATATCCGCTGCGGCCGTCGGCTCCAGCCGGGCACCGCCGATCTGGAGCAGGGCTAGGCTGGAGAGATTTTCCTGGTTCCAGGTGCGGGCAGACGCCCACAGCCGGGCCAACGCAGGTACCAGGGCGGTGTGGGTGACGCCTTCGATGGCGATCAGTGGAAAAGCTTCGTCGAAGCCGGGGGTGCGGGCTAGAACCACTCGGCCGCCCTGGCCGAGGGTGCCGAGCAGGCCAGGGCAACATAGTGGGAAATTGTGTGCCAGCGGTAGGGCGGCCAGGGTCACGCTGTCGGGGCCGATCCCGCATATTTCTGCCGAAGCACGAGCGGCGTAGGCGTAATCGGCATGGGTGCGAGGAATCAGCTTGGGGGTGCCGGTGGTGCCGCCGGATTGGAGCAGCAGGGCGACGTCGCGATGGCTGGGACCGGTGAAGACGCGCGCAGCCGGGCGCTCGATCCCCTCCAGCGTCAGATGCCCTCCGCCCGGCGCGCCATCGACGATCAGCAGGCGCAGCGCGGGATGGCGGGCGGCAACCTGCTCGGCCATCTGCCGGTAGTCGAAGCCGAGGAAGCGGTCAGGCAGCAGATAGGCGACTGGCTCGGCCAACTGGCACAACGCGTCGATCTCGGCCGTGCGCTGCGCTGGCATCGCCAGAACCGGCACCACGCCGAGGCGGAACAGGGCGAAGCAGGCGGTGACGAAGCCTATGCTGTTGGGCAATTGTACCAGCACCCGTTCCCCGGCGGCGAGACCAAGGGCGTGGAACCCGGCTGCCAGCCGGTCGATCCGGGCGTCGAGTTCGGCATAGGACATTCGCTGCGCCCCATCGACCAGAGCGATGCGGGAGGAGAAGGAAGCGGCCCAGGCGTGGACATGCTGTCCCAGCGTTAGCGGCTGCCAATACCCTTTCCGCTCGTACTGTTCTGCCAGATGATCCGGCCACGCATGAAAGGAGGGCTTCATCACGGATTCCTTTGCTCACCGGCGGGGGCAATAGTTCGAGAGGGAACGGCAGGCACCCCAAAAGATAATGATTTTCATTATCAATTTGGTCGGAAGATTCCCCCCCGAAACCGGGCGGAAAAATGCCCGGATCGGGATTATCTGCGTTTCACCAGTGTGGGAGGGGGGCAAAGCAGGCGGCTCTCACTCCGACCAATGGAGTCTAAGGGCCGGGGGGGCTTGGCGGGTGTGGGGGAGTCCACAAGGGCCTTCACGGTCAGTTGGTCAGGCCCTTGCGCTCGTGGCGGGGCAGGATTCCGAACTGCTTGCGGAAGGCGGTGCTGAAATGGCTGAGGTTGTTGTAGCCCAGCATCAGAGCGGTTTCGGTCACGCTGTGGCTGCGCAGCAATTGACGGGCGTATTCCATCCGGTGCTGCTGGAACAGGGCGTAGATGCTTGAGCCGAACAGGGTTTTGAAGCCCTGTTTCAGCTTGAGCTGGTTGAGGCCGATCTCACGCGCCAGTTCGGCGATGGTCGGGGCAGCGCTGAGGTCGCGCAAAAGGCGTGCACGCGCCGCGATCAGCCGTTGCCGTTCGCGCGGCGGGATCGGGTCGGGCGCGCCGCCGCCGAGATGACCGGCGAGGAATTCGAGGGCGGCAGCATATAGATAAAGACGCTGGCCTTGCGGTGCCTCGACATGTTCGGCTAGCCGCAGCGCGGCATCGACCATTCTCTGGCCTGGGGGGGTTCCCTGCATCACGAAGCCGCTGCTGATTTCGTTGTCAAGGCCGGACCCATCGTCCCCGGTCAGTTCCGCCAGCGTTTCCGGCAGCAGCATCAGATCGACATGGGCGTAATTCGGGCCATAATCGACCGAGAACCGTTCCCCCGGCGCGAACACCACATAGCCTTCGCCGATATCGGGCGATAGCTCGCGACCCCGGACCTGGGTACGGGATCGGTCCTTCAGCAGGCAGGTGAAATGGACATAGGGGCTGTTGTTGATCAGATCGGCGTGGGTTTCCTCCTGTCCGGTGCCGCGATACAGCGCTGCTGTCATGCCTGGCCTCAATTCGACGAAGCGGGCGTTGAGGCGAGGTAGTCGGCCGGTTCCATCCTCGAATAGGCCGTTGTAATCGTCGTTACCGCCATGCCCGGACGCGCACCGGGAAGAACCATCCTGCTTCATTTTGTACGCAGCCCTTCAGCGAAAGCCATCCCCCTCGCCCTGATGTGGGCGATATTAGATGCAAATCACTATCACTTTCAATTAGAACAATCGGCGGTCGCGGCAATAACAGCTGATTGTTCTCGTGCCCGCCGGATCACGGCCCCGTGCAACAGAAGCGGATCGAGTTCGTGATGCAGCCCGGCCAGTTCGACCGCTTTCACTCCAGTGACGGCGGCTGGTTCGAGTGCGAAGGTCGGGTCGTCGTCGACCAGCCGGGTCACAGCTGCCTCATCTCCTGCCGCCACCCCCAACCGGACCCGTGCGATCCCACAGGCACCATTGCGATGGGTCTGGACGGTAGGATGCTGCGGTGGATCATAGGGGCTGACCAGGAAGGGCAGGCGGGGTTCGACCGGATAGGCGAACTGGAAACGGGTGCGCTGTCCGTCCGGCCGCCGCCGCACCCAGCGTACTGACCGGCCGACTGCCAGCCCGTCGCGGCGGAGGTCGCGCAGCACTGGGTCCAACTCGGCGGAGGAGCTGACCACCGCCACGTCACAGAATCCCTCGCCATTGCCGCCCCAGCCTGCCATCCGACGTCCAGCGCCGCGTCCAGCGATCAGATCGATCAGCCAACGGAAGGCACCAGCATGGCCGGGGGTGGTGAGCAATTCGAGGATAGGACCATGTGGGAACCATACATGAGCATGACGGGCATCGCGGGCGTCGGTGGCGTATTCGACCTCGAAGCCGAGATGACGATAATCCCGCACCGCCCGATGCAAATCCTCGACCCAAACTAGGACATGACTGCACCGCATTCTTCGTTTCCTTCCAATGTCCACGATCGTCGCGTGGTCTCTATTCGACCGCTCGGACTGCCGCTTCCAGTTCATCGAGCGCCAGTGGCATCGGTTCGGTCGGGCGGATGATCTCAGGTAGGCCGATCCGTCCGGTGAGGTCGCGCCAGGCCATCGACACGTCGAGCGCCCACGACACTTCCCGCTGCCGCGCCGCCGGATCATCGACGGCCCGCGCCAGCCCGCGCAATGCGACCAGCACCGCTTCCGGCCAAGTCTGGGCGAACATCTGGTGAAAGCTGGCAGGCGTTTCCCCGCCTAGAATCGAGGTGCTGGCCACCGCCAGCCGCTCGGTGCCGGGACCGTTCATCCGCAGTCGGCCGGTAGCGTCGCGTGGGGCATGCAGCCGGGGCGTCCACAGCACCGGCCCCTGGAGGTCGGCCAGGGTCAGCACTCCGGCGTCGCAGCCGAGCGCGACCCGGTACAGCACGAAGGAATGGTTGTCGGGGTCGTCGGGATGGACCTGATTCTGCACCCGTAGTGTCAGCGGCACACCGCCGACCGTGCCAGCCAGGGTAAGGAATGGGGCCGCAGGGCCGGGACGTAGCGGTGCATCGTGAAACGACCAGGGCCGCAGCCCGCCCACTGCCCGGCCAAGGATGTCAAGGAGGGGATAGGCCAACTGGCTGTTGCAGGCGGCGTCGAGGAAGCGCGGAGGATGATGCCGACGCAGATGAGCGGCCGCGGCGAGGAACTGGCGCACGGCGCGGAGGTTGGGGTGCAGGGTGTTGACCGCGTAAGCGGTGTCGCCCAGTCGTGCCGCCTGGAGTCCGGCGGTGATCTCGGCGACATGAACTGGATGTTCCTGTAACACCGGGATGCCCCGTCGCAACAGGGCTTGGGCCAGCTCAGCCCCAGCCCCGCCCGTTACGCCCGAGCGCACGACCACGCAGGCGAGGTCGATGTCGTTGGGCACCGCCGCGACCGAGGTGTGGAGCGGCACTCCGCGTTCTGTGGCGTGACGGCACGATTCCTCACTGCCCCGCGCCACGATTCCGGCCAGGGTGAATTCGTCAGGTGCCGAGGCGATGGCATCGAGATAGATCCTGCCGAATGCCGTTCCCGCGACGACCACCCGCCGGGGCTTAGGCCGGGCCGGGCTCATGTCGGCTCCTCCTGCCCGGCCTGGGCGAGGAAGACGAGGTGTCCCAGCCGCGCCAGCGGATGATCGGGCCGGGGCAGGGTAGCAACCCGGCGCAGTCCGGCCCTGTCCAGCACCGCGTGCCATTGCGGCAGCGACAGGAAGGTTGCGTCGGTGTGGCGGCGGCCGTCGTGTGCCTCGGCCAGCATGAAGGCCTGCGAGGCCATCACCCACACTTCCTCGATCGTCGGCTCGGTTAGTACCAGCCAGCCGTCTGGGCGTAGCAGTTCGCGCAGCCAGCCGACCGAGGCGTCGGTGTCGCGGGCGGCATTGAGCGCTCCGCCTGCGATCACGACGTCGAATGAACCGGCGGCCTGGCCCTGGGTGATCGGGGGGAGGTCGATGTCGTACCGGCAGCGTCGGACGAAGGGATAGGCCGCTAGCCATCCCGCTGCCTGATCGAGGAAATAGCGCGATACGTCCGTGAACCAGTATTCCAACGCGCTGCCGGTCGCTGCCAGTGCTGGCAATAGCGTTTCCGAAGTCGCCCCAGTGCCAGCCCCTACCTCCAGCAGCCGCAGCGGACCTGGGCCGGACCAATCAGCGGCGATCCGGCTCACCACCGCTGCCACCGTGCGGTGCTGATAGCGGGCGGCGACGGGTTCGCGGTATAGAGCGCAGGCCAGATCAGTGCGACCTTCAGGGAACAGCAGATGCACCGCCCGCACCTGACCGGCCATCAGGTCGGGCAGGCATTCGGTGTTGCTGCGCGCATAGGCGATGGTGCCGCTGCCGCCGGTGTCGATGCGCCAGTCTCGCTCCAGTCCATCCCAGGCCCGCGCCAGCGCGTCGTCGGTATAGTCCGCTACCGCTGGTACCGCCCGCCATCTCGCGCCGTTGCGGTGCAGCAGACCATGTTCCTCCAGCACCCGCAGCCAGCGCCGGATCAGCGGCTGGTGTTCCTCTGCCACCTCGGCCCGGAGCAGGATCTCGGCCGTGTCGTGGCGCGCCTCGGGCTGGGTGAACAGACCGCGCCGTTGCAGCGCGTTTAGCATCGACAGCAGGGCCGTATAGCCCAGTCGCTCCACCGTGGTCACGGCGGCGGCGAAGTCGAATTCGGCCATATCTGTCTCGACCGCCGCTTCGGCTTCAGCCAGCCAATCCGTCGTCGAGGTGGCGAGGGGCGGGCCGATCAGGGTGATGTCGCGGTTGCGCCAGGGTGCGGTCTCGGTCGCACTCAAGGTTCCTGCGTCGTGTAGGATGTGCCGCAGCGGTCCGAAATCGGCCAATGCCAGCGCCGGATGGTGCGATAGGGCGCGCAGCAGTGGGGCAGATAGCGCTGCCACTTCGGTCGGGTTCTGTTCAAGCTGTCGCAGCGCCCGGCCGGGCGAGGAGTCAGCTCCCGGCTGGTGGAGGACGTGGCCGCCGCTGCGCCAGCAGGCCAGCGCTGCATCACTCCCCAATCCACCCAGCGGGGCAAGCACTGTCAGTCGGCTGCCGGGTGGAAAATGGTCGCTCAGATAGCGGATTGCAGTTGCCTCGTCGTTCTGCTGCCGCCCGGACCCGTCCAGGGAACAGACACTCCGACGTCCTCCTTCGTTCGTGACGGAGGAGATCTCGTCCGGGGTCAGGCCGAGACGCAAAGCCGCTAGCCGTGTCGGCAGCAGGGTCGGATCGTCGGCGGCGGGAGGCGGCCACGGCAGGCTGTCGCCGGGGTGGGAGTCCAGCCGGGCGGTGGCGCTGTCGCACAACGCGGCGAGGTCGGCACCGCTCCAGTTCCGTTCGCCCGAAGACAAAGCAGGACGTGAGCCCATTTGGCGGAGCGCTGTCAGGATCTGGTCGGGCAGGGATAGGGGGAGGGAGGTCATCGGGAACTCTGGGCGAGGAGGAGACATTGCCCGGCGGTGGCCAGTGGCGAGGCCGGATCGGGTCGGGCGAGACACAGGGTGAAGTCGGCGGCGGCCAGTTGGTCGGCCCAGCCGGTCGCGTCGAGGAAGGCTTGGCCGCATGGGCGCCGGTCGCGGCCGCCTGGGGGTGGTCCACCCTGCGGAGGCGACAACAGGAATTGCATCGAGGTCAGGATCGCGTCGGTTTCGCGGATCGAATCGGTCAAGATCAGCCAGCCGTCCGGGGTCAGGCTGCGGTGTATCCAGCCCAGGGTCGCCCCTAGGTCGCGGGCGTTGTGCAGGACGTTGCCAGCCAGCACGATATCGACCGAGTCGGGGGCAACGCCCTGGGCAGTAAAGTCCTCGTCGATGTTGAGCGGGGTGCAGATCAGCCCCGGCGTGCCAGCGAAACGTCGTTCCGCCGCTACGGTGAACAAGCGCGACACGTCGGTGAAACGGTAGCTGGCAGCCGAGCCTGCCAAGGCCCGTAGTGCCGCGGCAGTGGTCAGGCCAGCCCCGCCACCAAGTTCGAGTAGGCGAGATCGAGGGAGTCGGGCGGCCAGGGCTGCTGCTGCGGCGTTGAGGGCTGCTGTGAACAGATTATCCTGATAAGCGGCCAGTGCGGCCAGCACGTCACCATCGCGGAACAGCAGGTGTTGCAGGGTGATGTCGTCGCGTACCAGCGCACCCAGGCATTCCAGTGCCGCTCGGTGCGCCGTTGCCATCGTGGGGGGGAAGCCCAGTGCGTGATAGGCCGGGTCCAGCCCGGCCGGGTCTATGCCGAAGTGTGCTGGCGGAGCGATCCAGCCCAGGCCACCTTCTGCGCTCCGACTGAGCCAGCCACGCCGGATCAGCGCGGCCAGCCAGCGGTGCACCAGCCAGCCGTGGCGGGATGCCGCGCCCAGACCGGCGGCGATTGCCTCGGCCCGGCGGGGCGGTCCCTCGGCAGGCAGTGCACCACTACTGGCGAGCAAGGCGGCGATCGCACTCAAGCTGATCCGTTCGACCTGCTCCAGCCAGTCGGGCAGGGCGGCGATTGTTTCCGCCGTGGCCCCGCGTGCCGCCAGAGCCGCCGAGGCGGCCTGATCGGCGATCGCGGCCAGATCGTCTGGCTCTCTCACAATGTGCACTCCTCGCAGTCTGCCAGGGCAGAGATCGGGCCGTCGGTTTCGGTCAGGAAATCCACCGCTCCGCTCAACACCAGCCGGTCGATCGTCGCGTCGGGATCGAGGATCTCGGCTGCGAAATGGCTGCCAGGCGGAACCGCATCGCGGGCGACGGCTGCGACGGTCAGCGCCGCCATCACCCCGGTCAGCGCTGCATTGCCGCTGCCGCGCAGCACAGTGGTGCGGGTTGCCTGCCGCCCCTGGCACAGGCCGTCGAGTTGCAGCAGATGCAACACGAAGCGGGGCTGTCCGCTCAGGTCGAACTGGCTGGCCTCGCGCAGCAGCCGGGCGCCTGCCTCCGGAGCCAGTCCGGGAGCCTGGGCGAGGGCGCCGGTGATGCGCGGGCCGCATAGCACAGAATACCAGGTGCCTCGCTCCAGCCGCAGCCAGCGTGCCAGTCGTTCCGCCTCTGGAGTCAGGTAGGCGAGCGAGGTGGACGGAGTCGGGAACAGCGGCACCACTGCGTTCCTCTGCCAAACGGTGGTTGCGGGATGGCAGCCGTTGCGCCATACCAGCCCCGACCGGCCAGCCCCTTCCGTCACCGCCTGGAGATAATCCATCGCGGCGACGGTGGTGAAGACGTCGCGCAGGCCGAAGTAACTGGTCAAACCGTCGATCCGGCTCCAACCGCGCCGCGCCGCCCAGCGCGGCAGCAGGCCGGTCAGGCCCGGCTGCACTCCTGCCGACAGGACCGCGACCCGGCCTTCGCGCCGTAGGGCGGTGGGGTCGAGCCGGGCCGCTAGCGCCTCGTCACCGCCGACATCGACGTAATCTGCACCGGCTCGCCGTGCCGCTCGTGCCACCCGGTCGCCGATCGTCCGCCCCGGCCCGGCGCAGTTCAGCACGATCCGGCAGTTTGCGGCGAAGCGGTCGAGTTCGGCCTCGTCGCCAGCATCCACTTGGGCTGCCTCGGCCCCGCTCAGACTCTCCGCCAGCCTTGCCGCTGCCGCGATGTCGCGTCCGCCGATCCGCAACTGGCCCAGCCCCAGCCCGGCCAGATGATGTGCCGCCACCGCGCCAACATCGCCATAGCCGCCCACTACCCCGATCATGCCGGTACCTCATCGACGGGGCGAGGGGTGTCCGGGGCTGCGTCCGTTCCAGGTATCAGCCGCCAGCCATGGGCGCGGCTGCGTTCCTGCCAGAACGCTGCGTAGCTGCCCGCGCGGGCCAGCAGGTCGCGGTGTTGCCCCACCTCGGCCACCTTTCCGTCTTCGATCACCAAGATCTGGTCGGCGGCGGCGATTGTCGGCAGGCGATGGGCGATCACCAGTACGGTGGCGCGTTGCCGCAGCCGTTCGATCGTCGCCTGGATGTAGCATTCGTTCTCCGGATCGAGCGCTGCGGTGGCTTCGTCGAGCAGCACGATCGGGGCATTCTTCAGCACCGCCCGTGCCACCGCCACCCGCTGTCGCTCTCCGCCCGACAGCAACGAGCCAGCCTCGCCTACCGGGGTTTCCCAGCCGCGTGGTAGCCGGGCGACGATCTCCTCCACCCCGGCCAGCCGTGCCGCCTCCTGCACCTCCGTATCGCTGGCCTCGGGTCGGCCGAGCCGGATGTTAGCCTCCAACGTGTCGTCAAACAGATAGACGTCCTGCATCACCGGAGCTAGGTGAGCCATCAGGGTTTCGCTCGACAAGGCGCGCACGTCGGCCCCGCCCACCCGCACCACGCCGGATTCGACGTCGAAGAAGCGCATGATCAGCCGGGTGATGGTGGTCTTGCCAGAGCCCGAGTGGCCGACGATCGCCGTCATCGTCCGCGCGGGCACCGTGAAGGACAGGTCGCGTAGCACCGGTTCTTCCGGGCGGTAGCCAAACGTCACCCGCTCGAACGTGATCGTGCCGGGGCTGGTGATTGCCACCGGTGCGGTCGGCTGCGGCAGGGGCGGCTGATCGAAGATCTCGGCCAGTCTGCGCAGGTCGTTCGCCGCCATCCGCAGCAGGCCGCTGCGTCCCGCTACCTCGGCCAGCGGCCCGGCGAAGCGTGCCGCCAGCGCCAGCAGTGCCACCAGTTCGATCGGGTCGATCGCACCGGCCAGCGCCAGCCCGAGTCCGGTCGTGATCAATGCGAGGAACGCGAGATGGACCGACAGCCCCCCGACCAGCAGGCGCGGGAAGGTGTTGCGCAGCATCGAGCCGCCTGCCGCTTGTTGGGCGGCGATCGCGGCGTCGAGCGGGGGATAACCCTCGCTGGCTCTGCCGAAGGCGCGCAGCACGTGCTGAGTGCGGGCGAATTCGACCACGCGGTTGCCAGCCTCGGCGGCGGCGGCATCGACCGTCTCCTCGGTACGGCCGATCCAGCGCGATGACCAACTGTGGGCGATGAAGATTACCGGCCCGCAGGCCAGGGTGGCCAGTCCCAGTCGCCAGTCGAACAGCAGCATAGCCAGCGCGATCGTCATTGGTGTCAGTATCCCGCTCGCCACCGGAGTCAGCAGGTGGGCGAACACGTTGGTGACCATCATGGTTCCGCCGGTGGCGCTCTGAGCCAACCGGCCGACCTTCTCCGAGGAAAACCAGCCGAGCGGCAGAGTGGCAACATGGTCGCCCAGTCGGCGGTGCAGGCTGGTCAGCACCACCAGCGCTAAGGCGAAGCCCTGCATTGTCTGCTGGTAGCGGGCGATGCAGTACACTGCCGTCGCCCCGGCCAAGCCCAGCAGCCACGGCGTCGCCCGCGCCGGATCGGGCGATAGCAGCGCCATCAACACCGGGACCAGCAGGGCTATTGCTACCCCTTCCAGCACCGCGTAGGTAACGAGCCAAATCAGATAGCGCCGTAATGCTCCGGCCTGCTCTGGTCCGAGAATTTTCGACAGATCCCGCAGCATCACGGCGTCTCTCCGATCACGGTGGCGTCAGCCTCGGCGCCCGAGCGCCACATCCGGGCATACAGCCCATCCGCCGCCAGCAGTTCGGCATGGTTGCCTTGTTCGACGATCCGGCCAGCTTCGAGCACCACGATCCGGTCGGCCCCGCAGATGGTGGCCAGCCGGTGGGCAATCACCAGCACGGTGCGGCCACGCGCTACCGTCGATAGCGCGTCTTGGATCCGCGCCTCGGACTCCGGGTCGGCGTGGGCGGTCGCCTCGTCGAGGATCAGCACCGGGGTATCGGCCAGCAGGGTGCGGGCGATCGACACGCGCTGGGCCTCGCCACCGGAGAATACTGCCTCCTCCCCCACCATCGATTGATAGCCATGGGGCAGGGCGAGGATCCGCTCGTGGATCCGAGCCGCCTGCGCCGCCGCAATCATCTCCGCGTCGCTGGCCTCGGGCCGACCGAGGCGGAGATTGTCCGCCACCGTTCCATGCACCAGTTGCGCGTCCTGCAACACGAAACCGACTTGGCGGTACAGGCGGTCCGGGGCGATTTCGCGCACATCGACACCGCCGACCCGTACCGCGCCCTCCGTCACGTCGTAAAAGCGCGGCACCAGCTTGGCCAGGGTCGATTTGCCCGCACCCGACGGCCCGACCAGGGCAGTGACAGTGCCCGGCCGACAGCGCAGGGTGACGTCCGACAGCACCGCCCGCGATCCGTCGTAGCGGAACGATACCGATTCGAACCGGATCTCGCCCCCGTCCGGCTGGCGTGGGGCGGAACAGAGCGGCAGTTCCGGGGTGGCGAGCAGATCGGCGATCCGCGCCGCTGCCGCTGCCGCCTTGCGTTCGGCAGTCAGGCTTTGGTTTAGCACCAGGATCGTCTGCGGCAGGGCTACCGCCACCAGCGCCTCGGCCAGCAGGTCGATCGGCTCGATCCAGCCCTGGGCGATCATCGCCGCCCCGCCGCCCAGGCTGACCAGCAGAATCACCGGGGGCGACAGCGCCATCGAACTGACCGCCTCCACCCGTAGCAATGGCTGCACCCAGCCCGCATAGCGTTCGCTGAAATCCTGGACCGCGCGTTGATAGCCCTGATGGGCTCGGCCGGTTTGGCCGAATGCCTTAACCACCGCGATGCCGTGGACGAATTCGACAATTGCCGCGCTGACTCGGACGAAGCTGGCGTCGAGTTGGTTCATCTTGTCGGCAAAGTCGCGCATCATCCAGGCATAGGCGGCGAGGTAGACTGGCAGCGAAGCGACCGCCAGCAGGGCCAGCCGTGCGTCGAGCCACAGCAGGTAGGCTAGCCCGCCCGCCGGGAGGAGGATTGCCCCAGCCAGTTCGACATAATGATGGGCCACCAGATGATGCAGGTCGTCGAGATCGCTCTGCACCGCCTTGCGGATCGCTCCCGATGTCTGGTCGGAATACCAGCCGAGCGGAACCTGTCCCAGCTTGCGCACCAGCGCCTGTCGCAGGATCGCCTGGAGGCGGTGGTCGGCGATGTGGGTCAGCCACAGTCCGCCGCCGGTACAGGTCCAGCCGAAGACCAGCCCGGCCACCACCACGGCGGCGATCGTGAGCAGTTCGGTTGCCCCGGCTGGCTCCGGCCGCAGCAGCGCCCGACCCAATTCGACGATACCGATGAACGGCACCAAACTGGTCAGTGCCCCCAGCCCGCCTAGCCCGGTGCCGAGCCGGATCGTTCCCAGAACCGGCTGCCGCAGCGCTCGCAGCGGATGCTCTGCCCCGCCGCTCACGACGTTCCCCGCAGCGCGGCGGCGAGATGGTCGGTTACCACCCGGACATGCGGTGGTTCGACCACGCTGAAATGGTTGCCGGGCACGTCGATTACCCGGAAAGCGCCGACGCAGACCCGCTCCCAGAACGGCACCGCCAGATGTCCAACCCCGGCGGTGATGCCGAAGGATTGCTGTTCCTCGCAACGCAGATAGGTCATGTCGCCGAGATAGGGTGGTGGCTCGAACCGGGCGGCCTGCATGCTGTGCCTGCACACCCGGAACAGCGCAGGCACCAATTCCGGCCCGACCGGCACCCCGGCCTGAGTGGTCATCGCCTGGGCATAGGCGGCGAGGCGCTCGTCCTGCGGCCGCGCCGCCTGTCTCCGCGCCGCAGCCGCTACCGCAGCCAGCCCAGGATCACCGTCGAGCCTGCCCATCGCCCCGGCCGGAATCCGCCGGTTGTGGCGGGTCATCAGTATCTCAATCGCGCGGTAAACGTCGGCGGCGGCAACCTCGGGGCCGAATACCGCCGCGACCGGGTCAAGGTTGAGGTTGGGGACGAAGATGGCTTCGAACGCCAGTTCTTCGTCGGTGTCGATGAACATCGGGATGCTATCGACTAGGGTCAGGTCGCGTACCTCCAGCCCACGCTCCAGCAGCCGGCGGCCTACCTCGGTCGCCAGTAGACCGCCCAGGCAATAGCCGACCAACTGGAAGCGGGTATGACCGGCCTCGACCAGCCGTGCGGCGTAATCATCCGCCACCCGTTCAATTAATTCGGCTGGGGCGTGCGCCAGATAGCGTTCGCTATCGGCGACGGCGACCCCGATGACCGGCCCGATTTCCTGCGCAGCCATGCTCCGGCCGAGATGCTGGAAGTAATCCATCGTCCCCAGCGCGGCATGGAACATCACTCGGGCGATACCCTCGCCGCCGCCGAACGGCAGCAGCAGCGCGTTGCTTCCGACTGTCGCTGGCGCGGCCGTAACCGCTTCGGCCGGATCAGCCGCCTTGGTCCGCTGCTCGGGAGTGGGTGAGCGCAAGGCTCGGGCCAGGGCGGCAACGGTCGGCTCGTTCAGCATCTGGCGCAGCAGGGTGTCGTAGGCGAAGCCCTGGGCCTCTGCCACCTCTTCACGCAGCCGTCCGGCCACACGGGCAAGGATTAGCGAATCCGCTCCATGATCGTAGATATTGTCGTCCGGTTCCAGCCGCCCCCCGCCCAGCGCTTCGGCCCACAACGCGCACAGCTTGGCGGTGAGCGGGTCCTCGTTGCCAGCTTCGGCCTCGGCGGTGCCTGGATCGAGCGCAGCCGCCGGACTCCAGCCCGCAAGGGCGGCACGGTCGATCTTGCCGTTGCCGGTTAGCGGTAGGCGGTCGAGTGGCTGGAAATGGGCTGGCACCATGTGCGCTGGCAGCCGCGCCGCCAGGGACGAGGCCAGTTCGGTACCGCTGATCCGCTCTCGCTCGACCTTGAAGCGCGCCGCCAGCATCCGCATTCCGCACGCAGCCAGTGGAGACTCCTCCTCGGGCAATGCCAGCAACAGGTCGCCCCCGGCAGCGGAGATCAGCTCCCGCCATTGTTCGAGCGAGAGGAACTTGGTGCCGCCATGGGAGTGGTCGCCATCGGCCGGTTCCATCATGAAGCCCTGGGTCAGCAGGATGTGCGGCAGGTCGGCCACTGGCTCGGTCAGGATCAGCCAGCCGCCTGGGGCGATGGTCGTGGCGATCCGTTGCAGCGCAGCAGCGCTGTCGGTGGTGCTGTTGAGCATCCCGGCGCACAGAACGATATCGGCCGAATGAGGGGCGATCCCCTGGGTCGGCAGGTCGCCGTCGAGATCGACCCGGCCGAACCGCACCCAGGGATGGGTGCGGAACTGGTCACGCGCCTCGGCCAGGAAGAACGGGGTGATATCGGTGAACAGGTACTCTGCGTCATATCCTTCCAGCACCGGGATCACCGCTTGGGTGGTGGCGCCGGTGCCAGCCCCGAACTCAAGCAAGCGTAGCGGGGTGCCGCGCGGATGGCGTGCCGCGATGCGGTTGACCAGCGCCGCCACCGCCTGATTGTCGTGGCGCGAGATGACATCGTCGCGGTACAGCGCCAGGGCGACTTCCTGACGGCCTTCGGGGAACAGCAGATCGAACGGGGTCTGCTCGCCGGACAGCAAGGCGTGCAGGCGTTCGGCGTGGGCGCGGTGATAGGCGACGAAGGCAGGAGTACACAGCCCGTTGTTCTCGCCCACCTGTTCCACCCGTGTCCAGGCTATAGCGACTGTTTCCGCGTCAACCGGGGCGTGGCGGCGGATATGGCGTCCGTCCGTTGGATCGCATGTCAACCATCCTGCCTCGGCCAGCAGGCCGAGCCAGCGCCGCGCCAGCCAATGATGGCGGGGGGCGACGCCGGTTCTGGTCAGGATCTCCTCGACGTCATGGCTGGCATCGGGGCTAGAGAACAGCCCGCGTGCGATGAAGGCCGCCATCATGGTGGTCAGCGCTGCCTCCCGCAGGGCGGCGAAATAATCGGCCAGCCGGGCCGGTTCGATCCCGCGCATCTGGTCCTCGGCGAAGCGGCGTACCACCGGAGTGAGCCGCAGCCAGTCCTGCCGTTCCGCCTCGGCCTCGCCGGGCCGTCGCCGCGCTGGCTCAACGAAGCCAAGCAGGCTGCGTTCGGTGCTTCCTCCTCCAGTTGCCACAACCGCTGTCGCTGCTACGGCGGGATGGGTCAGAAGCGCGGCTTCGACCTCGCCCACCTCGACCCGATGTCCGCGGATCTTGACCTGGCCGTCCTCGCGGCCGAGAAATTCGAGCACCCCGCCCGGCCGGTAGCGGCCGAGATCGCCGGTGCGGTACAGCAACTGGCCATCGACGGGGTGGCGGAAGAAGCGTTCGGCGGTCAGCACCGGATCGTTCCAATAGCCGCTGGCGAGGCCTTGGCCGCTGATACACAGTGACCCCGTTACCCAGACCGGGGCATCGCGCAGCGCTTCGTCTAGAATCCGGAAGCCCTGGTTGGCTAGCGGCAGGCCATAGGGAACGCTGGTCCAGGTCGGATCGACTGTCGTGATCGGGTGATAGTTCGACCAGATCGCCGCTTCGGTGGCGCCGCCCAGTCCGATCAGGGTCAGGTCGGGGATGAGGCGGCGGATCTGGTCGGGCAGGGTGACGGGAATCCAATCGCCCGACAGCAGCGCCAACCGCAGCGAGGGCAGGGAAAGCGGCTCGCTTTCCAGGTAGGAGGTCAGCATCTGTATCTGCGCTGGTACCGAATTCCACAGCGTCACCCCGTGGCGGGCGATCAGTTCGGCCCAATGCGAGGGATCGGCCCGCCGGTCCGGATCGGGCAGCACCAGGGTTGCACCCTGGCCCAACACGCCGAAAAGGTCGTAGACCGATAGATCGAAGCTCAACTGGGCCAGTCCGAGCATCCGGTCGGCCCCTGTGACGCCAAAGCGGCGATTGACGTCGGCGATGGTGTTGAGTGCGGCTCGATGGGAGACCATCACCCCCTTCGGCTCCCCGGTCGAACCTGATGTATAGATCACGTAGGCCAGCCGATCAGGATCGCCAGCATCGGCCGGGGGTGGCGCGGCGGCGGCGGGAACGAGCGTATCGACCGCCACCGCCGCGATGTCGGCCGGCAGTGTCTCGGCGACATCGAGCCAGGATTGGGTCAGTACCAACTGGACTCCGGCATTCGCGAGCATCCGGTCGCGGCGCTGGCGCGGCTGGCTGGCCTCGACCGGAAGATAGGCGGCTCCGGCCAACAGAACCCCGACCGCCGCCACCACCTGTTCGACTCCTTTGGCCATCACGATCGCTACCGGCCTGCCGGGGACACAGCCCTTGGCGCGGAGCACCTCCGCCACTCCGGCGGCTCGCCGCACCAGCGCGCCATAGCTCAGATCCCCGCCTGGGGCGATTACCGCCGTTGCCTCGGGGGAATGGACGGCCTGGGCGAGCACGCCGTGATGCAGCATTCCATCCGGCAGCGGTGCGGCGGTGGCATTGACCTGGACTCGTTCCGCTGCCTGCCAGCTCGGCAACGACACCGGCTCGATTGCGTCCCACGCCTCACCCCCGGCGGCCAAGGCGGCGAGTAGATCGCCGAGGGCGGCGAACATGTCCTCGATCATGCCCGCCGGGAACACGCCCTGGCGGACGTCCCAATTGATTTCCAGACCGTCGGCGTCGTCGCGCACCTGGCAATCGAGTACCACCTGCGGTGTCTGGGTCAGGCCGTGGCCGAAGCGCGGCCCGCTTTCAGACCGGGCGCCGAGTCCGATCGCGCTGGTGAACACCACCGGCATCAGGGCTGCCTCGCGGCCGCGCCTACGGGCCATCTCGCGCATCACCTCGATCCCGGAAAACAGGCGGTGGTCGAGATCGTCGAACAGCCGTTCCCCAAGCCGTGCCGCCTGTTCGGCGAAGCGGCGTCCTGCCGTCGCTTCGACGGCCAGCAGGCTTACCGAGGTGAAATCGCCGACCAAGGCGTTAACTTGGGGATGGAGCGGGAAGCGGTTGAGCAGGGTCAGGTTAAGGCTGAAGCGTTGCCGTCGGCTCCATCGTTGCAGCACGGCGGCATAGGCGGCCAGCACCGGGATCGAGGCGGTCAGCCCACGCGCGGCAGCGTGCTGGCGCAGCGAATTCCATGTCGCCTCCGACAGGCGAGCGTGATGACGGACGAAGCGGGCGGGGCCGGGGACGGTGAGCGTGGCGCGCGGCAGATCTGGCGCGGGGGGCAGGTCGTCCAGCCGCTCCAGCCAGTAGCGGCGATCGCGGCGAAAGCGGGTGGAGTCGCGCAGCCGTCGTTCGGCCAGCAAATAATCGCGGAAGCCGATCTCGATCTGCGGCAATTCATCACCCCGGTCGTCGAGAATTAGAGTCAACTCGGTGAACAGGATGCCTGCGCTGGCCCAGTCGGCGATCAGCGCGTCGAGCGAGACATGCAGGATGTCGCCATCGTCGGTGCGGGTCAGCCGCAACTCGAACAGCGGCCAGACCTCGGTTGGATAGAGCCGATGATCCATCGCCGCACGGGTCGCTGTCAGATCCCCGGCCAGAGCGCTGGCGGCGACGCCACGCTGGTCGCTGACGGTGAGACGATAGGTCGGCACCTCGGCCAGAACCCGCTGATGACCGTCGGCCGCGATCACCGCGCGTAGCATATCGTGGCGGGCGATCAACTGGTTCCAGGCTGCTTCGAGCCGTTCGGGGGCGACGGCGGAATAGATCGCCTCTAGATAGCCGTGGCAGGCGACGCCGCCATGACCGAATGGATCCTGGCGGCCGAGTAGATAGGCGGTCTGCACCTCGGTCAGGGGGAAGGGTTGGTGCCGTCCCGCTGGATCGGAGATTACGGTGACGTCGCGATCGGCCGATAGCAGGGCGAGAATTTGCCCCTTATGGCTGCGCAGTAATGCCATGCGCTCTTCGGTCAACAGCCCCTTAGGGGCGCGGAACTGGAGCCGCCCATCCTCGGCCCATAGATCCACTCCCAAGGTTTCCAGTTCACCGACCAGCTTGGCGACATTCATGACGATAGGGCTCCCGCGACAATGTGCGAACGAGACTGATTATCAATTCTGTGCGAGCATAAGGCCCGTTCCGTCCAGCTCTCTCGCCGAAACGGTGCTAGTCTTTAACCGTATCGGTATTTTTCCTTCCTGGATGGTCGCTGTTTGGAGCGGGCTCTGTCCACCCCAGCCCAAGGGCTGTCTGCAAAGCGGCGTAATCGCGGGTCAGGTCAGCCTCGGCTTCGGATAGGGCGGCGGCAGCCGTCACCCGCTGGTCCTCGGCGTCGAGACGCTGGAGAGTGTTAGCGGTGCCCCCCTGTTCGCGCTGCCGGAGCAGGCTCACCGCGCGTTCGGCTGCCGCCAGGGTACGAGCCTGACCGGCTACCCGCTCGCGGCTGGCCTGGAAGAGAGCCAGGGCGTCTTCGGCATCGCGCAGGGCGGCTAGCACCACGCCGCGATAGCGGGCTTCGGTCTCGTCGCGCAGAGCTTCGGCCTGGGCCTGTTTGGCCTCAGCCCGGCCAAAATCGAATAGAGCCCATTCGATGCGCGGCAAGGCGAAGAGCATCGGATCGTCGAGTTGACCCAGGCTGGACAGGTCGGTGCCGCCGACGCCGAGGGTACCGAGCAGGGTGAGCTTGGGGAAGCGCGCGGCGGCTGCGATGCCGATCATGGCGGTATCGGCCGCCAGCGTCCGTTCGGCGGCGCGGATATCCGGCCGCCGCCGCAGCAACGTGGCCGGGTCTCCCACCGTCACCGTCGTCGGAGGTAGCGGCGGCGAGGTGGGCGAAGCCAGTTCGGTATCAAGTGCGCCTGGGGCTTCTCCTATCAGCACCGCCAGCGCGTCTAGCCGTGCTGCTATTTCCGCTTCCAACTGGGCGGCGCGAATGCGTGGTTCTTCGATCCGCATCCGCTGGCGCTCGATCTCCACCTCGCTGGCGATGCCCTGATTGTAGCGTTGCCGCAGCAGGTCGAACCCTTGGCGGCGAAGGGCCTCGCTCTCCCGCGCCAGGGCCAGCCGCCGCTGACGGTCGCGCAGGGCGACATAGGTCCGCGTCAGGTCGGCCGATAACGACAGCCGGGCATCGTCCAGGCTGGCCTCTGTCGCCTCGATCTGCGCGGTGGCGGCTTCGACGCCCCGGCGCTGACGGCCGAACAAATCGACCTCCCAATTGGCATTGAAGCCGAGGCTGTAATAATCGAAATCGCTCTTCCCGTCTTTGTCGCTGTCACCGTCGCGGATCGCGCCGAAATCGACCCCGGACGTATGACCATGCAGGTACAGCGCCTGGGTGCCAACCGTTGGGCGCAGGTCGGCGGTGCGGGCGGCTAGAACCGCCCGTGCCGCACGGGTCCGCGCCACTGTCGCGGCCAGATCGGGGTTGATGGCCAGCGCTCGCATCATCAGCGAGTCGAGCTGTGGGTCAGCCAACAGCTCCCACCAGCGCGTCAGTGGTGGTGGCGGCACCATCTCGGCCGGAGTGGCGCGGGCGAAGCCGGTGGCCGTGGTCAAAACGGGGGGCGGTCCGGCATAGTCCGGCCCGAGCAGACAGCCGGGCAGGCACAGTGCCAGAGCCAGCCAGACGAGGCGACGTGGATCAGTCATCTCAGTCCGCCGCGGAGCGCAGGGGACGCAGGAACAGCGCCAGCAGGGCCACGGCGGCGACGCCGCTGCCCAGCAGCCAGAACAGATCGTTGTAGGTCATCACCAATGCCTGTTTGTGGATTTGGCCGGCCAAAGAGAACAGACCTAAGACGGGATCGCCCTGTCCCCACTGATCGAGGGCGGCGGCGGTAGACTCGGCATTGGCCGACACCATTTCCTCGATGTGGCGGCTGTGTAGCCAGAAGCGCTGGTCCTGGAGGGTGGCGATACCGGCAAGGGCGACCGATCCCCCTATGTTGCGGGCGGCATTGAACAGGCCGGAAGCGTCGCCGGCCTGTTCGGGCGGGACCGAACTCATCGCCGCTTGATTAAGGAACAGGATCGCCAGCACCTGCCCGACTCCGCGCAGCAACTGCGACAGCGCAAAATCAGAGCCGACCGAATCGATCGTCATGGTGGTTTCCAGCCAGCAACTAACCGCCATCGTCAGCAGGCCGAACCCGACCGCCAGCCGGACGTCAAGCCTGCGCATCAGCAGCGGTGTCAGCGGCATCAGCACCAAGGAGGGCACCCCGCCCAGTAGCACGATCTGCCCTGCCTGTAGGGCGTTGTAATCGGCAATGGCCGCCAGAAACTGGGGGATCAGGTAGGAGGTTCCGTACAACACCATCCCGAGCAAGATGCCCATCATCACCACGCTGCCGAACTGACGATCGAGCAGCAGGTTCAGCCGGATTACCGGCCGGGCCGCCAGCTTCTGCCCGGCCAGTAGCAGCAGAAAGCCGAGGCCGGAGGCCAGGGCGAGGCGGAGGATAAGGGGCGAATCAAACCATTGCTCGCGCTGCCCCTCTTCCAGAACAACCGTCAGGCAGCCGAGGCCGAGGGTCATGCCGATGATGCCGAGCCAGTCGGCCTCGCGGATCAGGTTGGGATTGGCCCGTTCGTGCCGCAGCCCGGCTAGAAGTAGCGCGCCCAGAGCGAGGCCGATCGGCAGATTGATGAAGAAGGCGTGGCGCCAACTGGTCGCCTCGGTCAAGGCACCGCCGACCAGAGGCCCCAGCACCGGGCCGAGGATTGCGGTCATACCGAACAGGGCATTGCCCATCATCTGCTGGTGCCGCGGCAAGCGGGTGGCGATGATGGTCATTGCTGTGGGGATCATCGCTCCGCCGCTGAGACCCTGGCCGCTGCGGCCGAGGATCATCATTTCGAGCGAGGTGGATAAACCGCACAGGATCGAGAAGGCGGTGAACAGCCCCGCCACCAGCAGCAGGAAGGTGCGCAGCCCGAGCAGGCGGACCAGCCAGGCGCTGAGCGGGATGATGATGATCTCGGCGACCAGATAGGCGGTGCTGATCCAGGTGCCCTCGGTGGCGCTGGCACCGATCTCGCCCTGGATCGTCGGCAGGGCGGCGTTGACGATTGAGATATCGAGGGTGGCCATGAAGGCTCCCAACGTGCCGGCGATTACGGCCAGCCAGGCACCGGGCGCGGCCCGCTCCGGGGTGTTCATCGCACTCCGCCCGCCTGGGCCAGCCGGGTTAGTTCGTCGCGGGCCGATCGGGTATCGACCTCGGCCTCGACTGACAGTCCGGGCACCAGCAGGGCCTGCACCGAGGCTGCGGCCTCGATCGCTATCCGCACCGGGACCCGCTGGACGATCTTGGTGAAATTGCCGGTCGCGTTCTGGGGTGGCAGCAGCGAGAATTGTGCCCCGGTGCCGGGAGAAATGCTGGTCACCCGGCCGACGATCTCGACGTTGGGTAGAGCATCGACTTCGATCCGCACCGGCTGGCCGATCCGCATCAGGCCGACCTGGGTTTCCTTGAAGTTGGCCTCGACATACAACCGGCCGAGCGGCACCACCGCCATCATCCGCTGGCCGGTCTGGGCGTATTGGCCGGTGCGAACGGTGAGGTTGCCGATTCGGCCATCAGTGCTGGCGGTAATAAGGCTGGCCTCGACGTTGATTGTGGCCACACGCAGCCGTGCCTCGGCGGCGCGGGCCTGGGCCTCGGCCTGAGCGACACCGGCCTCCAGTGCGGTTACCCGTCGTTCGGCGCTGGCCAGCGCGGCGTGGTGGCCAGCCAACTCGGCGTTGGCCTGACGCGCCTCGGTGCGCAGTCGCGCTAGTTGCTGCCGGGTTTCCGCCCCGGAGGCGACCAGGGGTTCGTAGCGCACCGCCTCGGCCTCGGCAAAGCGGGCGCTTTCCTGGGCCGCGTCGAGCCGTGCTCGGGCCTGGGCGATTGCCGCCTGCTGCTCGCGGATCTGAGCCCGTGTGCTATCGGCCTGGGCGCGGGCCATCCCGATCTCGGCTTCGGCCTGGGCTGCCTGGGCGCGGTAGTCGCGGGCGTCGATCCGCACCAGCGGGTCACCGTACTGGACGTCCTGGTTGGCGCGGACCAGCACCTGCTCGACGATCCCGGCGACCTTAGAGGAGACCGTCACCGAATCTGCCTGAACATAAGCGTTATTGGTCGATTGGAAATAGCGACCGTGGGTCTGGTGGTAGATCTGGCCAGCGGCGATCAGCACGGCGACTCCGCCGACCAGGGCGAGGGCCACGACCTTTTTCTTGTGTGTGGGGGGCGTTCGAGGGTCGGCCATCGGGTCCATCCGGCGCGGGGAAAGCATCGGCGGCGATGATCGGGGATGCGCGCAGTCGGACTCCACCCGGATCGGGCCGGGGCCGACCCTGATCGGCTCAAAAACGGAAGAGGCGGACTCCGCCTGGATACTCAGGAGGAGCGTTTGAGGGCGGAGGGATTGATACCGAACTGCTTACGGAAAGCGGCTGCAAAGTGGCTGGCGTTGGTGTAGCCGAGTTCGGAGGCGATCCCCAGTACCGAGGATTCTCCCTGGCTCAGGCGGTGGTGGGCCTCGTACATCCGCTCGCGCTGGAACAGGCCGTAGATGCTGCTGTCGAACAGTTGGCGGAAGCCGCGTTTCAATCTTGGTGCACTCAGATGAACCTCGCGGGCGAGATCGGCGATCGTCGGCGGCTGGCTGAGGTCGGCGAGCAGGCGGTCGCGAGCCCGCACCAGCTTACGCCGTTCTGCTGGCGGGATCACGGCGGCGGGAGGGGTGTGGGTTTCCAGCGCCAGCCCGACCAGGGTCAGGCTCTGGCCCAGCAGCCAGAGCGGCGGGCGTCGTTCCGCCCCATCAACCAGTCCAGCCGCTGCCGCCGTCAGTTCGGCCGCCGCCCGCCCGGCGGCGACGCAGCGGCCGGAACCGAGCGCGCGCTGGAGCGAGGTATCAATGCCGTCGCACCACGGCTCGAACAGATCGGGGCGGATCATCACCGTCACGCTTTCAACCTGATCCTGTTGGCTGAACCGACCCCGGCAGCCGGGATTGAAGCTGATGCAACTGCCGCCCGCCTCAACTAGATGCTCGCGCCCGCCGCCATCCTCGAACCGCAGCCACGACCGGCCACGTAGGGTGAAAGTAAAATGAATTCGCTCGCTATCGTCGCGGATAGTCATGTCGAGCGGTCGGCTAAACCGTCCCCGCCATATCAGCAGTTCGATCCCGTCCTGTAGACGGCGTGTGATCAGGTCGCAGGCCGAGGCCGAATCGAGCCGCAGTACTGAAACATCGCGCAACAGAGCCGAGGCGGGGATCTCTGGCTGGATCGGGCCGGGTGGCAGAAATGACATGGCCTCTCTCCTTCGCCATGCGGTGCGGGCGCCAAAAGATAGTGACAATCATTCTCACTAATATCCCGCTTTCACGCCCGCGTCCAGGTCCGCAACTGGCGGCGATGGCGTTCGTTCGCCTGACCTTCAAAAGGCTGCGTCATAAGTTTTTTCGAGTTGGCGGGCTGGCCGAACGGGCGGTGTTACGCGGCGAGTTGGTCGGAATTTTCGACATGGCGACGGAATTTCGGAGGCACCGAAGGCCAGATGTTATAACGAAAGGGCTTGCGAGCCAACGCAACCACCATTTCAATATAAATCAAGGCGTTAGCTCCATGGCTAACGCCTTTTTGGCGTCCACAGCCTGCCGCAGGTAACACATAGGTGACACACGAAAGCGTATGTGATGCGGGAGAGCCTCTCGCCGCACGCGCTTGACCCCCGTCCCGACATTGCTGCCAAGGGGTGCCCGATTTTCGAATTTCGAGCGGGACGGAACCCCATGGCCGGCAAGACCTCTCTTTCTCCTGAAACCCTGATTGCCCTGGGTACAGACGTGCTTGCCCGGTTGATCCTGGAAGAGGCGGAGGGGGGGATAACCCGCCTTCCCGCAAGCGGGTCAAGGCAGCCCTCCAAACGATCCGTGTCGATCTTGCCGCGCTTAATCCCGCCGCTTCCGTGGGTCTGGCATTTCGGCGTGCATGACACGGAACGACCTCGATCCAGAGGTTGAGAATGGGCTTTGTTGTGACGCTGGGGGGCGGCCGTTATGGCCGCCCTTTCTTTTTCGCTCAGTGGCACATCAAGCAGTGGATCGGCGCGCGGTCGATGACGTGGCGGGTCACGCCGCCCAAGATCAACTGGCGCAGGCGAGAGTGGGTATAGGCCCCCATCACCAGGAGATCAGCTCCACTGGTCGTGGCTTGGCGCAATAGCTCCGCGGCGGCTTGCGATGTCGGTGCCTGTGACACCAAAGTCGAAGCCGTGATGCCGTTCCAAGCCAGATAGGCCGCCAGCTCGCCAGCCGGAGCGGCCACACTACCATAGGCATGTTCAGTGACCGTTAGGATGGTCACCGTTTCGGCCTCGCGCAGGAACGGCATGGCCCAAGCGACGGCGCTGCTGGCTTCGGCGCTGCCGTTCCAGGCGATGGCGACCGAACGGCCGAACGGGACCGGTGGCCGGGCCGGACATAACAACAGCGGACGCCCGGCCGTCAGGAGAGCGGCGTTCAGCGTTGTCATCGCCGGAATTTCCTCGTCTCCGGCGGGATGGCCGCAGACAATCAGGTCGGAGAGCCGACCCCGGCGGACCACTTCGTCCTCCTCGCGTCCAGTCAGATCGATCCATTCCGCCGACAGGCCCGGAACTGGAGCCTGAGCCAATGGCGCGTCGAAACGGGTGCGTGCCGCTTCAAAGGATTGACGAGCGATCTCTGCCCGCTTGGCAGCTTGGGCTTCGGCCATTGAAATCATCTCATCGACCATCGCGGCCGACAATCCTTCGCCGATCAGCGGCACCGCCAGTGCCGGGTCGGTGCGGACGTGGAGGGCGGTGACATGGCTGCTAAAGCGCCGCCCCAAGGTGAGTGCGGCGTCGAGAACGCCCACAGTCGTACCGGCATCGCCGACGGGAACCAGAATGGTTCGGAACGCAGACATCGTTACCTCCCCCATAGTCTTGTCCAGTCATTATGCGCTGGTGTGGCCCCGATGCAAATTCACCATTGCCGCAGGAGAGGTATTACAAACCGAGGAGGATGCGGGCAGCAGCCAGGGTGGCGGGCTTGTCCTGACCGCTGTCGATCCTGGCCCAGGCAATCGGGCCGGTCGAATAGGTAAGCTGGCGCGACAGTACTTCGGGCGTCGCGTCGGAGACATCGGGGCGCCGCTGCACGATTCGCGCGGCGGCGATCTCCGGGGCAACCTCCAGCCAGAACCCGGTGAAGGGCAGGGCGACCGTGGTGGCGATGGCCTCAATCGTGGCCCGCTGTTCTGGCTTTGCAAAGACCGCGTCGGCGATCACCGGCACACCGGCAGCCAGGAGGTGGGCGCAGGTCTCCACCATTGTTCGATAGGTGCGGTCGGTGACGGCTTCGTTATAGCTTTCCGGTCCCAGCCGACAATCGGGCGCGACCCCCAGAAGCTGTTTACGCACGGCGTCGCTGCGCACCACCACCGCGCCCGGCACACCGAGAAGCGGGGCCAGGTCGCGGCCCAGCCGGGATTTTCCGCTCCCCGATAATCCCCCCACCGCGACGAGGCGCGGCGGGGGGGGCACCAGATAGGCGCGGGCGGCGGCGAGATAGGCCTTCGCCTCGGCTCCCTGGCGCTCCCGCACCGGCGTGTCAGTCGTCGCTGCGGCGGACGTGGCGAGAACCATGGCGCGGATCGCGGCTCGCAGGGACAGGAACAAGGGCAGGGCCGCAGTCCCGTCATAGTCTCCAGTCCGGTCGAGATAGCGATTCATCACCCGGCAGGCCAACGCCCGCTGGCCGCGATGGTTGAGGTCCATCAGCAGGAACGCGAGGTCATAGAACAGGTCGATGCAGGATAAATTTTCCGAGAACTCGATCGCGTCGAACAGGGTCGGGCGACCTTCGACCAGACAGATATTGCCAAGATGAAGATCGCCGTGACAGGCGCGAACCAGCCCGGCTTCGCGGCGTCTCTCCAACAGCGGTGACAATCGGTCGAGCGCAGACCGCGTTGCAGCGTCGAGCGCCTTGATCTCGGCTTCGTCCAGGATCGCCGGGACGCAGGCACGCAGCGCTTCGGAATTGCTGTCGATCACCCTGGCGATCTCGGCGCGCCCGCCTTTGTCCCGCCGGATTGGGGCGTTGGCATGACAGGCGGCCACCGCATCGGTCAATCCGTCGATCAGATCGGTATTGAGGCCGCCGGACTCGATCATCCGGTCGAACAGGGTCGCCTGATCAAAGCGGTGCATTGCCACAACCCACTCTTCCGCTGGACCGGCTCCATCGAAGGCCAGCGTCCCGTCTGCTTCGCGGGTAATCGCCACAACCCGCAGATAGAGATCTGGAGCGGTGCGGCGGTTGATGGTCAGTTCGGCTTCACAGGCATCCCGTCGTGCCGTCAGGGTGGTGAAATCGAGAAAAGACAGACGCACCGCTTTCTTCAATTTGAAAACGCGGTCGCCAGCCAGGAATAAGGTAGAAATGTGGGTGTCGATCCGCTCGACCGGAACCCCGCCGTGGTTCGCCGGATTAGCCAGAAAGTCGATCACCGGGCATTGCGACGGGGCATCCATCGGGCTACAGCCGGGGGAGGGTGACGCCCCTTTGACCTTGGTATTTGCCCGAACGGTCGCCATACGAGGTTTCGCAGGTCGAGTGACCCTTCAGAAAAATAAACTGACAGGCGCCTTCGTTGGCGTAGATCCGCGCCGGAAGCGGAGTGGTGTTGGAGAATTCGAGGGTCACATGCCCTTCCCACTCGGGTTCGAGCGGGGTGACATTGACGATGATTCCGCAGCGGGCATAGGTCGATTTGCCCAGGCAGATCACCAGGACGTCGCGGGGGATACGGAAATATTCGACGGTGCGGGCCAGCGCGAAGCTGTTCGGCGGAATGACGCAGACGTCGGTGTCGCGATCGACGAAGCTGGCTGACGAAAAATCCTTGGGATCGACGATGGCCGAATCGACGTTGGTGAAAATCTTGAACTCGCGGCTGACTCGGGCGTCATAGCCGTAAGAGGACAAGCCATACGATATCACGCCGTCGCGCTGTAGCTTCTCGGTGAAGGGTTCGATCATGCGGGCGCTATGGGCCTGCTCTCGAATCCAACTGTCGGGCATCACGGACATGACAGGCGTTTCCTATCTTTCGAAGTACGGCAGAGCGATAGCGTTCGCCCGCTCAAACGGCAAGAGGGCGGCCGAACCCGATCAGGTCCGGCCGCCTTCATTCCTCCGGGCGGGTATCCGCCCCAGAGATCAGCCGGCGATCTCGTCTTCCTCGACGGTCTCGTCGAGGATCTCTTCCTCGATCTCTTCTTCGGCCTCAAGCTCTTCGATCTCGGCACCGGCAGCGGCGGCACGCTCGGCTTCTTCCTGCGAGCGGGCGACGTTGATGGTGACAATCACGGAGACTTCCGGATGCAGCGACACACGGACGGCATAGCGGCCGAGGGTCTTGATCGGGTTGTCGAGATTGACCTGACGGCGCTCGATGGTGTAGCCGGCAGCCTTGATCGCGTCGGCGACGTCCTTGCCGCTGACCGAACCATAAAGCTGACCGCTTTCACCGGCCTGACGGACCATCAGGACGCTGAGGCCGGTCATCTTATCGGCGACGGCCTGGGCCTCTTCACGGCGCTTGAGGTTCAGAGCCTCAAGCTGGACGCGCTGCTTTTCGAAGTAGACCAGATTGGCCTTGGAGGCGCGCAAAGCCTTCTTCTGCGGCAGCAGAAAATTGCGGGCAAAGCCGGGCTTGACGTTGACCACGTCGCCCATCTGGCCCAGCTTCTCGATGCGTTCGAGCAGGATGACTTCCATGTTATTTCTCCTTTCCGCCGCCGCTGTCGCCGGTCGGGCGGAATCGCGTCACGAACCTCACCAGTCCCAGGCCGGCCACGAGCAGCAAAGCCCATGCCGAGACCAGGAACAGAACCCCATACACCGCCACGAGGAGCATCCTCGCATTGGGTCGGCCGGCAGCCCAGCCATGCACCACCGCCAGCCCGGACAGGGCGAACGGAATTAGTGCCACCACCGCAATGCTGCGGCCGAGATAGCCAAGGTCGCCCTCGACCATCGTTCCGACCGCAACCGCAAACGCCAGAACCACCCCAAGCCACGTCGGGAGGTCCATGTCACGGCTATAGGCCGGGCTCGGCCTGCGGTTGTGTCCCGACCGGGCCAGCAGCGCCTGGGCCAAGCTGGCGTTGACAATGGTCATCACCAGCCATGACCCGCCGACCAGGGCGGGAAAGAACGGCACCCACCATCCGGCGACCAGCTCGCGCTGGGTGGCATCGAGCGTCGGCGTCAGCAGGTCGAGGGTCCGGCCAACTGTGGCCGAGACCCACTCCTGAAGTCCGCCGGACTGGACATCGGTTCCCCCTTGTCCCGAGGCCAAGGCAGCCCCGATCAGGATAAGAACCATCGCCATGCCGGTCAGCCAGCCCAGAACCAGTCCAGGCGGATACCATTCGACCGCGCCGGAGGGCGTGGTCCGCCACAGCAGAGCCTGCCGGGCCACGATGACCGCCGGTATCGCCACCGCCAGACCGAAGGGGAAGAAAGACACCCCCCCGGACGTTGCGGCGACGGAGGCTGTCGCCACCGCTCCCGCCAGACCGGCTGTTGCCGGCCCCCGCGCCAGTCCCGCGATCATTAGCGGAAGTGGCGCAAGGTAGGTCAGCAGCACGCCGATGGACAGACCTTCGGAGAGGGAGACGAACATCAGTGCTGACAGCAAACCCGCCGCCAACGCGATTCCAACCGCCCCGCTCACAGCGATCTGGCCAACCCCGGATGCATCCTCGTCAGCCTCACTTCACCACGTAGGGCAGCAGGCCAAGGAAGCGGGCGCGCTTGATGGCCTGGGCCAGCTCACGCTGCTTCTTCGCCGACACGGCGGTGATGCGGGACGGCACGATCTTGCCGCGTTCGGAGATGAAGCGCTGGAGAAGCTTCACGTCCTTGTAATCGATCTTCGGCGCGCCCTCGCCCGAGAACGGGCAGGTCTTGCGGCGGCGGAAGAACGGACGGCGCGGCTGGCTGCCGGCGGCGGGACGCGGGCGTTCCTGGGTCTTGTCTTCGGACATCACTCGCC
The DNA here is from genome assembly GCF_000294655.1 of Magnetospirillum molischianum DSM 120. Taxonomy (GTDB): domain Bacteria; phylum Pseudomonadota; class Alphaproteobacteria; order Rhodospirillales; family Magnetospirillaceae; genus Phaeospirillum; species Phaeospirillum molischianum. The sequence continues at coordinate 64,719 of NZ_CAHP01000020.1, forward strand.
TCCTTCGATCCGGCGGGGTTCACGGTCGTCGCGACGCGGACGGTCGCTGCGCGAGCGATCTTCGCCGTCGCCCCGACGCGGGCGGTCATCGCGGCTGTTCTTGGACTGCATCATCGCCGACGGGCCTTCCTCCAGCTCCTCGACGCGGATGGTCAGGGTGCGGAGAACGTCTTCGTTGATCGACATCTGCCGTTCCATCTCTTTGACGGCGGCAGACGGAGCGTCGATGTTCAGAAGGACGTAATGGCCCTTACGGTTCTTCTTGACCCGATAGGTGATGTTGCGCAGACCCCAGAATTCCTTCTTGGAGACGGTGCCGCCACCCTGGACAATGATGTTGGAGAGTTCTTCGGTCAGGGTTTCCACCTGCGGGGCGGAAATGTCCTGGCGCGCGATGAACACGCTTTCGTACAAAGGCATGAAAAACCCCTTTTGGCTTTTCTCTTCTCATTCGCCCCCAATGGGCAAACGAGCATAGCCGGCTCCCCGATTGGGGGTCGGCAAGGGTTAGAAGCGGGCGAATATACACGACCTTCCTCGTGATGCAAGATCGGATTGCCCAGGCCCCGGTGGGGATGTCCGAGGTCTGGGCGTCTGGTGGGGGCCGTCGCGGACAATTTCGTGGTGGAAGGCGTTGCCCTTTGCCCATTTCCCCCGCTAGATAACCGCAAAGCGGGGCATTCCCGCATGAGCAGTGCGGCAAAAGGGGGCGGGGATGGGTGGTTTCGTGCGGTGGAGGGCGGTGATTCTGGGTGTTGCTTGGGCTTGTGCCGGTATCGGTGGGGCCATTGCATCCGAGCCGATCCGGATCGGCTCGTTTTTGTCGGTGACCGGCCCGGCCTCGTTTCTGGGCGAACCCGAGAAGAAGACTCTCGAACTCTATGTCGAGCGGGCCAACCGCGAGGGTGGCGTGCTGGGGCGTCGAATCGAACTGATCATTTATGACGATGGCGGTGCGGGTGAGAAGGCCGCGACCTTCGCCAAGCGTCTGGCCGACAGCGACAAGGTTGACGTGCTGATCGGCGGCACCACCACCGGCACCACGATGGCGGCGGTGCCGATGGCCGAACGGGCCAAGGTGCCGCTGATCTCGCTGGCCGCCGGAATTCCGATTATCGATCCTGTCAAGCCGTGGGTGTTTAAGGTGCCCCATACCGATCGGATGGCGGCGGAAAAAGTCATCCTCGACATGAAGAAACGAGGAATTACCCGGATCGCGCTGATTTCGGAAGATGCCGGATTCGGCAAGTCCGGCCACGATCAGTCGGTTGCGGTGGCTCGCGAAAACGGCATCGAGATCGTTGCCGATGAGGTCTATTCCGCCAAGGATCCCGACGTTACCGCCCAACTGACTAAAATCAAGAACACCCAGGGCGTTCAGGCGGTGTTCAATTTCGGTTCGGGCCAGGGACCAGCGATCGTCACCCGCAATTTCCGCCAGTTGGGGATGAGTGTTCCGCTTTATCAGTCGCATGGCGTCGCGTCGAAAGAGTATATCCGTCTCGCCGGAGATGCGGCAGAGGGGGTGCGCCTGCCCGCGGCCGGTCTGGTCGTTGCCGCCCAACTTCCCGCCACCGATCCACAAAAGCCGGTGGTTACCGCTTTTAAGGCCGAGTACGAACGGGCGTTCAAGTCCGATGTCTCGACCTTTGCCGGTCACCCCTACGATGCCTTGCAGATCGTTCTTGCCGCGATCAACCGCGCTGGCGGCACCGATAAGGCAAAGCTGCGCGAAGAGATCGAAAAGACCTCGGGCTATATCGGCACTGCCGGGACAGTCACGATGTCGCCGACCGACCACATGGGTCTCTCTCCCTCGGCGTTCCACATGGTAGAAATCCGCAAGGGCGACTGGGTGTTGCTCGACTGAGCCGGGGTTAGAATGTTCGCCGAATTCCTGCAATACCTGTTCTCGGGGCTGACCTCCGGGGCGATCTACGCCCTGGCCGGGCTGGGCTTCGCCATCATTTATAACGCCAGCAATGTCATCAATTTCGCTCAGGGCGAGTTCATCATGATCGGCGGCATGACCGCCGCGTCTTTGGTCGCGGCGGGGACGCCGCTCTGGCTGGCGGTGGCTCTGGCCCTGGTGGTGGCGATGCTGGTGGGGATCGCGCTGGAGCGGCTGGCGATCGAGCCTGCCCGTGATTCCGATGTGGTGACGATTGTCATCATCACCATCGGCGCGTCGATCTTTCTGCGCGGCGCGGCTCAGGTGATCTGGGATAAGGAGTTCCATTCCCTCCCTGCCTTTTCCGGCGAGACTCCGATTGCCCTGAGCGGCGCGACCCTGATGCCGCAAAGCCTGTGGGTGATCGGCTCATCGGCGCTGGCGATTGCCGCGCTGTGGTGGTTTTTCAATCGGACCCTGTTCGGCAAGGCAATGCTGGCGACCTCGCATAACCGTCTGGCGGCGCAGTTGGTCGGCATTGGAGTCAAGCGGGTGCTGCTCGCCAGTTTTGCTCTGTCGGCGCTGCTGGGGGCGGTGGCCGGGGTGGTGGTCACGCCGATCACCTTCACCAGCTACGAGTCCGGGATCATGTTGGGACTGAAAGGCTTCAGCGCCGCCGTGCTGGGGGGGCTGGGCAGCGGGCTGGGCGCCATCGTCGGCGGCCTGATCGTCGGTCTGGTCGAGGCGCTGGCCTCGGGCTACCTGTCCTCTGCTTACAAGGATGCGATCGCCTTCATCATCATCCTGTTCGTCCTTTTCTTCATGCCAAGCGGCCTGTTCGGCCGACGCGGCACCGATCGAGTCTGATATGACCCTGTTTCGTCCCCGCACTGGCGGGATTCTCGTTCTCGCCGCGATCATCGCCCTTGTGCCGCTCGGTCTTGGCAACGGTTATTTCTACGATGTCGCCGTCAATGCGATGTTCAGCGCCATTGTCTGTATCGGCCTTAATCTGCTGATCGGCTATGGCGGCCAGATCAGCCTGGGCCATGCCGGATTCTTTGCCCTGGGAGCCTATGGCTCGGCGATTCTGACCGGCCGCTATGAGGTGCCCCCGCTGGCGGCGCTGGTTCTGTCGGCGGGCGCGGTCGCACTCATCGCTTTTGTGCTGGGACGGCCGATTCTGCGGCTCAAAGGCCATTATCTGGCGATGGCGACGCTGGGGATTGGCATCATCATCCATATCGTTCTGAAGACGGAATCGGGCCTGACCGGCGGACCCGACGGTCTGGCGCTGGGGGATTTCACCCTGTTCGGTCTTTCCGTTTCGGGCGAGCGGGATTGGTATTGGATGGCGGGTGGCGTTTTGTTGCTGGCGGTGTGGCTGTCGCTGAATCTGATTGATTCCCCGCTGGGGCGGGCATTGCGGGCGGTGCACGGATCGGAGGCGGGGGCCGAGGCGGCAGGGGTCGATTCCTCGGGCACCAAGGTCCGGGTTTTTGTGATCTCGGCGGTCTTCGCTTCGGTGGCGGGCAGTTTGTTCGCTCACAAAAACGGCTTCATCACTCCGGATATCGGCAGCTTCTTCCATTCGGCCGAACTGGTGACGATGGTGGTGCTGGGGGGTATGGCCTCGACTTTCGGCGCGTTGGTGGGGGCGGTGATCCTGACCTTGTTGCCCCAGGTTCTGGCCAGCTTCGAGCAGTACGAGGCGATGATCCTGGGCGCGATCATGATGGGGACGATGATCTTTATGCCCAAGGGATTGCTCCCCAGTCTGGCTGGACTGATCCGCCGGTGGAGGGGTGAGCGATGAGCTTGTTGCGAATCGAAAACCTGTCGAAGGAATTCGGCGGCGTTCATGCCATCGAGGATCTCAGCTTCACCGTCGATCCCGGCACCATCCATTCGATTATCGGCCCCAACGGCGCGGGCAAGACCACCTTGTTCAATCTGATGACCGGGGTCTATGCCCCCAGCGCCGGTCGGGTGCTGTTCCAGGGCAAGCCGGTTACCGGCCGCAAGCCGTTCGAACTAGCGGCGATGGGGATGAGCCGCACGTTCCAGAATCTCCAAATTTTCTTCAATATGACTGTGCTTGAGAACGTGATGGTCGGCCACCACCTCCATCTCGACTGTCGGTTGATCCCCTCGCTGCTGACCCTGCCGGGTTTGCGCCGCCGCGACCGCGAGGCCCGCGATACGTGTGCGGCCTTGCTGGAGTTCGTCGGCCTGTCCCGCTATCTCGATGCCGACGCGGCCCAGATGCCCTATGGCGCGCTGAAACGGCTGGAAATCGCCCGCGCCCTCGCGGCCGGGCCGCGTCTGTTGCTGCTGGACGAACCGGCGGCGGGACTGAACGCCACCGAAAGCCGCGAAATCGACGACGTAATCAAACGGATTGCCGCCTCGGGCGTTACCGTGGTGCTGGTCGAACACGACATGAAGATGGTGATGGGCATTTCGGACCATATCCTTGCTCTAGATTATGGTCGCAAGCTGGCCGAGGGAACGCCCGCCGAGGTCCGGGCCAATCCCGAGGTGATCGCCGCCTATCTTGGCGTCCAGGCATAGGAGAGGGACATGCTGCTCGAACTCTCCGGCCTGACCAGCCATTACGGTCGTATTCAGGCATTGAAGGGCATCGATATCGATATCGCCGAGGGTGAACTGGTCGCGTTGGTCGGTGCCAATGGCGCGGGCAAGACGACTTTGCTGCGTTGCCTGTCCGGGGTGCAACCCGTCAGCGGCGGCACGATTCGGTTCGATGGACAGGACATTACCCGCGCCCAGCCCGAGATCCGGGTCGGGCTGGGAATCAGCCAGTCGCCCGAGGGCCGTCAGGTGTTCGGGCCAATGTCGGTCGAGGATAATCTGCGCCTGGGAGCCTATCGCCGCCACGGCCCGGATGTCGCCGCCGATCTGGAACGGATGTACGATTTGTTCCCGATCCTGCGCCGCAAACGGCGCGAGGCGGCTGGAACTTTGTCGGGTGGGCAGCAGCAGATGCTGGCGATTGCCCGTGCCCTGATGTCGGCACCCCGGCTTTTGCTGCTCGACGAGCCGAGTATGGGGCTGGCCCCGCTGCTGGTGGCGGAAATCTTCGACATTATCCAGAGCCTGAAAGCTGCGGGAACGACGATTTTCCTGGTCGAACAAAATGCTCAGGCCGCTCTGAAGGTTGCCGATCGCGGCTATGTGCTGGAGACGGGAACGGTGGTTCTCGCCGATCGGGGCGAGCGTCTCCTTGCCGACGAACGGGTTCGCGAGGCGTATCTAGGGCTGTAGACGATTCTGACCTTCTCCCTCTCTCACGGAGAGAGGCCCTCGGCAATCCTCCGTGATATATAGAAAGGTATGATGGGGGGAGGATGGGATGCCGTTGTTGCGGAAGGTCGAAGTCACCACCGGAGTCTGGTTGGTCGAAGTGCCAAAGGCCGGTCTCTGCGTGCTGTGCGGGTGTCCGGCTGATGTCGTCAAACATCTGATGAAGCGTGGTCTGATCGTCTCAACCGAGATGAACGGCGTTCCTTTTGAAACCGGCCCCAACGCGATCTTATTGTCCGACGCGATGGTGCAGAACGGCAGCTTTTCCAATCTGGCTGAGTTCCCGGTGTTGCAGATGCTGTATCGCCAGGGAATGATCCTGCCTGACCATCCCGGTAATACCGGGGTCAAGCCGTTGCTGGTGGGCAGCGCCGATCAGGTTCAGGCGCAGATGCAGTACATCTATCGCGGCAATTACGGGTTGGTTACCGAGGACGAGATCGTCGAGACCGGCATTGATCCGGTCACGGCTCACGCCATGATGCGGATGAAGTTGAAATTCGCTTTCGGCCAGATCCGGCACCCTACGGATCTGCTCGATACCCTGGTCGTCGATACCGATCCGGTCGAGATCAGGAACGGCGTTATCATTCGCCGCATCCTGTTCAACGTCTTTCAATTTAGCTTCGAGGGCGAGACGGCGGTAGTCGATCTCAATCTCCCGCCGTTCGAGACCTACGACCCGCCCTATCCGCTGGGATATTACCAGCTTCGGCGCGAATATTTTGCCGTTATCCATTCTGGAGAGGGAGACGGCTGGGACATAAACCGTCCCAGCATGGCTTCGATTCTGATGTTCCAGGGACGGATTTTTCTGGTCGATGCCGGTCCTAATATCTTGTATTCGCTGAATGCTCTGGGGATTGGCGTCAACGAGATCGAAGGGATTTTCCACACCCATTCCCACGACGATCATTTCGCCGGACTGACCACGCTGATTCGATCTGACCACAAGCTGAAATACTACGCGACACCGCTGGTGCGGGCCGCCGTGGTGAAGAAGGTCGCGGCGCTGTTGTGCATTGAGGAAGAGGCGTTCGGCGATTATTTCGACGTCCACCCGTTGGTCGAGGGCGAGTGGAACTTCATCGACGGGCTTGAGGTGATGCCTGTGTTTTCGCCTCATCCGGTGGAGACCACCATCCTGCATTTCCGCACGATGTGGGAGAGTGGTTACCGGACCTACTCCCATCTTGCCGACATTTGCCGTCTGGACGTTCTGCGCGGCTTCATCACCGACGATCCCGCTCTTCCTGGAATCGATCAGGATCTGTACGACCGGATCGCCGCCGAGTACCGTCGGCCCGCCGACGTCAAGAAGATCGATGTCGGCGGCGGGATGATCCATGGCGATGCCTATGATTTCCGCGACGATTGTTCGGGCAAGATCATTCTGGCCCACACCTCGCACCGGAATACCCGCGCCCAGAAGGCGATCGGCTCGACCGCGTCGTTCGGTACCGTCGATGTGCTGATCCCGTCGAACTACGATTTTATCTGGCCGTTCGCCTATGAAGCGCTGGCATCCTACTTCCCCGGTATCCCGTGTCACCAGATCCGAGGCGTGCTGAACAACCGGGTGATGACGTTCAATCCGGGGACAATTCTGATCAAGGAATACACGATCAGCGATTACATCTATCTTGTGCTGTCGGGCAGCGTCGAGATGATCCCCATCGAGCAGGAGACCCGTAACGTACTATCCGCCGGGGCGCTGATCGGCGAAATGTCGGGCCTGTTCGGGGTGTCGGTATCCGAGACCTATCGCGCGACCAGCTTCGTTCAGGCCCTGGCGATTCCCGTCTCGCTTTATTGCGAGTTCGTTCGTCGTAACGACGTTTTCCCTGATCTGTCGCGGGTCCAGGAATATCGTGAGTTTCTGTTGCGGACATCGCTGTTCGGCGAAGTGGTATCGTCGCGCTCGCTCAATCGTATCGCTCAGGCAATGACCAAAATCACGGTGGGAGGCGGTTTGCCGATCGATCCTGGTCCCGGCATGGTTGGGATGATCAAGGACGGTAGTGCAGGGCGTTATCTGGGCGATCACCGGTTCGAAACGCTTCGGATCGGCGATTATTTCGGAGAAGAAGCGGCGGTATTCGCCACGCCCTGCCTCTTTAAGGTCCGCGCGATCGATCCGTGCGAGGTCTATCTGGTTCCGGCCGAGGCTTTACGGGATATTCCTGCGGTGCGGTGGAAGCTGTTCGAGTCCACCACCAAGCGAACGCGGGCGATGTTGGAGATGGGCGAACATGCTCGGGTGCTGATCCGGTGGAACGATGCGTATTCGGTTGGTGTGCAGCGGATAGACAGTCATCACCGGCGGCTGTTCGAGATCAGCAATTCCGTGCTCGATCAGATGGATCGCGGCAGTCCTGCCGCTGAAGTGACCGATTCGCTCGGTCTGTTGCTCGACTACGCCCGCTTTCATTTCGCCGAGGAAGAGGCGCTGATGATCCTTTATAAATACGCCGACATGGGGTCCCATCGCGCTCGTCACAACCGTCTGCTCGAACGATTGTCAGAGATCCACGCCGCTGCCGCAGTCGGCGATGGCTATAGAAAAGACGAGGTGTTGACCTTTCTTCAAGACTGGATCGTCACCCATACCTTGTCCGACGACCGCCACGCGGGGGCGTTCCTCAATTCCAAAGGGGTGTACTGATGCCGGTCATCAGTGTCCGTATTTAGATCGAAGAACGGTCAGGTCTATAATTACGCCTCTCCGGGAAGGGAGGCCGCGCGGGGAGTCTTGTCTCCCACCGCGTCCAGAACCATGCCGGTATAAAGCGTCGCGACGTCCTCGGCGCTCAATCGTCCCTTGGGGCGGAACCAGGTACAAACCCCGGTCAGCATCGCCAGGATGCCATAGGCCGCGACCTGAGGGTCGGCGACGCTGAAGCGGCCCTGAGCCAAGCCGTCTTTAAGGATCGCGATCAGCCGTTCCTCGTAGGCACGCCGCATTGCGACGATGACTTCGTAATTCTCGGGATCGAGGCTGCGCAGTTCTGAGTAGCAGATGAAGACTTCGCGCTTGCGGGCGATATGATAGCGGACATGAAACGCGACGAAGGTTTGTAATTTCTGGTGCGGGTCTCCAGCCGGAATGAGAGCCTTATCAAGGCTCTCCAACAGATTCTCCATGTGCTTTCTCAGCAGGCCGAACAGCAGATCCTGTTTGGTGCTGATGTGGTTATAGAGCGATCCGACCTGAATGCCGACTTCAGTCGCGAGATGACGCAGGCTCATCGCCTCGTAGCCCTTCTCGTAAATCAACTGCAATCCAGCCTTGCCAATCGCCTCCATGGTTTTTGGACCGTGTGATCCTGCCGTTCGCGCCATTGTTTTTCTGCCCGCTTTGATGTCCGTACGCCGCGGCAAGGTAAGGGGCCATCGGGAACGATTCCAACCCTTTCGCCGGGGAAAGGGCCGTCCTATCGGATAGGTCGTTACGATTCGATAGTGCTGCAAGTAAGCCTTGCGCGGCAATTAAAAAAACGTATGATCGTTTTTAACAAGGGTGCGGCCCGGTCGAACGGGGAAGACGCCCGACACAAAACAGAGCAGGGAGGCTTTCATGGCGTTGGACCGTTCCGCCGTTTTCGATTTCGGCCTGGGATCGGAAATCGACATGTTGCGCGACAGCGTGCAGGCGTTTGCGGCGGAACGGATCGCGCCGCGTGCCGCCGAGATCGACCGCAGCGATGAGTTCCCCCGCGATTTGTGGCCCGAAATGGGGGCTTTGGGGCTGCACGGCGTTACCGTTGCCGAGGAGTATGGCGGTTCGCAGATGGGCTATCTGGCTCATTGCGTCGCGATGGAAGAGGTCAGCCGCGCTTCGGCCTCGGTTGGGCTGTCTTACGGTGCGCATTCCAATCTGTGCGTCAACCAGATCCATCGCTGGGGCACGACGGAGCAGAAGCAGACCTATCTGCCCCGACTGGTGTCGGGCGAACATGTCGGTGCTCTGGCAATGAGCGAGGTCGGGGCTGGGTCGGATGTCGTCTCGATGCGCCTGCGCGCCGAACGGCGCGGCGACCGTTACGTCCTTAACGGCAGCAAGATGTGGATCACCAACGGCCATTACGCCGATACGCTGGTGGTCTATGCCAAGACCGATCCCGCCGCCGGGCCGCGCGGCATCACCGCTTTTCTGATCGAGAAGGGGTTCAAGGGCTTTTGCCCGGCGCAGAAGCTGGACAAGTTGGGGATGCGCGGCTCGCCGACCTCGGAATTGCTGTTCGAGGAATGCGAGGTTCCAGCCGAAAACATCCTCGGAACCCTCAATGAGGGGGTCAAGGTGCTGATGAGCGGGCTGGATTACGAGCGAGCGGTGCTGGCCGCCGGACCGCTTGGGATCATGCAGGCGGCGTTGGATCTGGTGATGCCCTATGTCCACGACCGCCAGCAATTTGGCCAGCCGATCGGCGAGTTCCAGCTTATTCAGGCCAAGATCGCCGATATGTACACCGAGATGAACGCCTCGCGGGCCTATGTCTATGCCGTGGCGCGGGCTTGCGACAAGGGGCAGACCACCCGCCAGGACGCAGCCGGGGCGATCCTCTACGCCGCCGAACGGGCGACCCGCTGTGCGCTGGAAACGATCCAGATCCTGGGGGGCAACGGCTACATCAACGAATTTCCCGCCGGGCGGCTGTTGCGCGACGCCAAATTGTACGAGATCGGCGCGGGAACCAGCGAAATCCGCCGGATGTTGATCGGCCGCGAACTGTTCAAGCAAACCGCTTAGAGCCAAGCGACACGCCCCAGGACGAAGGACCAGAACCATGATTCTTCACTCTTCCCTGTCGCGGCAGGACTCGATCTTTCAGAGCAATGCCGCTGCCATGCGGGCGCTGGTCGAGGATTTGCGGGCCAAGGTCGCCGAGGTCAAGATGGGCGGCGGCCCCCGTGCCCGCGACCGCCATCTGGCGCGCGGAAAGATGCTGCCGCGCGACCGCGTGCGCGGGCTTCTCGATCCCGGAACGCCCTATCTGGAACTGTCGCAACTGGCGGCTCACGGGGTTTACGAGGAGCAGATCGCCTCGGCCGGGCTGCTGACCGGGATCGGCCGGGTTGCCGGGCGGGAATGCGTCATCATCGCCAATGACGCCACGGTCAAGGGCGGCACCTATTACCCCCTGACGGTGAAGAAACATCTTCGCGCTCAGGAGATCGCCCGTGAAAACCGTCTGCCTTGCCTCTATCTGGTCGATTCGGGCGGGGCGAATCTGCCCAATCAGGATGATGTTTTTCCTGACCGCGAGCATTTCGGACGAATCTTCTACAATCAGGCTTTGATGTCGGCCGAGGGTATTCCGCAGATCGCGGTGGTGATGGGAAGTTGTACCGCCGGGGGAGCCTATGTTCCGGCGATGAGCGACGAATCGATCATCGTTCGCAACCAGGGAACAATCTTCCTGGGTGGCCCGCCGCTGGTGAAGGCCGCGACCGGCGAGGTGGTTTCGGCCGAGGATCTGGGCGGAGCCGATGTGCATTCCCGTATCTCGGGGGTCACCGACCATTACGCTCACGACGATGCCCACGCGCTGGCCATTGCCCGGCGGGTGGTCGGGACGTTGAACCGTCCCAAGCGGCCGGGGGTTGAGCTGCGCCGCCCCGCCGACCCTCTGTATCCCGCCGACGATTTGCACGGAATCATCCCTACCGACCCGCGCAAACCGTTCGACGTGCGCGAGGTGATCGCCCGTCTGGTCGATGGCAGCGCGTTCGACGAATTCAAGAAGCTGTATGGCACCACCCTGGTCTGCGGCTTCGCTCATATCTTCGGCTATCCGGTCGGGATCGTCGCCAATAACGGCATCTTGTTTTCCGAATCGGCGCTGAAAGGGGCTCATTTCGTTGAATTGTGCGCCCAGCGCGGCATTCCGCTGGTGTTCTTGCAAAACATCACTGGTTTCATGATCGGTCGCAAATACGAAGCCGGCGGTATCGCCAAAGACGGGGCCAAGATGGTTGCGGCCGTTTCCTGCGCCCGCGTGCCCAAGCTGACGGTGGTGATCGGCGGCAGTTTCGGCGCGGGCAATTACGGGATGTGCGGCCGTGCCTTCTCACCGCGCTTCCTGTGGATGTGGCCCAACGCCCGCATTTCGGTGATGGGGGGCGAGCAGGCCGCCAACGTGCTGTCGCAGGTTCGCCGTGACAGCCTGGAGGTTCAGGGCAAAAGCTGGAGCGCGGAGGAAGAAGCGGCCTTCAAGGCCCCGATCCGCGCCCAGTACGAAACCCAGGGCCATCCGTATTATGCCTCGGCCCGTTTGTGGGACGACGGCATCATCGATCCCGCCAATACCCGGATGGTGCTGGGGCTGGGCCTGTCGGCCGCGCTCAATGCTCCGATTGAGCGCACCACCTTCGGCATCTTCAGAATGTGAGGCGACGATGACCGACCAATCGATTCGCGTTACGCGGCGGGGCGACGGGGTGGCGTTCGTCACCCTTGCCCGCGCCCAGGTTCACAACGCCTTCAACGAAGGGATGATCGCCGACCTGACGGCCGCACTGTCCGTGTTGGGTGAAGACCAGACGGTGCGCGCCGTGGTGCTGGCCGCCGATGGTACCAGCTTTTCGGCGGGGGCCGATCTGGACTGGATGCGGCGGACGGCAACCTATGCTCCGGCCCAGAATCTTGCCGATGCCGAGCGGCTGGCCGAACTGATGCGGGTTCTGAATAGTTTGCCAAAGCCAACGATTGCCCGTGTCCAGGGTGCAGCCTTTGGAGGCGGTGTTGGGCTGGTGGCCTGTTGCGACATCGCCATCGCCGCCGAAAGCGCTGTCTTCTGCCTGTCCGAAGTCCGGTTGGGCCTGATTCCGGCGGTGATCTCGCCTTATGTGGTTGCCGCAATCGGAGCGCGGGCGGCGCGGCGCTGGTTTCTGACCGCCGAACGCTTCGTTGCCGCCGAAGCGCTGCGTCTCGGCCTACTCCATCGCATCGTCGCCGCTGACGACCTTGATATCGCGGTGGATGAGATGTTGGCCAGCTTGCTGGTCGGGGCACCGCAGGCTCAGGCCGCCGCCAAGGATCTGATTTTCGCCGTCGCCGACCGTCCTTTGACCGGGGCGCTGATCGCCGACACGACCCGTCGTATTGCCGAGCAGCGTGCCGGGGTGGAAGGACGCGAAGGTGTCGCCGCCTTTTTGGAAAAACGCCCGCCGGTTTGGGGAGGCTGATCCCATGTTTTCGAAAATCCTGATCGCCAATCGCGGCGAAATCGCCTGCCGGGTGATTCGCACCGCCCAGCGGATGGGAATCGCCACTGTCGCGGTTCATTCCGACGCCGATGCCGGATCGGCTCATGTCGCGCTGGCCGACGAAGCTTGGGCCATCGGCCCGGCCCCCAGCCGGGAGTCCTACCTGCGTGCCGACACGCTGATTGACGTGGCGCGGCGCAGCGGGGCCGAGGCGATTCATCCGGGATACGGCTTTTTGTCCGAAAACGCCGATTTCGCCGAGGCATGCGCCGCCGCAGGGCTGATCTTTATCGGCCCCCCCGTCGCCGCGATCCGGGCAATGGGCGGCAAAAGCGAAGCCAAGGCGTTGATGGAGCGAGCCGGGGTGCCGTTGGTTCCCGGCTATCACGGCATGGATCAGGACGCGGCGGTATTGGCCGCTGCCGCCGATAAAATCGGCTATCCGGTGTTGATCAAGGCGTCGGCGGGCGGAGGCGGTAAGGGAATGCGGGTGGTCGAGACGCCCGACGCCTTCGCCGCCGACCTTGCCGCGGCGAAGCGTGAGGCTGCCGGGTCGTTCGGCGACGACCGGGTGCTGATCGAGAAATATCTGGCCCGGCCGCGCCATGTCGAGATCCAGGTCTTCGCCGATGGCTTTGATAATGCAGTATCTTTGTTCGAACGCGATTGTTCGATTCAGCGTCGTCATCAGAAAGTGGTTGAAGAAGCGCCCGCGCCGGGGATGGCCCCCGATCTGCGCCGCCGAATGGGCGATGCCGCCATTGCCGCCGCTCGGGCGATCGGCTATCGCGGTGCGGGTACCGTCGAGTTTCTGCTGGAACCGGACGGAAGCTTTTATTTCATGGAGATGAACACCCGTCTTCAAGTCGAACATCCGGTGACCGAGTTCATCACCGGACTCGATCTGGTCGAGTGGCAGTTGCGGGTGGCGGCGGGGCAAGCCCTGCCGCTCGGGCAGGACGATCTGGCGATCCGGGGGCATGCCATCGAGGTCAGGCTGTATGCCGAAGATCCCGATGCCGGGTTCATGCCCGCCACGGGTCGCCTCGATCATCTTCGCTTTCCAGTGACGGGTCCGCATCTGCGCGTCGATAGCGGGGTGCGTCAGGGTGACCGCATATCGGTCCATTACGATCCGATGATTGCCAAACTGATCGTCTGGGACGAGGACCGCGCCGGAGCCGTCCGCCGTCTGCGCTCTGCCCTGGCCGCGACCGAAGTCGCGGGTCTGACGACCAACATTGCCTTCCTGGCTTCGATTGCCGCGCACCCGGCCTTTGCCGAAGCCGATCTCGACACGGGCTTCATCGAACGTCACCGCGCTCAACTGCTGCCGTCCGTGCGGCCGGTGTCCGACGACGTGTTGGCGCTGGTGTGCCTGGGGCTATTGTTGGAACGCCGGGCAGTGGCCGGGCGCGAGGCGGCGGCGTCCAGCGATCCTCACAGCCCATGGGCGTTATGCGATGGCTGGAGACTGAATGACGACGCTCATGACAACCTGCATCTGCGCCATGGCGAGACCGACATCTCGGTGCCGCTGATCTATCGGCCATGGGGCTATGAACTGATGCTGCCCGGTGGCCCGGTCGAGGCTCGGGGCAGCCTGACCGCCGACGGCCGTCTGTCGGCTGAAATCGGGCCGGTGCGCCGCCATGCCGGATATGTCCGTCGCGGTGCGGAATTATCCCTGTTCCTGGATGGCGGGGCGCATCGGCTTGTCGTGGTCGATCCTTTGCCGTCGGACGAACCCGAGGAACCGGAAACCGGGGTGGTCGCGCCGATGCCCGGAACTGTCGTCGCGGTTCTGGTCGAGGCGGGAGCCAAGGTGGTTCAGGGGCAGCCCTTGGTGGTGATGGAGGCGATGAAGATGGAGCACACCCTGAAAGCTCCCGCCAACGGAACCGTTTCTGACCTTCATTTCGCTGTCGGCGCGCTGGTTGACGAGGGGGATTCCCTGGTCGCGTTTGAGGCGGAGGTGGCTTGAGATGGCCCGCCCCGCTCGTGTCCGGCTGATCGAGGTCGGTCCGCGTGACGGACTTCAGAACGAGCCGGTTCCGATCCCGGTCGAAACCAAGCTGGCGCTGGTCGAGCGTCTGGCTGCCGCCGGGCTGCCGGTCGTCGAGGCCGGATCGTTTGTGTCAGCCCGTCGGGTGCCGCAGATGGCCGGGTCAGCCGAACTCTATCGCCGTTTGAAACGACGGCCCGGCACCGCTTATCCGGCTCTGGTTCCCAACCTTCAGGGACTGGCGGCGGCGCTGGATGCGGGGGTGACCGAAGCGGCGTTGTTCATCTCGGCTTCGGAAGGCTTTAGCCAACGCAATATCGCCTGCTCGATGGCGGAAAGTCTTGTCCGTCTCGCTCCGGTCGCCGGGGAAGCCGCAAACCACCGCGTGCGGCTGCGTGGCTATGTTTCCTGTGTCCTTGGCTGCCCTTACGACGGCGCGGTCGCGCCCGAAACGGTGGCGGAGATGGCCGAGCGTCTGCTTGATCTCGGCTGCGATGAGGTCTCGTTGGGCGATACGATCGGGATTGGCACCGCCGATGGTGTTCGCCGCCTGCTTGAGGCGGTCGCTCGGCGTATCCCGCGCGAGCGGATCGCGATGCATTTCCACGATACGTATGGCCAGGGTGTCGCCAACGTCCTGACCAGCTTGGACGAGGGGATCGCCGCGTTCGACTGCTCGGTCGCCGGTCTGGGCGGATGTCCCTTCGCTGCTGGGGCTACCGGCAACGTGGCGACCGAAGACGTTTTGTACCTGCTGGACGGGTTGGGCATCGAGACCGGAATCGATCTTCGGAGCGTCGCCGAAACCGGAGCCTGGATTAGCGCCCAGCTTGGACGCGATGTTGCGTCCAGGGCCGGGCGGGCGCTGCTGAGTTAACGACGAGTGACGTTCAGAGCGGGGATCAACCCTGCCTGAAAACCGAAATCAACGCTTTGGGAGGCGGACATGGAAGAAAACACTCTTAGTTACGTCCACGGAGCCAATGAAACCGCGCTGCTTTCCGACACGATCGGGGCGCAACTCGATCGAACTGCGGCCCGGTTTCCCGATCGCGAAGCCCTGGTGGTCGTTCACCAAGACGTGCGTTGGAGCTATGACCGGCTGCGGCGGGAGAGCGATGCTTTTGCCGCCGGTCTGATCGCGCTGGGGCTGAAGCCTGGCGACCGTATCGGCATCTGGTCACAAAACAATGTTGAGTGGGTGGTGACCCAGTTCGCTACGGCCAAGGCCGGGCTGATCCTGGTCAACATCAACCCGGCTTATCGCCTGCACGAACTGGAATTCGCGGTCAATAAGGTGGGGTGCGCCGCGCTGATCCTGTCTCCTGTTTTCAAACAAAGCGACTATATCGGGATGATGCGGACCCTGGCTCCCGAGTTGGAGACCTGTCGTCCGGGGGCGTTGCGTTCGGTTCGGCTCCCTGAACTGCGCGTGGTGATTCGAATGGGGGAGGAGAAGACCCCCGGAATGCTCAACTTCGCCGAAATTCCGGGCTTGGCCGACGAAACTCACCGCACCCGGCTTATCGAAATCGGCCGGACCCTGCAATTCGACGATCCGATCAACATACAATTCACCAGCGGTACCACCGGGCGGCCCAAGGGCGCGACCCTGACCCATCATAATATCCTCAATAACGGATATTTCGTCGCCGAGGGAATTCGTGTCACTGAGGTTGACCGGATGTGTATCCCAGTGCCGTTCTATCATTGCTTCGGGATGGTGATGGGCAATCTTGGTGCGATTACACATGGTGCCTGCATGGTGATTCCGGGCGAGGGATTCGACGCCGAGCGGGTTCTTCAGACGGTCCAGCAAGAGCGTTGTACTTCGCTTTACGGCGTGCCGACGATGTTCGTCGCCTTATTGAACCATCCGGATTTCAACCGTTACGATGTGTCTTCGCTGCGCACCGGCATCATGGCCGGCTCGCCGTGCCCGATCGAGGTGATGCGTCAGGTGATGGATCGGCTGCACATGCCTCAGATCACCATCGCGTATGGAATGACCGAGACCAGTCCGGTCAGCTTTCAATGCGCGGTCGATGATTCGGTCGATCGCCGGGTTTCGACCGTCGGGCGTATCCATCCTCATGTCGAGGCGAAGGTCGTCGATCCGCAGGGGCGGATCGTGCCGCGCGGCGTTTCGGGCGAGCTTCTGGCACGAGGCTATTCAGTGATGCGGGGCTATTGGGGCGAGGAGGATCTGACTCGTCAGGCGATCGACAGCGGTCGGTGGATGCATACCGGCGATCTGGCGGTGATCGATGCGGAAGGCTATTGCAACATCGTCGGGCGGATCAAGGACATGGTGATCCGCGGCGGCGAGAACATCTATCCGCGTGAGGTCGAGGAGTTCCTTTATCGTCACCCGAAAATCCGCGACATCCAGGTGTTTGGCATTCCAGATCGGCAGTATGGCGAGCAATTGTGCGCCTGGGTCGTGCTGAAGGACGACGAGGATATGACCGAGGCGGATCTGATCTCGTTCTGCGTCGGTGAGATCGCCCATTACAAAATTCCTAAGGTAATTCGCTTTGTCGAGGCGTTCCCGATGACCGCGACGGGCAAAATCCAGAAGTTTGTGATGCGCAAGATGATGATCGAGGAATTGCAGATCGAAGAACTGCAAACCGCCTGATCTCCTCGACGCCAACAGGGAACGAACGCCATGTCGGATGTGCTTTGGCAGCCTTCTCCAGACCGCAAGGCGGCGGCTCTGGTCACTTCCTTCATCGAACGGGTCAACCGTACCCATGACCTTCGCCTCGACGGCATGGCGTCGTTGTGGCGATGGTCAGTGGACGAGTCCGCCGCTTTCTGGCGCGAGGTCTGGGCTGACGGCGATATTGTCGGTGATGGTCCCGGCGAGGTGATCGTGACCGATCCCGATCAGATGCCGGGAGCGCGCTGGTTCCCTCAGGCACGGCTTAATTATGCCGAAAACTGCCTGCGTCGCGATGACGAAGGCGATGCTCTGGTCTTCTGGGGCGAGGATAAGGTCAAGCGTCGCTTGTCCTGGCGCGACCTGAACCGCCTGGTCGCCCGGTTGGCGGCGGCGATGCGTGCGATGGGAATCGGTGTTGGCGACCGCGTTGCCGGGTTGATGCCTAACCTGCCGGAGAGCATCGCTGCGATGCTGGCGGCAGCCAGTATCGGCGCGGTGTGGTCGTCGGCCTCGCCTGATTTTGGCGTAGCCGGGGTGCTGGACCGTTTCGGTCAGATCGAACCCAAGTTGCTGATTTCGGTCGATGGCTATTGGTACAACGGCAAGGCGCACGACATCCGGCCCAAGCTGCGTGACATCCTGGCCGGTCTGCCCAGCGCTGGACGACTGGTCGTGGTGCCCTATCTGGAGGAGACGCCGGATCTGGCCGGTCTTCCCGGTGCCGTCTTGCTGGCCGATTTCCTTGCCCCGCATGATGAGGATCGTCCCACGTTCCTCCGTCTGCCGTTCGATCATCCGCTGATGGTGATGTTTTCGTCCGGGACGACCGGAGCGCCCAAATGCATCTTGCATGGAGCGGGGGGGACGCTGATCCAGCATCTGAAGGAACATCGGTTGCATGGCGACGTTCACCCCGGCGACCGGCTGTTCTATTTCACCACCTGCGGTTGGATGATGTGGAATTGGCTGGCTTCCGGTCTGGCGGCAGGGGCAACCCTGCTGCTGTATGACGGAGCGCCGATGCTGAAGGACGGCGCGATCTTGTTCGATTATGCCGAGGCCGAAGCCGCGACGTTCTTCGGGACTTCAGCCAAATGGATTGATTCGATTGCCAAGGCGGGGCTGCGGCCGGTCGAGATTTACGCCCTGGCGGCGTTGCGCACGATTGCCTCGACCGGATCGGTTCTGGCTCCCGAAAGCTTCGATTACGTCTATGACGCGATCAAGCCGGACGTTTGCCTGTCGTCGATCTCGGGCGGGACGGATATCGTTTCGTGCTTCATGCTGGGAGATCCGACAGGCCCGGTTCGGCGCGGGGAAATCCAGACTCGCGGTCTTGGGATGCGGGTCGAAGTGTTCGATCCCGCGGGAACGCCAGTGCGGGGGCGAACCGGAGAACTGGTCTGTACGCGCGCTTTTCCCTCGATGCCGCTGGGGTTTTGGAACGATCCGGGCGGTAAGCGGTTCCGTGCCGCCTATTTCACCCGCTTTCCAGGGGTGTGGACCCATGGCGATTGGGTTGAACTGACCGAGAGCGACGGAATCGTCGTGCATGGGCGCTCCGACGCGACCCTTAATCCTGGCGGCGTTCGGATCGGAACCGCAGAGATTTATCGGCAGGTCGAGACGATCCCCGAAGTGGTTGAGGCCTTGGTGATCGGCCAGGATTGGCATAACGATGTGCGGGTTGTGCTGTTTGTCCGTCTGCGCGACGGGTTAAGCCTGGAGCCATCCCTGACCGAACGAATCAAGGCTCGTATCCGTGACAACACCACGCCGCGTCATGTTCCCGCCAAAGTGATCCAGGTCGGCGACATTCCGCGCACCCGCTCGGGTAAGATTGTCGAACTGGCGGTGCGCGATGTTGTTCACGACCGCCCGGTCGAGAATCGCGAGGCTCTGGCCAATCCCGAAGCGTTGGCCCAATACGCCGGACGGTTCGAGTTGCAGGGATAGGCTCGAAGAATCTATGGGCGGGTGCCGTCAGGAAGCCGGTGCGGTCGCGACAGAATGTAGCCCGCCCCGATCAGGCAGACGACCCCCATCGACGCCACGGCGATCGGTGGGGCCTGCGTGAAGAAACTGACATAGATCATGCTGATGCTCATCGCGCTGACCGCGACGATCTTCGCCGACAGGGGGATTATCTTGTGCCGTTCCCAGCGTTGGAGCGGTGGCCCGAAAACACGGTGATTGAACAGCCAGTGATGGAAGCGGCGCGACGAACGGGCGAAGCACCACAGTGCCAGCAGCATGAACGGAGTGGTCGGCAGCACCGGCAGGAAAACCCCCAGTACGCCGAGACCGAAAAAGATCCAGCCGAATCCCAGAAGGGCAAGACGTTTGATCCCGGTCGCCTCGTGTTCCTGATCCGTCATTGCCGTTTTCTCCGCTATCCGATCAACCGTATAGCACGGCTAGGGGGGGAGACATTCAGCACATAATCGTGTCCCTTCGGGCTGCGGAGAAGATCGTGGTCTGGTTCGTCGAAAATCTCGATCGGTGCGCTGCACCGTTCATCGCTTTTCTCCTGCCATCCCGCAATTTTCTCCAGCAGTGCGTTTTATGCGGTGACTGTCCCCCCCTCTGATCGTCGCGGGTTATCCGCGGATCGCGGCGGCGATCGCAGCCCGGTCGAGTCCCTTGCCTCCGATGACCACAACCTGCCCGGCATGGGCTTCGCCGGGGCGCCACGGACGGTCGAACCAGCGGTCGATCCTGGCCCCCACCGCCTGAACCACGGCACGGGCAGGTTTATCCTGAACGGCAAGAAAGCCCTTGAGCCGCAGGATATCATGGGTGGCGATGGCGGATGAAATACGCTTAATCAGGGCGTCGGGGTCGGCGATTTCGGGCAGATCGACGGCAAAACTTTCGAAATCGTCATGGCTGTGGTCGGTTGCGCTGTCATGCAGGCTGGGGCGGGTGTCGAGATCGTCCTCGGCGGCGGCGTCCAACCCTACGACCACAACAGGATCGACGATGCTGTGGCGGGTGGGGATCACCTTGACACCGGGGCGCAGCTTGCTCTCGATGCGGCGGCGCGCCTTTTCCAGGGCGATGTCATCGACCAGATCCGTTTTGTTGAGGAGCACCATGTCGGCGCACAGCAACTGGTCGTCGAACACCTCTTCCAGTGGGTTGTCATGGTCGGGGCGGGCCATCTGTTCGGGAGTGCTGGTGAAGCGTCCCGCCGCTGTCGCCTCGGCGTCCACCACGGCGACGACGCCGTTGACGGTAACGCGCGAGCGGATTTCGGGCCAGTGGAACGCTTTGACCAGCGGTTTGGGCAGAGCCAGACCAGACGTTTCGATCAGGATGTGATCGGGCGGCAGATCGCGTTCGATCAGCGCTTGCATTACCGGCAAGAACTCGTCGGCGACGGTACAGCACAGGCAGCCGTTGGCCAGTTCGATAATGTCGTCCTTGCCGCATCCTTCGATGTCGCAGGTGGTCAGCATATCGCCGTCGATACCGACATCGCCGAATTCATTGACGATCAGAGCCAGGCGCTGGCCCCGGTTGTTTTCGAGAAGATGGCGGACCAGGGTGGACTTTCCTGCACCAAGAAAGCCGGTGATGACAGTGGCAGGAATCTTGCGGGTCATGCAGGGGCGTGCCTTTCCGGTATCTGACAAGGACGGGGAAGGGTGCCTCTGGCGGAGGGCAGGACTCCGCAAGCGGCCCGCCGGGACACCCCGCCCGTGGACGTTTCATCGTGTTACGGCAGGTCTCCTGGCTTGCGGGTCAAGGCTTCCGTCCTGTCTTCCCGATACCCCAAGGGCATCAGTGACGCGGGTGGACGGCGGCTCTCCGCTGACAGTTGCGGGGGCAGCACCGGACTGGTCGCCAGGGCGACGCACCGGTTTCCCTCTTAGCCCCAGATTTTGATGATCTGGGGAACCGTAATACCAAATACCGTATCCCTGGAGGATCGGCCGAGTCAAGCCTCGGACACCCGCCCCGGAGCCAAGGGAAAGCGGCTCCGGGGCGGCGGCCAAGCGCGTTGAGGCAGGGGAGAAATACGGCGGCTCAATCCTTCATTGAGCCGCCGATGCAAAGATAGCCGTTGATGTTATGCGGCGGCGCGGAAGATTGATTCGATTTCCGCCTGACTGGCCCGGCGCGGGTTGGTCAGGCCGCAGGCGTCCTTCAGTGCGTTGGCGGCCAGGGTCGGAATGTCCGTATCCTTGACGCCCAGTTGGGTCAAACCGGACGGAATGCCGATATCGTTCGATAACCGCCGGATCGCGGCGATACAGGCATCGGCACCCTGACGATCCGACATGCCCAGGGTATCGACTCCCAGGGCGTGGGCGACGTCCTTGAGCCGGGCGGCGGCGATGTCGGCGTTGAACTCTTCGACGTGGGGCAACAGCACCGCGTTGCAGACTCCGTGCGGCAGGTCGTAGAAGCCGCCCAGTTGATGCGCCATGGCGTGGACAAAGCCCAGGGAGGCGTTGTTGAACGCCATTCCGGCCATGAAGCCGGCATAGGCCATCGCTTCGCGTGCCGCCAGATTGTTCCCCTCGGCGACAGCGGTGCGCAGGTTCCCCGCGATGATCGACACCGCCTTCAGGGCGCAGGCATCGGTGATCGGGGTGGCGGCGACCGAGACATAAGCTTCGACCGCATGGGTCAGGGCGTCCATCCCGGTGGCGGCGGTCAACATCGGCGGCTTGCCCAGCATCAACTCCGGGTCGTTGACCGACAGGAGCGGGGTGACGTTGCGATCGACAATCGCCATCTTCACCAATCGTTTTTCGTCGGTGATGATGCAAAAGCGGGTCATTTCGCTGGCGGTGCCCGCCGTGGTGTTGATCGCGATCAGCGGCAATTGCGGCGTGGCCGATTTATCGACCCCCTCGTAATCGCGGATGCTGCCGCCGTTGGTGGCGGTCAGGGCGATGCCCTTGGCGCAATCGTGCGACGACCCGCCACCCAGCGAGATCACGCAATCGCACTTTTCCTGTTTCAGCAGCGCCAGCCCGGTTTCGACATTGCCGACGGTGGGATTGGGCTGTGCACCGGGGAAGATGGCGCTGAACACGCCTTCCGCAGCCAGCATCGCCCCCAGTTTGTCGGCGACTCCCAGGCTGTGCAGAACCGAATCGGTGACGATCAGCGCCCGTTCGAAGCCATAGCGGCGCACATTGGCGACGGCGTTGGAAAGGCAACCGGCGCCCATCATGTTGAGCGAGGGGATGAAGAACGTGGTCTCGGTCATGGGGTGCTCCAATCTTGTCCGTAGCGAAGGGGAAGGTGACGATTAGAAGAAGCCCAGGGCCTTGGGGCTGTAGCTGACCAGCAGGTTTTTGGTCTGCTGATAGTGATCCAGCATCATGTGATGGTTCTCGCGGCCGATTCCCGATTGCTTGTAACCGCCAAAGGCGGCGTGGGCCGGGTAGAGGTGATAGCAGTTGGTCCACACCCGCCCGGCCTTGATGCCGCGACCGAAGCGGAAGGCGCGGTTGCCGTCACGGGTCCACAGTCCCGATCCCAGTCCGTAGAGGGTGTCGTTGGCGAGGTGCAGGGCGTCGGCCTCGTCCTTGAACGTGGTCACGGCGACGACAGGACCGAAGATCTCTTCCTGGAAGATCCGCATCCGGTTGTGGCCTTTGAACACGGTCGGCTGGATGTAGTAGCCGTTGGTCAGGTCGCCGCCCAAGGCCGCCCGGCTTCCCCCGGCCAGCACCTCGGCACCTTCGGCGCGGCCGATATCGAGATAAGACAGGATCTTGTCCATCTGCTCGGTCGAAGCCTGCGCGCCGATCATCGTCTCGGTATCGAGCGGGCTGCCCTGTCGGATCTTGGCAACGCGGGCGAGGGCGCGTTCCATGAAGCGGTCGTAAAGCGTTTCCTGGATCAGGGCGCGGGAGGGGCAGGTGCAGATCTCGCCCTGGTTCAGGGCGAACATCACGAACCCTTCGATCGCCTTGTCGAGGAACTCGTCGTCGGCGGCGGCGATGTCGTCGAAAAAGACGTTGGGAGACTTGCCCCCCAGTTCCAGCGTCACCGGGATCAGGTTCTGACTAGCATATTGCATGATCAGCCGGCCGGTGGTGGTCTCGCCGGTAAAGGCGATCTTGGCGATCCGGTTGCTCGACGCCAGCGGCTTGCCCGCTTCCAACCCAAAGCCATTGACGATGTTGACGATTCCGGGCGGCAGCAGGTCGGCGATCAGTTCGATCAGTACCAGGATGCCGATCGGGGTCTGCTCGGCGGGTTTCAGAACCACGCAATTCCCGGCGGCCAGAGCCGGGGCCAGCTTCCACGTCGCCATCAGGATCGGGAAGTTCCACGGGATGATCTGACCGACGACTCCCAGCGGCTCGTTGAAGTGATAGGCGATGGTGGTTTCGTCCAGTTCGGACAGACTGCCTTCCTGGGCACGGATGCAGGCGGCGAAATAGCGGAAATGATCGATTGCCAGAGGAATGTCGGCGGCCAGGGTCTCGCGGATCGGCTTGCCGTTATCGACCGTTTCGGCATAGGCCAGCTTTTCCAGATTGGCTTCCATCCGGTCGGCGATCCGCAGCAGCAGATTCGAACGGTCGGTGGCGCTGGTGCGGCCCCAGCTCTCGGCGGCGGCGTGGGCGGCGTCGAGCGCCAATGCGACGTCTTCTTCGCTTGACCGTGCCGCCTGACAGAACACCTTGCCGGTGATCGGGGTAACGTTGTCGAAATAGAGTCCTTTGACCGGAGGCGTCCAGGCGCCACCGATGAAATTGTCATAGCGCGATTTGAACTCGACAGGAGCACCGGGCGCACCGGGCGCGGGGTAAAGCATCGAGATCCTCCCTTGGTTGTTTGGCGTTCCGCTTGGGGCGGTCGCGGGAGGATACAAAGCATGTGGCGTGCCAATTTATTATCTTATTGAAATAAAACGATATTAATGGGTCTCCGCGCGGCGGTGACCTGTGCCGTTCCGGGACAGTGTGGCAAAATGGAACAAGGGAATGGACCGTCGATCTTTTTCTTGCGTTGAGGCGTGTCCCGCGATGACACTGGAGGCAATAGAGAGGGTGCCGCCATCAGGCAGGATGCCCCACGGAGGAGACACGTCATGGATAACCTCAGGAGCCAGCCGGACTCCGCGTTGCATCACGCTCGGCATATGCTTGATAGCGGCACGCTTCCACCCGCCGGGATGATCAATCCCACCGTCGCCCAATCCTGGCAGCGCTGTCTGGGGGCCGGATTGCAACCCTTCTCCCGTCACGCAGGGGCCGACCCTGTTTCTGAATCGTGCCTCGCCCTCGCGCTCGAACGACGGCGCGATCTGGTGCTGCGTGCTCGTCCGGTGATGGATTATCTGTACGCTCAGACTCAGGGCGCAGGCAGTATGGTGATCCTGGCCGACGATAACGGGGTGGTGATCGAAGCTCTGGGCGATGCCGATTTCCTGGAACGCGCCGACAGGGTGGCGTTGCGGGCGGGGGCGTCGTGGCACGAGGACCATCGCGGCACCAACGCGATCGGGACTGCCCTGGCCGAATCCGCTCCGGTGGTGGTTCATGGCGGCGAGCATTTCTTCGAGCAGAATCGCTTTCTTTCCTGTACCGCCGTGCCGGTGGTCGGGCCGGGAGGAGATGTGCTCGGCATCCTCGACATTTCCGCTCACCATAGCGGCCACCACCCGCATTCCGTCGCTCTGGTCCGCACTGCCGGGCATATGATTGAGAATCAGTTGTTCGAGGCCCGTCACGACGGCGCGTTGCGCCTGCACCTGCATTCCCGTGCCGAGGGATTGGGGACTCTGGCCGAAGGGCTGGTCGCGTTGTCGGAGACGGGGCAGATCGTCGGGGCCAATCGGGCCGGTCTGGCCTTGCTTGGGCTGGATGTGGGCGATATCGGCCGGGTACGGATCGAAGAGGCGCTGTCCCTGCGCCTCGCCGCCATCCAGGACCATGGACGCCGCCGACCGGGCGGGATGGTATCGGCGGTCGGGGCCGATGGACGAAGCCTGTTCGTGCGAATCGAGCCGGGGCGGGGGGCGGTGCCGCGTCCCAATCGTCCCGCGCCGTTTCAGCCGGTCCGCGACGCCTTGTCTGAACTCGATACCGGCGACGAGCGGATGGCGCGGGCCGTCGATCGCGCCCGCAAAGTGGCCGGAAAGCCGATTCCGCTTCTGTTGCAGGGTGAATCCGGCGTCGGCAAGGAGATGTTCGCCGCCGCTATCCATGCCGCCGGGCCGCGCCGCAGCCAGCCTATCGTCGCGGTCAATTGCAGCGCCTTGCCCGAACATATGATCGAGGCCGAATTGTTCGGCTATGCGCCCGGCGCATTTACCGGCGCCCGGAGGGACGGTTCGCCCGGACGGATTCGCGAGGCGCATGGCGGCACCCTGTTCCTGGACGAAATCGGCGACATGCCGTTGACGTTGCAAACCCGTTTGTTGCGGGTGTTGCAGGAACGTCAGGTGGTGCCGTTGGGCGGAGGCAAGCCGACTTCGGTCGATTTCGCTCTGATCGCGGCCAGCCACCGGCCGCTAAAGACGGAAGTCGAGGCCGGACGGTTCCGCGCCGACCTCTATTACAGGCTGAACGGACTCACCCTGGTCCTTCCTCCTCTGCGCGAGAGGAGCGATTTTTTAGTCCTGGTTGCCCGGATGCTCGACACCTTCGCCCCGAATGCCGGGCTGACGCTTGCTCCCGATGTCGCCGATGCTTTTGCCACCTACCGTTGGCCCGGCAATCTGCGTGAACTGGCCAACGTGCTGCGTTTCGCCTGCGCTCTGCTCGATCCCGGGGAGGATGCGGTCGGCTGGGACCATCTGCCCGAAGATTTCGTCGAGGATCTGCGCTGTCCCTCGGTTGCTCCCGTGGGGGGCGAGATCGGGACGGCGACATTGCGGGCGGCATCGGATTCTCTGATCGAGCGGATGCTCGTGGCCAGCGGCGGCAATCTGTCCGAAGCTGCCCGCCGTCTNGGGATCAGCCGCAATACTCTCTATCGCCGCATCAATGGGCGGCGATAAGCGATTCTTTATAAGCCGGTGACAGTTGCTGGCTTGGGGAGGGACGTCCAGGTCGGTCGTGGCGGCAGCGGTGCTGCTGCCCGACTCGACACCGAGCTATAATGCCGTGTCTCTTTAGGCTTGTGATCTTAGCGTGATGTATGATGGACCTCTCGTCCAAGGCAAGCATCTATTGCTACACTTAAAGGCTCATGGGTCTTATATCAGAGAACGCTGAAGATCATATTTCTGAAAAGTACCCCCTGGGGGAAGCTGTTGCCGCGATCGGGGCAGTGGGATATGTTAATTATTCTGATCGATTGTAACCGCGTGTGCCGTCTTTTACCCGCTGGTGGATAGGCGGGAATCTCCCGAACAATTCCCCGATCCACTGCTTTCCGATGGGCGAGTGAGACAGTTCCGGACCAGTCTTAGGAATGCGGTCGCGGTATCGGTGCTTTTGGCCCTGATCGCGATGCCTTCGCTTGTGCTGTCGGCGGATCTGACCGGGGCCGAACAGAAATATTTGGCCGACAACGCTCCATTCACCGTCTGTGTCGATCCCGACTGGGCACCTTACGAGATCATCAACAGCGAAGGGGCGCATGTCGGTATCGGCGCCGATCTGTTGCGTCTGGCGGCAAGCCGGGCCGGGGTTGCCCTGAAACTGGTCGTCACCAAGACGTGGGAGGAAAGCGTTGCCGCCTCGAAGGAGGGACGGTGCCAAATCCTCAACTTCCTGAATCAGTCACCGACGCGTGATGCTTGGCTGATTTTTACCGATCCGCTGTTCCTCGACCGCAATGTGATCGTGACCCGTGAAGAGCATCCCTATATCGAGAACCTTAGCGATGTTTCCAACGAGGTTCTGGTTCTGCCGGCAGGAACCTCGACCGAGGAACGGGTTCGGCGTGATTTCACCAATCTGAAGGTGGTCACGGCCAGCAGCGAAGCCGAAGCCTTTGGGATGGTGTCGCAAAAGAAGGCGGCGATGACGATGCGCTCAATGCTCGTTGCCGTCTATACCATCAAGGAAGACGGCTGGTTCAATCTGAAGATCTCGGGGCAGGTTCCTGGCTATGAGAACAAGCTGAGGATCGGCGTGGCGAAGGATCACGTCATGCTCCGCGACATTCTGAACAAGGGGGTGCGCGATATCACGGCGGCGGAGCGGGACGAGATCGCCAATCGCCATGTTTCGATCCGGGTTCAGTCCGGCGTCGATTACGATTTGATTTTCAAGATCGTCGCTCTGTTGGGCGCGGTGATCCTCACCAGCGGCTTTTGGCTGATCAAGCTGCGGGCGCTGAACAAGCGGCTTCTGGCTTTGTCGCAGACCGATGCCCTGACCGGCTTGGCCAATCGGGCCAGTCTGAACGAACGCCTTCAGGCCGAGGCCGAGCGGTTCCGTCGCTATGCCCGCCCATTTTCGATTGTTCTGCTCGATATCGATTTCTTCAAGCAGGTGAATGACGATTTCGGCCATCTGATCGGCGACAAGGTGTTGATCGCCTTTGCCAATATCGCCCGTAAGACCGCACGGACCCAAGATGTTGTCGGCCGCTGGGGTGGCGAGGAATTCCTGATCCTGTGTCCCGAAACTGATCTGGAGCAAGCGCGGGTGCTGGCCGAGCGGATCGGGCAGGAGGCGCGTGAGCATGGCTTCGATACCGGTCGCTGCCATACGGTCAGTGCCGGGGTTGCCGCTCTGATGGCGGGCGAAAGCCCGGACGGCTTGCTCAACCGTGCCGACGAGGCGCTTTATCAGGCCAAGCACGAAGGCCGCGACCGGGTTGTCGTCTCGAAATATCTGTTCTAAATCAAGACGGGAAAAGGCAACGATCCGCGCCATATTTCGATCTGCGACAAGATTGATTTCCTGGTGTCTGCAATGCGGCTGGCGAGAATTCGGCTTTTGCAATCACCCTATTTTCGGATGACATAGGATCGCTTTTTGTGCCAGAAGGTGGCACTTGGCGTGCTTTGAGACGGATGAAAAGACGGCGATGACGTGTATCCTTTCGATCCATTGCGGAATCCATGACTCGGCCGCAGCTCTGCTGGACGGCTATCGTGTTGTCGCCGCGATTCAGAAAGAGCGCCTGAGCCGGATCAAGAAAGAGGGCGGAGCGCCCCGCGACTGCGTTGCCGAGGTGCTGTCGATCGGCGGAGTTCAGCCTTCCGACGTCGATGTCGTCGTGTTCAGCCGGTGCGAATTTCCCCGCGCGTTCTATAAGACGGACCTGTTCCGGCGTTGGCGCGACACGATCCAGGGCCGTTCGGGGACTCGCGATCTGTCTACGGTGCTGGCCAAGGCGGGTCTTCTCGATCCCGCTCAGGTGCTCGACATCGCCAAAGTCCTTGAATTTTATGGCATTCCCGCCGGGACGAAGGTGTTTTTCGCCAATCATCACGCCGCGCACGCTTTGCCGTCGCTGTTCTTCACCGATTGGGACGATGCGCTGCTTTATACCGCCGATGGTGCGGGCGATAATGTTAATTACAGCCATCGCGTGTTCAAAGATGGGCGTCTGACCACCCTGTTCGGCGATGATCGCTGGCTGCACCGGGCCTATCGGATCGACAGTCTGGCGCGGGCCTATGCCAACGTGACCGAGGCGCTGGGGTTCCGCCCGCTGCACCATGAGGGCAAGGTTACCGGGCTTGCCGCCTATGGCAAGCCGACGATCAGCAAGGATTTCGCCGCTCATTTCTCGATGGATGAGAACGGCCTTTTCACCAGCGATTTCCCCAATGGCGGGGCCATGCGCGAGGCGTTCATGGCTCTGTGCGAAGGCCAGTCGCGCGAGGACGCTTCCGCCTCGATCCAGACCTTCGTCGAAGAGGCGATTGTGGGGTCGGTTTCGAAGCTGTTGGAGCGCGAGAAGGTCAGCCGTCTGGGGCTGGCCGGTGGGCTGTTCGCCAACGTCAAACTGAACCAGCGGCTGGCCGAAACTTGCGGGTTGAAGGAAGTGTTCATCGTCCCGCCGATGGGGGACGAGGGGCTGGTGATCGGTGGTGCCCTCCAATTCCTGCTGGAGCGCGATGGTTTCGGTGTCTGGCTGACCCGGCGCTACCGTCTGGGCGATGTCTATTGGGGGCGGGCTTTCGCTGGGGTCACCGGATCGCGATTCCGTGAGTTCAGCAGCCGCATTCACCGCCTTGATGGCGCTCCGGTTCCGGTCGCCGCGCATCTGTTGGCGGAAGGCAAGGCGGTTGCCATCGTTTCGCAGCGGATGGAGTTCGGCCCGCGTGCGCTTGGTGCCCGTACCATCATGGCCTCGCCGTTGCGCCGCGACATCAACGATTCCCTAAACACCCGGCTGGACCGCAGCGAGTTTATGCCGTTCGCTCCCGTGATCGCCGAAGAGGACGCCCGGACGGTCTTCGACGTTACTGACGTCAATGCCTATGCCTGCCGCTTCATGACGATCACCTGTAACGTCAAGCCGGATTGGCGCGACCGTATTCCGGCCGTCGTTCATGTTGACAACACGGCGCGGCCCCAGGTCATCCGCCGTGCCGACAATCCGCTTTATTATGACATCCTGGCCGATTTCAAGGCTGAAACCGGGCTTCCTGCCGCCGTTAACACCAGCTTTAATGTGCACGAAGAGCCGATCATCAATACGCCGGAAGAGGCCGCTCGCGCCCTGGTTGATAATCGCATCGATTATCTGGTTACCGATGACGGTGTGTATGGGGTGGAGCCTGCTGTCGCGGAATAAACGTCTCTCCTGAGCAGTATCGGTTTATGATCATTCCCGACACGGGAGGAGGAACGGTGTGTCTCTGATCCTGAACATACTGTGGCTGTTTTTTGGCGGTTTGCCGATGGCATTCGGCTGGCTGATCGCCGCCGCGATCATGGCCATTACCATCGTCGGCTTGCCCTGGACCCCGGCGGCGCTGCGACTGGCTGGGTATACCCTTTTGCCATTCGGGCAGACCGTGATCGAAGCCCCAGACGCGGGGGCCCTTTCTACAGTCGGCAATATCGTGTGGTTCGTGCTGGCAGGTTGGTGGCTGGCTCTCGGCCACCTCATTCTTGCCGTTGGACTGGCGATCTCCATTATCGGCATTCCGTTCGCGTGGGCGCATCTTAAACTCGCCCGCCTTAGCCTGACTCCGGTCGGCAAGATCATCCTTCCCGTCTCCTGACGGCCCTTCGGGCCTAACCAAGCTGCGATGAGTTTCACTCAGTGCAGCTTGGTATCAGGATTCAGCGCGACGACCCTCCGCAGAATTACCTTCGCCTGAAGCGGGCGAAGAACAGAGAGTCTCGGTCTCATCCGTGTTCTCTCCATTAGCGCCTCCATTTATGCACAAAACTAATTTTAAAAAATCCAGACAATTCATTGGATTGATTGGCTGGGGTGGATTACCTCTGATTGCTGAGGGACGCCCCTCTCTGTGTTGGGAGAATACAAGATAGTTATTTTCTGAATAAGCCGATGAATAGGCTGTTGTTTGATTTGTCGTATTATTTGGTTATTTCCGGTGTCTTCGAGGGGAAGACTCCAACTTGGGCCGGGCAGCATTGCCGCTTGGCCCACTTTTTTTGACATGGAAGTAAGGGGGTTGCGCGATGGACCAGGGGCCGATGTTCGATGAACTGACACCGCGAAGCCGGGATTTGTGCCGCCGCGTCAACGACTTTCTATCCGAGCATTATTACCCGCGCGAAGCCGAGCTGTTTGCCCAGGTCGGCCAGGGGACGACTCGGTGGAAGCCGCTTCCATTACTGGAAGAGTTGAAGGGCAGGGCGAAAGCAGCCGGATTGTGGAATCTGTTCCTGGCCGAAAGCGAGTACGGTGCCGGTCTGCTCAATCTCGAATACGCGCCGCTGGCCGAGATCATGGGCCGCAGTCACTTCGCTTCGGAAGTATTCAACTGCTCCGCTCCCGATAGCGGCAATATGGAAGTTCTGGTTCGCTACGGTACTCCCGAGCAGAAAACGCGCTGGCTGGAGCCGTTGCTGGCGGGCGAGATTCGAAGCGGTTTCGCGATGACCGAGGCGGCGGTCGCCAGTTCCGACGCCACCAACATCTGCACCGACATCCGCCGTGATGGCGATCAGTACGTCATTAACGGCACCAAGTGGTGGACCAGCGGAGCCAATGACACCCGCTGTAAGATTCTGATTGTGATGGGCAAGACCGACGCCGCCAATCCGAACCGCCACCTTCAGCAATCGATGATCCTGGTGCCGATCGATACCCCTGGCGTCACGGTGAAGCGTTGGGTTCCCGTATTTGGCTATGACGACGCCCCTCATGGCCACGCCGAAATCCGGTTTCGCGATGTGCGGGTTCCGGCCGACAGCATCCTGCTGGGGGAAGGGCGTGGTTTCGAGATCGCCCAGGGCCGTCTGGGGCCGGGGCGGATCCATCATTGCATGCGGGCCATCGGCGCGGCGGAGCGGGCGCTGGAACTGATGTGCCGGCGCTTGTTGTCGCGGGTCGCGTTCGGCAAGCCGCTGGCGGTTCAGTCGGTGTGGCACGAGCGGATCGCCGAGTGCCGCGCGATGATCGATCAGGCCCGCCTGCTGACTTACAAGGCCGCCCATATGATGGATACGGTCGGCAACAAGGCCGCCCGTAAGGAAATCGCCTTGATCAAGGTGGTGGCTCCCAATGTCGCCTGTACCGTGATCGATTGGGCGATTCAGGCCCATGGCGGCGCCGGTGTCAGCGACGACGTTCCCCTGGCCTGGATGTACGCTTGTGCCCGTACCTTACGCATCGCCGATGGCCCGGACGAGGTTCACCGTGCCCAGGTCGCGAAGCTTGAACTGCGCAAATACATGGCTCCGGCCTGATCGGAGCCGCGATGGGGCAGGTCTATTTGGTCCGCCATGGTCAGGCATCGTTCGGCAGCCGTGATTATGACCGGCTGTCCCCCTTGGGCGAGGAGCAGGGGCGGATGCTCGGACGCTGGTTCTCGGAGGCCGATATCGTCTGCGATCGGGTGGTGACCGGGGGGTTGCGCCGTCACCTTCAGACCGCCGAGGCGTTCCTGGCGGTCCAGCCCCATCCCACCGTTCCAGTGTCGCAGGATAGCGGCTTCGACGAGTTCGATTTTCTCGACGTACTGCGCTGTTATCGTCCCGATCTTGCCTCTCATGACAGTATCCGTGGCTTTCTTGCCGCCAGTGACGATCCTCGCCGCGCGTTCCAGACGGTATTTTCCGCGGCTGTTCTGCGCTGGGCCGAAGGGGGGCACGATTCCAATTATCGCGAAAGCTGGGGGGTGTTTCGCGACCGCTGCATTGCGGCCTTTCGCCGTCAGGTCGAGACGGCGGCACCGTCTGGCAGCACGATTATCTTCACCTCGGGCGGTCCGATCGCGGCGATCTGCCAGCATCTGCTCGGTCTGTCCAACGCCGTCACCGTCAGTCTCAACAATATTCTGGTCAATAGCGGCGTGACCAGGGTTGTTCATGACCGCCAACGCGCCAGTCTGCTTTACCTCAACAACTTCGCCCATCTCGAAGCGGCGGGCGACAAAAGCAAGATCACCAACCGATAGGGAAGGCCAAGATCATGTCCGCGTCTATACCCGCCCTCTTCGACCTGACCGGCAAGGTGGCGTTGATTACCGGAGCCAGCCGGGGCATCGGAGCCTCGATTGCCCGCACCCTCGCTGCCTTTGGGGCTCACGCAATCGTCTCAAGTCGCAAGCAGGAGGAGTGTGAGACCGTCGCCGCCGCGATCCGCGACGCGGGTGGAAGTGCCGAGGCCCTGGCCTGCCATATCGGCGAGATGGAGCAGATCGAGGCGGCGTTCGGTCGGATCGCCGAACGTCATGGGAGGCTCGATATCCTGGTCAATAACGCGGCAACCAATCCCTATTTCGGGCCGTTGGTCGAAACCGATCTGACCGCTTTTCAGAAGACGGTGGATGTCAATATCCGGGGCTACTTCTTCATGTCGGCGCGGGGGATGAAGCTGATCGCCGCCGGGGGCGGGGGCAGTATCGTCAATGTCGCCTCGGTCAATGGTGTCCGACCGGCGCCTCAGCAGGGACTCTATTCGATGACCAAGGCGGCGGTGATTTCGCTGACCCATGCGTTCGCCCTTGAAGGAGGGCCGATGAGGGTGCGGGTCAATGCGCTGCTGCCCGGCCTGACCGACACGAAATTCGCTTCGGCCCTGACCGGCAACCCCAAGATTCTCGCGGGTGTGACGCAGCGCTTGCCGTTGGGTCGTGCCGCTCAACCGGACGAAATGGCCGGAGCGGTTCTCTATCTGGTGTCGCCGTCCGCCAGCTACACCACGGGCACATGTCTGACCGTCGATGGCGGTTATCTCGTCTCCTGAGACTCGAAGGAATCCGAACGATGGAACTGCAAGGAAAGACCGCCATCATTACCGGTGCCGCCAGCGGATTCGGCCGCGAGTTCGCCGTGCTGTGCGCCGCCGAGGGGATGAATCTGGTGCTTGCCGATCTCGACGTGGCAGGGCTGGCCGTGACCAGCGATCTGGTCGCCGAAACCGGGGTCGGGATTTTGGTGGTTCCCACCAACGTCGCCAAGCCCGAGCAGGTCGAGGCGCTGGCCGAGTGCACCTGGGAACGGTTCGGCGGTGGCCATCTGCTGTTCAACAATGCCGGTGTTGCCGCCGCCGGTCCGGTCTGGTCCGCCACCCTGGAAGATTGGAAGTGGGTTCTCGACGTCAACCTGATGGGGGTGGTTCACGGCATCCGCAGCTTCGTGCCTCGGATGATCGCGCAGGGAGGTCCGGCTCATATCGTCAACACCGCCTCGGTGGCTGGGTTGATGTCGCCGCCGGGGATGAGCGTCTATTGCGTGAGCAAGCACGCAGTGGTGACGCTGTCGGAATGTCTGTACCACGATTTGCGGCTGGCCGGGACCTCGATTGGCGTGTCGGTCCTGTGTCCTGGTTTCGTCAAAACCGGCATTGCCGAGTCCCATCGCAACCGTCCCGCCGAACTGCGGGCAACCAATCCGCAGGCTCCGATCTATGGCGAGAAAATCCGTCAGATCATTGAGGCCAGCTCGATCACCGCCCGTGATATCGCCGAACAGACGATTGCGGCGGTGGTCGATGACCGATTCTATATCATCACTCATCCCGAGAGCGATTCCGGGGTGTCGGCCCGTCTGGCCGGTATCTTGGAGCGTGCCGCGCCGAAAATGCCTCAGATCGCCTGAGATGCGGTGGATGTCGGCTGATCGCTGAAAATGTCGGTCAGCCGTCCCCGCAGCCATAACGAGGCGGGATCTTCATCCATGTTCGCGTGCCAGTACATCACGGCGTCAAGGTCGGGAATCTTCAACGGCAGCGGCAGCAGAAGGTTGTCGAAGGCGAGGTTGGCGACCTGCGCATAGCGGCCCGGCATCGTCAGTAACAGATCGGTCTGGCTGACGACCCGGCAGGCGGCGAAATAATGCTGGCAGCGCAGTTTGACCTCACGGCGCAGGCCCAGCCGGTTCAGTTCGAAATCCTCGATTCCCGGTCCCTTGCGGCGCGATGAGACCATGACATGTCCCTGGGCGAGGAAACTGTCGAGGCTAAGATTGCCTGCGGCAATATGCGGGTGGCCGCGCCGTGCCACCACGGTCAGCGGGTCGCGGACTACCCGCAACTGGTTGATTTCGTCGCCGACGGGGAAGGGGATGTCCATGGCCAGATCGATTGATCCCCTCCGCAATTCGGCTTCGATCTCGGTCCGGTCGGTTCGAACGCTGTGGATCGCGATCAGCGACCCGGTTTTTTCCAATTGCTCCATCAGGGGGGGCAGGACGCTCGATTCAAACACGTCCCGCAGCGCCAGCCGGAACACCCGCCGGTCGGCGGCCGGGTCGAAGGTCCGCTCCTCCGTCAGCGATCCCAGCGACTGCAACGCGGTGCGGACCGGCGTGATGATCTGACGGGCCAACGGGGTCGGGACCATTGCGGCGCCTTGACGCACAAATAGCTGATCCTGGAAGACGTCGCGCAGCCGGGCGAGGGCGTGGCTGACCGCGGGTTGGGTCAGATTGAGCTTCTGGCTGGCGCGGGTGATGTTGCCTTCCTCGAAGATCGCACTGAGAACCACCAACAGATTCAGGTCGTAACGGCGATAATGCGGGATGCTCATATTGCACCATGAAGTACATTCAATTGATTCATTTCCAGCAAACCGTAACCTGTAGCAATCCAGTCAGCAAGGGATGTCAAAAAATCCCGGCGGATCTGGCTCGGTCAATTGCCCCGAGCGGCATAAGGCTGAGAAAGATAATAATAAAGCCGAAAAAACGGCTCTGAATGATAAAAGCTTCTGGGAGGGAGCACGTAATGTTGATTGCCGACCGGCCGGGTGCTGTTCGACCACGGGAAGAATTTGACCTTGTGCGTCTTGATGCCTTTATCAAGGCAATTGACCCTACCCTTGAGGGCGAGCCGAAATCGTATCAGTTCTCTGGTGGCGCTTCGAATCTGACCTATCTGGTCTCTTATCCAAATCGCGATTTTATTTTGCGCAGACCGCCCTTTGGTCGCAAGGCCAAATCGGCTCACGATGTTTTGCGCGAAGCGGCGCTGTTGCAGGCGATCCGTCCGGTTTTTCCTTACGTCCCGACCATCGTCGCCAGCAGCGACGATGAGACGGTGATAGGTGGCCCGTTCGTGGTGATGGAGCGGTTGATTGGCTTCATTCCCCGCCATGATCTGCCCGAAGGAATGAGTTTATCGCCCGATCAGGCGCACACTTTGTGCCGCAATATGACCGACCGGCTGATCGAACTGCATGCAATAGATCCGCAAGCGGTGGGCCTCGGCGGACTCGGCAAGGGGCAAGGCTATGTCCGTCGCCAGATCGAAGGGTGGAGCGGCCGGTTCCGCGATGCCCGGACCCCCGATACGGCCGATTTCGAGGCGGTAATGGCTTGGTTGGTGGCGTCGGAGCCAGCCGAACGCGCCACTCGTCTGATCCATAACGATTACAAGATGGACAATATCGTCTTCTCTACCAGTGATCCGTCATCGATCGTCGGCGTGCTGGATTGGGAGATGGCGACTCTGGGCGATCCGCTGATGGATCTTGGGTCGTCGCTGGCTTACTGGGTGCAGGCTGACGATGACGGCGAAATACAGGCGATCCGTCGCCAGCCGTCCCATCTGCCGGGGATGATGAGCCGGGACGAGATCGTTGATTATTACTGTCGGAAGACCGGGCTGACTCTCGATCGATTCGATTTTTATCTGATCTTCGGGACGTTCCGCCTCGCGGTGATCGCCCAGCAAATCTACGCCAGATATTGCGCCGGTCATGCCGCCAATCCCGACTTCGCGGGCTTTGGCCATGCGGTCAATATCCTGGAGCGCCGTTGCCTTTCCCTGATCGACCGGGCCGGTTTTTAAGAAACATTTTGGGTGATCTTCGCATGTGATCCGACGCCGCGCCGCGCGGTTCTGTTGGCATGCGGTGAGTGGGAGAGTGTGGATCTATAAATAATATTAAGGCGGGGAGCGGATATGAAGATCGAACCGAAAATAAACGGAAAGTCTTATGTGAAGCCCTTGGTGCGGACGGCGACAGCCCTTTGCTGTCTGACCGGGTGGAGCGTAACGGCGCGGGCGGACGATTTCTCCTTGGGTAACGGGTATGAAGGACGATGGAGCCTCGACCTGTCGGTTGGAGCGTCAATGCGAACCCGAAATCCCGATCCGGGCCTGATCTCACGCGGTAACGGCGGTAAGGTCGATGGCGGTCAGCATGACGATGGCAATCAGAACTTCCGGGCCGGCGACTTCTATTCCGCCTTGGGCAAGGCGATCGGCGAAGTCGAATTGCGTAAGGATCAGTTCGGCGTCTTCGGTCGGGTCAAGGGTTGGTACGATTATATCGGCCGCAACCAGAACACGTCCTTCGGCGATGCCGCGAACGGCTATAGCCGCAGCCCGATCAACGACGGACATTTTTATCCGGCATCGAAATTCTCAGGCGTCGAACTGCTGGACGCCTATGGCTACGGTACTTTCGATCTGGCCGACGATACCCCGCTGAAGGTGAAGATCGGCAAGCATGTCGTGAATTGGGGCGAAAGTACCTTCATCCCCGGCGGTATCAATCAGTACGGAATCGTCGATGTCGGCGCGGCGCGGCGTCCCGGTGCCCAGGTCAAGGAAGTGTTGCTCCCCATTCCGCAGATTTCGGCCAATCTGGGTCTGGATAACGGCATCAGCTTTGAAGCGTTCTATCAGTTTACGTGGGAGCGATCGGTTCTGGACGGGTGCGGCACCTTCTGGAGCGCCTCGGACTATCTCAATTGTTCGAACGTGATCACGATGACGCCGGCGAATTTTGCCGATCCCACCGCATTCAATGGCATCCGTGCTTTGGGTGGTGCCAATACGAAAATGGCCAACGGCGGCAACCGCTATCCTGGCGATATCGGGCAGTGGGGCGCCAACATCCACTATTACAACACCGATATCGGCACGGATTTTGGTTTGTATTACGCGCAATATCATGCGCGGACGCCGTTCTTCAGCTTTATCCGAAGCCCCAGCAATATCGCCGGATCGATCTATAGGGGCGCGCGTTCCGCCGAATATTACTGGAACTATGACGCCGAGAATATTCGTGTGGTGGGGGCCAGCGCGGCGGGTGATATCGCGGGTTGGTCGGTGTTCGGCGAGGCGAGCGGATCGTTCGGTGTGCCGGTTCAGATCAATACCAACGATCTTGGCAACGGCATGATCAGCCGGGCTGGACCGATGGCTTTCCTCAATGGTGCCAGTGCTGGCACGGTGGTTGATGGCTATGACCGCAAGAACAAGTTCCAGATTCAGGTTTCGACCGTCAAAACCTTCTCCAACGTCGCTTCGGCCGACGAGTTCAAGGTAATCGGCGAAATCGGCTATCAGCACTGGTCGGGGATCGGCGATCCCAACACCTCGCGCCGCTATGGCCGCGATCCGATGTTCGGTCAGGCCGGGACCGCGACGATGGCCTGCACCAACACCAACACCTCTTATTGCGAGAATGAGGGGTTTGCCACCAGTGACGCCCTTGGCTACCGCATCCAGTTGTCGCTGACCTACAACAACCTTCTGCTCGGCGGCAACGTGACGCCTCGGTTGTTCTGGTCCCATGACGTTTCGGGCTATTCGGCCGACAACACCTTCGTCGAGGACCGGATGAATCTGGGCCTGGGAGTGCGGGCCGAGTGGAACAAGATGTACTACGCCGACCTTAGCTACAGCACCTACAACCGAGACGCCAAATACGATCCCTACCGCGATCGCGACTTCGTGTCGCTGGTCACCGGTGTGACGTTCTGAGCGCGGGAGACAATCGATGAAGACCATGTTCGTTTTGAAGTCGTTGATCGGCTGCGGCGCTTTGGCTCTGATGTTTGGGGGCGCGTGCTCGGCCTGGGCGGCGGCGACACCGGAGGAACTGGCGCGGCTGGGCAAGGATCTGACCCCGGTCGGGGCCGAGGTGGCGGGCAATGCCGATGGGTCGATTCCGGCTTGGACCGGCGGGCTGAAGACTCCGCCGCCCGGTTTCTCTCCCGAGAAAGGCTATATCGATCCTTTCGCCGACGAAAAGCCGCTCTACACCATCACCGCCGCCAATGCCGACAGCTATCAGGATAAGTTGGCGCCAGGCAGCTACGAGATGCTGAAGCGCTATCCGAACACCTTCCGTATGCACGTCTATCCCAGCCACCGGACCGCTGTGTTGCCGCAGGTCGAATATGACCGGGTGAAGCAGGAAGCCGGGGCCGCCCAACTGACCCCGTCCGGGACCGGGATCGACAATGTGGTCAATTCCACCGTGCCGTTTCCATTGCCGAAAAGCGGTCTTGAGGTGATGTGGAATCACATCCTGCGCTATCGTGGCGGGACGGTTCATCGCTATTCCAGCATGTTCCCGGTCCAGTCTGGCGGTTCGTTCACTGCGGTCAAGCGCGAGGAATGGCTGGCCTGGGCGGCGGCGCTGGGCAATCCCGATCCCAACCGCCACAGCTACTATCTCAATCTGGTGCGCGGTCCCTCCAGCATGGCCGGTGAAGCGCTGTTGGTCCACGATTCCCGCGATCATGCCAAGGATGAACGCCGGGCCTGGAGCTACAACCCCGGCCTGCGTCGGGTGCTGCGCGCCCCCGAAGTCGCGCACGATGCTCCGGCGCAGAATTCGGATGGACTGGCGACCTCGGACGATTACGACGGGTTTAACGGCTCACCCGAACGCTTTGACTGGAAGCTGATCGGCAAGAAGGAACTGCTGATCGCCTACAACAATTATCGTTTGAACGACCGCTCGCTGAAATATGCCGAGATCATCCAGCCCAACCACCTTAACCAGGATCTGGTCCGTTATGAGCCGCACCGGGTCTGGGTGGTCGAAGGGACGTTGAAGCCCGGTGCCCGTCACATCTATGCCAAGCGGGTGTTCTATATCGACGAAGATAGCTGGCAGGTCGCCGAGGCCGACGAATATGACGGTCGTGGCGAGTTGTGGCGGGTGCATATCCTGCACGCCATCCAGTTCTATGACGCCAATGTGCCGTGGATTGCCAACGATGCGGTCTATGATCTTCAGGCGCGGCGCTACATCGTCAACGCGATGACCAACGAAGAGAAGCCGACGACGTTCGGCGAGAAGCAAAGCTTCTCGATGTACTCGCCGGATAATCTGCGCCGTGTCGGTAATTAAGACGCTTGCCGGGCCGGAGGCGGGGAGGGAACTCCCCGCGTTCGCTCCGTCGGGGAGGACGCCGCCTCACCGGGCCGTCCCGTCCCTGTTGGGATGTCTTGCCGTTGCCATTCTGATTGCTGCGGGTGCCATGCCCGCCCACGCCGAAAGGATCGATCTGGCGACCTTGCCTGCGTTCAAGACGCCGAAGGCGGCGCGGGCGCTCAGTCTCTCGGTCGTCAATGTTGACGCACGGTTGGTCGCGGTCGGCGAGCGCGGAATCGTGGTCTATTCCGACGATAACGGCGCGACCTGGACTCAGGCCGAGGTGCCGGTGTCGGTGACCTTGACCGCCGTGACCTTTCCCACCGCGACCGATGGGTGGGCGGTCGGGCATGACGGCGTGATCCTGCACAGCGCCGACCGCGGGCAAACCTGGTCGGTTCAGTTCGACGGCACCCGAGCCGCCGCCGCTGTACAGCACGATGCCGAACGCCGTGTTGCCCTGGCCCGTGCCCGCGCCGAATCCGCTCCGGCTAAGGATGAAGCGGCGGCCGCTGCCCTCGATCTGGCGGAAACCGCCCTTGACGATGCCAGCGCCGGGGTTCGGTTCGCTCCGTCTCGGCCATTCCTGGCGGTTGCTTTCAAGGATGCACGGTTCGGGCTGGCCGTCGGTTCGTTCGGCCAGATCTTCCGAACCAAGGATGGCGGCGAGAGCTGGGTCTATTTGGGCGACCGCATCGACAATCTGGAGCGACTGCATTACGGCGCGGTGGCGTTCGACGAGTCCGGTGTGATCGTGGTGGCGGGTGAAGGGGGGCGGATCACCCGCTCTACCGACGGCGGCGAGCATTGGACCGTCTCGGCTTTGTCCGAGCGCGGGACGATCATCGGTCTGCGCCGGGTCGGATCGGCGCTACTGGCCTTTGGCGGTGGCGGTCGGGTCTATCGTTCGGACGATGATGGCGCGACCTGGAAACGAAGCGCCACCTGCACCGGGAAGACCCTGGTTACTGGTCTGGTCCAGGCGGACAGCGTTCTGCTGTACGATTCCGGCGGTTCCGCGCTGATCAGTGGCGATGGCGGAGCCAGTTGGGTCTGTCCCGCCGCCGAGGCCGAATCGTCGCCCCGGCCGGTCGCCGCGATTGCCGCCACCGCTGACGGCCGGATCGTGCTGGCCGGGCCGGGCGGCGTGCGCGTGAGGGATATCGTCACCGCGCGATGATCTTGAGTCGAAGGGAATGCTTATGACTGCCGCCGAGACCCGCATTCGTACTGATACCGACCCTGATCTGCTCCATCACCACACTGCCCACGCCATTGAGGTCTGGGTCGAGAATCTGCTGTTCCGCTTCCGTCCGCTGATTCTGGTGGTGATGGGAATCGCGTCGCTGGTCTTTGCCTATCTCGCCACCGGGCTGACCGCCGATGCCAGTTTCCAGAAGATGGTTCCTGCGGGGCATCCCTATATCGCCAACACTCTCAAGTATGAAAGCGAGTTGCGACCTCTTGGCAATGTCGTTCGCATCGCCGTCGAAGCGGTGGACGGCGACATCTATTCAAAGGATTTCCTGGAAACTCTGCGGAAAGTCACCGACGAGGTTTTCTATATCCCCGGCGTCGATCGCGGCAATCTGAAGTCGCTGTGGACTCCCAACGTGATGTGGTACGAGGTCACCGAGGAAGGGATGCGTAACGGCGTCATCGTGCCTCAGGGGTTCGATGGGTCGGAGCGGATGCTGGCCGAGGTTCGCACCAACGTCTTGCGTTCGGGGCGGGTCGGCAGCCTGGTTGCCTCGGATCACCGCTCGGCGGTGGTTCTGGCCCCATTGCTTGAAATCGATCCCCAGACCGGGGCCAAGCTCGATTACGGCCGCTTCTCCGAACAGCTTGAGCAAAAGGTGCGCGATCGCTTTCAGGATGGAACGGTTCGCATCCATATCACCGGCTTTGCCAAGATCGTCGGCGACCTGATTGCCGGAGCCCAGGTCATCCTGCTTTTCTTTGGCGTCACCTTCGTCCTGACCACGGCCTTGCTGTTCTGGTATTCGCGCTGTTTGCGCAGCACCCTGGTCACGGTGTTCTGCTGCGGGCTGGCGGTGCTGTGGCAGTTGGGCATCGTTCGGTTGCTGGGGTTCGGTCTCGACCCCTATTCGATCCTGGTGCCGTTCTTGACCTTCGCGATCGGGGTCAGCCATGCGGTGCAGAATATCAACACGATGGCCAGCATGCGGGCCGCCGGTCATTCGACCCTGGAAGCGGCCAAGGTCACCTTCCGCCTGTTGTTCGTGCCTGGGTCGATCGCGCTGGTCTGCGACGCCGTTGGCTTTTCGACCTTGCTGGTGATCCAGATCGGGGTCATCCAGGAATTGGCGATCAGCGCCAGCATCGGTGTCGCGGTTGTGATCATCACCAAGATGCTGTTGTTGCCGGTATTGATGTCCTATGTCGGCGTGGGAGAGCGGGCAATCGCCGATCAGCGCGCCAAGGCGCGTCGGCAGCCGCGCCGGATCGCGTTTCTGATCGCGCAGGCGGCCAAGCCGCGGTGGGCTGCTGTCGCGGTCGGGGTAGCGCTGGCGCTGCTGGTTGGCGCCCACGTCGCCGGGCGCGATCTCAAGATCGGAGACCTTGATCCCGGAGCGCCGGAATTACGAGCCGACTCCCGCTATAACCGCGACGTCGCCTTCTTTGCCGCTCATTACGCCACCAGTCCCGACGTCTTCGTCGCGATGGTGCGAACCGCATCCGGCGAGTGCGGTTCCTATCCGGTGGCGGCTCTGATCGATCGCTATCAGTGGGAAATGGAAAGCGTGCCGGGGGTGGAATCTTCCGCCTCGATGGTCGATGCGATGAAAAAATCGATCTCCGGAACCAATGGCGGTGACTTGCGCTGGTCTGCGATCAGCCGGGACCGCTATGTCTCGAACGCCGTCTACAAGATGATCCCGCCCGAGCTGCATAACAGCGACTGCTCGATGGTGCCGGTGATGCTCTATCTGACCGATCACAAGGCCGAGACCCTGACCCGCGTGATCGAAGCGTCCGAAAAATTTGCGGCCCGAGCCAACACTCAGGACATTCAGATCTTGCTCGCCGCAGGCACTGCCGGGATTGAAGGGGCGACCAACATCGTTATCAAAAGCGCAGAGCGAACGATGTTGTTCCTGGTCTATGGCATCGTCGCGATCTTGCTGTTGTGGGAGTTCCGCTCCTGGCGGGTGGTGGTGGCGATCATGTTCCCGCTCTACATCACCTCGGTGCTGTGCGAGGCGATCATGGCCCAGTTGGGATTGGGGGTGAAAGTCGCGACTTTGCCGGTGATCGCTCTCGGGGTCGGTATCGGTGTCGATTACGGTATCTATATCTATAACCGGCTGGAATCGTATCTGGAAAATGGGCTGTCCTTGCCCGACGCCTATGTGGAGACTCTGAAAACAACGGGTACGGCGGTGGCGATGACCGGGGTAACCCTGGCGATCGGGGTGATGAGTTGGGTTTTCTCCGATATCAAGTTCCAGGCTGACATGGGGTTGTTGCTGACCTTCATGTTCCTGTGGAACATGATGGGCGCTATCGTGCTGATCCCGGCGGTGATGGCGCTGTTGCAACGCCGATCCCCCCACCCCGTGTGAAGGAGACGTTCGCGATGACCGCCGAGACCGCTTCGACTCAAGCCCTGTTTCAGCCATTCGCCTGCAAGTCCCTCCGCTTGCCCAATCGGATCGTGATGGCCCCGATGACCCGTCTGTTCAGCCCGGACGGGATTCCGACTCCGGCGGTGGTGGATTATTATCGCCGTCGGGCCGAGGGCGATGTCGGGCTGATCGTTACCGAGGGGACGGTGATCGATCGCCCCGCCGCCCGCAATGATCCTAATATTCCGCTGTTTCATGGCGAGGCTCTGGACGTCTGGCAAACCGTGGTCGATCAGGTTCATGCCGCCGGGGGGCTGATTGCGCCGCAAGTCTGGCATGTCGGGGGAGCGCCCAATCCGATGAAGTCCTGGTTGCCGCCGGGCGGTTTGGAAAGCCCGTCTGGGGTGATTGGGCTGGATGCACCGCCGGGACGGGCGATGAGTGAAGAAGACATTGCCGATGTCATTGCGGGCTATGGTCGAGCCGCCACGGCGGCGGCGCGGATCGGCTTTGATGCTGTCGAGATTCACGCTGCTCACGGCTATCTGATCGATCAGTTCTTCTGGGACCGCACCAACCGCCGCACTGACCG
This sequence comes from Magnetospirillum molischianum DSM 120, assembly GCF_000294655.1. Taxonomy (GTDB): domain Bacteria; phylum Pseudomonadota; class Alphaproteobacteria; order Rhodospirillales; family Magnetospirillaceae; genus Phaeospirillum; species Phaeospirillum molischianum. The sequence goes on from NZ_CAHP01000020.1 coordinate 108,658, forward strand.
CTGGGGCGGCCCGACTCTGGCCGAGCGCAGCCGCTTTGCCGTCGAGGTGGTTAAAGCGATGCGGGCCGCTCTGGGGCCAGATTTGCCCCTGATCCTGCGCGTGTCGCAATGGAAACAGCAGGATTACAAGGCAAGGCTCGCCACAACGCCCGAGGAGCTGCGTCAATGGCTGGAGCCGTTGGCCGAGGCCGGAACCGATATCTTCCATTGCTCGCAACGCCGCTATTGGGAGCCGGAGTTCGATGGCTCCGACCTCAATTTTGCTGGATGGGCCAAGAAGGTCACCGGCAAGCCGACGATTACCGTCGGCTCGGTTGGGCTGTCGGGCGAGTTTCTCGGTGCCTTCCGGGGGGAGGGGTCGCAACCGGCGGGGTTCGACGATGTTATCCGTCGGCTGGAGCGGGAAGAGTTCGATCTGGTCGCGGTGGGGCGAGCTTTGCTGACCGATTGGGAATGGCCGATCAAGGTACGCGACGGTCGTTTTAGCGAATTGCGCCCCTTTGTTCGTGAGGATATGGCTGTTTTGAGTTGAATAAAAAATAAATTCTCAGGCTGGTGAGTTGCGGAATTTATTTCTATCGATGCCTGATTATTTGTGATTTTGTCGGGTTTCGGCTTGGAAAAGTCTGGAAACCGTCACTTTGTATTGAACGCGACAGGAAGCTTACGGCACGGTCTGCCGCAGATAAAATAAGCCCCCCTTCCGCCCGGCGGAAGGGGGGCGGTGTCGGATGTACCCGCCTGGCAAGCGGCAATACATCCGGCCAGATCGAAATTCGCTCTAGAGTCCGGCCGCATCCTTGGCCTGAATCTCGGCCAGTTGCTCCTCATCCGACTTCATGATGCCGAATTCGACCAGCATATCCTCCAACTCTTCCATCGTGATCGGGGTCGGGATGGTGCCCTTGCCGGCATTGGCGTGGATCTTGGTCGCGAGCGAGCGGTATTCGTCGGCTTGCGACGAATCCGGGGCGTACTGGATCACGGTCTGGCGGCGCAATTCGGCGTGCTGGACGATGTTATGGCGCGGGACGAAGTGGATCATTTGCGTATTGAGGCGCTTTGCCATGGTCTCGGCCAAATCGAGTTCGCGGTCGGTCTGACGCTCATTGCAGATCAGGCCGCCAATGCGGACGCCGCCAACGCCAGCATACTTCAAGATACCCTTGGCGATGTTGTTGGCAGCGAACAACGCCATCATTTCTCCCGACATGACGATGTAGATTTCCTGGGCCTTGTTCTCGCGGATCGGCATCGCGAAGCCGCCGCACACCACGTCGCCCAGCACGTCGTAAGAGACATAATCGACGTCGTCGTAAGCGCCGTTCTCTTCCAGGAAGTTGATGGCGGTGATAACGCCACGACCGGCGCAACCGACGCCCGGCTCAGGCCCGCCAGCTTCGGTGCACTTGATGCCCTTGTAGCCGATCTTCATCACGTCTTCGAGTTCGAGGTCTTCGACCGACCCGGCCTGGGCTGCGAGGTGCAGCACGGTGTCCTGAAGCTTGCAGTTCAGGATCAGACGGGTCGAATCCGCCTTGGGATCGCAGCCAACGATCAGAATCTTCTGACCCATCTCGACCAGTGCCGCGAGGGTGTTCTGCGAGGTGGTGGACTTGCCGATGCCGCCTTTGCCGTAAAATGCGATCTGACGAGGCATGGAGTTGGTCCTTTGTGACGGAGGTGCGTAAATGCACCAAGGGCACCCAAGCAAACGTCATGCCAGAATTCTCAAAATTTGGTTGTACGAATTCCCTACGGTCGGCGGTTCTGCGATGTCGTGTGGTGAACAATCATGCCGGTTGCCATTGCGGTGACAAACACAAGGGCGCGGGCATCGAATGCCAGGGCTTCTAGGGCGGGGCCGGGGCTGAGACCGGCAAGCCCCCAACCCACTCCAAAGAGTGCCGCGCCAACGATCAGTCGGTTATCGACCCGCAGGGGTGCGGATGGAGGAAACGGCCGCCCGGTCAGCGATGCGCTGCGGCGACCGCTCAGGCGGTAAAAGAGAAAGGTCACCGGAATAGCGGTGATCAACATTCCGGCTAGACTGGGGTCCCATGCTCCGAAGATGTCGAAGAAACCCAGCACTTTTCTGGGGTCGATCATTCCAGAAATTGCCAGTCCGAGACCGAAAATCGTGCCACTGGTCAGCGCTATCGCCGCTCTTGCGATCGTCGTTCCATTCACAGCAATGCTCTCCCGGCGGCCGTCACGATCGCAGTGGCGATGAATACAGCGGTGGCGACCAAAGAGCGTCTGGACAGGCGGGCCAGACCGCAGATGGTGTGACTGCTGGTGCAGCCGTTGGCCATTCGGGCGCCGTATCCGACCAAAAATCCGGCCCCTGCCAGAACCCAGGGTGAATCGGGAATAAGCAGATGCGGCTCACCCCGCCACAGCACGAAGATCAGTCCGCCGAGGGGCAGGCCAGCCAGAAACAGAAGATCTTCCTTCCACGTCGGCGGAATCTGGCCGGTTAGTCCGGCGAAAAAACTGCTGACCCCGGCAATACGGCCGTTGCCGAGCATCATCACTCCGGCAGCGATGCCGATCAGTATGCCTCCGGCGGCTCCGTTCGCTACTCCATTGAGGGCGGAAGAGCTTGTCGGGATGAAGTAAATATCCATTCGTCATCACCATGATCAGACACAGGCGCGAAACGGTTATCCATTTCTTCAGTTCTGTCCGCGCTGGATGAAAAAAGAAAATTAAAAATATATAATGTAGAGACGTTCATTCGGTTTAGGTGAAGAGAAATACGCTGGCGGGTGATCTCGCATGGAGGCTCTGGTTGGGCCAAGCGCTCCCGTTGGAACTTTGCTCCACCTTCTGATCGTATTTGCGCGCGTCGATTTGTCCACGCGGCTGATCGTGCGGTGTGGCGGACAGGAAGACCCTGGTGGAAGCTGCACACTTCCTGAAGCCAACATTGACCGGCCGAAGTAGCGCTGAGGAGGCGAGTGTTGGCCCGGTTCCGGTTCTGTCGTTTGCCGTTTAACCCGTTCCCTTCCGAACAATCAGGTAGTGTTGCCTGTGGCTGTGTTTTTTGTGCTTGCCAGCCGATCTCGTCGCCTGTAGATAAGCGGCCGGGAGATCGGCGGCGGACGAATCTATCGCCAACCCGGTCAGGTCCGGAAGGAAGCAGCCGCAGCGATTTCAGATTTGGGTCGTTGTCCGGTCTCCCACCTCACTCAATCGTAGCAACGGTATGACGTTCAAGCCCTTCAGGGCTTGCGAGCATTTCCGATTCTGTCTACCAGCTGTTCAACGGGCTGAGATAACCGCACCTGAAGGGGTCGCGCGGGACTTTGCATCGGCGACGGCGCGATATATTCTGCCGCGATGACCGACATCACCGCTCCCGCTCCGTACCGCGTCTTGGCCCGCAAGTACCGGCCAACTGATTTTGCCGGTTTGATCGGGCAGGAGGCGATGGTTCGCACCCTGTCCAACGCGATTCGCGGCGGCCGTCTGGCCCACGCCTTCGTCCTGACCGGGGTGCGCGGGGTGGGCAAGACCACCACCGCCCGCATCATCGCCCGTGCCTTGAACTGTATCGGCCCCGATGGAAAGGGCGGCCCGACCATCGAGCCGTGCGGTGTGTGCGAGCATTGCCGCGCCATCGCCGAGGACCGTCATGTCGATATCTTGGAAATGGACGCCGCCAGCCGTACCGGCATCGACGACATCCGCGAACTGACCAATCAGGTGCGGTATCGCCCGACCTCGGCGCGCTACAAGGTTTTCATTCTCGACGAAGTGCACATGCTGTCGGAGAAGGCGTGGAACGCGCTTCTGAAGACGCTTGAAGAACCCCCGGAACACATGAAGTTCGTGTTCTGCACTACCGAAATTCGCAAGGTGCCGGTGACGGTGCTGTCACGCTGTCAGCGCTTCGACCTGCGCCGGGTCGAAATGGACGTTCTGTCCCGCCATTTCGCCGCGATTGCCGCCAAGGAAGAGGCCGAGATCGAGCCGGGCGCGCTGGCGATGATCGCGCGGGCCGCCGATGGATCGGTTCGCGATGGCCTGTCGCTGCTCGATCAGGCGATCAGCCATGGCAGCCGTCAGGTTACCGAGGCCCAAGTCCGCGACATGCTCGGGCTGGCTGACCGCGCCCGCGTGTTCGATCTGCTGGATGCGGTGTTTAAGGGCGAAATTGCCCCGGCGCTCGATCTGATCGACCAGCAATATGCAGCCGGAGCCGATCCGGTGGTGGTGATCCAGGATATGCTGGAACTGGTCCACTGGCTGACCCGGCTGAAAGTTTCTCCCGCTGCCGCCGACACCGCGGGTGTCTCTGAAACCGAGCGGGTGCGGGGCGGCCAGATGGCCGGGGGGCTGTCGCTGGCGGCGTTGACCCGCGCCTGGCAAATGCTGCTGAAGGGGTTGGCCGAGACCCGTTCCGCCCCCAGTCCGATCCAGGCGGCCGAGATGGCGGTGGTGCGGCTGGCCTTTGCCGCTGAATTGCCCAGCCCGGCCGAACTGGTCGAACAGCTTCGCTCTGGCGTGATGCCGCCGCCGCGTGGGCCATCGGGTGGTGGCGCGCCTTCCGGCGGCGGTCGGGTCGAAGCAATCGGCGGTCATGCTCCGGTTCCGTCCGGCCATGGCGGTGGCGGTGGCGGCGGTGCGGTGGCGTTGCGGGCCGAGCCGGTTCCATTGAATCCGCCGGTGTCCCTGCCGCCGATGCCGACCAGTTTCGCCGAGGTGGTGGAGCTGTTTTCCGAACGGCGCGAAGGTGTGTTGGCTGTCAGCCTGCGTACCCAGGTCAATCCGGTTTCGTTTGCGCCCGGTCGGATCGAATGGCGTCAACAATCGAAAGCGCCGTCCGATCTGGCTCCCAAGGTCGCCCGATTGTTGTCGGACTGGACCGGGCGGCGCTGGACCGTCACGCTGAATGCGACCGAACCTGCCGAACCAACTCTTGCGGAGCAGGAGGCGGGCGCCGAGTTGCGCCGCCGCCAGGACGCCGCCAACCATCCTCTGGTCAAAGCGGTTATGGCCGCTTTTCCCGGAGCCGCGATTGAGGCCGTGCGCGATCTCGACGTGGCACCGTCGCCCGAGCCTGCGCCCGACGAGGGCGAAGCCGGGCCTGATATTGAACTCGAACTGTTTCCTGGAGAGGAAGATCTATGAAGAACCTGGGTAATCTGATGAAGCAGGCCTCGCAGATGCAGGCCAAGATGGGCGAGATGCAGGCCAAGTTGGCCGAGACCGAAGTCGAAGGTTCGGCTGGTGCGGGCATGGTCCGGCTGACTATTACCGGCAAGTACGATCTGCGCAAGGTCTCTATCGATCCCGCCCTGGTCAATTCCGAAGAGATCTCGGTGCTGGAGGATCTGATCCTCGCCGCCTTTGCCGATGCCAAGACCAAGGCCGAGGCCGTGATGCAGGAAGAGATGGAGAAGATCACCGGCGGCATGGGGCTGCCCGCTGGTCTGAAGTTGCCGTTCTGATCCCCCCGGCCGGACTCCCGGCGGGGCGGGGGCCGGCCGCTCCGGTTCGGGTTTGACCGCGATGGTCGGACCCGAAATCGAGCGGTTGATCCAGTTGTTAGCGCGTCTGCCCGGCTTGGGGCCGCGTTCGGCCCGGCGGGCGGCGCTGAAACTGCTGGAACGGCGCGAGACTCTGATGGAGCCGCTGGCGCGGGCGATGACCGATGCCGCGGCGCGGGTTGCTCCCTGCCGCCTGTGCGGCAATTTCGATACCGTCGATCCCTGTGCAATCTGCGCCGATCCTCGCCGCGATCCCACTTTGTTATGCGTGGTCGAGGATGTCGCCGCGCTGTGGGCGATGGAACGAACCGGCAGCTTCCGTGGTCGTTATATCGTGCTGGGGGGGCTGCTGTCGGCGTTGGATGGCCTCGGTCCCGAGGATCTTGGCATTGACCGGCTGATCGAGCGCGCCGCCGCCCCCGATCTGGCCGAGGTCATCCTGGCTTTGCCCGCGACCGTCGAAGGACAGACCACCGCGCATTATCTGGCCGAGCGTTTGGCGGGGGGGCGGGCCGCGGTGTTTGGGTTGGCTCAGGGGGTGCCAATCGGCGGCGATCTCGATCATCTTGATGACGGGACCATCACGGCCGCCTTGCGGGCGCGCCGCCGGGTTTGAACACCGTGGCCGTTCCCGATTCCATGTGGTTTTTCGATAGGAACAGGCGCTCGATCCGTGCAACGCTGACCGTCGGAGCCGAGGGCAGACAGCCCCCCATCCGGGATGATAGCGTTTGGCACTCTTCTCGCCTTTTGCAAACCGACAAAGCGGATCGACATGACGGAAGAGCTTGGCGCCTGTCCCGAATGCGACGCCCTATACCGGAGACGACGGTTGAAACGAGGCGAAACCGCGCGCTGCCCGCGTTGCGGTGCCCGCCTGTATGGTCGATCCCGGATTGGCCCCGATCAGATGTTGGGGTTGGTGACCGGGGCGCTGCTCACGTTTATCATCGCCAATGCTTATCCGATCGTCGTGATGCAGGTGCAGGGCGTCAGTAACAGCGCCACGCTGTCCGGCAGTATCGTGACCTTGTGGACCGAGGGGCGGCGGCTGATGGCCGTGCTGGTTTTCGCGACGACTCAATTGTTTCCGTTGCTCGATTTGCTGGCGATGACGGCGTTGCTGTCGGTCGCGGTGCGGATGCGGCAGGGCGGGGCGACACGTCCGGTCTGGTTCGCGCCGCTGCTGCGTTTTCTCCAGTCGATGCGCCCGTGGGGAATGACCGAAGTGTTCATGCTGGGAGTCCTGGTCGCCCTGGTCAAGCTGTCGAACATGGCTCACATCCTGCCGGGCGTGGCGTTGTGGGCATTCGGTGCCCTGACGATCCTGTTGGCGGCGATCCTGACCTTCGATCTGCGGTCCTTGTGGGATGAGAACGGATCATGACTGTGCTTCCCCCGATGGTGACGGCGGATCGAGTCGGGTTGGTGGCTTGCGACCATTGCGGCGCTCTCTCCCCCCGCCATCCTGGTCGGATGACCTGCCCCAGATGCGGCGGCGTCCTTCACCGCCGCAAGCCCGACAGCCTTAACCGCACCTGGGCCTTGTTGGTGGCGGCAATCATCCTGTACCTGCCCGCCAACCTTTTGCCGGTGATGGTAACGACCTCGCTGTTCCATAAGACTCACGACACTATCATCAGTGGCGTGGTCTATTTCTGGAACACGGGATCGGTTGGGTTGGCGGTGCTGATTTTTTCCTTCAGCATCTTGATTCCAATCCTGAAGATGGGAGCCCTTGGCTTCCTGGTGGTTTCGGTGCGTCATGGCTCGGCCCGGACCCGGCGCCAGCGCATGGTGCTGTTCCGCATCGTCGAATTCGTCGGTCGCTGGTCGATGCTGGATGTGTTCGTGGTCGCCCTGATGGCCGGTTTGGTCCGTTTCCATTCGCTGGCGATGGTCGAGGCCGGACCGGGTGCCGCCGCCTTTGGTGCGGTGGTGGTACTGACGATGTTGGCTTCCTTCAGTTTCGATTCCCGCCTGATCTGGGACAATGACGAGAGATGCGATGAGCGATGATCTGGTGCAGTCTGTCCCCGAGCCGGATGTTCACCCGCCCCGGCGCTGGGTGCCGTCGATGGTCTGGCTGGTGCCGCTGCTGGCGGCGCTGATCGGGGCGTCCCTGGTGATCCAGGCATTGCGGGAGAAGGGGCCGACCATCACTGTCAGCTTCGCCACCGCTGAGGGCATCGAACCCGGCAAGACCAAGGTGAAATTCAAGGCGGTCGATATCGGCGAGGTCACCGCCCTGCATCTGGCCGAAGATCGCTCGCAGGTGTTGGTGACGATCAATCTGGTCAAGGAGGCGAGCAAATTCGCCGTCGCCGACAGCCGGTTCTGGGTGGTACGCCCCCGTCTCGCCGGTAGCGGAGTCTCGGGACTCGATACTTTACTGTCGGGATCGTATATCGGCGTCGATGCTGGTTATTCGGACGAGACGCGCGATAATTTCACCGGCCTGGAAAGCCCGCCGGTGGTGTCGTCCGATGTGCCGGGCCGTCGTTTCGTTTTGAATTCAGAAGATATCGGTTCGCTTGATGTCGGCTCGCCGGTGTTCTTTCGCCGCATCCCGGTCGGTCATATCGAGAGCACCGAGTTGGCCCAGGATGGCCGCAGCCTGTCGCTTCGGATTTTCGTTAAGGCTCCTTACGACCGTTTTGTCACCACCAGCGCCCGTTTCTGGCATGCCAGCGGTATCGATCTGAAGATCGATGCCAATGGGGTCAAGGTCGATACTCAGTCGCTGGCTTCGATTCTGATGGGCGGCATTGCGTTTGAGACTCCGGCCGGGTCGGCTGAAGCGGAACCGGCTCAGAATGGGGCCGAATTCCCCCTGGCTGCCGACCATGGTGAGGCGTTGAAGAATCCAGAAGGTAATGCCTTTACCGTGCTGCTGCGCTTTCACCAGACTGTGCGCGGCCTGACCGTCGGGGCGCCGGTCGATTTTCGTGGCGTCGAAATGGGACGGGTACGCTCAATCGACCTGATCTACGATCGGCAGACCGGCGATTTCTCGCCGGTGGTGATGGTCGATGTCTTCCCCGAACGGCTGGCGATCGGTGCCCATGTCCGGAGCGGTAAGGACGCCGCCGCCGCACGGGCGAAAGGCATTGCCGATTTGGTGCGGCGGGGGCTGCGTGCTCAGTTGCGAACCGGGAGCCTGCTGACTGGGCAATTGTTCGTCGCGCTTGATTTCTTCCCCGACGCGCCGCCGGTTCGGTTCGATTCCTCGGCCGATCCGATGGAACTTCCCACTGTCGCCGGTGACTTCCAGGAATTGTATCAGCAGGTCCAGGGAATCCTGCGCAAGCTCGACAAGGTGCCGTTCGATACGTTGGGGCAGGACACCCACAAGGTGATGGTCGGACTCGATGCCAGCCTGAAGAGCCTTGACGCCGTGCTGCGCCAGACCGACCGTGATGTTCTGCCCGAGATTCGCGATAGCCTGAAGGAAATGCGTAAGACGGTCGAATCGCTCCAGACTCAGGCGGCGGCGGATTCGCCGTTGCAGCAGGACACCCGCCAAGCGCTGCAAGGGCTGGCCGAGGCGGCCCGCTCGCTGAAGACCTTGACCGACACGTTGGACCGTCAGCCGGAATCCCTGCTGCGCGGCAAGAAGGACCAGAACAGATGAGACACATCGCTCTAACCGCCGTGGGCGTCGCGGCGCTGCTGAGTCTGGCTGGCTGCGGATCATCCCCGCCACCGCGTTACCACGCTTTGTCGGGAGGGGCGGTTCCGGTCGATCTGGCTGGGGTGGGCAGTGCGGCAATGCTGGTCGAACTCTTGCCGCCCGCTCTTCCCGAGCGACTGAACCGCCAGGATCTGGTGTTGAGCGGGGGAGATGGGCGTCCGGTCGAGGTTCGCGATGGCGACCGTTGGGCCGCGCCGCTGGCCGATGAGATGCGCCAGATCGTCGCCGATGCCCTGTGGCGTCGTTTGCGTGCCGCCGACACGTATCGTGCGCCGGTGGCACTGTCGGCCAGTCCGTTGCCGCAATATCGTTTGGCGTTGCGGATCGAGCGTTTCGATGCCTCTCCTGGCCATCAGGCGTTGGTCGAGGGATCGTGGACCGTTCGTCGCCTGCCTCAGGGCGGTCCGGCGGTTTGCCGCGCCGGGTTTGTCATTCCGTTGCCGGGAACCTCGCCCGACGATGCCGTCGCCGCCTTGGCCGATGGCTCGACCCGGCTGGCCCGGACGATCGCCGCCAGCGTGGAGCGGTTGCATCGTGGCGAGGCCGATCCGTGCGCGGCGTCCGAGACCAAATAACCGCGTGGGTCTGTCGTCCCTCCGGGCCTATCGTCCGGCGATCGCCAGTGCGCCGCGGGTGGTGCGCTTGACGCGGTACATCGCGTCGTCCGCGGCCTTCATCAGAGTGTCCAGTCCATTGCCGTGACGGGGATAAAGGGCGATTCCCAGGCTGGCTCCGATGCGGACTTCACCACTGGGCAAAGCGAACGGGCGCTCCATCTCGGCGACAATCCGGGTGGCGATACGCCGTGCCAGCCGTACAGAGATATTTTCAGCCAGAACGACGAACTCATCGCCACCGATGCGCCCGATTGCGTCAGTGGCGCGGACACAGGAATGGAGCCGTCGCGCGACTTCCTTTAGCACAAAATCGCCCGCTTCGTGACCGAACGTGTCGTTGACTGGTTTGAAGCGGTCGAGATCGACGAACAAAATCGCGAATTCGCTCTGTTCCCTCTGTGCACGGACCAGCGCCTCCTCGACCAGATCGCGGAAACTGCGCAGAGTCCTCAGCCCGGTCAAGGCGTCGTGATTGGCCAAGCGGCGAATTTCTTCTTCAGCTTCTTTCAGCGCGGAAATATCGACGAACGCGAACAGCAGCAGATCCTCGCCCCGTATGGGGATTTCCGACAACGACACCAGCCCCCACACCAACCGTCCATCGGGACGGCGCAGTCGCAGTTCGAAATTGCGTACCTCGCCCTGTTCGATGAATGTCACCAGCATCCGTTCGCGGTCGTCGTGATCGACAAATAATTCGCGCCAGCCGTGGCCGAGGATTCCGGCTCCTTCAAACCCCAGCACTTCGTTGAAGAACCGATTGGAAAACAACACCCTCCCATCCTCGACCGCAACGATCAGGATTCCAGCCGGAACTGTCTCGTTGAAAGCGCGTAGGCGTTCATCGGTCAGCAGCAGCGATTCGAAGGACGGATCGGACTCGAGGGGCAAGGCGGGCACTTCGGTGGTGATGCCGGGTCTGGCATTCATGGTTGTGATCTTATCTCGGTCAGGATTGGGCGGGGCGGGTGCGCGACCTTGGTGCGGTTGCGACCCTCGCGCTTGGCGCGGAATAGGGCTTCCCCGGCGCGTTCCAGCGCGGCGGCGGGAGTCTCGCCATGCAGACCTACGGCGTCGGCCACGCCGATGCTGACCGAAAACGGGTCTGTCGCGGTCTCGGGCCTCGGCCCGACTCCAGCCAGGGTCGCGCGTATGGTTTCGGCCAGACGCAGGGCATCCCGCAACCCGGTTGCATTCAGCAATGCGGCGAATTTGTCGCTGCCCAGTCGTGCCGCAGGCGTTCCGGGCGGCAGCATTCCGACAATCGTGTGCGCCACCCGGATTAAAGCGTGATGAGCGCTCTCGTCACCGCGATCCTCGACCAAGGCGCGGTAATGATCGATGTCGAGAACCAGCAGGCATGATGGCTCCAGACGGTCGCGTCCGCGCCCGATCGCGGCACGAATGTCGGCGAACAGCGCCCCGGTTATCGCCGGATCTTCGTCAAGAAGAGAGACCTCCGTTGCTGATCCCATCATCGTTTCTCCTCCCAGGCCGCGTCGGTGCCCAGAACCCACCGGAGGCGCGACAACAGGTAACTTAAATAGTAGATTTATAGGTAATTTACCAGGGCTTTCGTCGCCGCTGGACTTTCGTCGGTATTCAGGGAAGGATTTCATCCTCCTTTTCCCCTTTCCGGAACCTGATCCAATGAGCGCGCTGTGGATTGATCTCGCGGCAGGACGCCAGTTCATCGAAGTGACCGAGGACCGATCCGATGGTCCCGTGGCGGTGCTGGTGCACGGTGCCGGGTCCGATCATGGAGTCTGGACCTATCAGGGGGCAGGGCTGGCTCGGCTGGGGTGGCGTGTGTTGGCGGTCGATCTGCCCGGTCATGGCCGTTCCAATGGAGCCGCGCCCGATTCGATCCCTGCTTTGGCTGATGCCCTGGCCGCTTTACTGGATGCGGCGGGGCTGCCGCCGGGGCTGGTCGTCGGTCATTCGATGGGAGCGCTGGCCGCCCTCGACTTTGCCGCGCGCTATCCTGGCCGGCTCACCGGGCTGGCGTTGCTCGGTGTGGCGGCGCGAATGCCGGTTCACCCCGCTTTGCTCGCTGCCGCCCATGACGATTTACCCCGCGCCGCTGCCATGATCGCGGGGTGGGGGCATGCAATCGAGGGGACGGATGCGGCGGAAGCGACCCGTCTTCTGCTTGAACGGTCGGTTCCCGGCGTGCTGGCGGCTGGACTTGCCGCCTGTGATGCCTATGACGGCTCGTGGGCCGCATCTCGGGTTGGCGTCCCCACCACGCTTATCCTGGGCGAAGCCGATAAGATGAGTCCAGCTAAAGCCGGGATGGCCCTGGCCGCCCTTATTCCTGGAGCGCACACACGGATCATCCCCGGTGCCGGCCACATGCTGATGTCGGAGCAGCCTGACGCCGTGTTGGATGCTTTGTCGGATCAGACGAAAAGATCGACCTGAAGTCCGCGTCGGGTTGGGTCTTTGGTCTTGTCTGTGGTCGTGGACTGCGTTGCCGACCCCACAGCGTCGGCGGTTTGTGCTGCCGATGCGACAGCACGAGCTTGCGCCGTTACGGTGTTCGACGCTGTTTTCGTCGTCGTTTCCGTCCCGGTGGTATCGTCGGTATTTTTTTGTAACTTCCCGCCGCTTCTGGCTGCCAGGACGTCGGCAGAGCTATAGCAGAGTAAGCCATTGACCAAAATTGGGTAATTGGTTTGGGCTGTTGTTGCTGCCAAGGCTGAGATGGACATACTATCCTCCCAATCCGCTCGCTAAATACAATTTCATCAGGCAATATATCAGCAATATAAGAAATTGTCACCGGGTGACCGAAGAAAAGCACTGCTTTGGCCGCCCGAGATGCTTCTGATTCTTGACCTCGCCGTTTCCGTGCGGCATGGTCCCGCTTCAGGGTGAGGATAAATCATGGGCATCGACGAACAGGGTGTGCGGCCAATCACCAGCATCACCGAAGAGGCTGCGCCGTTCCAACTGCGTGCCGCGTCTCTGACGCTGTTGACTTTGAAGGTGGTCAATCCGGCCGATCCCGAATTTTTCCCCCGGTTGGCCACTATGCTCTCGCTCGCACCAGGATTCTACCGCAACGCGCCGATCGTGCTCGATCTGTCGGGTACTGGGCTTAGACCTCCATGCGATCTGGTCGAGTTCTGCGTCCGAATCAAGGAACTGGGAATCGTTCCTGTCGGGATTCAGCGCGCCAATGCTGCGTGGGAACGCGCCGCTGCTCTGGCCGGGCTGCCGCCTTTTCCCACCGGCCGGGCCACAGACGCTCAACCGATAGCCAAGGAGCCGTCCAAGGCTGCCAGCGGCACCCGCATTCTGGCCGAGCCGGTGCGCTCTGGCCAGCAGGTCTACGCCCATAAAGGCGATCTGATTGTACTGGGCGCGGTCAGTCATGGCGCTGAATTGCTGGCTGATGGACACATACATGTTTATGGTCCATTGCGGGGCCGTGCCCTGGCGGGGATGAGCGGCGACAAGTCCGCCCGTATTTTTTGTCGTGCCTTCGATGCCGAATTAGTGTCGGTAGCCGGTCTCTACATGGTCAGCGAGCAATTGGAGCCGACTCTAATCGGCAAGCCCGTCCAGATTTGCGTCGATGGCGAGGCACTGGTTCAGCAGGCCCTGTAATCGTTTTTAAGATAGGGGAAAACCGTTGGCAAAAGTCATCGTCGTCACCTCAGGCAAGGGCGGAGTCGGTAAGACGACTTCTGCGGCGGCGTTGTCTGCCGGTCTTGCCTTGCGCGGGTTCAAGACCGCCGTCATCGATTTCGACGTCGGCCTGCGGAATCTCGACCTCATCATGGGCTGTGAGCGTCGGGTGGTGTACGATTTTATCAATGTCATCAATGGTGACGCCAAGCTGCATCAGGCTCTGATCAAGGACAAGCGGCTGGAAAATCTGTTCGTGCTGCCGACGTCGCAGACTCGCGACAAGGACGCGCTGACCCAGGACGGGGTCGAGCGGGTGATCGGCGAACTGCGCGAAGAGTTCGACTATATCATTTGCGACAGCCCCGCCGGGATCGAGCGCGGTGCGTTTCTTGCGATGTATTTCGCGGACGAGGCGATCGTGGTGTCGAACCCCGAAGTTTCGTCGGTGCGCGACGCCGACCGAATGATCGGCCTGTTGACCAGTAAGTCGCGCCGAGCCGAGCAGGGCGAGCCGATTATCCAGAATCTGCTGCTGACCCGCTATGACGTCGAGCGGGTCGAGAAAGGCGAGATGTTGAAAGTCGAGGATGTGCAGGACATCCTGGCCGTGCCGCTGCTTGGCATCATTCCTGAATGCCCCTCGGTGCTTCAGGCGTCGAATGTCGGCACCCCGGTGATCCTGGATGAGAAGTCGCTGGCCGGACGGGCCTATGCCGAGGCTGTGGGCCGTCTCCTTGGCGATGATGTTCCAGTGACGGTTCCGCGTGGGTCCAAGCGTGGCCTGATCGACCGTTTGCTGAGGAGGACTGCATGAGCGTCCTCGGCATTTTCAGCCGTCGGCCCAAGAAAACCGCTGAAGCCGCTCGTGAACGGTTACAAATTTTACTGGCTCACGAGCGCGCCGGTCTGTCCGGCGCTGACTTCCTGCCCCAGCTTCAGCGTGAGCTGATCGAGGTTATCCGCAAATACGTTTCGGTCGATGAGGATCGGGTCCAGGTCAAGCTGGAGCGCGAACAGCATTTGTCGGTGCTGGAGGTCAACATCGAGCTTCCCACACCTTCTGAGCGTAATAACTGAACCTGTCCTCGGATCGAGGGTGTTCAGAACGACAAAAGCCCCGCCGGGTGACCGGCTGGGGCTTTTTCGTTGGGGGCATCGGTGCATCCACCATGAAAAACCCCCGCTTCCGGGGGGAAAAGCGGGGGCTATTTCTACTCGCCTGAACGCGGGGTGGGGCACGTTCTTGGCGCTGTGATCTGTGTCTCCTGGGGGGCAAGGACACAAACCGGAGGCGGGGAGTTCAAAGCCGCCGAGGATCAAGAAAGAGGTCTATTTCTGCTGTCAGGTGACCGTATGACCGAACATCATGTGAAGATCATGGCAGCGTCAGGATTACAGCAGCATTTCGGCGAGGTGAGGCTTTTGTAATGTTGGCGTGATCGTTTGGTTGGGGGGTGAAGCTATCCCACTCTTCTTTTCCGGGATTTTATGCCGGCCAACCCTCGATTTGACCCATCGGTCGGGACCTGGCCGCCATTGCGGCGGCGGCCAAGCGGGCGATTGAGCCGCGACAGCCCTGAAGGATCTACGGCCTTGGGCAGAATCCTAGAGTCGATTCCATTTGAATGGAAAAGACTCCAGGCTCGGCCGGGGGCCGGAATCGGCCCCCGTTCTTCTTGAGAAGAATCAACGAAGATATCGCCAAAAAACTGGCTATACGTCGAGGTTCGAGACCTTCAGGGCGTTGGACTGGATAAAGTCGTAACGCGGCTTGACGATATCGCCCATCAGGGTCGAGAACACCTGTTCGGCCTCGTCGGCTTGGGAGACCCGGACCTGGAGCAGGGACCGTGCCTGGGGGTCCAGCGTGGTTTCCCACAATTGCTCGGGGTTCATTTCGCCCAGTCCTTTATAGCGCTGGATCGCGACGCCCTTGCGGCCCTGTTCCATGATCGCCGACACCAGGGCGACCGGACCGGGCAACGCGGTTTCACGGTCTTTTGCGATCAGGGTTGCGGCGGCGGCAAAGCTTTCGCGCAGACGGGGGGCGAGGTCGAGCAGTCGCCGCGCCTCGGCCGACCGGATGATCGAGGCGTCCAGGGCGTGAGTTTCTGTAACGCCGCGCAGGGTACGAGCCATCACATAGCCGTCGCCTTCGTGCCAGCTTCCCTGCCAGCCGCGTTCCAGCGGCGTTTCCAGCATGTCGAGGCGGGCGGCCAGAATGTTGGCCATCGCCGCGCCGCCAACCGGATCGGTCAACAATGCGGGGTTGAACGCTCCGGCGATTGTGGCTTGCTCGGCCAGCGCCATCGGAACCCGGCGGGCCAGCGGGGTAAGCAGATGGCGGATGGTGCGGGCTTGTTCGGTCAGCGCGCGCAGATCGGCACCGCCTAACTGAATGCCATCGGCAAGGCGGAGCACTCCGTCCGACAGACCGGCGTCGATCAGGTAATCCTCAAGCGCGCGGTCGTCCTTCAGATAAACCTCGCTCTGGCCCCGCTTGGCGCGATACAGCGGCGGCTGGGCGATATAGAGGTAGCCGCGCTCGATCAGGGCCGGCATCTGGCGGTAGAAGAACGTCAACAGCAGGGTGCGGATATGGCTGCCGTCAACGTCGGCGTCAGTCATAATGATGATCTTGTGATAGCGCGTCTTGTTGACGTCGAAATCCTCGCGCCCGATTCCGGTACCGAGCGCGGCGATCAGAGTGCCGATTTCGGCCGAAGACAGCATCTTGTCAAAGCGGGCGCGTTCGACGTTCAGGATCTTGCCCCGCAACGGCAGGATTGCCTGACTGGCGCGGTTGCGTCCCTGCTTGGCCGATCCGCCCGCGGAATCGCCCTCGACGATGAAGAGTTCGGACAGAGCCGGATCGCGCTCCTGGCAGTCGGCCAGTTTTCCGGGCAGGGTGGCGATGTCGAGCACGCCCTTGCGCCGGGTCAGTTCGCGGGCCTTGCGGGCGGCCTCGCGGGCGGCGGCGGCTTCGACCACCTTGCCGACCACTTTGCGCGCCTCGGACGGGTGCTCTTCGAACCACTCCGCCAGTTTCTCGCCGACGACGTTCTCGACCACGGGGCGGACTTCGGAACTAACCAGCTTGTCCTTGGTCTGGGAGCTGAATTTCGGGTCGGGCACCTTGACCGATAGGACGCAGGTCAGTCCCTCGCGCATGTCGTCGCCGGATAGCGCAACTTTCTCTCGCTTCGAAATGCCCGATTCCGTGGCATAGGCATTGACGGTGCGGGTCAGCGCGGCGCGGAAGCCGGCCAGATGGGTGCCGCCGTCACGCTGCGGGATGTTATTGGTAAAGCAGAGCTGAGTCTCGTGATAGCTGTCGGTCCACTCCATCGCGACTTCGACCGTCATGCCGTCGCGCTCGCCCCTCACCACGATCGGAGGCGTGTGCAGCGAGGTCTTCGAGCGGTCGAGATAGCGGACGAATTCCTCTAATCCGCCTTCGTAGTGGAGGTCGCTGACTTTGTGTTCGCCGTGGCGAAGATCGGTCAGCCGCAGCCGCACCCCGGAATTGAGGAAGGCCAACTCGCGCAGGCGGTGTTCCAGGGTAACGAAGTCGAATTCAGTCTTGGTAAAAATTGTCGGGCTGGGCAGGAACGTAACCTCGGTGCCGGTATGGTCCCCGCACTCGGCGACCACCCGCAACGGCGCTTCGGATTCGCCCATGCGAAAGCGCATCGCATGCTCTTTGCCCGCGCGCCACACCCGCAGGTCCAGCACTTCGGACAATGCGTTGACGACCGAGACGCCGACGCCGTGCAGGCCGCCAGAGACCTTGTAGGAGTTTTGGTTGAACTTGCCACCTGCGTGAAGCTGGGTCATCACCACCTCGGCGGCGGAGATGCCCTCTTCGTCGTGGATGTCGGTGGGGATGCCGCGTCCGTTGTCGTTGACGGTGCACGACCCGTCGCCGTTCAGGGTGACTTCGACCCGGTCGGCATAACCGGCCAGGGTCTCGTCGATAGCGTTATCGACCACCTCATACACCATATGGTGCAGGCCCGAACCATCGTCGGTGTCGCCGATATACATTCCCGGACGCTTGCGCACCGCCTCCAGGCCACGCAGTACCTTGATGGAATCGGCACCGTATTCTTCGGCGCCGGCCTGAGCAAGGGTCTGCTCTGCGGGGTGGGGCAGGGGGGGCTGGGGGGTCGTCATCGTGTCACCTTACACTCCGTTGCCCGGATGGACGGACGCCTCCGCCACCCGGAAAAACTGGGCTCTGTCGCCAAATCCGCCGAACAGCGGGGCGTCGGTCCCAGTCATCCAACTCTGCGCCCCCAGGGCGCAAAGTTCGTCGAACAAAGCGGCGCGCCGGATTTCGTCCAGATGCGCCACTACTTCGTCGAGCAGCAGCAGGGGAACCCTGCCGCCGGTTTCCGATTGTACCCGGCATTGCGCCAGAACAATCGACACCAGAACCGCCTTTTGTTCGCCGGTCGAACAGCGTCCGGCGTCAATGTCGTGGGCGGCGTGGCGGACCAACAAGTCGCTGCGGTGCGGCCCGATGGTGGTGGTTCCCGCCGCCTGATCGCGCGGTCGGGCCGCTTTGAGAGCCGCCCGTAACTTGTCCTCGGCCTCGGGCCGTGCTAGCCCTTCGGCCAACCAACCCTCGACATCGCCGGTCACCGCCAGCCGGGCCGCCGGAAATGGCCCCAGACCCTGGCGGCAAGCCCGGTCCAGGGTTGCGGCCGTTTCCCGTCGGGCGCTCGCGACGGCGATGCCGTGGCGGGCCATCCCCTCTTCCAGAGCCGTCAGCCAGGACGGGTCCGGTCGGGGGCCGCCGTCGCGAGCGGTGCGGAGCAGGCGGGCGCGTTCGCGCATCGCATGCTCATAGGCTCCAGCCTCGGCCGCGTGGCCGGGCATCACTCCGAACGCCAGCCGGTCGAGGAATCGGCGTCGGCCGCCAGCACCCTCG
This sequence comes from Magnetospirillum molischianum DSM 120, assembly GCF_000294655.1. GTDB lineage: Bacteria > Pseudomonadota > Alphaproteobacteria > Rhodospirillales > Magnetospirillaceae > Phaeospirillum > Phaeospirillum molischianum. The sequence continues at coordinate 127,042 of NZ_CAHP01000020.1, forward strand.
GAGAACAGCCGGTCCATTGCCGGAGTCAGCCACAGTGCCGTGACCCGTTCGGCCAAATCTGCCGCGCGGGTCGTGCGTCCGTCGATCCGCACTACCCGCCGTTCGCTTCCCGCCTCGCGTCCAGTGCCGATTTCGACCGGACCGCCGGGTCCGCTTTCGACCTGGGCTGAAACCGCCCAGGGCGTCCCCGTTGGGGTGCCGATCCGGGCGATGTCAGCCAGAACCGCCCGCCGTAATCCCCGGCCGGGGACAAGGAAGGACAGCGCCTCCAACAGGTTGGTCTTTCCGGCTCCGTTGGGGCCGGTGAGAACCACCGGACGGGGATCGACCTCAAGCCGCAACTGACTGTAACAGCGGAAGTCGGACAAAGACAGCCGCCGCACCGCCAACCGACCGGGCGGACCCGCAGGCATGATCGTATCGGCGTCGGTCACACCCTCATCGGCATCAGGACGTAAATCGCGCTGCTATCGGCAACTTCCCTTACCACGGTCGGGGACGCGGCATCGGCCATCGCAAAGCGAGCGGTCTCGCCTTCGACTTGGGACAGGATGTCGAGCAGGTAACGCGAGTTGAAGCCGATTTCCAGCGGGGTCGAGTCGTAAGTGGCCTCGATCTCCTCGACCGCGCTGCCGCTTTCGGGGCTGGAGGCCGAGAGAGTCGCGGTGCCCCGCTCGATACTGAGCTTAATCGCCCGAGACTTTTCGGTCGAAATGGCCGAGACGCGATCAACCGCCTGGGCAAAGCTTTTGCAATCGACGTCGAGAACCTTGTCGTTATCGGTCGGAATGACCCGTTCATAATCGGGGAAGGTTCCGTCGATCAACTTCGAGGTCAGTTCAGCATCGGCGAAAGCGAATTTCAGCTTGGTCTCGGAGAGCGAAACGGTGATTTCACCGTCGGTCTCATCGATCAGCTTGCGCACTTCGGCGACGGTCTTGCGCGGGATGATGATGCCCGGCATGCCCGATGCGCCTTCAGGCATGGTGACCTCGGCTCGGGCCAGACGATGGCCATCGGTCGCAACCGCCCGCAACATCGCTCCATCGCTGCCGGTGGCGGCGTGGAGATAGATGCCGTTCAGGTAGTAGCGTGTCTCTTCGGTCGAGATCGCAAAGCGGGTGCGGTCGATCAGCGCCTTCAGTTCGGACGACGTCAGCGTGAAACTGAAGGGGAACTCGCCCCCCGACAACACCGGAAAATCCTCGACCGGCAGACAGGAGAGCGAAAATTTCGAGCGGCCCGAGCGCAGGGTCATCTGACCATCGTCGGGTTTGAACTCGATCTCGACCTGGCTGCCCTCGGGCAACTTGCGGACGATATCATAGAAGGTGTGGGCCGGTGCGGTGGTCGCTCCGGGCTGGCTGATGTCGGCCGGAACCGTTTCAGCGATGTCAAGATCCATGTCTGTGGCGTTCAGCGAAAGTCGCCCTGAGCGGCCCTCAAGCTTAACGTTCGACAGAATCGGAATAGTGGTGCGGCGCTCGACCACGCTTTGTACATGGGCCAGCGACTTCAACAGAGCCGCACGCTCTATGGTCAGTTTCATGATGCTTTGCCGACACCCCAAAAGTGATGCAAACCTGCTCCCCTCTGACAGGGGCGGGCAGTATATCACAGGCTGTGATGTCAAAAAGTCTTTTCAGGGCTGGTCAGGGGGCGCGGTCTCGACAGACGAGGGCGGCGCAGCCGTCGCGCCGCGCAGGGCTCGGGTTAGAGCCATTCCGGCGGCAAAAGCAGCGGAAAGATAAGGGCCGCGCCCATGCGGAGCCGGATCTTCGCCAGCCAAGGCCAGGGCTTCATGAATCTCACGCAGTTCCGCCGGTCCCAGCATTGATAGGCTGCTCCGCTTGGCTTTAAAGGCGGATCTACTGTGCGCCAACCGGGTCGCGAAGGCGACAGTTTTTTGTGCGCCGCACAAATTGATTCTTTGGTGGGGCAGTGACGGGTGGTTTTCAACCGTGCCGTTTATCTCTTTCGGGAAGCGGGGCAGAAGCGCGGATGTTTCCATCCGCGCTCCCATACCCATAAGAGCATCCCTCTCGGCTTCGGGAGTCCCAAAGCCGTCATGGGGCGCTCCATCGTTCCCAGACGGGAGCGATGTTTAGATCAACGCCACCGAATCGGCCTGCGGCCCCTTCAGGCCGAGGGTCGTGGTGACGCGGACGCGCTGCCCCGATTCCAGGGTCGGGATGCCCGAGCGCTCCAGCGCCTTGGCATGGACGAACACGTCCTTCCCGCCTTCGTCAACCGCGACGAAGCCAAAGCCCTTCTCGGCGGAGAAGAACTTGACCACGCCTTCAACGGTCTGGGTCGGGCCACGCTCTTCGCGGCGGGGTCCGCCAGCACTCGCCCGGGGGGTCTCGGTCGCGGTCGAGACATCGACCTCGTGCACGAACACCACCTGAGGGCCACGCTGTCCAGCGCCCAGATCGCAAAGCAGGGTAGTGCCCTCGGCCACCTGGCTGAGACCGGCCCGTTCCAGCGCGGAAATGTGCAGGAAGGCATCCGGCGAGCCGTCCGCGGGGGCGACAAAGCCAAACCCCTTGGACGCGTTGAACCATTTCACCGTGGCGGTGACATTGGCCTGATTGACCAATTGACGGTCGAAGGAGCTGGGTCCGACAGCGCGCGGCGTGCGCGGCTCGTATGCCGGCTCGCCAAAGTCGTCCCGCCGCCCCCGATCCCTGGAGCGGCTGCCATGATTATCTCGGTTCCATGCCATTGTGTCGTTCTCGTCGTAAGCTACACAAGTCCTCCGCACCCATGCGGAGGCATTCCGCCCGGATTTTCGCGCCCAGGTCAGCCTGATCAAATATAATTACCTGAAGAAAGCCTCGTCGCCTAGGGGATTACGGCGATCAAAGTGACGTCGAACCAAGTTTTTTTGCTGGCCAGAAAACCTCTCGTTTGATCAAGGTTTGGTGCAGCCACAGGCAAAGACCGCTGACCAGCAGTCCCGAAACCAGCACATCCGACAGAAAATGGCCGCCTTGAGCGATCCGCGCCAGCCCAACCATTGATCCAAAAATCAACGCAGAAGCTACCGAAAGGTGTCGCCGTCGTGGCGGTGACAGTAGCGCGAATGCGACGGTCCAGAAGCCTAAGGCGGCATGCCCGGACGGGAACGAGCAATTATCGTCGCACTGATTAGAGGGAACGAACGGCAGGACATAGGTGTTGGGGCCGGAGAATTCGGCGATCGTCGATGGACGGGGACGGCCCCAATGATCCTTGAGGACGACATTGACCACCAACCCCGGCCCCAGCGCCAGGGTCGCCAGCAGATATAGCGCAACGCGCGGCCCGACCCCCAGTATCGGCCGGTGCCTGATCGCAGCGATCACGCCAAGGATTGCAACCGCTGCCGCCAGTGCGAACAGGAAAATCGGTAGGATCTTGCGGACGAAATCGCCCAACGGGGCGACGCGGAAGGGGAAATAGCTCTGTTCCGCATCGAAGAAGCTGCGAGTCAGCCCGATCTCGATCTGGGGAAACAGGATCACCGCCAGCAGCAGCGCCAGCGGGAGTCCCCATACGGCGATCCTAAGCACCCGCTGAGTTCGATCCCCCATGTTCAGCCGTCCTCAAGGTGAAACAGCCCGGCCATCCCGACCAGACCGGCGAGCACAGCGGGCGACCAGGCGGCCAGAAATTGCGGCAAGGTCGCCGACAGGCCCAGGGCATAGACGACCCGCGAGAAGAAATAGACGGCGAATCCAGTTGCCACCCCGCCGCCGACCCGCGCCGTCAATCCACCCGAGCGCAGGTTGGGATTGAGAGAGAACAGAGCGGCCATCAACACCATGCCACCATAGAGCGGCGGCGAGGCCAGCAGCGAGTTCAGGTAAAGCCGGTGCTTGTTGGCGGTGAAGCCCGCCCGCTCGAAGAAGTGGATGAAGCCGGGCAACTGCCAGAACGACAGAGTTTCGGGCGAGGCGAAATTATCGTGGATGCGTTCAAGGGTCAGTTGAGTCGGAATCCGCATCGTCTCGACGAATTCCGATGGCCGCCCTGCTTCCATCACCCAGGCGCGGCGGACATCGAACGCGCCATCGGCCAGAGTGGCGGTTTCAGCACTGATCCGGCGCGAGAAATGATCTGGACGATCGTACAGGAAGAACTGGGCGTCGCGCATCAGCAGGGTCAGCCCCTCCTGCCGCACTTCAAGCGAATGGACGACCATCTCCCCATCATTATGGGGTTCCCGCAACCACAGCCCGACCTCGGACAAATCGAACGCGGTCTTGTTACCGCGCAACATCTCGTCTTGCAGGCGGTCATAGCGGTCGAACATCGCGGCCGCCAGTGGGTTGAAGATGGTGATTTCAATCGCGCCAAACAGCACCACCACTCCCATGACCGGAGCGATGAACTGCCACACCGACACCCCGGCGGCCCGCGCTACCACCAGTTCATGCGAGCGGGTCAGCCGCCAGAAACAGATCATCGATCCGATCATCACCGCGAAGGGCAGGATGGTATGGAGCATTTGTGGCAGCTTCAGCACCGCCATCAGCAGAATCAGCCCCATCCCGAGATCGGGCCGACCGGCGGCGCGACGAATCAGCTCGATCACGTCGAACAGCAGAATCATCCCCAGAATCACCGCCAGCACGGCAGCGAAGGAGACGATGAACTGGCGGGCGATATAGCCGCTTAACAGGGGCGACAGGCGCATAGTATCCGGTTCCGCAACTGATCGGGGGTGATAGCGGATCTGGACCGCAATTCGCAGCACAGAATGCGCATGATCGTCCGTTCGGTTTCAAGCGTTGTGAACGGCATCATTCCCGTCCCTCCAGCCAGGCCTGGAACATCAGAACGTGCCACAGCTCGGTCTGCCAGGATTTGGCCCCCGAGCGGTGCTCGCGCCAGCATTGCGCCACTAAGGGGGCGTTCAACCAGCCCTGGCGCGACAGCCGGGCCTCGGACAGCATGTCGTCGGCCCAAGGGCGCAACCGCCCCCTCAACCATTTTCCGACCGGCACCTCGAATCCCATCTTGGGACGATCGACCAGGGCGCGCGGAACATGCCGGAACAGCACGTCGCGCAACACCGCCTTGCCGGTGCCGCCGTTGATCTTGAAGTCGGACGGCAGGCTCCATGCGAAATCGGCGATCTCGTTACCGAGGAACGGCAACCGCGCTTCCAGCGACGAAGCCATCGTCGTCCGGTCGGTCTTGACGCACAAATCGTCGGCCAGATACAGGCCGACATCCAGCAGCATTACCGCCAGCGCCGGGTCGGCCAGCGGGGCCGCCGTGCCAAACGGTTCCAGCGTCTGCGCCAGCGGAACCGGGGAGGGCATGCCACGCCAGCGGGTGTAATGCAGCGACAGCAATTCGGCCAGGCTTCCGGCACTGAATGCTTCAGCGGCACGGCCCAGGCGATAGCCCGGATGGCTGCGGCGACGGCGGAAGGCGGCACCGACACGAGCCAGGCTCTCCGCCGGCCCGGCCAGGAGCCGTGCTCCGGTCGCCAGTCCGCGACGCAGCGGCGCGGGAATCCGGCTCAGACGGGTCCAGTCGGCGGGCAGAGAGCGATAGATCCCATAGCCGCCGAACAATTCGTCGGCACCATCGCCGGACAGAGCCACCGTCACATGTTTGCGGGTAATTCGGGCCAGCAGGGCAGTGGGCAGAGCCGCCGGGTCGGCAAACGGCTCGTCGAACAGCCGTGGCAGGTCTGGAACCATCGTCAGGGCTTCATCTTCGCCGACCCGAAGTTCGGTGTGGATGGTGCCCAGATGTTTGGCGACGGCCCGCGCATGGGCGCTTTCGTCGAGACCAGCTTGATCAAACCCGACCGTGAAAGAGTGAACCGGGCGGTCGCTCAGGCGGCTCATCAGCGCAGCCGTCAGCGACGAATCGATTCCACCCGACAGGAACACGCCCACCGGCACGTCGGCCTGCATCCGCAAGGCGACCGAGCGGCGCAGCAACTCTTCAAGCTGATGCACGGCGTCGTCGCGGCTGCCGGTGAAGCGCCCGGCCATCTCGGCGGCGCGCTCTTGCGCCGACCAGTAGCGGGTGGTGGTGACGTTGCCGTCTGCGGTGACGGTCATCAACGTGCCGGGTTCCAGCTTGCGCGCACGGCGATGGATTGTGTGCGGGGCCGGAATCCAGCCCATCCGCAGATAAAGGGCCAGTGCGTCGCGGTCGATCGCTCCGTTCCAGGCGGGATGAACCGCGAGCGCGCGCAGTTCCGAACCGAACAGCATCACTCCGTCGGACAAAGCCCAATAAAGCGGCTTTTCGCCGAAGCGGTCGCGGCCCAGGGTCAGCCGTCGTTCGGCCCGGTCCCATACGGCGAAGGCGAACATGCCGTCGAAGCGCTCGACCGCGCGCTCGGGTCCCCACGCAGCCACCGCTTCGAGCAGGACTTCGGTATCGGAACGGCCGCGCCAAGCCGTATCGCGGCCCAACCGTGCGCGCAGTTCGGCATGGTTATAGATCTCGCCATTGAAGACCACGACCCAACGGCCATCGTGCGAGACCATCGGCTGGTGTCCCTGCGGCGACAGGTCGAGAATCGACAGGCGGCGAAAGCCGAGCGCCAGTCCGGCCTCGTCGTCGTTCCAGGTGCCGTGATCGTCCGGGCCGCGATGGATCAGGGTCGCGGCCATCGCTCCCGCCGTGGCGGCGGGGTCTGGAGTCCGGGCGGACAGGTCGAAAAAACCGGCGAAACCGCACATCGGGGGGAATCCATCAGGGGCATGAAAGCCGCAAAGTAGCTGCGGGAGTCCGGCGCGGCTAGAGATTTCACGCGGTCAGACGTAGGGCTGCCACCCATCCGGGAACGTCGAGTCCCGCTTCGCGGCGGCTGACCGCCGGCTCGAACAGCACCACCGCAAACCCGCACGCCTTGGCCTGTGCCTCGACATAGCCCGCGCTGTGAGCATAACGATTGCCAGCCCCTAAGCGGTAGTCTTGATCGTCACAGCGTTCCAGGGTACAGGCGAATACGCCACCGGGCTTCAGTGCCTGCGCCGCCGCCGCCAGCAATGGCCCCAACGCGCCGAAATAGACCAGCACATCGGCGGCGGCGACCACGTCGTAACGCGCCTGCCGCGCCGACAGTCCGGCGATCAGTTCGCCGACCTCCAGGCTGTCGTACAAGCCGCGTCGTCTGGCTCGATCGACCATCCCCGACGAGATGTCCAGCCCGTCCAACCGTGCCGCCAGTGGTCGCAGCACTGGCGCGGCCAGTCCGGTGCCACAACCGGCGTCGAGTATCTCCAATCCCTCGCGGCGCTCCAGCACACGGGACAGAATCTCGCCCACCTGCTCGGGGCCGCAATAGCCCAGGCCATCGACCAGAGCGGATTCGAAATGGCTGGCGTAATCGTCGAACAACTGGCGGACATAGGCGTCGGGCGCTCGCTCGGGCGGGGCGGCGGCTCCGACTTGGGCCAGTCCCAGCGCCGCACCGACCCGGTCGGCGGGGTCAAGCCGCAGACAGATGTCGTAGTGAATTGCCGCCCGGTCGATCTGTCCCAGCGCCCGGCGGCTCTCGGCCAGACACCAATGCGCCTGAACTGACTTCGGTTCGATCGATACGACCCGCTCGAACGCGGCCGCTGCGCCGTCATGGCTGTTCTGGGCCACCCGGATCAGCCCCAGTTCCAGCCAACCCGCGCTGTCCTGCGCCGCCAGCTGGGTGGCGCGCTCGGCCTCACTGCGGGCTTCGTCCAGCCGGTTCAGCCGTCGCAACGCCCCGGCCAAGGCGGCGGCGGTGGCCGCATGGTTGGGCCGCAACTCTGCGGCGCCGGTCAGAATGGTCAGAGCCGCCGACAGACGGTCGCGGGCGATCAGCACCAATCCATAGTTATAAAGTGCCGTTGCCCAACTTGGACGTAATTCCAGGGCGCGCTCAAGAAACACGGCAGCTTCGTCCGACTGACCGGCTTCATGTAACAGCGAGCCAAGACAGCACAGTGCTTCGGCGTGGCGGGGGTTGGCGGCGACGGCGCGGCGGCAATGGTCGATCGCTTCGTCGCGCTGCCCGCTTCGCCCCAGAATTTCGCCCAGTCGGGCATGGGCTTCGGCGTGGGTGGGAATGGCGTCCAATACGGCGCGATAGTGCAGGCCAGCGGCATCCAAATTTCCCTGCGCTTCCAGCGCCCGGCCCAGAGCCAGACGCGGCACCGGCTGGCGGGGATCGGCGGCAACGGCCCGCATCAGGTGTTCGACCGCCTTGGCGATCTGTCCTTGTTGTTGAGCAATCAGACCAAGGAGATAATGAGCGCCGCCAAATTCGGGGTGCCGGGTGGCAAGCCGTCTCCCCAGCCGTCGCGCCTCGGCACGGTCGCCGGCTTCCCAGGCTTTCATTGCGATGGCGAATTCCTCGCCGACGGTCATCGTGGAGCGATCGCTACCTGTCTTCATTATTTTAGATCCAAGAGGGGACGCAGAGTATCCGGGAATGCGCGCCCTGTCACGAACCGTAGTCGTTTGTTTTATAACTTCAGTCGCTGCGCTTCGGTTCATCGCCTCAGTCGCGGGCGCTCAATGCGCCAGTCGCTGCGCTTCGGTTCGCTTGACGGGGCGGATGGGCGTGCCATCCTGTCGGTCTTGAACCGATGATGGACGAGAAGGAGCCTCCTCTCTTGACGAACGAAGCGGGTTGCCGCCAAGCGGGCAGTGTCTGGGCAGGGCACCGGCTGCGTACCGCCCGGCTGTTGCTGCGCCTTCCCACTGCCGCCGATGCCGAGAGCCTGCCGCCGCTTCTGGATGATTGGGAGGTGGTGCGGCTGACGGCGCGGATTCCGCATCCTTATGGGCAAGCTGATGCCGTTGCCTTTGTCGCCGAGCAGGAGCGTCGTCGCCAAAGCGGGCAGGGGGTTGCCCTGGTGCTAGAACGGACGCTGGACGGAGCGGTGATTGGCTGTGTTGGTTTCGGGCTGGAGGCCGACGGAACGCCCGAACTGGGCTATTGGATCGGCCGTGCGCATTGGGGGCGGGGCTATGTCGTCGAGGCGTTGCGCCGTCTGATCCGCCATCTGTTCGAAACGTTGGGCTTTGCCAAGGTGTGGGCTCAGGTTCATCCCGACAATGCGGCGTCGAAGCGGGTGCTGGCCAAACTGGGCTTTGTTGCCGATGGATGCGGTCCGTGCGCCATGCCCGAGCGCGGCGAGAGCGTGGTATCGCCGCGCTTTGCGCTGGAGCGGCTCGAGTGGACGGCCGCCCATGTCGCCCGGCCGCACGTTCTGGTGGTTGCGGCGGCGTTGGTCGATGGCGACGGACGGGTGTTGATGACGACCCGGCCCCCCGGCAAGACGATGGCGGGTTTGTGGGAATTTCCTGGCGGCAAGGTCGCCCCATCCGAAACGCCGGAACAAGCCCTGGTCCGCGAGTTGAATGAGGAGCTAGGGCTTGACGTCACGGAGAGCTGTCTGGCGCCGGTGGCATTTGCCTCGCACGATTATGACACCTTTCATCTGCTGATGCCGCTTTACGTGGTGCGGGTGTGGCAGGGCACGCCCACCCCCCGCGAGGGGCAGTCGCTACGCTGGGTTCGTGCCGCCCGGCTGGCCGATCTGCCGATGCCGCCCGCGGATATCCCGCTGGTGGCAATCCTGCGGGAATGGGTATGATGTCACCAGGGAGAAACGGGAGGACGCGATGACCGACGCGGCGATATTGGTAATCGGCAACGAAATTTTATCGGGGCGTACTCGCGACGCCAATATCCAGTTTCTTGCCACGGAACTGGGGGCACTTGGCATTCCGCTGGCCGAGGTCCGCGTCGTCCGCGATGACACCGCCGATATTATTGCCGGGCTGGATGCGCTCCGCTCCCGCTATACCTATGTCTTTACCAGCGGTGGCATTGGACCGACTCACGACGACATCACTTCGGACGCCGTTGCCGCCGCCTTCGGCGTCGCGCTGGTCCGCGATCCCGAAGCGGTGCGGCGTCTCGCCCTGCGTCATCGTGGCGAGGATCTCAACGCCGCTCGGCTGAAAATGGCTGACATTCCCGCCGGAGCCAGCCTGATCGACAATCCGGTCAGTCAGGCGCCGGGATTTCGGATCGGTAATGTCTTTGTCCTGGCCGGAGTGCCCAGCATCCTTCAGGCGATGTTCCACTCGTTGAAACCAAGTCTGGCCGCTGGTGCGCCGTTGCAATCGCGCTCGGTGACGATGGTGGCGCGCGAAGGCGACCTTGCCGATCAGCTGACTGAGATTCAATCCCGTCACCCCGAGGTTGAGATCGGCAGCTATCCAACCTTCGCCGAGGACGGCCCTCGCGTCTCAATCGTGGCACGCGGTTCACAAGCCGCAGTGCTGGAGCAGGTGGTGGACGAAGTTCACGCTCTGGCGACACGTTTGGAGGCGGCGGTGATCGCGACCGATTGATACCGGCAGGCTTTTCCTCGCCGCCCGGCACTTTTTGCCTTTCCGCCGCTATCGGAAGGATGTGCCTGGGTAAAAATAAAATAAAATCAAGGCGTTAATTTATTCCAGTTAATTGGCCCGTCTCTTGCTGGGTTGCGGTGGCGACTAACCCAGTGCGGGGACGTAACCATGACCGTGCAATCGATCGACAAACGGACGGCGGCTGATAGCTCAACGACCCCGACGGCCCAGGACCGCCAGGGATCGGCTGTGACGGCCGACGATGCGTTCGTTGCCGTGCTGCGGCAGGCGTCGCAGCGTTTTGGCTCCCAGCCGACGGTGATGTCGGCCAATTCGGCTCTCGCCGCTCATTTCAACTCGGTCCGTGCCGATACCAGGGCAGACGAGCCGCGTTCGACTCGCGATACCGATACGCCCGCCCGGACGGACAAGAATTCGGCCAAGGCTGACCGGTCCTCACGCCAGGACCAGAGCGCGGCGACGTCTTCGCGCAGTGATCGGGCCGTTCAGTCCGACCGAGCCAATGACGATTCTTCTGCCGATTCCGTTCCGGCACGTGCCAGCAGCACCGCTTCCGACGATAGCCCGCGTGTGGCCGATAAGGCCGATACCCGTTCCAGCAAGAAGACCGATGACGATCAGCCTCAGGCTGTCGTTGCCAATGTCGCTCCGCCGCCCGAGGCTCCGGTGGTGAATGCCGAATTGGTTGTCGCTCCGGTCCAGCCTCAGGCCGCTCAGGTCGCGGAGGATGCTGCCACGACCCAGGCCGAGACCGCTCAGGCCGGTCAGTCCCGGCCCGATCAGCTCGCTCAAGCCAACGGTTCTACGTCGGCTCCGCGTTCGCCGCAGCCCTCTGCCGGTTCGGCTGCGGAACAGGCCGCCGCCGATGCCGCCGATGCCGGATCCCTGGTTGCCGATCTGACGGCCCAGCAGGCGAAATCAGCCCAATCTGCCATCGCGTCCGACAGCGCCAAGGCAGCCCATTCCGATGCGGTTCGCGATCAGGCCGCGGATCTGGCTGCGCGGTTGCCTGATACCGGCGCCGCGATCCAGGTCAAGGTTCAGACCACGGGCGGTTCCGATGCCGCCGTGTCCCAGGCTGCCGCCGTGGCCGATAATGCCGCGCAGCCCGACCTTGCCGCACTTGCCGGGCAGGGCAACGGCCAGCCGGGTGCTGGTCAGGGTGGGCAAGATCCTAACGCACGCTTTGGTGCTCAGGCGCAAACGCAGCCTCAGAACGTCAACGCTTCGGCGTCTCCTGCCGAAGGCGAGGGCGCCCCCGCCCAGCAAACAGCCAAACAACCCGCCGACGCCTTCGCCGCGATCCTGGCGGCCCAGAGCGAGGCAAGCGGCGCGACTGCCGCAGCGCCCGAGACGACTCGCCCCGTTGCCAGTCTGACCGCGCTTGCCGGTGCCCAAGCCGCCGACAAAAGCACCCCGACCGTTGCCACGCAGGCTCTTCGCGTCCCCCGCGTGCCGATGCCTGCTCAGGTGCAGGATCAGATCAACGTTCAGATCGATAAGGCGGTTAAGGAAGGCTCCGATACCGTCAAGATTCAACTGCGTCCGCTCGATCTCGGCCGAATCGAGATCAAGCTTGATGTCGGTACCGATGGAAAGGTGACGGCGACCGTCACCGCCGATAAGCCCGAGACTCTGGCAATGCTGCAAAAGGACTCTCGTGGGCTGGAAAAGGCACTGGAGGATGCCGGTCTGAAACCGGATTCTTCGACCACCAGCTTCAATCTGCGTGGCGGCGATCAGCAACAGCAACAGGCCGCCAATCGTAATGCGGAACAGCAGGCGCGTTCGGGCCACAACCGTGGACAGGGAGAGGGCGGGGGCGGTTTTGGAACCGAAGCCGATCTTCTCGCCGCCGCTCAGGCTCAGGCGAACGCAGCGCGCGCAACCAATGGACGCTCCGGCGTCGATATCTCGGTCTAAGGAGTAGCCGTCATGGCCGTTGACGCAACAGCCGCCGCCTCGACCTCCTCCACAGGGACGGCGAACAGCAGCACCAGCAAAAGCAATGCGGGTCGGACTTCACTCACGACGAACTTCAACACCTTCCTGACCATGCTGACGACCCAGCTGAAGCATCAGGATCCGTTGTCGCCGATGGACTCGACGCAGTTCACCAGCCAGCTGGTTCAGTATGCGGGCGTCGAACAGCAGATCAATACCAACAGCAATCTTGAAAAGATGCTGACCTTTCAACAGTCATCCCAGACGGCGCAGGCGGTCAATTATCTGGGCGAGTTGGTTGAAGTGTCGGGGAACCAGCTTCCGGTTCAGGGGCATTCTGGAACCTTCTCGTATACTCTGCCGCAGGTTGCCAGTTCGTGCGATATCCAGATCAAGAATTCCGCGGGAACCGTGGTCTACAAGACAACGGGCGATATGACAGCCGGTCGTCACGATCTGACCTGGAACGGTGTCGATAGCAGCGGCAAGACCCAGGATGACGGCATCTATACCGTTACCGTCGCGGCCAAGGATAAGAACGGCGCGGACATCACGCCGACAATCACCTCGTTCGGTCAGGTGACCAAAGTCACCAACGACGTGACCAACGGCACCACCCTGGAAATGGGCGCGGGAACCGCCGGGGCCAAGGTGACCGTGACCGTGGATAAGATACTCGGCGTCAATGCCGACAGCACGTTGAAGTCTACCCAGCTTGCCGCCGCCCAGGCGCAATATCAGGCGTCGATGGCGCAATATCAGGCCCTGTTAGAGGCCCAGAAAGCAGCGACAGGTTCAGGATCGACAGGTTCAGGATCGACGGGGTCTGGTTCGGGTTCCACTGGTTCAGGTTCGGGATCGTCCGGCTCGGGTTCGACCACTACCCCGTAATGTGAGGAGGAAGTCATGAGTTTGTATGGCGCGCTGTACTCGGGTGTCTCGGGCCTCTCCTCGCAGTCAAGTGCGATGGGGGCGATCTCCGACAACATTTCAAACGTTAATACGATTGGTTACAAGGGAACTCAGGTCAATTTCCAGACCCTGGTGACCAACAATGCCGGTCTGACCGAATATTCTCCGGGTGGTGTGATGTCTAAGCCTCGCGCTGGCATCGATACCCAGGGATTGTTGCAGGCGACTTCCAGCACTACCGATCTGGCTCTGGCCGGGGGCGGGATGTTCGTGGTCAACACAGATCCCGATCCGGCCAGTTCCGGCAATGGTAGCTTCCAGTACACCCGCGCCGGGTCGTTCAAGACCGACAAGCAGGGCTATCTGCAAAACGTGTCGGGCTATTACCTTCAGGGCTGGCCGCTGACTCCCACCGATAACAGCGCCGAAGCCCGCCCGGCCGAGACCCAGATCGATGGCCTGACCTATATGAAGGCCTATAAGGATCAAACTGGCGCGTTCCATTACATCAATCAGAACATCGTCAATCCGTCGGAACTGAAATCGCTTAACCTGAAGACGATTGGCGGAACTGCCGATCCGACCACCCAGATCAAGCTTGGCCTGAATCTGCCTGCCAGCGATGGAGTGTTCAATCCGGCGGTCGCAGGCTCGGGTGGGCTGCGTCAGACCAATGTGCAGATTTACGATTCGTTGGGATCAACCCACAGTCTGATCGTCAATTGGTCCAAGACCAACGCCAACCAGTGGGACATCCAGACCAAAACGAATTATTTGAATTCGGCTCGCGTTCTTGTCGATACGACCAATAGCCCGGATACATCGGCCGCGATCGCGATCCCAGGTGGAGCCAATGGTTCCGCCACCCCGGTTGCCTTTGGCGGCAAGGTCGCGTTTTTTGCCTCGGCCGGTGTGATCGCAACGCCTCCCGCCGCGACGCCCGCCACCACAATCTATAATCAGGTTCCCGCCGGCACATCTTTTACCGTCAGTGCAGCCGAAGATGCCGCCAACAACCAGACCTATCTGGCCGGGTCGGGTGGCACGACCTCGCCCGCCTTCAACTCGTCTTGGCCTGCGGTGGGATCGACGATCAGCATTAATCTGAACGGATCGACCAAGCAATTCGCCGGGTGCACCTTCTCTGCCAACACGCTCACCTTTCCGGGGGCGACCGCGCCGACAGTGGCTTCGTTGAGCAATTCCATCATCCAGGTCAGCGATGCCGCAGGCAACACGGGATACTATCAGGTTACCGGCTACGCGGCCGATCCTCTTCCCGCCACGACGATGAGTGCAACGCTCACTCCGTGCGACGTTCTGGTGGTGAATACGACTCCGTTCGAGGAACAGCGCGGCATCACTCCGCCTGCGGGAGCGGCGACGCTTGATGTGTTCGATCCGTCCGGGACCGGGGTCTATGCCTCCCAGGGGCGGATGGATTTCAATATCAACAACGCGGCCGATCTGGCGGATATGGTCAATCGGAGTTTTTCCATCTCCATCCCGCCGAACTCGATGACGATCGGGTTCAGCCTGAACGGCCAGGGGCCTGTGGTTGGAAGCGACATCACGGTCAAACTCGACAACATCACTTCGGATTACGGTGCCACACTCTCGACGCGGATCGCGTCCGCGCTGAACAATGCCGATAATTGGAACGTGACATCGGTTATTCCGAAGCCCGGCGCGCGGCCTTTGTTCCGTGGCAACGGCGCAACCGTTGAGATCGTTCAGGACAAGAACGTCGCCAGCAACATTGTCTTTAATCTAAACGGTCTTGCCGTCAGGTCAGGCGGTCAGACATTGAAGACATATTGCAGCCAGTCCGAGACGCATCAGTGGAGCACCTCGATCCCCTCTTCCGATGATGTCACCGGGGCATTCACCTTGCGCGGAATTACGGTGACGTCATCTCCGGCGGTGACGTTCAACGGCGACGGTACCCCCAAGAATATCATGGGGGCAGGTAGCACCTCCGGCACCTCTGGCCGGATCGCGCCGCAGCCGAAGATCTCGATCGCTTGGGCTAACGGTGCTCAGAGCATGACGGCCGTTCCGAACGGTACCAGCGCTAACCACCAGATCACTCTGTTCCTCGGCAACACGTCGGTCAGCGACGGCCTGACCCAGTTGGGCGATAAATACACCACCGCCTTCACGACGGCCGATGGAGCCAAGTTCGGTAACTTTACCGGTGTTTCGGTCGGGGCCGATGGTGTGGTGACGGCGTTGTTCGACAATGGTGTGCGGCGTCCGGTGTTCCAGATCCCGGTCGCGACCTTTACCAATCCCAACGGGTTGGAAGCAAAAAGCGGCAATTCCTGGATCGAGACCAATACGTCGGGAACCTATACCCTGCGTTCGGCTCAGGACGCTGGGGCGGCGGCAGTTAGCGCTTCGTCGCTGGAATCCTCGACCGTCGATATCGGTACCGAGTTCACGACGATGATCGTGACCCAGCGGGCTTATTCGGCGGCGGCGAAGATCATCACCACCGCCGACCAGATGCTTGACGAACTGATCCAGATCAAGCGTTAGAGCCTGGGATCAGGATGGGTCGTTGCGCGCCGGGGAGACTGTCTCCTCGGCGCGTTTTCGTTCCAGGATGGCGCGGATCTGGCCCAACTCGCGGCCCATCCGGCGGATATCATGCAGCAAGGTTTCCATCACCAGGATCACCAGTTCAGGAGTCTTGCCCAACTGGGTTCGTAGCGCCGCCATCGGGATCACCAGACAAACGGTATCCTCGACGGCGCGGGCGGCAGCCATCCGGGGTTCGCCGTCGATCAGGGCCATCTCGCCGAAGACGCCGTTCGTGCGGATACGGCCCAATTCGACCTCGTGTTCCTCGACCTGTTTAAAGATCGAGACCACGCCGCTTTCGACGACATAGGCGACATCGCCCGGTTCGCCCTCGGCGAAGATCATCTCGCCCGGCACGAAGCGGCGGCGGCCTTTGCTGTCAACGGTGGGCTGGGCGCGGCGCGGTTCCGACGATGGGGACGAGACAAGGCGGATCGGTCCACCTGCGGGTTGGACCAGCGGCACCGGACGGGGCAGGGGAGGGGCGACCCGGCGTTCGATTTGGTCGGGCGGCGGCAGGGTCAGCGATCGCCGATCCGGTCCGGTGAAGTCCTGGCTCTGGACGAAAGCGCGAGGGTTGACCAGGACGTTGCGCACGCGGCGGAACAGAGACTCGGTCGAAAGCGGCTTGACCAGGAACTCGGTGACGCCGGAATTCCGGGCCTCGACCACCATCTCGCGCGAGGATTCGGTCGATATCATGATGACCGCGATATCGATGCAGCTCACGATGTCGCCACTGCGCAATTGGCGGGTGAAGTCGATGCCGTTCATCGGGCTGAGATCCTGGGCGACGATCACGAAGTGGACCGTTTCGCGTCCCAGCAGATCGAGTCCGGTGGGGCCGTCCTCGGCTTCAAGGATCGTGCGCAGCCCAAAGGAGTTTAGGGCTGTCTTGATGAAGGACCGGGCATAGCGGTTGTCGTCGATCACCAACGCAGTGATCTGGCCAAGGTCGATATCGATGTCGATGTCCAAAAGTGGGTCCTCCGACCTTGATCCGGCGGGAGGCAAGGGTACCTCCGCCACTGTTCCGCGCCAAGGCCAGAAAAAGTCGTGGCCTTATCGGGGCGCCAAGGTTGCCGGAGCGCTGCCGGGGCGGATATGAATGCCCCCACAGAAAACACAGGAGCCCGGTCATGGACGACTTTTCCCGCTTGCCGATCGGTATTTTCGATTCCGGAGTCGGCGGCCTGACCGTGCTGAAAGCGGTGCGCGAGCGTCTGCCCGACGAATCGCTGATCTATTTGGGCGATACCGCCCGGCTGCCCTATGGCACCAAAAGCGCCCAGACCGTTTCCGCGTATGCCTTGGAGGCATCGCGACGGTTGGTGTCGTTCGGAATTAAGCTGCTGCTGGTCGCCGATAATACCTCGTCGGCCCATGCCCTCGACGCACTTCGGGCCGAATTTCCCGGTTTGCCGGTAATCGGTGTGGTCGAGCCGGGGGCTGCCGCTGCCGCTGCCGCTTCGGCGCGGGGACGGATCGTTGTTGCCGCGACCGAAAGCACCGTCCAGGCCGGGGTCTATCCCCGCGCCATTCTCCATTCCCGTCCCAACGCGCAGGTGACGGCGCTGCCCTGTCCGCTATTTGTTTCAATGGTCGAAGAGGGGCTGACCGACGGTCCGATCGCCGAGCAGATCGCCCGCCATTACCTCGACCCGCTGTTTACCGGTCCCGACGCCGCGGATTGTCTGCTGTCGGGCTGTACCCATTTTCCGGCGCTGGCACCGTTGTTTCACCGCCTGCTTGGGCCTGAGGTCGCGGTGGTCGATTCCGCCTCGACCACTGCGATGGTGGTCGAGGATCTGCTGGCGCTCCGTCATCTGGCTAATCCGTCAGGCCAGCCCGGCACCATCCGTACCCTGGTTACCGACGCGCCGGAGCGTTTCGCCCGAGTGTCGCGGGTCTTCGTCCCGTGGGAGATCGACGTTGCCGAGGTCGAGACGATCGAACTGGGGTAGCATGATCCGATTGGATCATGCTTGGCCCCTCATCTAAAGGCGATGCCCGGTACTGGCGTGTCTTATTCAGGCGGTTTGGGGCCGCACGCCCAGAACACGACAAATCGCATAGACCAGATCGGCGCGGTTCAGCGTGTAGAAGTGGAACAAATCCACGCCGGCGGCCGAAAGGATGCGGCATTGTTGAGCGGCGACGGTGGCGGCGACCAGATGGCGGGTTTCTGGATCGTCGTCGAGTCCCTCGAACAGGTCCGCCAGCCAATCCGGTACCGTGGTGCCACAGGCGGCGGAGAAACGCTGGACCTGGGCAAAATTGGTCACCGGCAGGATGCCGGGCGCGATCGGCACTGAAATTCCGGCGGCGGCGCAGCGGTCGCGGAAGCGCAGGAACACGGCGGGATCGAAGAAATACTGGCTGATGGCGCGAGTTGCCCCAGCATCGATCTTGCGCTTCAGGTTTTCGATGTCGAAATCGGGCGAGGGCGCATCTGGATGAGCTTCGGGATAGGCCGCAACCGAGATTTCGAAATCAGCGATGCGCTTCAGACCCGCCACCATATCCACGGCATAGTCGTACCCTTGGGGGTGCGGCTGATAGGGCTGGCCATCGGGCATGTCGCCGCGCAGGGCGACGATGTGGCGGATTCCCTCATCCCAATAGCGTCGGGCAATATCGTCCACCTCGCCCCGAGAATGGCCGACGCAGGTCAGGTGAGCGGCTGGCTTCAGGCTGGTCTCGTGGGCAATGCGCGAGACGATCTCGTGGGTGCGGTCGCGGGTACCGCCCCCGGCGCCATACGTCACCGAGACGAACGCGGGAGACAGCGGTTCCAACCGACGCACGGCGTCCCACAGCGATTCCAGCATCTTGTCGGTCTTCGGCGGAAAGAACTCGAACGAAACACTGACCGGGCGGTGCGCGGCGACGATCGGCAGTTCGACAGAGGATACGGGATTCACGCGGATACTCCTCGATGGTGTTTGCCGGCGGTCCAGACCGTTACCGTCAGCGATTGGCCCGGCAGGTGGGTGATCAGGCCGGGTTCAAGGTTGGCGGCGGCAAGCCACCCTGCGACCTCGGAATCGGAGAAGCCAAGGCGACGGTGAGCGTGCTGGTCGCGCAGGACTTCTAATTCGTGCGGGGCGAAATCGACGATGACCATCAGGCCGCCGGGAGCCAGGATGCGGGCGGCTTCGGCCACCACACGGGCGGGTTCGGCGGCATAGTGCAGCACTTGATGGATGGTTACGGCGTCGGCGGAAAGATCGGGAAGCGGTAATTGAGTGATGTCGCCTTGGCGGACCATGCAATGGCTGAGAGCGGCGCGGTCGAGATTGGCACGGGCCACCGCCAGCATTTCACGCGACATATCGATGCCGACGGCATGATCGACCCGAGAGGCGAGCAGTTCCAGAACTCGTCCGGTGCCGGTGCCGAGATCGACCAACTCGTGGGGGTGGCGGTCGCCGAACGCGGCCAGCAACGCCGCTTCGACCTCGGCTTCATCGACGTGGAGCGAACGCATCCGGTCCCAGCGCGAGGCGTTGGCACTGAAGTAGCTTTGGGCTTTTTCAGCACGGGCGGTGCGGGTTTCTGTCAGCCTTTGACGATCCAACGCCAGGATCGGATCGTCGGATGGCAGCAGATCAAGCAGATGGTGGGCCAAAGCCGCTCCCGCCCCCCGTGCCGCCAGCCGATGAAAGACCCAGGCACCTTCGGGGAAGCGGTCAACCAGACCGGCATCGCACATCAGTTTGAGGTGACGCGATACCCGAGGCTGGCTTTGACCGAGAATGCGGGTCAGTTCGGTAACGGTCAGGTCGCCTTCGGCCAGGACATGCAATAATCGCAACCGGGTCGGTTCGGCGGCGGCGCGCAATCCGGTTAGCAACGTGTCCACCCCACCTCCCCCTCATTCAGAAACATATAAACATATCTTTATACGATTGAGTCGCTGCCGTCCAGGCTTATGCGGGTGGCGGTCGCGGATGAGTGGGGGCGGACAAACAAAAGCCGGGACGTTCCGAAACAGGGGAACGACCCGGCTTTACCGTTATAATCCGCCGTAGAGGATGCGGTCTATGCCGCCGCGTGGCGGATCGAGTCGACGATATCGGCGGTGACCGTATCGATCAAAGCAGGGTCTTCGCCCTCGGCCATCACCCGGATCAGCGGTTCGGTTCCCGACTTGCGGATCAGCAACCGGCCCTGACCGACCAGTTTGGCCTCGCCCGCCGCGATCGCCGCTTTGACCGCATCCTGGGCCAGAATGTCTGCGGCGACCCGTCCCTCGACCCGGACGTTGCGGAGCAATTGCGGCAGCGGTTCGAACAGTCGCAGCATTTCGCTGGCCAGGCGGCCCGAGCGAACCAATGCCGCCAGGACCTGCAACGCCGCCACCAATCCATCGCCGGTGGTGGAATGATCGGACAGGATGATGTGGCCGGATTGCTCGCCGCCAACATTAAAGCCGTCGCGGCGCATCTGTTCGAGGACGTAACGGTCGCCGACCTGGGTGCGAGCCAGGATCAGTCCGCGTGACGTCAGGAAGCGTTCCAGCCCCAGGTTCGACATGACGGTGGCGACGACGCCGCCGCCCCGCAACTGGCCCGAATTGTGCCAAAGATCGCCGATCAGCGCCATCAACTGGTCGCCATCGACCTCACGCCCGGTTTCGTCGCACAGCACAACCCGGTCGGCGTCGCCGTCAAGCGCGATGCCAAGGTCGGCCCCGTGGGCGACGACCTGCTCGCCCAATGCGGTGGTGTGCAGCGAGCCGCAAGCGCGGTTGATGTTAAAGCCATCGGGGGTTACCGCCATCGGCACCACTTCGGCACCCAATTCCCACAACACGGTGGGAGCGACCTTGTAGGCGGCACCGTTGGCGCAATCGACAACGATTTTCAGCCCGTCGAGGCGCAACCCGCGTGGGAAAGTCGTCTTGGCATATTCGATGTAGCGTCCGCCGGCATCGTCAAGGCGACGAACCCGGCCGAGCAGATCGGGAGCAACGCGGAACTTTTCGGACCCGTTGTCCATCCGCTCTTCGATCGTGCGCTCGTCCTCGTCGGACAATTTGAACCCGTCGGGGCCGAACAGCTTGATCCCGTTATCGTGATAGGGATTGTGAGAGGCAGAGATCATCACGCCCAGATCGGCGCGCAACGAGCGGGTCAGCATCGCCACTGCCGGAGTCGGCAGCGGCCCCACCAGAATGACGTCCATGCCCACCGAAACGAAGCCAGCAGTCAGTGCCGGTTCAAGAAGATAGCCTGACAACCGGGTGTCCTTGCCGATCACCACGATGTGGCGGTGATCGCCTCGGGTGAAATGGCTTCCGGCGGCCATGCCCAGCCGCAGGGCGGTCTCGGCCGTCATCGGTTCGGTATTGGCGGTTCCCCGCACCCCGTCGGTGCCGAACAGCTTGCGCGTCATGGGGATGCGTTCCTTCGAGATTGTAAAGGCGCATTGATTAGCGCGCACGGCAGCGGAAGGGAAGCGGGGACTGCGATTCCCCTCCGCTTTTGGTGTGACGAAATCGACGATGGCGCGGCAGGCTTAGCTCGCCGTGGGGTGGAATGTTGGATTAGCCGTTAACATCGCACGGTTGACGATAGAGCCGCAGCGTCTTGCACAGCTTGCGGGCCTCTTCGCGGCTTTTGATCGGTCCGGCGACCACCTGCCAGCGGGTGCCCTTTTTCGGCAGTTCGACCTTGAAGATGCTGGCTTCCATTCCGCCCACTTCCTCGGGGAACTTGGCCTTGATCCGCGCCCAGCCGGTCCGGGCGGCCTCTTCGCTTTTGAGTGTGGCGAGGATCACGCCGATTCCGGTCGGTGCTGCTGCTGCTGCTGCTGTGGCTGCGGGTCTGGCGCGGCCGCTGTCTGGGGCCTGACGCAGGACCGAGGCCGGGGCGGCCCCTCCCAACCCGTCGAGTTGCCGTTCGACCGCGCTACGTTCGGAACGGGCTTCCTCGGCAGAGATCAGTCCAGAGGCGCGCAGTCGTTCGGCGCGACCGACAGCGGCGGCTCCTTCCATGACGCCCTTGACCGGCAGGGGCGGCATTTCGACCTGACGTGGCGTCGCGGGCAGCAGGGCATCAAGGATCGTCGTCCGCTCGGCGGCGTGTTCGTCCGGGCTGATGGCGCGGGTTTCCAGCGTTCGGGTCAGGGCTTTTAGTCGGTCAATCACCTGGGAATCGTCCGGGGCAGGGCGGTTCAGCCCCTGTGCCGGAGGCGTCGGAACGGCATAGGGCAGCAGCGCCCCCAGATTGGCGGCGCGGCGGCGGGAATATTCGTCGGGAGTAATCAGCCCCTCGTCGAGCAGATGCTTCAACAGACGGAAACGGCTGGCGACGTTGGTGTCGCCATCGGTCGGTCCGATTGCGGGACCGGGGGCGCCGGTTACGTCAAGCGGCTGGGCCTGGATTG
This sequence comes from Magnetospirillum molischianum DSM 120, assembly GCF_000294655.1. Taxonomy (GTDB): domain Bacteria; phylum Pseudomonadota; class Alphaproteobacteria; order Rhodospirillales; family Magnetospirillaceae; genus Phaeospirillum; species Phaeospirillum molischianum. The sequence continues at coordinate 149,263 of NZ_CAHP01000020.1, forward strand.
GGCCGCGCTGACCGACGACCGGGGTCTGCGGCTCTCCGGCCAAGGTATTGAGGTCGGGCATACGCCCCGATTGTGCTGCGGTGCGCGGGATATAGCGTCCGGTCAGGCGATCGACGACGGTCAGGTTCGCCTGGGCGATATCGGCCAGACTGCGGACCTGAGGCATCCCTTGGACCGTGGTGGTCAGGGTGACCTGGGGGCGATTCGCCAGCAGCGCTTCGTAATATTGGCGGGCAAGGTCGTAGCGGCCAGTCAATTGATAGACCATTCCCGCGACGTACAGCGCATAGGGGTCGCGCGGATTAAGCCGAAGCGCCTCTAGGGCGTGGCGTTCGGCCTCAGTCATCTCGCTGCGGGTCAGGGCGTTCAGCGCCTGCGAGGTATGGTCGCCGTCATCCGCAAGAACGCGAATGTCTTCGGCAACTTGGTGCGGCTGGTTGATAGCGCCACAGGCCACCAGAGCCCCAGCCGCCAGTACGGCGAGGACGATGCGTCCCGTTTTCATGGTTCTCAACCTCGCAAGCCAATTATTCGGCCATCATTATCGATGTGGACTCAATCCTCCCATACATCGCCGGGTCACTCAAGTCCCTGACGGGCCTCCTTAGGGCGGGTTAAAACTTACCGCATGAACCGCGTTGCAGTCGAAATTGTTCGAATGATAGGAGAAAAACGATGAGCGTAGCGGCGCTACGGTCGAGGCTTTCGACGCAACCCGGAGGGACGCGTGTCTGCCTGGGGAGCAAAATCCCTCGCGTCGCGGCCATGTGCTAAATGTCAATATGCCCTAATCCGAGTGTCAGCGAAAGTTCATGCGTCGAAGGCGCGTCCGGGCGTTGGCGCGAAGGTGGGGGACTGTTATCATCCCCTCCGACCAGCCGACGGGATTCCGATGGACGGACGCGAGATTGAATTAAAGCTGGGGGTGTCGCCGGACGACATCGCCCTGTTGTCGCTGAGACCGCCTTTGTCGTTGGAGGGTGAAGTTCCACCTCCACCGCGTCGGATGGCCTCAATCTATTTCGATACCCCTGACTTCACTCTGGCGGCCTCTGGCATATCGCTTCGGGTGCGGTGGACCGGCGAGGGACTGGTCCAGACTGTGAAGGCAGCCGGCGGCGGAAGTGCCGGGCTGTTCGACCGTCCCGAGTGGGAACAGCAGGTCGAGCGCCCGGTTCCCGATCCCGGTCATTTGCGTTCGACCGGCCTTGCCGTTTTTGCCGACGATTTTGTGGTGGGGCGGCTGTCGCCGATGTTCTCGACCCAAATCAGCCGCACCGTCTTTCGTCTGGGCGGTGTCGATGACGGATGGGAGATCGAGGCCGCGCTCGATTTGGGTGAAGTGGTGGCCGGTCCTTTGTCCGAGCCGATTTGCGAAGTCGAGTTGGAGTTGCTGCGGGGCACGCCCGACCGGCTGTTTCGGTTGGCCAGACAAGTGCTGGACACCGTTCCGGCGCGGCCGCTGTCGATCAGCAAGTCGGAAAGGGGGGTCAAATTGGCGACCGGAGATACCAACCGCCCCGTCAAAGCGCGAATTCCGCTGATCGGGCCGAACCTGACGGCGGCGGCCGCATTCCAAACCATTGCCCGATCCTGCCTCGATCACCTCCTGGTCAACGAGCGGTGCTTGTTGGCGACCGGCGATGCCGAGGCGATTCATCAGATGCGGGTGGCGCTCCGACGGCTGCGTTCGGCAATCAAGGTGTTCCGTCCCCTGGTCGTTTCCCCCCGTCTTGCCGAAGTCAAAGGCGATCTGCGTTGGCTGTTGGAACGGTTGGGACCAGCCCGTGATGCCGATGTGTTCCTGTCTGAGATCATCGATCCCGTCGTTCACGATTATCCCGGCGATGCTGGTCTGGCCGCCTTGCGCGATTATTGGCAAAGCGATCGTGACACCCGGTTGGAAGCGGCAATCAGCGCGGTGCGCGACCGCCGCTTTGCCGCGCTGGTTCTTGACCTCACCGCCTGGGTCGAGGCTGGTGACTGGTTGGGTTCTCCGGGCGAGGCCCCCCGCCGCAAGCTGGAGTCGCCGATCACGCCGTTTGCTCTGCATCGGTTGGGCAAGACCTCCCGGCGAATGCTGCGCCAGGGCGGCGACAGTCTGACCCGTTTGTCGCCCGAAGAACGTCACGCCGTTCGTATCCTGTGCAAGCAGACTCGCTATACCGCTGAGTTTTTTGCCGCTTTGGTGCCGCGCAAGCAGATGAAGGTGTTTCTGGGCGAACTGACCGAGGTCCAGGATGCGCTGGGGCATCTTAACGATATCGCCGTTGCCGCGCCTAAACTGGCTGCCGGTTCGAATGGGGGCGGTCGCCATGCCCGTGCCGCCGGTCTGGTCGCCGGGTGGCACACTGCCCGGCAGGCGGCGCTGTTGGTCGAGGCCGAGCGCGCCTGGAAACGGGTCCGATCCCGCGATCTGCCGTGGAGCGAGGAATGAACAGAGTCCGGCCGTTGCTTCGGGTCGAAGTCGGGTCGCTGGCCGAGGCGCGGGCCGCGTTGGCGACGGCGCGGGTTGTTGGTTGGGCGCTCTGTCTGGAAAGCCCCGCAGCCGCGGCTGGTTGGCACGGTATCGGCTGGTGGCATGGGGTGGTGGAACAGATCATTGCCGAAGCCGACGATGTTCGGGTCGAGGCGGTGCTCGATTGTGGGACCGCTCCCGGTCTGGCGTTGGCCGCGTTACGGGCCGGATGCCGTGCCGTGCGGCTTGAATCCGGCCCAGCGGCGACAGCGGCCGTTACCGCCATCGCCGCCGAACTGGGGGGCAAGGTGCTGCCCCCCTGGCCGGATCGCGATCAGTTCGCGGCGGGAGCCGGAGTGGCAGGGGTCGCCGGAGCGGCCGGAGCGCTGGTCTCAGCCTTGGGCTGAGGCTTGGCGCCGGTCTCGGTCGCCTTGTCGCCTTCGTGACCCTTCTTGTCTTCCTTGTGCGCCTTGCCCTTGGAGTGTTCGTCCTTGGCCGTGTCCGCCTTACCCTTTTCCTTCATAGCATGCTCGGGTTTTGCCGCGTCAGCTTTGCCGGGCTGTGCCGCAGCCGGGGCATCGGTGGCCGGGGTGGCGGGCTGTGCCATGGCCGCGACCGGCAGCAACGAGGCGGCGATGAAGGCGGCGGCGACGAAACGGGTGGCGTTCATGGCGGTAAATCCTTCGTCCTTAGTGTTTGGACCGAAGACCGTAGTGGCCGTTCGGTGAGAAAGACTGTCGCTCTTGCTCGTGGCAACAAAAGGGACAAATTGTGATCCTTTCAGGGCGGCGGGTTGCCACGATGCCGCCATCCGTGCTTCAAGTGGCAATTCCCTCCCCGAACCCCCACGAGGTCCACCATTCCTCCCCGCCACAGCCGTCTCTATCTCATCACGCCCCCGGTCATCGAAACTCCGGCCCAATGGGTCCATACCCTTGAGCAGGCGCTGGATGCTGGCGACGTTGCTTGTCTGCAAATCCGCGCCAAGGGGCTGGACGACGATTCCCTGGCCCGGCTGGTCGATATTCTGCGCCCGCCCGCCCAGCGTCGTGGCGTTGCCGTCCTGCTTAACGACCGTCCCGATCTGGCTTTTGAAACCGGCTGCGATGGCGTTCATATCGGTCAGGGTGACATGCCCTATGCCCAGGCGCGCGAGGCAGTTGGCCCGGACGGCATCATCGGCGTGACCTGCCATGATTCGCGCCATCTGGCGATGGAAGCGGGCGAGGCCGGAGCCGATTATGTCGCCTTCGGTGCCTTTTTCCCCACCGAGACCAAGGACGCGCCAGCCCGTGCCGATCTTGACCTGCTGTATTGGTGGAGCGAGCTGTTTACCGTTCCGTGCGTGGCGATCGGCGGCATCACTGTCGATAATTGCCGCCCGTTGGTCGAGGCCGGGACCGACTTCCTGGCGGTGTCGTCCGGGGTGTGGACCCATCCCGACGGCCCGGCGGCGGCGGTCGCGGCATTCGACCGGATTTTAACGGGGAGATGATAATGCGGCGGGTCTGTGTTTTCTGCGGCTCCAGTTTCGGCGCTCGTCCGGCCTATGCCGAGGCGGCGCGCGATCTGGGGCGCCTGCTGGTGGCGCGCGATCTCGAACTGGTCTATGGCGGCGGCAATGTCGGATTGATGGGGGTGATCGCCGATGCGGTTCTCGCCGCCGGTGGCCGCGCGATCGGGGTGATTCCCGATGCAATGGTAACGCGTGAGGTTTCCCATCAAGGGCTGACCGAATTGCATGTCGTCGAATCGATGCATGCGCGCAAGGCGATGATGGCCGATCTGGCCGACGGCTTCATCGCGATGCCGGGCGGTATCGGCACGTTGGACGAATTGTTCGAGATATGGACCTGGAGTCAGCTTGGCATTCATGCCAAGCCGCTGGGTTTTCTCGATGTCGATGGCTATTACAGCCACCTTCAGGTGTTCCTCGATCACGTTGCCACCGAAGGCTTCATGCGCGAACGGCACCGTGCAATGGTCGCGGTCGAACCCGATCCGGTCGGTCTGCTTGCCGCGATGGGTGGGTTCGAAGCGCCCGAACCTATTTGGGATCGCGAGGTCGGTAAACGATAGACGGGTTTGTCCCGCTTTTTACAGGACGAATAGTTTTAATTAAGAGCCACTGCACAGCCCCGGATGTGATTCATTTGTTACTCATATCGGTTGCGGTGTTATCGCGTGTCGAGCCAGTTATAATATCGCCCGCCTGACCGGACGGACCGGGCACCTTTCCGTGTCGGGTCCGGCGGGCCATTCCGGCAGGATGGTTGATTGCTTGGTAGATGGGCACGTATTCCAATCTCGACGTAGCGTTCCAGGCCATCGTTAACATTCACTCCGGCCAGTGCTTCGGACACGAAGTGCTGGTGCGCGGGTGGGAGCGGCACGGAGTCGATTCGGCGCAGGATCTGTTGTCGGCGGCGGCGGCGGACGGGCGTCTGACCGAGTTGGAGATCGCGATCCGCGCCCTGGTCGCCGATCGCGCCGTTGGGTATCCAGTGCTGACCGGGGCTGCGCTGTTCCTCAATCTCGACCCCCGTGCCGCGGCGGATCTGGACGCGGTGATGGACGCGACCCGAACCCTGTTGCAGCCCGGATTCGCCCATATCGTGACCGAGATTTCTGGTCTTCCCGAAGGCAGCGGCCCCGCCTTTTATCCTCCCGCGACGATGCGCCGCCGGGGAGGCATGGTGGCGGTTGACCGATTTGGCTGTTCGGCGGATTCGTTCAATCTACTGATCAATTGCGATCCCGATTTCATCAAGATCGACCGCGCCTTTATTCGCGGCATTGAGACCGAGGCGCGTAAGCGGGTGGTGCTGGCCCAATTGATCGGGATGGCCCATACCTTGGGGATCGAGGTGATCGCGGTGGGCGTCGAGACCGGGCGCGAGCTGACGGTATGCCGTGAATTGGGGCTTGATCTGGTCCAGGGCTTTTATATCGCCCCGCCCGAAACCGACCCGGCCGCGTTGTTGGGGCTTTATCATCGCCTTGACGGATTAGCGCAACAAGATCGTCGCCGCCGTCAGATCGATCAGCGCTGGGTATCCCAGCAGATGGATCAGGTGCCCGCGATCATCAACGATGCGCCGATCCGCGATATGTTCGAACGCTTCGCCCGCGACCGTAACACCAGCTATATTCCGGTGGTCGATCGTGTCGGACGGCCGTTGGGGATCGTGCGGGAAAGCGACCTCAAGAACTACGCCTATTCGGCTTTTGGCAAGGATCTGATCGCCAACAAAGCCTTGGGGCGCAAATTGCAGGATTTCGTGGTGCGCTGCCCGATGGCCGACATCGCGACTCCACTCGACCAGATGCTGGCGATCTATGCGGCGGTCGAGGACGCCGAGGGAATCCTGATCACCGAGCACATGATCTATCACGGCTTTTTGACCGCCCGGTCGCTGATCCGGGCCATGCACGAGAAGACCCTGGCCCGTGCCCGTGATGAAAATCCGCTGACCAAGCTGCCCGGCAATGTCTTGATCGAGGAATATGTCGCCGATTGCACCACTTCGGGCGAAGGGGCTGTGTTGGCCTATATCGATTTCGATAATTTCAAGCCGTTTAATGATACCTACGGTTTTCGTCAGGGTGATCGCGCCATCCTGCTGTTCGCCGAATTGTGCCGCAAGACCGCCGTGCTGGGGCGCTGGTTTATCGGCCATATTGGCGGTGACGATTTCTTTATCGCGATTCAGGGAGCCGATGAAGTTGAGGCATCCGAGGCGGTTGGGGGGCTGATTGCTCGCTTCGCCTCGGACGCGGAAAGCTTCTATGACCACGACGCCCGCGTCGCTTGCGGTATCGTCGCCCAGGATCGCGACGGCAACATCAAGCGGTTTCCGCTGCTCTCGGCCAGCGCGGTTCTGGCTGTGCTGCCGCCCGGATGTCGTACCGTCAGCACCGACGAAATTTCCGCGGCGATCGCACTGCACAAGAAGGCGGCAAAGAGCGCGCCGGAAAAGCTGGTCTCGATTGTGCTGGCTCACCCTGCGGCAACGGAGCCGGTATGATGGCGGCCGACGGTCGGGGCGCGAAGACGCGGTGGTTGCCAATCGTTAGCGCGCTGGTCCTGGGATTTTACGTCTCGCGCCCGCTTCCGGTCGGCGAGTTCGATGCGCTGCTATGCGGTTCCGATCCACCTGCTTTTGCCGTCCGCTCAATCCTTACCCGCCCGGTCGCTGTGCTGTTGTGACGCCTGACGTTGCGATAGATGACGGCGGCGCAGAGGGCCGCTATCCTATTGCGATCATCGTGACCGCAAGGGATAGCCAAGATGGGTTTGAGGTTCCGTAAGATTATTAAAATCGCTCCCGGTCTGTGGATCAACCTCAGCAAGAGTGGCGGTAGCTTGTCGGTCGGTGGCAAGGGGGCAACCCTCAATATCGGCCGCGACGGGGTGCGTAGCACGCTGGGCGTGCCGGGGAGTGGTCTGTCTTATTCCGACCGGATTTCCCTGCGCCGGGGAGCGGCGCGGCCGTCCTGGATCTCGATCGCTATCTTCGTTCTCGCCCTTGGGTTGGCGGGGGCGACGCTGTTCTTTAAATAGAGCCTTTTTGCCATGATCCCCGATCGGGCCAGCATGAAAGCCTGATCGGGGCAACGGGGGAACAATATGGCATGGGCTTCTTATCGGGCCATTCGGGCTTTCGTGTTGCCGCTGTGGCTTGGCGTGGCGCTGTTGTTGGCTGGGTGTGCACGCGACCTCTCTTCCGCCGACGACCCCCTTCGTTTCGCCGCCAACCGTTCTTTGTCCGGCCCGTGTAATTCTCCGGTCGAGGATGGCCGCCAGAACTTTGTGATCGGATATGGCAGCCTGATGCAGGAAGGGTCGCGGCTGCGCACCGCTCCAACCGCCGGTCCGGCGATTCCGGTTGAGGTTTCGGGAATGCGGCGGGGATGGTTTGCCAAGGGGAGCGACATTGGCTTTACCACGACCTTTCTCGGCGCGGTCGCGCAGGAGGGGGCGGTGATGAATGCGGTAGCCTTCTCTGCCAATGCGGCGGAGATCGCGGCGATGGATCGACGGGAAGCGCAATACTGCCGCAGGAGCGTCGAGCCAGAGAATCTTCAATCCGTTCCGGGAGGGAAACGATTGCCGCCGGGGCGCTATTGGATCTATCTGAACATCGGTTCCAGTATCGCTCTGGCTACTCCTGAGCGTCCCCTGGTGCAGTCCTATGTCGATCTCTTTTTGTCGGGATGTCTGGAGGCCGAGGATGCGCTCGCCACGCCCGGCTTCGCCCGGCGCTGTATCGCCACGACGACCGACTGGTCCACCAACTGGGTTAACGACCGCGTTTATCCAAGGCGGCCATTTGCCGAACAGTCGGAAGCCGGGCGCATCGACCGCCTCCTCAAGGACACCGTGCCGACCCAGTTCGAGGCTATTCGCCTGGAATAGGGCGAAAAAGCGCCATCGTTCCGACTTCGGATCGTTCCGTATCGGGAATGTATTGTGCTGGAACCGTCTAATCGACCAGCAGGATAACGTGGCTGGCCTTGATCAGTGCCCAGGCGGGTTGCCCCGGTGCCAGGGCCAGTTCGTCGGCGCCGTCGCGGGTGATGACCGCCGTCAGCGAACGCCCGCCGCCGACGTTCAGGGTGATTTCCGTGCTGACCGGGCCGTCCTCGCGGCTGACGACGGTGCCTTTGATCCGGTTACGGGCCGAGACGTTCGGACAGGTCTCGCCCGCTGCCAGGATCACGAACGACGCCTTGATCAGGGCCATAACCTCGCGACCCGGTTCCAGCCCCAGATCCTCGACGCTTTCACGGGTCACCACCGCCGTCAGCGGTGTTGAGTCGGTCAGAGCAAGCACGACTTCGGTGCTAACCGTTCCCTGCCGGATTTCCTCGACACGGCAGCGATAGGCATTGCGGGCACTGGTCTTCATCCCAAGACTCCACAGCAAGGTAAACGGGTCGGTCAGGCCACCGATATCGCCGGTTGTCAGCATTCCCGCCGCCAGGGACAGCTTGTCCTCCAACAGGCGGAAGGCGACGATCAGGGCCTGGCCGTCCTCGGTCAAGGTTGCGCCGCCGCCCTTGCGTCCGCCGGTGCGCCCAAGAACAGCCGGGCGCGGCATCAGGTTGTTTACAGCGTCCAGAGCATCCCAGGCGGCCTTGTAGCTGAGGCCAACGGCCTGTGCCGCCTTGGTGATACTGCCATGAGTGCCGACCGCTTCCAGCAGGGCGATGCGGTCGCGCCCGACCAGAGAACGGCGGCCGCCGCCCAGGGACAGCAGGGCTTCGACCTTACCTTCGCTCACTGGTTTTCTCCGTTCGTCATGGGTTCTGACTATATGACGGTGGGCTGATGAATGCATCCGTCAAAGGGGCTGTGCCGAATTCATCTGCCAATGTAGTTAAAGAAGACGATGCGAAGCCGGATTGTTCCACAATCGAGATGAAATTACCCTTCGATTCGGCCATCGACCAGATGAATCCGGCGGTCGGCGGTGCGGGCCAGCGCGGCGTCATGGGTTACGACGACCACGCTGCGGCCCTGGGTGTGGGCAAGGTCGCGAAAGATGTCGAACACCAGGGCCGCAGTGCGCGAATCCAGATTGCCGGTCGGTTCGTCGGCCAGGATCAGCGGCGGATCGTTGGCCAGGGCGCGGGCGATGGCAACGCGCTGGCGTTGACCCCCCGATAACTGCTCTGGCAGTTTTTGGCGATGCTCGCCCAACTCCAACTGCTCCAGCAGATCGCTGGCACGGCGGCGGGCGGCGGTGCCGCCGAGACGCCCTAACTTGCGGATCGGAATCTCGACATTGGCAAGGCAGGAGAATTCCGGCAGCAGAAAGTGGAACTGGAAAACGAAACCGATTCGCGCCAGTCGCAGGTCGGCGAGTCGGTCGGGGCTTGACCCGATCGTGTCCTCACCCGAAAGCAACACCGTCCCGGCGGTGGGGCGGTCGAGCAATCCCAGCAGATAGAGCAGCGAGGATTTGCCCGATCCCGACGGCCCGGTGATGGCGACGAACTCGCCCGGCGCAATCGTCAGATCGATTCCCCGCACCAGGGTCACCGGCACCGGGCCGGGCAACTCGCGGGTTAATGCGCGCGCCTCCAACGCGGGGGGGCTGGCCTCGCTCATCCTGCTCCCCGGACGATATCGACGGGATTGAGACGACTGGCACGTCGGGCCGGTAACCACGCAGCCAGCGTTGCCGACAGTACCGCCATTCCCCCGCTGATCAGGTAGTGGCGCGGCGTGCGGTAGAGCACGAAGCCCTGGGCCTTGACGAAGCCTTCCATCTCGAATTTCAGCGATGCCATGAATTCGATCAGCAACCAGCCGATCAGCCAGCCGATCAGGGTGCCGACGATTCCGACGATCAGTCCTTCCATCACAAAAACCAGCCGGACATCGCTGTCGCGAAAGCCCATCGACTTCATGATGCCGATGTCGCGGGTCTTTTCGAACACCACGGTCGAGATCACATTGAAGATGCCAAAGCAGGCGACAATCAGGATCGCGCTGACGGTTGGATACATGATCGCATTCTGGATGACATAGATGCCAAGCACATTACGCGATTGCTCCTGCCACGGTTCGGCGCGGTAGCCGAACTGCCGCTCGATGCGGGCAGCCAGCGGTGCCGCCTGTTCTACGTCGTCGAGGCGGATTTTCAGCCGGTTGATGACGTTGGGGCGGTTTTGCAGCACCTGCGCCTTTTTTAACAGGACGTAGGTGTCGAAATTATCGAGCACGGTGATGCCGCTGGAAAACAGCGCCACCACCTTCATCTTCATCATCACACCGGCGGGAGAGACCACGGTGATGAGGTCGTCCTTGCGGATACCGGCCTTCTTCGCCACCCCTTCGCCCAGAATGATCGCGTTCGAGGTGGTGTAGAGCGCGTCGAGGGTGCCGGACAGCAGATCCTTTTCGATATGGGTGACCTTGCGTTCCTGGTCAGGCGTGATCCCGGTGATATTGACCGAGATGTCCTTGCCGCCGAAATGGATCAACACATTGCCGGACAAGGCGGGAGCGACATGCAGGCCCGAAGCTTCCTCCAGCGTTGCCAGCATGTTGCGGGCACCGCGCAGGCCACGGGTTTCCTCGCGCGGCTTCAGGCCGTGCAGCAGGATCGCGGCATCGGGAAACGCGCGCTCGACAGGTTGTCGGGGCGGCTCGCGCACCTCGTCCATCACGATGATATGGGGCTGGATGTCGATGATGCGCGAGATGAAATCGCGCTGGAAGCCCTGCAACATTGCCGAGATCGCAATGAAGAACGCCACCCCCAGCGTCACCCCCAGTAACGACACCAGGGTCTGGCGACGGCGGTGCAGCAGATGCCGAAGCGCGATGTCGAGCGCGAGCGGCAGGGCCATCTTATTTCGTCCGAACCCGGTCGCCCGCCTTGAGCCCCGGCGGCGGCGCGGCGACGATCACATCGTCTGGTCCCAGCCCTCCGGTGATTTCGGCAACGGTGCGTCCGCGAATGCCGAGACTGACCGGACGAAGCCGGGCCACGCCGTCCTCGATGACCATCACCTTGCCGTCGAGCAGGGCGGTGGCGGGCAGAAGCAGAGCGTCGCTCCGTTCGGCGATGATGATGTTGATTTCGGTGGTCATCCCGATCAGCAGTGGGCTGTCGTCGGGCAGGATCACCCGGACGCGGAAGGTCTTGTTGACCGGATCGCCTTTGGGGGTGATGCGATCGACGCGGGCTTCGAGGACTTGGTTGATAAAAGCATCGGCCTTGATCAGAACCTTCTGTCCGATATGGACGCGGGCGATATCCTCTTCATCGACCTCGGCGGTGACCCGCAGCGGCTTCGGTGCGCCGACCCAGAACAGGGCATCCTTGACTTCCGCCAACTCGCCGATTTCGCCGTCGCGGCGCAGCACGATTCCGTCGATGGGCGCGGTCACCATCAAATCGGATCGGCGTTGACGGGCGGCGTTGATCGTCGCCACCACCTGTTCGTATTCGCTACGCGATTTCTGAGCGGATTCCCTGGGGCGGATGCCGCTGTTGGCCAAGGTGGCGGCCCGCTCCATCTCCTCGCGCCAATAGGCGGCCTTGGCTTCCAACTCGGCGATTTTGGCCCGTGCCTCGCGGTCGTCAAGTCGGGCCAGCGGTTGGCCCTCGCGCACCCGGTCCCCCTCGCGCACCAGGATTTCAGCGATCCGTCCCGGCATTACCGGGGCGATCCTCGCCCATTTTTCGGGTTCGACCGTGCCGGTGGCATAGATTGCTTCGACCGCCGCGCCCCGTCGCAGATGAACGGTCTCGACCTCGATGCCGCCGCCGCGCTGCCATGCCCAGGTTCCCCCGCCGGCGAGGGCAAGCAACAACAGAAGCGCGGGCAGGCGTGAAAGGATGCGGCGCGACATCGAGAATCCAGTCTATGCGGTCGTGTTTTACCCGGCCAGTTCAGCGAGAATTTCGGCAATCCCGTCCCAGGCGTGGTGTAGCTCGTCGTCGCTGAGGCAATAGGGCGGCAAAAGGTAAAGCACATTGCCCAGCGGCCGCAACAGAAGCCCGCGATCCAGTGCGGCGGCCTTGAGGCGCGGACCGATCCCGGCACCATAGCCGGTGCCGCCGCCCCCGACGTCAAAAGCGGCGATGGTACCGCAAATCCGGGTCCGGGTTGTATCGGCGCGGGTCGCCAGATCGTCGAGCCGGACCCGATGAATCGCCTCGATCGCAGCGCGACGGGCGGTGCATGCGTCGTCGAGCAGCAAGTCGAGCGAGGCCAGACCAGCGGCGCAGCCGAGCGGATTGGCGGTGTAGGAATGGCCGTGCAGGAACGCACGGTCGAGATCGGGGCCGAGGAATTCGCGATAGATCCCCTCGCGCGCCACGGTCATCGCCATCGGCAGAAAACCGCCGGTCAGTCCTTTCGACAGACAGACCAGATCGGGCACGATTCCAGCCTTCAGGCAGGCGAAGATCGGCCCGGTGCGGCCAAAGCCGGTCATCACTTCGTCAAAGATCAGCAACGCACCCTCGGCCCGCACCCGTTCGGCCAGGGCGGTCAGGAAGGCCGGGCGGCACATCCGCATTCCGCTCGCCCCTTGGATCAACGGCTCGATCAGAACGGCCGAGACCCGGCCGGGCTTCGCCGCGAACAGCCGGTCGAGCGCGTCCAGGGCTTCGGCTTCCTTGGTCGCGACGGAATCGTCGCCGTCCCAGGTGGCGGGGAACGGTACCGTCTCGACCGGGAACAGCATTCCCTTCCACGCGGAAAAGAAGCCCGACGAGTGCCCCGCCGACATCGCGCCGACAGTGTCGCCGTGATACCCGCCTTCGAAACAGACGAACTGATCGCGCTCCGCGATGCCACGGTTGCGCCAATATTGCAGCGACAGCTTCATCGCGACCTCGACCGCTGTCGAGCCGTCATCGGAATAGAAAACCCGGTCGAGATCGCCGGGCAGCAGACCCGCCACCCGAGCCGCCAACTGCGCGGCGGGGGCGTGGGTGAAATCGGCGAAGATCACCTGTTCCATTTCCGCCGCCTGCCGGGCGATCGCGGCGGCGACCGCCGGATGACCGTGGCCGTGTAGATTGACCCACCACGACGACACCAGATCGAGAAAGCGCCGCCCATCGGCGGCGGTGATGGTCGCTCCCTGCGCCGAAACCGCCAGCATCGGCGGCTTGGCTGCGGCGGCCTGGGTGAAGGGATGCCAGACATGGCGGGCGTCAAGCGCCAGAAGCTCTTCGGGATTCATCTGCGGCACCTCGGGGGAAGTGGTCAGGAAGGACAGGAAAAAGCGGGCGGTGGCAGGCTTTCCAGCATCGCCCGCGTTACTGCGGGCAGGGGTTGAATCTCGGCCAGCACCGGGACTCCGCCGAACTGTTCGATCGCCTGACGATTGGCCGGGTTGCGCTGACCGTTCAGCACCACGCCCAGCACCGGCACCCGGCGGCGGCGCAACACTTCCAGCGTCAGCAGGGTATGGTTGATCGTGCCAAGGCAGGACCGCGCCACGACCAGCACCGGCAGGCCGAGCCTTGCCATCAGATCGACCATCAGCGCGGTTTCGTTGATTGGCACCATCGCCCCGCCCGCGCCTTCGACCACCAGCGGCCGGTCGGTCTCGGGCAGGACCAGCGCCGACAGGTCGATCCGGCGGCGTTCCCGCCGTGCCGCCTCGTGGGGCGACAGTGGGGCTTGCAACTCGACCGCCGAGGGCAGAATCTCGACGTCCGGTGCCATGCGCGCCACCCAAGCGGGGTCGGTTCCCTCGGTCATGCCGGACTGGATCGGTTTCCAATAGGCGGCGTTCCACCCTTGCGCCAGCCACGCCGAGACCAGGGTCTTGCCGATGCCGGTATCGGTGCCGGTGACGAATACGCCGCGTGTCATGACTGAATCCCGTTTCTGGTAAAACTCAGGGTGTGAATTGTCCAGGTCATGGTGCAGGGTGCGCCGAGAGCGGCGATCACCCGGCGCAACTGTCCGGGGGCAAGTGGTCGGTGGCCGGGGCGGGGCACTGCCGCTCCCAGTGCCGCCAGGGTGCGGGCGAAGGCCAGCCCGTCGCGGTGGGTTTCGACCACGGTCTCGCTATCGATCCGGCTATCGCCATCGGGCGGCATCATGGCCCACAACGCCGTCGCGTCGGGAAAGGCCGGGGTTCCCGGTTCCAGCCCCAGGGCGCGATGTGCCGCCCGCCATTCGGCAAAGCTGCCCGCGCCGGGCAGGGTCAGGATCAGTCGCCCACCGGGGGCTAGCCGCTGCGCCAGATCGGCCAGGGCGGTGGGCAGATCGGAAAACCATTGCGCCGCCAGCGACGAGACGATCAGGTCAAGGCTCTGTTGGGCCATCGTCGGGGCTTCGGCGTCCATCGCGGCAAAGGCGATGCGACGATCCGCCGCCAATGCATCGCGGGCGTGGGCGACCATCGCCGGGCTGAGATCGGTGGCAAGAATGTCGGCCTGCTCGCCCACCGCCGCCCGTAACCGTCGGGTCAACAGGCCGGTGCCGCAGCCCACTTCCAGGACCCTGGCCCCGTCCGGTAGCGAGGGCAGGGCGGCCAGTCGCGCCGCCAGACCGGCGGCGATCCGGTCCTGGAATCCAGCGGCGGATTCATAACCGGAGGCCGCGGCGGAAAAAGAATCCTGAATCCGCTGTTTGCGGGATGTCATTGCAGGCGGGCCGCGAACTGCCTGAGATGGGTGGCAACCCAGTCTGGATGAGTCAGCGGCAAAAGATGGCCGCCGCGTTCGGCCAGGATCAGCTCGTGGGCGGCGAACACGGCGCGACTCATCGATTCCGGTACGATCACGTCGGCGGTTCCAGCCAGTGCCATCACCGGACAATCGAGCGCGGCCAGTGCCGGACGCTCATCGCAGGTCGCCAGCCAGTCCAGCGCATCGCCCAGCGGTCCCGGCTGCAATCCCGACAGATCGGCGTCGGCGATACCGCAACGATTTAGGAATTCGGCGGTGACGGCGTGAGGTTCCTCGCCGAAGCGGGTCAGCATCCGGCTAACCATTCTGGGCGACACCCCATCGACGAAGGCGGCGGAACGGGTGAAACAGGGAAAGGCGTTGACCGCCAACACTCCGGCCCATGGGCGCGGTATATTGGCCAAGGCCCAGGCCAGCCCCATCGAGTGGGCCACCACCAGCGGTCGGCGCAGGGTAGGGCGGTCGGCACGGCCGCTAAAGCCGAGATCGACGCTGCGCACCGGGAAATCGGTCAGGCGTTCGCGCAAGGGTTCCCAGAACCCGGCATCGAAGGCCCAGCCATGAACGAACAGCAGGGGAATCACGTCGTCTCCTTCACGGCCTGGGGCACCAGCGTGATCAATCGGTCGATGTCGGCGTCGGAATGAACCGCCGACAGGGCGAAACGGATACGGCTGGTTCCCGGCGGCACCGTCGGCGGCCGGATCGCGATGCCCAACACACCCCACTCCTCCAGCCGGGTCGCCACTCGCAGGGTGCGATGCTCGCACCCCAGAATTACCGGAACGATCTGGCTGGCCGAGCGGCCGGTGTCAAGCCCGGCTTCGGCAAGCCCGGCTCGCAGCCGGGCCGCATTGCGGGCCAGTCGTGCCCGGTCGTCAGCCAGGGTCGGGACCAGATCGATGGCGGCGTCGATTGCCCCCAGCACTGGCGGCGGTAGCGCCGTGGCGTAGATCAGCCCCGAGGCGCGGTTGACCAGATAGTCCCGCACCGTTGCCGAGCAGCCGACGTAAGCGCCGAACGATCCCATCCCTTTTGAGAACGTCCCCATCGCCAGATCGATTCCCAATCCGGGAGTCAGGCCAAAGCCGGTTTCTCCCATGACGCCGGTGGCGTGGGCCTCGTCGAGATAGAGCAGGGCGTTCCACTTTTTCGCCAGCGCAGCCAGGGCGGCGGCGTCGATCACGTCGCCATCCATGCTGAACACGGTCTCTGAGACAATCACCCGAGGGCCGGGCCGGTCAGCGTATTTCGCCAGCAATTCCTCAAGATGGCCAAGGTCGTCGTGGCGATAGCGTTGTGCCCGCGCTCCCGCCAGGGTCAGCCCAGCATACAGGCTGGCATGGATCAGCCGGTCGGCGAACACCACCGGCTCGGCCTCCCACAGGGTGCGGTCGAGCAGGGCGGGAAGCACCGAAGCGTTGGTCTGCCAGCCGCTGACCAGCACCATTGCCGCCTCGGAGCCTTTGGCACGGGCGATCTTGGTCTCGACGGCTTCATAGGCGGCAAGATGGCCGGTGACCAGCCGGGACGCTCCCGATCCAGTGCCAAATTCGGCCGCCCAGTGTCGCGCCCGCTCGATCAGCGCCGGGTGCCGCGACAGGCCGAGATAGTCGTTTGAGGAAAAATCGACTAACTCACGCCCATGCCGCCGGATCCGGCCGCCTTCAAGACGTTCGACCGGGATCAGGGCGCGTTTGCGCCCGGCGGACTGAAGCCCTGCCAATGCGCCCGCGAGAATGTCATCTAATTCCTGCATCGCCGGTGGTCATAGATGGTTTTCTCGCCTGTTGCAAAGCCATCATGCGCCGCACTACAGTTCGCCCCCCGTGAGACATGGAATAAGGTGATCGTCGTGACCCTCCAAGCATTGCAAACGGCACCGGCGACGACGGGCGGCGATACGGTCCGCCACGACTGGACGGTCGAAGAGGTCGAGGCTCTGTTCGCGCTTCCCTTCAACGATCTCCTGTTTCAGGCGCAGACCGTCCATCGCGCTCATTTCGACCCTAACCGCATCCAGATCAGCAGCCTGCTGTCGATTAAGACCGGGGCCTGTCCCGAGGATTGCACCTATTGCGCCCAAAGCGCCCACCACAACACCGACCTGGAGCGCGAAAAGCTTCTGGCGGTCGAGGAGGTGATCGCGGCCGCGGCCAAGGCCAAGGCCGATGGCGCCTCTCGTTTCTGCATGGGCGCGGCCTGGCGCGGGCCGCATGGCGATGACTTCGCCGTGGCTCTGACGATGATCGAGGGGGTCAAGGCTTTGGGGCTTGAGACCTGCGCCAGCTTCGGTGTGCTGTCGCGGGAACAGGCCCGTCAGTTGAAAGAGGCCGGCCTCGATTATTACAACCACAACATCGACACCAGCCCCGAGCATTATAAGGAAATCGTCACCACCCGGACCTTCGAGGATCGGCTGGAGACGCTGGAACATGTTCACGATGCCGGTCTGCATGTCTGTTCCGGCGGTATCGTCGGCCTGGGCGAGAGTCAGACCGACCGCGCCAGCATGCTGGTGACGCTCGCCAACCTGCCGCATCAGCCCGACAGCGTGCCGATCAACCTGCTGATCCCGATTCCCGGCACGCCGCTGGCCGAGGCGGCGGTCGAACGTCCAGATCCGTTCGATTTTATCCGGGTCATCGCGGTGGCCCGCGTGATGATGCCGAAATCCTATGTCCGCCTGTCGGCCGGGCGCGAGGGGATGAGCGCGGAAATGCAGGCTTTGTGTTTCTTTGCCGGTGCCAATTCAGTGTTTTGCGGCTATAAACTTTTGACCGCGAAGAACGCCTCGCCCGGCCAGGATCGGGGATTGTTCGACCGTCTCGGCCTCAAGCCGATGTAAGCAAAAAACTTGGCCTGTCCCTGTTGACAGGCCGGGTCGCTTTACGTATTGTCCCGACCCTCCGGTCGCGCACCCCGGTGACGCCGTTTAGGGCGACCATTCGTTGTTTAGGAAATCTGAGCCATGAAGATCCGCAACTCCCTGAAGTCGGCCAAGCTGCGCGACAAGAACTGCCGTGTCGTTCGTCGCAAGGGCCGCGTCTACATCATCAACAAGACCAACCCGCGCTTCAAGGCGCGTCAGGGCTAAAGGTCTTCGCGCCTGCCAGCTTCGTGCTGGCCGACAGTCGCCGCGCTTCCCATGGAAGCGCGGTTTTTGTCGTTTTAGGGCTGGTTTCAATCAACCTAATCGTGCGCTCTGGACGCACCCGCTCCCTGTCATGTATACGAAATAGACGAATATGTGTGCAGTCCGGCGCAAAGATCGGACGCATCCGGTTGCGGGAGATCTCGTGACCATCAAACAGGGAAGCGCACAGGATGAGCGATCCGAAACGACCGGCGACGCGGGCGGAGGAAATCCGTCAGGCGATCGAGGGGGATATTTTCCAGGGTCGGCTTCGGCCCGGTTCTCGTCTGGACGAAGAGGGGCTGGCCACCCGCTTCGGCCTGTCGCGAACGCCGGTACGCGAAGCGATTCTGCAATTGGTTCATTCCGGTCTGGTCGAAAAGAAACCGCACCAGGGCGCGATGGTCGCGCCGCTCGACCTGCACCGGATGGTGCAGATGTTCGAAGTGATGAGCGAAATCGAGGGATTGTGCGCCCGCTTCGCCGCCCGCCGGATGTCCGCAGAGGAAAAGAGTCGGCTGGCCGCACTGCACGATCAGGCGCAAGCGTCGGCCGCCGCTGGCGATCTCGATAATTATTATGCCATCAATCGCACCTTTCATGATGCGATCCACGATGGCAGCCACAATGAAATCTTGCGCGAGATGACCCATTCGCTGTTTGCGCGACTGGCTCCTTATCGCCGTTATCAACTGAACCATCCCGGCCGTGTCGAGGCCAGCATGGCCGAGCATCGTGACATCCTGGCCGCGCTGGTCCGCTCCGACCCGGATGGCGCACAAGCGGCGATGCGCCGCCACGTCACCATTCAGGCCGATATTTTCGCCGAATTCGTATCCATCATGACCTGATTTTCTACATCCGATACCCCCGTATCGGATACAGCCCGCCCCATAGTGACGACAGGGAGACCCGTTCCGTGACTGAGACCACTATCCGCTTCGAACGCCTGGGCCGGATCGGCCGGATTGTCCTCGACCGGCCCAAGGCTCTGAACGCTCTGACCCTGGATCAGGTTCACGCAATGCATCCGCAATTGGACCGTTGGGCCGCCGACCCGGACGTCGCCCTGGTGGTGATCGAAGGCGAAGGCGAGCGGGCGTTCTGCGCCGGAGGCGATATCAAGCGGCTGCATCGTGCCGCCGCCGATGGCGACACCGACTATCTCACCGCTTTTTATCGTGACGAATACCGCTTCAATCGCCGCATCAAGACCCTGCCCAAGCCCTATGTCGCGCTGCTGGATGGCATCACGATGGGGGGCGGAGTCGGTGTCTCGGTCCATGGTCGCTATCGTATCGCCACCGAACGCACTCTGTTTGCAATGCCCGAAACCGGGATCGGCTTTTATCCTGACGTCGGGTGCAGCTTTGTGCTGTCGCGCCTTCCGGGGGCGATCGGACGCTATCTCGGCCTGACCGGGGCCCGGCTCGGACCGGCCGATACCCTGCATGTCGGTATCGCCACCCATTATGTTGAAAGTGGAAAGATCGATGCGCTGCGCGAGGCGTTGTCCGAGGCCAGGGACGATGAAGCCGTCGCCGCGATCGTCGCTCGCTTCTCCAGCGATCCCGGCCCGACCGCTTTGGATGGCGAGCGTGCCCTGATCGACCGCTGCTTCGGCCATGACCAGTTGGACGACGTGCTGGCGGCGTTGGCCGCCGAAACCGACCCCTTCGCCGCCGAAACTCTGGCGACGCTCCGGCGGCATTCGCCGCTTCTGGTGGCGATTACCTTCGAGATGATTCGCCGCGCCGCCTCTCTGTCGTTCGACGAATGCCTGACGATGGAATATCGTTTGTCCCAAATTGTCGCCCGTGCGCCCGATTTCGTCGAAGGCGTCCGCGCTCTGTTGATCGACCGCGATAACCGTCCGGTCTGGACTCCCTCGACCCTGGCTGAGGTCTCGCCAGAACAGGTTGCCGCCCCGTTCGATACTGTTCCGGCAGTGGGCGATCTGACGTTCTAAGCATTTACTCGACGATTGAGCTTGGCCGGTCGTGTGTAAACGCGACCGGCCCATGCCGAGAGAGCGGTTTTCTCCCCGTCTCGCCAGACGCACAATGGAGCTGTTCCCGAGCCGTGAAGAGAGACCGGCTATGTCCCTTATTCTGCCTGTCCTGTTCGCTCTGATCGCGGCTGTGGGGAATGCCATTTTCGCTTATGGTCAGAAGCAATCGTCCGGCGAAGCCAACGGTCTTCTGTTTGTCGGTGCGAGCGCTCTTGTCGCGGTGCTGTTATCGGTTGCCGCCTCGCCGCTGCTTGGCCGTTTCGATCCCATATCGCTGATAAAGTCCGATCTGCGCCCAATTCTTATTGGTGGTGCTGGACTGTTTCTGACCTATCTTGGCTTCAATCTGCTTTATACGCGGTTCGGTGCATCACACTATGTGCTGTATGCCGCCTTATCGATCTTAACGACCACGCTGGTCGTTGGTGGGTTGATTTTAAGGGAGCCGATGAACATTTACCATTTCGTCGCGATCGTGCTGGCTATCGCGGCGGTGGTTCTTTTTACGTTGGGCCAAGCCCGGTCCTGAAGCCGCAAGATGATGATGTTTCGAGGAAATCGATTGACACATTTTGAGAATGCGGAGCAGAATCCTTCGCTTGGGGTGGAGCAGGGAACGATCATGCAAGTGGAACCGGGGCAGGCGATTGCGGCGGGGGTGTCCCTGGGCGCGCTCCGCAAAGGAGCGCAGGCCGAGATTATTGCGCTGGACGAATCCGCGGCTCTCTCTACCCTGAAAACGGGCGAGTTAGAACGTCGTCTGATCGAGATGGGACTAGTAGAAGGCGCCCGGATCGAGATCCTTCACGAAGGCTTTCCCCGTCGCGATCCGATCGCGGTTCTGGTCGGCGACAGCACAATCGCGTTGCGCCGGGTCGAGGCCAGCGCGGTAATGGTCCGGCGGCTGAAGGACTAGGGGCATGCCCAAGGACGACAGCGTTTCCGCCCGCAGCGACGGGCCGCCCCGTATTGCCCTGGTCGGAAATCCCAATTGTGGCAAGACCGCTCTGTTCAACGCGCTAACCGGAGCGCGGCAGAAGGTCGCCAACTATGCCGGGGTCACGGTCGAGCGTAAGGAGGGGATGTTCGTCAGCCCCGCCGGAACCCGCGTCAAGGTCATCGATCTGCCCGGTACGTATAGCTTGCGCGCCCGCTCGCCCGACGAAGAGGTCACGCGCGACGTCGTGTTGGGGCGTCGCGCCGACGAAGCGGTGCCCGAGGCGATTGTCTGTGTCGTTGACGCGACTCGGCTGCGGCTCAATCTGCGGCTGGTGCTGGAGATGAAGAAGTTGGGCCGCCCGGTGATCCTGGCCCTCAACATGATGGATGAGGCCGAGAGCCAGGGCATTGCCGTCGATGCCGCCGAACTATCGGCGGCGTTGGGGATCCCGGTGGTGCCAACGGTGGCGATTCGCAAGGACGGTATTCAGCCCTTGCTCGATCAAATCGACCGCACGATTCAGGTCGCCAACAGCGAGGGGATGACTCCGACAAGCGCGCCTTGCGGCTGGACAGAACCCAGTGCACGCGATTTGCGCGACTATCATGCCCAAGTCGAAGCGATTATGGCCCAGGCGATTGGGCGGCCGTCGCGTCCCCACCTCGCCACCCGCCGTATCGACCGGGTTCTGCTCCAGCCCGCCACGGGGCTGTTTATCCTGCTGGCGCTGCTGTTCCTGATGTTTCAGGCGGTGTTCTCGTGGGCGCGTCTGCCGATGGAGCTGATTGACGGCGGTCTGTCGACGGTCAAGGGTCTGATCGATGCCGGTATGGCCGACGGCCCGCTGAAAAGCTTGATCACCGATGGTATTATCGGCGGCGTCGGCAGCGTGGTGATTTTCCTTCCCCAAATTCTGGTGCTGTTCCTGTTCATCCAGATTCTGGAGGATTCAGGCTACATGGCCCGCGCGGCCTTTCTGCTCGACAAAATGATGGGCGGCGTCGGCCTGCATGGCCGCGCCTTCATCCCGTTATTGTCCAGCTTTGCCTGTGCCGTGCCGGGGATCATGGCGGCGCGGACGATTGAAAATCGCACCGACCGTATCGCCACCATCATGATCGCGCCGCTGATGACCTGTTCGGCCCGGCTGCCGGTCTATACCCTGATCATCGCCGCGTTCGTGCCGCAACGACAGGTGCTGAACGGCTGGGTCGGTCTGCCTGGACTGGTGCTGTTCGCTCTTTATGCCGCCGGGATTTTGTCCGGGCTGCTGATTGCCTTCGTGTTGAAGCGGACCTTGCTGTCCGGCGCGCGCGAGCCGTTGCTGATGGAGCTTCCCGCCTATCGCCTGCCGCGTCCGCATAACGTCCTGCTTGGCCTTTACGAGCGGGCGCGGGCGTTTCTGGTCCGCGCCGGAACGACGATCTTCGCGCTGATGGTTGTGATCTGGGCCTTGGCCAGTTTTCCCGCTGCGCCGGAGGGGGCAACCCTGCCCGCGATCGATTATTCGATTGCCGGAATGATTGGCCATTTCCTCGAACCGCTGCTGGCTCCGATTGGCTTCAATTGGGAGATCGCGGTGGCTCTGGTGCCTGGAATGGCGGCGCGCGAGGTGGCGGTCGGCGTGTTGGGAACGGTCTATGCCCTGAGCGATAGCGGCGATTCGATGCGCAATTCCCTGGCCGGGCTGCTCGCCCATTCCTGGAGTTTGCCCACCGCCTTGTCCTTCCTGACCTGGTATGTCTTCGCCCCGCAATGTATCGCCACGTTGAGCGTGGTGCGGCGCGAACTGAATTCCTACTGGTGGCCGATGGCGATGTTCTTTGGTCTGACCACGCTGGCTTATGGGGCGTCGTTCGTCACGTTCCGGGTGGCTTCGTCGCTGATCGGGAGCTGACCCGATGGTGCAAACGATCCTGGTCGTCGTTTTGGTCGCCGCCGCCGCCGGTTGGATCGGCTGGCGGATGTGGCGCTGGGCCTCTGCATTGCTGGGACGCAAGCGTTCCGGCGGCTGTCCGGGCTGCGGTGGGTGTGGCGGCGGTTCCGCTGAACCTGGGAAGGTCCATCCACCCCGCTGAACATTTTTTCCGACGCCGTGTCGAGCGGTCTCGACTATCCCTGGGGCCGGGAGTGGCGGCGGCCGCTTGGATCGGTGACGGTGAGGCTGTCCTCGTCCCAGTAATCCGGCCCGACCGGCACCTTGCCGAAGCCGCCGGGGATGTCCAGCACATAGGTCGGCAGGGCGATTCCGCTGAGGCGGCCGCGCAGAGTCCGCATCAGGGCGCGGCCCTCGGCCAGACTGGGGCGGAAATGGCCGGTGCCGGGGGCAAGGTCGGGATGGTGCAGGTAATAAGGCCGCACCCGTTGCCGCACCAGTGCGCGGAACAGCGCTTCCAGCGTCGCGGCCGAATCGTTCACCCCCTTCAGCAGAACCGTCTGAGCCAGCAGCGGTAGCCCGGTGTCAGTCAGACGGGCCAGGGCTTGAGCGGTCGCGGGGGCAAGTTCGCGGGCGTGGTTGATCTGAACCGCCAGCCACACCGAGAACCCTGCTTGAGGCGGTGGGCACAAGGCCGCGACCATCGCCGCGTCGATCCGATCGGGCGCCACCACCGGCAGGCGGGTGTGAAAGCGTACCACGTCGAGGTGGGCAATCCCGGCCAGCGCAGCCAGCAACAGGCCGATCCGGCGCGGCCCCAGCATCAGCGGGTCTCCGCCTGTGATCACCACTTCGCGCACCTCGGGCCGTGCGGCGATATAGGCCAGCGCGGCGTCGATCTCGGCTGGACTCATCGCGGCGGCGGTGTCGCCGACTCGGGTGCGGCGGAAGCAGAACCGGCAATGGGCGGCGCAGGTCAGGAGCGGGGTCAGTAGAACCCGGTCGGGGTAGCGGTGGACGATCCCCGCCTGCGGGCTGTAGGTTTGGTCTCCAATCGGATCGGCGCGATCCTCGGGGCGAATTTCCATCTCTTCCGCCTGGGGGACGAACTGACGGGCAATCGGATCGGCGGGGTCGGCGGGATCGATCAGCGCGGCCAGCTGACGCGGCAGCAGCAGCGGAAACGCGGTTGCCGCCTGTTCGACCGCAGCCAGAGCGGCGGCGTCGATCAGACCGGCTTCGACCAGTTCGGCCGGACGGCGGTAGGGGAGATGGGACTGGGACATCGGGACGGGATAGGGGAAAAGATGAGCGCAGGCAAGGTCGGGGTGGAAGAACAATGGTGGCGGCCCGAGCGCTTCGCCTTGCGCCGCGAGCGGCTGGAGGCCCGCGCCAAGATTGTCGAGGCGGTTAGAGCGTTTTTCGCCGTGCGCTGTTTTACCGAGGTCGAGACGCCCTGTCTTCAGGTTTCGCCGGGGATGGAACCGCATCTGAAATGGTTCTCCACCGCTTTGACCGATCCCTATGGCGGCCCGGATCGGACGATGGGCCTGCATACCAGTCCCGAATTCGCGATGAAGAAGCTTTTGGTGGCGGGGATGCCAAAGATCTACCAAATGGCGCGGGTGTTCCGCAATGCCGAGCGGTCGGACACCCACCATCCCGAATTCACCATGTTGGAGTGGTACCGAACCGGCGCACCGTTGGACGCGCTGATGGACGATACCGAAGCGCTGGTTGCCGCCAGCGCCGAAGCCATCGGAGTTACCAGGCTGTCGCGTCTGGATCGTGTCTGCGATCCGTTCCAGCCCTGGCGTCGGTTGTCAGTGGCTCAGGCGTTTCGCGATTATGCCGGGATCGACCTTCTGGCCACCGCGCCCGACCCATTGGTGCCTCAGCGTGACCTGATTGCCGCCGAAGCGGCCCGGATCGGGATTTCCTTCAGTGCTTCGGATCGATGGGACGATATCGTCTTTCGGATCATGATGGACCGGATCGAACCGCATCTTGGCTTTGACGCTCCGGTGTTTCTCCATTCCTGGCCGCTGTCGATGGCGGCGCTGGCCCGGCCCTCCGTTGCCGACAACCGCGTTGCCGAGCGGTTCGAGGTCTATGTCCTGGGGGTCGAGTTGGCCAATGCGTTCGGCGAGTTGACCGATGCCGCCGAGCAGCGCCGCCGTTTTGCCGAGGATCAGGCGCTGGCCCGGTCGCTGTACGGGGCCGCGCCCCCCGCCGACGAGGATTTCCTGGCGGCACTGGAATACGGCATGCCCGATTCGGCCGGGATCGCGCTTGGCTTCGATCGGTTGGTGATGCTGTTGACCGGAGCGACACGGATTGACGACGTGCTGTGGGCACCCGTCTGAGCGGCATCTATATCTTTTCTTGACAGGGGAGAGGCTTTCCCTTTCCTTCGCGGTCCTAAGGAATCCGAGGGGAGTTAGCAGATTATGACCCGTGCGTTCGTCTTTCCCGGCCAAGGCTCGCAGGCAGTCGGCATGGGCCGTGAGCTGGCCGAAGCCTTTCCGGTCGCCCGTCAGGTGTTCGAGGAAGTTGACGACGCTCTGTCGCAGAAGCTGTCGGTTCTCATGGCCGAAGGGCCGGAAGCCGATCTGACTCTGACCGAAAATGCCCAGCCCGCACTGATGGCGGTGTCGCTGGCGGTGGTGCGCGTGTTGGAAACCGAAGGTGGGCTGGACCTTGCTCAGGCCGCGTCGTTCGTCGCCGGTCATTCGCTGGGTGAGTATTCGGCGCTGGCTGCCGCCGGAACCTTTTCGATCGCCGATACGGCTCGCCTGCTGAAGATTCGCGGGCAGGCGATGCAAAAGGCGGTGCCGGTTGGTGTCGGCGCGATGGCCGCCTTGCTGGGTGCCGAGTTGGAACTGGCGCACGAGATCGCCGCCGCCGCCGCCGAAGGAGAGGTGTGCGAGGCCGCCAACGATAACGGTGGTGCGCAGGTCGTGGTGTCGGGCCACAAGGCCGCGGTCGAGCGGGCGATGAAGATCGCCGGTGAGAGAGGGGTCAAGCGGGCGGTTCTGCTGCCGGTGTCTGCTCCGTTCCACTGTTCGCTGATGCAGCCCGCCGCCGATGCGATGGCCGAGGCCCTGGCGAATGTGGCGATGGCCGCGCCGCGCGTGCCGCTGGTCGCCAACGTCACCGCCGGACGGGTCACCGCGCCGGATGAAATCCGCGATTTGCTGGTCCGTCAGGTTACCGGCACCGTGCGCTGGCGCGAAAGCGTTCTGTTCATGAAGGCCCAAGGGGTGACCACGCTGGTCGAGCTTGGTTCGGGCAAGGTGCTGGGCGGGCTGGCCCGGCGTATCGACAAGGAACTGACCGGCAGTTCGGTGGGCACCCCCGCCGACGTCGAGACGTTCCTGAAGTCTCTGTAAACCGATCGGAAAAGGGGGGAGTCCGATGTTCGATCTTTCCGGAAAGACGGCGCTGGTGACCGGTGCCTCGGGCGGTATCGGCGGTGCCATCGCCCGCGCTCTGCATGCTCAGGGCGCGGTGGTCGGCTTGCATGGCACCCGGCGCGAGGCGCTGGATACGCTGGCGGCTGAACTGGGCGAGCGGGTTCATGTCCTGCCTGCCAATCTGTCCGACCCGGCGGCGGTTGAGCAACTGGCCAAGGATGCCGAGGCCGCGCTCGGGTCGCTCGATATTCTGGTCAATAATGCCGGCCTGACCCGCGACGGTCTGGTGCTGCGAATGAAGGACGAGGATTGGCAGACGGTGCTGGACGTCAACCTCACCGCCGCTTTCCGCCTGTGTCGCGCCGCGCTCAAGGGGCAGATGAAGCGTCGTTTCGGCCGCATCGTCAACATCACCTCGATCGTCGGTGTTACCGGCAATCCGGGACAGGTCAATTACGCAGCCTCGAAGGCGGGTCTGATCGGCCTTAGCAAGTCGCTGGCTCAGGAAGTCGCCAGCCGGGGTATTACCGTCAATTGCGTCGCGCCCGGCTTTATCACTTCGGCAATGACTGACGTGCTGAACGACGATCAGAAGGGTAAGCTGCTGAGCGGCATTCCCGTCGGCCGGATGGGCAGCGTCGAGGAAATCGCCGCCGCCGTGGTCTATCTCGCCTCGGCAGAAGCCGCCTACGTTACCGGCCAGACCCTCCATGTCAATGGCGGCATGGCAATGATCTGAGGTTGGTGCGATAGGGATCTGCCCGAGGCTGGTCAAGGGGGGAAAAGTGTGCTAGGAACGGGCACTTTTCGCCTGACAGGGGGATGCGCCGTCTCGGCGCATAAGCCAGTTTTTCAACGGACAAGACTTTTGAGGGATCACACATGAGTGACGTGGCCGAACGGGTTAAGAAGATTGTCGTCGAGCATCTGGGCGTCGAAGAGTCCAAGGTGACCGAGAACGCCAGCTTCATCGACGACCTGGGCGCCGACAGCCTCGACACCGTCGAGCTGGTGATGGCTTTCGAGGAGGAATTCTCCGTCGAGATTCCGGACGATGCGGCTGAGAAGATTTTGACGGTGAAGGACGCGATCGACTTCATCAGCAAGAATTCCTGATCCGGACTCCGGGCGCCGGCCGCCGCTCTTTCGGGGGCGGCGCCCTTATCCTTTTCCCGTGACTTCCGAAAGCCAGGGTTTCATGAGACGTGTCGTCGTCACCGGCCTCGGCCTCGTCACTCCGCTGGGCAGCGGAGTGAAGACCAACTGGGAACGGCTTCTCGCCGCCCAGTCCGGTATCCGCCGTGTCGAGAGCTTTGATGTCTCCGATCTGCCCGCTCAGATCGCCGGGGTCGTGCCGAGAGGCACCAATCCAGGCGAACTCGATCTCGATTCCGTGGCTTCGGCCAGGGATCGTCGGCGCATGGACGATTTCATCGTCTATGGCCTCGCCGCCGCGACCGAGGCGGTTCTCGATTCGGGCTGGTTGCCCGAGGACGATGAATCGCGCGAACGCACCGGTGTGATGATCGGTTCCGGTATTGGCGGTTTGCCCAATATCGCCGACGGCGCTCTGACGCTTGAAAAATCCGGTCCGCGCCGGATCAGTCCGTTCTTCATCCCCGCCGCCCTGATCAATCTGGTCTCGGGCCATGTCTCGATCCGCTACGGCTTCAAAGGCCCCAATCATGCGGTTGTGACGGCCTGCGCCACCGGGGCGCACGCTATCGGCGATGCTGCCCGGCTGATTATGTTCGACGACGCCGACGTGATGGTTGCCGGTGGTGCCGAAGCTGCGGTCCATCGCCTTGGTCTCGCCGGTTTCGCTGCTGCCCGTGCTCTTTCGACCGGGTTCAACGACCGTCCGACCGAAGCGTCGCGGCCGTGGGACAAGGAACGTGACGGGTTCGTGATGGGCGAAGGTGCTGGCATCGTCGTCCTGGAAGAACTGGAGCATGCCAAGAAGCGCGGCGCCAAGATCTATGGCGAAGTGATTGGCTATGGCATGTCCGGCGATGCTCATCACATCACCGCTCCGGCTGATGACGGTAATGGTGGCTATCGCGCCATGGTTGCCGCGTTGAAGCGGGCTCAGGTGACGATTGATGACATCGATTACATCAACGCTCACGGCACCTCGACTCCGCTGGGCGATGAAATCGAATTGTCGGCGATTAAGCGTCTGTTCCGCGAGCATGCCTATAAGCTCAGCATGTCCTCGACCAAGTCTGCGGTCGGGCATCTGCTCGGTGCTGCCGGTGCGGTCGAAGCGATCTTCTCGCTGCTGGCTATCCGCGATCAGATCGTACCGCCGACCCTCAATCTGCATAACCCGTCCGAAGGCTGCGACATCGATTTGGTGCCGTTGAAAGCTAAGGAGCGCAAGGTTGATATCGTCTTGTCGAATTCATTCGGCTTTGGCGGTACAAACGCTTCGCTGGTGTTCCGTAAGGGACCGTGACGCGGTTCGGGTCTGCGTATTGATACTAAACAAGGCCCCCGCATATTGCGGGGGCCTTCGTTGCTTTCAGGGGGTCGCATGAAGGCCAAAGCGTTGGGTGTTCTACTGGCACTGGTTCTGCTGGCAGGGGTGGCGGCATGGCGTGGGCATGTCGCCTTTACCAGTCCCGGCCCGGCCCAGGCCCCCATCACCGTGATCATTCCCAAGGGAGCGGGGACCGAGGCCGCCGCCACTTTGCTGGAGCAGGCCGGGGTGATCTCCGATCGTTTTGTCTTCATTGTCGGGACCAAACTGCGTCGCGCGACCCTGAAGGCCGGTGAATATGCTTTTCCCGCCCGTGTTTCAGCCGAGGACGCGATGCGAATCGTTGCCGATGGGCGGGTGGTGGTCCACAAGCTGACTGTGGCCGAGGGGTTGACCGTGCGTCAGGTCGCGGCTCTGGTCGAAGAGGCCGACTTCTTGTCCGGTTCGATCACCCGGTCTCTGTCCGAGGGCTGGCTCTTGCCCGAGACGTGGCACGCTGTCCGCGACGAGCCGCGTGACGAGGTGCTGGCGCGGATGGAAAAGTCGATGCGGCGCAATCTCGAAACGCTGTGGGCCGGGCGCGATCTCGGTGTTGCGTTGCGCAGCCCTGAAGAAGCGCTGATTCTGGCTTCGATTGTCGAGCGCGAGACCGCGATTGCCGCGGAGAGGCCCCGGATTGCCGCCGTATTTTATAATCGGATGGCGCGGGGGATGCGGTTGCAATCCGATCCCACCGTGATCTACGGCGTCTCGGACGGAATGGGGGTGCTCGACCGTCCCTTGACCCGTGCCGATCTCAACACGGCGCATCCGTGGAATACTTACGCTATCGACGGACTGCCGCGCACGCCGATCGCTAATCCCGGCCGCGCCTCGCTGGAGGCTGTGCTGCATCCTATCCGCACCGACGATCTGTATTTCGTCGCCGACGGCAGCGGTGGCCATGCCTTTGCGGCCACGCTCGACGCGCATAACGCTAACGTCACCCGTTGGCGTCAGATCGAGCGGAGCAGAAACGCGCCCGCGCCGTGATCCTGTCCCTGGATTGGGGCGGCCGTTCTTAGCTTTTGGTAGCAATCATCGGTCGTTCCGTCTAGAAGGGCTAGACGTCTTGCAGCATGATACTCGATGCGGGAAATCATGCTGATACCTAAATCCCCACCAGACTAGACTTTTACGGGAAAAATAGGCATGCAGGACCGTTGCTAATCGGCAACGGTCTTAGGCATTCCGCGTGAGCCGCCTTGACTTTAGGCGTTTCCAGATTGCCTGCCCAACAATCAACCATGTATGAATCGTCCTTGCACAGCAAAGCGGCAGGATGAGTCACCGTGCCGTAACAATTTGGGGATGATCGGCGACACCCGGATGGCATGTGCCTTGCAAAACGCCGGAATAGTCTTGGCAGATTCAGTAGGGGGTATCTTATGGTTCGACACGATCTCCGCAACCGCGGTCTGATCACGGGGGCGATCCTGTCGGTCGTTCTCGGCTGTACAGCTGTCCCGGCGGTTGCCGATGTGTCGCTGTACGAGCAGGGCGGTCTGAAGGTTGATGGCGCGTTCACCGGCGGCCTGTCGCTGTTCACGTCCCCCGGTGCCCAGTTCGGCGCGGGTACCTATACGGCGGGGTCGGCCAGCAACCGTATCAGCCGCCGTCCGTCGTGGAGCGAGTTGTTCCTTCATCCCGAATTGAAGGCTTCGTATGAGACCGAGTTCGCGGGCACCTTCTATGGTGATGTCAGCGGCCAGCTGACCGCGACTGGTGGCGACGGCGATGCCAGTCTGTACTCGACCACCTATGGTCATCCGGTGTTGATCGACATCGAAAACGCCTATGCCGGGTGGCGTTCGGGTAAGACTCTGACCAGTTTCGGCCTCGATGAAGATGCCCTTGACCTCTCCGGTGGTCGTCAGAGCTTCCGCGTTGGCGATGGCTTCCTGATCAGCAACGGCGTCAACAACGCCGGTAAACGCGGTGGTTGGTGGAACCAGTCGCGTACCGCCTTCGCCCAGACCGGCATTGCCAAGATTGCGCAGGGGCCGTTCCGTGCTGACGTCTTCTATCTACAGAACGATTCGTCGCAGCAGAAGGTTCAGGTCAACCTCGATCAGGCCAAGGCCAAGGTTGTTGGTGCCAATTTCGAAGTGTTCGGCAATGCCGATCAGGTTGAGGGTGGCCCGGTCCGCAATGGCGCGACCACCTATGCCGACCGCAAATGGTATGCCGGTATAACCTATTTCAACGTCGTCAACGCTACCAACGATGGCCCCTTCAGCTTTGGCCATGGCAACGCCAACTCGCTTGTCACCAATACCGTGACGTCGAACCGCGAAGGCATGAACGTCGTCTCCCTGCATCTGGGTGGTAACTTCATCCCGGCTGTTCCTGACTTCTCGCTGTATGGCAATTATGTCTACGAAAGCAACGACCGGGCCCACAGCAAGGTCGATGCCAGCGCTTGGTATATCGAGCCGGGCTATCAGTTGTCCGACGTGCTGTGGACCCCGAAGCTGTCCTACCGTTATGCGCATTTCAGCGGTGACGGCAATCCCAATGACAACAAGAAGACCGCCTACGATCCGTTCTTCTACAACTCGGCTAGCCGTGGCTACGGCACTTGGTTCATGGGCGAGATCGTCGGCAACTACGTCATCTCGAACAGCAACGTCAACGTGAACATGCTCAACTTCTCGGTCAATCCTCGGGATGACCTGAAGTTGTCGGTTCTTGGCTATCTGTACAATTACGACAAGAAGAGCCAGTACGGTGACACCATGACGTCCAACAGTCTGGCGCGCGAAATCGACTTCGTTGCCGAATGGACGATCACCGACAATGTTTCGTTGGCGGGTGCTGTCGCTGCGGCTCAGTCGGGCGGTGGGTATCGTCAGTACCAGAAAACCACGAACGGCAATCTTGGTAACGACGATGACACGTGGCTCCTGGGCGAAGCCTCGGTTGTCGTGAAGTTCTAAATCCTCCGATGGGTCCAGGAGCGCCGAGCTTTAAATCTGAAGCGAGGCGCTCAAAAGGACCGAAGTTGGAACCGGCCGGAAGGGTAAAACCTTCCGGCCGGTTCTCGTTTCAGCTCTGGGCGGCGGCAAGAACGCGATCAGAAAACGAGGTCAGGACGGCTGCTTTCTGACGACGTTTTCGCCCCATTCCTCAACCAGTTTGGCCTGGGCGGCTTTGAGATTAACGACCCTGCGTTGGCTGCTGCTGGCCAGATAGCTGGCGACAAGTGGCGGCATTATCCCGTACAGCCCCCAACCGATCCCGGCGCATCCATAGGCCACGGACAGCATGACCGGGTCGGTGACCATGCGGAAGGATTCGTCCAAGGTATGGACGCCAAACCACAGCGAAAACAGATAGGGAAATACGCCGGCAAAATTCAGCCCGCCGACGCAGAGAAAAGCGTAGCGGTTTGGGCCTTTCTCGGCGACCCAGGCGACCAGGGTTGGTAGCATGGTGAAGAACACCAGCACCACGGTCGGCAGCGAGAAGGGCACCAGCGCGGCCAGGATCACCAGGACCACGCCCTTGTTGATGCCTTTAGGCTTACCGCCTTTTTTCGCGGCTGCGGCCGCTTTGGCCTGTTCGACCGCCGATATTTTTTTCTTTGCCATGAAGTATAAATGGCACCAGGGCGGCGCAAAGGCAATCCTCGTGCGGTCTGATTCGTGAAAAACCGCAACCGAGGCAAGACGATATCGTCAGCCGGTTCATTGTGCCGCAACGGATAGATCGGCGCGGAAAGCGCCGAGAAACGTCGTTACCAGCGTTGTGATGGCGGTATCGAGATCGTCCCATGCCGAGTTGGGAAGGGTGTGGCGGCATAGAATGGCGTATCCGACCGCTCCGTGCAGGCTGGCCGCCAGATCGATGTCGCGGGGTGGCACCTCGCCTTCGTCGCCAAACTCGTGCCGGACTTCACGACACAGCGGTAGAAACAGGACGGTGCGCAAGTGTGCAAGGTGGCGGGCGGCCAACACCGGATCGCGTAGGGTAGCGAACAGGAACAATCGCGCCCGTTCGTGGCTGTACCCGGCACGGACATAGGTGCGGTAAAGTCCGGTGATCCGGTCTTCCAGTCGGCGGGTGCGGTCGGTTAGAATCGTGTTCCAGTCCGTCTGCCATATCTCGAATATCTCGTGGCACACTCTGTCGATCAGGGCGTTCTTGTCCGGGAAGTAGCGATAAAGCAGTGGCTGGGTTACCCCCAGACGCTCGGCCAGAATTCGGGTCTGCCCCTCGAAT
Organism: Magnetospirillum molischianum DSM 120; assembly: GCF_000294655.1. Taxonomy (GTDB): domain Bacteria; phylum Pseudomonadota; class Alphaproteobacteria; order Rhodospirillales; family Magnetospirillaceae; genus Phaeospirillum; species Phaeospirillum molischianum. The sequence goes on from NZ_CAHP01000020.1 coordinate 182,024, forward strand.
CCGACTTCGGCAAAGAAGCGGATTGCTTCGGCGACGATCATTCGCTCGCGTTCATCGCGGGGGAGGCGGGTGTATCCTCGTTTGGTCTGGATCATGCCAGGGCGATGTGAGTGAGCGTTCGCTGGGGGACTGTAGACTGGTTCGGCCATCCCAAACCTCCTGATTTCATGCGCAACAATTAATGATCGCAAAGTTATTTTTCTCCGTCAATCAGGGGTAACGTATACAATACGTGAACATTTGTTGTTGTGCGCTGGAACGCATAGGGTACAATGATCAGCATTGCACGGCGACCCGGTTCGGGATACAGGAGGAGGACGGCCATGTCGCAGGCTGCGTTGCGTCTCGTGGACAAGGATACGATGGACAGACAAAAGGCGCTTGAAGCTGCTGTCAGCCAAATCGAACGGGCCTTCGGCAAAGGTTCGATCATGAAGCTGGGCCAAAAAGATCAGGTGGTTGAAACCGAAGTGATCTCGACCGGTTCGCTTGGCCTTGACGTGGCGCTCGGGATCGGCGGCGTGCCGCGCGGTCGCATCATCGAAGTTTATGGGCCGGAAAGCTCGGGTAAGACCACCCTGGCCCTTCACATCATCGCGGAGGCGCAGAAGAAAGGCGGCGCTTGCGCCTTCATCGACGCCGAACATGCGCTCGACCCCGGCTATGCCCGCAAGCTTGGTGTCGTGCTCGACGAATTGTTGATCAGTCAGCCCGATGCCGGTGAACAGGCATTGGAAATCGTCGATACCCTGGTCCGTTCCGGTGCCATCGATGTTCTGGTGGTCGATTCAGTGGCTGCGCTGGTGCCGCGTGCCGAACTGGAAGGCGAGATGGGCGATGCCCATGTCGGCCTCCATGCCCGGTTGATGAGCCAGGCGCTGCGTAAGCTGACGGGTTCGGTGTCGAAGTCGAAGACCATCGTTATCTTCATCAACCAGATACGGATGAAGATCGGCGTGATGTTCGGCAATCCGGAAACCACCACCGGCGGCAACGCGCTGAAGTTCTATGCGTCGGTGCGGATGGAAATCCGTCGTGTCGGTGCCATCAAGGACCGGGACGAGGTGGTGGGTAACCAGACTCGCGTCAAGGTGGTTAAGAATAAGCTGGCCCCGCCGTTCAAGGTTGTCGATTTCGACATCATGTATGGCGAAGGCGTGTCGAAATTAGGCGAACTGATCGATCTGGGCGTCAAGGCTGGCGTTGTCGAGAAGTCGGGCGCGTGGTTCTCGTACAATTCGATTCGCATCGGTCAGGGACGCGAGAATGCAAAAAACTGGCTGCGCGAGCATGCCGATGTCGCCGCCGAAATCGAAGGCGCTATCCGCCAGAATGCCGGGTTGATCTCGGAGGCGATGGTTGCCACCCCCGGCGATCTCGACGGAACGCCAGCCGAAGAGTGATGGCAGACCGGGGCGGGACCCGTAACGGTTCCGTCCCGGTGTTGACGATCCATGAAAGAGAACAATGCCCGATTTCGCTCTCGAAGCCGCATTGGAGGGCTTCGTTGTCGGTATCGATGAAGTCGGTCGCGGTCCTCTGGCTGGTCCAGTGATTGCGGCTGCGGTCTATCTCGATCCGGCGCTCAGGTATGACGGGCTGGATGATTCCAAGCGCCTGACCGCAAAACGGCGCGAAGCTCTGGCGGCTCGACTGGAGCAAACCGCCCTGATCGGGTTGGGGCGGGCCGAAGTCGAGGAAATTGACCGCATAAATATCCTTCAGGCAACGTTTCTGGCGATGCGTCGTGCCTTTGACGCCCTGGTCCTCCGTGCCGGTCACCCCGTCGATCATGCCCTGATCGACGGGCCGCATTGTCCGAAGCTGCCGTGTCTGGCGCATCCGGTGGTTGGTGGTGACGGGCGATCGCTCTCGATTGCTGCGGCTTCGGTGGTCGCCAAGGTCCACCGTGATGCCTTGATGGCCACTCTGGCGGCCGAGTTTCCCGGTTTTGGCTGGGAACGCAATGCCGGTTACGGCACCGCCGCTCATCTTGATGGACTTAATCGGTTGGGGCCGACTCCGCACCACCGCCGTTCCTTCGCGCCGGTAGCGCGGTTGTGCGCACGGGATGAATAGGGTGTGGGGCGTGCCCACACCCTAAAGTATCCAGTTGCTCAGTGAGCAAACTCGGCGAAGAAGTCGTTGCCCTTGTCATCGACAACGATGAAGGCGGGGAAATCAACGACGTCGATCCGCCAGATGGCTTCCATGCCCAGTTCGGGATATTCCAGCACTTCGACCTTTTTGATGCAGTCGCGAGCGAGGCGGGCGGCGGCACCGCCAACCGAGCCGAGATAGAAGCCGCCATGAGCCTTGCAGGCTTCGGTGACAGCCTTTGAACGGTTACCCTTGGCGATCATCACCATCGATCCGCCAGCGGCCTGGAACTGATCGACATAAGAATCCATCCGTCCCGCCGTAGTCGGGCCAAACGAGCCGGAGGCATAATTGGCTGGAGTCTTGGCCGGTCCGGCGTAATAGACGCCCATCTGCTTGAAGTAGTCGGGCAGGCTTTCGCCACGGTCCAACCGTTCCTTCAATTTTGCGTGGGCGATATCGCGGGCGACCACCATCGGGCCGGTCAGCGAGACGCGGGTGCGGACGGGGTATTGCGACAGGGTGCGGCGGATTTCATCCATCGGCCGGGTCAGGTCGATCTTGACGACCTCGCCGCCCAGGGTCGCCTCATCGATATCGGGCAGGAAGCGTGCGGGATCGGCTTCCATCGCTTCAAGGAAGACGCCATCCTTGGTGATCTTGCCGAGGATCTGACGATCGGCCGAGCAAGACACTCCGATCGCCACCGGACACGAGGCGCCGTGGCGCGGCAGGCGGATAACCCGGACGTCATGACAGAAATATTTGCCGCCGAACTGCGCGCCGATGCCCATGTCGCGGGTCATCTGCAACACCACCTGCTCCAGTTCGTGATCACGGAAAGCGCTGCCGTAGCGGGTGCCGCGCGACGGTAGCGAGTCGAGATATTTGGCCGAGGCCAGCTTCACCGTTTTCAGCGTCATTTCGGCGGACAGGCCCCCAATGACGATGGCAAGGTGATAGGGCGGACAGGCCGAAGTGCCCAGCGTGCGGATCTGGGCATCAAGGAATTTCAGTAACGATGCCGGGTTCAGCAGCGCCTTGGTCTGCTGATAAAGGAAGGTTTTGTTGGCCGATCCGCCGCCCTTCGCCATCACCATGAATTTATAGGCGGCACCCTCGGTCGCGTAGAGGTCGATCTGTGCTGGCAGGTTGGTGCCGGTATTGACCTCTTCGTACATCGATAACGGCGCGGTCTGCGAATAACGCAGATTGAGTTCGGTGTAGGCTTCCTGGACGCCTTGGGAAATTGCCGCTTCGTCATTGCCGCCGGTCCAGACCTGCTGGCCCTTTTTGCCCATCACGATCGCGGTGCCGGTATCCTGGCACATCGGCAGCACGCCGCCCGCAGCGATGCAGGCGTTCTTCAGCAGATCGTAAGCGACGAAGCGGTCGTTGTCGGATGCCTCGGGATCGTCGAGGATCGTGCGCAACTGGCCCAGATGGGCCGGGCGCAGCAGGTGCGAGGTGTCGCGGATCGCTGCCTTGATCAGGCGGGTGATCGCCGCTGGCTCGACAGTCAGGATCGACTGGCCGTTCAGGGTCGCCGTTCCGATCCCGTCGGTGCCGAGCGGGCGATAGGGGGTGTTGTCAGCCCCCAGAGGGAAAATCTCGTGGAAAGAGAAATCGGACATGATTGGCGGCCTCGGCTGCGAAGGGTGGGGTGTCACCGCCCCGAATGGGGCGGGTGGCGCGCATGCCACGGTCAAAACACCTTTTCGCAACAACGTCAAGAGGCACCGCCCCCGCCGCGGTTCGGCCGGGGCGATGACCGCCGGGAGTGGTTATTTCTTACGGAAGCGGTCGAGTGTCACCACCTTGCCGTCGCTGTCGTCGCCCGTGGTGGTCGTCGTCGGGGCGGTTCCGGTTTCGGCCGGTGTTCTGGCCTCATCTTCGTCCTGGTCGTCGAACTCGTCATCCTCGTCGTTCTGGCCGGGAATCCCCTGGAACTGAAGGCCGAACTTGGCCGACGGGTCGGCGAAGCCGGTGACGGCGGTGAAGGGAATCACCAGCCGTTCTGACTTGCCGGAGAAGGAGAGGGTGACGGCGAAGCCGGTATCGTCAACGTCCAGATCCCAATATTGATGCTGGAGGACGATGGTCATTTCATCGGGGTGACGGGCGCGGGCGTAATCGGGAACCGCGACGCCGGGCAGGTGGGTACGGAACGTGATGTAGAAGTGATGGTCGCCGGGCAGACCGTGTTCAGCGGCAAAGGCCAGTGACTCGCGCACGACGCCCCGCAACGCTTCTTCCACCATCTTGTCGTAGCGCAATTCTTCCAAACCCATCCGTTCCAGTCCCCATCGGCCACTTCGGAGACCGGCCGGCAGGTCGGCTTCCGGTAAAGAAAGAGAGTGGGGGGACTTCTGTTGCCCGGTGTCCCCCCGAACCGCGCTTACGGGTTAAGCCGCAGCGGCAAGAGCAACGTTGTCGTTGGCACTTGTTAGGATTGACCCGATGACGGTGGTATCATGCCGAACACAGACTCTGCCTTTACTGCGCGCGTCGATCCTATTTCGCCCCCTGAGGGCCCGACCGATTCGGCCGGGTCGAAATGGTGGAGGCGCCGGGTACCGCCCCCGGGTCCGCAACGTCTATTCCGCAAAGCGTTTAGCGTCATAGTCGGTTTCCCGACATGATCACTATAATCCATGCAGAATCATTTCGCTAGCCCACTTCGACGTCAAAGTCGCAATAAACACGCTGTCCCTGCTGATGACAGACGCGGCGATTCGGGCTAAGACCGGGACGATATATCATCAGCCGCTTTCCGAAAGGTCCGCGCCCGTGTCCGTGCCGCTGCTTCGCCCCTTCCCCGGTTTGCGTCCCGCCGCCGCTTATGCCGCCGAGATGGCCGCCCCGCCTTATGACGTGCTGACTTCGGATGAGGCGCGCGGGCTGGCCGAGGGGCACCCGCACAGCTTTCTTCATGTCTCGAAGGCCGAGATCGATCTGCCCCCCGACACCGATCCGCATGATCCCGCAGTGTATGCGCGGGCGGCAGCCAATCTGCGGACGATGATCGAGGCGGGGGCGCTGATCCGCGATCCGGGACCGCGCTACTACGTCTATCGCCTGCGGATGGGCGATCATGTTCAGACCGGCATTGTTGGCGGCGGCTCGGTCGCCGATTACCGGGCCAATCGTATCCGTCGTCATGAATTCACCCGGCCGGACAAGGAAGATGATCGTGTCCGCCAGATCGAGGCCTGCGAGGCTCAGACCGGGCCGGTGCTGCTGGCCCATCCCGACCATCCCGCTGTCGCCGCCGCGATCGCCGCTACCGTCCTCCGCGCCCCCGATGCCGAGGCGGTCACTCCCGATGGAGTCGGTCATACCGTGTGGGTGATGAGCGATCCTGGCCGGATCGCTGCCGTGACGCGGGCGTTTCAGACGATGCGGGCGGTCTATATCGCCGATGGCCATCACCGTTCGGCCGCCGCCGCCCGGATTGCCGCCGCCCGTCCCGACAGCGATGCTGCACAGTCGTTCCTGGTGGTCAGCTTTCCAATCGCCGAGATGCGGATTCTCGATTACAACCGAGTGGTAACCGACCTGAACGGGTTGGACCGCGATGGTTTTCTGGCGGCGGTGAGCGATGCCTTCGTCGTCGAGGCGGTCAAGGGACAAGCCCGTCCTGGCGCCGCCCGGCAGTTCGGTTTGTATCTGGCGGGGCAGTGGTATCTGTTGTCTCCCAAGGCCCCACCGCCCGACGATCCGGTGGCGCGGCTTGACGTCAGCCTGTTGTCCGATCGCCTGCTCGGTCCGGTTCTCGGCATTCACGATTTGCGCAAGGACAAGCGGATTGATTTCGTCGGCGGACGGCGCGGCCTGGACGAGTTGGAACGCCGGGTTGAGAGCGGCGAGATGGCGGCGGCTTTCGCCCTGTTCCCGACCTCGATGGCCGATTTGATCGCGGTGGCGGAGTCTGGTCAGGTGATGCCGCCAAAATCGACTTGGTTCGAGCCAAAACTGGCCGATGGGCTGGTCAGCTATCCCCTGGACGGAGAATGAGCGCGGGAACGGCGGTGGCTCCGCGTAAAAAAGTCGGCGTTCTGGTCTCGGGGCGGGGCAGCAACCTTCAGGCTCTGCTCGATGCCTGTGCCGATCCAGCATTTCCGGCTGAAATTGCCTTGGTGATCTCGAATGTCCCCGGCGTCCTGGCGCTGGAGCGGGCGGCGGCCGCTAGGGTGGCGACCGCCGTGATTCCGCATCGCGACTATCCGACGCGCGAAGCGTTCGATGCCGCGATGGATCGGGTCCTGCGCGCCGCTGGGGTCGAAATCGTCTGTCTGGCCGGGTTCATGCGGCTGTTATCGTCGGACTTCGTGGCGGGGTGGCGGGGGGCGATGCTCAACATCCACCCGTCATTGTTGCCTTTGTTCAAGGGGTTGCACACGCATCGCCAAGCCCTTGAGGCTGGTGTCAAGCTGCATGGCTGCACCGTCCATCTGGTGACGCCCGATCTGGATGACGGGCCGATCCTGGTTCAGGCAGCGGTGCCGGTCCGCGACGACGATGACGAATGTTGTCTGGCGGCTCGTGTGCTGGAGCAGGAGCACCGGGCTTATCCTTTTGCACTGCGGCTGCTGGCCGAGGGGCGGGTGACGGTCGATGGAAACCGCGCCCGGATCCGCGAATGACCGCTTCGATCCTGGTCTATGTCGGTACCGATGCGGTTGGCGACGGCCTGATCAAGCTGCCATTTGTCCGCGCCCTTCGTGCCGCTTATCCCGATGCCCGCATCACCTGGGTTGCCGGTAAGGGAGGGAGCGTTTATGCGGGTATTCTGGCCCCGCTGGTGACCGGGTTAATCGACGAGGTGATCGACCATGCCGGGATCGGTAGCCGCCCGGTCGAGTTGCTGAGCCGTCCGCTGGGAGGGCGCGGCTTCGATCTGATCCTCGATACCCAGCGCCGGGGTCTGACCACCCTGATTTTGAAACGGATACGCCACCGCCGTTTCATCTCCGCCGCCGCTGGGTATTGCTTTTCCGATGTTCGCCCGGCCGAGACGGCCAAGCCGCTCTCGATGGCCGCGCAACTGGCTCGGTTGGTCGAGCTGGCTTCGGGCCGCCCACCTGGGAAAACCGCGCCGCTCCCCATCGATCCCGCCATCGAGGCCGAGGCCGATCGGCTGCTGCCGCCAGGACCGCGCTATGTCGGTTTCGCCCCCGGTGCCGGTGGGCGTCACAAATGCTGGCCGCTCGATCGTTATCTGGCCGTCGCGGCAGAGATGGCGAACGAAGGGATGGTCCCTGTGATCTTGCTTGGCCCGGCCGAAAGCGACGATTGGGCGGGATCGATTCGCGCCGCCTTGCCCGCCGCACGGTTGCCGTTGCAAGAGACCGATCGCCCGACGCCGATGCTGACGATTGCCTTGGGGCGGCGGCTGGCGGCGGCAGTTGCCAATGACAGCGGGACCGGCCACATGCTGGCCGCCGCCGATATCCCGCTGCTGTCGCTGTTTGGGCCGACTCCGGCGGACAAATTCGCCCCCGTTACCGCGAAGCCTTTCGTGCTGCAAGCCCAGGATTTCGGGGCTGCGGCGATGGAGGCCATTCCGGTTGTCGCCGTGACCCAAGCCCTGCGTCGCGCCCTGGTGGACAATACTCAGGTTTGCTTTTGACCGGAGGGGGGGCTGTCGTTACGATGGCCGCCCCATATCTCACTTCCGAGCGCGGACATGAACATCAAGGACCACATTCGCGGTGTCCCCGATTTCCCAAAACCGGGCATCCTTTTCTATGATATATCTACCCTGCTGGCTCATGCCGATGCTTGGCAGGTCGCGATGGGCCGTCTGGCCCGCGATGTCCGGCGCTATCAGCCCGACGTGTTGGCCGGCATCGAATCCCGAGGCTTTCTGGTTGCCGCGCCGTTGGCGATGAAGCTGGGCTGTGGCTTCGTGATGTTGCGTAAGAAGGGCAAGCTGCCGGGTAAGACGATCCGGCACGATTACGCTCTGGAATACGGAACCGACTCAATCGAGATCCAGCAGGACGCCATCGCCGAAGGGCAGCGGGTTGTTGTTCTCGACGATCTCCTCGCCACCGGCGGCACGATGACCGCTGGTATCGAATTGTTGCGCAAGATCGGGGCAGAGGTCACCGGGGCTGCCAGCATCGTCGAACTTGCGTTCCTGCCCGGACGTCAGCGCTTGAAGGAACTGGGTGTCCCCTTTACATCTTTGGCATCTTACGACGAGTAAGCGGGCAGTACGGCCCGAACGGCTTCCCCAAGGACTGGTTTGATGGACTTCGCGCTTGTGACGGCGATCGTGGCGGCGTCGGGGGGCTTGGCAGCCGGTGTTGGGGGGAGCTTGGCCTGGGGGGCGATGCGGCGTCGTGTCGCCGCCCGTCGGCTGGTTCAGGATATGACGGCTGCCATTGAAAATCTTGTCGATGGCGTGGCCCTGTTCGATGGCCGGTCGCGTCTGGTGCTCTGTAACAGAGCCTATCGTGTCTTTTTCCGGCCGATCGCCGATCAGATCAAGCCCGGCATTCGTTTCGACGACCTGATGGCGATTATGGCCCGTGGTTTGGGCCGTGACGAATCGTGGCTGGAAGGCAAACAGGAGAGTTGGCATTCCGGCATCAGCGGTCATGAGGACGAGGTTGCCGACGGCCATTGGGTCGGTGTTCACACCTACCCCCTCCAGGACGGCGCTCAACTGCGGGTTTTGCGCGACATTACCCAGCGTCGTCAGGTTCAGGATTCCCTGGAAAGCACGGTCGCTTGGCTGAAGGGGGTGATGGACACGGTGGGTGATGGCATCATCGCCATAGACGAGTCGGGAACCGTGCTGTCGTTCAACTCCGCTGCCGAGCGGATTTTCGGCTTCAATGCCGACGAGGTGGTTGGGCGCGGCCTGTCGATGCTGATGCCGGCACCGTTCAACGCTACGCATCAAAACCACATTTCAACTTATATGCGAACCGGCGTGCGTCGGATCATCGGTGCCGGGCGTGAAGTCCGAGGCATGCGCCGCGATGGCTCGATCTTTCCTCTCGATATCAGCGTTACCGAGATGCGTCAGGGCGACATGGTGACCTTCATCGGCGTGTTGCGCGACATTACCCAGCGCAAGCGGTTCGAGACCGCTCTGATCGATGGCGAGGCCCGTTTCCGTGCCCAGGCCACCCGTTTGCAGGCAATCATCGACAATATGGCCCAGGGTGTTGCGGTGTTTGCATCGGACGATACCCTGATCGCGCTGAACGAGGCGGCACGGCGGATGCTGGCGCTGCCCTCGGCCCAGATCATGCCCGGCAGCATCGACATCTCGTTGTTCCTGGCGCTGCTGGCGGTACCCGATCCGCATGGCGATTCAGAAGAGGTCGTCCGCCTGACGACTGATTTGACCAATAACATCCGCCAGCGGTCGGATTTGGTGTTCGAACATGTCAGCGAACAGGGAACGGTGATGGAAGTGCGTTCGTCGCCGATGCCGGGCGGCGGTCTGATCCTCAGTTTCACCGACATCACCGACCGTAAACGGACCGAGCAGACCCTGCGCGAGGCCAAGGAAGCGGCTGAGCGCGGCAATCGGGCTAAGAATACATTTCTGGCCAATATCAGCCATGAATTGCGCACGCCATTGAACGCGATCATCGGCTTTTCCGAGATGATGAAGCACGAGATTTTCGGCCCGTTGGAACCGGCCAGCTATCGCCCATATCTCGACGACATCCACGACAGCGGCATGCATTTGCTGGAACTGATCAACGATATTCTCGACCTGTCAAAGGCCGAGGCCGGAATGACCGATCTGGCCGAAACCCTGGTCGATGTCGGTGGTATTGTGCGCGGCTCGGTGCGGATGTTGGCGCGACGGGCGGCGAATGCCGGGCTGACGATCACCCCCGATTTGCCCGAGCGCCTGCCGCTGCTGCTGGCCGACGAGCGACGAATGCGCCAGATCGTCCTTAACCTGCTATCGAATGCGGTCAAATTCACCGATGACGGCGGGCGCGTCACCATCTCGGCGCGGACGGGCACGGACGGCTTTATTATCGAGGTGAGCGATTCCGGGATCGGGATGACCCCGGACGAACTGGAGCGGGTGATGGAGCCGTTCGTTCAGGCCGATGCCCGCCTGTCGCGTAAGTATGAGGGCAGCGGTCTTGGCCTGCCCTTGACCAAGGCCTTGGTCGAAGCCCATGGCGGTTTGCTGACACTGGACAGCGAATCCGGTCGGGGGACTGTCGCCACCGTTGTCTTTCCCGCCGCGCGTATCGTCGCATCGGACAGCGCCACTCTCTGATATCGGCCTGCCGTTCTGCGGCAGGCGTCGATGTTGATAATCAATCTCAATGTTGTTAGGGTCACGTCCCTGTTCTGGACGGCGGGCAGCCGTTGTTTGGCGCCTGGATGGACACTAATGTGAAGTACGATAAAGTAAAACTCGACCTTTACGTGAGTCATCGCTCGGCTTTGGTGGATTACGCTACTCCCATCGTTGGCTGCCGTGCGCGGGCCGAAGATGTCGTGCAGGATTCTTTTCTGCGCTTTTCGAGATGCGAGCCGGAGGATGGCGCGTTGCGCCAGCCTCTCGCTTATCTGTACCGGGTTGTCCGCAACACCGCTTTGGATTGCGTGCGCCGGGTGTCGGCCGAGGCCCGACGCGACGAGGCCCAGGCGGTCGTTTGTGGCTTTGAACCCCTGGCTCCGTCGCCGGAAGAGGTGGCAGTGGGACGCGACCATCTGCGCCGGGTCGAGGCCGCGCTGTCCGAACTACCCGAACGCACGCGCAAAGCCTTTGAACTGCACCGGTTCGACGGGTTGTCCTTCCTGCAAATCGGGCAGCGTCTGGAGGTCTCTGCCGCAACGGCTCACCGATTGGTGCGTGATGCCATGGTCCATATGATGCGCCGTTTGCACGATGCCCAGGACTGAACTGTCATGAGCAGCACCGATCATTCCATTCCCGACAGCATTTTCGAGCAGGCTTCCGACTGGCTGTTCCGTATCCAGGATGCCGATGGAGACGAGGGAACAAAAGCCGCGTTGCAGGTCTGGTTGGCGGCCGATCCTCGTCATCAGGTCGCATGGCGTCTGGCCTGCCAAGCCTGGAAAGCGGTCGAGACCATCTCCCCGGATGTCGCCGCCTCCCCCCGATGTCCCAGGCGGCTGCGTTATGCCGCTTTGGCTCTCGCTGCCTGTCTGGCGGCGGTCGCGCTGCTCCCATCCCTATATCTTCGATTGCGGTCGGATCTCGTGACCATGGCGGGGCAGAGCGAACAAGTGCGATTCGATGACGGCTCTCGTGTCGTTCTGGGAGGAGACAGTGCGGTCAGTCACCAGTTTTCCGCCAATGATCGTTCTGTTTCGCTGTTGCGCGGAGAAGCCTTTTTCGAGGTAACGCCGGATCGAACCCGTCCGTTCGTGGTTCGCGGGGATGGGGTGACGGTGACCGTTACCGGAACCGCTTTTGGGGTGGATTTAGGGAAAGAAACGACATCGGTCGCGGTGGCCCAAGGATCTGTGATCGTCGGTTACCACGGGGAGGAAATCCGGCTGGTTCCCGGTCAGAAAGTTGCAATCGATCTGGTGTCAGGGGAGGTTCGGCATCGCCCGATCGATCCCGCCGACGTGGCGGCGTGGCGGCGGGGCCGTCTGGTCGTCGGCGATCAGACATTGTCGGCCGTGGTCGATTCGATCCGTCGCCACTATTCCGGCTTCATTCTCCTCACCGATTCCGCTCTGGGCGGTCATCGCGTCACCGGCATCTACGATCTTGGCAATCCCGAGCGGGCGTTGCGTGCCCTGGTCAGTCCCTATGGCGGCACCGTCCGGCGGCTGACTCCTTATCTGCTGATGGTGTCTGCCTCCTGAAATAATTTTCTCTGCCATGAAACGAAAGCGGCCTCAGCTTCGTCACCTCCTCGAACAATGCGATTGCTTCGCACTATCGACTGCGGCAGGAGAGGGGACCGAGCGTGGTTCAGGTGATTCAGGGAATGTTTCGGGGCATGTTAATGGCCAGTACGGCGCTGGCGGTCCTGAATGTTAGCGCCGCATACGCGGCGGAGGCGGGGGGACGGCAGCAGATCGCCCAGGCGAGCGAGAGTGTGGATTTCAATATCGCAGCCCAGTCCCTTGACGCCGCCGTGATGGCTTTTGGCCGCCAGTCCGGCTGGCAAATATCGGTCGATCAGGCCACTTTGGCCGGGCGTTCCAGTCCCGGCGTGTCCGGGCGCATGACGGCCAAGCAAGCGTTGGTCCGGTTGTTGAGCGGGACGGGCGTGGTCTGGCGGATGACCGACAGCCGGACGGCGGTGCTGGAGAGCACGTCCTCTGACGGAGCCATGACCTTGGACCCGGTGACGGTGGAAGGCGCGACCCAGACGGCCGAAAATGCGTATGGTCCGATTCAGGGCTATGTCGCCAAACGCACGGCCACCGCCACCAAGACCGACACGCCCATTCTCGAAACGCCACAGAGCATCAGCGTGATTGGCGCGGAAGAGATGCGGACGCGCAATGTCCAGACCTTGGAAGACGCCATCAAATACACTCCGGGCGTCAATCTGAGCTATGGAGCGACCGGCGATACGCGAAGCTCCTGGTACAGCATGAGGGGCTTCCCCGTCACCACCACGTTCTACCGCGACGGCATGAAAGTCAGCGGTCAAAGCTGGCAGAAAATCGACTCAGCCCTGCTGGAGCGTGTCGAGGTCCTGCGCGGTCCCGCCTCGGTTCTTTATGGGCAGAACGAACCCGGCGGCCTCGTCAATGCCGTCAGCAAGCGTCCGCAGGAAACCCAGGCGGGCGAAGCGTCGGTCGAATACGGCTCTTTCGATTGGAAGCGGGCCGATGCCGATATCACTGGGCCGTTGGACGCGAAGAAGCAGTGGCTGTATCGGCTCAACGCGGCGATGCAGGATAGCGACGGCTTGAATGGGATCGATCACGACCGGAACGACCGCAAGCTGTTCGCGCCCTCGTTGACCTGGAAGCCGGTGGAGGGCAGCTTCGTCACCCTGTCCGCCGTCTATCAGGAAGACGACAGTCGGGGGTGGTGGCCGCGCATGAGCTATCGCACGGCGGCGGGACGGTCCAATCCGTCCACCTATCTGGGCGAACCGGATTACGACAGCTATCACCAGGAACAAAAACATCTGACCGTTCAGGCTGAACACGCGGTCGATGAGACGCTTAAGTTCAGCGTGGCCGCACGCTATTCCAACCTCGAACTGGATTATCGCCAGACATGGCCCGGCAGCGTTCAGGCCGATGGCAAGACGATCAGTCGCGGCAATTATGCCTATAAACAGGATGCTAACGTTTATACGCTGGATACCCGTGTCGAGAAGAAGCTGTCTCTATTTTCGACCAAGCATACCCTGTTGGGGGGTGTCGATTACCTGTATCAGGATCGGGACGAACTATTCGGCTCGGCGAGCGACAATGGAATCAGCCTGTTCAATCCGGTCTACGGCAATCACAGCGTGGCGACCGCGAACTCTTTCAGTAAAGGCGATATCCGCTCGCCCGGTCTTTATGCCCAGGATCAGATCGAGGTCGGAGAGAAATGGGTGTTCCAGATCGGCGGACGCCAGGATCTGGCTGGAACCTCCGGCGGCAGTGGCTACCAGGACACGTTCACCGGCCGGTTGGGCGTGGCTTATAAGACGGGGTTTGGGCTGGTGCCTTATGCCAGTTACGCCGAATCCTTCGAGCCGCAATCCGGCAGTGGCTGGGGTGGCGCAAAATTCGAACCCACCACCGGACGCCAGTACGAGATCGGTGTGAAGTACGAGCCGCCGGGCACGAATCTTATGGCAACCGTGGCGCTGTTCGATCTGGTTAAGCAGAATGTTCTGACCCAGGACCCGGATGCGAGCCACTTCTGCAACGGCAGCCGATGCGATGTGCAAACTGGTGAAGTGACCTCGCGCGGGGTTGAGGTCGGCTTGACCATGGGGTTGGCCGATGGGCTGAAGGCCATCGCCTCTTACAGCTATAATCCGGTTGAGATCACCAAAAGCACCGTTCCCGGTGCAGTCGGACGTCAGCAGGCCGATACCCCCATTCATACCGCGTCGTTGTGGACGGATTACACGGTCCAGGAGGGGCATCTTGCCGGTTTGGGATTTGGTGGTGGCCTACGCTTTGTCGGCCGGACCACAAGTTCGGCAGGAGACATGTCAACCGCGCCGCAGCTTATCGACGAAGCCATGGTTCGCTATGACGTCGAGGATTGGCGCGTATCGATGAATGTAAAGAACTTGTTTGACAGGCAGGTTGAATATAGTTGCAGCAAAGATACTAACGGAGAGAGTTGTTATCTGAACGAGCCGTTAACCGTCACTGCCCGGTTGGCGCGGAAATTCTGATGCAGATGCCGGGGTGGCGATGTCACCCCGGACTTTTCGTGTGGAAAATCAACATGACCGAATTTAAGCTCAGGGTAATTCCATGAGCGATGCCAAATCGCGGACACGCCTGTGGTTCCTGTGGCATTCCTGGTTGGCGATGCCGATCTGGGCGTTTCTATTTTTCGTCTGTCTGACCGGGTCGATCGCCGTGTTCAGTCACGAGATCATGTGGTTGTTCAATCCGGCCATGCGGGCCAGCGGCGACGGCCCGGCAATGCCGGTCAAGGCACTGGTGGCGGCAGCCGAGGCGGCGGTGCCGGATGGGCGGGTCAGCTCGGTATCCTGGGGAGGCTCCCATATCGCGGTCGAAATCCGTATGGACGTTCCCGATGGGACCTCTGTTTCCGCCTGGGTCGATCCTGTCCGTGGCGTGGTGCAAGGGATCTCTTCCGGTGCGTCGTTCCAGAGATTCTTCCGCGCCTTGCATGGCTGGTTGCTGATCTATCCGATCGGCTGGTACGCGGTATCGTTGCTCGGCATTCCCCTGCTGGGGGCGCTGATCACCGGGTTGGTGGTGTATAAGCGTTTCTGGCGTTCGTTTTACCGTCCCCGTATCCGTTTCAGCCAAGGCGCTCGGGTGATGTGGGGCGATCTGCACCGTGTTGGCGGCACGTGGTCGATCTGGTTCCTGGCTCTGATGTCGGTCACCGGTCTGTGGTTCCTTGTCACTGTGGTGCTGTGGGATCTTGGCATGCCGCTGGGTGGAGGAAAGCCGCCGGTACTGGTCGCGCGCGCCGATCTGCCGGTGGTCGAGACCGCACCTCGCTCCGACCTCGACGCCATCCTGGCGGCCGCGTTCGCTGCCGTGCCCGACATGCGGCTGCGCCGGGTGATTTTGCCTGCCGTCGCCTTTGTTCCGGCAGAGGTCAGCGGATCAAGCGGCCAAGCGCCGCTGCTGCCCGATACGATCCAGGTCAATCCTCTGACCTATCAGGTGATGGACGTTTCCGGTGGTTTTGACCGTTCGCCGGTACACCTGACCAGTATCGTTATGCGAGCCCTGCACACTGGCGATTTTGGCGGTCTGCCGGTCAAGCTGGTGTGGTTCGCCTTCGGCTTGCTGCTGACCCTGCTGGTGTTCAGCGGCATGATGATCTGGACCAAGCGCACGCTTCGGGCCACTGCCGAATGGCGGCGGACGCGGGCCGCCAAGGAAACGTCTCATGCGTAACCTCTGGCTCCGTGGCAAGTTCCATCTCAGCGCTCTGGTTATACTGGTGCCGCTTCCGTTCTTGCCCGCGTATTTCGCGGACAAACCTTTGCCGCATGTCGCGGAGATTCACCGTCAGGTGGTCGCCGGTCCATTCTCTTTGGGGCTGGTTACCGAGGATCAGCCGCCTGATCGAGGCGCCTGGGGGGAGCGTATCAAGGAATACACCGTGACGTTTCGTCCCGGCGACATGGATACCATCCGTGGCGTGTTCTTGCGCGTGGGCAAGCCGCGCAGTCTTCGCACCCTGGGTGCCCTGGCCGAAGGCGGCGCCTACGAACAGCATGCCGACGTCATGCTGCCGGATGAACTGTCCGGTTCCGAGGATCTGTGGCTGACGGTCGAGACATGGAATGGAACGCTGCATCAGGCCGTCGTTCCGTTAAGGGAAATTTTGGGAGGCTCCGGCAAATGATCTGCCGTGTCTTGTTGCTGACAGTCGCCGTCTTTCTGTTCGCACCCGCCGCCGAGGCGCATTATCCCGTTTGCAAATGCAGAATGATCGATGCCGGTATCGTGAAATGTACCGGTGGTTTTTCTGACGGGTCCAAGGCACCCGGTGTCGTGTTGGACGTGATTTCCTATGACGAGCAGGTGCTGGTCAAGGGCCGGTTAGGCTCGGATTCAACCCTGTCTTTTCCGCGTCCCGACCAGGATTTCTATGTCTTGTTCGATGCGGGGCCAGGTCAGACCGTCGAGATCGAACACGACTCGATCAAGTAGGCCGCGCCAGTGCCGATATGGGCCGCAGCCCTTAACGGACACCGACGTCACGATGTCGAACCCATTGGTGAAGCGCAAAACCGCCGAAGACACTATCGCGCTGAACTGGGCGTTGGCCCCGACCGATATGAAGTGGATGGATGTCCACGCCACCTTGCACCAGACCAATCTTTCCATCGAGGAAGACCGCAAGAGCGCGTATCGCCGCGACCAGACCAAACTTCAAACCCAGGGGTTGGTCATGCCCTGACATAAGGAGGAGCAAATATGAGCTGCCTCCTGGGGAACGCTGATCGTCAGCGAATTCGCTGCGATATCCTGTTGTTGAATCGTCGGGACATCATTATCGAACACGATGGCTCTGATTATGTTCTCAGGGTTACCAGGCAGAACAAGCTAATCCTTACAAAATAAGTCTGTGTGTTCTTGATGTTGTTTCATCCCCGCTGGCTAAGGACCTGGGTAATCGTGTCCTTGAGAGCGGGGATGAGCACCGGCTTTGCCAGAAAGGCATCGACGCCGATCTCTTGGGCGAGAGCTTGAGTGGCTTCATCGGTGTGGGCGGTCAGCAGGATCACCGGAATCGTCGCGTTCTCTGTCTGGGTGCGCAGTGCACGGACAAAGCCGAACCCGTCAAGCGGACGCATCCGCACGTCGCAGATCACCAGATCCGGGCGGTCGCGGTTGGTGGCGTCGAGGCCCGAGATCCCATCGCGGGCTTCGAGCACGGTGGCAATGCCGATCTGGCCCAGCATCTTGCGGAGGATGGCGCGGATAAAGTCCTGATCGTCGATGATCAGAATCTTCAGACGATCGAGGGCGATGGCGGCTGACACCACGATTTCCTCACGGCGATTGAGCGGGCGACCAAGCAAACCGGAGGGGTTGCGCCCGACCTGTCTCGGTATGGACGGAAACAGGTCGGACGGAAGCCCTAGCAGGTGGTCAGCAATTGACCGCCCGTGCCGTCACGTCGGCATTGCCGCGCTGCGACGCCTGTCGTCCCGCCTCGAACGCGCGTTGGTTGACTTCGACCATCGCGGGCTTGCGCTCACGGAAGCGGCCGACGATCTGTTCTTCCAACTCGGTGGCGGGGAAGGGCAGGTGGTCGGCGATCGCTCCCAGCATGATCGTGTTGACCAGCCGCAGATTGCCCAGATCGCGGGCGATGGTTCCTGCATCGACCTCGATCACCGGAACCCCGGCGGCGCGCATTTGCGCCACCGGATCGGCCGGATACTTGTACAGCCCGGACGATACGATCGGCGGGGCAAGTCGGATGGTGTTGACCATTGCGGTGCCGCCGGGTCGGAGATGGTCGGCCCAGCGCGAGCCTTCGGCCACTTCGAACGCCACCAACAGATCGGCGGTGCCCGGAGTGATGACCGGCGACCACACCTTGCGGCCGAACCGGACGTGGCTGGTGACGACGCCGCCCCGCTGGGCCATGCCGGCGATTTCGGATTTCTTGCAGTCGAATCCCTGGGCCATCGCCGCCTGAGCCAAAATCTCGGCGGCGGTCATCACGCCCTGGCCACCGATGCCGCAGATCAGAATATTAGTGATCACGTCATTCATGCCTGAAGCGCCCTTATTGCTGCGCGACCGCGGTCGGTTGAGCCGGCACAATCGCCTTTGGCCCGCACGACTCGACGCACATCCGGCAACCGGTGCACATCGCGGTATCGATGGTGGTGAATTTCAGCTCGTGGCTGGTGCCGTCGGCGCGGTTCCGGGTCTCGGTACGCTTGACCGTGATCGCCGGACAGCCGACCTTAATACAGTTGCCGCAGCCGGTGCAGGTCTCGTCGATGACCCGGAACGGCGGCTGGCGATCATAGAATTCCGACAGCACGCAGGGGCGGGTGGTGATGATAACCGACGGGGCCGTAACGGCGATCTCTTCCTTGATGGTTTTGAACACCACCGGCAGAAGATAGGGATCGACGGTGCGGATGCGTTCGGGCGCGACGCCCAAAGCCTCGACCAGCTTGGCGAAATCGATCCTGGGCGCGTCCTCGCCGGTGAGGCTTTTGCCGGTTCCGGGGTGGTTCTGGCCGCCGGTCATTCCCGTGGTGCGGTTGTCGAGGATGATCGTGGTGACGTTGCCACGGTTATAGACGATATCCAGCAGGCCCTGCATGCCCATGTGCAGGAAGGTCGAATCGCCGATCACCGCGACCACGCCCTTGTCCTTGGTTTCCGCAGAACGGGCTTTGTCCATGCCGAGGGCAATGCCCATCGACGCGCCCATCGAGATCGTGGTGTCGAGCGCGTTCCACGGATGCCCGGCCCCCAGGGTGTAACAGCCGATATCGCCTGAAATCTGCACCTGCTTACGCAGCCGCGACAGCGAGTAGTAGACGCCCATGTGCGGACAGGCCGGGCACATCGTCGGCGGGCGGGGGAACGGATCGATCTTCGGATAGACGCTGCCCTTGGGCAGCGGCTCGCCGACCAGTCCGTTGATCGCGGGCACCAGCACGTTGGGAGTCAGCTCGCCCAGGCGGGGCAGCAGATCCTTGCCATGGATGCGCGACAGACCGGCGGCCTTCAGATCGTTTTCCATCAGCGGTTCGGTTTCTTCGACCACCACCAGATGAGCAACGCCCGAGGCCATCTTTTCCACCAGACCAACAGGTACCGGATAGGTGAAGCCAAGCTTCAGGATCGGAGAGTCGGGAAAACACTCGCGGACATGCATATAAGCCGGCCCCGAGGTGACGAAGCCGATGCGGCGGTCTTTGCCGTCTTCCAGCCGGTTCAGCGGCGAGGATTCGGCCAAGGCCAACAGCTTGGTCTCGCGGGCGATCTGGGCGGGGATCTGCCCCTTGGCGTTGGCCGGGGTCATCACCCAGCGGCGCGGATCGGACGCGAACCCGGTGATGTCGTGGACCACCCGTTCGCCGATCTCAACCACCGCCTTGACATGACAGACGCGCGTGGTCAGACGCAGCAGGACGGGGGTATTGCACGCCTCGGACAATTCGAAGGCGTACTTGACCATCTCATAGGCTTCTTGGGAATCCGCAGGCTCTAGAATCGGCAGATGAGCGAAGCGGCCCCAATAGCGGGAATCCTGCTCGTTCTGCGACGAACTCATTCCCACATCGTCGGCCACGGCGATCACCAGACCGCCGACCACGCCGGCGACAGTGATCGTCATCAGCGCATCCGACGCGACGTTCAGGCCGACATGTTTCATGGCGCAGAACGACCGCGCCCCGGACATCGAGCCGCCGATCGCGACTTCCAGCGCGACTTTCTCGTTGACCGACCATTCGGCGTAGAGGTCGGGGTAAAGCGCCAGACTTTCAAGAATTTCGGTCGAGGGGGTACCAGGATAAGCGGAAGCGATCTTTGCTCCAGCTTCCCAGACGCCTCGGGCGATGGCGTCGTTCCCCGACAAAAGAAGGCGGGTGTGCGGCTGTGCCTGGACGGCGGCGGACATGCAGAAAGCTCCTTCGAGACGTCCCCTAGAAGTCCGGATCGGGCGATGGCCGGAGCCGGGAGGGTTCGGAGCCTACACCGGCGCTCTTATAACCGGAAGCGGAATGAGCGCCGGGTGTCATCGCGTTCAACTCGCCTCGGGCGGGCCGTTCTGAAGGTCGAGCACCAGTTCGATGACTTCATGCTCCCCGGACGGGTGGGGTCGGAATCCTGCGCGGCGGGCCAGACGCAGCATCGCCATATTCTCACTCATGATCTGAGCGAAGATCTGGCCGGTCCCCCGGACCCGCTGATAGCGGATGATCTTATCGAGCAAGGTATGGCCCAGCCCGGTGCCTTTCAGATCCGACCGCACCAGAATGCCTAGTTCGGCGCGTTGGTTGTCGGGATCGACCACCGTGCGCACCACCCCAAGGGTTTCCTGATTTCCCTCGGCATCGTAGCGGGTGGCGATAAAGGCCATCTCGCGTTCGTAATCGATCTGAGTCATCCGGGCCAACTGGAAATGCTGGACCTCGCGCACCAGCCCGAAGAAGCGCATTCGCAAATCTTGTGGCGTCATCTTCGCGATCAGATCGGCATGGGCCGGTTCGTCCTCGGGGCGGATCGGCCGCAATTGGATCGGGGTTCCATCCTTCATCGTCGCGTTTTCTTCCAACTCGGCCGGGTAGGGCAGAATGGCGAAACGGCGGCGGTCGCTGTCTTCCCACGACCGGACCCGAACCCGCGCGTCCAGAGCCACCACGCCTTCATCGTCGGCGAAGAGCGGGTTGATGTCGCAGGCAACGATTTCGGGATTGTCGGCCAGCATCCGCGACAGCCGCACCAGAACCTCGGCGACAGCATCGCGGTCGGCGGCGGGGCGGGTCTCGCTGGCCTTCAGCAACCGGGCGATGCGGGTTCGTCCGATCATGCTGCGGGCGAGCGGCAGGTTCAGCGGCGGCAGGCCAACCGTATGGTCGCGCGGGACTTCGACGGCGCGTCCCCCCTCGCCGAACACGATCACGGGTCCGAACAGTGGGTCGCAGGCAATTCCGGCGATCAGCAGTCGGGCCTCGGGGCGATACAGCGAGCGCTGGACGGTAAAGCCGGCGTTGTTGGCTTCGGGATTGTCGGCGGCAACGCGGCGGCGAATGCCCAACGCGGCGGTTCGGACCGCCTCGGCGGTATCCAGCCCCAGGGCGATGGCTCCGGCCTCGGTCTTGCGGGCAAGGTCCGGTCGATCAAGCGTCAGCGAGACCGGAAAGCCCAACCGTTCGGCGGCAGCGGCTGCCTCTTCGGGGGAGGCGGCGCGCTCTGCCGCCTGGATCGGAATGCCATAGGCGGCAAGCAGGGCGCGAGCCTCGGAATCGATCAGCATCCCCTCGGGGGCTAACAGACCGCGTTCAACGATCGGACGGGCGAGAACCCGCGCCTCGGCAAACCCCTCCCATTGCGATGGCGGCGTTTCCATCAGCATCGTCTGGTTCCGGCGGTAATGGACCAGATGGCGGAAGGCTCGGACTGCCTGTCCAGGGGTGGCATAAGTCGGTAACCCGGCTTCGGCGAACAGTCGCCGCGCTGGGGCTACGGCTTCTTCGCCAACCCAGGCGGTCAGCACCGCACCATGCTGACGCTTTTGCGTCTCGATCACTGCCTGGGCGGCGGCGACAGGGTCGGCCATCGCGTTGGGGGCGTGCACGACCAGAACCGCGTTGATTTCCTCGGCTTCGGTCAAGGTTCGCACCGCCTCGCCATAGCGCTTGGCGTCGGCATCAAGACCAAGATCAAGCGGATTGCCTATCGGTGTTCCCGCAGGCAGCAGCGTGGTGAGCTTCTGACGAGTCTGGTCCGACAGTACGGCAAGTCGAGGGCCGCCCGGTTCGTCCATCTCGGCCTGGGCCATCATCGCCATGCCGCCGCCGTTTGACACGACCGCCAGCCGGTTGCCGGGAACGGCCCGCGCCCGCGCCAGGGTCTCGACCGCGCCGAACAATTCATCGACATCGCCGACCCGCAGTGCGCCAGAACGGCGGACTGTCGCATCGAAGCATTCCTCGGGGGTGGCCAGAGCCTCGGACAAAAACGCGCCGGGGCGGCGGATCTCAAGATGATCCGGCACCCGCACCAGCAATAGCGGCTTGTTGCGGGCGGCGGCGCGGGCGGCGGCGACCAGATCGCCCCGGCGTCGGATTTGCTCGATATAAAGCAGAATCGCGCGGGTTTGGTCGTCGTTGGCGAGGTAATCGAGCACGTCGGCAAAATCGATATCGTCGCCGTTGCCCAGGCTGATGAAATGGGAAAAGCCGATTCCGTGCGGACGCGCCCAATCCAGCACCGCACCGCACAGCTCGCCCGATTGCGAGACCAGCGCCACTTTGCCCGGCAGCGCCTGAAGGTGCGAGAAGCTGGCCATCAATCCGATGCGCGGCACCAGAACTCCCAGGCTGCCGGTGCCGAGAATCCGGACTCCGTGTTGGCGGGCGGCGGCCAGCATCGCCGGACGATCAACGTCGGTGGCGATGACCACGGCGGCGCGGGTGCCGATCCGCCCCAATTGTCCGACCAATTCGGGCACGCTGGCGCCCGGAGTGCACAGCACCGCCAGATCGGGGACGATGGGCAAGGCTTCGACCCGAGGATAGGCCAGGACTCCGGCCACCGCCTGCTGATGGGGATTGACCGGCATGATCGGCCCTTTGAACCCGCCGGTCAGCAAGTTGCGCATAACAACCGCTCCGGCCGACAGGGGGCGGTCGGAGGCCCCGATCACCGCCACCGAGGAGGGCTCGAACAGGTGGGACAAATTGCGTATGCTCATGTCCTGAAAACCCTTTTCTTCCGGCCTTCACGCCCGCGCCGCCATCGTCTATGGTGCTGCTCGGGCCGTCCGTCCCAGTCTGCTAGATGGTGTTCTAATGCGCAATGTGGCTGTCCTTGCTCTGGCCTTTTCCCTACTTCCCTTCGCCGCTATGGCGGAAGACGGGGGTGGGCCAGTGCTGTCTCAGCCTCTGACTGTTCCGGCCGCTGCGCCGCCGTCCGAGGGCAATAGCACTGTGATTCCGCCGATGGTGCGCCCCGTCTCGCCGCAACCCGCCGCCGTGCCATCGGCCCCGATCCCGCAGCCGACACCGCAGTCGGTCAAGCCGCTTCCTGCCGCTTCGTCCGCTCCGCTTGAGTCGCCGCCTGAGCCGGTTGTCGTTGCCGCCGCCGACGTTGCGTCTCCGCTGGCGGCGTGGGTTCAGGCTCTGATGCTGCTTGTTGGCGCGGTGATTGCCGGTTTGATCGGAATGGCGGTTGCGGTGACGCTTCAAGGCCGCGACCTGTCCCGCCGCCGCCGCGCCATTGCTGCGACCCTGGCAATCGAACTTGAGGCGCGGCGTCAGGCTTTCGCGGCGGTGCCGTCGCCGCCGAATGCAGACGCCGGGGTGTCGTTCGTTTCTGCGGTTGCGGCGCTGGCTGATTTCGATTGCGGCTGGCGGTCGGCCCAAGGCTCGCTCTATCTGCTGCCCGACAAGTTGGCCGGCCATCTGTCGGTGCATTACGGCGCGGTCCATCATGTCGCCGCTTTTGTTAAGGGACAATCCTTCGCCGCAGCCCTCAGGATGCTCCAGGCCAACCGTATCGGCGGTCACCCCTGCCCCGACGCAGGGGCAATGCGCGAGGCTCACGTCGAACTGGCGGCCGCCTTCCGAGGTGTCGATAAGCTGTTGCTGGGGCTGAAGGGACTCGGCTGAGGCTTAATAAAAGTCGCTTGCACCACCGGGAGCCGGTCTTCCCGGTTGGTGCTTGGCGCGTGCGCCCCATGTGCGGATGCAGCCGCCCGGCGAGGGGCAGTTCATTATTTACAGACGAAAAAATTGTCGGCGTTGTGCAGTTTCCGGTTGCGTTCCTGGTTCCAGCCCAAGGTAAGCTCGACGTCGGCCTTGGTATAACCGTTCGGGCAGACCCGCAACGCTGCATCCTGGCAGCTTTCGAACAGGTTCATCCCGTCCCGGCAATTGACGTGATAAAGCGTAGTGCCGTCACTATGCTCGAAGCGAGTGATCTCGGCACAAGCCGACAGTCCGGCCACCGCCGTCAGGGCAAACAAGGCGGCGGCCCAGCGGCGGGGCAGGGCATATCCGGCACGAGTCATGAAGAGGTCTCCGCCAAGGTCGGGCGTGCGTCGTCGTCGATCACGATTGCCTGTTTAGCACGGGGGCGGCAGGTCCGAAAGATCAAGACGCCGCCGCCCTCGCGTGGGGTTACACCCGGACCAGATGAACCTCGGTGATCGGCTTCTTGCCGTGACTGTCGCGCAACGACCGCCGGACACCCAGCCGCGCCGCCTCGCGCACCACCGCATCGTCACGGCGGGCCTTGACTGGTAAGGCTTCGATTCCGGCGATCACCGCTTCGATTACGGCAGCGTGTTCTTCGGCTTCGTGGGCCGCGTCAAGCAGACCGAGCGCGGTGAGTTGAGGATCGCCCAGCAAACGACCTGTCTTGTCGATCACCACCGTCACCACCGCCGATCCGTTGAATACCATCCGGCGGCGATTGCGCAGAATCTCCGAATCGAGCGACACCAGACGCGGCCCGTCCAGGCACAGACGGCCGGTTGGAATGTTGTCGATCACTTCGGCTGGTCCGGGAGCCAATCGCAACAGCGCGCCGTCGGACAGCTCGACGGTCTGCTCCGCTCCCATTTCGAGTGCCAGACGGGCGTGTTCCTGCTGATGGCGGGCTTCGCCATGAACGGGAACCGCGATGCGCGGCCGCAACAGCCGGTACATCTCTTCGACTTCCTCGCGGCCGGGATGGCCCGAGACGTGCACAAAGGCTTCCTTGTCCGTCACCACCTCGACACCCAGACGGATCAGGTCGTTCTGGAGTCGGAAAATTCCCTTCTCGTTGCCGGGGATGATTCTTGACGAGAAGATCGCGACATCGCCTTTACCCAGCACGACATGGGGATGGTCCCCGGCGGCGATACGGGCCAGCGCGGCACGCGGTTCTCCCTGGCTGCCGGTACAGAGATAGAGCACCTTATCCTTGGGCAGGTATCCTGCGTCGTGCTCGGTCAGGAACGGCGGCAGATCGGTCAGGTGCCCGGTTTCGCGGGCGGCGCGTTCAATCCGCCACAACGAACGCCCGACCAGGGCAACGTGCCGGTCGTTGGCGGCGGCGGCAATCGCGATGCTTTCCAGCCGGGCAACATTGGTGGCGAAACACGAGACCGCGATCCGCCCGTTATAGCGGCCGAACAGCTCGATCAGGCTACCGCGCACTTCGGATTCCGAGCCGGAATGGCCCTTAGTGAAGACGTTGGTCGAATCGCCGACCAGAGCCAGAACTCCCTCGCGTCCGACACGGCGCAATGCCTCAAAGTCGGTCGGCGGCCCGACGAGGGGATCGGGATCGAACTTCCAATCGCCGGTATGCACCACCGTTCCGGCTGGGGTGGTGATCGCCAGGGATTGCGCTTCGGGGATCGAGTGTGTGACCGGGATCATCTCGACCGCGAACGGCCCGGCGGTAAAACGTCCACCCGGCGGGATCACGGTAATCGGCACGATGTCCTGCAACCCCACCTCGTGCAACTTTCCCTTTAGGATTGCTGCCGCGAATGGGGTGGCGAAGACCGGACAACGCAAGCGTGGCCACAGATATTGAATAGCCCCCAGGTGATCTTCGTGGCCGTGGGTTAGCACCAGCCCGGCCAGGTCCTCACGCCGTTCTTCGATCCAGGTGGGATCGGGCATCACCACATCGACCATCGGCATCGAATCGTCGCCGAATGTGACGCCCAGATCGACCATCAGCCACTGTCCGTCATAGCCGTACAGCGACAGGTTCATGCCGATTTCACCCGCGCCGCCCAGCGGCAGATAATACAGCTCGTTACCTTCGGGGAAGTAGGTCATCGGGCAGCCGGTCTGGCATTACGGCGATGGATCTCCAGCAGGCCCCGCAGGGTCAGATCGGCGTCCAGCGCCCCGATCACCGGCGTGGCGTCAGCGAACAGCGGTGCGAGTCCGCCGGTTGCCACCACCATCATCTCGGTTCCAAACTCGTCCTTAATTCTCCGCACCAATCCCTCAATCAGGCTGACATAGCCCCAAAAAATTCCAGATTGCATTGCCGGCACCGTCGCCTTACCGATGACATTACGGGGCCGTCCGATGGCGACGCGCGGCAGCTTGGCCGCAGCCATGTGCAGCGCCTCAAGCGACAGGTTGATGCCCGGCGCGATCGCTCCGCCGCAATAATTACCAGCGGCGTCGATAACGTCGAAGGTGGTGGCGGTGCCGAAATCGATCACGATCAGCGGCCCATCGTAGCGGCGATGCGCCGCCACCGCGTTGACAAGCCGGTCGGCACCGACTTCCTCGGGACGGTCGAGCAGGATCGCCAGACCGAGATCAACGCCTTCATCGCCGACCACCAACGGCTCGGAGCCGAAATAGCGTCGGCAGAGAGTCTTCAGGTGAAACACCATCGCCGGAACAACACTGGCGATGATCGTTGCGTCGATGTCATGTCGCCGCAAGCCTTCGATCGTCAGCAACTGGGTCAGCCATACGCCCAATTCGTCGGCGGTGCGCTCGGTATTCGTCGAGGTTCGCCACTCGCCGCGCAAACGGTCTCCTTCGAATACCGCGAAAACGATGTTGGTGTTGCCCGAATCGATGGCCAACAACATGATAACAGTCTCCTGGGCTCACGAAGTAGGGAAGAACACGTCTCCCGCCAGAATGCGGCGACACCCGGCCGACCCTTGATCGAGCACAAGCGCGCCATCGTCGTCAAGCGCGGTAAAACAACCGGTCAGTGTCTCTGTCTCCAGCCGGACCACGGCAGTTTCGCCAAAGCCCAGTGCCCGGTCCAGCCATGCCTGACGCACCGGAGCAAATCCCTCTGCTCGCCACGCCGCCAACAACGGCCCGAACCGCCGACAAAATCCGGCCAGAATCGGTTCTGGTCCACCTGTCCAGCCGAGATCGGCCAGCGCCGTCGCCGTCTGCATCACCACCTCGGGCGGCGGTGCCACGGCGATGTTGACGCCGAATCCCAGCACCAGCCAGCCATCGCCACCACTATCCAGCAGCATCCCGGCGATCTTGGCATTTGGCGTCGAACCGTCGGTGACGACCATCACGTCGTTCGGCCATTTGCAGCGAAACGCAGCCGTTGGAACCAGATCAGCCAAAGCACCAGCCAGCGCGGCCGAAGCGGCAAAGCCCAATTCGGCGGATCGCCCGAGCGGGCCGGACTGACGGATCAGCAACGAGGCGTGAAGATTGCCTGCCGGGCTGACCCAGGTACGGCCACGGCGGCCGCGACCGGCTGTCTGAGACTCTGCGGTTACGACCAGAAGATCACGGGCGTCTCCGCGTTCGGCCAGCCTGCGGGCTTCGTCATTGGTGCTTCCGACCTGCTCTAGCGCCAGCAGTCTGAACGGTTCCGGCAGATCGGGGAGGGACGGGCTCATCCGGTGGGAAACAGCGCCGCCGCCGCTGCCTTGGCGCCCGTAACAAGCGGGGCAGGCAGGAAGGTGAAGCCCAGAACGACCATGGTTCCGACGCTCATCGCCACCACCGGAGCCGAACCGATGGGATGGTCGAACGATTCAACCGGCTCGTCGAAATACATCACTTTGACGATACGCAGATAGTAATAGGCCGCAACGACGCTCGTCACGAGGCCAACGACGGCCAGTGGGTACAGTCCGGCCTCGATCGCCGCCATGAAGACGTAGAATTTGCCCCAGAATCCGGCCAATGGCGGGATGCCCGCCATTGAGAACATCAGGACCGCCATGACGAAGGCCATTGCCGGATTCGTCTTCGACAGTCCGGCCAGATCGGCGATCCCCTCGACATGGCGGCCCATCCGTCGCATCGACAGGATGACAGCGAACACCGCGATGTTCATGAACAGGTAGATCGTCAGGTAGATCAGGATGGCCTGAACCCCCAACACCGATCCAGCCGCCAGCCCGACCAGGATGTATCCGGCATGTCCGATCGAACTGTAGGCCATCAGGCGCTTGATGTTGCTTTGGGTCAGGGCGGCAAAAGCACCGACCAGCATCGAAATCACCGCCAGGGCCACCACCACCTGCCGCCACTGATCGGTCATTGCCGCGAACGGTTCGACCATCACGCGGGTCAGCAGACAGAGAGCGGCGATCTTCGGTGCCACCGAGAAGAAGGCGGTAACCGGGGTTGGCGCTCCTTCATAAACGTCGGGCGTCCACATGTGGAAGGGGGCCGCCGACACTTTGAAGGCCAGACCGGCGACGACGAACACCAGCCCGACGACAATCCCCACGGCCGGCGGGCCAGACAGATCCTCGAACGAGCGGGCCAGTCCAAGGAACGAAGTGGTGCCGGAAAAACCGTACAACAGCGAAATGCCATAGAGCAGCAGGCCCGAGGCCAGTGCTCCCAGTACGAAATACTTCACGCCGGCCTCGGCCGCACGGGGACTGTCGCGATGGAATGCGGCCAGCACATAGAGCGGCAGGCTCGACAACTCCAATCCCATATACAACGACATGAAGTCGTTGGCCGAGACCATCACCATCATGCCCAGGGTCGCGAACAGAACCAGCACCGGATATTCAAACCGGGTGGTCTTCTCGCGCTCAAGGAACGGGATCGCCAGGGCAGTGGAGAGGATCGAGCCGAGCAGGATCAGCTGTTTGGCAAACGCGGCGAAGCGGTCAGCGACGAACAGACCGCCGAACCCGGTCTGACGGTCGGGGCCAAGCGCCCAGACCAGCAACATCGCCGTCACCATCGTCATGATGCTGAGGGTCGCAATCGGGCGGGTGGGATCGCCGGAGCGGAACACCCCGATCAGCACCAGGATCAGGCCGCATAACGCCACGAATAATTCGGGCAGCACGGGAAGAATGTCGAGAGTCACGGTCACGTCGCCATCCCCCTAGCGTGTCGCCGCCGCCAAACCGGCCTGAGCCGCCTTGGCGAGTTCGAAATTGTCGATCAGCTTGGCCACGGAGGCGTGCATCGGGTCGAGGAAGGTTGCTGGATGCACACCCATCCATATCACCAAAACCGCCAGCGGGAGAAAGACCAAAATCTCGCGGGCACTGAGGTCGGGCAGCATCTTCAGATCCTCGTGCACCAGCCGGCCAAAGAATACCCGGCGGTACAGATACAGCATGTAGGCGGCTCCCAGAATCACACCGGTCGCGGTCAGAACGGCCACGAGTCGGTCAACCTGGAACACTCCAATCAGGACCAGGAACTCACCGACAAAGCCGGAAGTTCCGGGCAGCCCGATCGACGCCAGGGTGAACAGCATGAAAAAAGCGGCGTAAAGAGGCATTCTCGTCGCCAGACCGCCAAACCGCGCGATCTCGCGCGTGTGGAGGCGATCATAAATCACTCCGACGCCTAGGAACAGCGCCGCCGCGACCACGCCGTGCGACAGCATTTGTATCAGCGCACCCTCGACTCCCTGCGGCGTCATCGCGAACAGGCCCAGCGTGACATAGCCCATGTGGGCAACCGAGCTGTAGGCGATCAGCTTCTTGATATCCTCCTGAACCAGCGCAACCAAAGAGGTGTAGATCACGGCCACAACTGACAAAACCTGGATCAGCGGGGTGAAGAACACCGAGGCATCGGGCAGCATCGGGAGGGAGAAGCGCAGGAAGCCGTAAGCCCCCATCTTCAGCAGCACGCCAGCCAGGATCACCGATCCGGCGGTCGGCGCTTCGACGTGGGCGTCGGGCAACCACGTATGGACCGGCCACATCGGCACCTTGACTGCGAACGAGGCAAAAAAGGCCATCCAGAGCCATTTCTGCATCTCAATCGGGAAGGAATGAGCCATCAGCGAGGGAATGTCGGTGGTCTGCGCCTCGAAATACATCACCAGCATTGCCACCAGCATCAGCACCGAGCCGAGCAGGGTATAGAGGAAGAATTTGAAAGCGGCGTATACGCGCCGCTGTCCGCCCCACACCCCGATGATGATGAACATCGGGATCAGCACGCCTTCGAAGAACAGGTAGAACAGCACCAGATCAAGGGCGCAGAACATCCCCACCATCATGGTCTCAAGGACCAGGAAGCAGACCATGTACTCCTTGACCCGTTCGTGTACCGCCCGATACGTCGAGAGGATGCAGAGTGGGGTCAGGAAGGTGGACAGCAGCACGAACCACAGAGACACCCCATCGATTCCAAGCGAATAGGCGATGGTGGTGCCGGGGAACCAGGCGGCGGTCTCCTTCAACTGGAAATCGGGCGAGGCAGCGTCGAAACGCCCCAGGATGAACAGCGACACCACAAAGGTGGCCAGTGCCGTCAGCAGAGCGACGTTGCGGGCATTGCGCGCCACCACCTCGGTCTCACCCCGGATGGTCAGAATGAACAACGCGCCCAACAAAGGCAGAAACGTCGTTAGCGTGAGAAGCGGCCAGTCGGTCATGGGTCCTCTTCCCCGTCCTTAATTCTTGATAGCCATGTACCAGGTGACGAGACCCGCCACCCCGATCAGCATGGCGAACGCATAGTGGAACAGATAGCCGGTCTCGGTTGCTGCCACTTTACGTCCCATTCTCATGCTGGTCGCCGCCACCCCGTCGGGCCCAAGGCCATCGATCAAGGCTCCGTCGCCGCCCTTCCATAATCCTCGCCCAAGGCGAAAAGCAGGTCGGATCAGCACGGCGTCGTACAATTCGTCGAAATACCACTTGTTCAGCAGAAAGCGGTGTAGCGCCGGGAATGTCCGCGCCAGAATGCCCGGCAAAGCGGGCGCGAACACATAGAGCAGGTACGCGACCGCGATTCCTCCTGCCGCTGCGACCGTCGGCATCAGCGCCACCCAGCCGGGGACGTGATGGGCGTTGTCGAGCGCCGGATGGATGTCCGCAACGGTCAGGGCGCGGCCCCAGAAGTCATGGCTGGCCGGACCGACGAACAGATCATAGCCGATCCACCCGGCAAACATCGCTCCCGCGCCCAGGAACAGCAGCGGTACGATCATCACCGCCGGGCTTTCATGGACATGGGCCATCACCTGCTCATCGGCACGCGGACGGCCATGGAAGGTCAACAGCAGCAAACGCCAGGAATAGAACGCGGTCAGCACTGCCGCCAGAATTCCAACCCAGTAAGCGATCTGTCCGACCGGCGTGCCTGCGGCCCAGGCGGCTTCCAGGATTATGTCCTTGGAATAATACCCGGCGAAGAACGGAATCCCGGCCAGCGCCAGCGAGCCGACCCACATCAGCGCCCAGGTGACCTTGACGTGCTTCCAGATACCGCCCATCCGGCGGATATCCTGCTCGTCGCTCATCGCGTGGATCACCGATCCGGCGGCAAGGAACAGAAGCGCCTTGAAGAAAGCGTGGGTCATCAGATGGAAAATTGCAGCCTGATAGGCTGACACCCCAAGGGCAAAGAACATGTAGCCCAACTGGGAACAGGTCGAATAGGCGATGATCCGCTTGATATCGTTCTGAACGCAGCCGATGGTGGCGGCGAAAATCGCCGTTGCCGCGCCAACCACTGTCACCACCGCCAGGGCGGCGTCCGACAGTTCGAACAACGGACTCATCCGCGCGACCAGGAATACGCCTGCGGTCACCATCGTCGCGGCATGGATCAGGGCGGACACTGGGGTCGGTCCTTCCATCGCGTCAGGCAGCCAGGTGTGCAGGCCAAGCTGGGCCGATTTGCCCATCGCACCGACGAACAGCAGAAGGCAGCAGACGGTGATCGCGTTGACTTTCAGCCCCAGCACGGTCGTGGTCACGCCTGCCTTAGCGGCGGCAGCGGCGAAGATCGCGTCGAGACCGATGGTTCCGAACAGGGCGAATAATCCGAAGATTCCCAGCAGGAAGGCGAAATCGCCGACCCGGTTAACGATGAATGCCTTGATCGCCGCCGCCGAAGCCGAGGGCTTCTCGTACCAGAACCCGATCAGCAGGTACGAAGCCAGACCGACACCTTCCCAGCCGAAGAACAACTGAACCAGATTGTCGGCGGTCACCAGCATCAGCATTGCGAAGGTGAATAACGACAGATAGGCATGGAACCGCGGGATCGACGGATCGTGGGCCATGTAGCCGATCGAATAAAGATGGACCGCCGCCGAGACCCAGGTCACCACCACCAGCATCACCGCCGTCAGTGTATCGACCTTCAAGGCCCAGGACAAATCCAGGCCGCCGGAGCGGATCCAGTCGGCCAGAATCACGGTTTCGGTCTGGCCGCCCAGCGCCACCCGGTCGAACACCAGGGCAGCCGAGACCGCGGCCATCACCAGCAAGCCGGTGGTGACGATCTGGGCTCCCCGCGCGCCGATGACGCGGCCGAACAGGCCGGCGGCAACGGCCCCCAGCAGCGGCAGGAAAACGGTGGCGATGACGGTCATCTGACGGCTATCCCTTGAGCTGGCTGATGTCCTCGACCGCGATAGTGCCGCGGCTGCGGAAGAAGACAACGATGATGGCAAGGCCGATGGCGGCTTCGGCGGCAGCCACCGTCAGCACGAACATCGCCAGAACCTGCCCGACAAGGTCGTGCAGGACGGACGAGAACGCCACCAGATTGAGGTTGACCGCGAGCAGAATCAGCTCGATCGACATCATGATGATGATGACGTTCTTGCGGTTGAGGAAGATTCCGACCACCCCCAAGGTGAACAGGATTGCCGCGACGGTCAGATAGTGGGAGAGGCCGATTTCAAACATCACGGTCAAAGCCCCCGTCCTGACTGGACCTTACGCAATTCGACCGAACGCGGTGTCCGCTCGACCTGATCGGCGATCGACTGGCGGCGCACTCCGCTACGGCGGCGATGGGTGAGCAGGATCGCCCCGATCATCGCCACCAGCAGGATCAGCCCTGCCGTCTGGAACAGGAACACATAATCGGTATAGAGCAGATGCCCCAGCGCCTGAGTGTTGGTTACCTTCAACGGGTCGGGCAAAGGCGCGCGCGTCAGCGCTTCGGACGATTCACTCGGACTCCAGGCAAAGGCCACCGCAACCAGTTCGCCCAACAGCACCGCCCCCACCAACCCGCCAAGCGGCAGGTAGTGCAGGAATCCGGCGCGTAGCTCGGCCCGGTTGACGTCAAGCATCATCACCACGAAAAGGAACAGCACCGCCACCGCGCCGACATAGACGATGACCAGAACCATCGCCAGGAATTCGGCTCCCAGCAGCAGGAACAGCCCCGCCGTATTAAAGAAGCACAGGATCAGCCACAAAACAGAATGAACCGGATTGCGGGCGGACACGACCATCGCGCCGCTTGCGACCGTCAGGCCTGCAAAGAGATAGAAAATCAACGCTGTCGACATTCCGGGTTTCCCCCCTTCAGCGATAGGGAGCTTCGGCGGAAAGACGGAAGGCCAGTTCAGCCTCCCAGCGATCACCGTTGGCGAGAAGTTTGGCCTTGTTGTACATCAGTTCCGCCCGCGTCTCGGTGGCATATTCAAAGTTTGGACCCTCGACGATCGCATCGACCGGGCATGCCTCCTGGCACAGACCGCAATAGATGCATTTTGTCATGTCGATATCGTAGCGCAGGGTGCGCCGCGATCCGTCTTCACGGGGTTCGGCCTCAATCGTGATCGCCTGGGCCGGGCACACCGCTTCACAGAGCTTGCAGGCGATGCAGCGTTCTTCACCGTTGGGATAACGGCGCAGAGCGTGCTCGCCGCGGAACCGGGTGCTGAGAAAGCCTTTCTCATACGGATAATTGATCGTCACCTTGGGCTTGAACAGGTAACGGAAGGTTACCGACAGGCCGTGGAACAGCTCGATCAGCAGGAAGGCGCGCGCGGTGCGGTCAATGAACGACATCGGTCGGGCTCTCTCCTATCCCTGTCCGGGCAACTGGCCGAGGGCGGTCAGCGTGCCGGCGGTCAACACGACCCAGATCAGCGAGAAGGGGAGGAACACCTTCCATCCCAACCGCATCAGCTGGTCATAGCGGTAGCGCGGAAAGGTCGCCCGGACCCAGATGAAAATGAACATCACCAGGCAGACCTTGGCGAAGAACCAAACCGGCCCCGGCAGGAAGGTCCAGCCAAACGGTGCCAGCCAGCCCCCCAGGAACAGGATCGAGGTCATCGCTCCGACAACCAGCATATTGATATATTCGCCCAGGTAGAACAGCGCGAACGGCATGGACGAGTATTCAACGTTATATCCGGCGACCAGTTCGGACTCGCATTCGGGCAAATCGAACGGAGAGCGGTTCGTTTCTGCCAGACCCGAGGCGATGAACAGCACGAACAGAGGCAGGTGCGGCAGGACAAACCACATCCCTTCCTGAGCCCGGACGATTGCCGACAGGTTCAGGGAGCCGGCGGTCAGCAGCACCGAAACCATGATCAGCCCGATCGAGACCTCGTAGGACACCATCTGCGCGGCCGACCGCAATGCGCCGAGGAAAGCATAGCGCGAGTTCGAGGCCCATCCAGCCATCACCACGCCATAGACGCCCATACTCGACACCGCGAGAACGTACAGGATACCGACATTGATATCGGCCAGCACCATCCCGTCGCCGAAGGGAATCACCGCCCACACCACCAGCGAAACGATAAAGGTGATCATTGGCGCGAGGAGGTAAATTCCTCGGTTCGCGCTGCTCGGCAGCACGGTTTCCTTAAAGAATAGCTTGATGCCGTCGGCGAAGGGCTGGAGAAGCCCCAACGGCCCGACCACGTTCGGCCCTTTGCGCAGATGCATCGAGCCGATGATCTTGCGCTCGGCATAGACCAGATAGGCCATCACGATCAGCACCGGCAAGAAGATCGCGATGATCTTCGCGACGATGACGATTAGATCCCAAAGGAGCGGTGGAAACTGCGCAGCCACGAGGTCAAGCATGGTGTCCCGCCCTATGGTGATTGCAGCCGCCGCCGAATGCCGCAATACAGGCGGCCATGGTCGATGAGGCGCGGCTGATCGGATCGGTCATGTAATAGCTGTCGAGGATCGAGGCCAGGGGCCGATCCTCGGGGGTTCCGGCGATACCGAACGGTTCCCATGCGGCGCGGTTAAGGCTACCCGGATGAGCGAAGATCGGGTTGATCTCGACCAGCCGCGCTCGTACCTGCTCCAGCGAATCGAACGGCAGGGTATGCCCTAGAACTTCCGACAATGCTCGGATTATCCGCCAATCTTCCTTGGCCTCGCCGGGGGGGAACACCGCCCGGCGGGTGCGCTGGAGGCGGCCCTCGGTATTGACGTAGGAGGCGTCTTTCTCGGTATAGGCGGCACCCGGCAGGATGACGTCGGCGCGGTGCGCTCCGGCATCGCCATGGCTGCCGAGATAGACAACGAAGGCATCGCCCAGGGCGCCCATCTCAATCTCGTCCGCTCCCAGCAGGAACAGAGCTTTCACCGCGCCCGAGGCGGCTCCGGCCGTGATTGCGGCAAGATCGCGTCCGCCCGGCCCCGGCACGAAGCCAAGGTCAAGTCCACCGACCCGTGCGGCGGCGGTGTGAAGGACGTTGAAGCCGTTCCAATCCTCTCGGATCATCCCGGCCGCTTCGGCGATCCGCCGGGCGAGACCGAGCATAACCGCGCCATCGGTGCGAGCCAGCGCCCCCTGCCCAAGGATCAGGGCCGGATGCTTCGCTGCTTTCAAGGTGGCGAGGAAGGGATGGCGACCATCGGCGATTTCGGCCAGCAACGCAGGCGAATCGCCCAGCCAATCGTGGGCGAAGGTCAGGTCGGCCTTCGGCCCGATCGCGGCGGCGCTCAATCCCTGTTCCAGCCAGCGTTTGCGCAGGCGGGCGTTCAGCACCGGAGCCTCGATGCGGGGATTGGTCCCGATCAGCAGCAGGGCGTCGGCCTGCTCGATTCCGGCAATGGTGCTGTTGAACAGGTACGAGGCGCGAGCCGATGGGTCGAGTTTCGCGCCGTCCTGACGGCAGTCCAGATTGCCCGAGCCAAGGGCGGTCAGCAAATCCTTGGTCGCGGCCATCGTCTCGGCATCGGTCTGGTCGCCCGCGATAGCGGCGATGGCGCTGCCTTCCAGCCCCTTGAGCCGGGCGGCGATGGCGGCGAATGCCTCGGGCCAGGTCGCGGGAGTCAGCTTGCCGTCGCGGCGGACATAGGGACGGTCGAGACGCTGACGCTTGAGTCCGTCGCAGGCGAAGCGCGAACGGTCGCCCAGCCATTCCTCGTTGATGTCTTCGTTGATTCGGGGCAGCACCCGGATCACTTCGTTGCCGCGCGAATCAACCCGGATCGCCGCACCCAACCCGTCCATCGTATCGATGGTTTCGGTTTGACGCAGCTCCCACGAGCGGTAGGTAAATGCGGCGGGCTTGTTGGTCAGCGCCCCGACCGGACACAGGTCGATCAAATTGCCCGACAGTTCCGACGATACGGTCTGCCCGACATAGCGGGTGACTTCCAGATGCTCGCCTCGCCCCAGACCGCCCAGCACCGGCGTTCCCGCCACTTCGGCGGCGAAGCGGATACAGCGGGTGCACTGGATGCATCGGGTCATATGGGTGGCGATCAGCGGGCCGTAATCCTTGTCCGGCTGGGCGCGCTTGGTTTCCTCGTAGCGGCTGCGGTCGGACCCATAGGCTACCGCCTGATCTTGCAGGTCGCATTCGCCACCCTGGTCGCAGATCGGGCAATCCAACGGATGGTTGACCAACAGGAATTCCATCACCCCCTGACGCGCCTTGCGCACCACCGGAGTGTTGGTCCGTACCACCATGCCATCGGCGACAGGCATCGCGCAGGACGCGACCGGCTTCGGCACTTTCTCGACTTCGACTAGGCACATCCGGCAATTGCCGGCGATTGCCAGCCGTTCATGGTAGCAGAATCGCGGAATCTCGATGCCCAGACGATCCGCCGCCTGGAGAATCGTGGTTCCGGATTCGACGTCGATTTCCCTGCCGTCGATGGTCAGCTTGGGCATGTGTTCATTCCGTCCTCAAGCGGCCCTGTCCCGAGCCTGGCGTTCCGCAATGCGGCGCTCCAACTCGGGGCGGAAGGCGCGAATCAGTCCCTGGATCGGCCAGGCAGCAGCATCGCCAAGTGCGCAGATGGTGTGTCCTTCGATCTGGCGCGTCAATTGGTCTAGCCGCTCGATCTCGTGCGGTTCGGCATCGCCGGTGACCATCCGCGCCATGATCCGGGCCAGCCAGCCGGTGCCTTCACGGCACGGCGTGCACTGACCGCAGCTTTCATGCGCGTAAAAGCGTGACAGCCGAGAGATGGCGCGAACGATGTCGGTCGATTTGTCCATCACGATGACGGCAGCAGTGCCGAGGCCCGAACGGACGTCGCGCAAGCTGTCGAAATCCATCAGGACGGTATCGCAAATGTCCTTGGTCAGCACCGGAACCGATGAGCCGCCGGGAATCACCGCCAGCAGATTGTCCCAGCCACCGCGCACGCCGCCCGCGTGAGTCTCGATCAACTCGCGCAGCGATATGCCCATTTCTTCTTCGACGTTGCAGGGCGTGTTGACGTGGCCGGAGATGCAGAACACCTTGGTTCCGCTGTTCTTCTGCCGCCCCAGCGCCGCGAACCACGCACCGCCGCGCCGCAGGATCGTTGGGGCTACTGCGATCGATTCTACGTTGTTGACGGTGGTCGGACAGCCATAGAGGCCGACACCGGCAGGGAAGGGGGGTTTCAGGCGTGGCTGCCCCTTTTTGCCTTCCAGGCTTTCGATCAGGGCGGATTCCTCGCCGCAGATATAGGCCCCGGCCCCACGATGGATATACAGTTCGAACGGCCAGCCCGATCCGCAGGCGTTGGAGCCGAGCAAACCGGCGGCGCGGGCTTCGTCGATCGCAGCCTGAAGGTTCTGGGCCTCGCGAACGAACTCGCCGCGAATGTAAACGTAGCCGACCCGAGCGCCGATCGCGAACCCGGCGATCAACGCGCCTTCGACCAGCTTGTGCGGCTCGTGGCGCAGGATGTCACGGTCCTTGCACGTACCGGGTTCGCCTTCGTCGGCGTTGATGACGAGGTAATGCGGTCGGCTGCCCTCGACCTTGGGCATGAACGACCATTTGACTCCAGTGGGGAAGCCCGCGCCGCCACGGCCGCGCAAGCCCGAGGTCTTCATTTCCTCAATCACCCAGTCGCGGCCCTTGGCCAGCAAGTCACGGGTACCGTCCCAATCGCCGCGCGCACGGGCACCGCTCAGACGCCAGTCGTGGAAGCCGTAGAGATTGGTGAAGATCCTGTCGCGGTCGCGCAGCATCACGCACTCTCCGTCGCAGAGGCGGGGGGGATCAGGGTGGTCGGACCACCGGCGGGACACGAGGTCTGGCGGCCGGTCTGCGACCCCGTTCGCGGAGTTTCGCCGCGTCCGAGAGCCTCCAGCACCGCACGGGTACTGGTGGGATCGAGATCCTCGTAATAATCGTCGTTGATCTGGATAACCGGGGCGTTGACGCAGGCCCCCAGGCATTCCGCTTCGGACACGGTGAACAATCCGTCGGGCGTGGTCTCACCGACGCCAATTCCCAACGTCTCGCACACCGTATCGATCACGGCATCCGACCCGCGCAGCATGCAAGGCAGGTTGGTGCAGATCTGGACGTGGAAACGCCCGACCGGACGGCGATTATACATCGTGTAGAAGGTGGCGACTTCCTCGACCTGGATCGGGGCCATCTCCAGCATGTTCGCAATCATCTCGATCGCGGCGCGGCTGACCCAGCCTTCCTGGCGCTGGGCCAGATCGAGCAGCGGCATCACCGCGCTCTGTTGGCGTCCGGCGGGATAGCGGGCGATGAAGGCGCGG
Source organism: Magnetospirillum molischianum DSM 120 (assembly GCF_000294655.1). Taxonomy (GTDB): domain Bacteria; phylum Pseudomonadota; class Alphaproteobacteria; order Rhodospirillales; family Magnetospirillaceae; genus Phaeospirillum; species Phaeospirillum molischianum. The sequence continues at coordinate 220,651 of NZ_CAHP01000020.1, forward strand.
GCCTGCTCGGCGCTTTCCGGGGTGAAGGCGAACGCGGCGGGTTCTGCGGGACTGTCGCTCATCGGTCGATCTCGCCGAAAACAATGTCGATGGAGCCGATATTGGCCACCACGTCGGCCAGCATATGGCCTCTCGACATCATGTCGAGAGCCTGAAGGTTGACGAACCCCGGTGGCCGGATTTTGCAACGGTAAGGTTTGCCGCTGCCGTCGGAGATCAGATAGACCGCGAACTCGCCCTTGGGGGCTTCGACGGCGGCATAAACCTCTCCGGCAGGGACGTGGAAACCCTCGGTGAACAGCTTGAAATGGTGGATCAGCGCCTCCATCGAGCGCTTCATTTCTGCGCGCGGCGGTGGCGTTACCTTGTTGTTATCCACTTTGACCGGCCCGCCGGGCATCCGCTCCAGGCACTGACGGATCAGCAGGACGCTTTGGCGCATCTCCAGAACGCGGACCAGGAAGCGATCATAGCAATCGCCGTTGCTGCCGACTGGAATGTCGAACTCAAGCTGGTCGTAAACCTCATACGGCTGGGCCTTGCGCAGATCCCAGGCAATACCCGAAGCACGGAGGTTGGGGCCGGTGAAGCCCCAATCCAACGCCTGTTCCGGCGTGACAATGCCGATATCGACGGTGCGCTGCTTGAAGATGCGGTTTTCGGTCACCAGCGACTCGATATCGTCGAGCGCCGAGGGGAAGGTCTGGGTCCAGGCGCCGATATCGTCAAACAGATCTTGCGGCAGATCGGCCGCAACACCGCCGGGGCGGAAGTAATTGGCGTGGAGACGGGCGCCACAGGCCCGCTCGTAGAATTCCATCAGCTTATCGCGTTCCTCGAATCCCCACAGCATCGGCGTCATGCCGCCGACGTCGAAGATATAGGAACAGATGCTGATGAGGTGGTTGAGCACCCGCCCGATTTCGCAATAGAGCGTGCGGATGTATTGGGCACGCGGCGGCAGTTCCAGCCCCAGCAGCCGTTCCGTTGCCAGGACGAAGGCGTGCTCCTGATTCATCGTGCCGATGTAATCCAGCCGGTCGAAATAGGGCACAGCCTGAAGGTAGGTTTTGTGCTCGATCAGCTTTTCCGTGCCGCGATGGAGCAGGCCGATATGAGGGTCGGCGCGTTCGACCACCTCGCCCGACATTTCAAGGATCAGGCGTAGCACGCCGTGCGCAGCCGGATGCTGCGGTCCAAAATTCAGCGAATAGGTCTCGATCCGGGTCTCGGCCATGACGTCAGACTCTCCCCCCGGCCTTCTCGTCGCCGGGAAGGGGGGCACCACCTTCCCACGGCGATTGAAAATCAAAGCTGCGGAAATCCTGAACCAGCCGCACCGGCTCGTAGACGACGCGCTTCTGTTCGTCGTCGTAGCGGACCTCGACATGGCCGGTCAGCGGGAAATCCTTGCGCAGCGGGTGACCCTCGAACCCGTAATCGGTCAGAATCCGCCGCAAATCGGGATGGCCCGAGAACAAGATTCCGAACATATCCCACACTTCGCGCTCGAACCAGCCGGCCGAGCTGAACAAGCCGGTGACCGACGGAACCGGGCTGTCGTCATCGGTGGCCAGCTTCACCCGGATGCGCTGATTGTGCTTCATCGACAGCAGGTGATAAACGACGTCGAAACGCGGGTCACGGCCGGGCCAATCGACGCCGCAAACGTCCAGCAACAGCTTGAACTGACAGGCGGGATCGTCGCGCAGGAAGGTCAGGACCGAGAGGATTGAGGCGGCGGTGACGTCAAGAGTCAGCTCGCCGACGCGATTGACCTCGGCCCGGCGTACGTCCTGCGGCAAAGCGGCGGCGATAAGCTCGCCCAAATCCTTCAGCGCTTGCGTCATGGTTCGGCGGTCCTTCGTTCGATCGCTAGCGGGAGATCGCGCCGGTGCGACGGATCTTTTTTTGCAATTGCAGGATGCCGTAAATCAAGGCTTCGGCGCTTGGCGGACACCCCGGAACATAGATGTCCACCGGGATGATGCGGTCGCAGCCGCGCACCACGGAGTAGCTGTAATGGTAGTAGCCGCCGCCATTGGCGCACGATCCCATCGAGATCACCCAACGTGGTTCGGCCATCTGGTCGTACACGCGGCGCAACGCCGGAGCCATCTTGTTGGTCAGCGTGCCGGCGACGATCATCACATCGGCCTGACGTGGCGTGGGACGGAACACCACGCCGAAACGATCCATGTCATAGCGCGAACAGGCGGCGTGCATCATTTCGATGGCGCAGCAGGCCAGACCGAACGTCAGCGGCCACAGGCTGCCGGTGCGGGCCCAGGCGGCAAGCGCATCGACATTGGCAACGACGAATCCCTTGTTGGATATTTCATCGGTGACGGCGGCCAGCAGGGCATCCTGCTGCGGACCGGGAGGCAAAAGCCGGGCTCCGCCCGCAGGCAGGGCCGCCGGTGACTCCCCGCTCATTCCCATTCCAGGGCTCCCTTGCGCCATTCATAGATAAACCCGACGGTCAGAACCGCCAGGAAGACCATCATCGACCAGAAGCCGAACAATCCGATTTTCCCCAGGGTCACCGCCCAGGGGAACAGGAACGCGATTTCAAGATCGAAAATGATAAAGAGAATCGAGACCAGATAGAACCGGACGTCGAAACGGGTTCGTGAATCGCCAAAAGGTTCGAATCCGCATTCATAGGGCGTGGCCTTCTCGGCGTCGGGCTTTTGCCGCGCCACCAGCCACGAACCGCCGATACACAATCCGGCAATCACGATCGCGATGCCGAAGAAGACGAGGATCGGCAGATATTCGACCAGCCAAGCGTCCATCATTCCTTCCCCGGCCCATGTTGCTCCACCACGAGGATCGTCTGGTACATATCCAACGCCCGCTTTGTCACAAGCGGAAGCAGAACCGACGTCGCCGCCGCTACCGCTTGATGACGATCCCTGTTGAGACCGATTCAACTCCGAACCCACCCCCGGACTTTATGGGGCCGGGTGGCGGGAGTGACGGGGCTCGAACCCGCGACCTCCGGCGTGACAGGCCGGCGCTCTAACCAACTGAGCTACACCCCCTCCGTTCCGGACACCGGTACGGGAAGAGTCGGTCTAATGCAGTGCTCGCATGCTGTCAAGCAAACAACGCAGGCACTGTGATAATTTCGCTTCGGCACTCGTGACAAATACCTACATGCGAAAAGCGACCTTTCTATCCTCGGTACAGGCTAAGGTCATTAACTGGACTGTATATAACTCAATCTACAATACCACAAATATTATTTTGAGTTAATTTGATAAATCTCGCAGTAAGTCTTAGTATCCCGTCGCTTTCGCGTAAGAAAGTGTTGTTGGGAGCGGGCGGGGGGATGGAAAAGCGATCGCATGCGCCTTGATTGCCTACTCATAAGGGTGGAGGGTCGCCTCCCCCTTTGCATTCCAGGCCATGTGACGCAACGATGTCTGGAGGATCAGATATCGTACATCAGAACAGGTTCGATCCGTCCGCGCCGTTTCGACATGTCGATCAGGGTTGTGTTATCGACGATGGCGGCCATCGCATCGCGCACATCCTGCATTACGCCGCGGACGGCACAGGTTGCTTCGTCCTGACAATCCGGACATGGGCGGTAAGCCGAACGCGAGACGCATGGCACCGGAGCCAGCGGACCATCTAGGATGCGGATGACTTCACCGGCCATGATTCGCTCGGCCGGACGGGCCAGGGTGTAGCCCCCCCCCTTGCCTTTTTTGCTTGAAAGCAAGCCGTGATTCTTCAGTTCAAGCAGGATCGTATCGAGAAATTTCTTCGGGATACGCTCGGCCTCGGCGATTTCGGCGATGAGAACCGGCCCCCGTCCTTCGCGCTCGGCCAGATGAACCATTGCCTTTAACCCGTACTTCGCCTTGCTTGACAGCATCACTACACCCAGTTGATAGACCGTAAGAAGAAGCGATCCGGGTGGCGGCTGTCAATGCCCGAATCGGCAAAACCGATTGGTTTGGTCTGGACTCAGGCACGCAGACCGGATTGGAACGGCCGCCGAAGGGGTGTGTCGCGATTGGCCTTCTGCTCTTAGTACGCGACAGTTTCTTGTTCGATGTGAATTTGCTATCTTTGGGTGGTCGGGAAGAAGTCCCGGAACAACGATGGGGGTTAGAATGCCCAATATCAGTTTTCCCGTTACATCCCAGAGTGTTGGCGGATCCGCCCTTTTCGGTAGCATAAAGCTGGCTCCGGTGAAGGCCGAAGTGTTCGAACGGGCGGAGCCTGACGCGTTGAGCCGCTATAAGGATGCCCTGGATATTTCGAATAAATTGGCCCAGGGAGCAAAGGACGCCCAGACCTTTGCCACAACCAAGGATCTCGAAGCCAAGAAACAGCGTCTTAAACTTCTTAAGATGCTGGCGGGTTCAACGACCGATCCGCGCATCATCAAGGCCATCGCCCGTGAGGTCGCCGAGATCGCGCGCAGCCTCGGTAACGCCGCCGCAGGGAGTGGCGGCGGCATGGTACAGGTCACGGCCAATCCCTCCGCGTCTTCTGGGGATGCCGCAGGCGGCGTGGCTGCGACTGCTCCCGTCACGACCGCTCAGGCAGCCGAGGGAGCGACGGAGGGGAACACTTCCCCCGCCGAACTCTCGCCGCAGACTGTATCGGTGGCGTCGCCAGCCACAAATGAAGGCGACGATTCCATTAAAGATCAGGTCCGGGAATTATTGCAGCTGGCGAAGAAGATTTTGGAAAAGCTTCGCACGCTCGTTATTCCCGGTAGCCGTGAGTCCGAGGAAATCGAGAAGGCGAATCGTGAGGTTCTCAAGGCGGCATCGGCTTTCGGCATCTCGCTTGATGGGTCTTCCGAATCGTCTCCGCAGCAATCGAGCGCTGTCGGTGACGATACATTGTCATCTAGCGTCTCTGCGTCTTTGACCGTCGTCGAAGTCTCTACTGTTACGTCGGTTAATATCGAGGTGTGATCGGAGACGGAGGCGGTTGATGACTGCCTCCGCCTTCCTTTTTTACGGGTTCAGCGTTCTGCCATAACTTTATAAGGCTGGCGGGCCAGTGTGGTGCCAGACTGTGCAGTGATTGCAGCTGCGCAGCAAATTTCAGCACGACGTCGAAGCTTGGACGGTCGCCTTTCGCCGGATCGCTCCGCCGCCGAAAGCTTTTTCAGTCGGCCGATGAGATGGTGCTCGATATCTCGGAACCCAGGCTGAACAACCATTTCACCCTCGCATCTCATACCAATCGTCCAATGGGTCAAATCGGGGGGTGGCCGGTATGACCTCCTGTTTCCGGAAGTGTTCGTATTACTAGCGGAAGCCATTTTTCGATTTTAATGGCGCGAACGATAAAATAAAAATCACACTGAAATTACAATTTTCAAAAATTTCAAATGGAATCGATATTGATAATCGATCTTAGTGCGATCGCCTGATGTAGTTTAATCATAAGGGTTTGTGCTTACTCAATTGTTTCATTCATTAATGAACAATGAACGTGGCGTTCAGACCAGGGTCACTTCGTTCATGTTAGACAATGCGTGACCGATCCCTGCGGATCGGTGCTGTCCATTGGACTCCACATGATCGCCCTGCGTTTGAAAGTCATCATGAAATCAAGAGCGAAGCCATCGGCTGTCAATGCAAAGCCGCCAACGAGATTCGGCCGAACGATGTTGTACTGCACGGTCGGATTGGCTGTCGGCCAAATGCTTTTCTCTGGACCGTCGTATGCTGTCGATCCGTCCTTGGTGGTGGTGACGCCGTATCTGGAGAAGGTTCTGGCCGAACATCCCCGGTCGTATCAAGCCCGAAGCGAAGTCGAACGAGCGCGGGCCGATGCCGAAGTTCTCGCCCAACCACTCTATAATCCCGAGCTGGGATTCAACGGAGAGCATAAGCAGACACCGGCGAGTGCGAATAATGGTGCGGGGGAGACAACGTGGACCCGTGTCGTGGAAGTGTCCCTGACCACGGATTTCGGCGTCAAACAGCAGCGGCGGAGCGAAATCGGCGTTCGCGGCGTGGATGTCGCCAATGCAGGGGAAGCGGAAGCACGATTAGCCTTGGTGTCAGAAGCCCTTATTCGTCTGGCGCGCTATCAGGGTGCGCTGAACACGGAGGCGCTGGCCGCGCGGCAGGAAGCGGCAATGGTGAGTTTCGTTAAATTAGCCGAGCGGCAACGCAAGGCCGGAGACAGTTCGGCCGCAGACCTGTCGCTGGCCCGTCTGGCCCTGGCGGAAACCACCCGGACCCGCGCCGACGCCAGAGTCGATCTGGCCCGCGCCCGCGAGGAGGTTCGTGGCCTTTGTGCATGCGCCCCTGACGAAATCGCCGCATTGCCGACTCGGTTGCCTGCGGAAGACAGCGTGGTGGGCGAGGATATCGATGACATCCTGGATCGCCATCCGACCCTTCGCGCCTTGCGGGCGCGAATCGAGATGGCACGGTCAGAACTTCATCTCTCCGAAGCTGAGCGCATTCCCGATCCGACGTTCCGGTTGGGCGGCGGGAGCGAGGGCGATGCGACTCTCGTGACTTTCGGGGTATCGGTGCCGATTCCTGTGCTCAATTCCGGTTCGGCTAAGGTCCGTTCCGCCGGTCGCGGTTTGGTGACTGCGGAGGCGGCCGAAGCCGCGGCACGGCGCGAGATCAAAACAGAACTGGCGGCGGCCCGATCCTCTTATGTCGAGGCACACCGGGGTTGGAAAATGTGGCAGGAACAAGCGACCGCCCCGATCGAACAGCAAGCCGCCTTGATGGAGCGGATGTGGCTTGGCGGAGAAATCACTGCCACCGATTACTTCATCCAAATTCGCGAAACCGCCCGCGTTGCCCAGCAGGGGAGCGAACTCAAGACATCGGCCTGGACCTCTCTCGCCACTGTCCTCAAGGCGTCCAACGGCTTTGAGACCTTTATGGGGGTTGCGCCATGAAACATGTTTCCAAACGTGCGATCGCGACATTGCTGGGGTTGGCTCTGATCGGAACGGCGATCACAGTGGCAGGGGCGGCCATGTCTCCCGCACCCGCGCTACCGTCAAATCAGGATGCTGTCTCTCCCGCCAATCCTCCCGCGTCGGCATCCTCCGCGTTGGTGCTCTCGCCCCAACAACGTGAAGCCGCAGGAATCGTGATCGCGACAGTAGAGCGCAGATCCCTTTCCAGCGAGATGTCATTTCCGGGTGAAGTCCAACCCAACCGCTATCGATCCAGTTTGGTCTCCAGCCGTGTTCCCGCAGTAATTCAGAACCGGCAGGCGGTTTTGGGGCAGTCGGTGCGCCAGGGGCAGGCTCTTGCCACCCTCTTCAGCGTCGAGGTCGCCGACGCTCAGGCCAGCTTCCTCCTCGCCGAGCGCGAATGGCGACGGGTTCAGGATCTGGGGCGTGACATCGTTGCGGGCAAGCGCTGGATCGAGGCCGAGGTCGGACGCCAGCAGGCTCGCGCCCGTCTCCTGACCTACGGCCTGTCGTCGGCACAGATCGAGTCGCTGGCACGGGACGGCCACAACCGTACCCCTGGTATTTTCACTCTGACGGCACCGCAAGCCGGAATCGTCACCGCGGATTCATTCCGCATCGGAGAAATGGTCGAGGCTGGCAAGCCATTGTTCGAGGTGGCCGATACCTCGACGGTTTGGGTCGAGGCCCGCGTTGATGCCGATCTTGCCGCAACGCTGGCGGTCGGTACCTCCGCCACAGTTCGGGTCGCGTCGATCCGGGCAAAGGCCATCGTCAAACAGATCCTGCCGTCGTTGGACGAGCAAACCCGCACGTTGGGGGTTCGTCTGGAGGTTCCCAACCCGGATCGAGGACTCAATCCGGGCCAGTTCGTTCAGGTCGATCTGGAGTCCGCCACCACACCGACCGGGATCGTCGTTCCCACCGATGCCGTGATTCGAAATGCCGATGGCGGTTGGGTGGTGTTCGTCGAGGATCGCGACGGCGCGCTTGCTCCAATGCCGGTGAGAGTGGTGCAAACCGCGAACGGGCAATCCCAGGTCGAGGGACTGACCGCTGGGGTACGAATTGTCACCAGTGGCGCGTTCTTTCTTCAGTCTGAACTCTCGAAAAACGCCTCCGGCACCGCTCAATAGAAAGCGTCAGACATGCTCAATCGACTGATCGACCTTGGCATCGTCAATCGCCAGATCGTGGTTCTTGCCCTGCTCGCGCTGATCGCAGCAGCGGCGATCCTGCTTCCAAAACTCAATCTCGACGCGTTCCCGGACGTCACCAATGTTCAGGTGGTGGTCAACACCGAAGCCAACGGGTTGGCCGCCGAGGAAATTGAGCAACTGGTCACCTATCCGATCGAGGCGGTGATGTACGCCGCCCCTAATGTCGAGGAAGTGCGTTCGATTTCCCGAACCGGCCTGTCGGTGGTGACCGTGGTGTTCAAGGAGGGAACCGACCTCTATTTCGCTCGCCAGATGGTGTTCGAACGCCTGCAAACAGCCAAGAGCCAGATTCCGACCGGGGCTGGTTTGCCACAGATCGGGCCGAACACGTCGGGGATCGGCCAAGTCTTCCAATATGTGCTGCGCACCAAAAACCCGCAGCAATTCGACGCAATGGCCCTGCGTGGTCTGAACGACTGGGTTGTCAAGCTTCTGCTGATGCCAGTGGACGGCGTGACCCAGGTCCTTTCGTTCGGGGGGGAGGTGCGGCAGTATCAGGTCCGCATCGACCCAACCAAGTTATTGTCTTATGGCGTGCGGGTTGACGATATCCGCGACGCCATCGAGGCCAGTAACCGCAATGCCGGCGGGCTGTTTCTGGACCGGGGCGCAGAGCAATTGGTGATCCGCGGCATCGGCATGATGCGCAGCGGCAATCAGGGGCTTGACGATATCGCCAGTGTGCCGATCAAGGAAGACAAGGGCGCGGTCGTGCGGGTGCGCGATGTCGCTCAGGTTGCTTTCGGGGGGGAAGTTCGTCAGGGAGCGGTGACCATGACCGCTCGTGAGCCTGATGGGGCCATCACCTCCATGGGAGAAGTGGTCAGCGGTATCGTGCTCAAGCGTGTCGGCGCCAATACCAAGGCGACGATCGACGGGATCAAGGAGCGTCTGCCCCTGATTCAAAAAGCGTTGCCCGAGGGAGTTACGCTCGATCCAATCTATGACCAGTCCGATCTGGTGGACAAAGCCGTCGCCACGGTGGTCAAGGCGATGTTGGAAACCTTTGTCCTGGTGATCGTGGTTCTGATTCTGTTTCTGATGAATCTGCGGGCCGCGCTGCTGGTGCTGCTCAGCGTGCCGATCTCGGCGGGGTTGGCGCTGATGGCGATGTCCTATCTGGGCATTTCCGCCAATCTGATGTCGCTGGGAGGTTTGACCATCGCTATCGGCATGATGGTCGATGGCTCGGTGGTGATGATGGAAAACATCTTCGTGCATGTCACCCAGCCCCGCCCGCCGTCGCTGGCGGGAGGCCCGGTTGGGTCGAGTGGCCTCACACTGCGGATTCAGCAAGCCGCCCGCGAAGTCAGCCGCCCGGTGTTCTTTGCCGTCATCATCATCATCGTGGTGTTCACCCCGCTGTTCAGTCTGGAAGGTATCGAAGGCAAGCTGTTTCAGCCAATGGCGGTCAGTATCGTTCTTGCCATGGCGGCGTCTCTTCTGGTCGCCTTGGTGGTGATTCCTGCGCTGGCGACCTATTTGCTGAGTGCCGGGGTACATCACAAGGACAGCTATATTTTCCCGCCAATCGAGCGTCTTTACGGCAATGTGCTGCCGGTGGCGTTGCGACATCCGCGCAAAATCGTGCTGGGCGCTCTGGGTTTTTTTGCCTTGTCGCTGGCGACCGTTCCGTTCATTGGCACCGAGTTCATGCCGGAATTGGAGGAAGGCACCCTTAATATCCGCATTACTCTCCCTGCCGCGTCCAGTCTTGATACGGCCCTCGGCGTTGCGACCAAGTTAGAAGCGCGCCTGCAAGGATTCCCGGAAGTAACTTATGCGTCGAGCCGCATCGGTCGGGCCGAATTGGGAGGCGATCCCGAGCCGGTCAACAATATCGAGATTCTGGTCGGGCTGAAGCCGATTGCCGAATGGACAACCGCACCCAACCGTAAGGCGCTTCAGGTGCAGATGGAACGGTCGATGTCGGTCATGCCCGGCTTGCAACTCTCATTCTCTCAGCCGATCGCCTCGCGGGTCGATGAGCTGATGTCCGGCGTCAAAGCGCAATTGGCGGTCAAACTGTTCGGTCCCAGTCTCGATGTTTTGTCGGCCAAAGGGCTGGAGATTGAATCTCTGGTCAAACGTATCCCCGGCACCCGTGACGTCGCGATGGAAAAGATCGCAGGCGAGGCCCAGCTGACCATTACTCCGAACCGCGAGGCGCTCGCCCGTTATGGCATTTCGGTCGGTCAGGTGATGGCTTTGGTGTCGGATGCGATCGGTGGTGCCGGTGCCGGACAGATTATTCGCGGCAATGAGCGCTATGACATTTATTTGCGACTTGATCACCGCTTCATCGCAACCCCCGAGGCCATTCGCGATCTGGTGATCCAGGCAGCCAATGGTGCCTGGGTCAAGTTGGGCGATGTTGCCACCGTGATCATCGATAGCGGCCCCCCCCAGATTCGCCGTGACGACGTGCAGCGCCGCATCGTGATCGAGGCCAACGTCGAAGGTCGTGACATGGGCGGGTTGGTTGCCGAATTGCGTCAGGCCATTGAAACCCAGGTCAAGTTGCCGCCCGGCTACACCGTGGTATATGGCGGGCAATACCAGAATCAGGAACGGGCTCAGGCACGCCTGATGATCGTGGTGCCGTTGTCGTTGGCGATGATCTTCCTGTTGCTGTACTTCGCCTTCCACTCGGTCGGTCAGGCGGCATTGATCATGCTGAACGTCCCTCTCGCCATGATCGGCGGCATTTTCGCTCTTCTGGTCAGTGGGCAATATCTCTCGGTGCCAGGGTCGATCGGCTTCATTGCCCTGTTCGGCGTTGCTGTGCTGAACGGCGTGGTGATGGTTAACGCGATCAACCAGAATATCCTGGGGGGGATGCCGATCACTCACGCGATCTCGCAAGGAGCATTCTCCCGCCTCCGCCCGGTTTTGATGACGGCGTTCATCGCGGCGCTTGGACTCATTCCGATGCTGATATCAAACGGCGTCGGGTCAGAGGTGCAGAGGCCCCTTGCAACCGTGGTTGTCGGCGGTCTGATCTCTTCGACCTTGCTGACTCTGGTTATCCTGCCAGTGCTCTACCGGACGTTTTCCTCTGGAATTATCCGGGAATGGCTGATCACCCATCAGACCAGAAACTAAGTAATTACCACAATGTCATGATTATGAACCGAAGATGAACAGGTGAATCATCTTCGGTTCAGGGGGGAGACGATAGGATGCTTCCCAAGGAAAACCTCTGAACATCGTCACGATGTCAGACAACGGAAGCTGACTAAAAAATGAGAAAATTAACCGCTATATTTTTTGCTGTGGCATCTCTCGGCGTCTCTGGATGCACCGACCGGATGATTCGTTCTGTTGTCATTAATGATGGGCACATTCATCCTCACGAGATAAAAGTTCCCGCCAACACGCCATTTCATTTAACCGCTTCAGTGATCGGCCCCACGGCAACAAGCATTTCAAGCCCGCAGATTGGTCTTCAATCCCTGGATGTTCCCGCAACATGGGTCACCACCATTTCTCCTCGGGGGAATTCTCTTCCCGGTGATCTGAGAAAAGCACGAACTGATGTGGGGCCATTGGAGCCAGGAATCTATAAAATCACGTGTGACTGCGGTGGACAAAATAAAAATATCAATCTTATTGTCGATTAATCAGTTCTGCTGAACAAGTGGGTTTGTGCCCAATATTTTATTGTTGAAAGGCGCGTATTGCGGCCTACTTGGCAAGCAGGACGCTTGCCAAGTAGCGGTGACGCGGCCAATCCCAATCGCCTGGCGGCTTTATCTGCTCGAGGGCTGGGCCTCGGACGCGGTGCGGCGCCAGGAAGTGGGGGGCTTTTCGCGATGAGCGGCAATGCAGGATAAGACGCTCAACACTAACAGCACGAATGCGGCCGTTTCTAGTGGGTTGGGCAGGCGGTACTCCCACAAGAACCCGTAGATCAGCGCGAACAGAGTCTCGAAGAGAATCATCTGACCGGCAAGCGTGAGCGGCAGAAGACGGCTCATGCGGTTCCAAAATAAATTACCAAAGATAGATGCGATAATAGTTACCGAAATGAGTACGGTGGCAAGCCAAGCCCATTCGCTGCCGCTGTGATGTGTCGTGTCGAGACTGAGTGCGAGCGGCAACAGAAGCAGGCCTTGAGCACCCGTGACAATCCCTGTCAGCAGGTTCCAGTCATGGGGTGAAACATCTTTTAGCTGCTTCAGCCATCGGCTGTTACCCATCGCGTAGGCGGTCCATGAGACGAGTGCGCCCACTGCGCATAGTAATCCGGTCACCCGTGCGGATACGTGGCCGGACGCTGGTTCAGCCAATGTTTGCCAGCCAATGCAGATGGCGCCGGCAGCGCAGAGAAGAAGTGACGGTAACAACCTCACCAACGGGACGGCATTCCGAGCGCGGCTTCCGAGGATGGTTACTGCAACCGGCAGGAATCCGATGACCAGCGCGGTTATGGCGATGTCGCCGACCTGCACGGAGGTCGAGAGGAGAACGTAGTAGAGCGTGTTGCCCACGAACCCGAGCCACGCGAGCGCCAGCCATTCGCGCCGGGTTAACTTGGCGACCAACTTACGCCATCGCGGAGCCAGCAATGCCGCTGAGATCAACCCGTAAAAGATGTAACGCCCACTGGCCAGCAAGAATGGATTGAACGCATCGAGCAGCTTGGGAGCAAGGAAGACCAGCCCCCAGAGTGCTCCTGCGATCGCGCCGCACGCAACTCCGGCTAGCGTCGATCCTGGGGAGGGGGAAATATCTGGTGTGGTATGGGGGGATGTTGTCATGTCGTGAATTTTATCATCGTCCTTGCGGGGTTTTTGCTCTTGATTCGGCGGCGGAATGCAACAAACACTCACATTATGACTGAAAATCCCGCCTCTCCGCCTCGCACCCTGGATTCTTTCGACCGCGCGATCCTCCGCATCATTCAGCGCGACAACAAGACGCCGCAGCGGGCCATCGCCGCAGCGGTCAACCTGTCGGCTGCGGCCGTACAACGGCGCATCGCCGCTTTGGAGGCGAAGGAGGTTGTGGTTCGCAACGTGGCAATCGTTGATCCTGCAACCACCTCAATGGCTATTACCGCCATCGTGGAGGTGCATCTAAGGAACGAGCGAGCGGGAACAGTGGATGCCGCGAAGGTTCTGTTCCAAGCCACCCCGGAAGTCCAGCAATGTTTCTATGTGACGGGCGGCGTAAGCTTCGTTCTCATCATCATAACGCCCGACATGCGAGCCTATGAGAGGCTGACGCGGCGTTTGTTCGCGGAGAACGAACTGGTGGATCGTTATCGAACGCTGATTGCGCTAGACCGGGTAAAAACGGATACGGCAATTGTCATTCCCTAAGTCGCTCATTGGCCGGTTGGTATCAGAGAGTGGCAGCGCGAGCGGTCAGGGCTTGCCGGTATATGTCTTCCAGTTGGGGCAGATTGGACGCGGGGGTGTAGCGTTGCTCGAAGACGTCGCGGGCACGGCGGCCCATGGCCCGCATGGCTTCGGGATTGGCGATGGCCCAGCGGGCCTTGGCGGCCAGATCGGCGGCATCGCCGGGGCGGAACAGTAGCCCGGTAACGCCGTCCTCGATCAAATCGGCCAGGGCGCCATGACCTGCGGCGATCACGGGCAGACCCGCGCTAAAGGCCTCGATCACCACGAGGCCGAAAGTTTCATACCACAGCGAGGGCATCACCAGGAATTCGGCGTTTGCCATGCTCCGAGCTACTTCAGCTTGGGTTTTCTGTCCTTCGCCGCCCACGACCGCCTTTAGTGGTCCGTCGCCGAGGAAACGCAGTGGCGTGGTCAGACTACCCCAAGCCTCGGCGGCGAGCAAAACACCCTTTTCCTCGACCATCTTGCCCACCAGCAGCGCGCCATGGCGGGGGGAGTCAACCACCGACGGGTCGTGACGATCCTCCACGAAATTGGGTTTGACCGTCACTTTATCGCTCGGTAAGCCACTTCTGACGAATAGGCGGGCGGAATGGTCGGTCAAGGCGATATAGCGGTCCACATCCCTGTTCCAGGTGCCGGTCAGGCGGTGTAGCCCGGTCATGGCCGCCACGGCGGCTGATTGGCTGTGGCTGTCGCGATAGCAGCCGTGGACGATGCCCGGCCAAGCCAGCCCCCGACCAACACAATCTTCGCATGGGCGGCGGTCGCGGAGTAGCATGCTGTTGGTGCAGAACAGTCTGAAGTTGTGCAGGGTCTGCACCACGGCCGCGCCGCTGGCGCGGGCCGCTCCTAGAATGGTCGGTGACAGCACGGCGAAGAAATTGTGAACGTGTACCACTTCGGCCCGGTGCTGGCGCACCAATCGCGCCATGTCGGCAGCGGCCCGCCGGTTCCAGATCATGCCGGCGACGGCGCGAAATCGGCCGACGCTTGCGAGATCGGCATTGTCAGCGGTATGGCGCAAGACATCGTGGCCGGCAGCTTCCAGCACGTCGGCTTCACGGCGAAACACCTCGTCTTCGCCGCCATGGACAGTATAGCGGTTATAGACGGTGATGATTCTCATCGTTTGCTCCAGCCTGGGGTCAGTGCCAGCGGGCGGATGGTCAGCAGGAACACGATTGCCGTCAAGACGCCATCTCCCGTCAGTCGGGCCAGTGGCGGCCAGCCGGTGGGCATCAACCGGGTCGAGATGGCCAGCGTCACGGCCATGGCGGCGGCCAGCAACGCCAGCCGTAGGATCGGCAGGTCCAGCAGGCCGGGGCCGAGGCGGCGAACCAGAAATGTCGTCTGGGCGAGGGCTTGCAGCGTTAGTGCCACGCCATAAGCGGCGATCAGTCCTCTCGCCCCCCATTCGGACAAGGTTATGGCCAACAGGATGTACAGGCCCAGGGTTACCCAGGTGAAGGCCAGGACCCAGGCATCGGCCTTGCATAATTGTAGGGTTCGTAGCAACGGAATGCTGATGGCGAACAGCGGTGCGGTGGCGGCAAAAGCCACCGCCAGCGGCTGCACATAGTCCGTGTCGGCGGTGGTGAAATTGCCCCGTTGAAACAGCAGGGCGACCACGTCGGAGGAATGGGCGAGAAACAGAGCCATCAGCGGGGTCAGGATGGCGATGCACAGCACCATCATTTCACGGGCGGTGCGGATGATGTCTACCGCTTGGCCTTGGGTGCCGCCGCGGGCCAGGGACAGACTGAACCAGCCGGTGGCCACCGAAGTGGAAAGAGATCCCAGCAGCGGAACCAGCGAGCGGGCCAGACTCACCGCCGACAAAACCCCGGCTCCCAGATTGGCGGCGATGGCGCGTTCCACCAGGACGACGGCATTGGCGGCCATGCTGCTGCCTCCCAGCAATCCCAGGCCGATGGTGACATCCCGCGCCGCTTGACGGCCGGGCCAGCGTGGCCGGGCCAAACCCTGCGATAAGATTGGCAATTGGACACCCAGCCCCAGGCAAACCAGGGCTGCCGCCGCGACTTGGGCGAAGATGAAGGTAGCGACATCGTTTCGCCCCAGGGCGAAAGCCACACCCAACCACATCAGGGCTGCGATACCGCTGAGGGGCAGGCGCATGGCCCCGGACCAGTTGCGGCCGTTACCGATCAGCACTGTGGCGAAGATGGCACCGATTCCTTGCAAAGGAATCAGCATGGCCGAAAGGCGCTGTAGCTCCACCGCTTGTTGGTGTGCAAGGTGGTTCAGACCGGGAGCCAACAACCGCATCAGTGGATCGGCCGCCAATGCCAGGATACCGCCCAGAATCAGGAATAGGAGGGCCAGTGCGGTGGCGTTACGACCGATCGCCAGCCAACGCTCCGCCGGGGCGGTGGCTGGATCTGTGGCGATTCGGAGAACGATGACGAAGGCGGCATCGTTCAGGACGGTCATCAGCACCGCCGGAATGGTGGTGACGGCGAAAAATATATCCGATTGCACGCCCAGACCATGGGCATGCGCGAGAAGAGCCAGCAAGATGGCATACGCACCACGATCAAGAATGGTGGCCAGAGCGAAGGGGAGGTGCTGGCGCATATTCCGATGGGTTGCGAGAAGCCAGTAAGAAATATACTATGAAGTTCAGTGATTTTCAAATTTCCCGGACCGGCCGGAATTGACGAGTCCTTGAATGTCCCGTCGTCTCAAGATCGCCTTTGTCTGGATGAACTTCACCGAATACCACGTCGATCGCTTGATGGCGGCGCAACAGGCTTTACCCGATTGCGACATCCTCGGCATCGAGATGGCAGCCGGCACCCTGCAATATGATTGGAAGCGCCCCGATTGCACCGGAGTCCGGGTGCTGACCTTGGCCAGCGATCCCTACGAGACCCTTCCGGTCTGGCGGCGCTTGTGGAATTTGCTGCGTTGTGTGTTGGTCGAGCGGCCTGACGTGCTGGTGTGCTGTCATTACGAAGAGGTTGCGGTGTTTGCCGCGACTCTGGTCATGCGTTTGTTCGGGCGGCTGACCGTGTGCATGAACGATTCTAAATGGGAGGACAAGCCCCGTCCGTTGCTGCGGGAAAGTGCCAAACTTGTCTTTCTGGCTCCTTACCGTGTCGCCATGGTCGGCAGTCAGCGCTCGGCGACTTATTTTCAGGCTTTCGGGTTCACGCCGTCGTGCCTGTATTTCGGTTATGACACCGTTTCGGTGGCACGGTTGCGCCGATTGGCGCAAGGAGCCGAGGACGGCCTAGCCTTTGCCGCCCGTCCCATCGTCGTCGTCAGCAGGTTGATCGAAAAGAAGAACTTGTTTCGTCTGCTCGACGCCTATGCCCTCTATCGCAACCGTGTCGGCGGCGCGGCGCGGCCGTTGCAGATTCTGGGGAGCGGTCCGCTGGCTGAGGAATTACAGCGCAAGGTGGCGGGGGACGGAATCGAGGATGTTCACTTCCTGGGATTCGTTACTCAGGCGGATCTGGCCCGTTATCTGGCCCGCGCCCTGTGTCTGGTTCTGTTCAGCACCGTCGAGCAATGGGGGTTGGCTGTTAACGAAGCGGTGGCCTTGGGGATTCCGGCAGTGGTTAGTGATGTGGTCGGAGCCCGCGATTTTCTGGTGCGCGACGGCATCAATGGCTGCGTGGTCGAACCCGATAATGTCGAGGGCTTGGCCCTGATTCTGGAGCGGCTGGGCGCTGATCAGGCATTGTGGATGCAGTGGCGTGTTGGTTGCAACGCATTCGTCGAGAAAGCCGACGTCGGGTGTTTCGCTGAATCTCTTGTAACGATGATACAAGAAATCAAGAGACATTGACAGACGAGGGGGGGTATTTGCTAAGATCAATCAAATTTTGATGGTGTTTGAAGTTCTCATGCTAATTTTAGTGAAATAATGAAAGCTTTTATTATAGCCCGGCTCATGGCCAAGAAACTGGCTTATGAATTCCAGGGGCTCCTGACGTTGCTGCGTTTTCCATTCGTTCGTAAGGAATTGGTTGCGCATCTTGAGCAACGGCCGATGAAATTGGCGGTCGAGACAACCAATATCTGTAATGCCAATTGTATTTTTTGCGCCTATCAGTTCCAGACCCGCGCACAAGGGGTAATGGCCCCCGATCTGTTCCATAAGATTGTGAATGACTTTGCCGCGCTGGGTGGGGGGTGTCTGGAATTGACGCCATCCGGCGGCGAACCTTTTGTCGATCCCCATATTGTCGAACGTATCCGCATGGCGCGGGCATTGCCTCAAATCGGCATCATCCGCATGGCTTCCAACCTGATCCTGGCGCACAAGCACGGCTTTCCCGAGATTGTTCAGAGCGGGTTGACGCAACTAACTGTGTCGATGCCCGGTTTCGACGCCGCCATCTATGAACGCATTTACCGTTCGAAGATGTACCATAAGGTCTTCGATAACCTGATTGCGCTGCTGACGGAAAACAATCGCGCGGGCAGTCCATTGGACATTGTTCTGGGTATTCGCGGCGATCAAAGTCTGGTTGAGCTATCGGCCAGTCCCGATTTCCAGAAAGTCGCGGCGCTGCTGCCGCCGGAAAAGATCGAAATCGCCTACCGTTTCAATAGCTGGGGCGGCAAGGTCGGGGCGGATTTGCTGCCGCCGGGTATGAAACTGAAGCAGGCCAACCGCTTGCGTCACCCTCGCATCAGCCCGTGCAGTCAGCTTTACCTGGGGGCCATGGTGTTTTGGGATGGCACCGTTGGCGGCTGTACCTGCGTCGATATTGATGCTCGGGATTTGTTGATCGGCGACTTGCGTCATCAATCCCTGGCCGAGGTCTGGCGCGGCCCGGCCTTGGCAGCCCTGCGCCAAGGGTTTGATGACGGTCAGCCGCCCGAGGTGTGTCGCCAGTGCAATGAATACCTGAACCTGTCTCATTGTCTGCGTCCGGGCAATGCGGATTTCGTCAAATTGACACCGGGATGAACGCGTGACGAGACTTCACTTTAACAAGGTCCGCGCCGAGGTGGCTCGGGCCTTGTTCTTTATTCTGGCCGATTTGGCTGCGTTGGCACTGTCTTACCTGCTGGCCGGTCTGGTCGTGCTGATCTTCAGCCGTTTTGCCGAAGGGCGCAGCTATGCCGATCTCCTTGTGGATACGGCAATGACGCGGCCCGGTGAGATTGGTTTCTTTGCCGCCGCCCTGATGGGGTGGTTCTGGCATCGGGGCCATTACACTCGTCGTCAACCGTTCTGGATCGAAAGCTATCAGGTTCTGATCGGGTGTTTGGTCGCCTTGTTGTGCGCCGGTTTTCTGCAATTCGCGCTGCAACAGGTGTTCTCGCGCCTTTGGCTGGTCAATACCTGGATTTTGGCTATCGGGGCGATCCCCACGGCCAGATGGCTGGCCCGCAATCTCATGGATAAGCTGGGGGTATGGACGATCGGGGTGCTGGTGGTCGGGGACCGCCATCGCATTGCCGAGGCCGAGGCATTGTTGGAGTCCGAACCTCATCTTGGGTTTCGGGTGGTTGCCTCAATGGGATTTAACGGTATCGACGGCCACAATCCAAACGGATGGCATGATGCCTGTATCCGCCATCAGGCTTCCATGGTGGTGCTGGCGGCGGAAGAGGCCGAAATGGTCCGCCACCGTGATGCCATCGCCCGGCTGGCCTTGGAAGGTCTTCCTTTTCTGTGTGTACAAAGCCTGTCCGGCTTACCGGTTTTATCGTTGCACGCCTTTTATCTGGTCGGTCACGACGTTCTTCTGTTGATGGAAGGTGGCCGACAGGGAGTTACCGCCCGACTTATCAAGGCTGCATTCGATTGGTTAGGCGCGATGTTCCTGACCGTGTTGCTCTCGCCTTTGTTGTTGGGGCTGGCCTTGGCCGTTCGCCGCGATGGTGGTTCTGTTTTTTATGGGGATCAGCGTATCGGACGTAATGGCCGGTATTTTTATTGTCTGAAGTTTCGCACCATGGTTCCGCAGGCGGACCAAGTTCTGGAGCGGCTGCTGAGGGACGATCCTGCGGTCCGGGCGGAGTGGGAGGCCACTCGTAAATTGCGCCAGGATCCCCGCATCACGCCGGTGGGGCGTTTCATGCGATCGTTCAGTCTCGACGAATTGCCGCAGATATTGAACGTCTTGAAAGGCGACATGAGTTTGGTCGGGCCTCGTCCGGTTCCTGTGGTGGAGGCAGAGGCCTATGGTCCTGAATTACGTTATTATATCCAGGGTAAGCCGGGGATAACCGGGTTGTGGCAGGTCAGCGGTCGTAACAATTTGGAATACGCCCAGCGGGTTCGTCTGAACACATGGTATCTGAAGAACTGGTCTTTGTGGCTTGATATCCTTATTTTGATAAAAACCATTCCCGCTGTTTTGTTGCGCAAGGGAGCCTATTGATGCCGTCTACGCCTATGGCTACGGCTCTCATCCAGGCAATGCTTGCCGTCGTGATCGCCTCCTCGCCGCTTCTGGTATTCTTTTCGCCCGATCATTGGCAACTCCTTTACGGAATTTCAGTGCTTATCCTGACTATTCTGGGGGCGCTCCTGCTGATGGAGCACTTCCAGGTTAATGTGGTCATTCGCATCGTTTTGATGTTCCTGCTGATCGCGGTTCCGCCGGAACTCAGTCTGCTGGTTAATGATTATGATGAGCCGCGCCTGCCTAAAATTCTGGCAGTGGTTGCTTTCTATGGGGTGCTGGGAGGATTAATACTGCATCGTCCAGCCGATGTAATCTATCGGAGCATGTTCGCCTTCCTGATTTTGACATTGATGATTTCGACTGTTCTTGTTCTGGTTCTTTCCGTGAACAGTTCGGATTTTGGCTTTGTCTTGTCCCTACGCCGTAGTGCTTTCGATTTGGAAGAGATGGGGCTGCATCCCAATTACGGCGGATTGCTGGCCACTGCTATTGCCGTGGCCGGGTGTGGTCTGTCATCAATAACGCGGCGTATCGGTTTGGCGGCGTTCTGTGTGTTCGTTTGCTGGCTGATGGAATCTCGCGGTGGCTTGCTGGGGGTGATTGCCGCTTTCGGGATCGGGTATGCCTGCCGGGGGGTGCTGGGCGCGATGAACCGAGAGGAAACGAAACGCCGTTCGGGAGGCTGGGTGATCGGCGGTGTGGCGGCGGGCTTGCTGTTGCTGGTTTACGGCTCGTCGTTGACGTCATTCATCTCGCGGGAATTGTTGCTGCTCGACGATGCCAACCGTGGCCTGGACAGTGGCTTCTCCGGCCGCTCCGAAGTCTGGCGGGAAGCCTGGGAACAGTGGCTGGACTATCCGCTCTTTGGGTTGGGCTTCATGCACGACCTGGAATTGGGGGGCTCTGAGGATATGAACCGTGCCCACAATCTGCCTTTGACCCTGCTCAGTGAAACCGGCCTGATCGGTTTGGCCGGTTTCGTCGGTTTTTCCCTGTGGGGGGTAGCCTATGGGGTGCGCCTGGGCCGCCAAGGTCAAGTGACTTCAGCCAGTTACGTAATCACGACCATCTCCGTCTATTGGATATATGGGATATTCGAGGGCTTGAGCCTCAATGTGGGCAATCCGCTGTCGGCAATGTTCTTTCTGGTCGCATTTGCCTCGGCGGCCTCGCCGAAATCAGCATGAGTGCGCTGATGTCATTGCGGCGGCGCTGGCATCAGTTTCGAAAACTGTTGTTCTTGCTGCCTGTCCCGCTGTTTCGTCGTGGATTGCGCCATGGCGTCGCCGCGACGGTGGAGCACTGGCCACTACTGTCCACGCTGACAATGGCGACGGTGGTGGACGTGGGAGCTAATCGAGGGCAATTCAGCTTGCTGGCGCGAGCCTTGTGGCCGCAAGCCACGATCCACGCTTTCGAACCGGAAGTTTTTGCAGCCACGACATTAGAGCGGCTGATGGCGGATGATTCCCGCTTTCATTCATTTCAGTTGGCTCTGGGCGCAAGCCACGGTTTCGTCCCGTTATTCGTGTCGCATCGATCGGACAATTCATCGCTGTTGCCGGCGGGGGAATTGCAGTTGCGCTATTGTCGGGGGGCCGCTCGGGCCAGGACGGACGAGGTTGCGCTCGAACGGCTGGATTCCGTGTTGTCGGCATCGTCCGTAGTCGCACCGGCCTTGTTGAAATTGGACGTGCAAGGCGGCGAATTAGCCGTATTGGAGGGGGCGGAAAAGATTATCGACCGCTTTTCCCATGTCCTGGTCGAGGTTTCTTTCGTTCCATTGTACACGGGTCAGCCTCTGGCTGGTGCCGTGGATGCGTGGTTGAATGCTCACGGTTTCCGTTTGGCCGGATTAGGGGAGCCGGGCCGCGACGCGGCGGGCCGGGCGGTTCAGGTGGACCTGCTGTTCGTCAAGGAAGCGTGAGACCAAACTCCGATGCGACTCGTGTGGACACGTATCGGATAGACGGAAAACTGTTCAAAATCCATGGCGGCCCGATACCGGCCAACGGGTCAAATCGAGGGTTGGCCGGTATTGAGAGCCGATTCCATTCAAATGGAATCGGCTTTAGGGTCGAGGGGGGGCGGTCAGAAATAGCGCTCGACCACCTTGATGATGTCGCCGGGCAGAACTGGTGTGCGTTCGGTGGCGCGCAATTCCTTTTCGACACCTTGGACCTGGCGGATCAGCACGACTTCGCCTTTGCTGGCGCGATAGTCATAGCCACCGGCCTTTGCAATGGCACCCAGTACGGTAACGCCAGAGGTGTAGCCAAACTCTCCCGGCTGACGAACTTCACCAAGGACGTAGAAGGGACGAAAGGTCATGACTTCCACGGCGACCTTGGGATCGCGCAGATAGCCGGCCCGGCTCAACACATCGGCGACACGCAGAGCCAGCGCCTTGGCGGTCAGGCCCATGGCTGGCACCGTGCCAGCCAAAGGCATGGCGATGTTGCCGATGGGATCGACGAGGAATTCGCCCGACAGGTTGCTTTCGCTAAAGACGGTGACTCGGACCTTGTTGCCGGGTTCCAGCAAATAGCCTTCGTTCGGTCCTTCAACGACTGTGGGGGCCATCTCGGAGGGCAGGCTGACGCTGCATCCGTTCAATCCCACAACGATAGAAGCGACCAGGACCAGGGTTCCGAAGAAACGGCGTCGGTTCGACTGGGATGTCATTACATATCCTTTGACGGACTGGGCCAAATCGCTGGCTGGCGGAAACTCATGGGATTTGAGATAACCGAGACCGCATGTGCAACGCAATGGTGTCGGCGGTGCTAAATGGTATGAGCGCACTCAGGCGGAAAATTATGGGAGAAGGTCCGCCTGCGGGTGTGGCCAAAGGGCCTCCTGGAACCATTGTGTACGCTATCGGCGACGTTCATGGCGAGGCCGAATTGCTTGCGCGGATGCTCACTCGGATTGCCGAGGACGCCCGCGATTATCCCGATTGTGTTCCGCTGGTGGTCGGCATGGGCGATTATGTGGATCGTGGCCCCGACAGCAGGGGGGTCTTGGAGTGCCTGTCTAAACCGCTGCCGCACGGACTGCATAGCCATATGCTGCTCGGTAATCACGAGCAGGCCATGCTCGACTTTCTCGACGATCCAGCCAAGGGGGCGCTCTGGCTGGGATTTGGCGGTGTCGAGACCCTGGCCAGCTATGGGGTGCGCGCGTCGTTCGGCGCTACCGATCCTGGGCGTTGTCGGCGGTTGCGCGACGAGGCTCTGAGCCTTATCCCGCCTCATCACCTTGTCTTCCTGCGTTCTCTGGAGCCGATGCTGGTTCTGGGTGATTATGTTTTCGTTCACGCAGGTATCCGTCCCGGCCGGGCGCTGAGACGCCAGGTGCGAGAGGATCTCACGACCATCCGCGCCGCCTTTTTACAGTCGAAGCGGCAGCATGAAAAGGTTGTGGTCCATGGCCATACCATTGTCGATTCCCCGGAAAGTCTACATAATCGGGTAGCTATTGATACCGGTGCATACGCGTCAGGGATTTTAACTGCGTTGGCGCTGAAGGATGGCGTGCGTCGTTTTATTCAAGTGAGCAAGCATCCTGGTTCGAGATATTGACATGTGGCCTGACCGTGCGTCTGACGACGGACGCTCATTTTGTCTCGTTTGCTGAATCTGGCAACTTTTCAGGCTTGACGCGACATGTTATTTAAGTAGATCAATTTTTAATATATATAGCCTTTCGGCTGGTTGCAGATTAACAAATGGAGCGGATGACAATGAAAAACGCTTTGCTCCGGTTGAAGTTATTGAGCAGTGTCGGATTTGCTGCGGTCATGATTGCGGCCGGACCTGCTCAGGCCGAGCAAAAGCCGTCTGAATCCCGCACTGTACGGCAATCCGATACCGTTGATGTAACCGGTGCCAGCGATGTCAATCGGGTGTCGGAAAGCTATGACGCCAAGGGCGTTGATCTCGGCACCTTTCTGTTCTTTCCGCAGATCGAAGTGGGTGAGACCTACAATTCCAACGTCTTCGCCGTTCAGAACAATTCGAAGGGCGATTGGATTACCTCGGTCCATCCGCAGTTTCGTTTGCAGTCGCGTTTCCCGGTGCATGCGCTGGAACTCAGCGGCGGCCTCGATCGGTATGACTACGCGACCTATCATGATGACAGCCGCACCGATGGGCATGTGAGCGCCGACGGGCGCATCAATGCAACCAAAACCACAGAGATCAAGCTGGCTGGCAATCTTGCTCACGGGCATGAGGATCGCAGCAGTTCCGATGCCGTGGCGGCGGCGTCGCGGCCGACTCCGACCGATACCATCAATACGTTGCTCAGTGTCAAACAGGTGCTGAATAAACTGACCTTGACGGGGGCGGTGGGCGTCGATCGTCTGACTTTCGAAAACGTGGATACGAATGACGGTTCCATCGTACGCAGCAATTTGCGCGATAGAACCGAAATAACTTTTACTCAACGTGGTGCCTACGAATTCAGCCCCGGTTATTCGGGTGTGTTGCAGGTGTCGGAAAATCAACGCGAGTACGACGAGCTTGATGCCAATAGAATCGACCGGAGTAGTTCTGGTTACCGGGTCGAAGGTGGCTTGGGCCTGGATATCTCCCAGTTGATCAAGGGTGATATTCTGGTCGGGTATTTTAATCAGGACTATAGTTCCTCGGCATTGCGGAGTTCATCCGGCATCGGTGTCAAGGTGGCTTTGAATTGGACCCCGACACAGTTGACCATGGTGGTGCCGGCGCTGGAGCGATCGGTACAGGAAACCACCACCACGTCAGCATCAGGTGCGGTCAGGACGGCCGGATCGGTGCTGGTGCGTCACGAATTGCAGCG
The DNA here is from genome assembly GCF_000294655.1 of Magnetospirillum molischianum DSM 120. Taxonomy (GTDB): domain Bacteria; phylum Pseudomonadota; class Alphaproteobacteria; order Rhodospirillales; family Magnetospirillaceae; genus Phaeospirillum; species Phaeospirillum molischianum. Next base: position 245,402 of record NZ_CAHP01000020.1, read on the forward strand.
CAATATCATCCTGACTGGTTTCGCCAGTTTGACCCGCAACGAGTATAGCGGTGCCGGTCAATCCGAGTGGGTCAGCGAAGCGCGAGGAACGGTGACCTATGCTTTCACCCCGGAGGTTTTTGCCAGGGGTGAATTGGCCGAACGCATCAGGCGGAGCAGCGTCGATAGTATGGGCTACGAACAGACAACGACCATGGTGCGCTTGGGGCTGAGGTTCTGATTTGACCCAATCGCCAGAAGCTGTCCGTGCGTCTGAAAATTCCATGGGCGATATTCGCGTCAGGCTCCGTCAATTTGTCCGCGTTCTCTGGCGTGGCAAGGCGTTGGTTCTTGGTTGTATCCTGCTGGGCTTGCTGCCAACCATCCTTTATCTGATGCAGGCGACGCCGTTGTACACGGCGGAAGTCAAGTTGATGGTCGAGGGGCCGGAAGCCTCGGAAATGTTAATGCTGGAGCGCAGCGGCGGGCAGTTCCGCCAGGCTCCAACCGAGGCTCTGGTGGCAACCGAGTCCGAGGTTTTGCAATCCAGTATGTTGATTCGCCGTTTGGTGGATAAGCTGAATCTGGTCGCCGATCCCGAATTCAACCGGGCCTTGCGCGAGCCAAAGCCTTTGGAGGAGATCCTGGGATGGATCAATCCATTGGGATGGCTGTCCCGTCTAACGGCTGCGTCCACAGACACCAGCCAGATGAGCGAGGCCGCGAAAAAAGAAATCCTGCATGAGAAGGTTGCTGTTGCCGTTCGGCGAAAGCTGAAAGTGTATTCACAACGCCGGTCTTACGTGTTTTCGGCTCAGTTCTCGTCGGAAAGCAGAGAAAAATCGCGCCTGCTCGCTAATACGCTGGCCGAGCTTTATCTCGACGACCGCCTCGAATCCAGCTTCGAAAATTCGCGCCGAGTCGCGGAATGGCTGGGCGAACGGTTAGAAAGCCTGCGTCACGATGTCGAGGTCGCTGAGGCGGCGGCTGAACGTTACCGCTCGACTTATAATTTGCGCCGCAAAGGCGACCGCCAATCGACGGTAACCGATCAGCAGATGTCCGAACTGAATTCGCGCTTGATTATAGCCAGGACCGAACTGGCGCAGAAGCAGGCCAAGCTGGAGCAGGCTCGGAACCTTGTTCGCTCGCAGGGCAGCGTTGAAACTGCGGCCGACGTGTTGCAATCGCCGCTGATCCAGCGCTTGCGAGAGCAGGAGACGGTGCTGCTAAGAGTCATCTCGGAAGCGGGCAAGAGTTTGGGAGATCGCCATCCCAAGATTATCGGCTATAACGCGGACCTGTCGGAATTGCGGGCCAAGATTGCCCATGAAGTTCGCAAATACGCAGATTCAACCGCAAATGACGTTCAGGTCGCTGGTTCCGGTGTGCATACTTTGGAGCGGGAACTGGAGAATTTGCGCGGGCAGACCAATGTCGCTGGCGGTGCCGAGGTCAAGCTGCGTGAATTGGAACGCCAAGCCGAAGTCAATCGCGGCCTTTACGAATCTTTCCTGTCTCGTTTTAAGCGCGATGTCGATCAAGATCGGGTGAAACGCGCTAACGCACGGGTGATATCCCCCGCAACCATTCCGACGCAGCCCTCTTATCCGCGCAAGCTCTCGGTATTGCTGGCTGCTTTGCTGGCGTCGCTGCTGGGGGGCGTTGCCCTGGTGCTGATTCTCGATCGATTGGATAATGCCGTCCGTTCTGTCGATGAAGCGGAGGAACTGACCGGGTTACCGGCCTTGGCCGTGATCCCCTTGCATAACGGTGCCGATAGTAACCTGATGCAGGATATGGCGGACCAGCCGCGTTCGGCTCTGGCCGATGCGTTGCGCTCGTTGCGCATCACCCTCAACCTAGGCGGCGAAGACGGGGCCAAAGTGGTGATGGTCACCTCCTCGATGCCTAAGGAAGGGAAGACGTTTATTGCCCAGTCCCTGGCGATCAGCCTGTCTTGGGTAGAAGGGCGGGTTTTGCTGATCGATGGCGATCTTCATCGGCCGCGTCTGCATGCCTCGTTCGGTTTGAACGAGGAAATCGGGTTGGCTCAGGTTCTGGCTGGCACGACGACCTTGGAGCAGGCGGTCGTGCGCGGTGTCGGGAAGGGGTTGGACTTCTTGCCCGCCGGTCACCTCAAAAGCGTTGCCGACCTGATCAGCGCCCCGGCTGTCGAAGCCATGCTGGCCCAATTGGCTCCGCATTACGACCGTATCGTCGTCGATCTTCCCCCGGTTCTGGCTGTGGCGGACCCGCGTATTTTTGCCCGTTTCGCCGATCGGGTGATCTATGTGGTCAAGTGGAACAACACGCCACGCGACGCGATCCGCAACGGCCTTAAGATGATGAGCGAGACTGGAATAAATCCACACGGAATAGTCTTGTCCCAGGTGGATATGCGTAAGTATTCTCGATACTCATATGGTGATTACGGAAGTTATTATGGCCGTTATCGGGATTATTATGGATAATAGAGACGCGAAGGCGCTCGTCCGTAATCATCTTGCGCCGACAATCGTTGCCGCGACATTGGGGTTGGCGCTGGTCGTAACGGCTACGCCGCGGCTGATTTCAGCCATGCTGTCTCTCGATGCGCGCAATGTGTTGTCGAATCTCTATCAGGGGAAGCCGGTTCGAGAGGGGCAATTGGCTGCTGCGGCAGTCGATTTGAGCATGGCGCACGACTGGTATCCGGAAGGCGAGGTCGAGACCGGGCGCGGATATCTTCTGTTGCAGCAGGCCATGGGGGCCGATAACGCCGAAAAACGGCTGTCGCTGTTGCGTGAGGCGGCGGCTGCAACCCTTGCCGGGTTGGAGGAGGCACCGGCCCAACCGGTGGCTTGGGCTCGGTTGGCGTGGTTACGCTATAAGGTCGGCGATTCGGCGGAAGCGGCCAAGGCTTATCGCATGTCGCTGTTGACGGGGGCGGTGGTGCCTCCTCTGATGGTCAGTCGGTTGGAGTTGGGGTTTGCCCTGCGTTCGGCTCTGGACGCCGATACGCAAGACATGTTGGCGCGCCAAGTCTGCTTGACCTGGGTTCTGGATGTGGATGCGATCACCCGTTTAGCCGCCAACCCGGCTTATGGCGCCTTTGTTCGCTCCAGTCTGGCCAATCTGACCCAGGCGCAGATGGATGCGTTCAGCCTTCGCCATGCCCGTTAACGCACGTTGCGTTTGATCCGTCGCACATTGCTTCGGTGAGATTAGGGGCGCTTTTTCGCGGTGTTGAAGCTTTGGGCGAAAGCCACGCCGAGGATCAGGGCGTAAGTCATGGCAATGGCTGGCATCTGCACGCTGAAATCCATCATCCCGTGAAGTCCCAAGAGGGCGGTAACTGCCAGTGCCAGTGCGGGGTAGACCTGATCGCGCCGCCGCAGGACCAGGGCACGCAGACAAACGATAATAATTGCCGTCAGGCTCAGATATAGGCAGATGGCACCAGGGAAGCCCAGATCCATGACCAGTTCGAGATGGACATTATGGGCCATATCGACCGCCTCGGGCAGTGGCAGCGTGGTATCGACATAGGAGCGGAACGCTGGGGCGAAAGCGCCAAAGCCGTAGCCAGTCCAGGGGGCGGCGCCGATCGCGGCGAAAACCAGATCATAGATCGCCGTCCGTTCGTCATTCGATTCCTGGCTATTGCCGAACCGCTCGAAAGTCAGTTCCCCGTTGCCAATGATGATGGCGGACATGACGATCAGGACGACGAATGCGACGGCAGCCGACCGTGCCGGTGGTACGACTTTGGCAATCGATAGCGAGATCAGTAGGGCGAGGATAGCCAGGCCAGAGCACAGGAACGCTCCGCGGGAGTGGGACAGCATCAAGGCGGTGCAGATCAGCGCGGCGGCGGCCAGAAACGGCAAGGCTTTGACGATGATGGTATCGGCATTATCCCGCAAGCTGCCGGGAGAGTTCCATAAATGGCGCAGCGCGTTAACAAACAGCGCCAGACAGCACAGCAAGCCGATACCGGCATAGGCCCCATAGGCGTTTCGGTTGATGAAAGTCGATGTTAAATCGCCGAGATAAGCGTCTTTGTCCAGCCATAGGATCGTCTCGCTTCCACTGGCATAGACCGCCAACCCATAGCAGGCATAGATCGTTCCCGCCACCGCCAGAACTCTTGCCGTTTCCCTGGCGCGCTCACGTTCTCGGCCTAATTGGGCTGCCAGCCAGAAAATACCGCCGTAGCAGGCAAGGCGCATGATCGCGGTGCGACTCATGGCCGGATCCAGGGTGATTGCCGATTGCGCGGCAAGGGGGGCTGTTGCCGTCGCTAATTCGTTCCACAAAGGATGATGCCAGTATTGTGGCGTTACCGTCACGGTTTGCAGGGCCGCCCAGACCAGTGTCAAAGCAAAAGGAACAGCCACAGGCCATAGGCGACTCATGGAGAGTGGAGCGTTGGCTCTACCTGCCGCCACCAGAGCGGCCCATGCCAGCAATAGGGTGCCGACCGCCAAGGCTGCGAAACTCCAACTGGCCGGGCGATTGGCCCCTAGCGGCAAGGGGGCCAGTACGACCAAGCCCAGAAGAAGGCGGAAAATCGTGGTGTTGGCGGATGGCATACGTTTTTTCCGGTATCGATGTCCGCTGGAATTTACGTGCTTTGGCGCATTTTCGCTACCTTTGCGCGATGCTAGAACGCAATGAGCGAACCTTTTATATTTAGAGTTTTCATGATAAAAGTAAAAAACAACTAAAATGCAAGCTGCCGCAAGCTATTGTCACTGGCGAAGAGGCTCTCATGAAGCGATTGTTGCGCATTATGGTCCTGACGTTGGCGTCAGGTCTCGCCGTTGGAGCGCTTTCTCAGCATGTTTGGGCCCAGCAGCCGGGGGTGTCTGCTATGGCGCAGTTGCCTCCGGCCTTGCGGGCGGCTGTGCTGTCGGGCAATTCGCAACTTATCAGCCAGTCCATCGCAACCCTGTCCGGGGGCGACCCGGCTCGGGAGGCTCTTTTGTCCACCGGGGTGGTGAACGCGGCCGAAAGCATTCTACCGACCAATCCGCAAGCGGCACTTGCGGCCGCTGCGGCGGCGGTGCAAATGGTACAGCAGTCGGCGGTGAACTCGTCCAGTCCGGTTCAGGCGCTTGAGGTGGCGACGACGGCGGCCCGGATCATCATCAATCCCGAAGCGCAGCGAATCTTGCCGCTGGTTTGCGCTCAGGTGGCGCTCGGTTCCGTTTCGCTGGTTTCCAATCCAGGTGTCTACGCCAGCAATCCGGCGGCGGCGATCCAGGTCATGGCTAACTCCTTCACGACGGCGAACAGTCAGTCGGTGCAGGCAGCTTCTCCCAATACGGCCGCGGCGATGAACACTTTGCTGGTTTCGGCCTCGACGCAAAACAACCTCAATCAGTCAAATCCGAACAATGGTTCGGATATCGCCAAAATTCTGTCTAATCGAACCGACTTCAATACGCCGAATAACAAGACCCCCGCGCAGCCCACTGTTCCGCCTGTTACTGAAGTAAATAAAGTGGTCAGTCCCGGTTGACTGTGGGGGGGCTGATCCAGGTATGACCGGCGAGGCGGTGTGGTCTGTGGAGTTTTTTCTGGCGGCGGCTTGTTGCCACCCGCATCCAGACCGGGCTTATCTGTCCGCCCTGGCGGCTCGTGTAGGCGACTGGCCGCGCTTTCTTCGTATCGTTCGTCGGCATCGGATCAGTGCGTTGGTCTGGCGGGCTTTGTCCACCGAGGCGGCGATGGACGCAGATGTCCTCGACGCCTTGCGCCGCTTTTCCCGTCGGGCGGGGGAAGCCAGTTTCCGTCTGGCGGCCGAGACCATCAGAATAGTCCGCCTCTTCGAAGCCAATAACATCCCCGTCGTGGTGCTGAAAGGTGCGCCTCTGGCGTGCCAGCTTTACGGCGATTTAGCCGTGCGTCATTCCAGGGACGTGGATTTGCTGGTGGATTCGTGTCACCTGGACATGGCCTTGGCGCTGCTGGCCGAGAATAGCTACCGTCCGGTGCCTGGACATGTGGATTTTTGCCACGTGGAGCTGGTTCATGACGTGACCGGCATTTCCTTGGAACTGCATTGGCACCTGACCGAGAACCGCTGGCAATTGCCGGTGCTGCCATCGCCACAGGCATGGGAGAAAATGGATATCGGGGGAGGGGGATCGGTGCCGGTCCTGCCCGATGATTTCTCGCTGCTTTATCTGTTCGTTCACGGCGCCCGCCATTGCTGGTTCCGGCTAAAATGGCTGGCCGATATTGCGTTCCTGGTGGAGCAACTACCGCCGGAGCGGATGGCCGGAGTGATCCTGGCGGCAGAGTCCCACGGGCTGTGGCGGCCGGTAACGCAAGGTTTGGTTCTGGCTCATCGGTTAATGAAGGTGCCGCTGCCTCCCGCCGTGGCGGGGATGGAAGGCGACCGGGGTGTTCGCATCCTGTTGCGAATGGCCGAGGAGGCTCTGGCCGAGGAAGCCTCGGAGGGGCAAGCGCACGGTTTTCGGACCAACCTGACGCGTGCTAATCTTTCGCATTATCTCTTGGGGCGAGGGTGGTGCTATGTACTGGCCGAACTCCGAGACGATCTATTCCGTCCGGTTTACACCGATCGGGGCAAGAGGCCCTGGTACTGGCGTCTTCCCTGTGCGGTGACGCGTTCGGTTCTTTACGCGATTCGGTGTGCCCGGTCTCGCAGCCGGTAGGTCGAATGTGTGATGGCGTCAGCCATGCCGGTAAATGGGGTTCCCCCCACTCAGGACTTGTTGTTCGATCCAGGTGTAGGTTTGCGTCATTCCCTGCTGCAACGATGTCGAGGGTTCCCAGCCGAGAACCGAGCGGATCAGGGTGTTGTCGCTGCTGCGGCCACGAACGCCTTTGGGGGCGGAAAGATCGTAGCGGCGCTGAAGTCGTACCCCGGCCAAGCTTTCCGCCAAGTCCACCAACCCATTGATGCTGACGGTTTCGGCGCTGCCGATATTGATGGGGGCGGTAAAGTCCGAGGCGAACAGCGCCTGTAGGCCGTGGATGCAGTCATCGATATACATGAAGCTACGAGTCTGCTGTCCGTCGCCCCAAATCTCGATAGCGTGGTTACCGGACAGCTTTGCCTCAAGCACTTTGCGGGAAATAGCGGCCGGTGCCTTTTCCCGCCCGCCGTCATAAGTGCCGAGCGGACCATAGACGTTATGCAGGCGCACGATGCGGGTATCTAAACCATAATCTTCCGAGAAATGGCGGCACATGCGTTCGCTGAACAGCTTTTCCCATCCGTAACCATCCTCGGGCATGGCGGGATAGGCGTCGGCTTCTTTCAGGGCGGGAACGTCGGGAGCGTCCTGTTTCTCGCTGGCATAGACGCAGGCCGAGGAACTGTAGAGGTATCGCCGACACCCAGCCTGCCGCGCCGCCATCAACATATGGGTATTGATCAAAACCGACAGCATGCAATCGGCTTTATGGGTCTCAATGAACCCCATGCCGCCCATGTCGCAGGCCAAGTTGAAAATAGCCTCGGCTCCATCGGCGGCGATGCGACAGGATTCGCGGTCGCGCAGGTCAAGAGACAGGTTCTCGATGCCATCGAAGCGTTGGAACCATAAGTTCAGTGGCTTGATATCGACTCCACGCAGCCGGGTAAAGCCTTGGCGGCGCAAATCCGCCATCAGGTGGCCGCCAATGAAGCCTCCGGCGCCGCCGATTACGATGAGCGAGTCTTTGTCGAGAATGCGGTCCAAAGCATTCATCTAAGCGAAGCTCCTCATTCTTTTCTCCCGTTCGATTTGGCGACGAGGAGCTGTTATCGTTCTGGGCGGTGTTGTTTGTGCGTCACCGCACCATCGCATTTCTGGTGTACAGCACGGGGGGCTGAGAGACTTGCAGGAAAGATCCTAGAGCGGAGTTTTACGAATATAGGCCTTTCTGGGTATCCCGGCCTAAGCCTGAATGTCAATTGCAATTTACTGCCTTTGGTTGGTCACGGCATCGCCGTCATCGCTATCTTGCCGTAGGTTATCTATTTGATATAAATGACCTTATTAAGACTAGACATGCTTTTCGGCGGTTCCTCGTGGGTAGTCACTGGAAGAGGTCTTTTATCGCTTTGGCATCCCTTCGGTGATCGATAACGGTGCTACGTCGAATCGTCAGGCCGTGACGGGGGGCCATGGACTGGACCATCTCCTCAAGGGCGCGGCGATGCTCGGCTTCATCCGCGCTGGTGTAGGCGGCAACAAGATCCGGCGCGCTTTCACGCATGGCTGTATCAAGGCGCTTACGAATATAGGCCGAGAGATTGATCTGTTCGACGTAGATTCTTTTCGTTCCTGTTTCTGCGATTCTGGAGAACAGTTCTTCCAGTTTGTTTGGTAGAAATCTGAAATGAGGGAACAACGGCCCAATAAATGCGTAGGTGGGGATCTCCGCATTGTTAAAGGTCCTGAGGACTTCAATGCGGGAGGAGGCCGACGGCGCATGGACCTCGAAAGCGCGACTGATAGCATCGTCGGTGGATGTGATTGTCACGCCGACGTCCGGGGCCGGGAGGCTCGCGATGGTCGCAAGGTCATCCTGGACAAGCGGGCTTTTGGTGAGGATCGACACAGGACCAGGGTACCGCGTTTTCGAGAGGACTTGCAGGATGCCGCGGGCAAGGCGGTATTTCTTCTCCGGTCCCTGCCAAGCGTCGGTCACCGAACTGAGGAAAATTGACGATTTACGCCGGGCCGTGGAAAATCTGGCAAGTTCCCTCTCAAACAATTCGACAGCATTTGTCTTAACGTAAAGATAGCTGCCCCATGTTTCTATTGGCTCACCGACAAAACGCCCCATAAAGCTGGCGTAGCAATAGCTGCATGCAAAAGAACACCCGGTATATGGATTAACAACATAATCGGCATCTGGAATCTTTGAGGCGCTGATAATCGATTTTGCCGTAGTCTCGACAATTTTTATATTCATCGAATTATCCTTAATAAAATTTCATAAAAATATTTTATTAAATAATAAATCGATCAAATTTAATTTATTCCTTCGATCATCTTTTTAAGAATTTTGTTTAATTCAATGGTTTCTTCTTGGGTTATGTGTCGTAGAATATTTAATTCATTTTCAATATGCTCAGGTAATATATCGTCTATAGCGGTTTTTCCTTTTTCGGTTAGGGCGACGAGCGTCCCGCGTCGGTCGGTCGGGTGCTTCCGGCGCTCAATCAGTCCAGCCTTTTCCAACCGATCAATCCGCGCCGTCATCCCGCCAGAGGAGATCATTGCCGCCTCATAGAGTGCCGTGGGGGTTAGTGCATAAGGAGTCCCGGAGCGACGCAGTGTTGCGAGGACGTCGAACTCGCCATTCTGCAATCCGAAGCGGGCAAAAAGCGGATTCAGGTGGTCGCGGGTCAGGATTTGCGTCAGCTCAGTGAGGCGGCCCAGGACTTCCATTGGAAACGGATCAATATCCGGCCGTTCGCGCCGCCACTGGCTGGCGGCGACGGCTGCGCGGTCGTTTGTCGTGTTCAGCTTTGTCATTCTGTAATACCGGGTGGTGTGAGGCTTTTTATATCACATCGACCGATGCGGAGCGCATGGTCGCGCGTGTTGCCGGGATGGCGCCAAATATCTTGATATCAAGAAACTTTGTGGCTAGATTCTAGCCATCAAGACGCTTGAAGGCAATTGCCTTTGGCGTTCCGCCTCATTGAGGTCCGTCATGAACGCGCCAGCCCAAGGCGCAGCGGGGCTTTGCATGCCGTCTGCGCTGAAACCGATCCTGTGCCTTTTGGCCACCGGCAGCCTGCTCGGGCTGACGACGGTCCTGGCTGGTCTCGCCGTCAGGTCGGGCTGGAACCCGATCGCCTTTTTGTTCTGGTCTGCTCTGGGGAGCGGCGTTTTGCTGGCGGGGGTTGCCGGTCTGGCGGGCGAACGTCCGAAACCGTCTCTACCGCTGTTGCGCTATGCACTGATCTCGGGGTTGATCAGTTTCGCTCTGCCGAACATGCTGTCCTTTTCAGCGATCCCGCATGTTGGCGCGGGCTTCGTGTCATTGTGTCTGGCGTTCCCTCCGATGCTGACCTATGGAATCGCGCTTTTTCTCGGAATGGATCGCGCTTCGGTCAAGGGAATCGGCGGGATGATACTTGGCTTGAGCGGTGCGGTTTTGCTTGCCCTGTCGCAGTCGAGCGCACAAGACGGTCTCTGGATTTGGATCGGCCTTGCCCTGATGGCCCCCGTCATCATCGCGACGGGAAATATCTACCGCACCGTTGACTGGCCGAAAGAAGCCTCTCCCCGCTTGCTGGCGCCCGTCATGTTGCTGGCGGCGGCAGCGATCATCGGGCTTTGGGTCGTCTTTACCGGTATACCGCTGTCGCCGGTGGCTTGGGATCGTACCGCCTCAATGCTGCTTTTTGCCCAGATGACCGCCGTTGCGGCCACCTATGCGCTGTTCTTTGTGCTCCAGAAATTGAGCGGGCCGGTCGGCCTCAGCCAGATCGGTTGGATTGGCGCTTGTGTCGGCAAGCTGCTTGCCGTTCTCGTTCTCGCGGAGGCCGTTCCCATAATCCTGGTCCCTGCCTTCGGTCTCATTTTCATTGGCATTGTATTCGTCAGCAGGAGGATGCGCTGATGCGAAATCACATCGCGATACTGATCGTGATCATCCTTCTGGCAATGAACCTTCGGCCCGTCATGGCGGGACTCGGGCCATTGCTCGATCTTATCGAGCATTCCACCGGTCTTAGTTCGGCGGGGGCGGGGCTTCTTACCACTTTGCCGGTCTTTTTTATGGGGCTTGGCGCCTTCGCTGGGCGGCATCTCCGCCTGTTGCTGGGCGAAAAGAATGGAATCGCGCTCGGTATCGTCCTCATCGCCTTAACCTGCGGAAGTCGGCTGGTCTGGAACGATACCTCCGGCATGTTATTGACCGCTATTGGTGCCGGGCTGGGGATTGCGATTGTCCAGGCGCTCGTTCCCGGCGTTATCAAAGGGCGCTTCGGTGCCAACACGGGCCGGGCGATGGGCCTCTACACGACCGGCATCATGGCGGGAGCGGCAGTTTCCGCCGCCATGGCCGCCGGGTTGGCGCAGAGCTTCGGCTGGCAGGCCGCCCTTGCCGTTTGGTCGCTTCCGGCTGCGGTGGCGGCGTTGTGCTGGCTGGTCTATCCCGCACCGGCGGAACACACCAGATCAACACCGGGTAAGGCTAAAAGCGCCTTCTGGAGGAGCGGCCGTGCCTGGCTGTTGATGCTGTTCTTCGGGATTGGGACCGGTGCCTACACGCTTGTTCTCGCCTGGTTGCCTCCGTTTTTTATGGGGCTTGGTCAAAGTCGTGAAATCAGCGGCTACCTGCTTGCGGGTCTGACCGTCATGGAGGTCGTGGCAGGGTTTTGCGTTTCCGCTTTTATCGGCCGATTCCCGGATCGGCGAGGCCCGCTGATTATCGTCCTGCTCTGCGCGTTGGCAGGGGTGATTTGTCTAATTGTTGAACCGTTATCTCTTGTTCTGCTGGCGATACCGTTGCTTGGGGTAGGGATTGGCGCACTATTCCCGCTCTCGCTGATCGTCACTCTGGATCATGTCGATGACCCTATTCGGGCCGGAGAGCTGGCGGGCTTTGTTCAGGGGGGCGGATATATCCTGGCGAGTGCGATGCCTTTCCTGGCCGGTGCCATCCGCGATAGATTTGCCGACCTTTCCCATGCGTGGACGCTGATGGCGCTGGGCATCGTGGTTATAATTGGAATTGCCACACGGTTCTCGCCCCAGTCGCGGATTTCCCTGATCCGCCGTAGAGAAGCGTGATTGATCCGGTTGGGTATCTTACGAAAGGAAGGCTTTCTCGTGCAGACCCGCCTGTTACGATGGCGGGACTTCCGAACGATACCGTCGAGGTGATGCATGATGTCTGAAACGACGGTCTTTCTGCCTGTCGCCGAGGCTTATGATCGCTGGTCTGGCGTCTATGACAGCTATGACAACCCAATGGTATTCGGTGCGGGTCAAGTGGTTCAGCGGCTGGCCGATCATGTGGGTGGGCAGATTGTCGTCGAATTCGGCTGCGGGACGGGGCGCAATCTTCTGAAGCTTAAGCAGCACGGTGCGGCCAAGCTGGTTGGCTGCGATCTTTCGTCCGGCATGCTGGACCAGGCGCGGACTCGCGATCCAACGCTGGTGCTTCTGCACCAAGACATGACCCGGCCGTTGCCGCTGCCAGACGGCTCCGCCGATTTGGTGCTCTTCTCGTTGACGCTGGAACACGTCGCTGATCTGGTGCCGCCGATGCGTGAGGCGCGGCGTCTTCTCCGGGCGGCGGGCAGAATTGCGATCATCGAAATCCACCCCTTTATGTCTCTGAGCAATGTGGCGGCTCATTTCCGCGATGGTGGGAAGATCGTGGAGATGCCGACCTTCCCACACCAGTTTTCTGACTACCTGAATGCTGCCGCATCAAGCGGTCTACAAATCGCCGAATGCCGGGAATGGCGGCCACGCGATTTCCAGGGGCCGATTCCGAACAAGGTCTTGAAACGGGGACCGGATTTTCCTCTCCTCGTCGAATTTTCGCTACGCCGATAGCGCTTACGCGATTGTCGGCGAATAAGCCTTTACCGTCACACCGCGCTGCCTTTCCAACGCAGCAGCCGCATGGCGTTGGCTGTGACCAGCACCGTTGCGCCGGTATCGGCCAGAATGGCTGGCCACAACCCGGTGAGGCCGACAATGGTTGTCACCAGGAACGCGGCCTTGAGGCCAAGGGCGATGGTGATGTTCTGTCGGATGTTGGACATCACGGTGCGCGAGAGGCCAACCATGTCGGCGATGTCCATCACGCGGCCGTGCAGAATGGCGGCGTCGGCGGTTTCAAGGGCGACGTCGGTTCCGCCGCCCATGGCGATGCCGACATCGGCGGCGGCGAGAGCGGGCGCATCGTTGATGCCGTCGCCGACTTTCGCGACGATCTCGCCGCGGCTTTGCATCTCGCGGATGATGTCCTGCTTGTCGTGTGGCAGGAGTTCCGCACGGGGCGGGATGCCGAGGAGTGCAGCGACAGCCTCGGCGGTGGCGCGATTGTCGCCGGTCAACATTACCGGCGTCACGCCAGCGGCCTTCAGCGCATCAAGGCCACGTCGGGCATCGGCCCGCGGCTCATCGCGCATGGCGATCAGGCCGACCGCCGTACCATTGCGGATCACCACCGATACAGACTTGCCCGCGGCGTTCAGCGCCGCGATCCTGGCGGTGTCGGCCGTTCCGATCGGGGAGAGGGCGGTGGCGGCCGAAGCAGAGCCGAGGAATACCTCGTCAGTGCCAATGACCCCTTTCACGCCTTTGCCGGGTATCGCGGCGGAATCGGTGCATGCCGGAATTGCCATGGCTTTGGTGTGCGCCTCGGCGAGGATGGCGAGGGCGAATGGATGACTCGACCCAGTTTCCAGGGCGGCGGCAAGCGAAAGAACTGTCCCGGCCGTTTCGCTGCCAAATCCGGTCACATCGGTGATCTTAGGCTTGCCCTCGGTCAGCGTGCCGGTTTTATCGAACGCGATGGCGGTAATACGGCCGACTGTCTCCAGCACGGCACCGCCTTTCATCAAGAGGCCACGTCGTGCCCCTGCTGAAAGTCCGGCAGCGATGGCGGCCGGGGTCGAGATAACCAGGGCGCAAGGGCAGCCGATCAGAAGAATCGCCAGTCCTTTGTAGGTCCAGGCCGACCAGTCCATTCCCCAGGCGAGCGGCGGAACGACGGCGACCAGGGCGGCGACGGCCACCACGCCCGGAGTGTACCAGCGTGAGAAGCGATCGATGAACCGCTCCGTTGGTGCCTTGCTTTCCTGAGCCTCTTCCACCAGTTTGACGACACGCGCAATGGTGTTGTCGGCGGCGGCAGCGGTTACACGGACGCGCAGCACACCGTCGCCGTTGACCGTGCCGGCGAAGACCGTATCGCCGGGTCGTTTGCTTTTCGCCATGCTTTCGCCGGTCACGGGGGATTCATCGATGGCGCTTTCACCATCGGTGATCTGACCATCGGCGGGGATGCGGTCGCCAGGGCGGATCACGACGATTGCACCGACCGTCAGACTTTCCGCTGCCACGTTTTCGATTGTGTCGTTCGTCTCCAGGCGGGCGGTCTTCGGCACAAGTGCTGCCAACCCCTGGATGCCGCTGCGGGCGCGCTGGGCGGCAACGCCTTCCAGCAATTCGCCGACCAGGAACAGGAACACCACGGCTGCTGCTTCTTCTGTCGCGCCGATGGCGATCGCTCCAGCCGCCGCGATCGTCATCAGCAATTCGATCGAAAACAGTGTGCCGGCGAGGACCGCCATCACCGCGCGCCGGGCAATTGGAACGATGCCGACCGCGATGGCGAGGAGAAAAGCCCAGAACTCGAATTGCGGTCGCGCGAGGCCGACCGCGTAGGCCGTCAGCAGAGATGCGCCGCTTGCGATGGTCAGCAGCGCCTTAGGTGACCACCACCAGGACGGGACGCTCGGGCCATGTTCATGTTCATGGCCATGCTCATGGGTATGGTCGTGGTGATGTCCAGCGCAAGACGGACCGTGTGTATGTCCGCCGGTGGCAATCACTGGGTGCGCGGTGGCGTCCAAGGGGGTGGCCCTGTAACCCAGGCCGCCGATTTTTCTTACAAGCGCCTCAAGGTCTGTGTCGGGCGCGTGCGTCACCGATAGGGTTTGGGTCGAGACCGATATCAGGACATCCGTTACGCCGGGAATCCGCCGGGCTGCCGTGTCGATCTTGGTGGCGCATGAGGCACAATCTACGCCCTCGATGCGGAAACGGGTCTTCGGCATAATGTTCATGGGGCCGTCCTTGCCTGTCATTTGCGACGAGGCTACAATCTCTAGTCACTAGAGGAGCAAGTTCGAAAATGTCTGGAGTTTCGATCGGAGAGGCTGCCCGTGTTAGCGGTGTCAAGGTCCCGACGATCCGCTATTACGAACAGGTTGGATTGTTGATCGAGCCACCTCGTACCGAGGGGAACCGCCGTGTCTATGATCAGGCGTGTCTCCAGCGGTTGACCTTCATCCGCCACGCTCGGGAACTGGGATTTGAAGTCGATGCGATTCGGACGCTGCTCGATCTCCAGGACAACCCTGGACAATCGTGCTCTCCGGCTGATTCCATTGCACGCCAACGGCTTCAAGACGTGGTGGAGCGTATCGAACGCCTGAAAGCTCTTCAGACGGAACTCGAACGGATGATCGTGGGCTGTTCACATGGAACCATCGCCAAATGCCGGGTGATCGAGGTTCTGACCGATCACGGACAGTGCGAGCACCCGACCCATTGACGAGAGCCGCCCCTGGCGTCTGTGCTCAGGGGAGGAGGCAGCGCTCTCCTGTGCTCTGCCCGACAAGCATGGCCCTGACAAGAGGGATTACGCCTGACGTAAAGGCTTCGGCACCGGAGATATTAAGGTGCATTGCGTCTACATAGTTTTGAGGATCTTTATCCAATCCATTGATTTTGCTTAGATCTGCGTAAACGACGTCCGGGCGATTTTCAGTCAGGCCACAAAAGAAAGTCCTCGTCTGACGTCGGGTATCTTCTCCCAGGGTGTCGTCAACATCGTAGCGAGGCGTCTCGATCAGAAGAACCTTTATGCCGTGGCGCTGCGCCATTTCGACAAGTTCGACAAACCCGGCTTGTCGTTTGGCCGATAGTGCATAATCGGCGCTACTAAGAACCGCGGGCGGGGTCCAGTCTCGTGGCGGCATCAGTAGACTGCCTTGCCTGTAACGGCAATCACCGAGGCCAAAGCAAAGCCAGCCGGGATTGTTGCGGTTGGTCCAGGCCCGAAATAGCTCCGGCAAGCGGTTGGCAAGCACACTGGATTTCAAAACATAACGCGCGAAAAAAGCTTCCAACTCTTTTTTCGGGAAGGTTTCCGGTAGAAAAAGATCATGTATCTGCGTGTTCTCCAGTGCCCATTCCCTGAACTGCGTCGTGTCAAAATGTAGTGAAGCTGGATTAAGGCTTTCTGGATCGGCTTCGAAGATCACCAGCTTTGGGTGGTGGCCCGATTCCAGCCATATCTTGAGGGTGAGGAACTGCTGATCGAAATTAGCGCCATCGGCACCGAAATTGAAGACGCTCTGTTCTGTCGCTTCCCCCAGCATCTCGGCATCATAATGGTGATAGGATCGAGAGCTCCCAAAAATTCCCACGACAGGCTGGATGTCTCGATTAAATACGATATCAAGCTTTGCCTGTAGGTGGCTATGATCTCGTAAGTAAACGCCTGCTTGATATATTGATCTGTCTATTCCAAATAAGATTGATATGAAAACTATCGCCTTGATTGCCGTGTTGCGCATCATGACCGTTCAAAACTGAAAGTAGATGAATTGCTTGGTCGCGTTCGAACCCGGAAACAAAGCGACCAGGAAGATAACGGCGCAATAGGCGGCCCAGCGTAAGGGCAGTGACATTTGCGAGATGGTAAAGCGTCCGCGCGCTTCCATCATGGCATCGCCCAACAAAACGATGGCAATGCCGCTTGCCGCCAGAGCCATCTGGGTCGGGGGGAGGATCTGATTGAGTGCCCCAAAATTGCCGAAGCTGGCCATACCATTCAAGATTGCGCCCGCGTCAGCCAACGATGGCGATCGGAACAAGACCCATCCCAAGGCCACAAGATGGAACACGGCTAATCGTAGGATCATTTTTCCGGCAGGTTCTGCGAACCATCGCCTGATCCTCTCCGAGGTGAGCCAACGCAAGGTGTGCTCGCCCAGGAACAAGCCACCGTGGAACAGCCCCCACAAAAGGAAAGTTATGTTCGCTCCGTGCCAAAGGCCGCTGACGGCGAATACGACCAGGATTGCCCCAGCCCAGCCCACCATGCCCTGCCGGTTCCCACCCAGGGGAATATAGACATAGTCTCTGAACCAAGTGGACAGGGAGATATGCCAGCGAGACCAGAAATCCTTGATAGATGTGGCAAAGTAGGGGCGGCGGAAATTCTCACACAAATTTATCCCAAACATGTGAGAGATGCCGATGGCCATGTCTGTGTAGCCAGAGAAGTCGCAATAGATCTGAATGGCAAAGAAGTAGAATGCCAGCCATGATCCTGCTCCATGGAACATGCTCGGATCTGCATAGACAGAATCGACCAATACGGCCAGCCTGTCGGCTACAAATACTTTCTTGAATAAACCCCACAAAAAGATCCTTAGCCCGAAAGACATGCGGGCGGAATCGGGGAGATGGATGCTTCCAAACTGGCTCAGCAATAGATGGGGGCGGACGATTGGGCCTGCGATTTGGTGAGGAAAATAAAGAGGATAAAGGAGAAGCTTGAAGTAATTTCCAACGGGTGCGCAGCGTCCAGCGCGGACGTCAAGGCAATAGCTGAGGAGCTGGAATGTGTAGAATGAAATTCCAAGGGGAAGGATCAATGATAATGGGTCGAAGTGCGGATCTCTTTCTCCAAAAAATATTTCAATTTCTAGTAAAATATCAACAATAAAGTTCGAGTATTTAATAAAAATTAATGGAATCAATATTATAAATACAGCTAGAGCGGTCAGCTTCCGCGTAACAAAGTGCTGGCAGCGGCCGTACACAAACGCGATGAACGCCAACCCCATGATCAGGCCCAGGTAGCGCCAATCCCATGCCGCATAGAAAATAGCGCTGGCACCGAGCAGGGTTCCCCAGCGCCATTGTTGTGGCGTTGCTACAAAGATAATCCAAGCAAAAATGAAAAAGAAACCGAACTCTACTGAATTGAAAACCAACCTTGAATCCTCTTTTGTAAATATATATCCGATTTCCCTCGCGGCGGCATGCTATGCAGAAAAGCTTATTTTTTCAAGGCCGAGAGAAGGCCGACGATGGAGCAGCACCTTCCATGGGCGGGAGGATGGTTCAGTTGAACCGCCGAGAGTGAACCTCGGTGGCTTTCACTGCGTTAGTGCATTAGGATCCCGTTACAATTGACGAGGTAGACAATGACTGATGGATTGAAATGCCCCGAGTGCAACTCGGAGAACGTTTATAATGATGGCAGTCTGTGGGTTTGCCCTGAATGTGCGCATGAGTGGAACCCCGAGGCCGCCGCCGGTGACGTTGGCGCGGGGGATACCGGGGTGCGGGATGCTAATGGAAATGTCCTGAGCGATGGCGATGCCGTGACTGTGATTAAGGATCTCAAGGTCAAAGGGTCGTCATTGGTGGTCAAGGGCGGCACCAAGGTCAAAGGTATTCGCCTTGTGGATGCGACCGATGGTCACAACATATCCTGTAAGATTGACGGCATCGGTGCGATGAATTTGAAGTCAGAATTCGTCAAAAAAGCCTGAAGAAGATTGAATATTAAATATTATTGGTCTTTTCGAGAATCGAACTCCTTTCTTTGAAGGAGCTTCCGGTCATGGCGACGAGCCTTCACTCGTCGCCATACTTGATTCCGGCGAGTTTCGATTGAACGAAATCGGCTCTAGAACACTCGGTCAGCCGATCGGACGTCCGTCATGGCGGCGGATCGCCACGACGGACGGGCGGGGTGGCATGTCGTCTCGGAAATCTGGCCAGCGGGTGCTGGGAGCGTCGAATGTTGAATCTTCGCCCGGATGCTGGACCGCCACGAACAAGGTGGTGCCATCCGGGGTAAAGCAAGGTCCGCACATTTCGGCGTCCTTCGGCACGGCGTAGAAAAACTTGACCAGGGCACGGCCTTCGCCCTCCAGATCGCAGGCATAGAGTCCGTCCGGGATGTCGTGATTCGCCTGGGCCGAGCCTTGGTCCGTGGCGATCCACAATCGTCCCTTATTGTCGAAGGTGATGTTGTCGGGACAGGATAGCCACTGGCCATATTGCTGGTTTTTCGGATGATAGCGGGCACCGTCCTGTTCGGTTCCGGCCAGCAACAGAACCGACCAGCGGAAACGGTCGGCATCGTGATGTGCGGTTCCAGGTTTGCCTGCCCCCGGCGGGATCAGCTCCAGGATGTGTCCATGACGGTTGTCGGAACGCGGATTGGCCCGGTTGACCTTTTCGGGGGGCCGCTTGGTGTTGTTGGTGAGCACCATGTAGACCTTGCCGGTGAGGGGGCTGGTTTCAACATCCTCTGGCCGGTCCATGGGCGTGGCACCAAGCAGGTCGGCGGCACGCCGTGCCTCGATCACCACATCGGCTTGCGAGTGAAAGCCATTGGCCGGGATCAGCGGCCCCTGACCCCACACCATGGGTAACCAAACCAATCCGCCCTCGTCGTCGAAGCGGGCGACCGACAAGGTTCCATCATCGAGCAGACCGAAATTGGCCTGACGGTGGGCCGGATCAAACTTGCGGGCCGCGACAAAACGGTAGAGGTATTCGAATGCCTCATCGTCACCGGTATAGACGACCACTTTGCGGTCCGGGGTGACGACGACGGTTGCGGCCTCGTGTTTGAAGCGGCCGAGCGCAGTCCGTTTGACCGGAGTGAAGGTGGGATCGTAAGGATCGACCTCGATCACCCAGCCAAAGCGGTTTGGCTCGTTTGGTTCTTTATCCACATTGAAGCGGTCATGGAAGCGTGACCAGGCGTAGCGGCTCTTTCCCTTGAGTCCTATCCGGGCATAGTTGCCCGCCTCCGAAGTTTTTTTCGGATCGCCTCCGAAATAGGTATCGAAGTTCTCCTCGGCGATCAGCACCGTTCCCCAGGGCGTCACGCCGCCAGAACAATTATTGAGGGTTCCGATGACGGTGCGGCCTTCGGGGTCGGCCGCGGTGCGCAGGCGGGGATGGCCGGCGGCCGGACCGGAGACAGCGATCGGAGTTGACAGCGCCGACAGGCGACGGTTGAACGGACTAGCCTCGACGACATGCCAGATGTCCCCCTCGCGGCGGATTTCGACGATTCCGTGGCCGTGGGCGGCGATCTCGGTATCGACCTGTTCGCGGGTCATCGTCTCAAGCTTGGTCTTAATACCCAAGCCGGGGAACATCAGTTCAGGGTTGGTGTATTCGAAATTGGCGCACAGGAGGCCATGGTTGGAGGTCTGCGACCCGACTGGCAGGGGCAGAAACGCCAGAAAGTCATTGTTGTAGCCGAACCGCTTTTCCTGTTCGGCCGCGTTGAAAGTGCGAGGGTCGAACGGCTCCAACCCCGGTTGGATCGGGTCGCCCCAGCGCACCAGGATCTGAGCGGCGTGACCGGGCGATACCGCTTGATCCTGGCCGATCGTGTGGGGCGGCTGGGCAAATTTGAGCGTCGAAGGGTCGTGCGACCGATCTGCAAATGCGGCACCGGGAATCGCGGCAAGCGCTGTGCCCGCGAGAAGGCCGCCGATGACCTCACGTCGCGACAGGCGGGTGGCGATCAGCTCCGACAGAGTGGGAGTGGTCGATCGTGCGGACATCGATTAAGGACTCCGTCAGTGGATGAAGAGCGAATGCGGGGCGCCGCAATGTGGGCACAGCCAGTCTTCGGGCAAATGCTCGAACGGCACGCCGGGCGGTATGTCTTGAAGCGGTTCGCCCTCGCCGGGGGAATAAACATGGCCGCAACGATTGCAGACCCACAGCGCCAGTGCGCCGTCAGGGTCGCGTGCCACGGCTGGAGCAAGGGGCAAGGCTGTCTCACTCATGCCGCGAATATAGCGTTGTCTTCTATTCAGTGAGATTGCGTTTCGATGAAATATCGTGCACGCAAGAGCGATGGTATTTACCGGCCAACCCTGGATTTGACCCGTTGGCCGGTCTGTATCTTGCGTGAGCCGTTTTTACCTTTATGACGTCGGCAATTTACCCGGTGTGCGCGGATCGACATTGGCTTTCAATCCGCCACTAAAGCTCGCGACGGTGAAGCCGTGCTGCATCAGCACACGTGCGGCGAAATAGCTCATCTTACCAAATGCGCAGACGGTCAAAACCGGACGGGTTTTGTCCAGTTTGTCGAGGTTGGCGCGCAAAGTGGGAAACGGGATGTTGATGACTTTGCCCGGAACCGGGTAAGCCTCCGACAACGCCTTGCCGCGAACATCGACGATCTGTGTCTGCGGGTCCGTGGGCAGTTCACTGGTGTGATGAACGAGTCCGTCGCGACGGTTGCAGGCGGCAAAGCCAGCCAGGTTGACGATATCCTTGGCCGAGCCGAACGGCGGCGCATAAGCCAGCTCAAGATGGCACAGGTCTTCGACCGTCATACCGGCGATAATCGCGGTGGATAGCACATCCAGTCGCTTGTCGATTCCTTCAAAGCCGCTGACCTGTGCACCGAGGAGACGGCCGCTTTCCGGCTCCCAGATAATCTTCAGCGTCATCGGCTTGGCGCCAGGATAGTACGACGCATGGTGACTGTCGTTGACTGACACCGTTTCATACGGAAGACCGGCGGCGGCGAGACGCTTCTCGCTCCAGCCTGTGATGCCAACGACCACCTCGAAGGCACGCACGATCCCGGTTCCAACCGAGCCGGGGTATGGGCGGGCTTTTCCCGGCATAAAGATATGGTCGGCCGCCACCCGTCCCTGGCGGTTGGCTGGACCACCCATCGGAACGGCGGTCTTGCTGTTGACGATGCGGTCGATCGTTTCCACTGCGTCGCCAGCCGCATAGATGTCGGGATCGGAGGTGCGCTGGAACGGATCGACGATAATATGTCCTCTTGCGCCGAGTTCCAGTCCTGCGGCCCTGGCAAGTTCGCTGTCGGGTCTGACGCCGATGGAAAGGATAACGACGTCGGCGTCAAGACACTTGCCCGAGCTAAGATGGCAACTCACATGGGTCTCTTCGTTTTCGAAGCGGACAATGCCATCGCCAAGGTGAAGACTGATGTCATGACCGCGCAGTTCGCTCTCGACGAGGGCCGCCATTGGTGCGTCGAGTGGCGGTATGACCTGCGTTTGCAGCTCGACGAGTTGCACCGAGAGTCCTTTGCGGTGAAGCTGCTCGGTCATTTCCAGCCCGATGAACCCGGCACCGATGACGACGGCGCGCATGCCGGTCTCGGTCGCGGTGACGATCCGATCCATGTCCTGTAGATTGCGCAGCGTGAAGATACGGGGGTCATCAATGCCTGGAAGGGGCGGGCGTAGAGGTGACGCTCCTGGGGCCAGCATCAGCTTGTCGTAGGATATATATTCGCTCCGGCCTGTATCGAGATTTTTGACTTCGACCCGCTTGTTGCCGCGGTCGATCGCCACCGCCTCGGTACTGACGCGCACGTCCAGATTAAGCAGCCCCTTCAGCGAGGCCGCAGACTGAACCGCGAGCACGTCACGCTTCGGAATTTCGCCGCCGATGTGGTACGGCAGTCCGCAATTGGCGAATGAAACGTCAGGGCCGCGTTCGATAATCGTTATATGAGCCGACTCCGCTAGGCGGCGTGCCCGCGCAGCGAAGGAGGCACCGGCGGCGACACCACCGATGACGAGGATGTTCATGTGCTCCACGGGGCAAAGCTCCAATTTAGGGTCGATCCAGGGGTCGCGATGGCGACCTTGGTGTCAACCCTATTGCAAAACGGTATGTCGATCAATATAATGTTTTTTGATATAAAATGGAGATCTTATGGAGCAAGTACGCCCCGTACCAAGCATTGAGACGATGCGCGCCGCGGCTGCCGAAGCCACGGCAACCTTGTTCGCACTCGCCAACGAGACAAGGCTGTTGCTGCTTTGTCAGCTCTGCAAAGGCGAGAAATCCGTGGGTGAGCTCGAAGCGTTGCTCGATATTCACCAGCCTACACTATCGCAGCAACTCGGCGTGCTGCGTGCAGATGGGCTTGTCGATACCCGACGCGAGGGGAAGCGCATTTATTATTCCGTAAAAAATCAAAAAGTTTTGGTTCTTCTTGGAACGCTCTTTGATCTGTATTGCTCTGAAAAAATGGAAACACCATGAGTATCGACTGGAGCCATTTCACGCCAATTTCGGCCGCTGCTGGCGGTCTGCTGATCGGCTTGTCGGTTGCCATGATGCTTCTTCTGATGGGGCGTATCGCCGGCATTAGCGGCATCGTGGGCGGATTGCTGCGCCCTCGTAATGCAGGCGACGCCATGTGGCGTCTTGCCTTTATCCTGGGGATAAGCCTCGCTCCGCTGGTCTATCGGCTGTTTGCGGAATTGCCAGAGATCCACATCGATTCGAGCTGGCTATCCATCATCCTGGCCGGAATCCTGGTGGGTTTTGGCTCGCGATTGGGGTCTGGTTGCACGAGCGGTCACGGCGTATGCGGGCTGTCGCGGCTGTCGCCCCGTTCGGTCGTCGCGACGGCAACCTTCATGGGCACGGGCTTTCTTACCGTCTTTGCCGTTCGTCATCTGCTTCCGTGAGAAACGCGCATGATTATTTTACTGTCGTTTTCTATCGGGCTGATCTTCGGGTTGGGATTGATTGTTTCCGGTATGGGGGATCCGGTTAAGGTTCTCAGCTTTCTCGATATCGCCGGAAGCTGGGATCCTTCGCTGATGTTCGTCATGGGGGGCGCGATCGCGGTCGGATTCGTCGCCTTCCGAGTCGGTGGGCGCCGGAACGTTTCATTCCTGGGGAAGCCCATGCAAATTCCGCTGCTTAAGCAGATCGATTTGCGCCTTGTCGGCGGGAGTGCTCTTTTTGGCGTCGGTTGGGGTCTGGCTGGAATCTGCCCCGGTCCGGGGTTTGTTTTACTCGGCTTTGGTGCGATGAAGGGGGCTGTCTTTGTGCTGGCCCTGCTGGTCGGCATGTTCATTTATGAGGCCGTTTCCCGGCTGATCGCATCCCCGCGACCATAAGGAACGATTGGCGGCCGCGCTCATCGTCTGCGGGCCGACTTAGCCTGATCGATTCATGCTATCAGAAGGGCGGCGTATTCTCGGCTTTTGGACGTCATGTCGTTTCTCGAAATTCCCTATATCGATCCCGTCACGGCGTTTTCTCGCTGGGCAGAAACTCCTTGGTCAATGTTGCTCGACAGCGGAGGCGACGATCCGAATTTGGGCCGATACGCCTATATCGCCGTCAATCCGTATCGCACCCTCATTTGCGATAGCGACGGGGTTCGAATCGATGGTCAGACGGTGACGGGAACCGACCCGTTCGCCATCCTGGCGTCGGAGTTGGCGGCTGTCCCTCCCAGCACCGAGGCGTTACCGTTACCCTTTGCCGGTGGAGCGGTCGGAATGTTCGGCTATGAGCTGGGGCGGCATATCGAACGCGCTCCTGTTCGTCATACCGTCGGACAGACCGAAATGGCGGTCGGTTTCTATGATGTTGTGGCCGGGTTTGACCGCCAGGCCCGGCGGGCCTATGTCGTTGCGGCCCGGCCCGAAGCATGGATGCGCGCCGAAGCCCTGGCCGCTGTCCTTGCCGTCGCGCCGCCGCTGCCCTCTATCGTGCCGGGACCGTTTCTCCGCCTTCGGCCCGAACTCGATCGCGATGCGTATCTCGACCGGGTTCGGCGGATCGTCGAGTTGATCGGGGCAGGCGAGGTGTTCCAGGTCAATTTCACCCTTCGTTTCCTGGCTCTCCGTCCGAAATCCTTGCGACCGTTCGACCTTTATCGTCGGCTCAAATCGCTGAACCCGGCTCCATTTGCTGCTTTTGTCCATATTGGCGACGATCTGACTCTGGTCAGCGCCTCGCCGGAGCGCTTCCTCTCGCTCGATTGCTCTGGGCGCATAGAAGCCCGACCGATCAAGGGAACGCGGCGGCGCAGTGCCGATCCCGGCGAGGACGCGGCTCTGGCGGCGGAACTGGTGGCCAGCGAAAAAGACCGGGCGGAAAATCTGATGATCGCCGATCTGCTGCGTAACGATATTGGCCGCGTCTCTGTCATTGGCAGCGTCAAGGTTCCATCCTTGCGCGCCTTGGAAAGCCATGCCACCGTCCATCATCTGGTCTCGGTGGTCGAGGGGCGTCTGCGCGCCGACCTCGGCCCGGTGGATTTATTGCGGGCGACGTTCCCTGGCGGCTCGATCACCGGAGCGCCAAAGGTGCGGGCGATGGAGATCATCGACGAATTGGAACCGGGGCCACGCGGTCCTTATTGCGGGGCGGTCGGCTGGATCGGTTTCGACAGGGCGATGGATACCAGTATCGTCATCCGCGCTGTGACGCTGACCCGCAATCAGGTGATCGCCCAGGCCGGGGGCGGGATCGTCGCTGAATCCGATCCCGAGGCCGAGTATGCCGAGATGATGACCAAGGTGGCTCCGGCTCTGGCGGCCTTGGCGGGGGAGTGAAGAGACATGATTGTCTGGTTAAACGGAACCCTGATTGCCGAGCCGAGGCTCGATCCCTCGGATCGCGGCTTTACCTTGGGCGACGGGCTGTTCGAGACGATACGGATCGTCAAGGGGCATCCCCGCCATCTTGGCCAGCATCTCGACCGGCTGGTCCAGGGCTGTCGGGTGTTGAGGATGCCGCTCCCCTACGATGCGGACACGATAGGGCAGGGGATCGTCGATCTGCTCGCGGCTCTGGGGCTGACCGAGGCAACCTTGCGGTTGACCCTGACCCGTGGTCCAGCGCCACGCGGATTGCTGCCTCCGGCCCAGCCCACGCCGACGTTGCTGATGAGCGCGGCCGCCGCCGCGCCACCTGCTGGTCCGACCCGCCTGATCGTCGCGACGGTGACCCGCCGTAACGAGCACTCGCCGTTATCCCGGCTGAAAAGTTTGAACTATCTCGATAACATCCTGGCACGACAGGAGGCGGCCGATCGGGGGGCGGACGATGCGCTGCTGCTGAATGGTCAGGGCCGCGTGACCGACACCACCATCGCCACTCTGTTCGCTCGGATCGACGGTCAGGTCGTGACACCGCCCGTCGCCGAGGGGGTCTTGCCCGGCATTGGTCGTTCTCTTGTCCTGGCCGCAGGGATCGGGAGCGAACGAGAGATCCCTCTCGACGATCTGCGTCGGGCCAAGGCCATCGTTCTCGTCAACAGTCTGGGGGTGCGTCCGGTGATCGCGCTCGACGGAGAGAGCGTTGTTTCGTGCGAGGCGCTGGTTGCCGCCTTACGGACGGCTTGCGAAGGGTAATCGCAGGGGAGCTATTCCGACGGCAGCCGTTCCCATGGCACCAGAAGCCACTTCCCCTCGACCAGAACACGATGCCCGCGAATGGCGTAAGCCTGGGCCAGCATCGCATCGGACAGGGCCGTTTCCGGTGGGCCGACAGCAAGAGTGCGGCCCTCCGCCAACAGCACAATCCGATGGCAGAACCGTGCCGCCAGCGACAAATCGTGCAGGACCAGACCAACCGCGCATCCTGCCTCGGCCTGTCGCCGCAACAGCTCAAGAACCGCGAGTTGATGGTGGGGGTCGAGTGCGGCACACGGTTCGTCGAGCAACAGGATGTCGGCCTCGACCGCCAAGGCGCGGGCCAGAAGAACCAGGGCGCGTTCTCCTCCCGATAATGTACTCAGCGGCCGTTCGGAGAACCGGGACATCTCCACCGCCTCAAGCGCCCGCGTGATCGCGGCTTGATCCGTGGCGCAGCCACCATGCGGCAGTCGCCCCAACGCCACGGCGGCCCGAACCGGGATCGGCCATGCTGCTTCGGCGCTCTGAGGCAAATAGGCCAGACGGCGCGCCCGTGATCCCGCTGTCAACGAAGTCAGTCCCTGGCCGTCAAGCCGAACTTCGCCGGTAGCCGGGCGGTCAAGCCCTGCGGCACAGCGCAGCAAGGCGCTCTTGCCAGCTCCATTGGGGCCAACGATGCCAAGCAATTCACCCGATGTCAGGCTCAGATCGATCTGGTCGAGAACTCGCTGTCCTCCCCGATCAAGGCAGATTCCTCGCCACTCCAATGTGGTCATGACGGCCCCCGCATCCGCATTACCTGCCACAGGAAGAACGGTGCTCCGACCAAGGCGGTGGCAACGCCGAGTTTGAGTTCTGGCCCGGTGGCGATCATCCGCACCACCAAATCGGCGGCCAGCAACAATGTTGCGCCGCCAAGGGCGCTGACGGCAAGCAATCGACCGGAATCATGGCCGACCCAACCGCGCAGCAGATGCGGGACCACCAGACCGACGAATCCGATGCTACCTGTTACAGCCACTGCCGCGCCGACGCAGCAGGCGGTGCCGAAAACGGCGAGACCGCGTAATCGGATCAGATTGACCCCGAGCGACTGAGCGACATCCTCGCCTAACGCCAAGGCCGAGAGACCGCGCCGGGTCGCGAGCAACAGGCCCCAGCCGAGCAGAATCAGCGGCGCGACAAGACGGACCTGCGACCACGAGCGATCGGCCACCGACCCCAGCAGCCAGAACATGATTTCGTAGGCAGCCAGCGGCGACGGAGCAAGATTCAACGCCAGGGCGGTCAAGGCCACGGCGAAGCTCGACAGCGCGACTCCGGCCAGCAACAGCGTCAGGGTGCCTGTTCGCCGTCCGGCCAGCATTACCAACAGTACGGCTGCCAGTAACCCGCCACAAATGCCGCCTGCGGCCACCGACCACAGCCCGAAATAGAACGCCAGAACCGAGCCGAGCGACGCCATCGCCGACACCCCAATCACTCCGGGGTCGGCGAGTGGGTTGCGCAGTAATCCTTGCAGAACCGCACCGGCCAGCCCAAGAGAGCCTCCGGTTAGCACGGCCAGAAGGGTGCGCGGCAAGCGGATTTCAACGATCACAAGGCGCGCCAGCGCGGCGCGGTCTGGATTGGCGGAGAAGACGTCCCATGGCATCAGCGCGGTCGTGCCGAGCGAGACCGAGACGACCGCCAGAAGCGCCAGCAACAGGACCAGGATCGGTTCGGGAGCAGGGCGGATCATGGCACTGATGCCGCAATCAGCGCCGCCGCTTCGACCAAGGCGGCATCCGGGCAGGCCCATAACCGCATCGGTACGGTAACCATTTGAGTGCCGCGCAGGGTTAGAGCGGGATGGTGCAGCAATGCACCGGCTAGAGACGGCTTTTCCTCTCCCATCGATTCGATCACAATTAAATCGGGTGCCGCCGCCACCAGGGTTTCCAGCGGCAAGGTGGTAAAACCGCGCCGCCCTTCGGCCGCAGTGATATTGACGAGGCCGATCCGGTTGAACAATTCGTCGGCCAGGGTGTCGCGTCCAGCGCTCCATCCCCCCGCCTGATAAACCGCCGCGGCGACGCGATGATCGAACCGTGGCAATTGCGCCAGTCGCGCCAACATCGCCGCGATCATCGCTTCCCCTCGGTCCGACTCGCCCAGGATTGCGGCCAGAGCGCGAATCTCGGTCTGCACGGCGACGAGACTTTCAGCGGTTCCCACCCGGTGCACCCGAATATTCAGCGATTCGAGCATCTGACCGGTGGCGGGAGCGTTGAAGGCTCCGAGAACCACCAAATCAGGGTGAAAGGCGACAATATCTTCGACTTGTGCGCGGGTGACCGCCAGATTCGCCGCAGTAGCAGCCACCGTTGAAACTGTGGGATCTGCCGCCATCGGACTGACAGCGACGACTCGGCCGGGTTCGGCCAAGGCCAGTGTCAGCCGATCGGCGCACAGGTTCGCCGAGACGATCCGCCGTGGCGATTCCGCCGCCGTCGCCGAAACGGCGGCGAGCAGGAAGGCCGACAGGGCGAATGCCTGTCGGCGGATCATCCGGTTGTGTATCAGAATTTGACCCCCAGACGGCCGATCATCGTCCGTCCCGGCATGGGATAGGTCGAAGACAGGTACGTATAGTCGTAATAGTGTTGGTCGAAGAGATTCTGTATCGAGAAAGACCACGTTGCCGGAGCGATCTCGCCGCCGATGCGCAGATCGACCAGGGTATGAGGATCGATCGTCTCGAACGTATTGGCTTCATCGCCATCGGCGCGTCGGCTTCCGACATAACGGGCATCGAGATCGACCACGGCGTATTTTTCCCAGGCATCCCACGATACCCCGGCTGAACCAGTCCAGTTGGCGACCAACGGCACGTCGTTGCCTTTGAACGGTCCTTCACGGAACACCGCTTTGGTATAAGACAGTCCGCCTTTAAGCCGTACAGTGTCGGTTACCCGCAGGGATACACTATTCTCCGAGCCATAGCGACGGGTCGGTTCGAGATTGCGATTGACCCAGCTTTCCGGGTCGGCATGCAGCTCATTGTGGAGATTCATCAGGAACACAGAGCTCTGCCATCCCAACCGGCCATATCGGCCGCGCAGTCCGGTTTCGACATCCTGCGAAGTCTGCGGCTTGAGGGTAAACCGTGTCGGATAGCCCATGCCAACCCGCTCATCGACGTTGGGCAGGCGTAAGCTGCGGCCGAGCCGACCGAATATGGCGAGATTGTCATCGAAGCGATGCTCGATCCCGAGATGAGCGGCGTAATTGATGTCGTCTCCATCGTAGGGCGTGCCGGGCGCGCTGCTGCGCTGCACCGCCGACACCGCCATATGCACGATTCGAGCGCCGAACGAGACATCGGTATCGGGTCGCACCGCAACGGTATCCTGGCCGTACAGGGCTACGGTGCGCTGCTGGAGATGATAGCGGTCGTAAGGTTTGCTGCCGATCTGAACTGACCGGTCGGAATCGTATAGGTTTTCATAAAAATCGATGCCGGTGGTCAGGCGGTTCGGCAAACCGGCGAGTTGGGTTTCGGCATTGAGGCGAGGCGTCAGCGAGATCGTGGTAAAGGACGTATCCATATACCCGCTGGAGAACAAAGCCTGCTGATCCTTGTGGCGCAATCCGCCATCGATCACCAGTTCGACATTCGAAGCCAGATCGACAGTGCCGCCCAGGGCGAGATTAACCGCCTGCTTGTCTCCATAATCGTTGGGATGAGAGGTTCCCCGCCATCCGCCGCGCGCTATTTGCGCCAGGGAGACCGAACCGGGATAGCCAATCTCGGAATCGTCGGCCGAGATGTTGAGGTAAACCTCGCCGCCATCGAGAGTATGGCGCACCTCTCCCATCACGTTGCGCTGTTTTGTCTTGTTGTTTTCGCGGAAGCCATCGGAGGTCGTTTGGCTGCCGGACAACGACAAGGCGGTTGCCCCCACCCTGCGGGTCGCGGTGAGCGTTCCCTGACGATAGCCGAGCGAACCTATTCCGGCTTCGGCCGAGAACGAGTCCGGGGTATTGGCGGCGTTCTTGGTGATGATGTTGATGACACCGCCGACCGCGCCGTCGCCGTACAACACCGCTCCGGCATTGCCACGGATGATTTCGATTCGCTCGATGTTGGCGCGGTTGATGGCACCGAGATCGATCGACGACGAATCGTTGTCGTTAAGGCGACGTCCATTCAATAAAATTAGGGTGTTGGAAGACGCGGTTGAACCAAATCCACGCAAATCGATGTTGGCGTCGAATCCATTGACTCCGCCATACATCGACCGCACCTGAATGCCGGGAACGCGGTCGAGAATTTCCACCAGAGTCTGTCCGGGCGACCGTTCAATCTCTTCGGTGGAGATTACCGTGGTTGAGGCGCCGGTGATTCCTTCACCGAAGCGACTGGCGGTAACCAGGGTTTCCGGGAGCGCGCTTCCTGCGTCGTCGGCCCGCGCCACGTCGCTGCCGCCCAATGCCACCAGAGCCGACAGGAATGCAAAAGCTTGTGCTTTCCTATGATTCGGCTGTTCAAAACACTTCATTCGGTCACGCTCCCCCGTTTGCGCTTCGGCTGATCCGCCAGCGCAAGAAAAACAGAAACCGATCCGAAGCCCCGAGCGTGATGACGGCCCTGTCATGGTCCGCCATTGCTTCCCCAGTCTTCTCGTCCGTATGTCGCTCTCCGGGATGTCCGATCACGGGGCACATGCGGAATAAATCGAGTGTCGTGAAAAGGGAGATCCCCCCACACGGCCTTCGTCTCGGCGTTGACGTCACCGCTGCGAAATGCCGCTCCGTATGGGTCCACCGCCCATCGGTTGGGTGACAGCGCTGGCAGGTCTCCTGGCTTGCGGGTCAATGCCCAAAGCGCCCAGCCTTCCCAGTTTCCCAGTGGCTATGATGGACGCGGGCTCGCCGCTCACAGTTGCGGGGACAGCCTCGGACTTGGTTCGCATGCGAACCGGACCGTGTTCCCTCTTGCCTCCCCGGCGCGAACCGAGGAACCAGCGTGTGAGTTGCATGATTAAACCGTCTTTCCCCTTGGTCAAGACGGTTTTTGTCCAAGACGTGATATTACCGAAACGCTTGCATCAAGGCTCTACCTGTGCGAAACGCCCTGTCATGTCTCGATTGTTCTCTGTCGAAACACGACAACCCTGGCTGATCGTTCGCTTTGCATCTCGTTGGCGGACCGTGGGGTGGAGCCTCACCCATCCTGGTTTTGCAGCAGTCGATACCATCGCCTGGCTAGAGGTCTGCGATGCCGATCTGCCGTTGGGTGTCGATCCGATCGACCTGCTCAACCGTCGTCTCGACGCCGCCGGGCTTGGCGGTGCCCTTGGCCTGATGACGGCGCGGGATATTCGACGTCATCATTGCGCCATGGCCGGAGACGGTGAGGATCAGGCCGAAGCTCTGGTGACGCTGGGGCTGACCAACGGCGCGGTTCTGTGTTCCGATGGGGTGCCGCGGAACGTCATGACTGCAACGCCGGTGGGAACCATCAACCTGCTGGTAGCGGTGGCACGTCCCTTGAGCGAGGCGGCGCTGCTGGAAGCCTTGTCGATGGCGACGATGGCTCGCACCGCCGCTTTGCTGGCGGAGGATGGCCGCATTGTCGGCACTGGGACAGACTGCATCGTGATCGCCTGTCCCGCCAGCGATTCCAGCGAACCGGATTCCTTCGCCGGGTTACACACCCCGATCGGCCAAGCCATCGTCACCGCCGTTTTTCAGGCGACCCGTCTTGCCCGCGAGACGTGGGAACACGAAAATCCCCAAACCCTGGCGCTATCGCGGTCTATTCGTCCGGCGTAATGGGGGGGGTGGTTAACCGACCGAACCGGAAGGGGGCGTTTCCGTGGACCCATTGTTGCCCGAGCCGGACACCCGTCCGATTGAAGACCCGGAAGAATGGTACAGCACCTCGATGGTGGGCATTCCGCCCCAGATTCTGGGGGCGGCTGCTTTCAACCGCTCGTTGCGCCGATTGACGATATGCGGAACGCGCGAAACCCATCCCGGCTTGTTTCAGCTTCTTGGACGGTGTGCGACCCAGGTCGAGGCGGCGGCTGCGTTCGCCCATTACATGGCACACCATTTTGGCCTGGGGCCGCCCGCGCCCGACGATGGCCCCGCCGAATCCCGACGCGCAGCCACCAGTTATCTCGAATTGCTCCGTGGCTGGGGCGGAGATTCCAACAGCGCCAAGGCGGCGGTGCTGAAGGGATGGGTGGAAAGCCGTTTCGGCCTCGTCCCGGTGTTCCACAAAGAACCGCTGGGGGTCTTTCCGTCGTCGGCCTGGGCAGACTATCTGCGCGAGAAGACCGATATTCGTTTCCACAACAACTGTATCCATCAGCAGATTGATCTGCTGTACGAATACGGCCAGTGGAGCATCCGCCATTTCAAGAAACCGGGACCGCGCTTCGTTCGTCTCTGGCGCGGCACCAACGATTTCGCGGGACAGCGGGTTGATGAGCGGATCGCCGGTCGCCTTGCCGAGGTGCGCCTCAACAATCTGGTGTCGTTCAGCAGTTCTCAGGAACGTGCCGAGGAATTTGGCGACTGGGTTCTGGAGACCGAGATTCCCACGGTCAAGCTGCTGTTCTTCCCCGGATTGCTTGATGACCGGGCGCTTAACAGCGAGGGCGAGTTCCTGGTGATTGGCGGGCGCTACAAGGTGCGCGCCTATCACGGCTATCTCTGATGTTAGGTCCGGGGGGAGAGAGGGCGCCCCCCGGACCTCATCGGTCAGGTCTTGGGAAAGCCGTGGCTTTTGCCCTTGATCTGATCGATATCGATGCGGATGACCGTGGTGTGGGCGAGTTTCCGCGGCGAATAGGTGAAGTTGGTCTTGGTGAAAAGGGCGACGATCTGGTCAAGCGCCGCGACCTTTTCCGCCTCGTCCTCGACGAATACCGCCCGTCCGGTGCCGATCACGGTACGGTGATGCGCCTCGAAATCACAGGCGCGCTCGTCCTCGATCACGCCGTAATAGGCCGATACTTCGAAACAGACGCGATCATTGCGCTTCAGGATATCGATCTTCGACCCCGCCGGGGCGGAATGGAAATAAAGCGCGGTGCCGTTATAGGCGTAAAACACCGGAACCAGGAACGGCATGTTGTCGGCGCACAAGGCAAGGTGCATCACCTTTTCGGACGCCAGGATCGCGTCGATCTCCGCTCGTTCGGTGATCTCGCGCTCCTTGCGGCGCATCGGGCCGTGCGGATTGCCTGCCGTTTGGATCGTCATGTCGTCATCTCCATAGTCAATAATCGGTCGGTCGCCTCGACCGGCGCAATAAGGTCAGCAAGCACAACTCATGCCGGAAAGCAGGGCTGTTGCCGTCAGATCCTCGCGCGGGACAGGGTAGTCCGCCGGACGCGATGGAAGCGCCACCAGAGCGGCAATATAGGCGGGGGAAAGTTCCCGCGCCGTCGCTGCCGCGACAAGATGGCGCAGATAATCGTGGCTGGGCGGCGCGGGTTCACCCACCACGGCCTTGCGGTAGATCAAGGCATCGTGACTATGCCCTTGTTCATCCATGACGTCGACTGGCGAGTGGAAATATGACCCGCCACCGTCGATGCGGACGCCCTGCCAGATATCCAGCCGGTCGAAATCGGAAACCGACAGGCGATAGAGGATTCCATGAACCTCGGATCCGGGATCGGGAGTCACTGTTTCCTGGCCGCCGTCCCAGACCCTTGACCGGCCATGAAAAGACAGCCGGTATCCGTCGAGGCGGGCGCGGCCAACCAATTCGGGTGCGTCGCAACGCTCGCGGATCTGATCGGGGTGCATGTCGGCGCTGTAGGCGAAATAGAGCAGGCGAAGCCGGGTCGGTCGGTAAGCCATGGCGGTGATCCTGTCGGGACTATGGGAACGGATTAGCGAGGGGTAACGGTCACCCGGATACCGGACTTGGGCGTGGCTTCGATTGATGCGATCAGGCCAAGCCCGGCCACGGTTTCGGCAAGCCAACGCGGCGGGTGGTCGCACAGGATTTCGAGCGAGCGAAACGGCGGACCAGTCAAGATCGGAACGAGAATATCGCGTGAATTAAGGCCGGATGTTCCTGCCAGACAGGCGGCCAGATCGATCCTCAGCCGTCCCTCTTCGGGGCGGCCGATCTGTTCCGGGGCAATATCGATTTTGGCAGCCGTGTCCGTTGCCGGGGTACAGCCGGTCGAGCAGCGCGACGAACAGCAACTCCCAGCGGGGAGTTCCGGCGCGGCAATCACTGCGGCGGCTTCCGCCGCTTCGGCCTCGCGGGTGGCAACGTGGTCGAGCTGTTCGGTCAATTCGCCTTGGGACCGCCAGATGCGGAAGCCCAATTCGCCCTGGAGAATGGCGGGCACGATGCCGGTGACCCCGGCGGCCAGTAGAACCCGGCAATCGCCGAGTCGGATGGCAAGGTCGCGCAGCGCTTCTTTGCGCAGGGCCAGGGTCGGCCGGGCAGCGAGATCGAAGGCAATTCGATCCTGCTCGACCCATCCCGTGGCTTCGCGCCCGAACAGACAGACCGAACCGGGGCGGTCCAGTGTCGAGACCGTCCCGGCCTCGTCGATGCAAGCGGCTATTTTCATCAAGACCCTCCCGACTGGTTACGAAAGTGGGCGGGGCGGCCACCGAACCCGGCCGCCGCCCCCGTGACAAGAATCACCAGACGTTGAGGATCCACTCCTTGTTCTTTTTGTATTCCATGTCGGTGAACAGGGCGTTGGCCATCTGCTCGGCCAGCCAGGTGGCGCCCTTGTAGCCAACCACGGGATAGCGGAACAGACCGGCGCGGTCGTAGGTGGGGAAGCCGACCCGTACCATCGGGATCATGTTGTCGATCGCGATGAAGCGGCCTTTGGAATGGCCAAGGATCAGGTCGAGTTCGAGCCCCTTGTTCTTGATGCGATCCTCAAGATCCCAGAGATCGGCGTTGGCGACGATCTCCATATCGAAGTCAACACTGTCCTGTAACGCCTTGATCCTGGGATCGTTTTCGTATTCGGCGTTTTCGTCTCCCAACAAGAGCAGAACCGGCTTCATTTCGAGGTCGAGGCAGAATTCCGCCAGCCCGATCACCAGATCGGGGTTGCCGTAGATCGCGACCTTCTTGTCGGCCAGGAACATGTGAGTCAGGTCGGTGATCGCGTCGATGGCGATGCCGCGATCGCGCACCAGAGAGTCCGGGATCGGCTTGCCGGTCATCGCCTTCAAGTTCTGGAGGAAGGTATCGGTATTGCGGATTCCGATGGGGGTCGGGCCGATGATCGCGGGAACATCCCAGCGCTTTTCCAGGAACTTGGCCGCCTTTCCGCCCTCATAGCGGTTGAGTGCGATCGTACCCTGGGCGTCGGCGGTCGAGATCAAATCCTCGATCGTGGTCGAACCGTGCGATACCGCGCTCTTGTCGGGCATCAGGGGCGAATCGAAGCTTTCGATCTCGAACAGGACGTTGGCCTCGATCTGCATTTCGGCCAGCAGGCGCTTCAGTTCGGTGACGTCGCCAGGATTGACCCAGCCGGTGATCAGATTGATCTTGAAGCTGGGTTTATCCTTCTTCGCGAAGTATTTGACGAAATCGCGCACGGCGACGTCATAGCCGCTGACCATGCTGCCAACGAAGCTGGGCGTGTGGATCGGGATCAGGTGGACCTCGCGGTCGGGATATTTCACCTGAAGCAGTTCTTCTTCCAGCTTGGTGACAACGCCGTCAACATCGTCGCCGATCACCTCGGTCGAGCAGGTGGTGATGATCGGGATCACCTTGACGTGGGGATAGCGCATCAGCAGCACGTCCACCGCTTCCTCGACGCGGTTCAGCGCGCCGAACACCGCCCCGTCCTCGTGCACCGAAGACGAGGCAATCTCAAAGCTTTCCTTGAGGTGCTGCGAGATCAGCAGGCGGACGAACATCACGCAGCCCTGGCCGCCATGCACGATTCCGATGCAATCCTTGATGCCGATGCTGGCATATTGGGCACCGGCTGGCTGGCAGGTGAAGATCGGGTTAATGGTGCCGATCCGCTCTTTCAGTTTCAGTTCACAGGACATGGAGAGATCCTTCCTAGTAATGCTGATCGGACAATTCTTCGTTGAGTGATCCGGTGATGGTCTGGAAATCGAGCTGTTCGTGCAGTTTGGCCATCAGCTCGCGGATCTGATCGACGCCCAACGTCGCCAGCCAGGGGTGGCGTTCGCGATACGCCTCGGCCAAGCAGAACGCATCGACCCAGTAGCACTTGTCCTCTGGCGTTTCTGGCGTCACCGGCTCGCCGCACAGCAGCTTGGTGGTCATGCCGAGGATATTCTCGTTCTGACGCTTGCGGTCCCAGTTGCGGGAGTGGAATTGCCACAGGCAATTCTTCATAATGTAGTCGATCAACTGTTCGACCCTGGTCTTTGTCACGTCTTCCATGATCGTCCTCGTGCTATTCGGCCGCGGCGGGGCGGGAGTCGAACGTGGGATAGGTCTTGTCCCGCAAGGGGGTCACGCTGTCATAGGCTCCGCTGTATTGGCGCAGCGTGGTCGAAGCGCGGATCTCTTCGGGCAAGGAGGCGTCGGACAGCATCCGCTGGGTGACGAAGCCCTTGTCGGTCGGGATCGGGTCGCGGCTGATGTCCAGAGCGGCCAATTGGTGGATTGGGGAATAGATCGCGTTGTAGATGTCGCGGGCGAACCGGACCCAGCCTTCGTAGCCCTTGTAGGGGCCGTTGTGGTAGGCGTGGGCATTGAGGTAGGGAACACCGACCTTCTTGGCGACTTCACCCGGACGCTTGCCGGTGAAGATGATGTCGGGCTTCAGCATTTCGAGGGCTTCCAGACCCTCCAACTCGTTGGGATCGTCGATGGCCAGAGCGTCCTCGCCGCACCGGGCGATGCCCTTCTCCATGTCACCCTGGTGGCCGAACTTGGTGTAGACCGAGACGACCTTGAGGCCCATTTCCTCTTCGATGACGTGCGCCCAGTGCCACAGCTTCGAGCCGCCCGGCCACAGGCACACCTTCTTGCCCTTCAGGCGCTCTTTGTACCAATCGAGTTCGGGTTTCCAACGGGCGGTTTCCTCGGCGATGATCGCCTCGGCGCGATCCTGGATGCCGAAGAACATCGCCACCTTGCGCAGCGACTGCGACAGCGGTTCGAAGCCGAAACCGTCGATGTCGAGCCGGGGAATGCCATAGCGGACGCGCAGTTCGTTGCAGATGTATTCGGCCGAACGAGCGCATTCGAGCACGTTGAGGTGGGCCTTGTGCATCGCCCGCAGATCGTCGTAACTGCCGTTGCCGGTGAAGGTCGATAAGACCTGGATTCCCATCCGCTTGAAGAAGTCCTGCATGACCTCCTGGTCGCCCTGGATGTTGTATTCGCCGACGTAATTGATCACGTAATCGCTGGTGATCGTGGGTTCGACGGTGCCGACCTTCTGGTTGATCCAGGCGATATTGATCTTGTGATGCCCGCCGGACTGGCTGGGGCCGGCAAAGCCCGGAGAGTTGCAGATGAAGATGTCAACGTCGGGCAATTCCTCCATCACTTCTTCAGCGATGGCGTTGATGTCGTCGCCGATCAGCGCGGTGGCGCACGTCTGATAGATCGTCATCCGCTTGATGTCGGGAAATTGCTGGAATGCCTCGATGATGTTCTGCTTCAGCAGCTTCTCGGCACCGAATACGATATGTTTTTCACGGACATCGGTGGCGAAGGTGTACTTCAGCTGGAAGTTGCCGTTGTCGCTGATATAGCGCTTGGTCTGCCAGGTGTCATAGGTGCAGCCGATCGGGCCGTGGCTGAGGTGGATGACGTCTTTCATCGGGGTGCCGATGACGTGCTTGGCTCCGCAATAGGCGCAGCCGCGTTCCGAGATGGAACCCGGAATCGTGTTCAGGTAGCCCTTGGGCAGGCATGAGGTCAGATCCTCGCCCGGTCCCTTGGTGACGGCGTGCTGCTTGCGCTCGGGGATGCACTTGCTGCATTCAAACTCATGATATGGCATCGTTTTCGCTCCGTTGCAGGATGTCGCCCTTCGAGGTGTGCACCCGCGCCGGTCCGTCCGGTCTCGTCAGATCAATTGCCGGAATGGACGGGAACGGTGGTGGAAGGCGGTACCGTTCCCTGTCCCGCGCGGATGCACGGCTCCAGGCTGGCGTCAGTCGCACATGCCGTATTTGACGACCATCGCCTCCAGCTCATCCATTGTCAGCGGCTTCGGGATAACGAAATTGTCGTTGTCGATGATCGACTGGGCGAGTTGCCGGTATTCCTGGGCCTGATCGGCGGAGGGATCGAACTCGGTCACCGTCTTCTTATTGAACTCGGCTTTCTGCACGATGTTGTCGCGCGGCACGAAGTGGATCATCTTGGTGCCGATCGCGGCGCAGAATTCTTCCAGGAACTCACGCTCGCCATCGACCTTGCGGCTGTTGCAGATGATGCCGCCCAGGCGCACGCCGCTCTGTTTGGCGTACTTGACCAGACCTTTGCAGATGTTGTTGGCGGCGTAGATCGCCATCATCTCACCCGAGGCGACGACATAGACTTCCTGTGCCTTGCCGTCGCGGATCGGCATCGCGAACCCGCCGCAGACGACATCGCCCAGCACGTCGAAGAAAATAAAGTCGAGGTCGGGGGTATAGGCTTCGTTGGCCTCCATCAGGTCGATCGCGGTGATGACGCCGCGACCGGCGCAGCCAACCCCCGGTTCCGGTCCACCCGACTCGACGCAACGGATGTCGTGGAACCCGGTCTTAACAACCTTGTCGAGGGTCACCTTTTCGGCGCCCTGGGTCCGCAGGGTGTCCATCACGGTTTCCTGCGGCAGGCCGCCCAGAATCAGGCGGGTCGAGTCCGCCTTGGGGTCGCAGCCGTGAATAAACACGTGCTTGTGGTGGAAATGAGCCAGCGCTGCCGCCGTGTTCTGGGTGGTGGTCGATTTGCCGATCCCGCCCTTACCGTAGATAGCAACTTTGCGCGTCATTATGGGAAACTCCGTTGGTGAACTCTTGGGGACGGCGAAAATCCATCCGTGCTTTCCTGAATGGCAAGCAGCGTGCCAACGAAGTCATTGATTCTAAAAGAATTTAGAGTTTACGGATTGGGTAAATTCCTGCTCGTCCCGATCCGAACGGGACGAGGAGCAATGTCCTTGAAAAGCAATGACTTGGCTTTGCTCCGAATCTTCGTGCCGGGCCGGATTGTTCCAGATATGAAAAAAGCCGCCCGAAATATCCCGATTCGGTGAATTCGTCCGGCCTGCGGTGCGAAGGGAAGGGCGGATCGTAAATCAACAGGATATGAAAATTTCGCAGCGGGAATTGACCTGAACGGTGAATTCCTGGATTCGACCATCGATCCGTGTTTTTCGGCCAGGTCGAAAGCGGGAAGGGCGGTTCTAAGCCCTTACCTTGAACGCCACGGACTTTTGATCAATTATTAGGCATATTGATCTCAGGGGGCGCACTCTTTGTGGGATTTTAATTATTTCTATTCAGCATTAGATCGTATCGCGTTGGAAACGGCGGGAACCGATAGTCCTCTCATTCCGCCCTCTTCTCATCTCGGTTGGTCCGTTGTTTGCATCCTCTGTTTCAGGAGATAGGGGTCACGTTAATGGAGTGAGTGCGGACCAATGAGCACGGAAAATACCGTCACTCTCGATCGCGCGCTCGATGCCTCGGTCGAAGAGTTCACCCACTGCTTCACCGGCGAGTGCCGGGTCAGCGTTCTGCCAATCCTGTTTGAAATCAATAAAGTGCTGGCGGAGGATGCCGATCTTGCCACCCTGATGTCGATCACTCTGGACGGGATGCGCCGCCGTCTGAGGATGCATCGCGGCATCATGATGCTGTATGACCGCCATTCCGAAACGATCTTCATCCATGACAGCTTTGGCCTGACCGAAGAGGAAAAGGGGCGTGGCATCTATGGCCCCGGCGAGGGCATTACCGGCAAGGTGGTCCAGACCGGCAAGCCGATCATCGTTCCCCGTCTCGATCAGGACCCAGATTTCCTTGATCGCACCCGCGCTCACGGCGACCGCAAGCGACGAGGCAAGACCGCGTTCGTCTGCGTCCCGATTATTCTGGCGCAGAAGGTTCTTGGCACCATCTGCGCTGAACGCATCTACCTCAATCACCGTCTGTTGAAACAAGATGTTGAGTTGCTGGCGATGATCGGCACGCTGATCGCTCCGGCGGTCGAGCTGTATCTGATGGAAAATATCGAAAAGGTTCGCCTGGAGACCGAGAACCGGCGCCTCAAGAGCGCCCTCAAGCAACGCTTTAAGCCGGACAATATCATCGGCAATTCCAAGCCAATGCAGGAGGTTTATTCCCTGATCCATAAGGTCGCGGTGACTCGTGCCACCGTGCTGATCCTGGGTGAGAGCGGTGTGGGCAAGGAACTGGTGGCCAATGCGATCCACTATAACAGCCCCAATGCCGAGGGACCTTTCGTTAAGGCCAACTGTGCTGCCTTGCCCGAAGGACTGGCGGAAAGCGAGCTGTTCGGCCATGAGAAGGGCTCGTTCACAGGTGCGATGATGATGCACAAAGGCTATTTCGAGCAGGCGGATGGCGGTACCATCTTCCTCGACGAGGTTGGCGAACTCAGCCTGACGATGCAGGCCAAGCTGCTTCGTGTGCTTCAGGCGCGTACCTTCGAACGGGTGGGCGGCAGCAAGCCGGTACGGGTTGACGTCCGCATCATCGCCGCGACCAATCGCGACCTTGCCACGATGGTCGAACAAGGAACATTCCGCGAGGATCTGTTCTATCGTCTCAACGTCTTTCCTATCACGATCCCTCCCTTGCGTGAGCGTGGCAGCGACGTGATCACCCTGGCCGATTATTTCGTTTCGACCTTGGCGGCCGAGAACGGCAAGGATGTCAAGCGCATCTCAACCCCGGCGCTCAATATGCTGATGAGCTACCACTGGCCCGGTAACGTCCGCGAGTTGGAGAACGTGATCGAACGCTCGTTGATTCTGTCCGATGACGGCGTGATCCACAGCTACGATCTGCCGCCGTCGCTACAGACTCCCACCGAGACCGACACCGGATTTCGGATGCCACTTGAAGCCAAGATCAACGCTGTCGAGTACGAGATGATTGTCGAGGCGCTGAAGAACAGCAGCGGCAATATCGGCGAGGCGGCGACAGAACTCGGACTGACCCGCCGCATGCTCGGCGTGCGGATGGAGCGCCATGGAATCAGTTACAAAATGTTCCGTCCCTGCGATCCTCGCCGCCGTTAATCAACGGCTTTTGGCTTTCAAGCGCGGACGCTGGCAAGGAACAGGCTGACATCGCTATCAAGGCGCTGCGACTGTTCCGCCAGATCGCCGCTGCGGATGGCGCCCGCCTGCGTGAGGGGCTGTTTATCCGCACTGAGCGGAGATATCGATATCCATATCAACCCCCGCCGCAACAGGATCGCCGAAGGCAAGGAAATCACCGCACAGGACATGGCCCGCATCGATACGGCCGTTCGCCCGGTCACGAGTCCAGAGGAGACCCTACTTGCCATCGGGCGGCGGTGACGCTGGCTTCCAGACTGAGCCGTCCCACGGTCTTTTCCAATGCGAGATCGTTGCGTCCCAAGGTGCTCAGAATCGCAGTCACAGAGACATGATCGGTGCCTTCGATATTCTGGCTTTCCAGACGTCTCAGGCTGAGGACATCGACAAGCCCTTGGAGGAGAAGCGCTCGGATGTGAGCTTCGCCATCTCCGCGACAGGTGACATGAACGGTGTACTCGGTTTCCACCTCGGTCGTGGTGGGAAGAGGTTGGCGGTTGATAAGGCCGACGAGGGGACGCAAGAGCAGATTGGTCAGAACCACGAACGCGGCAACGATTCCAGACTCAACAAGATGTCCGGCCCCTGTGAACGTGCCAACGGCGGCGGAACACCACAACGTTGCCGCCGTGTTCAAGCCTCGGACATTGACGCCCTCACGCATGATGACGCCAGCACCGAGAAACCCGATGCCCGAGACGATCTGTGCTGCGATACGTGTGGGACTGGCATCCCCTGCGGTGATGGTCGAGAAAACGACAAAGCTGGCCGCGCCCAGCGAGACCAGTGCATTCGTTCGAAGCCCGGCCATCCGTTGACGCCACTGACGCTCGATCCCGATGATGGCACCGAACAAGACGGCCCCACCCAACCGCAAAATCAGATCATGCCATTCCATAAAAAGTCCCATCGCCCAGTCCTTTATAAACCCGACCTATACGAAAAAACCAAGGGGATGCTATCGAGAGCGCTCGTCGTTTCCTCGTGATGGTTCTGTTGCGGGAGTGAAAACGCTGTCTTTGTCGAGCGAAATAATGTCCGCAGGCCCTATTCTGGACTTGTCCGCGTCAGCCAAGCGCCGAAACAAGTCGGCCTCGGCTTTGCGGTAGCTTTTCAGGGCGTTGTACAGGTTCCGACGCGTGCGGGGGGAGGCGTCGCTATTGTCGGCCCGTCGCAGACGATCGACGTGCTGGCGATGCGTCTGCCAGAGATGAAACGCCGCCTGTTCGAACGCGAACAGCGCTTGCTGGCTTTCTTCGTTTATATCCTGAAACATCACGATTTCCCGTTCGCTTAGCATTCGCCATGGGAGCGGAATACGAACAAATCAACCTTAACGAGCATACGGTATGCGCCGGATTGGTCATGTGACGACCCTAGGGGATTGTCGGAATCCACCATCGACAGCGCAGCAATCTCCTCGGCGAGGACGAGAGCGACCAGCAGAGTTGCAATGGCGATGATGGTCAGGAGGTGGCGTGAGCACAGGAAATTCGTCGTCATGCAGCAATCCTCGGGATAATGGGGCTGTTCGCACCAGGACCGCCCCACCACTCGCGGGGACAGCTTAGAGCGTCAGTCCTAGAAAAACGGACGAAGCGAGGGGATAGAGCGCGGACGGCGCTGTCAGCCGACAGGCCTCGGCACCGTCCGCGGGACTAGGGCAATCTTCCATTGGAATCCTCAAGCCAACGACGGGTCAGACCGGACCGGACAAGGCGAGTTGAACGATCCGTACCAGCACTAGGCCAGCGGCAAGCACCAAATAAGCCCGCAATACCCCCATCCACAGCCGGTTGAGACGAGACATCCGGGGCGGAGGCAACTCGGACAGCGGCGGCATTTGCCAAAACTCGGGCGGAATCTGGTCGATTTCGGGGGCGAGTGCCCTCTGCCGCGCACGGCGCACGGGCCGACGACGACGCCAGAACCAACTGGCCAACGCCACGATGATGCCGACGATGCTACCACCGCCCAGGATACCGAGGATCACATCCTCCCCAATGTCGGGAAACAGCACCGAGGACGTCAGAATGATCGAAAGCATTACCAACACCGCGATGACCGCCCCGGTAAACCAGTTGAGGCGGGGGGAGTTAACCCACGGCCCCAGCACGGCGCGGTCATTGCACAACAACAGAAGGAACACCGTGGCGCTGGGCAAGAGGATACCGGCCAGGGTCTGCACCGCATTGGTCAGCAGGCCGAGCGGTGTGCCGGGCGTCAGCACCAGAAACGCCGCCACCAGGATCAGACTGGCGTAGATGGCATAGAATCCCTTGGCTTCGCTTGCCTTATGGTGGAGGGAATGGCGGAGCGACAGAACGTCACCGATCGCGTAGGCTGTTGATAGTGACACTGCGGCCGCGCCGATGATGCAGGCGTTGAGCAAGGCAAGCGCGAAGAGGACACCCGGCACCGCTCCGGCATATTTTTCAAGCCCGACCGCTACGGCACCGGCGTCGGTGAAGCCTCCGAATTCGGGCCGACCTACGAAGATCGCGGCCGTAAAGGACATCATCGCCACCGCGCCGATCACCACCATCAGAATGCCCAGCCACAGGTCGACCCGCTCATAACGGATGAAGCGCGGGGTGATCCGCTTGTCGATCACATAGCTTTGCTGAAAGAACAGCTGCCAGGGTGCGACGGTGGTGCCGACGATCGCGATCACCAGCAGCATCACCTCGCTGAGTTTGCTGTCTGGCGGCATCTGCGGTGTCACGAAATCGTGGGCGATCTGGTCGAGCGGCGGGT
Source organism: Magnetospirillum molischianum DSM 120 (assembly GCF_000294655.1). Taxonomy (GTDB): domain Bacteria; phylum Pseudomonadota; class Alphaproteobacteria; order Rhodospirillales; family Magnetospirillaceae; genus Phaeospirillum; species Phaeospirillum molischianum. The sequence continues at coordinate 289,376 of NZ_CAHP01000020.1, forward strand.
GCACCGCAAGGAATACCGGAACCAGCAGCAGGCTGCCGAAGGCCAGTATCATCGCGAAACGCTCGAACCGGCGGAAGTTGCCGGTTCCGGCTGCCGCCATCACCAGAACCGCCGATATCCCCACGCCAATTTCGCGCGAAATGCCGAGATAATCGAGCGCAAGGGTGATGCCGATAAATTCGGTGACGATGGTCAGGGCGTTCAGAAGGAACAGATCGATCACGCTGAAGGCGCCCCAAAACTTGCCGAACCGTTCGAGAATCAGCCGGGCATGGCCGACGCGGGTTACCGCGCCGAGGCGGAGGACCATCTCCTGGTTGACGTACAGAACGGGGATCAGCAGCAGCAAGGTCCACAGCAAGGCGGTGCCGTAATTCTGACCGGCCTGGGTGTAGGTGCCGAACGCACCGGCGTCGTTATCTCCGACCATCACGATCACCCCCGGCCCCAGCACGGCTAGCAGGGTTCTGATCCGGGCGCGCCACGTCGTCCGTGGCCCGATATCGTCGTGGGAAATGGTCCCGAAGGCCCCGTGGATGGACCCGAAATGAGCCTCGTCGAGAACGGCCGAGCGCCGGTTTGGACCGAGGCCAGCCTCCGTTTCGATCACAGTCATATATTTATCCTTTATTTCGGCAATAAGAATCTATGCGCAGGGGCTACTGTCATAGCTCTACGGCGTATCACTGGTCAGTGGGGGGCGAAGGAGCGGGCGGACCCGCTTCCTCCTTTAGAAATGCGTTCCGGTCAAGACGGATCGGTGCCCGATTTCCAGGCGCAGACAAGCCGTCCTGAGGCCGGATCAAGCGTCCAGGGGCAGATCAGAACGGGAGGGCGCGACCGACCGTCGCAGGCGACGGCATTGGTGCCGATACCGGAGACCGGGGCGGAAAATGTCCGGGAAAAAAGGATTTTTGCAAAGGTGGCAGCCATTTTCGCCTCCATTGCCTGGGGTTGACGGAAGTCGTCCCAGGAGGCGTCCGCTCGGCTGCGAGGAGGACCTACCGGAGGGCGGTCTTCCTGGCCACAGGGCGAGGTCTGCGGTCCTGGGTATGATTAGCGATGCTCATGATCGTCCAGAGACGACTAGGAGGCTCCGCCGGTGCGGTCTGAGACTGGGGTTTCATGGTTTTCTCAAGTTGAAGATGCGATGGGCTGCGGGACAGGCCCGCCGATGTCGCAATTGCGGAAATACGCCTCAGCGCATGATGGGTCAAGTCCGTAATCCAATAAAAAAGAAATTTATTATTGAAAACGCGGATGGCTTTCATTCTCCTCCTGCCATTCCTGGCGAGAGGGAGGGGGCAAGTTTAATCGCACAGGATCGGGTGGGGGGGGGCGCACTGGATCAAACCGGCCCAAACCGCCGGAGATCACCTGGAGACTTCCGGAAACCAGCGTTGACCGGCCGAAATGGCACTGATGAGGCGAGTTCTGGCCCGATTTTGGGGCGTAGAATAGGATGTCCGCTGGTCCGACGGAGGGATTGCGAGGGTCGTTCCCTCCAGTGATCGGGGTTTGGCCCCATTCCGGGGCCACCCGGTCAGGCGATGGCGGCCAAATCGCCCTGAGGCGTGCCGTCCTCCTTTGCCTTGCCCTTGGAGAACTTCACCGTCCAACGGGCATCCCGGTCTTTTTGTCGTAGTTTGGTGGGCTTCGATTTCCAGCCCTCGGGGATGCGGCCAGCCTTGATCTCGCCTCGCCCCGCATCTCAGCTACCAAGGATAGAATCATAAATTTAGCCGCGACGCCAGTTTCCGGAAGCGTCCACGTTACCGTACGATGTGTTCGAAAAGCGGGGGGAGGGGTTGGTGGGCCCGGAGGGACTTGAACCCCCAACCAGACCGTTATGAGCGGCCGGCTCTAACCATTGAGCTACAGGCCCCACCGGCGGTGACCATACCCAAAGGGCGGAAGAAATCAACGGCCTATCGCCGATGACACTGCTGTTTTGTTCGGACTCTACTTAAGTCCGATCATAACCGCGAGGGCGACGCTGGAAACCACCGCCGCCAGGACGACCAGCCGCCGGCCGCCGCCGGGTTGGACATTATCATTGGCGGGCGGAGGGATCCGCCGGAACGGCGCCCGAAGGCGCCGCCGGTCGTTCGGATCTCGCTGTCGACCCGTGCTAGCCACGCTGGTGCAGCGGCAGATAGTGGCGGGGCGGAGCGCCGACATAGAGCTGGCGCGGACGGCCGATCTTTTGCTCTGGGTCGGTCAGCATCTCGTTCCACTGAGCGATCCAGCCGACAGTGCGCGCCAGCGCAAACAGGCTGGTGAACATCTGGGTCGGGATACCCATGGCCCGGAAAATGATGCCGGAATAGAAATCGACGTTGGGGAACAGCTTGCGCTCGATGAAATACTCGTCGGACAGCGCAATCCGCTCCAATTCCATCGCCAGTTCCAGCAACGGCTCGTCCTTGATGCCCAATTCGTCGAGCACTTCGTGGCAGGTGCGCTGCATGATTTTGGCGCGGGGGTCGTAATTTTTGTAGACCCGGTGGCCGAACCCCATGAGACGGAACGGATCGTTCTTGTCCTTGGCGCGCTTGAGGAATTCGGGGATACGCTCCTTGCTGCCGATTTCATGCAGCATCGCGAGGACGGCTTCGTTGGCACCGCCATGAGCCGGTCCCCACAGCGAGGCGATGCCGGCGGCGATACAGGCGAATGGGTTGGCACCCGAAGACCCGGCCAGACGCACCGTCGAGGTCGAGGCGTTCTGTTCGTGGTCGGCATGCAAGATCAGAATGCGATCCATCGCACGGGCCAGGGTCGGATTGACCTTGTACGGTTCGCAGGGCGTCGCGAACATCATGTGAAGGAAATTGGACGCGTAATCGAGATCGTTGCGCGGATAGATGAAGGGCTGGCCCATCGCGTATTTATAGGTCCAGGCCACTACCGTCGGCATCTTGGCGATCAGGCGATAGCTGGCGACCATCCGCTGGTGCGGGTCGTTGATATTGATCGAATCGTGATAGAACGCCGCCATCGCGCCGACGACGCCGCACATTACCGCCATCGGATGAGAGTCGCGGCGGAACCCACGGAAGAAGAACGAAATCTGTTCGTTCAACATCGAGTGGCGAGAGATGTCTGTGACGAATTTCGTCATCTGGGCGTCGTTCGGCAGTTCTCCCTTCAGAATCAGGAAAGCCGCTTCGAGAAAGTCGCCATGTTCAGCGATTTCCTCGATTGGGTAACCGCGATGGAGCAAAACGCCTTCGTCGCCGTCGATATACGTGATTGCGGATTTGCACGATCCCGTCGAGGTGTAGCCGGGATCATAGGTGAACAGGTCCATGTCCGAGTAAAGCGAACGGATATCCATCACCTTCGGGCCGACAGTTCCGGCGATGAGCGGCAATTCGACGCTTTTCCCGGAACTGTTATTGGTCAGTGTGACGGTATCTTTTGGCGACGAAGGGGAATCGGTCATGTCTGTTATCCCTGTTTGTTCAAAAGGGTCAGAGTCGGTAACGCCAGTCAGATCGCGGCCTAAAGCGAAGGGAGCGAACTATCCAGGACGTCACCGATGCGGCCCATGGACTCTTCGCGGCCCAGGACCTCCATTACTTCGAAAATCGGGGGGGACACCGTGGCTCCGGCCAGCGCGGCCCGAAGCGGCTGGGCGACCTTGCCGAGCTTCAGCCCGCGTTCCTCGGCCAGCGTGCGGGCGATCTCCTCCAGCGTTTCGCGGTTCCATTCGGTCAGTTCTGCGGCACGAGCGGAGAACTGAGCCAAATCGTTCCGCGTTTCGGATTCGGCGATGATTTTTGCCGCCTTATCGTCGAGCGTCAGCGGGCGGGGCAGGACATAGAACAGCGCTGAATCAGCCAGTTCAACCAAGGTCTTCGCCCGATCCTTCAGTCCGATCATCCCGGCGGTCAGACGATCGGTTTCGGCCTCGGTCAGCGGGCGGCCAAGCTTTTCGGCCAGCCGGGGCGCGATCAACCCGGTCAGGCGGGTGTTATCGGCCTGACGCTGGTAATGACCGTTCAATTGGGTCAGCTTGGCGAAGTCGAACCGCGACGGTGAGCGCCCGGCGGAATCAAGAGTGAACCACTCAATCGCCTGCTCGGTCGAAATAATTTCGTCGTCGCCGTGGCTCCAGCCCAGACGCAGCAGGTAATTGCGCATCGCCTCTGGCAGATAACCCATATCGCGATAGGCATCGACGCCCAGCGCGCCATGGCGCTTCGACAGCTTCGCGCCGTCGGGACCGTGGATCAGCGGGATATGGGCGACGGTGGGCACCTCCCAACCGCTGGCCCGGTACAATTGAGCCTGACGGAAGGCGTTGGTCAAATGGTCGTCGCCGCGAATGACATGGGTCACCCCCATGTCATGATCGTCCACCACCACTGACAGCATGTAGGTTGGCGTGCCGTCGGCGCGCAGCAGGATCATGTCGTCAAGCTGCTCGTTGGCAACGCGGACTTCGCCCTGGACCAGATCGGCGATTACGGTTTCGCCCTCGGTCGGGGCCTTGAGCCGGACGACGAACGGCGTGTTGGCCGGAGCGTCGGACGGGTCGCGGTCGCGCCAGATGCCGGGGTAGCGCATCGGTAGCCCCTTGGCCCGCTGTTCCTCGCGGATTGCGGTCAGTTCCTCGGGGGTGCAGTAGCAGCGATAGGCCTTGCCTTCATCGAGCAACTGACGCGCCACCTGGGCGTGTCGTTCGGCGCGCGCGAACTGCATCACCGCTTCGCCATCCCAGTCGAGGCCCAGCCATTCCAGGCCGTCGAAAATGGCGGCGACGGCGGCATCGGTCGATCGGGCGCGGTCGGTGTCCTCAATTCTGAGGAGGAAACGGCCGCCGTGATGACGCGCGAACAGCCAATTGAACAGAGCCGTCCGTCCTCCTCCGATATGAAGGAAGCCGGTAGGTGACGGAGCGAAGCGGGTGACAACGGTCATGATGAGGGTTCGGCATCCTTTGCCGCGAGAGACAGAGCCCTCTTCTTTACCATATTCTCGAAGCCCTGACAGCCCGGTGTTGGAAAGAATGGCTGAAGACACGTCCGCGCTCCGTGCAATCCTTCTGGCCACCGATAGGGGTATGTTGGCGGAGCGGACACGATGGCCGCTGTGGATACCCGTGTTTCTTGGTATCGGCATCGGAGGGTATTTCTCCCTGCCAATCGAGCCGCCCCTCTGGCTGGCTGGGTTGGGACTTGCGCTGGCTGCCGGATTCCTGGCGCTGGCCTTGGCGCGGCGCCGATTGGTAGCGGTGATGTCAGCATCGGTTCTGCTGGCGTTGGCGGTGGGCTTCTTCGCCGCGCAAGTTCGAACCGCGCTGGTCGCCGCGCCGGTGATCGAGCGGGCGAGCGGAGCGTTGATGCTGGAGGGGCGGGTGGTCGAGGTCGAGCGCCTGCCCGAGGGAGCGTTGCGGGTCACCTTCGACCGGCTGGTGCTGGAGCGGGAAGAGCCGATCCTGGTGCCGGAGCGGGTTCGTCTGCGGCTGAAGCCTGGCTTCCCCCCCTTCGCTGTCGGCGACCGTCTGCGGATGCGGGCGATGCTGATGCCTCCGCCGCATCCGTCGCTGCCCGGCGCGTTCGATTTCGCTCGCTTTTCGTGGTTTAAGCGGTTGGGGGCAATTGGAACCGCGCTGGGGCAGCCCGAAATCGTGGCTGCCGCCGAGCCGTCCAGCCGTGGTTTTTCCGTCGCCGTCAACGACCTGCGCCACCGTCTGACGGAGCGGATTGTCGCGGTGTTGTCCGGCGATCGGGGAGCGGTCGCGGCGGCTCTTATCACCGGCGACCAGATGCCGATCTCCGCTCCGATGATGCAGGCCTATCGCGATTCTGGACTGGCCCACATCCTGTCGATTTCTGGGCTGCATATCAGCCTTGCCGCCGGATTGGTGTTTGTCGGGCTGCGTGCCCTGTTGGCGCTGATTCCGCCGCTGGCATTACGGTATCCTATTAAGAAGTGGGCGGCGGCGCTAGCGATCCTCTTCGCCTGGGGTTACACGCTCCTGGCAGGGTCGCCGGTGCCTGCCCAAAGATCCTTTCTGATGATCGCGCTGGTCCTGCTGGCGGTGCTGCTCGATCGCACCGCCCTGACAATGCGGCCGGTCGCTCTGGCGGCGGCTTTGGTGCTGCTGATCGAGCCGGAGGAACTGATCGGTCCCAGTTTCCAGATGTCCTTCGCGGCGGTAATCGCCCTGATCGCCTGGTACGAGACCCAGACACCCCGCCAAGCCGCATGGCGTGCGGCACATCCGGGACTGTTGGCTGGGATCGGGCTTTATGTCGCCGGGATAGCCCTGACCACTTTGATTGCCGGTAGTGTTACCGCGATCTTCGCCATTTATCATTTCAATCGCTTCGCTGTGTGGTCGGTGCTGGCCAACATGCTGGCGGTTCCGCTGACCGGATTTTGGGTGATGCCATGGGCGCTGGTGCTGTTTCTGCTGCTGCCTTTTGGGTTGGAGGCGGTGGCGCTGGTGCCGATGGGGTGGGGAGTCGAGGCCGTTAATCAGGTTGCGATATGGGTGGCGGGCTGGCCCGGAGCGGCTGTCACCACGCCCACCTTGTCGATGACCGGATTGGTCGCCTTTACCTTGGGCGGTTGCTGGCTGTGTCTGTGGACGAAACGGTGGCGCTGGTGGGGGCTGGTGCCGATGGTGCTGGGGATGGCTTCGCTGGTGCTGGCCGATCCGCCCGATCTGCTGGTTGACGGGCGTGGCGCGGCGATGGCGGTTCGCACCGCCGACGGCTATCTGCTGCTGAACGGCAAAGGCGGACGCATCCTCAAAGAGACCTGGAGCCGTCGCGCCGGTCCCGAAGCCCCGGAACGATGGCCGCGTCAGAGCAATTCACGCGATGGCCGCCTGCGCTGCGATCCGGTCGGCTGTCTCTGGCGGGCAGAGGGGAGGGTGGTGGCGCTGATCCGTGACGAAACTGCGATTGAGACAGCGTGCGCTGGGGCTGGGATCGTCGTCAGCGCGGTGCCGCTGCGGGGAACGTGCCGGGGAGCGACGTTGGTGATCGACCGCTTCGACCTGTGGCGGCGGGGTGCTCATGCCGTGTGGCTGCGACCCGGCGGCGTCCAGGTTGAAACCGTCGCCGAGGCCCAGGGCAACCGCCCGTGGGCCTGGCATCCCCATCCCCGGCGGCGCAAGACGGCAGCGGCACCTGTGCCGTCTTCTCCGGCCGAAGCCGTCGATACCGAGGTCGTGGACGAAGAGTAGTTGCCTCTCTCCGTCAGTCGATGATCGTGAACGCCCCCTTCTGGATTTCCAGCATGTGGAAAGCATCGGGGCCGAGGCCGAGATGGTCGGTGGCTGAGAAGGTGACCATGCCAGCGGTGCCGGGAAAGTTCGCGGTCGCCTCCAGCGCGTCGCGCACGGCTGCCTTGTCCGTGGTCCCAGCGCGGCGGATGGCTCCAACCGCCAGCATCAGGGCGTCATAACTATGCCCGGCCATCATATTGATGTCGGTGTGAGTGCGGGCCTCGTAAGCGCTTTTGAAGCCGATCAGCAACGCCTTGCGCGGGTTGGAATCGGGCAGTTGTTCCGGGGCGGATAATGCGCCGCCGGGCAGGCGCATTCCATCGGCGGCCCCGCCGACGAGGCGAAGAAAATCGCGCGAGGCAACGCCATGTGACTGATAGACCGGCAGGCCGAGACCGATCTGGCGAATGTTCTTGGTTACCACCGCCGGGCCGTTGCCGGTGCCGAAGACGAACAGCGCCTGTACGCCGGGGGTCGAGCGAATCTTGGTCAATTGCGGCGTGACGTCGGCATCTCGGGGCGAATAGGTCTCGTCGGCGATGATCTCGATACCGTGATCGGCGGCGCGGGCTAAGGTCTGGTCGCGACCGGATTTGCCGAATCCGCCATTTTCCGACAGCAGCGCGATTCGGGTCAGTCCTCGTTTCTTCAGGTCAGCCAGCACCTTTTCCGCTGCCATCCGGTCGGTCTGCGGCACCTTGAAAACCCACTTGCGCACCGGATCGACGATGGCGCCGCCCCCGCCCATCGAAAGATAAGGAATTCGTTCCCGCTCGATCTGGCCGAGAACGGCCAGACTGGTGGGCGTGCCCGAACCGCCGATAACAAGATCGACCTGATCGTGATCGATCAGGCGGCGCACGAATGAAACAGCCTTTTCCGGGTCGGAGCCATCGTCATAGACGATCAGGTTGATCTTCCGTCCCAGCACGCCGCCTTCGGCGTTGATCTGCTCGACGAGCAGATCGAGCGCTTTTTTCTCCGGGTCGCCCATCAGGGACATCACCCCGGTCAACGAGAGAAACGCGCCGATCTTGATGCTGTCATCCGCGCGAACGGTGGATAGCGTGGACAGACAGAGCGCCAGGGCGAGGACTGCCCCGCCGACTCGTTTCAAGATCATTGCCCTTTTCCCCTCATCATTTCCACGCTCGCGATCCCGAAGCGCGCTGACGGAGAATGCGGCTATACCCTTCAGGTTGTAAATAGACCATCAGACGATTTGACCGAGGCTTAACCCCTTAGTATAAATCGGGAGCCGGAACCAACGGCAGAAGGGTAGGGGATTGCAGGCGTTATGTTTCGTTGGAACATGTCTTTGGAGACGGATATCGAGAGCATTGACCATGGCCGACGGGTGCTGATCGAGGCGATGGCCGATTTTTTCCGCAGTCTTGACGACCCTTTTCTTGACCGCACGATGGTCGCGGAACGTACCGGAGCGATCTTCATCGCCATGAAAGCGGCCTTCGATGCCGAGGCCAGCTTTCTCTCCACACACGGAGGTGACGAATCGCACATGGCCGCGCACGCAACCTTGATTCTGACTTATGTCGGTCTGTGCAAGAAGATGGTGCCGAAGATCAATACGCTAAAGCAGGCTCAGCAGCTGTCCCTGGAAATCTATCGGATCATCGACGGCGGCCTCTACCATCACCTCAAGGACGAGGTGTTGTTCTATAAGGCGTTGAACCGCCCCAGGAAAATCGCCTGATTGACAGGCGAGGCCGGGATGGGAAATCAGAAATCGTTCGCGATGCTGAACACATTTTCCCCATGAAACACGAAATCCCGATTGAGTTGGGAGATGGTTTTCAGGAAGTTGGCCGCGTTAGCTGTCTTTGGCAACATCCAGTCGTGTAGCTCGATAATAAGGATAGGAAAAGCCTCGATCCATTCGGTGTTCTTCGAGAACAGCTCGGATTCGAAGCCTTCGATATCGATCTTGATCAGGAACGGCACGCACTTCTTCGCTCGGGCATCGGCGATCAGGGTGTTGACCGAGATCAGTCTGACTGCGCCGTCCGCACTCTCGTGGACGCGATAGCCGTTGTTGCCCAGGCCGGGATCAATCAACGTGCCGTTCCCGTCGTTGCTGGCGATGGCGGCTTCAATCGTGGTCACCTTGGTCGTGGCGGTGTTGATCTTTGCCTGTTCGATATTGTCACGGTCGGGTTCAATGCTAACGATCTCGGCCTGGGGGTAGGTTTCGGCGAAGAAGCGCGCCGCCAGCCCGATATTGCCGCCGCAATCGAGGATCAGCGGAGAATGACCAGACTCGACGATCTCGTCGAAGCGGCGGTTGAGATCACCTCCGCGCGCCAATTTCTCGAAGCCGTAATCGTTGTCGAAGAACACCTGCTTGGCCGTGCACCAATCGTTGATGGTTCTCAGCCTGATCTCTAGCCGCCGACCGCTGCGCAGGTCGAGGAGCATCTGTCTCCCCGGTAACGGGGGTAGGAAGGCGATGAAGCGCCTGGGTTTGGAAATTGCGATGCTGAAGATATGCCGTGCCCATAAACTCAGGATCTTTAGATTGGCGTCAAAGCTCAAAGGACGGGGACTGGCCATCGTGTTTTGCTCGTTAATCGATTAGCTGCGACGATAAACAGTTTCGAGTGCGTCGTCGACGCACTCGAATGCGGACAATAATGTAGAGAAAAATACCGATCAGGATTCCTGTGCTGCTGGCAAGGAAGTCACCGAACGCCGCGTTGCGGCTGCTGGTGAAATTCTGGCCGATTTCCAGCACTCCCGCATAAAGCGTCAGGGTGATGGCAATCGCTTTGAGGCCGACCCGGTTGGCATAGACCAGGGCAACCAGACTGGTGATGCAGGCATAGGCCAAGACATGTTCGATCCGACCATCGAGGCCTGTGCGGATCATGTCGTCGCTCGGTAGCCATGATAGCATTGCTAAAGCGATTACGCCGCCCCAGGCCAACAGGTTCATTGCAATTGCCCGGCTTGAGGCTCGTCCCAGAGTCACACGAGAGTTCCTTCGCTTTCCCGCCCGCCGGGGCTCGTGAGGCCGACGGCATAAATCATGCCATGGTCAGATGTCGTATCGTCAGATACGCATCTGAGACCTATATCATCTGTTCTGTCAATCCGCCGTAAAATAAATGCACAGAATGTATCTATCTATCATTCATGTGACGTATTTTTAATATTTATTTTGAAACAATTCATCACTTTTGTGAATTTAGTGTCCTATGGAAAGATGCATCTCTCAAGAAAAGTTTTCCGGGAGGCGCCGGATTCATCCTTTGACTGTTAACGCGGCAGGCACTGGAATGTGGCGGTCCTGATTCCATTGGAGACGGTGCTGATCGTGGAGGAAACTTGCTGCGCTCCGTTGCTCTGGCAGTAGCTCTGGGCGTTGCGCGAAGCGTCGATTAATTCCTGATCAGACCGGACGCTGTAGACCTGAGTGGGGTTGTACGGCACGGGGGATGGCGACGGTGGCGGGGCTGTCGCAACCCGGACACATTCGAAGACGACGGTCTTGCTGCCATCCATTTCTGTCGAGAACGTCTTTGTCCGTGGTGTGGCCTGATATTGATAGCAGTATGATGCGGCGCTCTGGTTGGCCTGCACCAACTCCTGATCGGCAGAATAGCGATAAGTGACGCTGGGTGTATTGGACTGGATCAACTGCGGCGTCGAATGGGTCGGCGCGCACGACGCGGCCAGAAGTCCGCTCATCACGGCGGCGAGCGGCATACGTGACAAAGAATGCAGTGGGGGGGTGATCATCGGGGTGATCCTTTTCTCTCGGAATTCCAGCAGGGCAGGCAGAGCGGGCCGGTTCCGCCGACGTCGCAACGAAGCAAAACCGTTTGAAATCGGACCGTCTGGCTGAATTGGAAAGCACCCATGCCAACAAGCGGATGACTGTTGGCATGGGGTAAATCACGGGGGAAAACGGAGGGGGCTTTTCCTCGTGAAATCGCAGTTTTTCACCTGGAGTAGATTGCCTGAAGCTCAGTTATTCGCTTGTGACTTCAGTGAATCTTTCAGGCTTCCAATGCTGTTCTGGAGCTTTCCCTCGCTCTCGTCGATATGTCCCTCGGCCGTCAGTTTGGCATCGCCAAAAATCCTGCCCGTTACCTGCTCGATATTGCCTTTGACCTGTTTGGCCGAGCCGATGATGCGATCCCTGTTCATGATGCTGCCTTTTCTGATGGCAAAACCCGATCGAGCCTAACGCTTTGGCGCAGAGGAGCGTGTTACGAAGTCACGTCCAGGACTGAACGCCATTTCGTTTCGATCTGCCGGTGATGGTTCGGTTTTTTATTATTCCGCGCTACAGGATGGATAGTATTGATAACTATCTGTGCTGTGTAGAGTCGGATTGTACTTAATTCTATTCGTTCCGGACGTGCAAGGTTACCGGGCGCAGAGCGCGCGATCAGGTCGGGAGAATAGAAAAGGGCGGGGGCGTGTTGATCGCAACCAATGGCTTTGGCCGCAGGCCAGCCATCGGTTGCGATGGGGGTAGACTTTTATTCTTCGTCGATATTGGCGGCGGCGAGGGCCTTGGCCAGTTCGTAAACCCGCTTACGCACTTGCGGGTCGGTGATGTTGTAATAGGCTCGCACCAGCTCCAAGGTTTCGCGCTTGGTCATCGGGTCGGCTTCGAACGTCGCCGGTTCTTCCGACAGGCCAGCGGAGCCTTTGATCACGTTGACCGGGCTCAGATTCTGAACCGCATCAGACATGTCGTCGAAGAAGTAGGACACAGGAACGTCAAGAACCCGCGCCAGATCGAACAGCCGCGAGGCTCCGATGCGGTTGGCGCCGCGTTCGTATTTCTGGACTTGTTGGAAGGTCAGTCCGATGGCTTCGCCCAATTTCTCCTGACTCATCCCCAGCAACGTGCGACGAAGCCGCATCCGGGCGCCGACGTGAACGTCAACTGGGTTAGGGGCTCCGCTCTCCAGGCGGCCCCGCGTCGAAACGTTCTTCTTAAGCAAAACAAATACCCCTAATCGAATGGAACAAACCCTTACTCATTCTAAACACCGTTGCCGCTGACGCAACTGTTTTTTGTATGCAATTGCATACCGGCGTATGCAGCTTCGAGGCTAATTCTCCCGGTACCAGGATGAGGCCAGGAACATCGTCGCCATCAGGTCGTAAAGCTCCCGCACCGCAGGCTCCCGAAGCGTGTCTTCGTGTGAAACCAGCCACAGAGAGACTCCCATCGGCGGTGATGGAAGGTCGAGCCGAACCAGTTTCGGCTCATAAAGTGTTGAGTAGTTTGGAAGAAGAGATACGCCTTTTCCACTTAGCAACGGTTGGTGCAGCTTTGGCGTGGTGGGGGCCACCAGAACCGTCTCTCCCCGCTGCTTGCGCAACGAAATCAGGGAGTTCCATCCGTCGAGTCCGCGAATCGCCTGATAAATGCCGATGTCGAGCAGTGGGTGTTCAATTAGATCGTCGAAGTTCTGCAACGGCGGCAAACGATTCAAGAATGTCCGCGACGCGACCGGAACGAAATGCATGGTGCCAACCCGGCGGACCCGCACCGCGCCTTTCAGCCGAGGCAAATCGCCGGGCGAGGTGGCGATCACCGAGATATCGGCTTTGTCTGAGGCGGTGGTAAAGGCAAGATCGGGCAGATCTGATCGAATCATTGAGGGATCAAGCGGCAATTCCGCTTTTTTATGTCCGAGAAGAGCCGGAATCAGCGTGTAGGTCAGCAACCCCTCGCTGGCCGAAACTGTGACCTTGGGCGAAGGGAAGGTTGATAGACCGTGCAGCGCCCCTTCGAACTCGGCGGCGGCGGCTTGCACCCGCAATGCTCGTTCCAGCAGGGCGATTCCTGCCGGAGTGGGTGAGGCGCCGGAGCGGCGGCGATTGAACAGCGGTCGCCCGATCGCGGTTTCGATCGCGGAAATCCTGCGGCTGACCGTGGTTTGGTCAAGGCCTAGCTCAGATGCGGCTCCGGCAAAGCTGCCGCGCGATGCGCAGGCGATGATCAGCCGGATATCATTCCAATCATGGAGGCGAAACGAACTCATGCACCCTTCGGGGGTCGGTGTGCGGTATTCAGTTTTCACGGCATACCACACTGCGCAGGACCGTAGCAAGATAGCCCCTGTCGGAATTCTTGCATGGAGACGCAATCATGAGCGCCCTGCCCTCAAAAGATGCTATTGAGAGTCGCACGCCTACGATCGAGATTCGGCTGGTTCGCACCCCTGACGAACACGCGATGGCGATGGCTGTTCGCGCTGCGGTATTCCTGGCCGAAGAGGATAACATCACCTACTTCGACGAATTCAACGGAAACGATTATGTTTCAACTCATCTAATTGCTTACGTCGATGGCGATCCGGCCGGCATAATTCGTTTAAGGTGGTTTGCCGATTTCGCGTTGCTGGAGCGGGTTGGTATCCGGCGCCGGTATCGCTCGTATCAGGTGCTGGCTGGTCTGGCCCGTGCCGCGCTTGATCTGGCCCGGCAAAAGGGCTATCGCACCGTCGCGGGTCGCGCCCGTCAGGAAACGGTCAATTTCTGGAAGCGGTTCGGCGGTCGTCAGTCGGGCGAGGCGATCCATATGTACCGCGGCACCCTGGTTCCGATTATTCACGATCTGCCCCGCCGCCCCGATCTGGGAGCGATCGAGGCCGGGCCGTTCGGCGATCCTGAGTTCGAAAGCCTGATCGTTCAGCCCGAAGGTTCCTGGGACTTCAGCCGGATCAAGTCCCGGCCCGAGCCTCAGCACCTTACTGCTGCGGAATAGGCCGGTCATGGGGTGGGATGATCCCACGGGGTTGGTTGCCGATATCAACATCCGCATTGAATTACGCCGTTTGGCTGATCGTGCGTTGGAGATGGACAACGGCCCCTTGATGGCGATCCTTGAGGTCGCGATCAACAGCCTCGACGAGCGGATCGCCGACCCGTCGAGCTATGTCCGGCGGGATCATCCCCTGACGCGCCGCTCGGGCGGGTTGATCTGCCGCAATGTTCGAATCGATGGTCGGCGGACCAGCGTCAAGCTTGAAGCGGAGTTCTGGCGGGCGCTTGAGACGCTATCGTCCGAGGTCGGATGCAGCGTCGATGAACTGTGCCAGACGGCCCGCCGCCGTCATCCCGATGGCGGGTTGACTTCGGCAATCCGAGTGTTCGTGCTGGCCAGTCGCGAAGGCGATCCCAGCGGTACACGCCGCTCCGGTCGGCAGTCATCGCCAGTCGAGGTGTGACAAGGGGGAAGCGGCGGATATTCTTGTTCTGCCGCTTCCTATCCCGGACCATATTCAAAGCGGAGACTTTATGCGAATATTGCCTGATTAAATTCGGATTAGTGCAGGAGGTTCCCTCACGATGCTGGTTTTTGAGGCATCGACGCGGCGCATGGAGCCGCCGGGACAAGGTATATACTGGCCACCCTTGATCTGACCCGTTGGCCGGTTGGTATAAGTTGACCGCTCGGGTTTAAAGTCCTGTGTGGATGACGTACCATTGCGCACATGGTCTCTCGCCGTCTGCTTCGCTGGATCAGGACTCTTCCTATCGCTTGGCGCATTCCGCTGGTGGTCGCGCTCAACGTGTTTGTCGCCTTGGCGGTGGGGGGGCTAGGCTGGCACGCTGCGAAAGTGACCAGTGACGATATAGACGAATTGCGTCTGGTCCAGCACAGCGCTATTGCGCTGTCCGACATCGATGCCCGCGCCAGCCGTGTCCAGGGTCTGGTGCGGCAATATCTGGCCAATCCCGGCGACGATTTGCTGAAGGAGGCGATGCGGGCGTCCGAGGAATTGTTCGTTCTGATGGGCGATTCTACCGCATCTCCGGTTCCATACAGTGACGATACGGCGGCGATGCACGAAGCAACGCGGCGCTTCGTTGCTGGGTTTCAAAGCCTGAAGGTGGTCAATGCCGACATCTCGCGTCTGTATGAAGCTCAGATTCACCAGAGCATCGGCGAAATTTCAGGTTTGTATGCGATCCTCAACTCGACCGCCCGGACACGGGGCGACGGCGAATTAGCGTCGGCGTTGGTCAAATCGCATGAGAATTTTGTCGGCACGCTGATCGCGGTCAACGCCTTTTCTTTCGATGGCAACATTGCCCGCGCCGATGAGGTTCGTGCCGGGCTGGAACGGATGGTGGTATCGATCCCGGTGCTGACGCGGATTGCCGACAGCGACCTGCAACGCGATGCTCTGGCGATGCTGGCGTTGCGTGCCCGCGCCCTGACCGTCGCGATCGACGAGGTTGCCCATAATTACGAAGAACGCGGACGAATTCTATCCGAGGAATTGGGCCCAAGTCAGGCAACGATGTCGGCGGCAATCGACCGTCTGATCGCCAGTAGCCGCGAACACGAGGAAAACCTGCGTCGGCAGTCGCACGATCAATTGGCCCGGCTGGCGACGGTGGGGGCCGTCAGTGCGGTTGTGCTTCTGGTGCTGGGGGGATGGATCAGCACGATGATCGGCCTTTCGATCCGCCGCCCTTTGCTTGACCTGCGTGAGGTGATGGAGGCCGGGGCAAGGGGCGACTGGAGCCGAGAGGTCGAGGACAGCAACCTCAACGACGAACTGGCGGCAATGGCCCGGACTATTGAGGTGTTTCGCCAACACGCAACCGATAAGAGTCGGCTGGAGAGCGAGCGGGACGAAGCCGAGTCCTACTCCGTCGCTGTCAATCGCGGCACTCTTCACGACCTGCTCGCCCAGATGGAGGCGCATGATTCATCCGGCTCATTCATTCCTCCGCTCGCCGCCGAACCGACAACCGAGGCCGCCGAAATCGCCGCCGCTTTTACCCGCATCCTGGCCAAGTTCCAAACCGCGACCGATGAACGCGATGCCCAGATCCGCGTTCTGACCAAAGCCAGCGAGGAGAACCGCGCCACCGCCAGGGCACGTTCGGACTTTCTCGCCGCCCTGGTCGCCCGATTGCGCCCTCTGCTGGACGGGCTGGGTGCTCAGGCCCGGCCGGTGCTTCATCGGCTTGACGCGGCACTGGACTATTCCCGGCTGGAGAGGGGAGATGTCGTCCCGACGCCCTGCGAGGTCGATCTTGTTACAGTGATCGCCACCGCCATCGCCCGCGCTGAGGATGGGAAAAACCGGATCGAGGCTCGAATCGATCCGGGATTGCCGCCGAAGGTTTGGGCCGATCCGGTTTGGCTGGACCGGCTGCTTGGCCTGCTGCTCGATCACGCTGCTTCCGCCGCTGTGGAGCGTGTCCGTCTGTTCGCCGAAAGGGTCGTGCTGGACGGGACCGTGGCGATGCCGCATCTGCGGGTGTGGGTCGGCAATGACGGGGCAGGGGGCGCGGACTGGGTTGGAACATTGTTGCATCCGACACCGGACTCCGATGCCGGAGATCTTGACCTTGCCCTAATTCGTCTTTTGGTTGAACAGTTGGGCGGGACTATCGGCGGCGATGTCGGCGCCGGGTTGGGCAGTGCGCTCTGGTGCGTTCTGCCGCTGGAACCGATGGCGGGAGGCGTGGAAATCCAGCCCGACCCCGATTGTCTGATCGGGAAGCGAGTTCTGGTGGTCGCGCCCGATGCCGATGAGCGCGGCCTAATCTCTTTAGTTGCCGAACAGGCCGGAGGTGCGGTGGTTCGGGTTCCGGGCGGGCGCGAGGCTCTGGCCGCTTCGGCTCGGGCTGTTGCTACCCGTGCTCCGTTCGATTTGGTCGTTGCCGCCACGCTCGCCATTGAACCCACGCAGTTGGAGCCGCTGGGGATGGTGCCACTGGTTCTGATCGACGATGGCGATCCGCTTCGCCGCCTTGCCCTGGCGGGTGGAGCGGTTTGTCCTGGATTTATCGGTCGGCCGTTGACCCGCGATCAGATTCTGGCTGCCGTCGCCGCGGCCGCGCGTTTCATGCGGTGAATGTCCAGGCGGCCGAACGAAACTCGATGTTTGACCGCGCCTCGTTCGGTCGGTACGCTGCATTACCTTAGGAAGGGTATGGCGGCAATGCCAAAGGATGGTGGCGGCTTGAAACGACCCTCAACCGTCCGCTCGGCTGATCCTCCGGGGCGTCTCGAAGCGGTTCATTTTATTAACGAAGCCCTCAAGGGACCTGCGGCGGCGATCTTTCGCGGTCTGGTCCCTGCTTTTGTCACGATCGGGCGTGACCGCTTCTACGATACCGTGATGGACAGCACCCAATTGTTGAGTGGGTGTTTGCAGATTTTTCAGAGTCAGCGCAGCCGTTTCAGTGCATTGCTTGTCGATGAACAGGGGCGCCAGGTCAATGACGACCGCGTTCGGCTGCGTTGCGGGCGCTCGGTCGAGGACATCGTGGCGATGATTGTCCGAACCCACGCCAAACGCCACTTCCGTTCAGCCTTGGGAGGCGATCCCAACGATCCGGCCTCGCACGCGGGGCAACTTTATCTGGCGATCCGTGATTACCTGTTGCACGACTGGCAGGTACCGCTTGTGCCCCATTACGCTCCGCTGCCGGTCGAGACGGTGCTGCGATTGGGGCCGGGGCTGCTTGACTTGCGCGATGCCGAGGCGGTGCGCACCTTAACACCCTCCGCGCCGGTACCCGTTGCCGCTGTTCCGGTTCCTGTCCCGGAAATTGTTTCTCCGCCTCCGGTGCCAAAGCCCGCTCCGGCTCCGTCGCTTCGGATGGGTGTGGAGGGGGCTGGTCCGGGGCGGCCATCCTCGCCGCAGGAGGAATTCTGGTGGGACGCGCTGACCGACCGTTCCGTTTCGCAAATTATCGGCACCCGGTCGCCGAACGAAATGCGCGAGCTTGTCGCCGCCCTGGCCGGAGTCAACGATTCGGTTCGCTCCGAATTATTTGCCGGTTTGTCGCTGACGACATTCCAGGCCGCGATCTGTCTGGCCACCGCCTATCGGGTGCTGGGACGCAACAGCTTTGCCAATCTGTTCGGGCTGCCCGGCAGGCCCGTTGTCATCGCCACGATCGCCAAGCGGCTGCGCGAGCGAGGCGCTGGGTCGCGGAGCGATCTTAAGACCTTGGCCCGGCTTACCGAGGGCGCGGTGAGAGTGTAATCTGTCGATATCACGATCCCTTAATCAGGAGCGCGACCCGATATGAGCTTCGCCACGTCACGCGACGATCGCTATTTCGAAGATTACCTTCCCGGCTCGGTGCATCGGTGCGGTTCGATCGCGGTCGAGGAAGAAGAAGTGCTCGCCTTTGCCCGGCGCTTCGACCCCCAGATATTCCACATCGACCCCGAAGCTGCGGCGCAGGGACCGTTCGGTGGGCTGATCGCCAGCGGCTGGCACACTGCTGGGCTGATGATGCGGCTGTTGGCCGAGCATTTTCTGACCACGGTGGGAAGTCTTGCCTCGCCGGGAATCGACCAGTTGCGCTGGCTTCGCCCGGTACGGCCGGGCGATGTGCTGTCGGTGACAGTGACGGTGCTTGACGCGGTTCCGTCGCGCTCGAAGCCCGATCGCGGCATCGTTACCTCGGCTATCGAGGTCGTCAACCAACGGACCGAGCCAGTGATGACTCTGACGGCTGTCAACATGATCGCCCGGCGACCAACCGATCAGGGGGACTTGCTTTCCGTTCCGGGGCAGAATATGTGAGTCTCATGACCCAAACGATGACCACCGGCTATCTGGCCGGACAATTGTTGATCGCGATGCCCCAGATGTCCGATCCCCGCTTTGCCCGGACGGTGGTGTATCTGTGCGCCCACAATGCCGAAGGAGCGATGGGACTTGTCGTTAATCGGGCGTTGGGTGGGCTGACCTTTCCGCAATTGCTGGAGCAGCTTGAAATCCCCTCGACGACAGAGTGCGAGGCGATCCGCATTCTGTTCGGCGGTCCGGTCGATGTTGGCCGTGGCTTTGTGCTTCATTCCGACGATTACCTGCACGACAACACGATGCGGGTGGCCGAGGGGGTTGCGTTAACCGCCACCGTCGATGTTCTGCGTGCGATCGCAGAGGGTACCGGCCCCAGTCGGATGTTGTTAGCGCTTGGTTATGCCGGGTGGGGGTCAGGCCAGCTCGACAACGAGATTCGCGACAATGCCTGGTTAACCGCGCCCTCTGATCCCGATCTGCTGTTCGCGCCTGATCTTGATCGCAAATACGAGCAGGCGATCAACAAATTGGGGATCGATGTCGGTCTGCTCTCGGGCGAAGCCGGTCACGCCTGAGCGGTCTCGTTCGCGCTTCATCCCATTATCTTCGCATTCCAGCTATGCAAAAATGTATGCATGGTCGCGTAGAATGAGCGTTTCTCCGTAACGAGATGCGCCTGTATCTCTGTTTCGCCGCAATAAAATGATAAAAATGGCGGGGAAACAGGGGGGATCGATCCAGCATGGTCTGGAGCCATTCCGTTCGCCGTCATTTCGCGTCATGCGGAACGCACTATGCCTATCGCATGGGCGTAAACAATGAAAGGCGAACAATGTCTCATATTTCGGCCGTATCGACCGATCAGAAAACGGGGGGCGCAACGGCGCCGAAGCTTGGGAATCCGGCCGTGATCGGGCTGGCTGGGTTCGGTCTGACGACGATGATGCTTCAGTTCCACAATATCGGCTGGGCCGGAATCGGTCCGGTGATCTGGCTGGGGCTGGTCTTTGGCGGTCTGGCTCAGGTAATTGCCGGTTTGCAGGAACAGAAGACCGGCAACAATTTCGGTTATGTCGCGTTCACGTCCTATGGCTGTTTCTGGATCTCGCTGGCGGCGATGCTGATCGCCAACAAGTTCGATCTGTTCCCGTCCTCGACCGCCGATATCGGCTGGTTCCTGGTCGGCTGGACTCTGTTCACGACGATTTTGTGGGTGGGCTCGCTGCGGATCAGCAAGGCGATGGCCGGGTGCTTCACCACCCTGCTGATCGGTTTCATTCTGCTTGACCTCGCTCATTTCGGCTATCCGCAGATGACCGTCGTTGCTGGTTGGGATCTGTTGGTTTGCGCCGGTCTGGCTTGGTACATGATGGCCAGCATCGTGTTGGGCGACCTGTTCGGCCGCACCGTTCTGCCGGTCGGCAAGCCGGTTCTGTAAAATAATCGGCGGTGACCGCCTCTCATGCCAACCGGCCAATGGGTCAAATCCAGGGTTGGCCGGTATAAGGAAGGGGATGGCCGTGCGGCTATCCCCGATCGCCGCACATCACCACAAAGCTGACATTCTTGTAGCGGCACTCGACCGCGCTCAGTCCCGCCTCGCGCAACCAGTCAAGTTGTGGTGCCAAGGGCGCGCGGCGATCAAAGCTCTGCCGTTCGATTGCGGCGTCGATCTCCACTTGATCAAGGCCGCTGGCGCCGACCCTGTCGCGCCAATGCTGCCAATAGCGCGCTTCCATCGCCGCATCGTCGCCCGAGACTTGATCGGCATTGACGAAGCGCCCGCCGGGCTTCAGCGCACGGGCGCAGGCGGCATAAAGACGGCGTTTGCCATCGTCTTCCAGGTGATGGATCGACAGCGCCGACATCACCACGTCATAGGCCGCGACGTCATCGAGGGCCAAATGGTCCATCGCTCGGAAATGGATCGAATTCGGCCGGTCGGCAAAGCGTGTTCTGGCCCGTTCCAGCATTCCTTCCGACAGGTCGGTCAGGGTGAAATCGGCATCCGGTCGAGCATCGGCCACCAGCGCCGTCAGCAGGCCGGTACCCGCGCCAAGGTCGAGAACACGACCACCGGGGGGTAACGCCTCGGTCACCAGGTCCAGCGCGCTGGAGTAGAATTCGTCGAAGCAGGGGATCAGCCGCCGCCGTCCGGTATCGTAGGACGCCGCGGCTCGGTCGAATACCGCGCCGATGCCGGTTTCCTGCTCTGTCGTGGCCATGGCATTTCGTCCTTCGCGTCCATCCGTGCATGCGGCGGAAGGGTGACTCCGCATGCCAGACCCTGGCAAGGTCTTTCAAAGGCGACACCTTCAACAAAGCGGGGTAGTCTGACCACCGATTTGCCGTCACGAAAGGGAGTTCGCCGTGAAGTTCTTCGTCGATACCGCCGATGTTCAGGAAATCCGCGATCTTGCCGCGACCGGTTTGGTTGACGGCGTTACCACCAATCCGACCCTGATCGCGAAAAGCGGTCGGCGGATTCTCGACGTGATCGCCGAGATCTGCGACATCGTGCCCGGCCCGATTTCGGCCGAAGTCGCCGCTACCGATTACGATACGATGCTGGCCGAAGGGCGCAAGCTGGCGGCGTTGCGCCCCAATGTCGCGGTCAAGGTGCCGTTGACGATGGCGGGTTTGCGCACCTGCAAGACGCTTGCCGACGATGGTGTCAAAGTCAACGTCACCCTGTGTTTCTCGGCCAATCAGGCGATCCTGGCGGCCAAGGCCGGTGCGTCGTTCGTGTCGCCTTTCGTCGGGCGGCTGGACGATGTTGGCCAAGACGGGATGGAGCTGATTGGCGATATCGTTTCGATTTTCGACAATTACCCGCTGTTCCGCACCGAGGTTCTGGCCGCCTCGATCCGCCATCCGATGCATGTGACCGAGGCGGCCCGGCTGGGGGCCCATGTCGTCACCATGCCGCCAGCGGTCCTGCGCCAGATGGTTCAGCATCCCCTGACCGACAAAGGCTTGGCTACCTTCATGGCGGACTGGCAGAAAACTGGTCAGTCGATTTTGTAGTCTTCTGCTTTTCGCTTCGCCCTCACCTTTATATAGTTCCGTTATATGACGGTGAGGGCGATCGATGGACGGAAACGGCGACAGGGTCGAGGCGATAGTGGCGTTGCGTGGCTCGGGCCGCAGTGCGGTCGGGCGCGAGCGCATTCGTCTGCTTGAACAGGTAGTCCAGTTCGGCAGCATTTCGAAGGCGGCTCAGGCAGTCGGTATCAGTTATAAAGGAGCCTGGGAGGCTCTGAACGCAGTCAACAATCTGTTGCCGCGTCCCGCTGTCGTCGCCCAGGCCGGAGGCCGTCACGGTGGCGGCGCTGTCGTTACCGACGATGGACTGGCTCTGATTGCTGCTTTTCACCAGATGGAAACACAATTGGAGCGCGTTGCCGCGTTGTTTTCGGACGATGGCACCACGCTTGACGCTCCGGCGTTGCTCCGTCGTCTGGGGATGAGAACCACCGCCCGCAACACCTTCCGCTGTCGTGTCGAGGAAATCCGTCTGGGCAGAGTGAATGCCGAAGTCGGGCTGCGTTTGACCGATATGGCGACCCTGACGGCCCTGATCACGATCGAAAGTCTGCGCGATCTTGGCATCCGGCTGGGGCAGGATGTGACCGCCCTGGTCACGTCGAGCTTCGTGATGCTGGCCGAAGGCGTGAACGAGCCGAAGGCAACCGCTCGCAACCGTCTGCCCGGTACGGTAGTCCGCCGCACCGATGGCCCGGTCAGTAGCGAAATCTGTCTTGATATCGGTGGAGGCAAGACGATTGCCGCCACCGTGACGCGCGAGTCGGCTGATGCCTTGGCTCTGTTTCCCGGTCGATTCGCCTGGGCTCTGTTCAAAGCGTCGCATGTGATTATCGCCATCGACTGATTCCTGCGCGGAAAAGAGGGTAGTCTGCCCTTAGTCATATTACGCTTTAGGAACAAAGCTGACGAATTCGTTAATAGGTACGGAATCCGTAGGAATGCGTCCGTATCTGGCGACGATTTCTTTTTATCACGTTCATAATAAACGGAATAATCGCTCCAATCGTGCGTTGGCGGCGTCGTCTCTCGTAGGACTGTGGTCTTTGCGTGGAATGTCGAACCGGCTTTACTTTGGCTTTACGTTTACGTAAACGTAAATGGCCGAAAACAGCAAAACGCAGGGAGAGGTTTTGAATGTCCGACGTCGAAGATCGTTTGCGGGATGTGCTGCCCCGTCTCAACCGTCTGGGGGCTGTGGTGCGTTTCGATCTGGGAGGGGACGGCTGTTGGGTGGTCGATGCCCGCTCGCCTCAGCCAACCCTGAGCGAGGGAGATAGCGACGACGATATCGATGCCGCCTGCACAATTCGCTTGTCGGCCGACAATCTGATCAAGCTGATGGAAGGGCGGATGGACCCCATGCTCGGCTATACCCTGGGTAAGCTGAAGGTCACCGGGTCGATGGGCGTTGCGATGAAACTGGTCGGCGCTATCGGCTGAAAAAGCATTTGTTTTTACCGCAAAAGGGTGTGGGGTCGTGCGTTCGGCCCCCCATCCCGCAATCCTGTCTAAACGGTAATAAAACGGGAACATACAGTGCGGAGGGGTGTAGATCTCTCTTACGTTTACGTAAACGTAAAGCTATTGACGCGATGAGGGGAGACGGTTAGCTTTACTCCAATGGCGACGTTAAGATCGCCTCGGGAGGAAAACACACTATGTCTCAGATGATTCGCCGTCAGGCGTGTATGGGGATGCTTGGCCTTATTTCGGCGCTGGCGGCTTCCGCCGACGCCCAGGCCGCAGGGTTTGCGTTGCGTGAGCAGAGCGCCGAAGGGTTGGGCAATGCGTTTGCCGGTTCAACCGCCAAGGCCTACGATCTCAGCACGATTTATTATAATCCGGCGGGGATGACCCGGCTGGAGGGGTCACAGGTGGCCGGTTCGACCACCTACATCATGCCGACCGCCGAGTTCAACGGTCAGGCCAGTCTTCGGAACCGTTCGGTTCGTGGCACCACCGGCGAAGACGCCATCATGGATGCGGCGGTAGGGTCGGTCTATGCGATGTGGGATGCCGATCCGGATCTTAAGGTCGGCTTGGCGGTGACCGCGCCGTATGGTCTGCGCTCACATTACAAACCCGATTGGGTCGGGCGTTATCACGCCTTACAAAGCAATATCACCAACATCAATGCCAATCCGTCTATCGCCTATCGGATCAATCAAAATCTGTCGATCGGCGCGGGGGTTCAGTTCGATTACACCAAGGTAACGCTGTCGCAGGCCTTGAACTTCGGCCTGACAGATGGAAAATCGACGGTTCAGGGTGACGCTATCGGCTATGGCGGCAATTTCGGAGCCTTGTGGGAATTCAGTCCGACATCCCGAATCGGTCTGAATTACCGCTCGCAAATTCAGCACACGATCTCGGGGAAGGCCAAGTTCGAAGGCATTCCGACTCCGTATCTTGCCTCGCCGCGCTTCGCCAACGACAGCGCGTCGGCCAATCTGACTACCCCCGATACAGTGGCGCTGGGCCTTTATCACGAACTATCGCCGCGATGGGCGGTGATGAGCGACGTGCAATGGACCCGCTGGTCCAGCTTCAAAGAATTGCGGGTCAAGTTCGGCAACGGACGCAACGACTCGGTGGTTGACGAAAGCTGGCATGACACTTGGTTCCTGTCGGCGGGCGCGACCTACACGACCGAATCGTCAGGCAAGGTCCATTTCGGTCTCGCCTACGACCAATCGGCGACCGACGACACTCATCGTACCGCTCGGGTTCCCGACTCGAATCGGTACTGGGTCTCGGCCGGGTACACCTATGACCTGACCAATAACAACCAGTTCAATATCGGCTACGCCCATCTGTTTGCCGACAAGGCACCTCTCAACGAATTGGGAACGGCAGAGACCGGCACCCTGACCGGTGAGTATGTCAGTAGCGTCGATATCGTAAGCACAAGCCTTTCAATGAAATTCTAGGCTTTGGCCGGAAGGGGTAAGGGATCGTGAATACCATGATGACGCATTCTCCGACCACCATCCCGACCTCTCCGGTCGCGAACCTGCTGGATCAGGCGGTAGCCCGGTTCTCTGCGCAACCAGCGATCGATTTCCTGGGGCGGCGCACGACCTATGCCGAGTTGGGCGATCTGGTTGACCGGGCCGCACGCGGGTTCCAGCATCTTGGTGTGAAGAAGGGGGTGCGGGTTGGTCTTTGCCTGCCCAACACCCCCTATTTCATCATCTGTTACTACGCGGTGCTGAAGATCGGCGGCATCGTGGTCAATTACAATCCGCTCTATGTCGAGCGCGAGTTGAAGCATCAGATCGAAGATTCGGGCACGACCATCATGGTGACGCTCGATCTGAAGCAGATTTATCCCAAGGTCGCCGCGATGCTGGACGAGACCTGCCTGGAACGGGTGGTGGTTTGTCCGATGAGCGGTATCCTGCCTTCGGTCAAGAGCGTGCTGTTCTCGGTGCTGCGGCGGTCGGAAATGGCCGAGGTTCCCGAGGATCTCCGCCACGTTCCGTATGCCCGGCTGATCGCCAATGACGGCAAGCCCAAGCCGGTGACGATCGTCCCCGAAACCGATGTCGCGGTGCTGCAATATACCGGAGGCACCACCGGCGTGCCGAAGGGGGCGATGCTGACCCACGCCAACCTGACCGCCAATGCCGAGCAATTGCGGCAATGGGTGCCCCAGATACAGTCAGGGCAGGAGCGGATGCTGGGGGTTTTGCCGCTGTTCCATGTCTTTGCGATGACGGTGGTGATGAACCTCGGCATTAGCTTCGGCTGCGAGATCATCTTGCTGCCGCGCTTCGATCTTGAACAGGTTCTGAAGCTGATCGGTAAAAAGAAGCCGACGTTCTTTCCCGGAGTGCCGACGATCTATACCGCGATCAACGGCGCAGCGGCTACCGGGAGCTATGACCTCACCTCGATCCGCATTTGTATCTCGGGGGGCGCTCCGCTGCCGGTCGAGGTGGCGACACGGTTCGAGCATCTGACGGGTTGCCGGGTGGTCGAGGGCTATGGTCTGTCGGAAACCTCTCCGGTGGTAACTTGTAACCCGCTGACTGGCGAAGCCCGAACCGGCTCGATTGGGATGACTCTGCCCGGCACCGTGATCGAGGTGCGCTCTCCCGCCGATCCCGAGACCATCCTGCCGCAGGGCGAGCGTGGCGAGATTTGCGTGCGCGGGCCTCAGGTGATGGCCGGTTACTGGAACCGTCCAGACGATAGCGCTCAGGTCTTCGTCGATGGTGCCTTGCGCACCGGCGATATCGGTTACCGCGATGACGATGGCTATTACTACCTCGTCGATCGGATCAAGGACGTCATCATCTGTGGTGGCTTCAATGTCTATCCGCGGGTGATCGAAGAGGTTCTATACCAGCATCCGGCAGTGGCCGAAGTGGTGGTGATCGGTATTCCCGATCCCTATCGCGGCCAAGCTCCCAAGGCTTTCGTCCGCCTGCGCGAAGGGGTCGTGGCCACGCCGGAAGATCTGCGGACCTTCCTGAGCGGGCAGGTGTCACGCATCGAAATGCCCAAAAGCATCGAATTGCGCGATGAATTGCCCAAGACGATGATCGGCAAGCTGTCCAAACGAGAGCTGGTGGCCGAGGAAAAAGCGCGCGCCGACCGGGACGCCCCACGGCAGAACGCCGTCTGATCCGATAGAGAAAAAGTCTGGAAGATGGCTATGACCATGTCGGCAAACCATGCTATCAGAGCGACGTATAGGGAAGCCTTTGAACCTAAACGTCAACTTATGCACCTATGGATGCAAAACGGTCATGGAAAAACTCTACTCGGTCACCGAGCTGGCGCGCGAACTGGGGGTTACGCCTCGCACTATCCGTTTCTACGAGGATCAGGGGCTGATCCGGCCCCAGCGTGCTGGCAATGCCCGAGTCTATACCCACCGCGATCGCGCCCGGATGATTTTGATCCTGCGCGGCAAGCGTTTGGGCTTCACGTTGCGGGATATCAAGGAGTTTCTCGACCTGTATGTGGTGGACACCACCCAGGTCGGGCAGTTGCGGCTTCTCGTCACCAAGGTCCACGAGCGCATCGCCCAGCTCGAGGATCAGCTTCAGGCGGTTCAGACCTCCTTGAGCGAATTGCGCGATATCGAGCGGATCAGTCTCGAAACCTTGCGCACCAAGGGCGTGGATATCGGTTCCGCCTAGAAAGGGGAGGGCAGCAGGCCGCGCGGCCTCTCCTTTCGACGGCGTTCCTCCAAAAAACCAATCAAGTCCTGGAGACTCGTCGATGAAAAAGGTGGTTGTCGCCGGTTACGTGCGCTCGCCCTTCACTCCGGCTAAGAAGGGGGATCTGGCGTCGGTTCGTCCTGACGATCTTGCTGGGCAGGTGGTCCAAGCTCTTGTCGCCCGTTCAGGGATTCCGGCGGGGGATATCGAGGATCTGCTGCTTGGATGCGCCTTCCCCGAGGGCGAGCAGGGGTTCAACCTTGCCCGTCTGGTCGGCATGATCGCCGATCTGCCCCAATCGGTTGGCGCGGCGACACTCAACCGCTTCTGCGGCTCGTCGATGACGTCGGTACATGTCGCGGTCGGGTCGATCCTGGCCGGGGCAGGAGATGTCTTCGTCTGTGCCGGTGTCGAAAGCATGACCCGCGTGCCGATGATGGGCTTCAATCCGCTGCCGAACCCGGCTCTGGCCGCCCGCTTGCCTGCCGCTTATATCGGAATGGGCGACACCGCCGAGAACGTCGCTGCCCGCTATGGCATCAGCCGTCGTGAACAGGAGGAATTCGCGGTTGTCTCGCACCGCCGTGCCGCCGCCGCCCGAGACGCCGGACGGTTTGAAGCCGAGATCGTGCCGATCACCGGCCGCAAGGGCACCGTCACCGCCGACGGCTGCATCCGCCCCGACACGACGCTGGAAAGTCTGGCCGACCTGAAACCCGCCTTCAACGCCGAGGGTGTCGTAACCGCTGGGACGTCCTCGCCGTTGACCGATGGCGCGTCGGCGGTTCTGGTCTGCTCCGAGGATTATGCCCTCGCCCATGGTCTGGAAATCCTGGCCGCGATCCGAAGCTTCGCGGTGTGCGGCTGCGATCCGGCGGTGATGGGAATCGGCCCGGTCGGCGCCACCCGCAAGGCGCTGTCCCGCGCCGGGATCGAGGTTGGTCAACTGGACGTGATCGAGTTGAACGAAGCCTTCGCCAGCCAGTCGATTGCCTGCATCCGCGATCTCGGCCTGCCAGTGGAAAAGGTCAATCTCGATGGCGGCGCGATCGCGCTCGGCCACCCGCTCGGCGCGACCGGCGCCCGCATCGTCGGTAAGGCGGCATCGTTGCTGAAGCGGGAAAAGGGACGCTTTGCCCTGGCAACCCAATGCATCGGCGGCGGTCAGGGCATCGCCACCATCCTGGAGGCGGTGTAATGGCCAACATCGATAAGGTTGCCGTGATCGGCGCGGGGACCATGGGGGCGGGGATCGCCGCCCAGGTCGCCAATGCCGGAATACCGGTTCTGCTGCTGGACATCGTTCCGGCCGATGCCACCAATCGCAACGCGATTGCCGAAGGCGCGTTGGAGCGGCTGAAGAAGGCCGACCCGGCGGCGTTCATGAGCCGCGATGCCGCCCGGCTGGTCACGCCGGGCAATATCGAGGATCATCTGGCCGCTCTGGCCGAGTGCGACTGGATCGTTGAAGCGGTGATCGAGCGGCTCGACATCAAACAGTCGCTGTACGCCAAGATCGAAGCAGCGCGTAAGCCGGGCAGCGTGGTTTCATCGAACACATCGACGATACCGCTCTCGGCGCTGATTGGCGGTCTGCCAACCACGTTCGCCAGCGATTTCTGCATCACCCATTTCTTCAACCCGCCACGCTACATGCGCTTGCTTGAACTGGTCGGCGGCCCTGCCACCCGGCCCGAGGCGCTGGAAGCGGTTCGTCACTTCGCCGATCACCGTCTGGGCAAAAGCGTGGTCGAGGCCAAGGACCGGCCCGGTTTCATCGCGAATCGGCTGGGTGTCTATTGGCTCCAGGCCGCAGTGATCGAAGCGGTCGAGATGGGGCTGGATATCGAAGACGTCGATGCGATCGTCGGCCGTCCGATGGGGATACCCAAGACTGGCGTGTTTGGGCTGCTCGATCTGGTCGGACTCGATCTGATGCCGCACGTCAACGCCAGTCTGGCAGCAGCGCTGCCCGCCGAGGATCCGTTCCATGCCCTCAACCGGCCGGTGCCGCTGGTCGATAAGCTGATCGCCGAGGGTTATACCGGGCGCAAGGGCAAAGGTGGTTTTTATCGCGTCAACCGCGAGGCCGGGAAGCGCAAGGAAGCGGTCGATCTGGTCACCGGAGCCTTCCGCCCCGCCCGCAAGGCCGATGTCGAGGCGATTGCCGCCGCTGGCCGGTCGCTGACGGCGTTGCTCGATCATGACAGCCCGCACGGCCGCTATGCCTGGCGGGTGCTGGGCCGTACCCTGGCCTATGCCGCTTTTCTGCTGGGCGATGCCGCCGATGAGGTCGAAGCGATCGATGAGGCGATGCGGCTTGGCTACAATTGGAAGCAGGGTCCGTTCCAGTTAATCGACAAAGTTGGTGTCGATTGGCTGGTGTCGCGGCTGGAACGCGAAGGTTGGGCGGTTCCCCCCGCTCTGCGTCTTGCCGCCGGTCGGACCTTCCACCGGATCGAGGCGGGGCGGCGTCAGGTTCTGGGCCTCGACGGCGCTTACCATGATCTGGTCCGTCCCGAGGGGGTCGTTCTGCTAGACGACCTGAAACTGAATCGCCAGCCGGTGCTGAAGAACGGTTCAGCGGCACTCTGGGATATCGGGGATGGGGTTGCCTGCTTCGAATTCACCAGCAAGATGAATTCGATCGACAGCGAGATCATGGACCTGCTGGGCAAGTCGATCCGCCGGGTCAAAAAGGACTTCAAGGCTCTCGTGATCTATAACGAGGGCAGCAACTTCTCGGCCGGGGCCAATCTGGGGTTGGCTTTGTTCGCGGCGAACATTGCGGCGTGGACCGAAATCGAACAGATGGTCACCGCCGGGCAGCAAACCTACCGCGCCCTGAAATACGCGCCGTTCCCGGTGGTCGGCGCTCCGTCGGGGATGGCGTTGGGCGGCGGCTGCGAAATCCTGCTTCATTGCGATGCGGTTCAGGCCCATGCCGAGACCTATGTCGGTCTGGTCGAGGTCGGGGTCGGACTGGTCCCCGGCTGGGGCGGATGCAAGGAAATGCTGTCGCGCTGGTCGAGCCTCGGCAATCTGCCCAAGGGGCCGATGCCCGCCGTGGGCAAGGTGTTCGAAACGGTGGCCGTCGCGACGGTCGCCAAGTCGGCGGCCGAGGCCAAGGAACTGCTGTTCCTCCGGCCCTCCGATGGCGTCACGATGAATCGGGCCCGTTTGCTGGCCGACGCCAAGGCCAAGGCTTTGTCGCTGGTCGAAGGCTATGTCCCGCCCGCGCCGCCGGTGCTGACCCTGCCCGGTCCCAGCGGCAAGGTCGCGCTTGACCTCGCAATCGGTTCGTTGCGCCGTCAAGGCAAGGCGACACCGCATGACGAGGTGGTCAGCGGCGCGCTGGCTGAGGTGCTGACTGGCGGCGATACCGACGTGACCACGCCGCTCGACGAGGAGCAGGTGCTGGAGTTGGAGCGCAGCCGCTTCATGCGACTGGTGCGCCATCCCGGCACGCTGGCCCGGATCGAGACGATGCTGCTCACCGGCAAGCCTCTGCGCAACTGACGGCCTTTCTGACGGATAGGAAGAAACATCATGGCCAGCTATACGGCTCCCCTGCGCGACATGCGCTATGTCCTCTTCGACCTGATGGAAGGCGACGGCCTCGCCAGTCTGCCCGGTTTCGAGGATTTCACCCGCGACCTGATCGACCCGGTTCTCGACGAGGCCGCCAAGATCTGCGAACAAGTCCTTCACCCGATCAATCGCTCCGGCGATGAGGAGGGGTGCGCCTTCGAGAACGGCGTGGTCCGCACGCCGAAGGGTTTCCGCGAAGCCTACACCCTGTTCCGCGAAGGCGGCTGGACCTCGATCTCGTGCGATCCGGCCCATGGCGGTCAGGGATGGCCGAAATCGGTCGGCATCCTGATCGAGGAGATGATTTGCTCGGCCAATCTGTCGTTCGGGATGTATCCCGGCCTGTCGCACGGGGCCTATGTCGCCCTGCACGCTCACGGATCGGACGAACTGAAAGATACTTATCTGCCGAAGCTGGTCGATGGAACCTGGTCGGGAACGATGTGCCTGACTGAGCCGCATTGCGGCACCGATCTCGGTCTGCTCCGCACCAAGGCGATCCCCGAGGGCGATGGCAGCTATAAGATCACCGGCACCAAGATCTTCATCTCGGCCGGTGAGCACGATCTGACCGAAAATATCATTCATCTCGTCCTCGCCCGTCTGCCCGACGCGCCGAAGGGAGTGAAGGGGATCAGCCTGTTCCTGGTGCCAAAATATCGGCTGAAGGAAGACGGCACTCCCGGTGCGTCGAACGGGGTCTCCTGCGGCTCGATCGAGCACAAAATGGGGATCAAGGCGTCCTCGACCTGCGTGATGAATTTCGACGATTCGATTGGTTGGCTGGTCGGCGAGCCCAACAAGGGCATGCGCGCGATGTTCGCGATGATGAACACCGAACGTCTGTCGGTGGGCGTGCAGGGGCTGGGGCTGGCCGAGGCGTCTTATCAGGGCGCGGTGACTTATGCCCGTGAACGTCTCCAAGGCCGTGCGCTGACCGGAGTCAAGCATCCCGACAAGCCCGCCGATCCAATCATCGTTCATCCCGACGTGCGGCGGATGCTGTTGACTCACCGCGCTTATGTCGAGGGAAGCCGGGCGCTGGCCGCCTGGGTCGGTCGGGCGATCGATCACGAGGAACACCATCCCGATCCGGCGGTCCGGGCCGAGGCTGAGGAGTTCGTCGCGTTGATGACGCCGGTGGTCAAAGCATTGCTGACCGATCTCGGCTTTGAGGCAACCAATCTCGGTATGCAGGTGTTCGGTGGCCATGGTTTCATCCGCGAACACGGGATGGAGCAATATGTCCGCGATTGCCGGATTGCCCAGATTTATGAAGGTACCAACGGTATCCAGGCGCTCGATCTGGTCGGGCGCAAACTGCCTGCCCATGCCGGGCGTAATCTGCGCCGCTTCTTCCATCCGGTCTCGGCCTTCATTGAGGCCAAGGTCGAGGACGAGCAGTTGGGCGAGTTCGTGCAGCCGCTGGCCAAGGCCTTCGTCCGTCTCCAGCAGGCCACCGCCCAGGTCGCCCGCGCCGGGATGGCCAACCCCGATGAAGCGGGAGCGGCGGCGACCGATTATCTCCGTCTGCTCGGCCTGACCGCGCTCGGCTATCTGTGGGCGAAGATGGCGGAGATCAGTTTGGCCAAGCTCAACGACGATCCCGATGGCTTCCACCGCGCCAAAGTCGCCACCGCTCGCTTTTATGTCGAGCGGGTGCTGCCCCAGACCAACGCTCTGTTCGCGATGGTTATGGCGGGCGGCAAGTCGATGATGGATTTCGACGAAGCCGCGTTCTAAGCGAAGGGGAGGCGATATTGAACCTTTGGTTGCGATTGCTGGCGGTTCTGATCGCCTCCCTTTTCCGTCCCCGCCTGGGCCTCATCGATCTGTCGGTGCTGCGCTTCCGGGTGTGGCCGCATGATCTCGATGTCAACGTCCACATGAACAACGCCCGCTATCTGGCTCTGATGGATTTGGGGCGGTTGGACATGATCATCCGGGGAAAGCTGTGGCGGACGGTATTGCGCGAACGCTGGCAGCCGGTTCTGGCCGGAAGTGTCGTGCGGTATCGCCGTCCGTTGCGGCCGTTCCAGCGGTTCAGTCTGACCAGTCGGCTGATCGCCTGGGACGACCGTTGGATCTATATGGAACACCGGGTCGAGACGGAGGAGGGACTGTCCTGCCAGGCGCTGATGCGCGGAGCCTTCGTTGGAAAGAACGGGGTGGTGCCGCCATCGAAGGTGATCGAAGCGGCAGGCTTTTCCGGTCCATCTCCCAAAGTCCCGGCCTGGGTCGAATCGTGGCGGGATCTTGATACCGCCTTTGAACAAGCACCGGCGGAACTGCCGGTCGAACAGGGGGAAGCGGCATGAGATCGCTGTCGGGAAAAACGCTGTTCATTACAGGTGCCAGCCGGGGAATCGGCAAGGCCATCGCGTTGAGGGCGGCGCGCGACGGAGCTAACGTCGTCGTTGCCGCGAAGACCGAGACACCGCATGCGCGGCTGCCTGGCACTATTCACGATACCGCCGCCGAGATCGAGGCGTCGGGCGGCCTTGCCCTGGCGGTCAAGGTCGATGTCCGTGACGAGGCGGAGATCGAGGCCGCGGTGGCTCAATCGGTCGAGAGGTTCGGCGGGATCGATATTGTCGTTAACAATGCAAGCGCGATCAGTCTGACCGGCACCGCCGAGACCGAAATGAAGCGCTATGACCTGATGATGTCGATCAACGTGCGCGGCACGTTCGCCGTTACGCGCGCCTGTTTGCCCCATCTGAAGCGAGCCGCCAATCCGCATATTCTGGTGATGGGACCGCCGCCGTCGCTATCGTCGCGCTGGTACGGAGCGCATCCGGCCTACACCATCAGCAAGATGGGGATGAGCCTGTTTGTGCTGGGCTGGGCCGAGGAATTCCGCGAGGCGGGAATCGCCGCCAATGCGCTGTGGCCGCGTACTCTGATCGACACCGCCGCGATGAACATGGTTGGCGCGATCAAACCCGCGCATTGCCGTCGTCCCGAGATCGTCGCCGACGCCGCGCACGCGATCCTGACTCGTCCAGCGCGGGAGTGCACCGGGCGCTTCTTTATCGACGAGGAGGCGCTGGCCGAGGAGGGTGTCACCGATCTGGCGGCTTATGCGGTCGATCCGAACGGGATGCTTTTGACCGATTTGTTCGTAGAGGAATCGTTGCGATGAAAGTCCTGGTCGCGGTCAAACGGGTGGTCGATTACAACGTGAAGGTCCGGGTTAAGTCGGACAAGAGCGGTGTCGAGACCGCCAATATCAAGTTCAGCATGAATCCGTTTGACGAGATCGCGGTCGAGGAGGCGGTGCGGCTGAAAGAAGCGGGCACGGCAACCGAGATCGTCGCGGTCTCGGTCGGCCCGCAGGCGGCAACGGAGACGTTGCGGACGGCTCTGGCGATGGGGGCCGACCGTGGCATCCTGGTTCAGACCGAAGCCGAGATCCAGCCCCTGGCGGTCGCGAAGATCCTGAAATGTCTTGCCGAGAAGGAACAGCCGGGTCTGGTCCTGCTGGGCAAGCAGGCGATCGACGACGATTCGAACCAGACCGGGCAGATGCTGGCGGCGTTGCTGGGGCGCCCGCAGGGTACCTTCGCCTCGAAGCTGGCGGTGGCCGATGGCTCGGTCGCGGTCACGCGCGAGGTCGATGGCGGTTTGGAGACGGTGGCGCTGGAACTTCCGGCGGTGGTGACCGCCGATCTGCGTCTGAACGAGCCGCGTTATGCCAGCCTGCCCAACATCATGAAGGCGAAGAAAAAGCCGATTGAGACGGTCACGCCCGAGGCGCTGGGCGTCGATGTGGCACCGCGTCTGATCACGCTGTCGGTCGAGGAACCGGCGAAGCGTCAGGCCGGGATCAAGGTGGCCGATGTCGCCACCCTGGTCGAGAAGCTGAAGTCCGAAGCGAAGGTGATCTGAGATGAGCGTTCTTGTCCTCGCCGAACACGAAGCCGGGGCGCTGAAGCCCGCGACCCTCAACACCGTCGCCGCCGCCGTCCGGCTGGGGGGCGATGTCCATCTTCTGGTCGCCGGAGCGGGTGTTGCCGCCGTGGCCCAGGTCG
>NZ_CAHP01000021.1 GCF_000294655.1 Magnetospirillum molischianum DSM 120
TCGGAATTCCCCTACCCTCTCCGTGATTCTAGCAACCCAGTATCAAAAGCAGTTCCCGGGTTGAGCCCAGGGCTTTCACTTCTGACTTGGATCGCCGCCTGCGTGCGCTTTACGCCCAGTAATTCCGAACAACGCTTGCCCCCTTCGTATTACCGCGGCTGCTGGCACGAAGTTAGCCGGGGCTTCTTCTACGGGTACCGTCATCATCGTCCCCGTCGAAAGAGCTTTACAACCCTAAGGCCTTCATCACTCACGCGGCATGGCTGGATCAGGCTTGCGCCCATTGTCCAATATTCCCCACTGCTGCCTCCCGTAGGAGTCTGGGCCGTGTCTCAGTCCCAGTGTGGCTGATCATCCTCTCAGACCAGCTACCGATCGTCGCCTTGGTGAGCTTTTACCTCACCAACTAGCTAATCGGACGCGGGCTAATCTCTCGGCGATAAATCTTTCCCCCTAAGGGCGTATGCGGTATTAGCGTCAGTTTCCCGACGTTATTCCCCACCGAGAGGTATATTCCCACGTGTTACTCACCCGTGCGCCACTAAGGCCGAAGCCTTCGTTCGACTTGCATGTGTTAAGCCTGCCGCCAGCGTTCGTTCTGAGCCAGGATCAAACTCTCAAGTTGACTTCCGTGCCCAAGGCACGGAACAGAGCTCGTCCAAAGCAATTTACATCACGCATTTGCAAGATGCACTAGACTTTGGCCGGTTCCGGTCTTTCCAGACCCGGCGCCGCCTGCGCATCCCTTCCTGTCTCTTCACTTGTCAAACAGCAGGAAGTCGTTCCCAACTTCCGTCCCGCTTCACCGCGGGCCCCACCGCAGCGGGGAGGCCGGTTTATAATCGGCCCGGCCGGCCGTGTCAATCTCTTTTTTTCGCTTCGCGGCGATTTCCGTTTTCGGTCTTCGCCGCCGCTTCAGAACCTTTCGGTCCGTCGCAGCGAGGGGCGGTTTCTATCCCGACCAGATCATCGTGTCAACTGCTTTTTTTCTGCCTCGCGGCACAACCAGTCAACCCGCCGACCCCCGCCGCTTCAAACCAAATCGGTTCGTCCCGGCGAGGCGCGCTTTCTAAGCCCATCAAACATAACCGTCAACCTAAATTCGACGGCGATGTGCATTTTTCCGACATTATATGATTTTCAGCCGATTTCCGTGCGTCCATAGCACAGTCAAGCGGAAAATCGGGCCATTTAGGGTTGCCTTGTAGGCTATGGGGCTGCGATAACCCGCCACAGTTCTATAAACGGCAAAAGCGATCCCATCCCTTGGCCGGCCATGTCACTGCCAAACTGAAACGCAGCCTAAAGGCTTTCGCGGTTGTCGGGCTGGTGGGGGCTGTCGCGGTTTTCCTGGCCCGTCCGTTTGTTCCGTTCGTTCCGTTCGGTAATGACAGCGGCCCTTTGGACACCACGCCCCCCGCCTATATCGATCTCGAAGCCGAGGACCGCGCCCCATCCACCCCCGAGAGCGGCGACGGCGAGCTTGAAGATATCGCGCACCGCCCGGTCGAGTCGGTGTTGCAGATCGGTTCGGGCGAGATGCTGACCGAACTGCTGTCCCGAGCCGGGATTGCCAGCGGAGAGGCAGCCCAGGCGGCTGAGGCTATATTTACCCGGATCGATCCGCGTACACTTAAAGCAGGGCAGAAGGTCACCATCACCTTCGCCCCCTCTCCTTATGGCTTTGGCCGCGGCCCCTTCCGTCAGGTCAGTCTAGCCGCCGACCCGGTGCGCGACGTCGCCGCTCGTTGGACCGGCTCGGACTTCGAGTCCGTCGAGACGCGGCGTCAGGTTACCCGCCAGGTGGCCCATTATTCGGGCACGATCAAATCGAGCCTCTATGAATCGGCGGGCAATGCTGGCGTTCCGGTGCCGGTTATCCTGGCGATGATCAAGACCCTCAGCTATGACGTGGACTTTCAGCGCGACATCCAGCCCGGTGATACGTTCGACGTCCTGTTCGAGGGCTGGTACGACACCAAGGGCAAGCTGGTGCGCGCGGGCGATCTTCTTCATGCCGGTCTCGAACTGTCTGGAACCCAGATCAGCCTGTATCGCTATGAGGATCCCCAGGGCCAAAGCGACTATTTCACCGCCAACGGCGAGAACGTAAAGAAGGCGCTGCTAAAGACCCCGGTTGACGGCGCAAAGATCACCTCGGGCTTTGGAATGCGCAACCACCCGATCCTTGGCTACAGCAAGATGCATAAAGGGATCGATTTCGGCGTCCCCCCCGGCACCCCGATTCAGGCGGCTGGTGACGGTAGCGTCGAAATGGCGGGACCGTTCGGAGCTTATGGCAATTACGTCCGCCTACGCCATGGAAACGGCTATGGCACCGCCTATGCCCATATGAGCCGCATCGCTCAGGGCATCCATACCGGCCGCCATGTATCTCAGGGGCAGATCATCGGCTATGTCGGTTCGACCGGCCGCGCCACCGGCCCCCACCTCCATTACGAGCTATTGGTCGGGAATACCCAGGTCAACCCGATGAGCATCAAGGTTCCGACCGGCATCCGCCTTGCCGGGCGCGAGCTTGAACGCTATCTGAGCCATCGCCGCCAGATGGATCAGTTGATGTCGTCGATTCCATCGGCCACTCATATCGGAGTCGGTGCGGCACGCCTGGGCCGCCTGGGAAACTAACGAGCCCCCTTCAATAGAAAGATCGCTCTCGCTGGCGCCGCAATTCGGCCGGGACTATTCTGCGCCGTGGCCGATGTCACGACCGGACGGCGACACGCTCCCGATCCCGGAATCTTCTCGCGGAGAGTTGAGATCGATGAGTTTCCCCTGGCGCCCGGTTCTGGGACGAATTCTGGTGGCGGCGATCGGTATCGAGGTCTTGATACTGGCCCTGGCCGTCGGCAACGACATACGCCAAACAGAGACAAGGTTGTTGCGCCAGATCGAGGACGACGCCGCACTGCTGACTCCTGTTCTTAGCTCCGCCATCGCCGCACCGCTCCGTCTGCACGATGTCGGCATGCTGCGGGCCGTGCTCGATGAAAGCCGCACCGCCCGCGCGATGCTCTATCTGGTCGTCCTGGATCGCCACGGGGAGATTGTCGCGTCGAGCGGTTGGCCAGAGGCGATGCCACTTCCACCGGCCTCCCCGTCTTTGGTGCTGACCGGACTCGCCGATCAGCGTCGCTACGACGTCGTTCGTGACATCGTTGGTTCCGATGGAACATTGGGACGGCTTCATTTCGGCCTCGACCTTCTTCCGGTAATCGAGGCCCGGCAGGAAATGCTGGAGCAGGGTGTAGCGCTGACGATCATCGGCGGCGCCCTGACGGCGCTGGTTCTGGGGCTGATCGGACTATGGCTGGGCCGTCGTCCTTTGTCCGTGCCCCCCCCGACCGAAGGCGGCGGCGAACCGCCCCGCCACAACGCACTCGAAGCACGGCGCATAGCGGAATCCCGCACGGAGATGCTGGAAAAAAAACTCGGCCGTCTATCGCTGAATATAAGACGGCTAAGGCTGGCCCAAACCTTCGCCAACATCGCCTCGTGGGAATTCGATATCCGGTCTCGTGACATCCACCATTCCGAACGGCTGCCCATGCTGCTGGGGCTGGGGATCGGTGAGACGAAGATCACGTATGACGTCTTCGTCCGGGCGTTGCATCCCGACGACCGCGCCACGGCACTACGAGCCTTCAGCCGGGCGATGCGTGAAAAGCGGCCCTATGAAGTCGAACACCGCGTCGTTCTGGCCGATGGCAGCGAGCGCTGGCTATACGAACAAGGTGCCGTGGTCTGCGACCGCAATGGCCGCCCCGCCCGGATGCTGGGGATAACCCAGGATATCCATCGGCGCAAAATGGCGGAGGAAAGCCTGCGCAAGCTCTCGGTCGCGGTCGAGCAAAGCCCGGCTTCGGTCCTGATCACCGATCCGGGTGGTGCCATTGAATACGCGAATGCCACCCTGCTGCGGACCTATGGGTACCGACTGGATGAAATGATCGGGCAGACCCCGCGCCTCTTCAAATCCGACGACAAGCCACTCGCGACATACAAGGCGCTGTGGAACACCATTCTGTCAGGCGAGACCTGGCATGGCGAATTCCATAACAGACGCAAGAACGGCTCATTGGTCTGGGTCGCCGCCTCGATCGCGCCGGTCAAAAATCAGGACGGACGGATCACCCACTTCCTGTGCCTGTCCGAAGATATCGGAGCCCGCAAGGCCGCCGAACTCGAAGCCGAGGAAAACCGCCGCCGCCTCGACGAGGCGCAGAGTCTGGCCGGACTGGGAAGCTGGGACTACGACCCCACCAGCGGCATCCTCAGTTGGTCCGAGACCACGTTCACGATCTTCGGACACAATCCCGCGACTTTCACCCCCAGTCTCGGCGCCTTCTTCGCGGCAATCCACCCGGACGACCGGGCGATATTCGAGGATACACACCGCCGCCGCGATTTTTCCAACAACGAAGAATTGCTGATCCGCATTGTCCGCCCCGATGGCGAAGTCCGCCATGTCCTGGCCCGCACCCGGCTTGTTTCCGAACCGGATGGGCGCGCTGATCGATTGGTCGGCACCATCCTTGATGTCACGGAGCGGGAGAAGGCCAACGCCAATCGCGACCTGTTCCGCCGCCTTGTCGATGACGCCGGACAAGCGATTCGAATCTCCGAACCAAACGGACGCATCATGTTCGTCAACAAGGCGTTCCTGTCTCTGACCGGATTCACTCGCGAAGCGGTCGAAGGTCGGACCTATACCGATTTCATCGCCGCCCCCGAAGCCGAAGCCGCCGCCGACGTCGCCCGCGCCTATGCCGAGAGACGCAGTTGGTCTGGATTGCTCGACATTCGCCGGGCCGATGGAACCGAGTTCACGTCTCTATGTAATGTCGGAGTGGTGCTCGACGCACGCGGACGGGCTCAGTACCTGTTCACGATCTTCAGCGACTACACCACCGAGATCGAGCGGGAGCGCGAATTATGCAACGCCCGCGATGCCGCCGAAGCCGCCAGTCAGGCTAAGTCCGCTTTCCTTGCCAATATGAGCCACGAATTACGGACGCCGATGAACGCCATTCTCGGCTTCTCTCAATTCCTCGATATGGACCCCAACCTGTCCGATTCCCATCGAGACAGCGTCATGACGATTTATAAAGCAGGCCGTCACCTGCTTGACCTTATCAACGAGATTCTTGATCTCGCCCGTATCGAGGCCGGACGGATCGATCTGTCGATCGAGAGCGTCCCAGTAGAGCCGGTGCTGCGCGACTGCCTCGACCTGATCGCGCCGCTGGCGCAGGAGCGCGGCATCGCCATCATCCTCACCTCGCCCGGACCGGGGCTGATCGCCCGCGCCGACCCCCTGCGCTTGAAGCAGGTGTTGGTGAACCT
This sequence comes from Magnetospirillum molischianum DSM 120, assembly GCF_000294655.1. Taxonomy (GTDB): domain Bacteria; phylum Pseudomonadota; class Alphaproteobacteria; order Rhodospirillales; family Magnetospirillaceae; genus Phaeospirillum; species Phaeospirillum molischianum. The sequence continues at coordinate 5,368 of NZ_CAHP01000021.1, forward strand.
ACTGTCCAACGCGATCAAGTATAACCGCCCCAACGGCACCGTCCGGTTAATCGCCCGCCGGAGCGGACCCGAAACTTTGCAGATCGATGTCGCCGATACGGGCCAGGGCATCGCCCCCGAGCGGCTTGCCGAGTTGTTCATCCCGTTCAACCGGCTGGGCGCCGAATATACCGATACCGAGGGCACCGGCATCGGCCTTGCTCTAACCCGCCGTATCGTCGAGGCGATGAGCGGCACGGTCGGCGTTGAAAGCGAACCAGGCCGGGGCAGCGTATTCTGGACAGAATTGCGCGCGGAACCTGCCCGCGCCGACTCGACCGAAACCGTGCCGACACCGGAGGCTAACCTCCACGACGAGAGCCAGATTACCGCCACCGTGCTGTATATTGACGACGATCCGGTCAATCTGAAGCTGATCGAACAGGTCTTCTCGACCCTGGCCCAGTTGCGCCTGATCACCGCACCCGCGCCGGGACTGGGGCTTGACCTCGCCCGCCTGCGCCGACCCGACCTGATCCTGCTCGATATCAACCTGCCCGGAATGGACGGGCATGAGGTTTTGGCCCGGCTGCGCGCCGATCCGCTAACCCGTGCGATCCCCGTGGCGGCGGTCACTGCGCTGGCGATGGCTCGTGACATCGAGCGTGGCCGCGAGGCGGGCTTCGACGCTTATCTGACGAAGCCAATCGATATCCCGCTGCTGCTGGAAACTGTCCGCGCCCTTATAACGGCAGACGAAGCCGGACCCGCAGACCGCCCAGCGGCGATTCCTCCAGCTTGATCTCGCCACCATGAGCACGAACGATATCGCGAGCGATGCTCAACCCCAATCCGACACCACCGCCAGCAGCGGCGCGCGGAGAGTCGAGCCGGGTAAAGGGACGGAACATGTCGTCGCGGCATTCGGGCGGGATACCGGGACCGTCATCATCGACTAAAATCTCGGCGGCACCCTGGCGGCGACCGACCCGGAGCCAGACATGGCCTCCCACACGACCATGGCGAATAGCGTTTCCGATCAGGTTGGCCAACACTCGGCTGAGTGCGACCGGACGGAGCGGCATGGTCAGATCGCCCTCGCTGTGCAGATCGATGACGGCCCCCTGGCGGCGGAAACGCCCGGCGACGTCCTCGACCAAAGCCGGCACGTCGGTTTCGACCGGAACCTCGGTCCCTTCGCCACGAGCAAAGGCCAGATATCCCTCGATCATCCGCTCCATCTCGGCCAGATCCTCATCCAGATCGGCACGGCCATCGAATTCACCCATCATCGCCAGTTGCAGCTTCATCCGCGTCAATGGCGTGCGTAAATCGTGCGATACCCCGGCCAGCATCTCGGTCCGCTGTTGAATCTGGCGTTGTATCCGCTCGCGCATCAGGTTGAACGCCTGGGCGGCCTGACGGACCTCGGTAGCGCCTTCGGGCTTGAAGGCAACGACGTCCAGACCTTTGCCGAAGCGGTCGGCGGCAACCGCCAGTTTGCGAACACTGCGAACCTGATTGCGCATGAACACCGTGGCGATACCGAACAGCAGCATCGCCGTTCCCAGCATCCACAGGATGAAGACATAGGTAGTCGAGGTGAACAGGCGCTTCTTGGGGGCATAGACCTCCAGAAGTCCATCGGAAAGCTGGACCAGGATCACGACTTCGCGCTCCAGCGCGTCGGTGTCGATCCGATAAGGACGTTGGACCCGCTCCCGCATCGCTTCTTCCATCGCCCGTTCGAGAAAGCTGGTCGGTTTGGACGAGGGCAGGTTCGGCAGAATGCCAGCGGCGGTAAAACGGATATCCAAATCCATTTTCTCGGCGGCAATCGACAGCACAATCCGACGGGATTCGGGATCGGGAAAGGCCCGGATCGATTCGATCACCGCACCAATGTCCCCAGCCAGCCCTTTCGCCAGCCGCCGAGCCACCGTTTCCCAATGGCTGGCGTAAAAGACATAGGCCGACACCAGTTGCAGCACGACCAGCGGCATGACGATGATCAGCAGAGACCGCCCCAGCAAACCGTGAGGCAGCGCCTCCTTCAACCAAATGCCGGGCCGCATCATCGCGTCTTTTCCTCTCTTTATATATAGAGGCCCTGTCATAGCGGCCAACCCTCGATTTGCCTCGTTGGCCGGTTGGTATCAGTCGGGCCGCAGCATATAGCCAGTACCGCGCACCGTCTGGAGATAACGGGGCAGACGCGGATCGTCCTCGATCTTCTTGCGCAGTCGGGTAACCTGGACATCGACGGCGCGGGGAGTGGCCGCGCTGCCGGTGCGCGCCGCCAGTTCGTCGCGTGACACGCCCTGCCCGGCTGTCTCGGCCAGCACCGCCAACAGATCGCGCTCGGCCTGAGTCAGGTGGACCGGCTGATCGCCCCGGCGCAGTTCGGCCCGTTCGATATCCCAGGTGAAAGGACCAAGCCGCAGAGTGGTGACGACAGGCTCGGCTTCGTCGCGAGGCGCGCGCCGCAGGATCGAACCGACCCGAAGCAGCAACTCACGCGGTTCGAACGGCTTTGACAAATAATCGTCGGCACCAGCTTCCAAGCCCCGGATGCGGTCGTCAACTTCGCCGCGCGCCGTCAGCAGCAGGATCGGCACCCGATCGCCGACCGCACGCAGGGAACGAGTCAGGCTCATCCCGTCCTCGCCCGGCATCATCACGTCAAGAACGATCAAGTCGAAGGCCAGCCCGGCCATCCGGGCACGAGCCTCGGCGGCATCGGCGGCGGTAACCACCAGATAGCCATTCTCTGTCAGATATTTTCCCAAAAGCTCGCGCAGGCGGCGGTCGTCATCGACCACCAGGACATGTCCGCCATCCATCGCCGTCAACCGCCTCCATTCACCGTCGGCCGCCAAGTAAAGCAGCCCTCATCGCTGTCCTGGATCACCCCCGGCAGCACCCGCACGAGACTTTGCTTGGTGAGACGCAGGATGTCGAGAAGATCGCTGACGGTGATGCGCTCGCCCCAGGATTAGCGTGATCGAAATGGCAAACCACGCCTGAGTCGATGGCCAAGGCCAGTGAATGCGTTCAGACCGGCACCGCCATCGAAGTCTCACCAGAGCGTGAAATCATCTAATCGATGTTCACGCCAGTGGATGTGATCCGTCGATTGAGTCATAACTAGGGAGAGCTTGTCCGCACCTGATGCTCCCGATCCGGTGCCCGCAGCTGATGCCAGAGCCATCCCCCCAGGCTTTGGCTCGCCGGTATTTCCTTTTCTCGCCGTTCGGAATAGAATTTTCGGGAAAATAACTATGGCGTTGCCTTGGGCCGTTCACCTGAGGCGGAAGGGGTGGAATCTTCGTGGCCAATATTTGGCGTAATCTTCGGCTTTCAAGCCGTTTCATGGTGATCGTCGGATTCGGCGTCGCCATTTTGATCGTTGGCATCGTGTTAACAATCGCACGATTCGAGTCTTCCGAGACTCAACGCGAATTACATATGCTATCGGCCAACGAGATGACCTCGCTTCATGCGTTGATCGTCAACGTCATGGCGAAACGGCCCGACGATTCCGAAAATATCGGCATCACCGTCTTCAACAATTGGTTCGACAGCCGCAACGTCCATTACCCCGGCAAGGTCTGGAGTGCCTGGGGCCCCAAGGTCGTTGCCTATATGAAGGATGTCGAACCCAACCGCGCCCCCAAATTGCCGCGCGATTCCGTCGATCGGGAAGCGTTCGAAACCAAGGTTCCGGTGGGACGCTTTGTCGATGGTTTCTACCGCTATTCTTTTCCGATTGTCCTCGGCGTCACCGATGGCGCCAATCAGGAAGTCTGTCACTCCTGTCACGGCGGCATGGGAATCGTTGATGGCGAAGTGATCGCGGTCCTGTCCAGTTCGCTCTCCACCGCCGATTCCGATGCTCGTCTGCGTCAAATCCTGATCTGGCTGGTTCTGGGCGGTATCGCCGCTACCGTCGTCGCCGTGATCGGGGTGCGCTGGATTCTCAACAGCATCATCGCCAACCCGATCGAGGATATGACCTCGAGGATGAATACTCTGGCCAAGGGCGACGTCTCGATCAAGATTCCCGCCTTGGACCGTCTCGACGAAGTAGGCGACATCGCCCGCGCCGTCCAGGTGTTCAAGGACAACGCCATCGCCAAGCAGCAGATGGAGGAGGACGCCCAGAAACTGGCCCGCGCCCGCGAAGAACGGATGCGGCGTCTGGAAACCCTGATCGCCAATTTCGACAAAGCCGTCACTGCCGTTCTCGATTCCGTATCGAACGCGGCACAACGAATGACCGCCTCGGCCCGAGGCATGGTGGCATCGGCCGACCGTGCCCTAAGCAGCGCCAACGCCGCCGCCGGTCAGGCGATCGACGCCAATCAGAATGTTCGGATGGTCGCCTCGGCCGCCGAGGAATTGTCTGCCTCTATCCGCGAGATCGCCCAGCAAGTCGGCATGTCAAACAAGGTCGCCGCCTCGGCGACCCAGGAGGCTGGCGACGTCAATGGACGGGTCCAAGGGCTGGCCGGCGCAGCCGAAAAAATCGGCGAGATCATCGAGATGATCACCGGAATCGCCGAACAGACCAACCTGTTGGCGCTCAACGCCACCGTCGAGGCCGCCCGCGCCGGAGAAGCCGGAAAGGGCTTTGCCGTCGTCGCTTCCGAAGTCAAGAACCTCGCCCGCCAGACCGTCGGCGCCACCGAGGACATCTCGGCTCAGGTCACCACGATCCAACAGGAAACCGACAAAACCGTCCGCGCCATCCGCGGCATCACCACCACGATCTCCTCAATGGACGGCATCACCACCACCATCGCCGCCGCCATCGAGGAACAGGGAGCAGCCACCCAGGAAATCGCCCGCAACATCGATCATGCCGCCTCGGGAACAAATTTCGTTTCCGAAACAATCGGCGCGGTGTCGCAAACGATCCACGAAACCGACCGCGCCGCCAAAGACGTCCTGGATGCAGTCGAGGCACTGCAACGCCAATCGACCGTCCTGCGGGCCGAGGTTGACCGCTTCCTCGCCTCGATCACCGAGGTCTGACCTCAACATTCGAAGCTGATTGTCAGACACGACGACCGCCGCCGGGACAGCCCGGCGGCGGTTTTTTTTGGTTGTCGTCTTTGAGTGGCTGCCCCCGGATAAGACCGTCCCCAGCGATCAGTCCAGTGGGCCGCACCGGCGACGGCGGACGCGGCTGGCTTCTTCTTCTGCGGCGCATCCAGCACACAAACGAGCGTGGGGATTGGCGCGCAGGCGCTCGGGTTCGATCGTATCCTGACAGGATTGACAAACGCCGGATGATAGTGGCCCGGCCATCCGTCCCAGCACGGCTTTTAATGCCGCCCCGGTAAAAACCTCAGAGCGTTCGGTGGCGCAATCAATGTCGTCCAAGACAGGCCCTCCTCGTCACGCGGATAGCTCATTGTTGTCAGGTCGGACGCCCGGAATAAAATGAAGAGTTGATTGCGTTTTTTCAGAGAGACTGTCTCGCGTCTCACGTCGTCTTCTTTATAAGGGAGCATCCACGCTCTGACGGCACATCCCCAGCCACCCAACCCGGCCGCGGCATGGTGCCTTTGGCATCATCCATCCGCTTAAGGCACGATCCATTCGGATGTTCTTTCCATCGGGATCTACAACTTTTTTATTCTGTTTAATATCCGTTCATACGGCTACGGAACAGCGTTCATATCTTTAGTCTATATTACTTAACAGTTCAAAAGTATGCGGCCGGATGGCTAGCCAGGGGAGACGATCATGACCTTCAATCTCGCTCACTTCCGCGCCGAGTTCGCCCAGAAGATGGCCTGCATTTCCGCCTACATCTTGGAACTCGAAACCGTCTCCGCCGAGCTTCACAGCCGCGTCTCCGGCTTCAGCACCCGAGCCCTTTAAAGCGGCGCGGGCGGCTCTCCCCTACGGTGCCGATAACGGATCGCCCTCCCCTCCAGGCGATTACTCGGGTTGTTCCCCCCCGAAACCCGACCGTTACAAACACCGATCGCCGCCTCGCCCATGTGGCCCCTGACCGACACGGGACTCCCCCATCCCCATCGGTCAGGGTGCCCCCCTTCAAATCCCCTCATGCCTCGTCTTATCCGGTAATCGCGGCGGGAGCCGAACGCGAATTTCCCATCGCATCCAATGCCCGGACCAGTTCCGGATGAGCTTTTAGCAAGCTCTCTCCCTTGGCTTCGACACCGCCGACATAGGCCGTGGCAAGGACCGCTTTATAAACCCGGCTCATCTCGTCCAAGGTCGGCGGCGGCGGCGGCAGAAGATCGAGGCGTTCACCCAGCTTTCGCACGGCATAGCCACGCCCCTCATGGCAGAAATCCTGTTTGAAGCGCTGTTCGCCCAACGTGACGAACGCAACCATCAAGAACACGGTGAAACGGCGGATATCGTTTCCCAGAACCGGCAACAACGCCCGGATCACTTCGGAATGAACGGCGGAGACCTGGGCAACGACACGGCGGATGCTGTCGCTCTCGGCATCCGGGAACAAACGCGCGAGGTGCATCTGCTGCACCACTCGCCACAGAATTTCGGCGTCGATAGCGTCGCGCCCCTGGAGCAGCAGACGGCGGGCATTGTCGAGCAACAGCGGTGGACGACCATCGCGGGGGGTAACCCCCGGTGCCGACAAGGCGCGCAATTCCGCAACTTCGCGAACATCAAGCAGACGGGCGCCGAGATCGGCAACCAAAGCAGGCGTCATCGGGGCGTAATGCGGGATCAGGGGAACCTGCCAATCGAAACGCAGATAGGATCTGATCGCACGATACAAGACATCAGACCGGGACGGCGCGCGCGGCGCGGTCTTTGCCACCGGAGCGCTGGCCAGTCCGAAGGCGATCGCCATACGCTTCAGCGCCGATGGCTGAGGGACCGGCGGCCCCATACGAACCCGCCCGTCCAGCCGCTGGCGAAAGTGTCGCCGCGCCGAAGCCCGCACCACCAGCGCGATGGCATCGCCCAGGCTTCGTCCGCACGACAGGATCGTCTGATCCGAGGTCACGGGTTGATGGTTGGCGTCGGTGACGATATCGCGAAACAGGTCGGGGCGAGAGCGGAACAGGCGGAGGCACTCGTCGAGCATCCGGGGATCGTTCATCACCACATCATAGGCGGAGCCACGCGGCAGGGAGCGCAGATTAGGAATCTCGCGCCACATCACCTCGATCACCTCGCCTTCAATCCCGGCTTTCACCGCCGCGATGGACGGATCGGAGGATTTCCCGAGCTCCAGTCCGCGACGAGAAGCAGCACCGGAGGCCGATCCCAGAACCATGACATCCTCCTGAACCCAAACCGACTCTATCGGGAACGGATTATCCGCTCATCTTTACTTACGGACAATAGAGATGTTGTAAGGCCTTACTAATATCGATCGCCCCGTATCGGCCGGTGTTATTTTATAATTAAATTCACAATTATATAAAATTGTTTCAATTCGTTCTTTTGGCCCAAGATCAGCCCTAGACCATACACGCAGAGATCGTCACCACCCGTTGCACCCATCGTGACAGGAGGGCGTTTTCAGGCTAAAACCAGTCCACACGTCCCAAAGGAATTTCTTGCCGATGAGCAGCATTCTCGACCATCTGTCCCAGGCCGTTCTTCTCTGCGACGGCGGTACCGGCGCCCTGGTCCAAGCCATGAATCTTTCGGTCGATAAGGATTTCCTGGGACTGGAGAACTGCACAGAAATCCTGGTCGAATCCCGTCCCGACGTCATTCGCGGCATTCACGCCCGCTATTTCTCCGCCGGGGCGGACATGGTTGAGGCCAACACCTTTGGGGCCAGCCCGATCACCCTGGCCGAATTCGGCATCGCCGATCGCGCCTTCGACCTCAACAAGCGGGCGATCGAACTGGCCCACGAAGCGGCGGAACAATTCGCCGACGGGCGGCGGCGCTATGTCCTGGGCGCGATCGGGCCGGGAACGAAACTGCCGTCCTTGGGGCATATCGGCTATGACCCCCTCGAAGCCGCCTATCTGATCCAGGCGCGGGGTATGATCGCCGGCAATGTCGATGCCTTTCTGATTGAAACCTGCCAGGACCCGTTACAGATCAAGGCGGCCGTCAACGGCTGCAAGCGGGCGCTGGCCGAGACCGGCGGCACCGCGCCGATCTTTGTCCAGGTAACGGTCGAAACCACCGGCACCCTGCTGGTCGGGGCCGATATCGCCGCCGCCGCGACGGTGATCCAGTCGCTTGGCGTCCCGCTGATCGGGATGAACTGCGCCGCCGGGCCGCAGGAAATGGCGGAGCATTTCAAATGGCTGGTCGATAACTGGCCCGGCTTCTTGTCGATCCAGCCCAATGCCGGTCTGCCCGAACTGATCGACGGCCGCACCCATTATCCGCTGCTGCCCGACGAACTGGCGGTTTGGCATGAACGCTTTGTCGGCATGGGGGCCAATTTGGTCGGCGGCTGCTGTGGCACCACGCCCGACCATATCGGTGCCACCGACGCGATGTTGCGGCGGATCGGCGCGGGCAGCCGTCCGGCTCCGGTCAAACGGCTGGTCCATTGGGTGCCGTCGGTTGCGTCTTTGTATACCCAGGTTCCGTTGCGGCAAGAAAACGCCTTCCTGTCGATCGGCGAGCGTTGCAACGCCAACGGCTCGAAGAAATTCCGCGATCTGCAAGACGCCGAGGACTGGGACGGCATTACCGCCACCGCTCGCGAACAGGTCAAGGAAGGCAGCCACACGCTGGACGTTTGCACCGCCTTCGTCGGCCGCGACGAAATCCGCGACATGACTGAAGTCGTCTCGCGCCTGCGCGGTGCCGTTACCACGCCCCTGGTGATCGATTCGACTGAACTGCCGGTGCTCGAAGCCGGGCTTAAGCTGTATGGCGGCAAGGCAATCCTGAACTCGATCAATTTCGAGAACGGCGAAGAGGATGCGGCGGCCCGGCTGAAACTGGCCCGCACCTTCGGTTCTGCCGTCGTCGCGCTGACCATCGACGAAGCGGGAATGGCCAAGGATGCGGAATCGAAGCTACGGATCGCCCGGCGACTTTACGATTTCGCGGTCAACCAGCATGGCCTGCCCGCCTCGGATCTGCTGTTCGATCCGCTGACCTTCACCATCTGCACCGGCGTCATCGATGACCGCAAGCTGGCGATCGAGACCCTGGACGCCATCGAGCGCATCGCCGCCGAAATGCCCGATTGCGGCATCATCCTGGGATTGTCGAACGTCTCGTTCGGATTGAAGCCCGCGGCCCGTCAAGTGCTGAACTCGGTATTCATCGATCTGGCGATCAAGCGCGGCATGACCGGGGCCATCGTCCACGTCTCGAAGATTCTGCCGCTGCACACCCTGCCCACCAACGAGGTCCAGGCCGCCGAGGATTTGATCCTCGACCGCGACCCCGAGGCCTTGTCCCGCTTCATTGCCTTGTTCGGCGACCGCACCGTTGCCGAAGTCAAGAAAGAGCGCGCGGCCACCCCTGAAGAGCGTCTGAAACAACGGATCATCGACGGCGACCGTACCGGACTGGACGACGATCTGCTCGCCGCGATCGAAGCGGGCTGGCAGCCGCTCGATATCATCAATCAGCTTCTGCTCGATGGCATGAAGGTGGTGGGCGAGTTGTTCGGCTCGGGGAAGATGCAGCTTCCCTTCGTGCTGCAATCGGCGGAAACGATGAAGGCCGCCGTCGCGTTCCTGGAACCCCGGATGGAAAAAGCCGACGGTCAGCAAAAGGCGACCATTGTGCTGGCCACCGTCAAGGGCGACGTCCACGACATCGGCAAGAACCTGGTCGATATCATTTTGACCAACAACGGCTATCGCGTCGTCAATCTGGGGATCAAGCAGCCGGTCGCCGAGATCATCAAGGCGGCCCGCGAGCACAAGGCCGATGCCGTTGGCATGTCCGGTCTGTTGGTCAAATCAACAGTCATCATGCGCGAAAATCTCGAAGAGATGAGCCGCGAGGGCTTGGACCTCCCGGTTCTGTTGGGTGGAGCCGCGCTGACCCGCAAATATGTCGAGGAAGCCTGTCACGAAGCCTATGACAGCGGCCGGGTCGCATATGCCCGCGATGCCTTCGATGGCCTGAACCTGATGGCGAAGGTGGTCGAGAGCACGTTCGACAATCACGTTAAAGCCCGACTCGACGCCCCTCACCGCCCCGGCCCGGCCCTGCCGAAATCGGGCGAGATGCTGCCCGCCACCCGCCCGGTCGATTGGGAGGCGATTACCCTGCGCCAGACCGAGTTGCATCGCGACATCACCCCCGCGACTCCGCCGTTCTGGGGCGCACGGGTGATTGAGTCGGTGCCGCTGCAAAATCTGATTCCCTTCCTCAATGAAACGACCCTCTACCAATTCCATTGGGGCTATCGCAAACAGGGCCGCACCATCGACGAGTTCCGCGCCTGGGCGCACAAGGAGCTGCGCCCGGTGGCGCTGTCGATGCTCAAACGCTGCGCGGACGAAAAAATCCTGCTGCCCCAGGCCGTCTATGGCTATTGGAAAGCAGCCAGCGAGGGCGATAACGTCGTGCTGTTTGCCGAAGACGGCATCACTGAAGTCGCCCGTTTCGCCTTCCCCCGTCAGGCGAAGGAAGGCGGGTTGTCGATCGCTGACTTCTTCCGCCCGACCTCAGACCCGATCCGCGACGTCATCGGTCTCCAGGCGGTGACGGTCGGACGCAATGCCAGTGACACCGCGCGTCAGTGGTTCGAAGCCGACAAGTACCAGGATTATCTCTATCTGCACGGCCTGTCGGTCGAGATCGCCGAAGCGCTGGCCGAATACGTTCACAAGCGGGTCCGAGCCGAACTTGGCTTTGCCGCCCTGGACGCCGCCGAGACCGATCAGTTGTTGAAGCAGGGCTATCGCGGCTCGCGCTTCTCGTTCGGTTATCCGGCCTGCCCCAACATCGAAGACCAGTCGATGATCCTGTCGCTGCTGGGGGCCGAACGGATCGGAATTAGCTTGTCCGACGAATTCCAGTTGGAGCCAGAGCAATCGACCTCGGCCATCGTCAGCCTGCATCCCCAGGCCAAATATTTCGTGCTTTAGAGACATCCCGCCAATCTGTTGCGCAAATGTGACAGCGAGGTGTGATTACGTATATATACGTACTATAGTGGTGGATTCTCCTTACATCGCCCCGTACAAGATTTTGTGATCGGTTTGGGAGTGTGTGCTTCGTGGGGACGAAGAACACCCGAACCGGTCGCAATGTCCTAAGGGGGGGGCCGATGCAAGGGGGATCATCGATGAAGACGAAGCTATTTTCGGCGCTGGTGGCGATGGGGGTCGCCGTGGCGTCCGGTTCGGCGAGTGCGACCGAATTATGGGATCCGCATCTGCGCGGGGTTGAAAGCGGCCTGGCCGCTGGGGCGCTGCCGCCCGAAGGGGTCTATTTCATCCTCAACAACTACTTCGCCAGCTTCAAACAATACCAGCCGAGCAATTCCAAAAGTGGCATGAAGCTCGACGCGATTGTCGAGGTGCCGATTCTACTGTGGAACACCGGGCTTAAGGTGCTTGGTGCCGATTATGCCGTCGCCATCGCCCAGCCATTCGACCACACCGAAATCTCAATCGCGGGCAACAACGCGATCGACGGAAACGGCCATTGGGGCCGGTTCAACACGTATCTCGTCCCGGTGATCCTGTCCTGGTCGCTGCCTTATGACCTGCATGTCAAAGGCAGCTTCGGGGTCTGGCTCGACAATGCCAGCTCATCGCCCGGACATGAACCGTCGCGCGGCGGCGTCGGCGCGGGCAACGGCTTCACCACCTTCGAACCCGGACTGGGGATCAGCTGGCTGCATGACGGCTGGAACGTCAGCGCCCAGATCTATTACGACACCAGCACCCGGAACGACAAAACCGGCTATCAGTCGGGCGACCAGATCGCGGTCGATTACACCTTCACCAAGACCATCGATCAATGGACCGTCGGCATGGGAGCCTTCCAGCTCAACCAGTTGGAAAAGGACACGGCCCGGAACGGAACCAAGCTGTCGGGCAGCGTCTCGCAATCCTATGGCCTCGGTCCGATCGTCGGCTACGATTTCGGCCCGGTCAGCCTTCAAGCCACTTACAACCACTATCTGCTGACCCATAACGACGTCGGCGACAATGTGCTGAACGTCCGCGTCGTCGCGCCGCTGTATTAAAACCGGGTCTTCGCCCCACGCGGCTTCCTTTGGGAAAAGCGTGGGGCGAGAAACAGACTTGGACCCGTTGAGGCTATGCGCCGCGCGCCGCCGCGATGAAGGCGCGGATCAGTTCAGGAGATTTCCGTCCTGGAGCGGTTTCGACCCCGGACGACACATCGACCGCCTTGGCCCCTGAGACGCGAATCGCCTCGGCGACATTGGCGGGAGTCAGACCACCGGCCAGGAACCACGGCAACGGCCAGCGTCGCCCGGTCAACAGGGTCCAATCGAAACTGACGGCATTTCCACCGGGCAGAGTCGCGGTCTTGGGGGGGCGAGCGTCGAACAACAGCCGGTCGGCGACTCCAATATAGGCTTCGGCAGCGGCCAGATCGTCGGGTCCGGCCAGCGGAATCATCTTCATCACCGGCACACCGTATTCGAGGCGGATTGCCTCGACCCGCTCGGGGCTTTCATTGCCGTGAAGCTGCAACAGATCGAGCCTCACGCCGCCGACGACAGCATCGAGCAGAGCGTCGTCGGGATCGACCAGCAGGCCGACCCGCGACACCGGACGCTCCAGATAGGAGAGCAGTTCGGTCGCTTGCTCGGGAGTCACCGCGCGCGGACTTTTCGGATAGAACACCAGTCCGACATGATCGACGCCGGCCTCGATCGCCGCCTCCATCGCCTCTTCGTCGGTGATCCCGCAGATCTTGACCTCGACCGTCACGAGCCGTTCCTTTCGATTGCCTGTTGAGACGCGCAAGTTCGTCATTTCCGCCGCCAGAATATCGCGGGTACCTTGTCCAAGGCCGCTGAAATGTGCATTCTTGCGCCGAATTGCCCGCCGATCCAACGGGAAGCCGGGCCGAGTGTCAACCCCTTGAGATCGAGACCAGAACCATGGCGGAAGCCGATATCGAAGGCACCAGATTCCAAGCCGACCAGCCCCAGATCGCCCCTGACTATTTCGTCAAGGGTGCCAGCCAGTACGATTGGGGCATGAAGAACCGCCTTGCCCGCGTCTTCAACCCGGCCTCTGGCCGGACGGTGATGCTGGCGATCGATCACGGCTATTTCCAGGGCCCGACCACCGGGCTGGAGCGGATCGACCTCAACATCCTTCCGCTGCTGCCGGAATGCGATGCGCTGTTCTGTACCCGCGGCGTGCTGCGCTCGATGGTGCCGGCAGCATCGCACAAGCCGATGGTGCTGCGCGCCAGCGGCGGCCCCAGCATCCTCAAGGAGCTGTCGGACGAGCAAATCGCGATGGACATGGACGACGCGGTGCGCCTCAACGCGGCGGGCGTCGGCGTCCAGGTCTTTGTCGGTGGCGAGAACGAAACCCGTTCGATCCACAACATGACCCGGCTGGTCGATGCCGGCCTGCGCGTCGGGATTCCGGTGATGGGCGTCACCGCCGTCGGTAAGGACATGGTGCGCGACGCCAAGTATTTCCGCCTTGCCTGCCGGATGATCGCCGAACTGGGTGCGCAGTACGTCAAGACCTACTACGTCGCCGAGGGCTTCGAGACGATCACCTCGTGCTGCCCGGTGCCGATCGTGATGGCTGGCGGCAAGAAGCTGCCCGAGCTTGACGCCCTGACCATGGCCTATAACGCAGTCCAGCAGGGCGCGGCCGGCGTCGATATGGGCCGCAACATTTTCCAGTCGGATTGCCCACGGGGAATGATGGCGGCAATCAACGCCGTGATCCATCAGAACATGCCCCCGGCCCAGGCGTTCGACCTGTACCGGACCATCAAGGCGGAAACCGCCGCCTGAGGTCGAAGCGGATCAACCCTCTCCCACCCAGTGGGGGAGGGTTTTTTTCATGGCCGGGCAAATCGCCCGATCCGGCCCCGCGCTTCGTGACAGCGGGAAAAATCCCTTTATACTGCGCCACCGTTTCATCCCCCCCATCACGGAGAGGCGTTGCCATGAAGGGCGAAGTCAAGAAGGTGGTGCTGGCCTATTCCGGCGGCCTCGACACCTCGATTATTCTGCGCTGGTTGCAGGATCAGTATGGCTGCGAGGTGGTGACCTTCACCGCCGATCTCGGCCAGGGCGAAGAACTGGAGCCTGCCCGCCAGAAGGCTCTGTTGATGGGCATCAAGCCCGAGAACATCTTCATCGACGACCTGCGCGAGGAATTCGTCCGCGATTTCGTCTTCCCGATGTTCCGCGCCAACGCGCTGTACGAAGGCGTTTATCTGCTCGGCACCTCGATTGCCCGGCCGCTGATCTCCAAGCGCCAGATCGAGATCGCCAATCAGGTCGGCGCCGATGCCGTCGCTCATGGCGCGACCGGCAAGGGCAACGATCAGGTTCGCTTCGAACTGGGCTATTACGCCCTGAAGCCCGACATCAAGGTCATCGCGCCGTGGCGTCTGTGGGATCTGACCAGCCGCACCCGTCTGCTCGACTTCGCGGAAAAGCACCAGATTCCGATTGCGAAGGACAAGCGCGGCGAAGCGCCCTATTCGACCGACGCCAACCTGCTGCACATCTCCTATGAGGGGAAGGCGCTGGAAGATCCGTGGGTCGAGCCGTTCGACGACATGTTCACCCGCTCGGTCAGCCCGGAAATGGCCCCGGACAAGCCCACCTATGTCGAGATCGAGTTCGAAAAGGGCGATGCCGTCGCCATCGATGGCGAACGTCTTTCCCCGGCGACGTTGCTGACCCGGCTGAATGCACTCGGCGGTGCCAACGGTATCGGTCGCCTCGATCTGGTCGAGAACCGTTTCGTCGGGATGAAGTCACGCGGCGTCTACGAAACGCCCGGCGGCTCGATCCTGATCGTCGCTCATCGCGGCATCGAAAGCCTGACCCTCGATCGCGGCGAAGCGCATCTGAAGGACGACCTGATGCCGCGCTACGCCGAGCTGATCTATAACGGATTCTGGTTCGCGCCCGAGCGGGTCGCGATTCAGACGATGATCGACAAAGTGTCCGAAAACGTCTGCGGCACCGTCCGTCTGAAGCTCTACAAGGGGTCCGTCAGCGTGGTTGGCCGCAAGTCGCCGAAGTCGCTCTATCGCATGGACTACGTTACCTTCGAAGAAGATAGCGTCTATGACCAGCGGGATGCTCAAGGCTTCATCAAACTGAACGCACTGCGGATGCGTTTGGCCAAGATGGCGCGCGGCTAAAAAGACTTAAGTCCCGGCCGGGATGGGCGACCCCGTTCCGGCCGGGCACAGTTTGAGGGCGGGGGGGACGGAATGAGACGGAGAGGTCGTGGGCAGTCCACCGGGGGACGGTGGACGGGCGGTCTGGCGATGGGCCTGCTTGGGATGGTTCTGGCGGGACTCGTTGCCGAAGGCGCGGCCCGGCTTGCCTTCCCGCGATGGAAAGAATTCAACGCCGAGCGGGTTCAGACCACGGTCGATGTCGCCGGACATGGCCCAGTTGCGGTCGGCCGGGCGGGCTTTGACGGCTGGGTCGCCCAGAGTAACGGCGATTTCCGAGCCCATGTCCGTATCAACGCGGCAGGATGGCGGGACAACGAACCGGCCGAGGCCGCCGATGGGCGCCTGTGGGCACTGGGCGAATCCTTCGCTTTTGGCTGGGGCGTCGAGACTGAGGAATCGTTCGGCGCGATCGCGGCCCGTGCTCTCGGGATGCCCTTCTACAATGTCGCCAGCCCGATGGCGGATTTGATCGGAGGTCAGGCGCTGCTGGCGCGGATGCCGTCCACGGTCCATCCCCGCGCGGTCGTGCTGGGCCTGTCGGTCGAGACCGATCTGCGCGATTACGAGCATCCTCCCGAAATCGCCACCACGCCACCCCACACCGCCACGACCCGGCTAAAGAACGCGGCGAAGCAGTCGGCGCTCTGTACCCTGGTTGCTCAGGTAATCGTCCGCGTCAACGGATCGAACGATGCGCCGGTTGCCGTCGCGCCCCGAACCGTCGATGACAATCGGATCGCGGCAATTCTCGAGTCCAGCCTTGCCAAAATCGGGCAGATCCGTGCGATGGTGCCCGCAGAAGCCCCGTTCGTGGTGCTGGTGATCCCGGCGCGGGACGAACTCCGGAACGACAACGCCGAATATCGTGCATTGCGGCTAGGCTTAACCGAACGGCTGAAGATGCAGGGGATCGCCGTGGCCGATCCGTTCGAGGCGCTGGCGGCTGCGGGTGAAGGCAAGGTTTACTTCCGGCATGACGGCCGCTGGTCGGCGCAGGGCCATCGTCTGGCCGGTGAAGCCGTGGCGCAGGCACTTACGCCGACGAGTCCCTGAACTCGGCGGGCCTTGGGGCAGACGCCCCAAGGCCCGATATCTTACCGGAACACCACCGTCCGCGAACCGTTCAGCAGAACGCGGTGTTCGGTATGCCAGCGTACCGCGCGGGCCAGAACCACACTTTCGATATCGCGGCCCATCGCCACCAATTCCTCGGGGGTGTGGGTATGATCGACCCGCTCGACCCCCTGTTCGATAATCGGCCCTTCGTCGAGGTCGGCGGTGACGTAGTGGGCGGTGGCTCCGATGATCTTGACGCCGCGAGCGTGGGCCTGATGGTAGGGCTTGGCCCCCTTGAAGCTGGGCAGGAAGGAATGGTGGATGTTGATCGCCCTGCCCTGCAAACTTACGCACATCTCGGTGGACAGGATCTGCATATAGCGGGCCAGCACCACCAGATCGGCCCCGGCAGAATCGATGACCTCCAGCACCTTGGCTTCCTGAGCGGGCTTATCGTTTTTGTCCAAGGGGAAATAATGGTAGGGGATGCCGTGCCACTCGACAATACCCTGCATATCCGGGTGGTTCGAGATCACCGCCGGAATTTGGATCGGCAACGACCCGGCGTGGTAACGGTGGAGCAGGTCATGGAGGCAGTGACCGAACTTCGATACCAGGATCACCACCTTGGCCTTGCGGCTGGCATCGTGAATCTGCCAGATCATCTGGAAGCGCGAGGCGACCAGGGTGAACAGCTTTCTCAGTTCCGGAATGTGCGGCGTCATCGCCCCGGTCTGGAACACGATGCGCAAAAAGAACCGCCGTGACAGCGGGTCGCCATATTGCGATGCCTCGGTGATGAAGCAATCGTACTGGCTGAGGAAACCGGCGACGGTGGAGACGATCCCCACCGTGTCCGGGCAGGTAATGGTCAACACCCAGGCTTTTTTCTCGGCCATGATCGAATCCTCCGCGTGCCCTTGCGATTCGACGATGGTCTTATCCGACCAGAAGAGGCACGCCAAGACGGCAATCGGCCCCTTGCGTTTTTTTCCCAAATCGCACAAGGTCCGACGTGGTCGGCACCGACGTCCGTGTGGGTCCGGCCACGCTTCGGCCCCGGACTTTGGCGAGGATACAGCCCGATGATTACTGTCTATTACAAATCGGGCGACGCCCAATGGAAGTATGAGCTTGAAGAGTCGGAACACGACTACATCATCAAGAACGTGCTTGAGGACAATCCCGACCTGACGGAAATGTTCGACGATTCGCTGGAAATTCTCCGCGATATTTCAGCGATGGACGAAGATGAGATGGACGAAGAGGACGAGATCGATCAAACGATCGCCGTCTCGTACATCTGGCACTATTTCAACCATCTCGCCGAAGGCGATGATCGCATCGAGGGCGATATCGTTCTGATCGAGGAAGAGGATGGTTCGGGCGTCACCGTTCTTCCCGCCGATGCGCTCGGCGACGATGAGGAAGAAGACGCGGAAAAATAAAATCGACCGAGGCTGCCGCCCCGAACCCGGATTTTTGGGAATCCAACCAGGGTTCGGGCGGATGCCCTGTGGTGATCGCGGAAGACCCTAGCCTTCACCGCTGGAAAACCGCCGCAAAGCGGCAATGTCGGCCAAGATTATCTCGCGCCCACGCGCTTCGACCCCATGAGAGCGGAGCCGCACCAGAGCGCGAGACAGGCTTTCCGGGGCGATACCGATCCGGCTTGCCAGAACCGTTTTACTAAGCGGCAGCCGTACCCGTCCTTCCGCCTCTCCCGCCGGAGCCAGTCCCAGCAGGAATGCGGCCAGCCGTTGTGCAGGCGAACGGCTTTTCAGTCCGGCGATCTCGTCGGCCAGCCGCCAGCGCCAACGCGCCAGACCGGACAGCAGGGTCAGCCCCAGCGCCGGACGCTCTTCCAACCGCCGCAGGAACAATGCCGCCGGGATATGGACCAGCCGCGACCCGGTAGCCACCTCACAATGCAGCGGAAACAAGCCGGACGACAGGATCGCCGCCTCGGCAAACGAGCAAATCGGGTCGAACAGCTCGATCACCGATTTCTCACCGGTTTCGGTCAGAATGAACAGCGTTGCCCGCCCCGCCAGCACGATGAAAAATCGATCGGCGGGATCGCCCTGAGTAAACAGCGGCGCGGCATCGGGATAGGACACGACGCGGGCACCATCAAGCAACAGGGCCAGATCCTCGCCGCTCAATCCCATCAGGAGCGGCGCACGGGCGCACAGGGCCAGATCGTCTGGACTCATGGCTCGTCCTCTTCGGCACAGAAGGTGCGCAGCCGGACCAAATCCTCGACGACCAGAAGTCCATCGGTGGTCGCGGTGACCCCCACCGCGCCGAGCCGGGTCAGCGCACGGGACAGACTTTCCGGCTGCATCCCCAATTGTTCCGCCACCAAGCGCTTGTCATAGGGCAGACGCAGCAGCGCCGCGCCATCCTCGTCGGCGGTCAGGGTCAGCAAAAAGCCTCCCAAACGCTGTGCCGTGGTCTTCAGCTTCAGTTCGGCGATCTGACGCAGCATCGCCCGCAGCCGCAACGACATCGTTGCCAGCAACTGGCGCATCAGGTCGGGACGGTCGGCCAGTCGAGTCCGAAACGGTCCCGCCGGAATCGCAAGCACGGTCGCCCCGGCCAATACCCGCGCTCCGGTGCCGTGTCGGCCGTCGCCGAACACCGCTTCGTCGCCCAACAAAGCATCTGGACCCGCGACTTCGACCACCGAGCGGCGGCCACCAGTCTGGCGCGATAGCTCGACATGGCCGTCAAGAACGATATGCAGGGTGTCGGCGGTCTGATCGGGACGGAACAAGGTGTGGCGATGCGGCAGGCGCAGCAGCGCCGCGCCGTCGAGTAAACCGGCCAGATCGGCGCGGTCCAACTCGGCGAACAGCGGCACCCGCTGCACCCGCCGCAGTAATTCGGTTCGCAGCGGCAGGGTCATTGACCCTCGACCGCGTTAGCACCGCCACGTCCTTCCGACCCCAAGGCGGCGGCGGCAAAGGCGGCATCGCCGGGCAACGTCACCACGACCCGATCGAGATCCGCGATGGCGGCGCGACCCGAGCCGGTGACCAGCCTCAGCACATGGCCGCCCTGGCTCCGCGTGGCGTCGATGAAGTGGAAGTGAAACCCCGGAGCGTTCATTCCCTTGGCATAGCCGGGGATACGGAAGCCAAGCAAGGTGCCGGTCATATCCTGATGGGTGAAGGTCACCTGATTCTTCAGCGCCTCCGTCAGGGGCTGATAGGGCGGCGTCTGACGCGGCACCGAGCGCAGGGTCAGAGCGGAGAACGTCCCGTCAATGCGAATCGCCTGGGCATGATTGGCTGGGGGAAGAAGCTGGGTCAGCCAGGATTCAAGCGCGGGCAAGTCAAGCCCAGCCGGAATCGGCGCGGTCACGGTCGGAGCGAAGGCGGTAACCATCGCGAAGGGAGTCGCCGCGTCAGGAGCAAGCGCGACCGCCCGCCCATCGGTGCCGACACGGAAGAAACGGCCGTCAATTGCCACCATCTCGCCGTCAAGGCCGTTGACGGTGCCAAGACCAAGATCGCCGTGGCGCGACAATTCGCCAATGGTGACCTCGCCGTCATAGACGCCCAGCATCAGCGCATTCAGCAAAGAGACCTGATACAGCTCACCGGCTCCGGCAGGAGTGGTGTTTGTCATCCAGACAGCAAAGATGGCAGCAAGAATACGCTTCATGATCGAACGGTCCTCCCAATGGTGGCGATACCCCTGGCCCCAAGCTTATACTGTCCTTAGAGTTGGAGCCAGAAACCACAGATGAGCTTTTCCTCGATCGCCTTTGTCGCTGCCGAATCCGAGGCCGCAATGGCGGCCATGGCCCGGTTGAGCCGCCTTTACCCCCATGTACCGCCCGACGAGGCCGACGTGATCGTCGCCCTTGGCGGCGATGGCTTCATGCTGGAAACGCTGCACCGTTTTCGTGTCCGGCGGGTGCCGATTTTCGGGATGAACCGTGGCAGCGTCGGCTTTCTGATGAACACTTATAGCGAGGCCAACCTGAGGATGCGGCTGGACCGTGCCCAGCCGGTCGTACTCAATCCGCTGAAAATGCGTGCCCGCACCGCCGATGGTGGCCTGTCCGAGGCATTGGCAATGAACGAGGTGTCGCTGCTGCGTCAGACCCGTCAGGCCGCCAAGCTGCGAATCCGCATCGATGGCAAGGTTCGGCTCGACGAACTGGTCTGTGACGGTGTGCTGATTTCGACTCCCGCCGGCAGCACGGCCTATAATCTGTCGGCACACGGCCCGATTCTGCCGCTGGGGGCCGGGATCAACGCGCTGACTCCGATCTCGGCTTTCCGTCCACGGCGCTGGCGCGGGGCTTTACTGCCCCAATCGGCCAGCGTGCTGTTCGAGATTCTGGAGACCGACAAGCGCCCGGTCAGCGCTGTCGCCGACTATACCGAGGTCCGCGACGTGATCGAAGTCGAAGTCCGTCAGGACCGCGACACCGATCTCGAACTGCTGTTCGATCCCGAGCACAATCTGGAAGAGCGCATTCTGGCCGAGCAATTCATGCCGTAATACCGGCCAACCCTCGATTTGGCCGGTTGGCATAAAAAACCATCAGCGCGGATCGCGGTGACGGCGGACCAGAACGTAGAGTGCTCCTTCACCGCCATGATGCTGGCGGGCATGGCTGAAGCCGATAACCCGCTCACGCAACGGACTCTGGTTGAGCCACCGCGGCACCTGCCGCCGCAGAACACCGTCTCCACCCTGCCCTTTTCCGGTGACCACCAGGACGAGGCGGCGTCCCGAGGCCCAGGCTCGCTCAATGAACCCGTGCAGTTCGGCGTGGGCGCGATCCTGGACGTGGCCATGCAGATCGAGCACCGCCTCGATCGCCAGCTCTCCCCGTTTCATCCGCTCGGCGGTACGGCGGTCAAGTCCGGGGGCATGACCGTGATCGAGCGCGGGAAGACCGCCGGACGGGCGGCGGGGCGACGGCGGCGGGTTCGATGGCCGCGCCGGAGCCACACCGGGCGGAGGGGGCGCGGAGGCAATCGGAGTTGGCCCCGTAGCGGCGGTCGCAGGATCGGGACGGGCACGACCGGGTAAAGGTCGAACATCACCGACAACCGCCTGCCACAAATGAACTTCGTCCGTCGTTACCGGACGGCGGCGCGGTTGGCGCGGTTCGACCAGCTTCACAACGCGGCTCGGCTCTTATCCACCGTCACGGCAGCACCTCATCGCGCGGTAATTTTTCCTCGTCCAGAATCGAATCCCACCGATCACCGGGCTGCGGCGAAACGACGACCTCCGGCTCGATCACATCGGTCAGCGGCGGCACCGCCATCGGTGGTGCGGCACGCGGTGGCGCGGTGCGCGGCGGAGCCATTTCGATCACCGGCGCAGGCTGAACCGGCGGAGGAGGAGGTGGTGGTGGTGGCTCAATCTCAGGTTCGGGCGTGAAGATCGGCGGCGGCGGCGGCGCGATTTCGGTCTCTGGCTCTGGCTCAGACACGAAGATCGGCGGCACAACAGGCACCGGAGCGTTGACCATCGGCTCGGGCGGCTGAACCGATTCGCCAAAATGGCGACGGATAAATTTGCGCCAATCGCCCTTGGGCGCGACACACGGTGCCTCTCCCGTACCCGGCACCACCAAGGCGATACCGCCCAGTCGCCAGAGCGCCTGGACATGAGCAACGTCACAGCAAAGATACTCGACCGTCCGGGTCCGCAGCCGCCAGGCAACGTAATAGCGATTGCCGAGCAGATAGACCATCACGAACAAGGTCATCGCAATAATGCCGACGACGATACCGCCCGCCAGCAGAATCCCCAGCGCCAGGGTCATCAGCCCGGTCAGCGGCAACAGATGGTCCCAGTGGCAATGAACCGGCGACCCGTCGAAGTCGATCATGCGGGGATCGGTGAAAAGCTGGATGCGACCGCCGGTTAAACCGCTACGCAATTTCTCGTGCAGACCTTCGTCCTCACGCTCTTTGCGTCCGTGCCCGTCTTCGTCGATCCGTCGGCTCATGTTTCTCTAATCCCCGCCGCCTGTAACCGAGGATGGCCAAGGCGGACGACAAAGGCAAGGGGCGGCGTGCGCCGCCCCTCTTCGCCTCAATGCCGGAAGTGACGCATTCCGGTAAACACCATCGCCAAACCGGCCTCGTCGGCGGCGGCAATCACTTCGGCGTCGCGAACCGAACCACCCGGCTGGATCACCGCCGTGGCTCCGGCAGCAGCAGCGGCCAGCAATCCATCGGCGAAGGGGAAGAAGGCATCGGACGCCACCACCGATCCCACCGTCGCGGACTCGGCCAAACCGGCGGCTTCGGCGGCTTCACGCGCTTTCCAGGCGGCAATCCGGGACGAATCGACCCTGCTCATCTGGCCGGCGCCGATCCCCACTGTGGCACCACCCTTGGCGTAAACGATCGCGTTCGACTTGACGTGCTTGCAGACGCGGAAGGCGAACAACAAATCGGCCAGTTCAGCCTCGGTCGGAGTCCGCTTGGTGACGACTTTCAGATCGGCAAGGGTGATCCGGCCATTATCGCGGGTCTGGAACAACTGCCCCCCGGCGACAGTGCGCAGGGTGAAGCCGGTCGCCGACGGATCGGGCATCGCCCCGGTCAGCAACAGACGCAGATTTTTCTTCGCGGCGAAGGCGGCAATGGCGTCGTCATCGGCCTCGGGGGCGATCACCACTTCGGTGAACAGGTGGGCGATTTCGGCGGCGGTCACGCCGTCAAGGCGGCGGTTGACGGCGACGATGCCACCGAACGCCGACACAGGATCGCAGGCCAGGGCGGCACGATAGGCCGATACCAGATCGTCACCGACCGACACGCCACAGGGATTAGCGTGCTTAATGATCGCTACGGCCGGGCGGTCGAACTCGGCGGCCAGTTCGAAAGCGGCGTCAGTATCGTTAAGATTGTTGTAGCTCAGTTCCTTGCCCTGAATCTGACGGGCAGTGGCGATACCGGGCCGGGCCGGGCCGCCGACATAGAATGCCGCTTTCTGGTGCGGATTCTCGCCATAACGCAGACCCTGGCGCAGTTCGCCCGCGACAACGACGCGACGCGGGAAGGTCTCGCCGACCTGACCGGCGAACCAGCGCGAGATCGCGGCGTCATAGGCCCCGGTCCGCGCATAGGCGGTCGCGGCGAGACGACGGCGCAGTTCCAGCGTGGTGGCTCCGTTATTGGCCTCCATCTCAAGCTTAACGGCGGCGTAATCGGCGACGTCAACCAACACGGTAACGCCGTCATGGTTCTTTGCCGCGCCACGGATCAGCGCCGGGCCACCGATATCGATGTTCTCGACACAGGTCTCGAAATCGGCACCGCGAGCCACCGTCTCCTCGAAGGGGTAGAGATTGACCACCAGAAGATCGATCGGCGCGATCTCGTGTTCGGCCATCGCCGCTTCGTGCGCGGCATTGCCGCGAATGCCGAGCAAACCGCCATGAATCTTGGGGTGCAGAGTCTTGACTCGTCCATCGAGCATCTCGGGGAAGCCGGTATGGTCGGCGACCTCGGTGACCTTCAGCCCCGCATCACGCATCGCCTTGGCCGAGCCGCCGGTTGACAGGATGTCAACGCCATGATCGGTAAGGAATCGGGCGAAATCAAGCAACCCTGTCTTGTCCGAGACCGAGATCAGGGCGCGGCGAATGGGAAGCGAAGCGGACATGGGTCAAGGACCTCCGGGGCGGAATGGGCAAAAGGGCATGTGATCCGCGCTGTATAGCACAGCACGTCGCTCTGGAGAGGAGGATTTTGACCGAACCGGGGATGTCATCCCACTCTGGGGCGATGCCTTGCGGCACACGATCCGCAAACGCGACAGACCGGGATCAGTCCTGTCCGTCCCCCGTCGCGGCCAGCGCCTTGGCCAGTTCGTAGACCCGCTTGCGCACATGCGGGTCGGGAATGGCGAAATAGGCACGGATCAGGTTAATCGTCTCGTGACGACCGAGAAGATCTGAATCGAATCCGCTCGGCTCCTCAGCCAAGCCGGTGATGCGGCTGGAATATTCCGCCGGACCGGCATGAGCCAAATCCTCGGGCATATCGTCGTAAAAGAACGACACCGGCACGTCGAGCACCTGAGACAGATCGAACAACCGCGAGGCACCGATCCGGTTGGCGCCACGTTCGTACTTCTGCACCTGCTGGAAGGTCAGACCAATCGCGGACCCCAGCTTTTCCTGGCTCATCCCCAACAAAGTACGACGCAGACGAACCCGCGCGCCGACGTGAATATCGACTGGATTCGGATCGCCTTCTTCGGTACGGCCCCGATTGGCCTTACGGCGCGGAGGAGGCTGGCCGGTTGAATCGTCGCGGCGCTTGGGGGGGGCCATTATCAGTCCCAATGGGTGATGCAAGGTCGTAGGGAACTCAGATTAGGGCGATGACCCGAGAGGAGTCAACACGTCTTGCGGGTGAGATTGGAAAACCACCAGATCACAGGTCGGTCCTAAGGCCGCTTCTTCCCGCAGGCCAATCCAACGGCAAAACAGGCCAGCGCGAGTGCCAGAGGGAGCGAATCGCCGAAGCGGCCATAAGGGGTGACGGCGAGGGGACGGGGCAACACGGCGTCAAAACTACCGCGCTCGCCCAGGCCCAGCCGCGCCACCTCGCGGCCCAACGGATCGAACACCGCCGAAATCCCGGTATTGGCGGCGCGAACCAGGGGCAGCCCTTCTTCGACCGCACGCAACCGGGCCGCCGCCAGATGCTGGTACGGCCCCGCCGACAAGCCAAACCAGCCATCGTCGGTTATGTTGAGAATCCAATCCGGCCGAGGCTGATCGTGCCCGACCACCTGTCCGGGGAAGATGGCCTCGTAGCAGACTAGCGGTGCGACCGGCGGCAAACCGGGGAGAGTAAGCGTGCGCGGTCCCGGTCCGGGGGTGAAATCGGTCGAACCGTTGGTGATCTTGGTGATCGGCAGCAACTGGCGCAGCGGCACGTACTCACCAAAGGGCACCAGATGGGCCTTGTCGAACACCGCAACCGTCGCACCGCCGGGAGCGATGGCATAGAGACTGTTCCACAAGCGGAACGGATTTTCGCCGCGCGGCGTAATCCGCAAGGCTCCGGTCAGCAACAGCCCACTGGGCGGGGCCGCCAGCGCGGCATACGCCCGATGCTGATCGTCGAGATTAAGAAAGAACGGAGCCGCAGCCTCGGGCCAGATCACGGCGGCGACCGTATCCAACGACGTCCCCCGCGACAATGTTACCGCGTCGAACAAATGACTCTCGCGGCGCTCTTCCAGCCATTTGGTGCCTTGGGGGATGTGGGGTTGAACCACACGCAGGGTCAGCCCGGTCTCGGCAGGCGGCACCAACGCCAATCGCCACGAGCCGCCTCCCCAGGCTGCCAGCGGCAATCCGATTGTCAGCAAGCCGATCAGCACGGCCCGCCGGGGCGAAGGCGAATCGGCCAGCAGCGCCGGAGCCATTGCCGCCAGGGCGGTGAGCAGACTAAGCCCCCACAATCCGGCCAACGCCCCGAATTGCAGCACCGGAAGACTGACATCCCACACCGACCCCAGCGAGTTCCATGGGAACCCGGTCAAAGCCCACGAGCGCAGCCACTCCGCCACAGTCCACGCAGCGGCCAGGACCGCGATCCGCCCCGTGCCTCGCGCCCCAACCAAACGCGCCGTCAGAGTCGCGAGGCCAAGAAACACCGCCAGCAAGCCGGACAGGCCAAACACCGCGAACGGAATCATCCAGCCGAATTTGGCCGGGTCCGTCAGCAGGGCATAGGAAACCCAGTACAGCCCAACGATGAACCAGCCCCAGCCCCACCACCAGCCGACACCAAAAGCGGCGCGACGGGTCGCGGCGGCGTCAAACAGCCACACCAGCGCAGGCAGCGACAGCAGCAAAACAGGCAGCAGGGAGACCGGCGGCAAGGCCAACGCGCCAAACGCGCCCAGCCCGACCAGGGTTAGCCGCCGCCGCCAACCGGACAGGGCGGCGAAACGGTCGGCCAAGGCGCGAGCAGTGGCAAAGACGCGGGCGGCAGTGCTCATCAATGGCTTCCTTGGGAAAATGTCAGTCCGGCTGGGGACTCGCGGTCCGGTCCAACGGCACCCGTCGCACCCTCACCCGCTTGACCCGACGCGGATCGGCGTCCATCACCTCGAATTCCAAACCGGTGGAATGATTGATCAGTTCCCCCCGGCCCGGCACCCGCCCGGCCACGAACGAGACCAGCCCGCCCAGGGTCTCGACCTCCTCGCGTTCCTCATCGGTCAGAACCTCGCCCATCCGCTCCTCGAAATCCTCGATCGCGGTGCGGGCATCGGCTTCCAGGGTACCGTCGGCCAGTTCGACCATATCGGCATCCTCGATATGATCGTGCTCGTCGGCGATATCGCCAACAATCTGTTCGACCAGATCCTCGATCGTCACCAACCCGTCGATGCCGCCATATTCGTCAACCACCAGAGCAAGGTGGTTGCGGCGCAACCGCATTTCCAGCAGCAGGTCGGTCGCACGCATGCTGGGAGCGACAAACTGAACCCGGCGCATCATTCGGGGCAGGCTGAACGGCTTACCCTGCCCCAGGATTTCCAGCAGATCCTTGATGTGGACCATACCGATGACGTCATCGAGAGTTCGGCGATAGACCGGCAGGCGCGAATGACCGCAAGCGATGAACAGCCGGATCAGTTCTTCCTGAGTGGTCCGGGATTCGACCGCAACGATGTCGGCGCGGGGAACCTTGACGTCGGCAGCGGTTACGCCGCGCAAATGCAGAATATTACCGAGCAACTGACGCTCGTGAGCGTCAATCGGACTCTCGGAATCGTCACGATCCTCGATCAGTTCCTCCAACGCCTCGCGGACGGTTTCACCGCTCCGCGCCCGACGCTTCAGACCCAACCAGCCCCGAACTGACCGCAGCAACGAATCCCGGGGCTCGGACTCGCGCTGGCTAGGACTGCCACCAGGGTCGTTCATTGCTGGTCATCCTCGTCCTGATAGGGATCGGAGATGCCCAGCGTCGCCAGCAGGCGGGTTTCCAGCCCCTCCATTTCGGCAGCTTCCTCCTCGTCCAGATGGTCGAAGCCCAGAAGATGGAGCACTCCGTGGATCACCAGATGAGAAAAATGGTCGGCCAACGGGCGTCCGCTCGCCTCGGCCTCGGCAGACACCGTTTCCCAGGCAAGGATAACGTCGCCCAACAGCAGCGGTGCACCCTCGACCAGCGGCGCGTCCTCGTCGTCAAGAGCGGCGAAAGACAATACGTTGGTGGGAGCGTCCTTGCCGCGCCAGTCGCGGTTGAGCGCCTGCACCGTCTTGTCGTCAGCCAGCACCACCGATAATTCTAACGGCCCTTCGGGAACATCCTCAGGAGAGCCGGACAGGGCAAGAATGGCCAGACTTTGCACGCGTGCCTCGATGTCGGGCAAAGCCTCGACCCAGGCTGGGCAGTCGAGGCTGACGGCAATCTCGGCAACGGGGGCGGTCATGGTACGGCTTCCTTATCGGCCCGCCCGGCCCGGTCATAGGCGCGGACGATGCGAGAGACCAGATCGTGGCGAACCACGTCGCGGTCGGTGAAACGGACAAAACGAACGCCGTCCAGGCCAGTCAGCACGGACAGGGCGTCGGTCAAACCCGAGCGCACGCCCGACGGCAAGTCGGTCTGGCTCGGATCGCCGGTGATCGCCATACGCGAATGTTCCCCCATCCGGGTCAGGAACATCTTCATCTGCATTGGCGTCGTGTTCTGGGCCTCGTCGAGAATGACGAAGGAATTGGCCAGGGTCCGGCCGCGCATGAAGGCCAGCGGGGCGACCTCGATCTCCCCAGCCAACAGCTTCTTCGCCACCAGATCGCCGGGCAACATATCGTACAGCGCATCGTAGAGCGGGCGCAGATAGGGATCGACCTTGTCTTTCAGATCGCCGGGCAGAAATCCCAGCCGCTCGCCGGCCTCGACCGCCGGACGGGACAGAATGATGCGGTCAACCTCACCCGCGCTCATCATCGCCACTGCTTTGGCCACGGCCAGATAGGTCTTGCCGGTTCCGGCCGGACCCAGCCCAAAGGTCAACGGCACCTGATCCAGCGCCAGAATATACTCGGCCTGAGTCGGTGTGCGCGGCGAGATCGTCCGTTTGCGGGTACGGATCACCATCTCGGGTGCAGTGGGGCCGGAGCCGACCATCCGCATCGCGGTATCGATATCGGCGGATTCGACATATCCCTGGCGTCGGGCCAGATCGTAAAGCCCGTCCAGCACCGCGGCCGTTTCGGCCACCGGCCCGGCCCCACCCGTCAGAGTAACGGTGTTGCCGAGCGGATTGAGTCCGACCCCCATCCCCGCCTCGATTCGATTGAGATGTTCGTTATGCGGGCCGAACAATATGCGGGCCAGGGCGTTGTCGGGAAATTCGCGGACCAGGACGGTCATCCCCGGAGAAGGCTCGCTCACGCCAGGACCGCTTCCAGGCTGTTGGGATGAACGGCCGCGATGCGCAGCCGCACCACGTCGCCGATCCGCTGGCCGGGGGCGCGAACATGAACCGGCTGCATGTAGGGGCTACGCCCCAACAACTGATCCTCATAACGGCCGGGCCGATCCAGCAGAACCGACATTTCACGCCCGACACAGGATTGGTTGAACGCCTCGGTCTGACGTTGCAGCAGAGCCTGAAGCTCGGCCAGCCGCGCCTCCTTGACCGCTTCGGGGATCTGGTCGCCCATCGCGGCGGCGGGAGTGCCCGGACGGGGGCTGTATTTGAAGGAATAGGTCTGGACGAAACCGATATCGGCCACCAGGGCCAAGGTATCGGCGAAATCGGCATCGGTCTCGCCGGGGAAGCCGACGATAAAATCCGACGACAGCGCCAGATCGGGACGGGCCGCACGCAGCCGGTCAGTCAGCCTGCGGTACTGGTCGCGGTCATGACCGCGATTCATTGCCGCCAGAATGCGGTTTGATCCCGACTGAATCGGCAGATGCAGGAACGGCATCAGTTCGGGCAGATCGCGATGAGCGGCGATCAGCGAATCGCTCATGTCACGGGGATGCGACGTGGTATAGCGCAGCCGCTCGATCCCATCGATCCGGGCCAACGCGGTCAGCAGGCTCCCCAGATCCCAGCCCGGTTCGCCGTGCCAGGCGTTGACGTTCTGGCCGATCACGGTGATCTCGCGCACCCCTTGCGCCGCCAGAGAGGCCGCCTCGGCCAGCACTGCCGCCGCCGGGCGGGAATATTCCGCGCCACGGGTATAAGGGACGACGCAGAAGGTGCAGAATCGATCGCACCCTTCCTGAATCGCCAGAAAAGCGTTGGTCCCCTCGGCACGGGCCTCGGGCAGGAAGTCGAATTTCGGCTCGGTGGGGAATTCGGTGTCGAGCACCGCACCACCAGCCCGCGCCGCCTGAGCCACCATCTCGGGCAGACGATGATAGGTCTGCGGCCCCAGCACGATATCGACGAAGGGCGCGCGACGCAGCACCTCCTCGCCTTCGGCCTGGGCGACGCATCCGGCCACGGCCAGCACCATCGGCAGACCCTGCGCGGCACGCGCGTCCTTAATCCGACGCAGCCGCCCCAGTTCCGAGAACACTTTCTCGGCCGCCTTTTCGCGGATGTGACAGGTGTTGAGGATCACCATATCGGCCTCGTCGGGCCGATCGGTCGGGCCATACCCCAGAGGCGCCAAGACATCCGCCATGCGGGCGGAATCGTAGACGTTCATCTGGCAGCCGAAAGTTTTGATGAAAAGTCGTTTTGCCACGGTCGTTCGCGGGCGGGGGATCCGCCAATCATACAAGGGGGAAGGCTAGGACACCGATGCCATTGAAGTCAAGGACCGGGAGCGGATGACACTCAATGTTCACCGCCCCCACCCCCGCGTGCGACAGGCTGGAGCAGCGGCAAAAGCAGCAGGCTGAGGGCAAACACACCAGCCATCAGCATCAGTACGTCGGAGAAAGCCAAGGTCAACGCCTCGCGCCGGGTCAGATGCCACAGCGTCTTCAGCGCAGCCAGATCGGAACCGCTGCCCAAAGCCGGATCGAACCGGCTGGTCAACCCCTCCAGCATCGCGGTCGCCGAACCGCGCGCCTCCGTCAGCCGCTCCGACAGCCGCAACATGTGGTGGTCGAGACGATGGGTCAAAGCGGTATTGATCGCCGCCAGACCGACCGCGCCGCCCAGATTACGCATCAGATTGTAAAGGCCCGAGGCGTTAGGCACCCGCTCTGGCGGCAGATGGCCCAGCGCCACCGCATTGATCGGCACGAAGCAGAACATCAGCGACAGCCCCCGTACCGCCTGGGGCAGAAACATTTCCCAATAGCCCCAATCCGAGGTCAACGCGCTATTCAGCCACAATCCACCACCGAACAAAGCCAGCCCAATCCCCAGCATCATCCGGGGATCGAGAAAGCGGATCAGATTTCCGGCCAGCGGAGCCGACAGGAACTGGAACGCCCCGGTCACCATCATGGTGGTGCCGATCTCCAACGCTGAATAGCCCCGCACCTGCCCCAGAAACAGCGGCACGACATAGACCGATCCGTAAAGACCGACGCCGATGACAAAACTATAGAAACAGCCGACGGCGAAATTGCTGTCCGTGAAGGCGCGCAGATCGACCACCGGATGCTTGGCGGTCAGTTCACGCCACAGAAAGCCCACTCCGGCGACACTCGTCACAATCGTCAGAAAAAAGATCGTGCGGTCGTTGAGCCAGTCGTTCCGGTTGCCCTCCTCCAGCACGTACTGCAACGTCCCTAGAAACACCGCCACCAGCATGACCCCGGACAGGTCAAAGCCCTTCAGCATATCGCGGCGAAACGGTCCGGGACGGGCGAACATCAAAACCAGAACGGCAACCAGCGCTCCCGGCACGATATTGACCAGGAACAACCAGTGCCAGCTGGCGGTCTCGGTCAGCCAGCCGCCGAGGGTCGGCCCCAGGGTCGGGGCCATCGTCGCCACCAGTCCGATCAGCACCGACACCGAAGGTTGGCGCTTGGGCGGAAACAAGGTGAAGGAGGTGGTGAACACGGTGGGGATCATCGCACCACCCAGAAAGCCCTGGATGGCGCGGAACACGATCATCGATTCGATGCTCCACGACATCGCGCACAGCGCGCTGGCCAGGGTGAACGACGACGCCGACACAAAGAACAGCCACCGGGTACTGAACACGCGGGACAGCCAGCCCGACAGCGGAATCATCACCACTTCGGCGACAAGATAAGAGGTCTGAACCCACGTCGCTTCGTCGGCCGAGGCCGCGATACCCGACTGAATCTGGGCGATCGAACTGGCGACGATCTGGATATCCAGAATCGCCATGAACATCCCGACCACCATCGCCATGAAGCCGATCCAGTCGCGGACCGAGACCGTGCGATCCTCGGGCCGAACCTCGTCCACGGCGGCGGAGCTCACCGTGGCGGCTCGCGGGTGTCGATACGGGCGGTCACGGACAGACCGGGACGCAGCAGCCCGGCCAGTGAGTTATCCGTGGCGAAACGAAGGCGGACTGGAACCCGCTGCACCACTTTGGTGAAGTTACCGGTTGCATTCTCGGGCGGCAACAGACTGAACCGCGCCCCCGACGCCGGAGCAATGCTGTCAACCCGCCCCTCGATCTCCCGCCCGCCATAGGCATCGACGTTGATCGTGGCCCTTTGCCCCGGCCGGATATGGCTCAACTGGGTTTCTTTATAATTGGCGTCAACCCACACCGAAGCCAGCGGCACTACCGCCAGCAAAGTCTGCCCGGTACGGACATACTGGCCTTCGCGCACGGCGCGGTTCCCGACCATGCCATCGACCGAGGCGCGAATCACCGTCGCCTCCAGATCGATCTCGGCAAGATCAAGCGCCGCCTGAGCCTGATCGGCCTCGGCCTCGGCGATGGCCCGTTCGCTCACCAGCACCGCCAATTGCCGCCGCGCTGCCTGAGCCTGGGCTCCCGACCCGGCCAGTCCGGCTTCGGCCTTGGCCGCGTCGGCCTGGGTCGTATCGAATCGCTGGCGGCTGACGAAATCCTCGCGCACCAATCGAGAGGTCCGCTCGTGATCAGCGCGGGCGCGGGCAACTTCGGCGCGGGCCGAAGCAACCGAGGCTCCAGACTGAACAATCACCGCTTCCTGCACCGCGATCTTCTGATCAAGTTGGATCAGACTGGCCCGTCTCGCCACGAGAACGGCGCGAGCCTGCTCGACCCGAGCACGATAATCGCGATCATCGATCCGAATGAGAATGTCGCCTTTGGCGACGGAGCGGTTGTCTTCGGCGTTCAGGAGAACCACATGACCCGGTACCTTGGGCTGAATCGGGGTGATGTCACCTTCGACATAGGCGTCGTCGGTTGTCTCGATCCAACGCCAATCGACAGCCCAGGAATAGGCGGCCCAGCTCCCGGTAGCAGCGGCGATCAGGGCAAGAGTAATGATTGCGGGCTTTTTCATTGCGATCCGGGGGGATGGGGGGTCGATTATACTGAACGGTTTAGTTTCTACCGTGAGGCTTAAAACGAGTCAAACCAATGCGTCACGAGAAGACACGACCCAACGCTTGTCGGGCGCGTCACGCCCCGGCATAATGAATTGGTTACCTTCGGCTTATACAATATGGTCGGGCGAACGAACATGGCAGCAGATAAGAACGATAACGCATCTGAAAACGACGATGAGATTGGTTTCGACCATAAATTTTTTACCTCTTTTGAAGACTTGTATTTCCGGATGACCGATTCCGGTGAAGCCGTTGCGGTCCTCAAGCTCGCCAGCAACGAAGCAGTCCTGTCTTTTGATGGGTTGAAACGCGAATTCATGCTGAAGGATGACAGTCGCGATTTCCGTATGCTTGATCGGGTCGCCGAAGGACTACAATTCGTCCGAGGGTTGCGCCCAGGCGACCGCCTCCCCAAGGAAGTCACCTCGCGCGAGGCGTCGTGGGAACCGCAGGATCGTCACCGCCGCATCGCCTATCAGCGCCTGACGATGCAGCTCGTCACTTGGCTGACCGGCAACGAAAACGTTATCAGCAATATCACCGAACTCGCCCAGGTCGCCGACGACCCCCAGGTTAAGAAGAACGTCCAGCTCGCCTTTACCGAAGCGGCGGAGGAACTGGGCCTGGGGCGCGAGCGTCGCGACGAGGTGGTACAATATATCGAAAGCTTGGCCCATGAACTGGCCTATATCGAGGCACTCCGCGATACCTTCGCCGAAGTCGAACGGATCGATGAGAAGCTTCAGGCTCTACGCCGCCTCTATGGGGCCGACCGGTCGATGATCGAAACCGTCGATCAGGTTGCCCGTTTATCGCGGCGAGCGATCAAGTTGTTCAGCGATTACTTCGACCAAATTGATGCCCAGACCGGCGAAATCCTGTCGATGCTGAAAAATATCGACAATCAGATCGGCTATATCCGTCAGGTCCGCGATGCCCTTCATTGTCGTCTGCTGCCGTGGGAGGACTTCATCCAGGTCTGGAAGACGGTCTTCGTCGTCCGCTCAGACGAAAACACCAATAAAATCCGCGACATTTACCAATTCCTGGCCCCCCGCTACATGCAGTTCAACGACTGGGTTCTGGTGACCCGCCGGGGGACGCTGAAGGCCAAGCCGATCGGCGGACAAATGCGCTGGTAACATCCCCGGCACCGATGTTTCCCGTCGCTCAGGTCTGGATGTAGAGCGTCACGGGCACCCGGCCCGGCGGATAGGATTCTGTTCGGGCCATGGGGAGCGTAATTGTCCTCGCCTTGCGAGGCGCGGAAATACCCTCCATATCTTTCCGGTTAAGCGAAGGAGAGTCCCTGCTGCCGCATCCGGGGCGGGATCTCCGGTCGAATCGGAGAACATCCATGGATTTCGAGAAATTCACTGAACGGTGCAAAGGCTTCATCCAGTCCGCACAGACGCTGGCCCTGCGATCCAATCACCAATTCCTTACCCCCGAACATCTGGCCCAGGTTCTGTTGGCCGACAAGGAAGGATTGGCCGCCAACCTGATCCGGGCCGCCGGTGGCGATCCGGCCAAGGCGTTGCGCGGGATCGAGGAGGCGTT
The DNA here is from genome assembly GCF_000294655.1 of Magnetospirillum molischianum DSM 120. GTDB lineage: Bacteria > Pseudomonadota > Alphaproteobacteria > Rhodospirillales > Magnetospirillaceae > Phaeospirillum > Phaeospirillum molischianum. Next base: position 39,787 of record NZ_CAHP01000021.1, read on the forward strand.
GGGCAAGCTGCCCAAAGTCGCCGGCTCCGGGGCCGGAATGCACCTGTCAAACGAGTTGGCCCGGCTGCTCGATCAGGCAGTCCAATTGGCCGACAAGGCCGGGGACAGCTATGTCACCGCCGAGCGTCTGCTGCTGGCGCTGACGCTGGCCACCGGGTCTCCGACAGCCAAGGCGCTGGCCGAAGCTGGACTGACCCCGCAGGGTCTGAACCACGCCATCGAACAGATCCGAAAAGGCCGCAAGGCCGAAAGCCCGGCCGCCGAAGACGGTTATGACGCACTGAAAAAATACGCCCGCGACCTGACTCAGGCGGCGCGGGATGGCAAGCTGGACCCGGTGATCGGGCGGGATGAGGAAATCCGCCGCACGATTCAGGTGCTGTCGCGCCGGACCAAGAACAACCCCGTGCTGATTGGCGAACCCGGCGTCGGCAAGACCGCGATCGTCGAAGGTTTGGCCACCCGCATTGTCAACGGCGACGTCCCCGAGGCGCTGAAGAACAAGCGTCTGATGGCGCTGGACCTTGGTGCGCTGGTCGCGGGGGCAAAATTCCGCGGTGAGTTCGAGGAACGGCTGAAGGCGGTTCTGGCCGAAATGACCGCCGCCAACGGCGAAGTGATCCTGTTCATCGACGAGATGCACACGCTGATCGGCGCGGGCGCGGCGGAAGGATCGATGGACGCCTCGAACTTGTTGAAACCCGCCCTGGCGCGGGGCGAATTGCATTGCGTCGGTGCCACCACGCTGAACGAATACAGAAAGCACGTCGAAAAGGATGCCGCCTTGGCGCGGCGGTTCCAGCCGGTCTTCGTCTCGGAGCCAGGGGTCGAGGATACGGTGTCGATCCTGCGCGGCTTGAAAGAGAAGTACGAACTGCACCACGGCGTCCGCATCGCCGACAGTGCGCTGGTGGCGGCGGCAACATTGTCAAACCGCTACATCACCGACCGCTTCCTGCCCGACAAGGCAATCGACTTGGTTGACGAGGCCGGATCGCGGCTTCGGATGCAGATCGATTCCAAGCCCGAAACACTGGATGAGATCGACCGCCGTATCATCCAGCTCAAGATCGAGCGCGAGGCGCTGCGCAAGGAAACCGATATCGCGTCGCGGGAACGCCTCGTCAAACTGGAAGACGATCTGCCCAAGCTGGAGCGTCAGTCTTTCGACCTGACCGAACAGTGGCGGGCTGAAAAAGATCAGCTTGCCTCTTCGACAAAGGTTAAGGAACGGCTGGAGGAAGCCCGGATCGAACTGGCCAATGCCGAGCGCGCCGCCGATTGGGGCCGGGCCGGAGAACTGAAATTCGGCGTAATCCCTCAGCTTGAGCGCCAGATCGATGGCGGTGGAGAGGGAACGCGGATGGTGACCGAATCCGTCACCGAAGAACATATCGCCCAGGTGGTGTCGCGCTGGACCGGCATTCCGGTCGAGAAGATGCTGGCGGGCGAGCGCGACAAGCTGCTGGCGATGGAAGAGCGGTTGAAGACCCGTGTCGTCGGTCAGGACGAAGCCCTCAAGGCGGTGTCCGACGCGGTGCGCCGGGCGCGGGCCGGATTACAGGATCCGTCACGGCCGATCGGCTCGTTCCTGTTCCTGGGGCCGACCGGCGTCGGCAAGACAGAGCTGACCAAGGCTTTGGCCGAATTCCTGTTCGATGACGAATCCGCGCTGTTGCGGATCGACATGTCGGAATACATGGAAAAGCATTCGGTCGCCCGCCTGATCGGAGCGCCTCCGGGCTATGTCGGCTATGAAGAAGGCGGAGCCTTGACCGAAGCGGTCCGGCGGCGGCCCTATCAGGTGATCCTGTTCGACGAGATCGAAAAAGCCCATCCCGATGTCTTCAATGTCCTGCTCCAGGTGCTCGACGACGGGCGTTTGACCGACGGCCAGGGGCGCGTCGTCGATTTCCGCAATACCCTGATCGTGCTGACCTCGAATCTTGGCGCGGATATCCTTGCCAATCAGGACGAAGGGCAGGAAACCGAAGCCGTGCGCGGAGCGGTGATGGAAATCGTCCGTAGCGCCTTCCGCCCGGAATTCCTCAATCGCCTTGATGAGATTCTGCTGTTCCGTCGCCTGGGCCGGGCCGACATGACCGGCATCGTCGATATCCAGCTGGCCCGTCTGCGCAAGCTGCTGAACGACCGCCACGTCACGCTCGACCTTGACCCGACCGCTCAGGTCTGGCTGGCCGAACGCGGCTATGATCCGGTCTATGGTGCCCGGCCGCTGAAACGGGTGATCCAGCGCACGCTGCAAACCCCGCTGGCCGGATTGATCCTCGAAGGGGCGATCAAGGATGGCGATACCGTTCGCGTCGCCGCGGCCGAGGGCGGACTGCTGATCAACGGCCGCTCGGTCGGGGCCGATCTGGTTTAAAATTAGGGTTCCGGCCACCCTCTCCCACGGCGTGGGAGAGGGTGCGGTTCTTAGAACTCCCTCTCCGGCACGGAGGGAGAGGGAGGAGCGTCCTTAAGCCGAAGTGTCGAGATTGCCGCCGCCGGACTTCGGCCCGCCCTTGGCGATACCGACCAGAGCCGGACGCAGCAGACGGTCGTGCAGGGTGTAACCCGACTGCATTTCCAACACCACGGTGCCTTCCAGCTTGGCGGCGTCTTCGATTTCCATCATCGCCTGATGCAGATTGGGATCGAAACGCTCACCCAGAGCGGCAACCCTGCGGATACCATAGCGTTCGAACGTGGTAATCAGTTCACGCTCGGTCATCTCGACACCAACGGTCAGGGAATTGACCGCCTCGTCCGCCTCGCGCGCACCGGCGGGCACGGCGTCGAGGGCACGGCGCAGATTGTCGGCAACCGAAAGAACGTCCTTGGCCAAGTTGGACACCGCATACTTGCCGCGATCCTCGGCTTGCTGTTCCAGGCGTCGGCGCACATTCTCGGTGTCGGCGCGGGCGTAAAGAACATCGTTCTTCAGCTTCGCCACCTGGGCTTCGAGTTCGGCGATTCGGTCGGCGGGAGCCGGCTCAGCGGCCTCGGCGACCGGGGCCTCGGCCGGAGCCGCTTCGGCTCCGTCAACCGGGCTGGTATCAACCGGCTGTTCGCTGGTCTGGTCCTGGGTCATGCTCTGTCCTCAATCCTCAAGGTTGTCCGATAAGGCGGCCGATTACCTTTGCAGTGTAATCGACCATGGGGATAATCCGGGCGTAATTGATCCGTTGGGGGCCGATCACACCGATGGCGCCCACGATGCATTCACGCGAATCGCGATAGGGGGCGACGATCATCGAGCAGCCGGTAACTCCGAACAGCTCGTTTTCCGCGCCGATGAAAATTTGAACGCCGTCGGCTTCGCGGGTCAGATCGACCAGCCGGAGAAACTGTTCCGAGGTCTCCAGCGCCTCGAACAAAGCGCGGATGCGTTCGAGATCTTCGACGGCGGTAACGTCTTCGAGCAGATGCGACTGGCCGCGCACGATCAGCGGAGCCGGGCTTTCGCCGCCCGCCCAGGTCGCCAGACCGGCTTCGATGACACGGCGCGTCAGCGAATCGAGAGTGGTCCGCTGCTGTTCCAGTTCGGCCGTGATCTCTTCGCGCATCGCGTCGAGCGAACGGCCAGACAGGCGAGCGGTAAGATAATTCCCGGCTTCGACCAAAGTGGAACGGTCAACCCCCTCGGGAAGGTCGAGGATACGGTTTTCGACCAGACCGTCTTCGGTGACCAACACCACCAGAGCGCGGCGCGGCCCCAGCCAAACGAACTCGACATGCTTCAACGAGCGCTGAATCTGCGGGGCCACGACCATTCCGGCGCAGCGCGACAGCCCCGACAGGGTGGTCAGTGCTTCGGACAGCAATTGTTCGACACTGCGGCCCGAGGCGCGGCATTGCAGATCGATATGAGTCCGCTCGTCATCGGCGATACGGCCGACTTCCAGCAGACCGTTGACGAACAACCGCATCCCCGCCTGGGTCGGCAGCCGTCCGGCCGAGGTGTGAGGCGCATACAGCAACCCGCACTCTTCCAGATCGGCCATCACATTGCGGATCGTCGCCGCCGACAGCGACAGGTTCGGCAGGCGCGACAAAGTACGCGAACCAACCGGCTCTCCGGTTTCGACATAAGACTCGACGACGCGGCGGAAAATTTCCCGCGAGCGCTCGTTAAGTTCGGTGATGACTGGCCCGGTGCCGCGTACCATCCGTCCTGGTGACCTTCATTCTATGCTGCGAAAATCTAGTGTCGCCTGCCCTCCCCGTCAATCGCCGCCCGGCCGGAAGACAGGGGTCAGCGCCGGGAAGCGGCACGGGCAATCATCATCAGCGCCCGCGCGGTAATCTCAGGCGCGGGCAGGCCGGTGGTCTTGCAATCCAGTTCGGCCTCGGTCAGCAGCTCCAGCGCCCGGCCCAGCCGGTCCACCGGCCAGCGCGAGACTTGGCGGCGAAAACGATCCGCCATTTTGAAGATCACTGGTGGCTTCAACGCCGCCATCGCCTGATCGACCGACTTGCCCTGGGCGATCAGCCCGGCAACGAGATGAAGCCGCAGAAAATGGCGCGACACCGACCGCAACATCGCGACTGGCTGCGCCCCTTCGTTCAGCAGCTTGTCGAGAACCCGTTGCGCTCCGGCATGGTCACCGTCGGCGGTGGACAGCGCCAAATCGTCCAGACCCCGCGCGGCGCTATCGCCGACACAGGCCGCCGCATCCTCAAGCCGCACCCGACCGGGACCGCCCATATAAAGCGCCAGCTTGGTCAGTTCCGAGCGGGTCAGGCGACGGTCGCTTCCCAGATGCTCGACCAGATAGGCCATCGCCTCTGGCTCGGCCATCAACCCCGAAGCCTTCAATTCAGCCTGGATCACTGTTTCCAGCGTCCCGGCCTCGTCACCGTAACAGGCCAGTGCCGCAGCATTGTCGGCCCCTTCGACCAGCTTGCGCAGCGAGGAACGCGGCCCGAGTTCTCCCCCTTCGATCACGACCAGGGAATCGCCGCACGGATTGGCCAGGAAGGAAGCCAGCGGCGCACTTTGGCCATCGGCGGCCTCGCGCACCACCACCACCCGGCGCCCCCCTCCCATCGCGATGGCGGCGGCTTCGTCGGCCAGCGCCGCCGGGCTTTCCTTAAGCTGTGAGGATCGGACTTCGGCGACTCGGAATGGATCGTTCAGATCCGTCACCACCGAACGCATCAACCGTTCGACCCGTTCGCGCACCAGCCCCTGGTCGGGACCGAACACCAGAACAGCGCGAACTGCCGGATCGGGCTGACGCAGGAATGCCTCGATCCGCGCCGGGGGGATCTTCACGGTATAATCGGGGCCGCCGTCGAATCGTCCGGCCAGATCGTCATGTCCCGGCGGCGATAGCGCGGATCGTTGGGGTTCGATTGGTAGCGTTCAATCGCGGCGGCGACACGACCGCGAATGTCGTCGGCAATCTGGGTCGCCGCCCGCTCGCGTGCATCGCGCTCCATCACCACGCTGGCATAGCGCGGTCCCAGATAATCGAAACTGGCAACCGTCGAAGCGGTCTCGTTCAGCAATGTCAGACCCTCGCGCCGCAACTGAATCGTCGCACTCAGGCTCAAATTACCAAGTGTCGCGTAATTGTCCCTGCGATACCCGACATCCGCGGTGGATTCGGTCAGAACGATCTTGAGGGTATAAAGCGGATCGGCCGGTTCGCCACGCGGGCTGAGACGCTCGACCAGAGCGTTGCGGACCTGCTGCCCGACCCGATTGGAAATCGGATCGACCCGGACACGCGCCAACTCAGTCCCCACCGGACTGTCATCGACAGCGCCGCTGGAGGTGGCGTGGATCGCATGGAAGCCGCAGCCGACGGGGCCAAGCCCCGCCAGCACGGCAACCAGAAGGAGTCTAGGCCACAACATTGACGATCCTGTTGGGCACGACCACCACTTTGCGCGGCGGCTTGCCCGCCAAAGCGGCAATCACCTGCGGCTGCTCAAGGGCGGTGCGCTCGGCCAGGGCCGCTTCCGCGTTCTTGGGCAATTCGATCGTGGCGCGCAGCTTACCGTTGACCTGCACCGCCACGGTAACGCTGTCCTCGACCAACAAAGCGGGATCGGCCTCGGGCCACGCCGTCTCGGCAATCAAGCCGTCGCGGCCCAGGGCGGACCACATCTCTTCGGCAAGATGCGGCATCATCGGACCGATCAGGCGGGCGGCGGCTTCCAGTCCCTCGCGCAGAACCCAAGCGGCATCGCTTTCGACGGCAGGTGTCCCCACTTCGGCCAAAGCGTTGGTCATCTCGCGGATATGGGCCACCGCCTTATTGAACTGGAAGCGGTCGAGATCGTCACCGACCAGCGCGACGGTCTTGTGAACCAGACGGCGCAGCTTGGCCGCTTCGGTTCCCAATTCCGGCATCGGGCAACCGATCGCGGGCAGATCGGCGGTGACGGCCATACGCCACAGCCGGTTGACATAACGCCAAGCGCCATCGATCCCCGCCTCGGTCCAATCGAGATCGCGGTCAGGCGGGCTGTCCGACAGCATGAATAGCCGGGCGGTGTCGGCACCGTAGCCGTCGATGATCCCGGCGGGATCGACGACGTTCTTCTTCGACTTGCTCATCTTCTCCGAGCGGCCGACCGTCACGGGTGCGCCGGTGACGGCATGAACCGGGCTGCCATCGGCGGCGTCGGTGACATCCGTCGGGAACAGCCAAGCCCCGTCGGCATCCTTATAGGTCTCGTGGCAGATCATTCCCTGGGTCAGCAGACCGGCGAACGGCTCGGCGACGTTCAGATAACCGCACTGGCGCAGCGCCCGCGTAAAAAAGCGCGAATAGAGCAGATGCAGAACGGCATGCTCGATCCCACCGATATACTGATCGACCGGCATCCAGTAATCGGCGGCGGCACGGGTAAAGCCGGTATCGGTGCTGTTGGGCGAGGTGTAGCGGGCGAAATACCACGAAGATTCGAAGAAGGTGTCGAAGGTGTCGGTCTCGCGCCGCGCGGGCTTGCCGCAAACCGGGCAAGCGACATGCTTCCAGGTCGGATGATGCGCCAGCGGATTGCCGGGAGTGTCAAAGCGGACATCCTCGGGCAACTGCACCGGCAGCTCGGATTCCGGCACCGGAACCGCTCCACACGACTCGCAATGGATGATCGGGATCGGGCAACCCCAATAGCGCTGACGCGACACGCCCCAATCGCGCAAACGGAAATTGACGGTGCGCGCCCCCAGACCCTGCGACTCCACCCGGTCGATCGCGGTGGCTTTTGCCGCTTCGACCGTCAGACCATCCAGGAAGCCGGAATTAATCAGAGCGCCGTCGCCGGTATAAGCGGTTCCAGCGGCGATCTGAGCCGCCACCGCCTCGCGGTCGGCGGCCGGCTCGACCACCTGAGTATAGCCCAGGTTGTATTTGTTGGCGAAATCAAGATCACGCTGGTCATGCGCCGGGCAGCCGAAAATCGCGCCGGTGCCGTAATCCATCAGCACGAAATTCGCGACATGGATCGGCAGAGTGCACGACGGGTCGAACGGATGAACCGCCTTCAACCCGGTGTCGAAGCCCTTTTTCTCCGCCGTCTCGATCGCCGCCTCGGACGTGCCCATCCGATTGCACTCGGCAATGAACTCCGTCAGCGCCGGATTGCCCACCGCCAGTTCGGCAGCCAGCGGGTGGTTGGCGGCAATGGCGATGAAGCGGGCACCAAACAAAGTGTCGGGACGGGTGGTGAAAATCTCCAGACCAGTCTCGCGGCCTTCGACCTGGAACACCAACCGGGCGCCCTCGGACCGTCCGATCCAGTTCTCCTGCATCAGCCGCACCCGCTCGGGCCAACGCTCCAGCGTCTTCAGGCTGTCGAGCAAATCCTGAGCGAACGCGGTGATCTTGAGGAACCATTGCGACAACAGCCGCTTCTCGACCAGTGCGCCCGAGCGCCAGCCGCGCCCGTCGATCACCTGCTCGTTGGCGAGCACGGTGTTCTCGACCGGATCCCAATTGACCCAGGATTCCTTGCGATAGACCAACCCGGCCTTGAGGAAATCCAGGAACATCTTCTGTTCGTGGCGATAATATTCGGGTTCGCAGGTCGCGATCTCACGCGACCAATCGTAGGACAAACCCATCGATTTCAGCTGCTCGCGCATCGCCGCGATGTTCTCGCGGGTCCATTTCGCCGGATGAACCCCGTGCTGGATCGCCGCGTTCTCCGCTGGCAGGCCAAAGGCGTCCCACCCCATCGGATGCAGCACGTTGTGGCCGCGAGCGCGCTTGTAGCGGGCCACGACATCGCCCAGCGTGTAATTGCGGACGTGGCCCATGTGGATGCGTCCCGACGGATAGGGAAACATCTCAAGCACGTAATATTTCGGACGGTCGGATTCCTCGCGCGCGATGAAGCAGCCACGGTCTTCCCAGACCTTCTGCCACCGGGCTTCGGTGTCCTTGACGTTATAGCGATCGGCAATGATGGGGTCGGGGCGCGACATTTCGTCGTCTGTCTTTCTAGCTGCGGCTTAAAAGTTACGATCAATCCTGCGAGACGAGGCGCAGTTGGCGCGCTCGGGTCAGGATCGAATTCTCAAGATCGGTCGCCATCTTCGGATCGACGCGGGCATCGACCCAAGTGCCGGACAGGTCGCGGGTCTGCTTGAACAGCGACACCTTGACTCCGTCGGCCCGCAAGGTCCGGTCGAGGATGAAGACATTGACCTTGTAACGCTCGTTCGGCGTCTCGGGAAGCTGGTACCAATCGGTGAAGATGGTCCCGCCAAAGGCGTCGGCGGTGGTGATCGGCATGAATGAGATGGTATCGAGCGAAGCCCGCCACAGAAAGGCGTTGACGCCGATCCCCGCCCCGGAATTGTCGGGCTTGCTCTTGCCGAACATCCCTTCGGGGCCAAAGATGGTTTCCTGCTTCTCGTTGGACATGCGCGGCGCGCTGTCTCCCTTGTCGCGAGTCGGATAGACCGCCTGAGAATTTTCGCAGGCGGTCAGCAGCAGGCCGGCAAGAAAAGCGACCGGAACGGCGAAGCGAACCGCGTATCTGTATCTAATCATGTCGCGCCTTCATTCCGCCGCACGAAGGGCCGTGCGGCCTGTTGGCAAACCAAAACACTGGCCGCCGGACGCGCCGGGGCCGAGAGCGGCCCCGAGCATGCAACGAGAGCAGCCCGCGCGGCAAGGGCGAAAAGGCGGGCTTGCGGCCGCGATCAGTCCCGAGGCGAGGACGGATCGACCGGGACCGGGTTGGCCCGGATATGCCGCAACCCAGACTGGAGGTAATCCCAGCCGGTGACCAGGGTCAGCGCCGCCGCCACCGACAGGCCGACCTCGCCAATCTCCTGAGTCGGCAGGATCGGCAACGCATTGCCAACCAGCAGCACCGGGATCGCCACCATCTGGATGCCGGTCTTCCACTTGGCCAACCGACTGACCGGCAGACCGACCCGGACCTCGGCGAGAAATTCACGCAGACCCGAAACCATGATCTCGCGCAGGACGATGATCAGCGCCGACAGGATCGACAATTGGCCGACCCGGTTGAACGCCACCAGCATGAACAGCACCGAAACGACCAGCAACTTGTCGGCGATCGGGTCGAGGAAGCGTCCGAAGGTCGAGACCTGATTACGCGAACGGGCAACATAACCGTCGAACCAATCGGTGATCGCCGCCGCGACGAACAGGCCACAAGCGGCCCAGCGAGCGTTCGGGCCGTCAACGTAGAACAGGGCGACCATCACCGGAATCACCACGATACGCGACAAAGTCAAAAGATTGGGAAGGCTGGTCACCATCGTTCACGTCCGTCAGGCGCCCCCCGGGCCGGGGCGCGGCGGGGCCGATACTAGACTGGATTCATCACCCTGTCACGATCCCGGCAACGGTTATTCCGTGCGAATTTCCCTCTCTTCGGGATGAAAATGGTCGTGTAGTTTCCTGGCCATGGTCCGGCTGATTCCCTCGACCGCCTCCAATTCCGACAGCGCGGCCTCGGCAACGGCGCGGGCCGAACCGAAATGGGTCAGCAACGCCTTCTTGCGCCGGGCACCAATGCCCGTCACCTCGTCCAGCGTCGAGCGCACCAACCCCTGGGAACGGCGGGCGCGGTGAGTGCCGATCGCGAACCGATGCGCCTCGTCGCGCAGTCGCTGAAGGAAATACAGAACCGGGTCGCGCAACGGCAGCATGAACGGCTCGCGGCCGGGGATAAAAAACCGCTCCCGTCCCGCATCGCGATCCGGCCCCTTGGCGATACCGACGATCGCAAGGTCGTCGATCCCCAGTTCCTCCAGCACCGCCAAAGCGCTGGTCAACTGCCCTTGACCACCATCGACCAAGATCAAACCGGGCCAGTGCCCCCGGTCGCGGTCGGGGTCTTCCTTCTGAGCGCGGCCAAGGCGTCGGGTCAGCACCTCGCGCATCATCCCGAAATCGTCGCCGGGAGTCAGCGTGGTCGAGCGGATGTTGAACTTACGCCATGCCGATTTCAGCAACCCCTCCGGCCCGGCAACGATCATCGCGCCGACAGCATCGCTGCCCTGAATGTGGCTGTTATCGTAGACCTCGATTCGCTGCGGGGCCGCCTCCAGCCCCAACGCGGTCGCGACCCCCTCAAGCAATTGACGCCAGGCTCCGCTTTCCGCCATCCGCCGCGCCAGGGCATCGCGGGCGTTGTCGGCAACGTGATCGATCAGGCGCTTGCGGTCACCCCGCTTGGGGAAAAGCAGGGTAACCTTGTGCTTCGCCTTCTCGCTCAACGCTTCCGCGACGATCGCCGCCTCGGCGGGGACGAGGTTGAGCAAAATCTCCGATGGCGGCGGCCGGTCGGCGTAGAACTGCCCCAGGAAGGCGGCCATGATTTCGGCTGGCTCGGCATCGCGCCCATGGCTCGGAAAATAGGCCCGGTTGCCGCAATGGCACCCGGCGCGGAAGAAGAACACCTGGACCGAAGTAGAGCCGCCCGCCTGATGCAGCGCCACCACGTCGGCGTTTTCGAGTCCTTCCGCCCCGCTCTCGGGACTGGCCTGTACCCGCGCCAGCGCCCGCAGCCGGTCGCGGTACATCGCCGCTTCCTCGAATTCCAGCGCGTCGCTCGCCGCCTCCATCCGCGCCGTCAAATCGTGCCGGATACGCTGACTTTGCCCGGACAGGAACGAGCGGGCTCCTTCGACCAGTTCGCGATAGGCTTCGGCGCTAATGCGGTCGGCGCAGGGCGCGCTGCACCGCTTGATCTGATAGAGCAAGCAGGGACGGGTGCGGGCAGAAAACACTGAATCGGTACAGGAGCGCAGCAGAAAGGCCCGCTGCAATGCCGCCAGGGTCTGATTGACCGCCCCGGCCGAGGCGAACGGCCCGAAATATTCCCCCTGGCGGGTACGAGCACCGCGATGCTTGACCACTTGCGGCCAGTCATGGCCCGCGGTGATCAGAATGTGGGGAAAGGTCTTGTCGTCCTTCAGCAGGATGTTGTAGCGCGGCCCCAGCGATTTGATCAGGGTGCTTTCCAACAAAAGCGCCTCGACCTCGGTGCGGGTAGTCACCACCTCCATCCCGGCCGTCTCGGAGATCATCCGCTGAATGCGCAGGGGCTGGCGCTCTGGCCGAGTATAAGCCACCACCCGCTTTTTCAGATTCTTGGCCTTGCCGACATACAGAACGTCGCCGCGCCCGCTTAACATCCGATAAACACCGGGACTGTCGCCCAGGGTCGCAAGAAAGCATTGGATCACCGACACCCCGGCGGCAAGCGGACGCGCCGAAAGCGACGGTTCCGAGTCGTCCAGCGTTTCGTCCGCCACATCCACACCATCCCCTTGGTATGGGTTCACTTTTTCCTCTTGCTGTTCGGGATATCCACGACTCTTGTGGATAAGTTTGTTGGAAAGTTCGCGATCGTCTGGGGGCACCGAGGTTCTTCCTGGAGTTTACCTGTTTGCCTGTTTTGTAAGCACGCACATGAAAATGTTTATTTTCAACAGATTAGCTTTTCCCTGCTCCGTCATGTCCAGGTTTTTCGCGGAAATGCGGCAATTTCATGACCGAGGGGACGACAAACGCCACCTGTGCACAACTCTCAAGACGCGGTGCGGTGCGGCATGGCGGCAACAATTTCTGCCTTTTGAGCAATCGTGACGCCGAGGGAAGCTTCCTCCCCGAGCCGACAGTCTCGAAGCGAAGCCGTCGTCCCCATCTCATGCCACAATATCCACGGACTCTGTGGATAAGTTTGTTGAAAAGTTGTGGGGAGGCTGGGGGCAGCGAGGGACTCCCTAGAGTTCTGGTCTGTGCCCGTTTTCTAGGCATGGAATGGGAATCCATTTTTTCCAACGCCTTAGCGTGAATCTGCCTCAATTCGAACCAGAACATGCCGGATATTTTCCGACCGGATGCCTTGTCAGAGCCGAGAGCGGAGCGGATTCGGCAGTGTGCACAACTTAACGGTTTCCTCTTCTCTCTCCACACAGACCCCAGTCCCGACCGATCGCCCCGCCCCCTTCTTATCGGATAGACCCTTGATCGATTGTGGTTTTTCGCCCTGTCCTGGAAAATATCCACGGACTCTATGGATAAGTCTGTTGGAAACCCCTGAATGAAGTCCGCAGCTCCAGGGAGTCCCTTGGATTCTACGGTTTGCCCCATTTGTGAGCATGACGCATATACCATTATATTTCATACACTTAGCATCAAGCCGAGAGAAACAAAATTACGCGAATTGTTGGATTCTCAATAAATGCGGCAATTTTATGACGCGTTGCTGTGGGAATAGCACCTGTGCACAAGTACTCGCACGCCCGATTGGAGATCACTCGACAAAACTATCTCCACCGACACCCCAGCCGAGATGCTGGCCGCCATCCAACGCGATCATCTGGCCGGTGATCGATGGCGTGGACAGCAGAAACCGCAACACGGCGCAGATTTCGTCGGGGCCGGTGCCGCGGTTGAGCGGCAGAGACGACACCTGAGCGGCGAAGGATTCCTCACTCTGCCGAGCCGAGGGCAGAGCCGGACCGGGACCGATCGCGACAACACGGATGCGCGGAGCCAGCGCCAGCGCCAGCGTTCGGGTCAAGGTCCACAGACCGGCCTTGCTGAGGGTATAGGTGGTGAAATGCGGGGTAAGGTTCCAGACCCGTTGATCGATCAGATTGACCACCACCGCCTCGGCCGTCGCGGGCAGATGATGGGCCAGGGATTGGGTCAGCACGAAGGGGGCACGGAGATTAACCTCCATATGCAGATCCCAGCTTTCGCGGGTGGCGTCCAACGCGTCGTCGCGCTCGAAGGTCGAGGCGTTGTTGACCAAAACCCCCACCGGCCCCAGTTGGGCGGCAACGCGGCCCAGTAATGCGGCCACCTCGTCCTCACGAGAGAGGTCGGCGGCGACCGAGATTGCCCGCCCCCCCTGCGCCGAGATCGAGGCGACCACGGCTTCGGCCTCGGCGGCCGAGCGGGAATGATGCACCGCAACGGCGAAGCCGGCTCGGGCCAGATCGAGCGCGATCGCCCGACCGATCCGCCGCGCCGCGCCGGTAACCAAGGCGACGTGGGGCAAAGCGGGAGAAAGAGATTCGGTAATCATGGCGGAAACTCCGGGGCTGCGGGGGAGATCGGGACAGTCCATTGATGCTCCGCCTGGGTCGTCATCGCAGGCTTCCGGCCAAGTCTAGCGCGGTTCACCCATTGCTGTCTGCCGGGACCGCCCCTCTTGCGATCCGGCATCGTCGCCCCAACCTACAGACGTAGCGATAAGGAGTTCCCCCCATGCTACGTGATTCGCTCAAGACAGTTCTTGCCGCCGCTGCTGCCGCTGTTGGGCTGGCCGGGCACGCCTCGGCCGACGAGTCCCCCGCCTCAACCCGGATCGAATGGGGGGCCTTGCCGCTGCCCGCGATCGATGGCGGCGTGATCGACCCAGCCACCCTGACCGGCAAGGTGGTTCTGGTCGTCAACACAGCTTCGAAATGCGGATTTACCCCCCAATATGCCGGTCTGGAGGCGCTGTGGCGCGAATTCCGCGAGCGCGGCCTGATCGTGCTGGGAGTTCCCTCGAACGATTTCGGCAGTCAGGAACCCGGCAACGATGCCGAGGTCGCCTCGTTCTGCGAGATCAATTATGGAGTCGATTTCCCGCTGCTGTCGAAGCAAACGGTATCCGGCTCCGGCGCGCACCCATTCTATCGCTGGGCTGCCGAGCGCACCGGGCCGTTGGGCGTTCCGCGCTGGAACTTCCATAAAATCCTGATCAGCCGCGACGGACGGCTGATCGACTGGTTTTCCAGCGTCACCGGACCGGATTCGACGCGGTTGCGCTCGGCGATCGACCGGGCGCTTACTCTTCCAGCAAAATAAAGCCATGCCCCTTGTATCTGGACCAGATACAAGGGCTGTGACCGACTCAGTCGCGGAAATTAACGTACTGAAGCGGGCGGTCGGACTCGACCTTGCGCAACAGCGCGATCGTTTCCTGCAACTCGTCACGCTTCTTGCCGGTGATGCGCAATTCCTCGCCCTGAATCGCGGCCTGGACCTTGATCTTGCTGTCCTTGATCGACTTGACCAAAAGCTTGGCGAGATCCTTGTCGATCCCTTCCTTGATGTCGATCTGCTGGCGGACGGTATTGCCCGAGGCCTTTTCGACCGTCTTGAACTCCATCACCTTGGGATCGACGTTGCGCCGCGTGAAGTAGACCTTCAGCAACTCGTGCATCTGCTTCAGTTTGGGATCATCGTCGGCGAGCACAGTGATGGTCTTGTCTTTGCGTTCGACCGAGCATTTCGCTCCCTTGAAATCGAAACGCTGGGCGATTTCGCGCGTGACTCCGGCCAGGGCATTATCGATTTCGGCCAGATCGGTCTTGGAAACGACGTCGAAGGACGGCATCGCAGCCTCTCCTCTGCTGTGGCTTTGTTGCGGCCGGTTTGTAGCACAGCCACCGCCGCCACCCAAGCCACCGCATCGCCTCGGGATCAACCCGACACCATCTTTAACATGGCCTCGTCCGCATAGTTTTGCTATCATTACGGATATAAAGCCGCCGTCTCCCCCCGCACGGAAAGCTGGCACCGTGGATATAAGTTTGATTCAGATCATCGCAGATGCCTGTTCCGCAGCGCGACGACAAGGGTTGGGAGCGCGCGAAACGCACGACGCAATTCAGTTGGCGTTGCTGGCCCGCGACCCCACCCTGCGGCCAGCGACGGCACGGATCATCGCCGACCAGCTCTTTCCGGTGGTCGAGCGAACAATGGGACATTGACAAGAGTCTTAGGGCACTGGAACTAGCGGCGGCGACCGATTACGTATAGTGTTCGCCTGTTCTTTCCCGTCTTGTCCCATAGGCTTGAATTCCATGCCATCCGTATCGACGCATCGTCCTCGCCCGGTTGTCCTGTGCATCCTTGATGGCTGGGGCTGGCGCGAAAAGACTCCAGATAACGCCATCGCCCAGGCTGCCCTGCCCAACTGGACCCGTTTCCTCGACCGTTATCCGCATGCGCTGCTGAAAAGCTCGGGACTCGAGGTCGGTCTGCCCGATGGGCAGATGGGCAATTCCGAGGTCGGTCATATGAATCTCGGTGCCGGTCGGGTGGTGATGCAGGAACTCCCCCGCATCGACACCGCCATCGCCGACGGCTCCCTGGCCGCCAATCCGGCTCTGACCGCGATGATCGCCGGGCTAAAGGCCAATGGCGGCACCTGCCACCTGATGGGGCTGATGAGTCCCGGCGGCGTCCATTCGCATCAGGATCATCTGGCCGCGCTGGCCCGAACCGTCGCCAATGCCGGGGTTCCGGTCGCGGTCCATGCCTTCCTCGATGGCCGCGATACTCCGCCGTCAAGCGCGCGGGGATACCTTACCCGCTTCCAGGATGCCGTCGCCGGACTGAACGTCTCGATCGCCACGGTGTCGGGACGCTATTACGCGATGGATCGCGACAAACGATGGGAACGGGTCACCCTGGCCTGGAACGCCCTGGTCGAAGCAAAGGGTGAAGCCGCCACCGACGCGCTGGCGGCAGTCGATGCCTCGTATGCCGCTGGCAAGACCGATGAATTCGTCCTGCCCACAATCATCGACGGCTATGGTGGAATGAAGGATGGCGATGCCCTGCTGATGGGCAATTTCCGCTCGGACCGCGCCCGCGAGATTCTGACGACCCTGGTCGATCCGGCGTTTGACGGCTTTGTCCGGTCGCGGCAGATCGCTTTTTCCGCCCGGCTGGGGATGGTCGAATATTCGACTGATCTGTCTCCCTTCCTGACCCCGCTATTCCCGCCCGAGACGCTGACCGGCATTCTGGGTGAAGTGGTGTCGGCGGCGGGAATGAAGCAGTTACGGCTGGCCGAGACCGAGAAGTACGCCCACGTCACCTTCTTCTTCAATGGCGGGCGTGAATTGGTCTTCCCCGGCGAGGAGCGGACCCTGGTTCCCAGCCCCAAGGTCGCCACCTACGACCTGAAGCCCGAGATGTCGGCTGTCGGTGTCGCCGACCACGCCGTCGAGGCAATTGGCAGCGGCCGCTTCGATCTGATCGTCATCAATTTCGCCAATGGCGACATGGTTGGACATACCGGCTTCCTCGACGCCACGATCCATGCGGTCGAGGCGGTCGATGTCTGCCTGGGACGGCTGGAAAAAGCAATCGAGGCCGCTGGCGGCGCCCTGCTGGTCACCGCTGACCACGGCAACGCCGAACAGATGAAGGATCCCATCACCGGCGAACCCCACACCGCCCACACCACCGGGCCGGTACCGGTGGTGCTGGTTGCCCCGCCCGCCGGAATCACCGGCCTCGCCGATGGACGGCTGGCTGACGTCGCGCCGACCCTGCTGGCCCTGCTGGGCTTGCCGCGTCCGCCCGAAATGACCGGGCATTCGTTGCTTGTTTCGGCCTAGATCTCTCGTTTCGCCCGTGCTGCTTTTGCTCCTGACCGGAGCGGGAGCGGCATTGGCGCAGAGTCTTCCTCCCGCTAACCCCAACCAACGCCTGCGCGAGTTAGAGGCCGAGTTGGACCGTTCCCGCGCCGCCCATGATGAAATCCGCTCCAAGGCCGCCGGTCTGGCCGCGGAGACCGGACGGTTGCGCGCCGACATGGTTAAAGCCGCCCGTGCCGCTCAGGAAAGCGAGGATCTGCTGTCCGAGCTGGAATTCCAGCTCGACGGACTGCGCGAGCGTGAGGAAAGCCGCTCCGAGGCACTGAAACGACGCTCGCAGCAGATGGTCGGCGTGCTGACGGCGTTACAACGGCTGGCTTGGCGCCCGACCGAGGCGTTGATCGCCCAGCCGCAAAGCCCGGCCGATACCGTCCGCTCGGCGATTCTACTGCGCGCCGCCGTGCCACAAATTGAGCAATCGGCCCACGATCTGCGCGGTGAGATCGATTCCGTCACCCGGCTTCGCGTCGAGATCGGCGAGCAGAAGAAGCGAATCGCCGCCACCGCCACCCGGCTGGAGCAAGAGCACGACCGGCTGAAGGACATGGTTGATCGGAAAAGCCGAGTCCAGCGCGAAACCGAGGAAGAACGCCGCTCGGTAGAAATCCGAATGCAAGATCTGGCCACCCAGGCCGAGGATTTGCGTGACCTGCTGGCTCGACTGGAACAAGAGCGCGAACGCCGCATCGCCGAAGCCGCCGCGAAAGCCGCCGCTGAAAAGGCCGCACGCGAAGCCGAACTGGCCGCACAGAAAGCCGCACGCGAAGCCGAACTGGCCGCACAAAAAGCCGCGCGCGAAGCCGAGCTAGCCGCGCAGAAAGCCGCACGCAACGCCGAACTCGCGGCACAGAAAGCTGCGCGCAACGCCGAGCTGGCCGCGCAAAAAGCCGAACAACAGGCCGCCGCCGAAGCACGGGAACGCGAGAAAGCCCAGGCCCGCGCCGCACGCGAGGCCGAAATCGCCGCCCAAGCCGAAGCGCGGGAAAAGCAATTGGCGGCACAGAAGGCGACCGAAGAAGCCGAACAGGCCGCGCGTGAGGCCGACGCGACCCGCCTGACCCGCACCGGCAAGCCGTTCAGCCAGATGCAGGGGCATTTGCCGTTCCCGGCACGCGGACGGGTTGTCGAGTCCTTTGGCCAGACCAACGATGTCGGCCATCAAACCAAGGGCATTTCGATCCAAACCCGTAAGGGAGCTCAGGTGATCGCCCCTCACGATGGGCAGGTTGTGTTCGCTGGACCGTTTCGCGGCTATGGCCTGCTCTTGATCCTTGAACACAGCGAAGGCTATCATACCTTGCTTGCGGGAATGGCTCGGGTTGACTCTACGGTCGGCCAGCGACTGACCGCAGGCGAACCCGTCGGCGTGATGGGACAGGACGACGCCAAACCCGCCCTCTATCTCGAGCTGCGCCACCATGGCCAGCCGGTCAACCCGTTGCCTTGGCTCATGGCACGAAATAATAAGGCTAGTGGATGATTCGCAAGATTCTGGTGGCGGCGGGGACCGTCGCCCTGCTGTCCTCGACCGCTCTGGTTCCGGTAGCCGCCAATGCGGCAGAACGCAAGGAGACGTATCGTCTTCTCGACCTGTTCGCCGAAGTGTTCGACAAGGTTCGCACCGAATACGTTGAACCGGTCAATGACGAAGAACTGATCGAGGCGGCACTGAACGGGATGCTGTCGTCGCTCGACCCGCATTCCGGCTATCTCAATCCGAAGAACTCAAAGGACATGGACATCCAGACCCGCGGCGAGTTCGGCGGGCTGGGGCTGGAAGTGACGATGGAAAACGGCTGGGTCAAGGTGGTGTCGCCGATCGACGACACCCCGGCCTTCCGCGCTGGGTTGCAGCCAGGCGATTTCCTGACCCATCTCGATGGCGAGCCGGTCCAGGGGCTGTCGCTGACCGACGCGGTTGACCGGATGCGCGGCCCGCCCGGCACCGACATCAAAGTCACCATCCGTCGCACCGGAATGGAACCGTTCGACGTCAAGCTGACCCGTGCCGTCATCAAGGTCCAGACCGTCAAAGGGCAAGCCTTCGGTGAAATCGGCTATATCCGTGTTTCGCAATTCAGCGCGACCACCGAAACCGATCTGCGCCGGGTTCTGACCCAGGTCAGAAAGGAGATCGGCAAGCCCGCAACTGGTTTCGTGATCGATCTGCGCAACAATCCGGGCGGTCTGCTCGATCAGGCGGTGGCGGTCTCCGACGACTTCCTCGAACAGGGTGAAATCGTCTCGACCCGCTCGCGCCGTCCCGAGGATACCCAGCGCTATAACGCCCGTAGCGGCGACATCACCGATGGCCTGCCGCTGGTGGTGCTCATCAACGACGGTTCGGCCTCGGCTTCGGAAATCGTTGCCGGCGCGTTGCAGGATCACAAGCGCGCGGTGATTCTCGGCACCCGCTCGTTCGGCAAGGGATCGGTTCAGACCCTGATCCCGCTGCCGGGCCATGGCTCGATTCGTCTGACCACCGCCCGCTATTACACGCCATCCGGCCGCTCGATCCAGGCGGTCGGCATCGAACCCGATATCAAGGTTTATCCCTCTAAGGTTGAACCGATCGGCGGTGTCGAGCGCGACCGCCGCAGCGAAGCGTCACTGCGCAAGGCTCTGCCCAATCCGAACGGCACCCCGTCGCCGGATAAGGAAAAAGACAAGGATAAGGACAAGGACGCCAAATCCACGCCGACGGCGAAGCCCGACGTCAAGCAGGATGCGAAGCCCGACGCCAAGCCCGAAACGCCGCCGGCTCCGGTCAAACTGGGTGACCCGACCCAGGATTACCAATTGTCCCGTGCGCTCGACCTGCTGCGTGGTCTGTCGGTCTACCGTCCGCCGGCGCGTTAAGCGCACGGATCGAACCCGAGAATGGCCAAACGTAACTATGACGACCTGGATGACGAGGATTACGAGGAGGAACTCCCCGCCTCCATCCAGGTCGCGGCTCCACCGCCGCCGCGACAGCGGTTTAATTTCCGACCGCTGCTGACCGGCCTCCTGGTTCTGGGGCTGGGCGGCGGGTTGGGGGCGGGTATTTACGTCCTGACCTCCTACGATGCCCGCGCCCTGATCGGTCTGCTTGATATCGGTGATGACGGCCCGCGCCTGTCGCTGCAATTGCCCGGCGTGAGCGAATCGTCCCGCTCCAACCCGGCCAATGGCGGTTTACTCACCCCGCCTGGCGGCCCCGCTCCCGGCAAGGACGAACTTCTTCAATCTCAGACGCCGCCCGAAGAACTCGCCGCCGCAACGCCGCCTGTCGCCCAGTCGGCAATAGCCCCTTCGACGACGACACCCCTTCCCTCCCCGTCGGCGGCCCCCACTGCGGCACCCGCCCCCGTGGCCGCACCGACAACCGCCGCCCGAAGCGCGGCCAAAACCGATCCCATCGCAAGTCCACCCCAACCCACCCCCCGCACCGCCGACAAGCCTCCCAGCTTCGATGCGTTGCCGGAGATCAAAGGCGACCTGAAGCCGCTACCCTCGGCACCGTTGCGGGAGATGCTGCGCAAGAGTCAGACCGGCGAGATGCTCCCCACCCCCAGCGCCGATGGGCGACAGCCCTGGCAGGTCTATGCCCGCCCCTGGGGTGATCCGGCCAACCGGGGCAAGGTCGCGGTGGTGGTGATTGATCTCGGCCTCGACCGGGTTGCCACCGAGGCGGCGATTTCCCGCCTGCCGCCTGAAGTCACCCTCGCCTTCAGCCCCTACGCCGCCAATCTCGAAAAGTGGATCAGAAAGGCGCGCGATCACGGCCATGAAGTTCTGATGGTGGTTCCCTCCGAGTCAGAAGGCCCGAATGCACCAGATCCCGGCCCGTATGGCCTGATCTCCTCGGCCACCCCCGAGGCCAATCAGACCCGCCTCGAAACGGTGATGGCGCGAGGACCGGGAGCCGCCGGTCTGGTTCTGCTGGGCGAGTCCTTCGCCGCCTCACCGCAAATATCGGGCGTGCAGGCGACCGTGCGCGAACACGGGCTGCTATTCGTCGGTCCCGGTGCCGCCGCGCCCGCCCGGACCCCGGCGCTGGCCCGTGTCACCGCAATCATCGATCGCGATCTATACCGCGAAGCAATCGACCTCCGCCTCAATCAGATTGCCGTGACCGCCCGCGTCCAAGGCCGCGCGGTTGCCGTGGTCCAGCCCCGGCCGCTGTCGTTCGAGCGAGTGGTCGGATGGATCGGCACCCTTACCACCAACGGTGTCGTGCTGACTCCGGTTTCTGCCCTGGTTGCGCCACCGCCTCCCGCCAAGCCCTGATCGAAACGGAAGAGACCGACCGATGACGCCGCTCCCCTACCACGACCGCCCCTACCGTCCCGGCATCGGACTGGTGCTGTTGAACCCGGCCGGGCTGGCGTTTGTCGCCCGCAGGCTCGACACCCCGGATTCATGGCAGTTTCCCCAGGGCGGCATTGATGAGGGCGAAGCCCCCGAAGTCACCACTCTGCGTGAGATGAAAGAGGAAATTGGCACCGATGCCGCCCGGATCATCGGCCGGACCGCCGGATGGGTCAGCTACGATCTGCCGGTTGAACTCGCCGACCGCTGCTGGAAGGGCAAGTATCGCGGCCAGAAACAGATCTGGTTCTGTGCTCGCTTCACCGGCACAGACGCCGAGATCGACCTTGCCACCGAACACCCGGAATTCGACGCCTGGCGCTGGATTCCCCTGGCCGAAGTCCCTGACCTGATCGTCCCGTTCAAGCGTCCGCTGTACGATCAAGTGGTGGCCGAGTTCTTGCCGTTGGCGGTTCCGGCGTAATCTTTAAACAATTGGGGTCCTTGGCGCCGTTCCATAGCAACCGGGTGGCCGGTCTTATCCTTACCCGCAGGAAATCCGCTCGACGGTTCCGTTGCTTAAGCGGAACAAGGCGTTTTGAGGGGATTCGGCCTGCATCGCCTCATCCGGGTCCTGGCCGAGATAAAGCCCGCGCAGAACACGACCAGCGATACCGTGACTGATCGCCACCACTTTGTCATCGGGACCAAAAGATGCCAACCAATCGGCAAGGCGAGCCGAAAGAGCGGCATGGGTTTCGCCGCCCGGTGCCTTGAAGGCCCAGTGATCGAGACCACGGCCTCGGGTTAGATCGGGATCGCTGGCGGTCAATTCCGCCTTGGTCCGGCCGGAAAACGTTCCAGTATCGATCTCGGCCAAGCGAGGATCGAAGGAGATCGTGCGGAAATCGAGTCCGGCGATCTCGCTGATGATGCCGGTCGTCCGCACGCACCGCCCAAGCGGGCTGGATGTCACCCGCCAGCCGGTACCGTCGCCGATCAGACGGGCAACGGTGCGACCGGCGCGGCGGGCCTGTTCGACCCCGTTCGGGGTCAGGGGCGAATCGCGATGCCCCTGAACCCGACCCTCACGGTTAGAGAGGGTCTCGCCGTGACGGATCAGCAGGATGGTCGGCCCCGCCGCGTGACTCATCCGCGCAACTCTCCGCCAGTGGCCTTGATAACGGCCTGGACGATACGGGACGAAACCGCCTCGATCTCATCGTCGGTCAAGGTCCGCTCGGTTGGCTGCAAGGTGACGCTGATCGCCAGCGACTTCTTGCCCTCAGGAAGGTGCGTGCCCTCATACAAATCGAACACAACAACGTCGCTGACCAGAGCCTTATCGGCATTGCGGGCGGCACGAACCACCTGTTCAGCCGCAACTTTGCTGTCGAGGATGAAAGCAAAGTCACGGTCGAGCGGCTGGAACGCCGAAGCCTTCAGCAAAGGCCGCGCCCGGCTGGGCTTGGTCTTGGCTGGCGGCAACGCTTCGAGGAACAGTTCGAAACCAGCCAATGGGCCTTTGATATCAAGCTTGGCCAGCACCGCCGGATGCAACTCGCCGAAAAATCCGACCGGCTTGTTGCCAAGGCGCAACGTTCCCGCGCGACCGGGGTGGTACCAGGACGGTGCTTCGGCCACGGTCTGGAAGCCGTCGGGGCTGAGACCAGTCGCGGCAATCGCCGCCAGCAGATCGGCCTTGGCGTCGAAAGCATCGACCGGACGCGACGCGCCGGTCCAGTGACGGGCCGCACTCTTACCGAACCGCAGACCGGCGGCGACCAGACGCTGCTGCCCCGGCTCCGGCCCATCGAATTGCGGCCCGATCTCGAACAGGCCGAAATCGCGAATGCCGCGATCGACATTGCGACCAACAGCCGCGACCAAATTGGGCAACACCGAAGGACGCATCGCGTCGAGATCGGCAGAAATCGGATTGGCCAGTTGCAGCGCATCGGCACCGCCACCGAACAAGGCGGCCTGGGCCTGGGGCAGGAACGACCACGTGACCGTCTCGACCAGTCCGCGCGAGGCCAGTTGACGCCGCACCCAGCCAACCCGGCGCTGCGAGGCCGTCAGGATCGGTTTCGGCATCGGATTGCGCGGCAACGACACCGCCGGAATGGCATCAAAGCCGATGATACGGACGATTTCCTCGACCAGATCCTGCTCACCGCCGATATCAGCCCGCCAGGACGGCGGATTAACCAGCAACCCCTCGCCATGCTCGGCGACGGCGCAGCCCAGCGTATGCAGGATCGCCTCCTGCTGCCCGACCGGAACCTCGACACCCCCCAAGGCAGCGACGCGGCCGGGGCGCAGCACAATCGATTTCTGCCAGTCGGGCTCGGTCCCGGCGATCACCGGCTCGGACACCTCGCCACCGCACAGGTCGAGGATCATCCGGGTGGCTAATTCCATCGCCGGCACGACGAAGGCGGGATCGACGCCGCGTTCAAAGCGGAAGCGGGCGTCGGAAAGAATCTCCAGCCGACGGCCGGTGGTGGCGGTGCGAGCCGGATCGAACCACGCCGTCTCCAGGAAGACAGAGGTGGTGGTCTCGGAACATCCTGAGGATTCGCCGCCGATCACTCCGGCCAGTCCCAGCGGGCCGGTCTCGTCGGCGATCACCGTCATCGACTCGTCCAGAGCGTAGCTCTTGCCGTTCAGCGCCGCCAGGGTTTCCCCCGGCTGGGCCAGACGAGCCGTGATATCGCCCTTGACCCGGTCGGCGTCGAAGACATGCAGCGGCCGATTGAGGTCATACGTGAAGAGATTGGTGATATCGACCAGAGCCGAAATCGGCCGCAAACCGATCGAGGCAAGACGATCCTTCAGCCATTGAGGGCTTTCGCCGTTCTTTACACCGCGAATGAAGCGGCCTGCGAACAGCGGGCAAGCTCCGGCGGCCTCCGGGGGGAAGTCGAGAGTGACCTCAATCGGGCTGGCAAACGTTCCCGGCACCGGCTCGACCGACAGCGGCACCAGCCGCCCCAGACCGGCAGCGGCAAGATCGCGGGCGATGCCGCGAACGCCCAGGCAATCAGCCCGGTTGGGAGTAACGGAGATATCGATCACCGGATCGAAGGAAACCACGTCGAGCAGCGCCGCGCCGACCTCGGTTGCCACATCCAGCTCGGCAATCCCGTCATGGTCCTCGCCCAGGGCAAGTTCGCGCCACGAGCACATCATCCCCTGGCTTTCAACGCCGCGAACATTCCCCTTCTTCAGCGCTTCGCCCGTGACCGGAATCACGACACCGGGACGGGCCAGGATGACCTTCAGTCCGGCGCGGGCGTTGGGGGCACCGCAAACCACCTGGATCGTCGTCTCGCCGGTGGCAACAGTACAGACCTGAAGCCGGTCGGCATTGGGATGGCGCTCGGCCGACAGGATGTGGCCGACGATAAAGCCGGACAGGCGGCGGGCGGGATCTTCGACGTCTTCGACCTCAAGGCCGATCGAAGTCAGCGCCGAAACGATCTCGTCCAGGGTCGCGTCGGTGTCGAGATGAGACTTCAGCCAGGACAGCGAGAATTTCATCGGGTAAGCCCCCCCGAAAGCGTGGGAACGTCGAGCGGCACGAAGCCGTAATGGCGCAACCAGCGCAGGTCGGAATCAAAGAAAGTACGCAGATCGGGAATGCCGTATTTCAGCATCGCCAGCCGCTCGACGCCCATGCCGAAGGCAAAACCCTGATACTCGTCTGGATCGATCCCGCAATTGCGCAGCACGTTTGGATGAACCATCCCGCTGCCCAAGACTTCCAACCAGCCCGCACCGGGGCCGATCCGCAGCTCACCACCCTCGCGCGAGCAACCGATATCGACCTCGGCCGACGGCTCGGTGAAGGGGAAGAAGCTGGGGCGGAAACGAACCGGAACGTCGTCAACCTCGAAGAAGGCGCGGACGAATTCGATCAGGCAGCCCTTCAGATGCCCCATATGGGTCGTCTTATCGATCACCAGCCCCTCGACCTGATGGAACATCGGGGTATGGGTCATATCGGAATCGCATCGATAGGTGCGGCCGGGAACGATGACGCGGATCGGGGGCTTCTCGCTCAACATGGTGCGGATCTGCACCGGCGAAGTATGGGTGCGCAACAGATGGCGTCCGCCATCGGCGCGCTCGCCAAAATAAAAGGTGTCGTGCATCTGCCGGGCGGGATGCTCCGGCGGGATGTTGAGCGCGGTGAAATTGTGGAAATCGTCCTCGATGTCCGGACCTTCGGCGATCGCAAAGCCCATCTGGGCGAAGATCTGGGTGATTTCCTCGATCGTCTGGCTGATCGGGTGAACGCGGCCCTGGGTCTCGGGGCGCGGCGGCAGGGTGACGTCGATCCGTTCCCGCGCCAGCCGTTCGTCCAGCGCCTTGGCCTCAAGGGCGGCGCGGGCGGAGTCCAGGGCGACGGCAACCTCGTCGCGGGCGACATTGAGCACCGCGCCGGCAGTCTTACGCTCGTCGGGACTCATTGCGCCCAACGACTTCATCAGCCCGGAAATGCTGCCTTTCTTGCCCAGCGCCGCGACGCGGGCGGCTTCAAGCTGCTCCAGGCTCGTTGCCGCCGCGATGGCGGCAAGCGCCTCGGCGCGCAGTCGATCCAGATCGTGCATCGGTCCGTTTCCTCTGCTTAAGACGCGAAGAGGGGCCGCACCCCACCGGGCGGGCCCCTCTCCAAACCATCGCTCCCCTTTAAGGGGGGAACCCTACCGGAGGGCGGCCTGAGCCTTTTCCACCAGCGAGCGGAACGCCTCGGGCTCACGGATGGCGATGTCCGACAACACCTTGCGGTCAAGGGCGATGCCAGCCTTCTTCAGCCCATCCATGAAGCGGGAATAGGGCAGACCATAGGCGCGCGAACCGGCGTTGATACGCTGGATCCACAAAGCGCGGAAATTGCGCTTCTTGGCGCGACGGTCGCGGTAGGCGTAACGCAGCGCCTTCTCGACCTTTTCAATCGCAACGCGGAAGCAGGTGCTGGCGCGGCCACGATAGCCCTTGGCGAGCTTCAGAATCTTGCGGTGACGGGCGTGGGTCGTCACGCCTCTCTTGACGTGCGCCATGGGTTAGACTCCGTTCGGCAGGTAGAACTTCTTAACATTGTCCCCGTCCGTCTTGAACAGGACGAAGGTGCCGCGCGCCTGGCGCTTCATCTTCTGGGACTTGGCGGAAAGGCAGTGCCGCTTGAAGGCGACGTTGCCCTTTACCTTGCCACTGCCGGTGATGCGGAACCGCTTCTTGGCCGCACTCTTGGTCTTCATCTTGGGCATTTTCGCTTTCCTTGATCTAAAGCGTTTATAGATAAGCGCACGGCAAGGCAGCCCTAACGGCCTTGTCCGCGCGGAGAAGGGGACGCTTATACCGCCGCCCCCGGTCGATTGCAAGCATCGCCGCCGGAGCGATCAGAGCTGATCGGACACAGGACTCTGCCGCCCGGATCGCCACGCCTCGACGGTGAAGCCAAACACCATCAGAACGAGCGGAACGCAGGGAAGCGCATGCCGCATCTCCATATGGATCAGGGCGTAACTCCCAATGAAAACGGCAACCACACACCAGAGATACAGGGCGGCGATGGTCTTTGTGTCGCCCTGGCGGAATCTCTTGAAAAACAACAGGGGCGGGCCGACGACGGCAACGATCAGGCAGCAGAACGACATCACACTCAACAGGCCGATCACCAGAAGCGGCACCACGAATTCAAACGAACCATGCCGCACGGCAATCCACATTTCACGTGTGCCCGGAATGATCCGCTGGCCGATTTCCGAATGCAATCGGGCCAGTTCGTTGAAATTGGACACCGGATTAAAGACCTGATCGGCAAAATGTCCGAACTGAATATTGCTGAAGACCGTCGCAAGAAAAGCCAGCGGATGGGCTTTTACGGTGCCGAGAAAATGCGACAAGGTAAGGTGGCCAAAATCGATCGGGTCCAGATGGAGCTGGTTCTCGACAGCGGCGGCAAGGCCGAAAACCCCATTCATTCCCTTACCGATATCAATGGTCCGGGCAACCTGGCAGATCAGATCGTCGCAGGTGAATGGATTGCCCAACCCTCGGTCCAGCATGTTGATGCTGGGCCAAAGCCAGTTGATCCCCCCGGTTATGCTGAAAAAGGCATGCCCAGTTCGGACGTGATTCCAATATGTGACGCCAAAGAAAAGAACGGCGACAGGAATCAGAAACAGCATCGCATTGAACAGGGTTCGCCCCCACCCAAGACGGCGGCAATACCCGGCCAGGACAAGTCCCGACAGGGGCAGAAACGTATGCATGAGTCCGACATCACGCAGGGTGATGGAGGCGACCCATGCCAGCCCGAGAAGGAACGAAAGACCAGGGTGCGGCTGCATATAGCCCAGGATCTGAGCAGAAATAGTTAAAAAAACAACGATAAACACAGAACCGTAAAAACTATCCGTCAGAATTGCTAAATCAATCAGCAAAAAACCTGACAATGCCGCCATGATTATAAGACTGATAAGAATTCTTTTATTTTCAATGAATCTGACAGAGAACCATGAAATGAACATTAGAACCAACAAACTGACGACAGTCTGGGTTGTTATGAGTACCCATTGAAAATTCGATGCAGAGAGAAGCTTGGCGCCCGCGATCAGAAGCGGGTACCCATAGGGACGAAAGAGCTTCTCCGGGCTATACTCTCCGACCCACTCGACCTGCCGCCAAAGCGTCGGATCGTCTAAAATCATCTGGGCAATATTGATATAAGAGTTTGAATCGGGCAGGATCGCCGGCCCGATCGTAATCAATAGATAAATCTTAATAAAGAATAAAAACAAAAAGAGATAAAACATATAATGTTTATGAAACAAGCCCCCATAAGATCTTGAAATCAATTCTATATTCCTTGAATATTTTTCTTGTAGAGAATGACCGATCTATCGAACGCCGATCGGAAAACTCTTAAACAATAAAAATTGCCGACAGCAACTTCGGGTCACGGCAATTCACGCCGAGACACTCTCATGCCCCGACGCCATTGGCAACCTTACGGAGGCGTGCCCCCGTGAGGGATTGCGGGGCGGTCAGATTCATATGGAGATGGGGAAGAGGCGATCTGAATCGAGTCTCCCCCCCGGCTAAAGCCTCCCGGAAACGCCGGGGGGGAGAGCCGGGGCTTTTCCGGCCCCGGTCGGGGCGGGCCCGAAAGCCCGCTCTTGTCCCTGTCATGTCCTGGGCGGGGGCCGCACCTCTCCGGGCGCGTGCCCCCCGCGCCCCTCCCTTACTCCAACACGACCAACAGATCCTTGGCCTCGACCTGGGTACCGGGGGTGATCGCCACCTGGGCGACAGTCCCAGCGCGATCGGCCCGCACCGCCGTTTCCATTTTCATCGCCTCGATCGCAACCAGCAGATCGCCCTTTTCCACCGCTTGACCGGGACGGACGGCAACGCTGACCACCAAACCCGGCATCGGCGCGCCGACATGGGCAGAGTTGCCCGGCTCGGCCTTGGGACGGGCGACGCGGACGTGAGCAACCTTGCTGTCGTCGATACGGACGATGCGCGGCTGGCCGTTCAGTTCGAAGAATACCTTGCGCTCGCCATCCTCATCGGCCTCGCCGATGGCGAGGAAGCGGACGATCAGGCTTTTACCCCGCTCCAGATCGATCGCGATCTCCTGCCCCGGAGTCATGCCGTAGAAGAAGACATCGGTCGGCAACGCCGAGACATCGCCGAAGCTGCGCTCGTGCACGGCGTAATCGGTGAACACTTTCGGATACATCAGATATGACGCCAGTTCGGCGTCGCTGATCGACCGCCCGGCCTTGGCTTCGGCCGCGACACGCTCGGCGGCAAGATCGGCGGGCGGCAGCACCGCGCCGGGACGGACCCGGATCGGCTCGATTCCCCCCAACACTTTTTTCTGCAACGCCTCGGGAAAGCCGCCGACCGGCTGGCCCAGATCGCCCCGGAAGAACGACACCACCGACTCGGGGAAAGCGATTTCCTTGTCCGGGTCGAGCACATCGGCCGGGGTCAGATTGCTGGTGACCATCATCAGCGCCATGTCGCCGACCACCTTGCTGGTGGGGGTGACCTTAACCACGTCGCCGAACATCAGATTGACGTCGGCATAGGCCTGAGCAACCCAATCCCAATGCTGTTCGACCCCCAACGACCGGGCCTGGGCGCGCAGGTTGGTATACTGACCGCCCGGCATCTCGTGGCGATAGACATCGGCGGTGCCCGAACGAATATCGGCCTCGAACGGCGAATACAGCGCCCGCACCCCTTCCCAATAGCGCGACAGATCGTTCAGCGCGCCATGATCCAAGCCGGGATCGCGAGGGTGATGCGCCAGAGCGGCACAGATCGACCCCAACGGCGGCTGAGAGGTCAGGCCGCTCATTGCGTCCATCGCCGCATCGACGGCATCGACGCCGGCATCGACCGCAGCCAGCACGCTCGCCGCCGACAGGCCCGACGTGTCGTGGGTATGGAAATGGATCGGCAGACCGACTTCCTGCTTTAGCGCCGTGACCAGCCGGGCAATTGCCTTGGGCCGGGCCAGACCGGCCATGTCCTTGATCCCCAGGATATGGCTTCCGGCCGCTTCCAGCTCCCGAGCCATCGCGACATAGTATTTAAGGTCATATTTCGACCGCGCCGGATCGTCGATATCGCCGGTATAGCAGATGGTGCCTTCGCACACCGCACCGGTCTCGCGCACCGCGTCGATGGCGACCCGCATGTTATCGACCCAGTTCAGCGAGTCGAACACCCGGAAGATATCGACACCATTCGATGCCGCCTGCTGGACGAACTGGCGCACCACATTATCGGGATAATTGGTGTAGCCGACGGCGTTGGCGGAGCGCAGCAACATCTGAAGCAGCAGGTTGGGCATCTCGCGCCGGAACAGACGCAGCCGTTCCCACGGATCTTCCTTGAGGAAACGCATCGCGACGTCAAAGGTCGCTCCTCCCCAGCACTCGACCGAGAACAGGCCGGGCAAACGACGGGCATAGGCCGGAGCCGCCGCGGCCAGATCGTAAGTCCGCATCCGGGTCGCGATCAGCGATTGGTGGGCGTCGCGGAACGTGGTGTCGGTGATCAGCACCCGCTGCTGCTCGCGCATCCATGCCGCCAGCCCCTCGGCACCCAGACGGTCGAGCAATTGCTTCGACCCCTCCGGCGGCGCGATCGGCGGATAGGAGGGCGCGACGGGCATCGCGATCACCTTCGGCCGCCCCAAACCGGCAACCTCGGGATTGCCATTGACCATCACCTCGCCGACAAAGCGGAGCAGACGGCTGGCACGGTCGCGCCGTTCCTGGCGGGCGAACAGTTCGGGGGTCTCGTCGATGAAGCGGGTGGTGTACTCGCAGGCGACGAAGCTGGGATGGCTGATGACCGATTCCAGGAACGTCAGGTTGGTGGCGACGCCGCGAATACGGAACTCACGCAGGGCGCGGTCCATCCGGGCAATCGCCTCGTCCGGAGTCGGAGCCCAGGCCGTGACCTTCTCCAGCAACGAATCATAGTGGCGGGTAATCAGGGCGCCGGAGAACGCGGTTCCGCCGTCCAACCGGATACCGAACCCGGCCGCGCCACGATATGCGGTGATCCGGCCGTAATCGGGAATGAACGCATTGGAGGGATCTTCGGTGGTGATACGGCACTGGATGGCGTGACCGTTCAACCGCACTTCATCCTGGTGCGGCAGTTCGGCGCAGGGATCACCGATCACCGCCCCGGCGGCGACACGAATCTGAGCCTTGACGATATCGACCCCGGTAACGACTTCCGTAACGGTGTGTTCGACCTGAACCCGAGGATTGACCTCAATGAAGTAGAAGGCACCGCTATCGACATCCATCAGGAACTCGACGGTCCCGGCGTTGCTATACCCAGCCGCCCGCGCCAGCGTCAGCGCCGAGCCGCACAAGGCGGCGCGCTGCGTCTCGTCGAGATAGGGGGCGGGAGCACGCTCGACCACCTTCTGATTCCGACGCTGGACCGAACAATCGCGCTCGAACAGATGGATCAGGTTGCCCGCGGCATCGCCCAGAATCTGGACCTCGACATGGCGGGCGCGGCGGACCAGCTTTTCAAGATAAACCTCGTCATTGCCGAACGCGGCCTTGGCCTCGCGCCGAGCCACCGCGACCAGTTCGGGCAGTTCGTCCGGTCCTTCGACCACCCGCATCCCGCGCCCGCCGCCGCCCCAACTGGCTTTCAGCATCAACGGATAACCGATCGCGGCGGCCTGCCGACGGCATTCCTCGGTATCGGCGGGCAGCGGCCCCGTCGCGGGCATCACCGACACACCAGCGGAAATGGCAAGGTTGCGGGCGGCAACCTTATTGCCCAACAGACGCATCACCTCGGAAGACGGGCCGACGAACACCAGCCCGGCATCACGCACCGCATCGGCGAATTCGGGATTTTCCGCCAGGAAGCCATAACCGGGATGAACGGCGTCACAGCCGGACTCGAGCGCCACTCGCACGATCTCGTCGATGGCGAGATAGGCTTCGATCGGCCCCTTGCCCTTACCGATCAGATAGGACTCGTCGGCTTTGAACCGATGCAGCGCGAAGCGATCCTCGGTCGAATAGATAGCAACGGTGGACATCCCCAGCTCGGTTGCGGCCCGGCAGATACGGATCGCGATCTCGCCGCGATTGGCGACGAGCAGCTTGCGGAGCGGAAGGCGGCAGGGGATGGCGACGGTCATGGGTCATCCTTTTGAACGAAAGTGACAAGACGGATAAAACTCTTTACCGAACTTGTAAACAGGGTTCTTGCACTTGCCTAACGAACGTCTTTTGGCGTACCTAGACCATTCGGCCAATTTCGGCAGGACATGGCACATCAAAGGCTGGCATGACAGAGCGGATCAGACCTCCAAAACTGGCGGACAGCATCGCCCACCATCTTGAACGGTTGATCCTTGAGGGAAGTCTGCGTCCGGGAGAGAGATTGTTGCCGGAACGCGAACTGGCCACACGCTTCGATGTCTCCCGCCCCTCTCTACGCGAAGCGCTGGACAAGCTGGAAGCACGCGGTCTGCTGGTTTCCGAACGTGGCGGTGCCACCCGAGTCGCGCCCTTGCTGGGCGAGACCTTTACCGGGCCGATCCGCGATCTGCTCAACACCCGACCCGAGACAGTTCTGGATTACCTCGAATTCCGCCGTCTGGTCGAAGGGGCCGCCACCGGGCTGGCGGCGTTACGGGCCACCGAGATCGATCATGCCTGCCTGAAGCGATGGTTCGAAGCGATGGAAACGGCCAATGCCGCCGCCAATCACGCCGCCGAAGCCGAAGCCGGGGCCGAGTTCCACCTCGCCATCTATGAGGCGTCGCACAATCTGGTGATGTTGCATGTGATGCGGGCGCTGTCGGACCTGCTCTGTCACGACGTGTTCTACAGCCGGGCGATGCTGTACCGACGTCAGGCCGTGCGCGACTTGCTACTCGACCAGCATCGCGCCATCCTCGAAGCGGTCCTGGCCGGGGACGAAGCCGCCGCACGCACCGCCGCCGAGACCCATATCGATTTCACCCGTGACGCACTCCGCCAGATCGCCGAAGCTGACGCCCGGCTCGACGCCTCGCTGTCACGAATCGGCCGCGCCGTCTAACCGACGAAAAAGAAAGACGAAAGCGGCAGGATCACACCGTCAGGCGTAGCACGCAGACTTCCAGCACGCGGGCGAGGAAGGTGACCAATTCGGTTGCCTGACCGGCATGGAAGGTGTGACTGTGGCGCGAGCCCAAAGCCATCATTCCGTCTGGACAGGCTCCGCCGGGAGAGATGCGAACCACCGCCGAGGATTGGACCAGCCCGGCCCCGTCGCCGAACAGAGCGGGATCGCCCGGCATGTCTTCCGTCAAGGCACAGTCCCGATCGCTGCCCCCCATCATCCGCACGACCGTACCGGGGGCCAACGTCAGCAAGCCGGGCGCGGTCAGGGCGAGAATCGGGGCCGAAGGCGGCTCGAAACAGAGAGTGGCGACATCAACGTCAAGAAGGGCGGGCAGATCGTCGCTGACCGCCTCGGCCAGACCGGCCATATCGTCGGCGGCAATAATCGCCAGAACCGCACGATGGGTACGGGTCTGGATCGACATGTTGCTGCGGCTGGTGTGGATCAGGTGTTCGGCGGCACCGCGTACGCGGTCAAGCTCATCGTGCAGACGGTCGATCATGAACATCTGCATATCGAGGACACCGTTCTCCCTGGGCCAGCGCGACGGCGGCGACAAAGCCAGCAGAAGATCGGGGTGACGGATCAGATAGTCGGGATGAGCTCTCAGGAACGCATCGACCTGCCGCTCGTCAGGCAGCGCCACATCGGCGATCGCATCGTCGCGCTTGCGCGCCATTCCGAAAACCCCTTCTCGACCTATGGGAACGATAAAGGCACAGACATTGACGGCTCCAACATCTGTCGTCCAGAGCCTTGATCGGATAGACTCTACTCCATGCCTGCCGCCTCCGCCACCCCCCCCCGCCCCGAATTTTCGCCCGGCAGTCGTATTGCGGTGCTGCTACCACTTCCGCTGGCCGGTCCTTACGATTATCGCGTTGGCCACGAGTCGGTCGCGGTGGGCGATTTTGTTCGGGTTCCGTTGGGCAATCGCGAGGCGGTCGGGGTAGCGTGGGGACCGGGTGACGGCGACATCCCTGAAACCCGGCTGCGCGCGATCACCGGACGGATGGAGGCCGCTCCACCAATGCCGGACGCACTCCGCGCCCTGGTCGATTGGGTTGCCGCCTATACCCTGGCCCCCCCTGGTGCGGTCTTGAAAATGGCAATGAGCGTTCCGGCGGCACTGGAGCCGGTGCGCGGCCCCCTGCTCTGCCATCTGGTCGAACCACAGCCCGACCTGCGATCCAGCACCGCCCGCACCCAGGTTCTCGCCTGCGCGGCGCGTCTGCCGCCGCTCACCGTCACCGATCTCGCCCGCGAAGCCGGCGTCGGCCCCGGAGTGGTGCGCGGACTGATCAAGGCCGGAGCGTTGAGGATCGAAGAGTCCGGCCTGCCGCCCGCGATCGCCGAGCCCGATGCAGCTTGGCCGGGACCGCGACTGTCGCCGGATCAGGCCAGAGCGGCAACGGCACTGGCCGATTCCCTCGATCGAGGGTTTTCGGTCACCCTGCTCGACGGCGTAACCGGATCGGGAAAAACCGAGGTCTATTTCGAGGCCGTGGCGGCGACTCTGGCCGCTGGCCGACAAGTTCTGGTGCTGCTGCCCGAAATCGCGCTGTCCACACAATGGCTGCACCGCTTCGCCAGCCGATTCGGCTGCCCCCCCTCCGAATGGCACTCCGAACTGGGCGACACCCGCCGCCGCGACACATGGCGAGCGGTGGCGACAGGACGGGCCAAGGTGGTTGTAGGAGCTCGCTCGGCCCTGTTCCTGCCCTTTTCCGATCTGGGCCTGATCATCGTCGATGAAGAGCATGACGGCGCATTCAAGCAGGAAGATGGCGTCAGCTACCACGCACGCGACATGGCGGTGGTGCGGGCACGACTGGGCGCGATTCCGGTGGTCTTGGCCTCGGCTACCCCGGCATTGGAGACAGTCGCCAATGTCCAGGCCGGACGGTATCGCAAGCTGGTTCTGCCTGATCGTCACGCCGGAGCGGCATTGCCGACGATTGCCTCGGTCGATTTACGTCGCAACCCACCGCCGCGCGGCCGCTGGCTTGGCCCCGATCTGGTCGCGGCGCTGACCGAGACCGCCGCCGCGGGCGAACAGGCGATGCTTTATCTGAACCGACGCGGCTATGCGCCCCTGACGCTATGCCGGGTGTGCGGCTTCCGGTTGCGCTGCCCCAACTGCACTGCCTGGCTGGTCGAGCATCGCGGAGCCGGGCGACTCATCTGCCACCATTGCGGCTATGCGGTTCGGCGGCCGGAATCCTGCCCGGAATGCGGCTCCGAGGAGGGGTTCACCGCCTGTGGCCCCGGAGTCGAGCGGGTTGCCGAAGAGGCCGCCCTGTTGTTCCCCGATCTGCGTCAGGCGGTGATGACCTCGGACACCTGCGGCGGTCCGGCCGCCGCCGCCGCTCTCGTCGGGGCGATGGCCGAAGGTCGCCTCGATCTTCTGGTCGGTACCCAAATCGTCGCCAAAGGCTATCACTTTCCCCGTCTGACCCTGGTCGGCGTCATCGATGCCGATCTGGGGCTGGAAGGCGGTGATCTGCGCGCCGCCGAACGCACCTTTCAACTTTTATCCCAGGTGGCGGGGCGTGCCGGACGCGCCGAACGGCCGGGCCGGGTGCTGCTTCAGACCTGGCAGCCCGAACATCCGGTGATGCGGGCGTTGGTTGCAGGCGACCGCGACGGGTTCATGGAGCGTGAAGCCGAGATGCGCCGCGCCGCGTTGATGCCTCCGTTCGGGCGGTTGGCTGCCCTGATCCTGTCTGGTCCCGAGCCCGATCCACTCGATGATTTCGCACGGCGGCTGGGCCGCGCCGCCCCACCCGCGGCGGGGATCGACGTATTGGGACCAGCCCCGGCACCGCTGGCGCTCCTGCGCGGTCGGCACCGCCGCCGCTTCCTCATCAAAGCCGAACGCGGCGTGCCACTTCAGGCCTGGCTGCGCGACTGGCTGGGACGGGTAGCGCCGACAGGGGGGATCAGGGTACAAGTAGACGTCGATCCAACCGGGTTCCAATAACACCGCCTCCCCCGAACGGGCAGGTTCGGGGCTTGCAAGGCATCACTCGATGTGTTAGTTAACCGGCGCGCTTAAAGGGGCCTTAACCCTGTCGGCGACGGAATGTTTTTGCTTGATCAGCATGTTGCGGCCGCCGCTTCGAACCTCGATCCCTAAGGACTTGCCCAGGTGCCATCCGAAACTATTGGCGTGATCGCCGACCGCTATGCCGGCGCCCTGTTCGAGCTGGCAGAGGCTCAAAACGGCCTTGACGACGTCGCCGGTGATCTCCGGACGTTGAAGGCCATGCTGCACAACAGTGCCGACCTCCGCCGCTTGGTGGGAAGTCCGGTGTTGAGCCGGGCCGAACAAGGCCGGGCGATTGTCGCCCTGGCCAAGGCCGCAGGCTTCACCGACCTTACCACCCGCTTCCTGGGACTGGCGGCCAAAAGCCGTCGATTGTTCCTGATGGATGCGGCGATCAATTCCTATCTCGGCCGGCTGGCCGCGCGTCGCGGAGAACGGACGGCCGAAGTGGTCTCTGCCGTTCCGCTGTCGCAAGACCAGCAAGACGCCTTGTCCACCGCTCTCCGCACGGCCTTCGGCGGCTCCGTCGCCGTCGAAGTAAAGGTCGATCCCGGCCTGCTCGGCGGTCTGGTGGTCAAGGTCGGCTCCCAAATGGTTGACAGCTCGCTCAAGACGAAGCTGCAGCATCTCAAGCTCGCTATGAAAGGGGTTGGATAATGGAAATCCGCGCCGCGGAAATCTCCGCAATCCTCAAGCAACAGATCGCCAGCTTCGGAACCGAGGCGGAAGTTGCCGAGGTCGGTCAGGTCCTGTCGGTCGGAGACGGTATCGCCCGCGTGCATGGCCTTGATAAGGTCCAGGCCGGCGAGATGGTCGAATTCCCCGGCGGCATCAAGGGGATGGCGCTGAATCTCGAAGTCGATAATGTCGGCATCGTGATTTTCGGCAACGACCGCTCGATCAAGGAAGGCGATGTCGTCAAGCGCACCGGCGCGATCGTCGATGTGCCGGTGGGCAAGGGTCTGCTCGGCCGCGTCGTTGATGCGCTCGGCAATCCGATCGACGGCAAGGGTCCGATCGAAGCCGCTGGCCGCGCCCGAGTCGACGTCAAGGCTCCCGGCATTATTCCGCGTAAGTCGGTGCATGAGCCGATGTCGACCGGCATCAAGGCGATCGATACCCTGATCCCGATCGGGCGTGGACAGCGCGAACTGGTGATCGGCGACCGTCAGACCGGCAAGACCGCGATCCTGATCGACACCATCATCAATCAGAAGCGCTGGCACAGCGGCACCGACGAATCGGCCAAGCTGTTCTGCATCTACGTCGCCGTCGGCCAGAAGCGTTCGACCGTCGCCCAGATCGTCAAGACGCTGACCGATTACGGCGCGATGGAATACACCATCGTCGTTGCCGCCACCGCGTCCGAACCCGCTCCGCTTCAGTTCCTGGCTCCCTATGCCGGCTGTGCGATGGGCGAGTATTTCCGCGACAACGGCATGCATGCCCTGATCATTTACGACGATCTGTCGAAGCAGGCGGTTGCCTATCGTCAGATGTCGCTGCTGCTCCGTCGTCCGCCGGGACGTGAAGCCTATCCGGGCGACGTGTTCTATCTCCATTCGCGTCTGCTTGAGCGCGCCGCCAAGATGGGCGACGCCGCCGGTAACGGCTCGCTGACCGCTCTGCCGGTGATCGAGACCCAGGCCAACGACGTGTCCGCCTATATCCCGACCAACGTGATTTCGATCACCGACGGTCAGATCTTCCTCGAAACCGAACTGTTCTATAAGGGCATTCGTCCGGCCGTGAACGTCGGCCTGTCGGTGTCCCGTGTCGGTTCGGCCGCGCAGATCAAGGCGATGAAGCAGGTTGCCGGCTCGATTAAGCTGGAACTGGCGCAGTATCGCGAAATGGCGGCCTTTGCTCAGTTCGCGTCGGATCTCGATCCGGCGACCCAGAAGCTGCTCAATCGCGGCGCCCGTCTGACCGAGCTGTTGAAGCAGCCCCAGTTCTCGCCGCTTTCGACCGAAGAAGAAGTCGTGTCGATCTATGCCGGTGTGAAGGGCTATCTCGACAAGATCGACGTCCGTCAGGTTGGCCGCTTCGAAGCCGGTCTGCTGGCCGAAATCAAGGCGAAGTCGCCGGAGATTTTGACCTCGATCGCCGCCGACAAGCAGATTAAGGCCGAGACCGAAGAGAAGCTGAAGGCGGCCATCGTCGCTTTCGCCAAAACCTTCGCCTGATCGCCGCGACGTTCCGCTCCCGAATCGGTCAACCGATCGGGAGCGGGACGTCGCTTCGTCACCCAAGGGTCGCGAGGGCGATCCTCCGAGAGCAGGCAAGCGCCCGCCGCCCCGGAGAAATCGTCACGCAAGGGAGTGTAGGAGTTCATGCCGAGCCTCAAGGACCTAAGGCTGAGGATCACCAGCGTCAAATCGACGCGCAAGATCACCTCGGCCATGAAAATGGTCGCGGCCTCCAAGCTTCGCCGGGCCCAGACCGCGGCGGAAGCGGCCCGGCCCTTCGCCGAACGCATGGAGCGGATGCTGGGCACCCTGGCGGGCGCAATGGCCGGTCAGGCTGGTGCGCCGGCGATGCTGACTGGTACCGGATCGGATCAGGTTCACCTGATCGTCCCGGTGACCGCTGACCGCGGCCTGTGCGGCGGTTTCAATTCGAGCATCACCCGGGCGACCCGGTTGTTGGCCGCCGACCTGCTGAAGCAGGGCAAAAAGGTCATCATCCTGCCGGTCGGTCGCAAGGGCCGCGAGGCGTTGCGCCGCGATTACGGTCATCTGATGATCGAGGGGTTCGACAATCTTGGTCGTAAGGGGATCACCTTCCCCGAAGCCGATCAGGTTGCCACCCGCGTGACCCAGATGTTCGCCAACGGCGAGTTCGATGTCTGTACCGTCGTTTACAACCGTTTTATATCGGCGATCTCGCAGAACGTCACCCGCCAGCAATTGATCCCGTTCCCGGTTCCGGCCGAGACCGATCCGGTCGATGCGTCCGCGCGGGCCGTCTATGAGTTCGAACCGGGCGAAGCCGAGATCCTGGCCGAGATCCTTCCGCGCAATCTGGCCACCCAGTTGTTCCGTTCCCTGCTGGAAAGCCAGGCGTCGGAGCAGGGCGCACGGATGACCGCGATGGATAATGCCACTCGGAACGCGGGCGACATGATCAACGCCTTGGCGATCAAGTACAACCGGTCGCGCCAGGCCCAGATCACCAAGGAACTGATCGAAATCATCTCCGGCGCCGAAGCGCTGTGACGGAAGACGAGGAGCACACCATGGCAATCAACAATGTCGGCACGATCACCCAGGTCCTGGGCGCGGTCGTGGACGTGCGCTTCGAAGGCCCGCTGCCGGCCATTCTGAACGCGCTCGAGCTGGAACATCAGGGCCGGAAGCTGGTGCTGGAAGTCGCCCAGCATCTGGGCGAGTCCACCGTGCGCACCATCGCCATGGACTCGACCGACGGTCTGACCCGTGGCGCTAAGGCGGTCGATACCGGAACCGCGATCCGCGTTCCCGTTGGCCCCGAGACCCTGGGCCGCATCATGAACGTCATCGGCGAGCCGATCGACGAGCGTGGCCCGATCAACGCCAAGGCGAGCGCGCCGATCCACGCCAACGCGCCGGAATTCATCGAGCAGTCGACCGAGACTGAAATTCTCGTCACCGGCATTAAGGTCATCGATTTGCTGGCTCCCTACGCCAAGGGCGGCAAGGTCGGCCTGTTCGGCGGCGCGGGCGTCGGCAAGACGGTTTTGATCATGGAATTGATCAACAACATCGCCAAGGCGCACGGTGGTTACTCGGTGTTCGCCGGTGTCGGCGAGCGTACCCGTGAGGGTAACGACCTCTATCACGAGATGATCGAGTCGAACGTCATTAAGCTGGACGGCCCCGGTTCGAAGGTGGCTCTGGTGTACGGCCAGATGAACGAGCCGCCGGGTGCCCGCGCCCGCGTTGCCCTGTCCGGTCTGACCGTGGCGGAATATTTCCGCGACGTCGAGGCTCAGGACGTGCTGTTCTTCGTCGATAACATCTTCCGCTTCACCCAGGCCGGTTCCGAAGTGTCGGCTCTGCTGGGCCGCATCCCGTCGGCGGTGGGCTATCAGCCCACTCTCGCCACCGACATGGGCGCGTTGCAGGAGCGGATCACCTCGACCAAGAAGGGATCGATCACCTCGGTCCAGGCCATTTACGTCCCGGCTGACGATCTCACCGATCCGGCTCCGGCCACGTCGTTCGCCCACTTGGACGCCACCACCGTGCTGTCGCGTCAGATCGCCGAACTGGGTATTTACCCGGCGGTCGATCCGCTCGACTCGACCTCGCGCGTGCTCGACCCCCGCGTCGTCGGCAAGGAGCATTACGAGACCGCCCGCGAAGTGCAGCGCATCCTTCAGACCTACAAGTCGCTTCAGGACATCATTGCCATCCTTGGCATGGATGAACTGTCGGAAGAGGATAAGCTGATCGTCGCCCGCGCCCGTAAGATCCAGCGCTTCCTGTCGCAGCCCTTCCACGTCGCCGAAGTCTTCACCGGCTCGCCGGGTAAGCTGGTGTCGCTGGAAGAGACCATCAAGGGCTTCAAGGCGATCATCGCTGGCGAGTACGATCACCTGCCGGAATCCGCCTTCTACATGGTCGGCGGTATCGACGAGGCGATCGAGAAGGCCAAGAAGATGGCCGCCGAAGCCGCCTGACGTAAAGGAACATCGGCATGGCCGAGAAGATCCAGTTCGAATTGGTGTCGCCGGCAAAGCTCTTGTTGTCAGAGCCGGTGGAAATGGTGGTGGTTCCGGGTGAGGACGGCGATTTCGGCGCCCTTCCCCTGCACGCTCCGTTGATTTCCACCGTGCGGCCCGGTGTCATCGACATCCATAACAACGGCAAGGTCACCAACCGGATCTTCATCGCTGGCGGCTTCGCCGAAGTCACCGGCGAGCGGGTCACCGTTCTGGCGGAAGAAGCATTTCCGCTGGAGGAACTGACCAGCGAGATGGCGGCTGAACGTCGAGCCGCCGCCGACCTCGCCGTCTCCGATGCGCAGACCGACCTGGATCGCAGCCGGGCTGCCCGTCAGGTGGCGATTGCCGAAGCGATGGTCATCGCTTTGCGCTGATTGTCCGCCAGCATCGACTGATATGGCGCGGGGCCGCTCTCCTGGGAGAGCGGCCCCGTTGCTTTTCGGCACCCCTCCCCCGGATCGGCCCGGACTTGAACCGGACGGCGGGCTGTGGTCTGCTTTGCCCCATGAGAAAACTTCACAGAGCCACCACGGCCGGACTGGCCGCGCTGCTGCTCCTGACGGGTCAAACTCAGGCGGCACCAACACCAGCATCGGACAGCGGCGATGTCGCGGCGCGAACCTTCTTGCTCGGCTGCGTCGCCTATGCTGGCGATTACGCCAAACTGCGCGACCATCTGCGGCCAGGGCAAGACATGTATCTGCCCGAGCTTTCTCCCACCGATGCCGTCCCCTTCCTACAGGGACGCGAAGGAACGGTCTGGGCCCGGCCCGACGCCGGAGTCACCCTGGCGCTGCTGAAACCCGACGAGACTTGCGTTGTGTTCGTGCGCAAGGTCTCGACCGAGGCGCTGTTCCGCCGCCTCGAAACCGGCCTGCGATCAAGCCTCAGCAAATCCTTTACGGTCCGCACCGCCGGAGAGGAGACCAAGGGAGCGATGCGGTCTCGTTTCATCGATCTGATCCCGTCCGGGTCTTATCGCGAAGACCTGATCAAGCTCTATACGACCGAACCGGCCGGAATGCGGGTGGTTCTCACCACCTCCGAGACCGCGAATCCAAATCTTCAGGCCATCATCACCCTCGGAACGAGGTCCCCATGAGGCAGAAACTCGTTGTGACGCTGCTGGCGCTGCTGTGCTCCGCCCCGGCTTTGGCTCAGACCGCCCCCGTTCTCGATCCCGCTATCGTCCGCGATCAGACCAGCCGTCTGGCCACGGCGGTTCTGGGGCAGATCTGTCTGCTCAATATCGGTGATACCGCCGCTGCCCTGGCCGCGGCCGCGCCGGGGGGAGAATTCGGCTTTATCGAAGCACCGCCCGACGTCGCCAAGGCGCTGCTCGGCGAACGCAATGGAAATGTCCGGGTGCTGCGCCGGGCCGGATTGGGTGTTATCTCGGTGGTGATCCCCCAGGACGGCCAATGCTCGGTGATGGCTGAATTCGCCGATGCCGCCGCCCTGCGGCGGCATCTGGACGCGATGATCGAGCGCGGCGGACTGAAGGATGGCGGGTCATTGCTCCCGCTCGATACCCGCGAGATGGAGGGGATGACCCTTACCGATTACGTCTTCAATCCAACGGGATGGTTCGCCAAAATCCTGGCGAAGCGCTTCGGCACCGACGGCAGCGCCCCGGTGGCGCTGGTAACCCTGGTCTCACCGCCCGGCCGCGCCGCGATGGAAGCGGTTTTGTCGGTTCGACTGTCACGCGACACGAAATAGGCTGGAACCGTCCCCTGCTCTACCCGATCAGCCGTTCGATCTCCGCCACCGCTGCCGGAAGATCAGCGACGACATAATCGGCGCGCGTCGTCTCGACCGCAGACATGCCATGGCCGGTGCGGACAAGAAAGCTGATGGCACCGACGCCATGGCCCAGTTCGATATCGACTTCCTTGTCGCCGATCACGAAAGCCTGGGCGGGATCGAAGCAATGGTCGGCAACCGCCTGACGGATCATTCCGGGGCGGGGCTTGCGGCAATCGCACGCCTCATTGGGACCGTGCGGGCAAAGATAAAGCCCGTCGATATGCGCGCCTTCGGCTGCCAACAAGGCATCAAGGCGGCGGTGTATCTCCGCCAGCCGGGTTAGATCGAAATAGCCCCGCGCGATACCCGACTGGTTGGTGACCACCACCACTCCCAGCCCAAGCTCGTTGAGCCGTCGCACCGCCACCGCCGCGCCGGGATACAGTTCGAGTTGATCGGGATCGGACAGATAATGCTTTTCGACGTTGAGGGTTCCATCGCGGTCGATCAGAACGAAGCGGCGGCCCATCGTCTTAGACCCGGCGCAGACGGGCGGCGAAGAAGGCATCCATGCCCCCCTTCTC
The DNA here is from genome assembly GCF_000294655.1 of Magnetospirillum molischianum DSM 120. Taxonomy (GTDB): domain Bacteria; phylum Pseudomonadota; class Alphaproteobacteria; order Rhodospirillales; family Magnetospirillaceae; genus Phaeospirillum; species Phaeospirillum molischianum. The sequence continues at coordinate 82,767 of NZ_CAHP01000021.1, forward strand.
TCCCAAATGACAGGGCAGCGTGCGCAGATCGCCTGCGGGAGTGATCAGCTCACCCAGCCCGCCAACCTCATCGGGACGGATCGGATCACGCACCAGCGGTGCCCCGGCGGCCAGCGCCCGTTCGACCTGATCGATCCCTTCCTGCGGTTCCAACGAGCAAACGCAATAGATCAGCACCCCGCCGGGCGCGAGCAACGCGGTCGCCGCATCGAACAAACGAGCCTGGGCCGCAGACAGTTTGGTGACGTCGGCCGGGCTTTTATGGCGGGCGACATCGGGATGGCGACGCAATGTTCCGGTAGCGGAACAAGGGGCGTCGAGCAGCACCGCATCGAAGGTCTCGCCCGGACTCCAGGTGGCGGCATCGGCGGTAACGATGGTGGCGGACAGCCCCAGCCGGGCCAGATTGTCGGACAATCGCGCCAGTCGGGGAGCCGAGCGGTCAAGCGCGGTCACCACCGCCCCGGCCGAGGCCAGTTGCAGCGCTTTCCCCCCCGGTGCGGCGCATAGATCGACAACGCGCTTTCCCCGCACATCGCCGAACAGCCGCGCCGGCAGGGCGGCGGCGGCATCTTGAATCCACCACCCGCCCTCATCGAACCCGGCCAAGCGGGACACGGCACCGCCGCCGGTACGCCGCAGCGATCCGGTGGGGAGGATTTCAGCCTCCAGCCGAACGGCCCAGCCCTCGGGATCGGCGGCAACGGTGATATCGACCGGAGCCTCGGTCAGATGGGCGGCAGCGATGGCGTGAGCGGTCTCGTCGCCATAGGTCGCCGACCACGACCGCCACAGCCAATCCGGCGTGTCGAGACGAGGGGCATCCTGCGCCGCGATCATCTCGGCTCCTTCACGCGACAAACGGCGCAACACCGCGTTGATCAACCCGGTGAACCCGGCCATCGGAGTGTGCTTGACCAGATCGACAGTCGTCGAGATCGCCGCATGCGGCGGCAGATCGAGGAACAGCAATTGGCAGACACCCAACCGAAGGGCGTGGCAGGCCAGAACGGCGCGCGGTCCAAGCGGACGATCGAGACACAGCGCGATCAGCGCGTCGATCTGGCCCAGACGGCGCAACGTGGTGGCAAGCAGCATCCGAACGAAAGCGCGGTCGCGCTCCTCCAGATCCGACAGGCGACGATCTTCGAGCATTTCGTCCAGCAGACGATCACGATCGAGGACGGCGGAAAAAAGTTCAAGAGCAAGGGCACGGGGAGTCGGCTTGGGCGCCATGGATTACCTTTTTCGATCGTCAAGCCAATGCGGCTCGACCACCGAACGGGTCTTGCGGCTTTCGGCCAGTTTACGGACATGGGCAAGGTTGCGCGCCGCAACCTTGGCCGGGCGCTTCGCGCCATGGGTGTGAAAGACCTCCAGCGCGGAGGACAGGGCCATCTCGGCCTCGACCAAATGACCGCCCCCCTCGGAATGGCGGTCGAGCAGGAACAGAGCCGAACCCAGGGTGTTCTGCGTTGCCGCCCAGGCCAGCGGGGTACGGTCGCGGCTGCGGATCTCCAACACAGAATTGCAGGCATCGACCGCTCGCTGCAAGACCTCGGTATTGCGGAGCTGATCGCCATAGACTTCCAACACCTGGGCAACGGTATGCATCACGTCGGCCCAACGCCCCGGAGTCTCGGTACGGGTATAGACCTGAAGCGTCGCCTGGAGCGCCTGAAGCGCCTCGCGCAACAACTCGGTCTGTCCGGTCATCAGATCGAGCCGGTACAGAGCCGTCCCCAGCCGCATCTGCGTCGCGGCCCACTCCTGCGGCATCACGGCGCGAGGCAATGTTTCCGCCGCCGAGCGCCATTCGCGAATCGCCTCTTCCAGCAAAGGCACAGGTTCCTTGGACCGGTCGGCCTTAGCGGCAACAACGGCGGCGATGTGGCGATGGATCAGCCCGCCTTCCCACCCCGCATCGGTACGACCCAGCCGTCGCTCGGCCTGACGATAGGCGTTGGCCGCCTTGTCGGCCCACGTGACAGCCTGCTCCGCCGGAGCAATCGCGGCGGCGGCGGCAGCAATATGGCCAAACAGCATCTGCACCGAACGCTGCTGCGGCATTGTCATCTGTACCGACGGCTTGGCGGCCATCGGTTCGGCGGCAACGGCGGCGGGCAGCAACAAACGGCGTAACGCCGAACGGCGCGGCTCGCTTCCCGGATCGGTGGCGGCGAGCAGCGCGGCAAAGAGTAAATTGACCACCGGCTCGGACAGATCAAGGGGCAACTCGATGCGGGTGGCGGGACCGAACCGCTCCTCGTCGCTGGCGGCGGTGGCCAGCCGCAGACGATAACCGTCCTTGGTCAGGTCGCCCCACAGCAGCAGGTCGGCATCCTCTTCAACGACAGCGTGGCGAGTGTTCATCGTCACCGCCGCGACCAGCCCCGGATCTTCCAGCCCATCGAGCTGAAACAGCTTTGGCAGCGCCTGAACCTTCAACGCGGTTCGCGCCGCCAGGGCCTGGTTGAGTCGGGAGGCTCCCGATCCATCGGCATCGTTGCCCAACGCCGCGACGAGAACGGTCAGAACGGGAGGATCGGGCTGCGGCACCGTGGGCTGGGCCACTGCGGGAGATTTGGGCCGCAGCAAACCGGTCAGCATTTCCAACAGGCTTTGCCGCAGCGTCCGGGTCAGATCGGTCGGCGCGGAGGTCGCCAGCGGCGGAGGGCTGGCACTGGACTCGGGACGAGCCGACTCGGGGCGCGCGGGAGCGGAAGCGGCGGGCGCACTGCCGCCGGTCTGTCCCGCCAGCGCACGCGCCCGCTTCAGCCGTTCAGCCCGTTTGTCGCCGTCATCCTCATTGACCATGGCGCTACCCTATACGGCACCGGCGCGGTGGGGGCAACCGGCCCGGCTCAAAACAGGGCGATCGCCATCGGCGACCGCCCCGCCGCAGTGAGGCTTAGATGGCTTCACCGTTGATTGCCTTGTCCAACAAGGCAATGGTCTCGGGAACACCGTAGAGACGGATAAAGCTGCCCAGGCGCGGCCCCTGCTCGGCCCCCAGCAGAACCTCGTAGCACGCTCGGAACCACGCCTTGAGATCGGCAAAACACGGGCGCTTGCCGATCTCATAGACCAGGGCCTGAAGATCTTCGGCCGACGCATCGGCAAGCAAGGCCTCCAGCCCGGCCTTCAGTGCGGCAAAGGCTGCGGCCTCGTCCGCCGTCGCGGCGCGATAGCGAAGCGACGGTTTGACGAAATCGCGGTAATAGGCGATCGCATAGCCGACCAGCGAATCGAGGATCGGCGCTGTTTCCGGGCTGGCGCCGGGGACGTAGCGGCGAATGAAGCCCCACAAAACCGAGGGATCCTCGGAATGGCAGACGCTGGCGAGGTTCAGCAGAATGCCAAAGGTCAGGTGGGCGGCCTCGCTCGGCGGCTGGCCGTTATGAATGTGCCAAACCGGGTTTTCCAGCCGTTTGGCCTCATCCTCGGCCGGGAACTTGCCCAGGAAGGTCAGGTAATCGTCAACCGCGCGCGGAATGGCATCGAAATACAGCCGCTTCGCCGCCTTGGGCTTCTGGAACATGAACAAAGCCAGGCTTTCCGGCGGAGCGTATTTCAGCCAATCCTCGACCGCGAGGCCGTTGCCCTTCGACTTCGAAATCTTCTGCCCCTTATCGTCAAGGAACAGTTCGTAGGTCAGGGTCTGCGGCGGCTGGCCACCGAGAATGCGGGCGATCCGAGTTGACAGTTCGACCGAGGGAATCAGATCCTTGCCGCTCATCTCGTAATCGACACCGAGCGCGACCCAGCGCATACCCCAGTCGGCCTTCCATTGCAGCTTGCACTTGCCGCCGGTCACCGGGGTTTCGACCAGGGTTCCGTCCGTATCGCGGTAGATGATGGTGCCGTCGTCGGGCCGGGTTTCGACCACCGGCACCTGCAACACGATCCCGGTCTTGGGACAGACCGGCAGGAACGGCGAATAGGTAGCGCGGCGTTCCTCGCCCAGCGTCGGCAGAACGACGTTGATCACCTCGTCATAATGACGCAGCACGCCGAGCAGCGCCTGATCGTAGCGCCCGGACTTATACCAGTCGGTCGCCGACTGGAATTCGTACTCGAAGCCGAATGCGTCGAGGAACGACCGCAACCGGGCGTTGTTATGATGGCCAAAGCTTTCGTGAGTGCCGAACGGATCGGGAATAGAGGTCAGCGGCTTGCCGAGATGGCTGCGCACCATTTCCTTGTTCGGGATGTTGTCGGGCACTTTGCGCAGGCCGTCCATATCGTCCGAGAAGGCGAACAAACGGGTGGGAATCTCGGGGGCCAGCAGGGAAAACGCACGCCGGACCATGGTGGTGCGCACCACTTCGCCGAATGTGCCGATATGAGGCAGACCCGACGGGCCGTAACCCGTCTCGAACAAAACATAGCCTTTATCCGGTTTTTTTCCCTGCAACCGTCCGTCCAACAGAGCGCGGGCTTCCTGGAACGGCCAGGCGGCGGCGGTACGGGCAAGGTCGCGTAGATCGGGCATTTTCTAGAACTTCCAGAAGACGGATAAAGCCGGAGACGATATTCCCGCCGGGCGGTCACGTCAATCGTCAGCCCCGAAATCGGTGGCACCGTCCTATTCTGACACCGATCGATATAACGAAGAAAACATTCGACTTGCCCGGATCAGGAGTTCTTACCTATAGGTTAGCATTGGAAGGCTGACTACACTGCACTTTCCCAAAGTCGGATCGGCGTTGCCAACTGGCGGTCGGCGGCCCGGACTGTAACAAGGGGGGCTGATCAAGGTGGGGGACCAGCGAGCGATCCGGGCGGTCGGACAGCGCTTTAAGGCGGTTCGTCGCGCCTTCGTCGCCACCGTGCCCGAGTCCCGAGTCCTGATTCGCCGCGCCGATGGCACGGCGGTACAGATCGCCTTGGGACGGGGACGACTGGCCGCGCTTGGCGCTGCCGTGGTGGCCTGCGCGCTATGGACCACCACGGCCACTCTGATGCTGATGCGTCAGCCCGAAGAACTGATCCAGCGCGAACAGCGGCTGGAGGAAATGCTCTCCGCCACCCATACAGCGCAGCAGCGGCTGATCGCCTCGCAGAAGATGGTGGCCGACATCACCCGCGAAGTCGATCTGGTCCAGTCCAGCCTGATGGCTCTGGCCGAATCCAACGCAGCCCTGGTCAAGGGCGCACCTGAGACGCAAAGACACGCTCCGCTCCCCGCGCCGGTTACCGATCGGGCACAAATCGACGACCCGCCCGCCGAATCCGAGGTCCGTGCCGTGCGCGATCAGGTCCGGCGGCTGGAAACCTCGCTGGAACGGCTGCGTCTGGCCTATGCCCAGGCGGTACAGAGCACCAGCGATGCCGCCACCGCCCGGATTGCCGATGCCGAACATTCCCTGGTCCGGCTGGGAATCGATCCCGGACGGGTCATTCAACCCCATCGCCCCGAGCGGGGGCGCGGCGGGCCGTTCGTGCCGATCAACACCATGGCGACGAGCGAACCCGGCCTCAACAACCTGCTCGACCGGCTCGACCGCTGGAGCGGGGTCAAGGCGGCGATGCAGACGATGCCGCTGGGCGATCCGCTTCCGGCCGAGTATGAGGTCAGCTCACCCTTCGGCCGCCGCAACGATCCGCTCAACCGTCGCACCGGCGTTCACGAAGGCGTCGATCTCACCGCGCCGTTCGGCACCCCGGTTCACGCGACCGGCGAGGGACAGGTTCTGTTCGCCGGGCCATGGGACCGCTACGGTCTGGCTATCGAGATCGATCATGGCGGCGGAGTCACCACCCGCTATGCTCACTTGTCCCGTATCCTGGTCCGCGAAGGTCAGCACGTCAGTCGCTCGACCGTGATCGGACTGCTCGGCAATACCGGCCGCTCGACCGGCCCCCATCTCCATTACGAGGTCCGTCTGTCAGAAGTCCCGCGGGACCCCCTCAAATTCATCGCGGCAGGTGACCATGCTCTCAAGATTTGGTAAAGGCGGCAACGGATCGTCGGCACGCAAGTCGTCAGGTAAAGATACACTTTCGCTAATCGGAACCGATGTTCGCATCGTCGGCAACATCACAACCGAAGGCGAAATCCAGATCGACGGCCAGCTTGAGGGCGACATCGCCTGTAGTCGGCTGCTGATCGGCGAATCCGGTCGTATCACCGGCGAAATCACCGCCGAAACCACCCAGGTTCACGGTGAGGTCATCGGCAAGATCACCGCCGGAGCGGTGGTGATCGCACGAGCCGGACGCATTACCGGCGACATTATCCATGACAGCATCGAAATCGAGGCCGGAGCGCAATTAGAAGGTCGGCTGATCCGCAAGTCAGGGCATCACCAGACCCAGCCCGCTCCCGCCTTGGCGACGGCCTCCGAACCGGCCCGGCTGGCCCCTCCCCGCAAGGAAAAGGACAAAGCCGCCAACGGGGATCTGTCCGCCGCCGCCAGCACCGCGTGAGCGGCATAGCGGAGCGAACAAATCCCGCAGACGAAGGTGGATGGATCTAGCGGCGGAAAGCCGAGCGACGCCAACGGCGCGGACGGTGGCGGCAGACCAAAGACAGGGTCACGCCCATGGTGCCGACCACAACCCAGGCAGGCAGGTCGAGGACCATTGCCTGAACCGTATCGAAAAGGGTACGACCGGTTTCGGCGGTGTCGGGGGCATGACCGGAAAGCAGCAAAACAAAATCGGCGGTGATCAGCCCGACATAATCGGCCGGGCCTAAGGCCATGACCGCATCGGCCGATGCCATGATGACGGCGAGACCGACCAGCAGCCACCCCGTCACACGTCCGAAGAGCATGATTTCCCCCTGGGCAAATCGAATCATATTATCGTGATGCCTGAGGTTTGCTCCGACCCGGAGACAATTTCAACACCTTTTCCAGGGCATTACGCATGCGTAATGTACGGGTGTAATCGCCTCTCGCCAAGGCGACGGAATTTTGCCATGGTGCCGACCATGAACGCCCCCGAATTTCCCCTTTTTCGCGGTTGCAAACTGGCCTGCCGACGCGGCGGACGGCTGGTGTTTTCCCGTCTCGATTTCACGCTTGAACACGGGGGCGCGCTTTTGCTGCTCGGCCCCAACGGTTCGGGCAAATCGAGCCTGCTGCGCGTGCTGGCCGGGCTGCTGCGCCCCTCCGAAGGGCGGCTGGAATGGAACGGGCAGACCCTGGCCGACGATCCCGAAGCACATGCCGCCAGAACCCACTATCTGGGGCATCACGACGCGATCAAGCCGGTCTTGAGCGTCGCCGAGACCGTTAGATTCTGGGCCAGACTGCACCGAACCGAATCCGCCCAGGCCGATCGCGCCGCCGACGCGGCAATCGAGCGCTTTGGCCTGGGTCATCTTGCCGACATGCCGGGGCGGATGTTGTCGGCGGGACAGAAGCGGCGGGTCAATCTGGCCCGATTGCTGGCCGCGCCCTGCCCGCTTTGGCTGATGGACGAGCCGACGACCGCACTTGACCGCGCTTCAATCGCGGTGTTGGAGACGGTTCTGGCCGAACATCGCGCCACGGGAGGAATGGTTGTGCTCTCAACTCATGCCGACATCGTTCTGCCGGATGCCGAGGTTTTGACTCTCGACCGCTTCGCCCCCGCTCCCGAAGGCCTGTCATGACCCGTTTCTTCGAAGTGGTTCACCGCGATCTGCGTCTGGCGCTGCGCCAGGGATCGGACAGCGTGATGGTGGTGACGTTCTTCATCCTGACGGTGATTCTGTTCCCCTTCGGTCTGGGGCCGGAAACCAACCTGCTGGAGCGGGTGTCCCCCGGCGTCCTGATGGTCACCGCCCTGCTGGCCTCGATGCTGTCGCTCGACCGGCTGTTCCAGGCTGATTACGAAGACGGATCGCTGGAATTACTGGCGATGTCGCCAATGCCGCTGGAACTGGCGGTCGCAGCCAAGATGCTGGCTCACTGGCTGACCACCGGCCTACCCTTGATCGTCGTCGCGCCGGTTCTCGCGGTCCTACTGCACCTGCCCGCCGACGGCTTTGCCCCCCTGCTGGCGGCGATGGCGCTCGGCACCCCGGTCCTGTCCCTGATCGGCGGCATTGGCGCGGCTCTGGTGCTGGGGGCACGGCGCGGTGGCGTTCTGCTGTCGCTGCTGATTTTGCCGCTTTATATTCCGGTGCTGATTTTCTCGGTTGGCGCGATCGACGCCGCGATCCAGGGGCTGGACGCGGGACCGCACCTTCTGATCCTCGGTGGCGTTATGATCGCCGCCCTGGCGCTGTCGCCCTGGGTTGCCGCCGCGGCACTGCGTCAGGCGGTCGAGTGATCAGGGGCCGAGGCGGGGCCGATGATCGGCACCGTCGCGGCGGCGGGAAGAATACCTGCGGCGCTTGTGGTTGATGGCCTCGACATAGGGGCGCATCTCGCTATCGCCCCGCGTGATGTGGAAAATCATCCAGGTGGCAAGCGAGTCGCCCAGGGTGCGCAGGATGCCAAAGCGGATTTGGTCGCTTCCATCGGCGAAATGCTTGAGCACGGCATCCAGACGCTTCAGCAGCATCTGATGACCAAGGCGGTGAGCCTCGATGTCAGGAAAACCGATGCGACCTTGCAACGCCTCTTCCCGAACGAAATGACCGAAACAAAGATCGCGGAGCTGGGAAATGGCCGAGACAATGGCTTCGCCATCACTCAGGCCGGACGTGACTGTTTGCAGTCTACCGATCAACGCCATCATCGCACGATGATCGGCATCAATCTCTTCGTCGCCAATCGCAAACGAATCATCCCAGGCGATCGACATCGTTTCCTCCCGACCGATACGTTTACGCCTACTTTGTTACCATAGCGCGTCATGCCCTCCCCTGGGAAGCTCGATAGTGATGGGTCCGGGTCGCGGGCCTTTCCATCTGGATTGTGATGGGTGATAATAATAGAGTTTCGTATATATTCCGATTTCTCCATCGGATTTCCGGTTCCTTCCGCCATGACTCTAGGGGTTTACCAACGATGACCGCGCGCCGCTCCAGCCAAAGCACCGCTGCTCGCATTGCTGGCTCAATCATCGCATTGGGCCTTCTGGCCGGATGCGCCACCCCGCCGCCGGAGTCCGACCCGGAAGCCCTGGCCGAGTGGGAGCAAGTCAACGACCCGCTGGAGCCGATGAACCGCGAGATCTTCGCGTTCAACGAATTTCTCGACACCTATGCGATCCGGCCGGCCGCCGAGGGCTACCGCAATGTCGTGCCGCAATTCGGCCGCGACCGGCTGCACGACGCCCTTGAAAATCTGAAATCGCCGCTGGTGTTCGCCAACGACCTGTTGCAGGGCGAGACGGATCGCGCCGTTCAGACCTTCTTCCGCGCCGCGTTCAACACCACCTTCGGCCTGCTGGGCTTCGTCGATATCGCCACCGAAGCCGGTATCCCCGCTCATGAAGAGGATTTCGGCCAAACCCTGGCGGTGTGGGGCATTGAAGAAGGGCCGTATCTGGTTCTTCCCCTGTTCGGTCCGTCGAATCCGCGTGATGCCTTCGGCACCGCTGTCGAATGGTACGGTGATCCGGTCGATCTCGTTCTGCTCAACATGGGGTATGATTGGGCGACGTGGACCCGCAGCGGGATTTCCGGCCTCGACAAGCGGGAACGGCTGATCGATACGCTGGATGACATCAAGCGCACCTCGCTCGATTATTACGCCTCGTTGCGCTCGCTCTACCGCCAACACCGTACCGCCGAAATCGCCAACGGCCGTAACCAGACCCGGTTGAGCACCACCTCCACTTCGGGAGCGTCGTCGCGATGATCTCCCGCCGTCCGTTTTTGCTGGCCGCTCTGGGAGGCGTCTCCCTGTTGGTCTCACCGCTTCGTCTCGCTGCCGCCGAAGCTCCTCCGGCTGATCCGGCCGTCGCCTTCATCAACCGTCTGGCCGATACGGCCATGCAAACGATGGTCGGCAAGGGCGTTCCGGATCAGGAGCGGGCGTCCCGCTTCCGCACCCTGTTCACCACCGACGTCGATCTGGTCGAGATTGGCCGCCGGGTCCTGGGCCGCTACTGGCGTACCGCCAGTCCAGAGCAGCAGCAGGACTTCTTGCGCCTGTTCGAGGATATCGTCGTCCTCACCTGGTCAACCCGCTTCAAGGATTACGGCGGCGACTTGCGCCATGCCGTCGTTGGTTTCGTCGATGATGGCGATCGTGGCCTGACGGTCACCTCGCGGGTCGAACGCGACCATCAGCAGCCGATCATGCTGCAATGGCGGCTGAAGCGGACCGAGGGCGGGTTCCGCGTCGTCGATCTGATCGTCGAAGGCTCGTCGATGGCCGTCACATATCAGTCGGAATATGCCTCGGTGATCCGGGCCAACGGCGACCGGATCGACGGGTTGCTGAATGCCCTGCGCTCCAAGGTCGCCGATCTTCAGTCCGGCGCCGCCGCGCCGCGCAACTGATCTCGCACGATCCCCGGTTTCTCCCCTTCCCAATACTGAACCGTATGGTTTAGTTTTGGGAAGGTATATGGAGGAACAATGACCGAGTCGATTCGCTGTCCCCGACCATCGGCCAAGCGCGACGCCATTCTTGACGCCGCCTGTGCCGTGTTTTTAGAAGTCGGGTATGCCGCTGCCAGCATGGACAGCGTTGCCAACCGCGCAAGTGTGTCCAAGGCGACGATTTACGCCCATTTCAACGACAAGGATGATCTGTTCGGCGCTGTCATTCGCATGCGCTGCGATCGCAACCTGAACCTGACCTCGGTCGATAGCGCGCTCGACGCACGCGACACCCTGACCGTAATCGGCCAGCGGTTTCTGAATCTACTGCTGCAACCCGATTCGTTATCGATGTATCGGCTGGTGACCGCCGAAGCCCCGCGTCAGCCCGATCTGGCCCGTGCGTTCTATGAATCCGGCCCCGGCACCAGCAAGACCCAGATCGCACAGGCGATATCCGATCTGGGGCGGCGCGGCCTGCTGAACGTCGATGATGCGTGGCAGATGGCCGACCTGTTCATCGGCATGCTGCGCACCGACTTGTTCATGCGCACGTTACTCGGCTTGCCCCAAACCAAAGAGCGCACCGTCGATCAAGCGGTTTCTGCCGCTGTCGAAACGATGCTGCGGGCCTTTGGACCTTAACCCCCCGTCCAAGACGGGGGGTGGGGCAGGTTTTGCCGGCTAAGCCTTGGGCGATGCCTTCGTGAAGGCCTCGCGGGCTTCATCCAGGCTCTGGCTGAACCGCTTGTTGAGCAGATCGAAAGCGTCGGAATTGGCCTTGGTGATCAGTTCGGCCAGTTCGCGGGCATTGACCAGAGTGCGTTCGAACGCATCCTTAGCCAGCTCAGCCTGACGGGCCGCCTTTTCGTGCGGAGCCCCTGGTTCGACGATATCCTTGGAGAGGTGGGTAACTTCGTCGATGGCCTGCCGAAGAATTTCGACCTGACGCTTAACGACGTTCTGAAGCCCTTCGAAGGCCAGCTTGTTGGCCTGGGTCAGCGCCTCGATATTCTTGCGCTGGCTGGCAACGATGGTTTCGACATCGACACCGGGAACTTTGAAGTCGCCGAGATATTTGCTGACGTCAAAATCAAAAATGTTTTCGGACTGCTTCGCGGCCATGCTGTCACCCTCCATCCGCTGCACGATATTGCAGTGCAGCGAAGAGTGCCAAACCTGTACGGCCGAGTCAACAAATGTCACCCCGCTGCGTACATTTCCCTAATCATTTTTAAATTATTAGAGGTTGTAGCTCCGCCTATCCAGCCAATTCACGGCTGCGGTGCTCGGCGGCGGCGATTGCATCACGCAACAAGGGGCCAAACCCGGCCGTCTCGTCCATCAGCACCGCCAGGGCGGCGGCAGTGGTTCCGGCCGGACTGGTTACGGCCCGGCGCAGATCGCCAGCGGAGTCGGCGGACAGGCGCAACAACTCACCGGACCCGGCAACGGTGGCTCGGGCCAGCCGCACCGCCAGATCGAGATCCAGCCCCAACGCCACACCGGCTTCGGCCATCGCCTCGGCCAGCAGGAAAACATAAGCCGGCCCAGAACCGGACAAAGCCGTCACAGCATCCATCTGGGATTCGTCGGAGATCCAACCGACCTCGCCCACGGCCTCCAGCAACGACGCGGCTAAGGCACGGCGGTCGGCGGAGACTGTTTCGTCAGCAAAACAGACCGTGATGCCTCGACGCACCGCCGCCGGGGTGTTGGGCATCGCCCGGACGATCGCCAGATCATCGCCGAACGCGCGGCGGAAATAGGCGGTCGGCTTGCCCGCGGCAATCGACAGAAACAAGGCGGTGGCGACAAAACGACGATAGGGCGGCAAAGCCGCATCCATCATCTGCGGCTTCACCGCCAGAACGACGACATCGGGAACAAAGCCGGGAGGAATCGAATCGGCATCGGCCACCACGGTCACCGGGCCGACAGTGGGGCGAGTGGGATCGACCACCACCAGATCGGCGGCAGCGATACCGCGATCAAGCCAACCGGACAACAAAGCGGACCCCATCCGGCCACATCCGACCAGAAGCACCTTGGTCATGTCAATTCGTCCCCGAAATAATTAGGCCTCGCCCGCCGTTTCCAGCATCGACGCGGCAACCGCATCACGGGCGCTTTTGCCGCCCCAGATTACAAACTGAAACGCAGGATAAAAGCGTTCGCACTCGCTGACGGCGATATCGACCAGATCCTCGACCTGCTCCTGCGACAGGGCGGTTCCCCCCCGCAACAGCGAGGTGTGGCGGAACATCGGCACCGCCTCGTCCTCCCACAGACCGAAATGGCCAAGCCACAGCTTTTCATTAACGATAGCAAGCAGGTCGCAAATCGGCGTCCGCTTGGCTTCGGGGACTTTCATATCGAATGCGCAGGTGAAATGGATCGCGCCCATATCTTCGCGCCACGCGAAGTAGAGCGAGTAATTGCACCATTTCCCCGGAACCTCGGCGGCCAATTCCTCGTCGCTGCGCCGGTCGAAGGCCCAGTCGTTGGCGGCGACGAATTGTTCGACCAGATCGACCGGGTTGGCCTGAGGCTCGTCGTCTTGACAAGCAGCGGTCAACGTCATGCCTGCGTCCTCCTTGGCATGGCTCCATGCGGGAAACCTGCCCGGAATCAAATTATTGTATCCGGACAGTTTCTTCCCGACAAAGGCTAGCCTAAGCACACGATTTCCGAGGACGCAAGGCAATCCTCGGTCAAAGCATGTGAATTTTTGTGGATAACCGACCGATTACAGTCGGGTATCGGTCGCTTCGGCCAGACGCGCTTCGAGAACCCGAATGCGGGCTTCCAGAGTTTCCTGTTCCTGCCGCGCCTTACGGGCGATGGCGCTGACCACCTCGAACTCTTCGCGGGTGACCAGATCGAGACCGGCGGTGAAGCGCTCGAAATGTTCACGAAGCCGGGTTTCGACCTCGCCGCGCAGACCCGACAGCGCTCCCAGGGCGCCATTGGCGACGCGGCCGAAATCGTTGAGAAGCGGATTATGGATGGACATGATGATTCCTGGGCTGGAAAATTGCGGCGACATTATGTACAGGCCAGCGCCGAAGCGCCAGCCTGTTGATGGCTTGTTTCCTCACCCCTGCCCCGATGCAATGTCAGCCCTTATCGCTGACACCCGCCTCATCGAAAGTCGCCATGCCATTGTGGCAGGCCAGCGCCCCCCGGAGCAAGCCGACGGCAAGCGCCGCCCCCGATCCTTCGCCCAACCGCAGCCCGAGGTCAAGCAACGGTTCGGTTCCCAGCGCCGCGAGAAGGCGGCGATGCCCCGGCTCAGCGGAAACGTGGGCGACCCGGCAATGATCGAGCGCGTCCGGCCGCACCGCCTTGAGTGCTGCCACCGCGGCGGTCACGACATAGCCGTCGAGCAGCACCGGCACCCGGTGCATCCGCGCCGCAACCGTCGCCCCGGCCAGCGCAACCAATTCGCGTCCCCCCAGCGCCCGCAGGATTTCCAGCGGCGGCAGACCACGATGACGGGCAACGCCAGCCGCGACCACTTCGATTTTGCGGGCCAGCGCGCCACCTTCGACGCCGGTGCCGCGCCCGGTCCAATCGGCTGCCTCTCCGCCATACAGAGCACAGGCCAGCGCCGCCGCAGGCGTGGTGTTACCGATTCCCATCTCGCCCAGCACCAGCAGATCGGCCCCTTCGGGCACGGCGTCAATTCCGGCCTGGAACGCAGCGGCGAACTCGGCTTCGGACAGAGCCGGTCCTTGCGTGAAGTCGGCCGTCGGGCGGTCGAGGTCGATCGAGACGACATCGAGGGCGACCCCGAACGTCCGGCACAATTGATTGATCGCGGCACCACCGTGCTGGAAATTGGCGACCATCTGCACCGTCACTTCGGCGGGGAATGCGGAAACACCCAAGGCGGCGACACCGTGATTCCCGGCGAAGATCCGGGCGCAAGGCGCATCGAGCCGAGGCGGGTGGCGTCCCTGCCAGGTCGATAGCCAGCCCGACAGATCTTCCAGACGGCCCAGTGACCCGGCCGGCTTGGTCAGGCGCGGTTCGCGCGCGGCCCACGCCGCAGCGGCAGCGGCATCGCCATCAGGCAGCCGCGCCAACAATGCGGAAACGTCGTCCATGCCGGAAATCGTCAGGGTCACGATCTTGTCCCCAAGCTGTTGCTGTTAAAAGAGGTTCGACCTATAACCGAACCATCATGGCCGAGTCACCCCTCATTCCCGCGAACCCGCCCCGCGGCTGGCTCGCCGATCTTCACCTTGCCGCCACCTTTCTGACCCGCATCCCCCTGCCCGATCCGGGCACGGTGCCGCCGGGCGGACTGGCGGCGGCGATGCGCTGCTTCCCGCTGGTCGGTGCCGGGCTGGGGCTGAGTGCCGGGCTGATCGTGGTCGCAACCTCGTCCCTGTTGCCGCCACTGGCGACGGCGCTTCTGGCCGTGCTGATCCTGGTGCTCGCCACAGGCGCGTTGCACGAAGACGGGCTGGCCGATTTCGCCGACGGGCTGGGCGCTCGTGGCGGGCCGGAGCGGCGACTGGAAGTGATGCACGATTCCCGCAACGGCACCTTCGGCGTTCTGGCGCTGGTGTTTTCGGTTGCTCTTCGTGCCGCCGCACTCGCGGCTCTGCCGGGAGTGGGGGTAAAGATCGGCGCCCTGGTCGCGGCAGCAGCGCTGTCACGCGCCATGATTCCGGTGGCGATGCGCCGCCTCTCTCCGGCCCGGCCCGATGGGCTGGCAGCGCTGGCCGGTCGGCCGGGGACGAGGTGCGCGGCAACCGCCATTGGCATCGGCGCGGTGATCGCCGGACTGGGGCTGGGGCTGTCCGCGATCCCCGCCATTGCCTGCGCCGCCGTGGCGGGGCTGGGCGTCGCCGAATTGGCCCGCCGCCGCCTCGGCGGTTATACCGGCGATGTCTTGGGTGCCGTTGCCCAGGCGTCGGAGATCGCCTTCTTACTCGGCGCGGCCGCAGTGATCGCCGGATAAACGCCTACCCTACACGGTTCATCGTCATCCACGCAGGTCGGCCTCGGCGACCAGAACCTCCTGCCGATAAAAGCCGCCCTCGGGAGCCAGAACCGACGTCAGCCACGGCAATAACGCCGCCAGATCGCGGTCGAGTCCCCAGGGCGGGTTTACGACGACCAGCCCGCTGCCGTTCAGCCGGAACGGATCGACCGGGGGACGCAGCATCAATTCGACCGCCAGGGTCTCTACCCCGCCTTCGGAACGCAGAGCACCGTATAGCCGCTCGACCGGCTCCATTCCCTTGATCGGATACCACACCAGCGTAATGGCGTTGGCCCAGCGCCGCCGGATCCGGCGTAGCGCCACCAGCAAACGCTCGTGCTCGTCCTTGACCTCGAAGGGTGGATCGATCAGCACCAGACCGCGCCGTTCCGGCGGCGGCAACAACGCCTTGACCGCCACATACCCGTCCATGTGGTGAATACCGACACGGCGGTCAGCGGCAAAACGATGGCGCAGCACATCCACATCCTCGGGGTGCAGTTCGACCAGCGCCAGTCGGTCGGTTGCGCGCATCATTCCCCGCACCAGTTCGGGCGATCCGGGATAGCAGGTGCAGCCGCCGGCGGGATTGACCGCCCGAACCGCCGCCAGATAGGGATCGAGCGCCGATGGCGGCATCGCGGCCTCCAACAGCCGGGCAATCCCGCCTTTGAATTCTCCGGTTCGCTGTGCCTCGTCCGCTTCCAGGTTGTAAGCGCCGATCCCAGCATGGGTGTCCAACGCGAAAAATGGCGTTTCCTTACGCTTTAATGCGGTCACAACCATCGCCAAAACAGCGTGTTTTACGACATCGGCGAAATTTCCGGCATGATAGGCGTGGCGGTAATTCATAGCTCTTCCGTGTTTTCGGTATCGTTTATAGTATGATGTCATAGACCTTAATGCCGTATTTCGTATACTCTTTAGAAGGCATCCGTGTGTCCGATCGTTTTCGGTGGCGAATATCGGTCTATCTTCTTCTTTTTTAACGAGTGTGCGACATGAGCAAGCAGGATGTTCACCTGACTGGCGTCGAGCGTACTTTCGGCCGCGACGAAATTATCGTCAGCAAAACCGATCCTAAGGGACGGATTATTTACGCAAACGAAGTATTTCTGAATATCGCCAGCTATACTGAAGATGAGGTTCTTGGCGCTCCCCACAGCATCATCCGGCATCCCGACATGCCCCGCTGCGTGTTCAAGCTGCTGTGGGACACGATTGAATCCGGCAAAGAAATTTTCGCCTACGTTTTAAATCGTGCAAAAAATGGCGACCACTATTGGGTTCTTGCCCACGTAACGCCTACTTTTGATGGAACTGGCAAGATTGTCAGCTACCACTCGAACCGCCGCTCACCACGACGCGAAGCGGTGATCAAGGCCGATGCGCTGTATCGCGAGTTATTGGCCATCGAACAGGCCCACTCCGACCGTAAGGCCGGAATGGATGCCGCTCTCCAAGCCATGGTCTCCAAACTGCAAGCGGCGGGAATTCCCTATGATGAATTCGTCTTCACTCTCTAAGGCTCTCTTCGCTGCCGCTCTGGCCTCGGCGATCGGCGCGATCGACGTTGTACTGACCATGAGCCACGGTCAAATCATCGACAGCGCCATCACATCGTCATCAATGGCCTGTGGTCTGGTTGCGGTCCTATTGTTGATGCGCGCCAACAAAGAGATCAACCGCGCCACTGCGATCCTGAACGCAGCGGCGGGGGGGCGTCTTGATTCTCGGGTGATCCGCATCACCGAACGCGGTCAGATCGGAGCACTTGAACACTCGATCAACCGCCTGCTCGATCTGACCGAAGTGTTCACCAAGGAAGCCGACGCCGCGATGGCTCTGACCTCCGAGGGCCGCTATTTCCGCCATATCCGCACCGAAGGCATGGTCGGCGAATTCGCCGATCACGCCCGCTTGATCAACCGGGCCTTAACCGAAATGGAGCGCCGCTCACGCGAGTTCACGGTCGAGGCAACCGGCGTCGGCAACACCATCAAGCATGTCACTAGCGTCGTCGCCTCGACCGCCACCGAGTTAGAGGCAACCGCCCAGCAGATGTCGTTGATCGCCACCCAGACCAGCGATCAATCGAGCCGGGTCGCCACCGCGGCCGGAAATGCCTCGGTGCATGTCGAACAGGTTGCCTCCGCCGCCGAGCAGGTCTCGGCAGGCATCCGCGAGGTCGCCAGCCGCATCCAGCGCTCCGCCCATATGGCGCAAGAAACGATGCATGTCGCCGTTTCCACCGATTCCGCCATCAACGGCCTCAACGAAGCGGCCCAAAAAATCGGCGAGGTGGTCAATCTGATCACCGAAATCGCCAGCCAGACCAACCTTCTCGCCCTCAATGCCACGATTGAAGCCGCCCGCGCCGGAGAGGCCGGAAAGGGCTTTGCCGTCGTCGCCAACGAGGTCAAGCACCTCGCCAACCAGACCGCGCGGGCCACCGAAGAGATTTCGACCCAGATCGGCAGCATGCGCGAAGCGACCCAGAACGCCGTTTCCGCTGTCCGCACGATCGCCGGCAAGATTCGCGAAATCAATGACGACGCCATCGGAATCGCCGTCTCGACCGAACAACAAAGCTCTGCCGTTGCCGAAATGAGTTCCTCGATTCGCAACGTCGCCAGCGATGTCCAAACCGTCGCCGACACAATCGGTCAGGTTGCCGACACCGCAGGCACCGCCACCGATGCCGCCGGTCAGGTCTTGATCGCCGCCGGGGATTTGGCGGGACGAACCGTTTCGATGAATGACGACATCGAGGCTTTCGTCACTCGTGTTTGCTCCGGTCTACGCCAGAAATAGGGCTATCGGCTGATTTAACCGCTTCCACCGTCCTGTAATTGACAGCAACCCCGTCGCGAGAGCACTTTTCGAATTTGTGCTGTTCGCGCCCTGGTTGGGGCTTGGGGCCGAATCATGACCGAAACTGAATTCACCGAAACACTCGCCCGCCTGGGACTGTCCCAGGCGGCTTTTGCTCGTTTGCTCGACGATTTGGGGGAACGCCAACCCGCTCCAACCACTGTCTGGCGCTGGGCCGATGGCCGATCGCGCGTTCCTATCGGGATTGGTGCCCTGCTCCGCCTGCTCGAAACCCTTCCCGACGATCTCCGCATCGACCTCACCCGCAAGGCGGCACGGCTGTAATTCCGAATTAACCGTGCCCCTCGCCGGGCGGGCGCATCCGCTCACTGCCCGAAAATTCCCTTCAGCAGATCGTCGATCGTATTGCCCAGACTACCACCGGAATCCTGGGGACTGGACCCGGTAGAATCGCCGGGGGATTCAGCCGGAACCGTTGATTCCATCGCGGGCATCGTCAGCGGATGAGGCGGCAGTCCCTGGTGCGCAGCGACCATGACCTTCTTCCACAACTGGGCTGGCAGGCCACCGCCAGTCACCTTTTTCATCTCGTTGCGGTAATCGTCATTGCCGAGCCAAACGCCGGTGACGTAATCGGCGGTAAAGCCCATGAACCAGGCGTCACGGTAATCCTGAGTGGTCCCGGTCTTTCCCGCCACGGGGCGATCAAGTCGGGCCGCACGACCCGAACCGTTTTGGACCACGGCGGTCATCATGTCCAACATCCGATCCAAGGCGACGGGCGAAATCACCTGCCCGAATCCTCCGCCTTGGCGCTTGAACAGGACCTGGCCGGATGGATCGGTGATCTGGGCGACGCCATAGGCGGTAACGCCCTGACCGCCATTGGCGAAGGCGGCAAAAGCATTGGTCATTTCCAGCAGAGTGACCTCGCTAGTCCCCAAGGCCAGGGTGGCGTCCTTGCGCAGATCGGATGAAATCCCCAGGCGGCGAGCAGTCGCGATCACTCGTTTGGGACCGACCGCCTCGACCAACCGCACCGCCACGGTATTGACCGATTCGGCCAGCGCCTGACGCAAGGTGATCATCCCGAGATAACGGCCGGTATAGTTTCCCGGACTCCAATTGCCCAACGTGATCGGTGCATCCTCGATGGTGTCGTCCGGGGTGTAGCCCCGTTCCATCGCGGTGAGATAGACAAACGGCTTGAACGATGACCCAGGCTGGCGCAGCCCCTGAGCCGCCCGGTTAAACTGGCTTTCGTCGTAGTCACGGCCGCCAACCATGGCCCGCACCGCGCCGTCGGGGGTCATCACCACCACCGCGCCCTGGCTGACATTGGCCTTGGCCCCCGGCCCGGTCAGCAGCGCCTTTAACTCGGCCTCGACCTTACGTTGCAGCCCAAGATCGATTGTGGTCTGGATCACGATGTCGCGACCGGCGACTTCGCGATACTGGTCGAGATGGCTCATCATCCAGTCGGCGAAATAGCGCCCGGCAGCCGGAGCGCGGTGAACCAGCTGCGCCGCGCCGGTGATTTCGGCGGCATCAGCGGTTTTCTGGTCGATATACCCGGCCTCGACCATGTTCTGCACAACATTGGAAGTACGACGCCGCGATGCCTCGGGATCGTTGATCGGACTGTAACGCGACGGAGCCTTCAGCAGACCGGCAATCACAGCCGACTGATACAGCCCGATCTTACGGGCGGAAACGTCGAAATAGCGCCGCGCCGCAGCATCAACACCGAACGTGCCGGAACCAAGATAGACCCGGTTGAGATAGAGCGCGAGAATCTGCTCCTTGCTGAAACGCCGCTCCAGCCACAGCGCCATCAGCACTTCCTGCATCTTGCGCTTCATCGTCCGGTCGGGCGTCAGAAATAGGTTCTTGGCAAGCTGCTGTGTAACGGTCGAGCCGCCCTGAACCACATGTCCGGCGCGGATATTGGTATAAAACGCACGGGCCAGACCGAACAGATCGATTCCGAAATGGCTGAAGAAGCGCCGATCCTCGGTCGCCAGCACCGCCTGAACCAGATAGGGCGAGATTTCCGGCAGGGTCAGCGCCTCGCCGTACAAATCGCCGAATGCGGCAAATACCTCGCCCTCGACCGACTGAAACACCACGCTCGGCCGTCTGGTCGTCGCGGTCATCTTGTCGATATCGGGCAAATCGATGGCGTAATAGGCCACGACACCGCCGATGGCGACCCCGACCCAGATCGCCAGGGTCAACCCCCAGATCAGCAGCCGCTTCGCCCAGCCACCGCCACCGCCGCCCGAACGGCGTCGGGGTTCCTTAGGTAGTCGAGGCGGAGCGGGAGGAAGCGGCTCGGGCCGCAACCGTCCTTCCTGAGGTTTCGCCGCCGATCGCCGCGAGAGACGCGGTTCACGGACGGCTTCCGGCTCGGGCCGCGAGAGGCGCGGTTCACGGACGGCCTCCGGCTCGGGCCGCGAGAGACGCGGTTCACGGACGGCTTCCGGCTCGGGCCGCGAGAGGCGCGGCTCGCGGTCGGCCTCCGACTTGGGCCGCGAGAGGCGCGGCTCGCGGTCGGCCTCCGACTTGGGCCGCGAGAGACGCGGTTCACGGACGGCTTCCGGCTCGGGCCGCACAGGGGCCGATGGCGGAATCGGCTGACGAGGCTGCTGCTGCGCCTCGCGATAAAAGCGCGGCTCCCGTTGAGGATCGCGCGCCAAAGCAGGATAGGGCTTCGGCGGCGCGTCGGCTTCGCTCGACATCAGGCGGTCGGATGGATCGACCGACAGCGGCGCTGGCGGCGTCACGGCGCGAGAGCTGGTCTCGGACACGACTCGGGGAGAAGAGGGAGCGGCCATGGCTGTTCTAGAACATGTCCCGGACACGGAGGAAAGGGAGCGATCGGTCTTGGCGTCCGCCGGGCGTCAGGCTCGGCCAGCCAACAGCGTGGCGACACCGTTGGCGATAAGGTCGTGGCAATGCACCGTCAACTCCTTGCGCGACGGAAACGACGCCAGGGAAGTCGCCGGATGGAACGTCACCTCGACAGTAACCCGGCCCAGCCCCAGCGCGCCCAGCAGGTGACCGACCAGCGTCATATCGCCGTACCAGGCGAGAAACGGACGCATCGCCCGCGTGATCGGCAATCCGTCGAGCCGGGTATAGGCAAGCGACACCGGCTGGACCGGCAAAGGCCGGATGGTACCGTCTGCCCCGGAAAAACCTGTTTCGGCAACCGACAGCAACGCGCTTTTGAACGGCAGAACCTGATTGCCGTCGTTGCTGGTGCCCTCGGCGAACAGAATCAGAGAATCGCCGCTTTCAAGCCGATGACGAACGCTATCACGCTCGCGCGCCGTCGCCGACGGGCGGCGATCGACGAACACGGTACGAGCCAGACGGGCCAGCAATCCAAAGCCGGGCCATCCCGCCACCTCGGCCTTGGCGATGAAGCAGGCGGGGATCAGACTGCCCAGAACGATGATATCGAGATAGCTGGCATGATTGGAGACAAACAGGGCCGGCCCGGCTCCCACATCGGGAGTACCGCGCGCCACCACCGTAAAGCCAATCAGGCGCATTACGCCCTGCCAGTAGAACAGGACAACCCGACCGGCCACCCGATGCGATACCAGACGCATCATCAGATAGGGGGGGACCAGCAGCAGTGTCCACACACTGAAGGCCGCGAAACGCGCCAGGGCAAGGACTGGCGAGACCATCACGGTCTCAGACTTCAGAGGTGGCGTCACGCACGTTGCGTCCGTAGTGGCTGCGATACTTGTCGGTGATCAGGTCGGTCTTGACCAGGACACAGATGTCGGTGGTGTTGAATTGGTGATCGATCACCGCGCCATCGCCGACAAAGCCGCCCAGGCGCAGATACCCCTTGATCAACGGTGGCAACTCGGCCAGGGCGCGGCGGGGGTTCAGGCTTTCCTTTGCCATCAGATCCATATCGACATAGAGGTGAGGCAAGGCACGGGGGCGCAGGCGTTCGGGCGCCAGATGGTAGTGATAGAGATAACCGAGATGCCCGGCCAAACGTCCGGGATCGGTT
Organism: Magnetospirillum molischianum DSM 120; assembly: GCF_000294655.1. GTDB lineage: Bacteria > Pseudomonadota > Alphaproteobacteria > Rhodospirillales > Magnetospirillaceae > Phaeospirillum > Phaeospirillum molischianum. The sequence goes on from NZ_CAHP01000021.1 coordinate 105,075, forward strand.
CCCGGCAGGCTGGCGCAGCCGAACATCAGTTCGATATTGTGTTCGAAGACATAGGCGGCGATGCCGTCCCACAGCTTCTTCATTGTCGCGCCGTTGCGATAGCCGGCATCGACACAGGACCGTCCCAGTTCCATGAACCGGCAACCGTCAGCCAAAATCGATGAAATGTCGTATTCACCGGCGGTATAGAACCGACCGAACGCCTCTCCCGCCGCACGGGGCATCAGGCGATAGGTTCCAACCACTCCCGCCGCACCCGTGCCGCGGGCACGGTCGATCACCAGCAAATGGTCGCAAACGGCATCAAAATCGTCGATGTCACGACGACGGTCGCGGGTCGTATCGGTGGGATGGGCTCCCATCTCTTCGTAGAAGACGCGATAGCGCAGAGCCTGGGCGGCGGCTATTTCATCCGGGCCTTCGGCAAGCCTGACGTCGAGGCGGTCGGTAGGTTCATCTGCCGAAAGAGCGGATGGCATGATTCCTCTGAGTCCGTCGGGACGCGCGGATGGGCCGCGCCGTCTATTTTTCTGCCCGTTCGTCGTCGGAAGTCAACGGAACTCCGTACAGTTCCAGTCGGTGACCCACCAGTCGAAAGCCATAACGGCGAGCGATCTCGCGCTGAAGCGTTTCGATTTCGCTACTGGTGAACTCAATGACCGCGCCCGATTGCATATCGATCAGGTGGTCGTGATGATCCCCGGCCGCTTCTTCATAGCGAGCCCGGCCATCGCCAAAGTCGTGGCGCTCAAGGATCGCCGCCTCTTCGAAGAGGCGCACGGTCCGATAAACCGTCGCGATACTGATGTTCGGATCGATGTGGGTCGAGCGACGGTAGACTTCCTCGACATCGGGATGGTCAGCCGAATCCGACAGCACACGGGCAATCACCCGCCGCTGCTCGGTCATCTTCATTCCCTTGTCGATACAGCGCTGTTCGATGCGCGAGACCATGGCGTATCCGTTGACCGGCGACGGGGGCGCCTGTTACCCACAAGCGGGCGCCGCCGCACCTTGATCGCCGGCGCCCGAATACCACTTGCGTTCGCTCAGACCGCCCGCTTGCGCGTCCGCGGCTTGGTCCCGAGGCCGATCTTCTTGGCCAGGCTGGACCGATGCTGAGCATAATTCGGAGCCACCATCGGGTAATCGGCAGGCAGGCCCCAACGCTCGCGATATTCCTCAGGGGTCATGTTGTAAGCGGTCTTGAGGTGCCGTTTCAACATTTTCAGTTTCTTGCCGTCTTCGAGGCAGATGATGTAGTCGGGAGTCACCGACTTACGCACCGGAACCGCGGGCTGGGGCCGCTCGGGAACTGCCGGAGTCGTCCCAACCGACGACAGGGTACGATAGACCTCCTGGATCAGGTGGGGCAGCTCTCCGATCGCCACACTGTTATTGCCGACATGCGCCGACACGATCTCGGTGGTGAGCGCAAGAAGTTCATTGTTACTCGAACGCTCCGACATTTAGAGCACCCCTCCCATTTCCTAACGATTGGCTCTATATAATTCCTTAAATCGGGGGAAGCAATAACCAATATGACAAAGCAAGACGACTGGAATCACATGACTGAAAACCCGAACTACTGCCTTGACATCACAGCGGAGGTCTGCCCGATGACCTTCGTTAAGGCCAAGTTGCTGATCGAACGGATGGCTCCCGGCGAAACAGCCGAAATATGGCTAAAAGGCTGGGAACCTATCGAAAATGTGCCGAGATCGATCCGGGAACTGGGGCACGAAATTCTGAATATGACTCGGATCGCTGACAATGACCCGCTTGGGCTACATCGCCTTTTGATATGCAAGAAATAGTTTAGGTAGTCTTGCCGGGATACTCAGAGGACAGCTCTCTAAATTGAGATTGATCCAGTGTCCGACGCATGGTCAATGCATCAACACCTCCGTAATATCCCTTACGTCGTCCGACCTGAGCAAATCCGTGGCGGCGATAGAGCGCCTGACCGGCCAGATTGTCGTCGGCAACCTCCAGAAACATCGTCGCCGCCCCTTGCGCCGCCGAGTCCGCCATCGCCGCCTCAAGCAGCCGCCCCCCAACCCCCTGACACCGCCAGGGCGGCAACACGGCCAGGGTCAGAATCTCGGCTTCGTCAAACGTGCGCCGCCACATCACCAACCCGGCCGGTCCCGGCGGGGTCGTGCTGGGCTGCAACTGGCCTCCATCGACGGCAATCAGAGCGCTGGAGCCGGGCATCACCAGCACCTCGGCCATCGAGCGGGCACTCCACGATTCGACAAAACAGATCGCATGCATACCGGCCAGCAATTCGGCATGAAGCATCGCCGCCGGCACCAGTTCGATCATGACTTCGATCCGGGAAGGGTAACGTCCGGGGCACGGAGATACAAAGGTTCGGGCGGCCAGGCTCGCCCCTCGCGCCAGAGTTCCGCCCCCAACCGGGCGACGAAAACGGCATCCGGCCATCCGGGCGACGAGGCCGCCACCGCATCGGGCAACACCGCCAGCAGCCGCGCCCCAGCATCGCCAGCGACCAGAACCGGGCCGGTCAGCCGAGCCGAAACCTCGTCTGGGGCCAACGCCTCGACCGCGCCTAACGGGGTCAGGTCGGAGCGAAAAAACTGAATCCAAGGATGGTCCCGCTTCGAATCGAGCGCAACCACTACGGTACGACCGACTCGTTCCGCTTCGGGAATGGCCGCTGCGACCGCCAGCGGCGTCGGCACTCCGGCCAGGGGGAGGCCAGAAGCCAGGGCGAAGCCACGCGCGGCAGCCAGACCGATACGCAGGCCGGTAAACGCTCCCGGCCCGACCGTCACGGCCAACAGATCGAGTTCGGCGATGGTTAGACCGGCTTCATCCAGCACGGCCTTCACCATCGGCATCAGGGCTTCGCTTTGGCCGCGAGCCATCACGGTCAGGCGATGGGCGGCCACCCGCCCATCGCGCAGCAGCAGCGCCGCCGAACAGGCAGAGGTCGAGGTGTCGATGGCAAGAACATTCATCAGGCGGCTATACTGCGCCCGGCCAATCAAGGAAAGACCTAAGATGTCGCCTCTGGTACCCATTTCCCCATCCGCCTTCAATATCGAGTTGGCCCTGGCCTATGCCACCGCCAATAATTTCACCGGCAACCCGGTCTATCGCACCGATGCCGATTGCTGGCTTCATGCCGACGCCGCCCCATTGCTGACCCAGGCGGCAGCGCTGGCCCATCCGCTGGGATTACGACTGCGCATCCGCGATGCATTCCGCCCGGCCGAAGCGCAATGGGCGTTGTGGAGCATCTGCCCCGATCCTGAATTTCTGGCTGATCCACATCAGGGATCGACCCATTCAATGGGCGTCGCGGTCGATGTCGATCTGATCGATATCGTCAGCGGTCTGCCTCTCGACATGGGAACCGGGTTCGACGCTTTCACCCCGCTCTCTCATCACGGTCGCCTCGACATCCCGCCCGAGGCGCAACGTCACCGCGCGCTCCTGCTTGGAGTCATGACCGCCGCCGGTTGGGGCCATTATCACTCTGAATGGTGGCACTATCAGATAGACGACGCCCGTTCTTTCTATCCGTTACTCTCCGATACCGTTCTCGGGGATCGATCGATGATGCCGTAATCTCCCCGATTAGGAGATCCGTGAGACTCTTCGCAAAAAAATGAAAAAAGTGCTTGCGCCCATCGAATCTTTTCGTAATATGCGGACCTCCGGACGCCGGGACTTTCCGGCACCGGGCGCAAGACAGAGCGGGCGTAGCTCAGGGGTAGAGCACAACCTTGCCAAGGTTGGGGTCGAGGGTTCGAATCCCTTCGCCCGCTCCAAGTCTCTCACGAAAGTGAGAGCATCATCAAAAGGCTGGACCTTGTGGGTCCGGCCTTTTTGCTGTCTTCCCGCTCGTGTGCTTGGCTCTGACGCCGGAGAACGCACCAAGGTGTCGGTAAGCCTTGTAATTAACTACAGAAATAAGTCATGTACATGACTGTACTGATGCGGCGATTCCTGACGCGCGGAACATTTGAGTCTTCAGGAGCAGAGGCCCGGACTTGGCGTCGATGCCTTTCCCGCCAGCCCAGCCGCGAAATTCACGGTACGCAATGCGCCGTGACCGCCTGATTGGAGTCTGTCTGTATGATCCGCCTGACATCGAAAATTGTGGCCGCCTTCCTTCGGAACAACGTCGTCGCGACGGCCGATCTTCCCGAACTGATCCGCAGCACTCACGCAACGCTGACCAATATCGACAGCCCCGCCGTCGAAGCGCAGGAACGGCAGCAGCCCGCCGTGCCGGTTCGTAAATCGGTGACACCGGATGCGGTGTACTGTCTGGAGTGCGGCAAGCCTCAGAAGATGCTGAAACGACACCTTCAGACCGCTCACAATCTGTCGGTGGACGCATACCGCGCCAAATGGTCGCTGCCGACCGATTATCCGATGGTTGCCTCGACCTATGCCGCTCGCCGCTCGGAACTGGCCAAGTCGATCGGCCTCGGCACCAAACCGAGACAGGACCGCGCCCAATCAGCCGCCGAACAGGCCGAAACGGTAGAACCAGTGGAAGCGGCAACGCCCGAATCCCAGCCGCAGCACCGCTACCCCGCCTCGCGCTGGTCGAAGCCGGTCGGCTAAGGGAATAGGGACGTCGTAGCCGACGCCAACCGAATAAGGAAGGATGGGGCCTATGGCGAGCGATCTCGACAAGCTCAAATCACGACTTCAGGCGTTGCGGGCGAAAACCACGGCCAACGGCTGCACCGAGGACGAAGCACTCGCGGCGGCGGCAAAGGTCGCCGAACTGCTGGACCGGCACGATCTGTCTCTCAGCGATCTCGACCTGCGCGAAGAATTGTGCGAACAGGCCGCGCTTGAAACCAATCGCAAGCAGCGTCAGCCGATCTCGGCCTGCATCCCCGCCATTGCCGAGTATTGCGATTGCAAGGTCTGGCGCGAGAAAGACGAAGCTGGAAAAATCCGCTACGTCTTTTTTGGCTTGCGGCCCAGCCTTGAGATGGCCCGCTACGTTCATGACGTGATCGCGACCGCGATGCAGACCGCCTGGGAGGCCTATGCGCGCGACCAACGCTTCATCCGCTATGGCCATGACGAACGGGGATCGTTCCTGTTCGGCATGGCGGTATCGATTGCCGAGAAGCTTGGCGCGATGAAGGCCGAACGCGACGAATCAAACCGTCGCACCAGCGGTCGCGACCTTGTTGTCGTCCGTCAGGCCATCGTCGAGAGTGAATTCGCCAAACTTGACCTGTCGCTGCGGCGGGGCCGGGCATCGGGAAAGAAAGTCGCCGCCGCCGCCTTCGAGGCTGGACAGACCGCAGGCCATGCGGTGACGATTCGCCCCGGCATCGCCGGTTGACCTCCGCACCGATTTTCGACCTGTCGTTTTGACGTACTAACGACATTTCCATTTCGGGACGAACGATATGAGTAAACGCACCCCCGCCACATCCGCGATGGATAAGGCCAAAAAGCCGTTCGAGCTGTTGGAATATCAGTACGATCCCAACGCCGCCTCGATCGGGCTGCACGCGGCCCAATCAATGGGGCTGCCGCCGTCGCAGGTATTCAAGACCTTGATGGTCACCGCCGGGGACGAAGCGATGATCGCGGTGGTGCCATCGGACCACGAGTTGAACCTAAAGGCACTGGCCCATGCCACCGATAAGAAATCGGTGCAGATGATGGCGGTACACGATGCCGAGCGCCTGTCTGGCTACAAAGTCGGCGGGATCTCGCCCCTGGGCCAGAAAAAGCGTCTGCGCACGACCTTTGACCAGAGCGCCCTGCTCCTGCCCTTCATCGTCGTCAATGGCGGCCAGCGCGGACTTCAGATCAAGGCTGCCCCGCTCGATCTGATCGAAGCAACCGGGGCGATTGTGGCTTCAATCGCAACAAAATAATCCTGCTGCCTCAATGACGTAAGCCCCCTCAAGGACGACCGACTTTTCGATAAAAAAACCCCGGAAACACTCGGTTTCCGGGGCAAAGTCAAACAGGGAGGCTTCACGTCTAGGAGACTGGAAATGTTAGGCTTTTTCGTGAACAATGACGACCGCAGGCGCACACAGGCGAAACCATCACTCCACTGATATTCATTGGAAATTTGGCCGGACTGGCCCATGATGCCGTTTGCCATCGTTCGCGATGATGCGCTATCAGCCGGATAAAAACGGCCCAAGAACGGCCCATGGAATTCAGCGCCATGACAAAAGCCCTCACCGACAGCGTTGTGCGGACCCTCAAGCCGGAACGTGACGCGACCGACTGGCGCGAAGTATCTGACGGGGGCTGCCGAGGGCTACGGCTGAGAATCTCTCCGACCGGCGAGAAAGTCTGGGCAATCAAAGTCACTATCCATGGGCGACGGGTGCGCCACACCCTGGGGGCCTATCCGGCGATGTCGCTGACCGAAGCTCGGGATCGGGCGCGGGATTATGCCGCTGAGGCAAGAGCCGGGGCTTCCCCCGCCGAACTCGACGCCCGCCGCCGCGCTGAAACGCTGACCGTATCCGGAGCCCATACCGAGTATCTTGACGCCATGCGCCCGGCTCTGCGCGCCAGCACGATCAATCTGAAGGAATCGATGTTTCGCGATCACGTCGCCCCCGCCCTGGGCAAGCGGATGATCGGGACCATCCGCAAAGCCGACCTGATCGAGGTGGTTGCCGCTGTCACCGCCAAGGGCTTTCCGGTCCAGGCCAACCGGGTCTATTCGGAATTGATGGCCCTGCTGCGCTGGTGCGAACAGAAGGACTATCTCGACGGAGTGCCATCCGCGCGAAAGAAAGACATGCACAAGGTGGCGGGAACGGCCCAGGAACAGGCCCGCCGCCGGACATTGACCGAAGCCGAGCTTACCGCCGCATGGATCGGAACCGCCGACATGGGCGACTTGTCGCGGGATTACATCCGGCTGCTGATGCTGACCGGCCAGCGCCGCGACGAGGTGCGCTTGATAGACTGGTCAGAGGTTGATCTTGCCGCTGCCGTCTGGACGATCCCCGCCACCAAATACAAGACGCGCATCCCCCAGGCCGTTCCGCTGTCGTCCCAGGTAATGACAATTCTCAGGGCGCGGTGGGCCGAAGGAGCAACCGGCCCGGTGCTGCTCGGACGGACCGATGGAAAACCATTCAACGGCACTCTGAGCGCGCTTCGTCGGCTGCGGGAGATTGTCGGCGGCAAGGGCGACTTCACCCTTCACGATATCCGCCGCACCCTGCGAACCGGCCTCGCCCGTCTCGGTGTGGATGAGACCACCGCCGAATTGGTGATCGGCCATGTCCCCCAAGGGATCGTGAAGGTTTATGACCAGCACGACCGCATGGACGAGCGCCGCGCCGCACTCCAGCAATGGGCCGACTACCTTGAGCGGCTGGCAACGCCCGGTACCAATGTGACGCCCCTCACCAGGGGGGCGTAAATACCAATCGGTGGGGATAGGGCGACGGCCTGACAAGCCCGGAACTCCGACCGGGTTTCTCCACCGACCACTTCGGAGGCACCACGGAGGGTGCAGATGGTTATGATTCCTGAAATCAGAGGCGCGGGAAAAGAGTGGTCTTGGCCCGTCTTCATTCGTCCGTCGTTTATTCCGGTCGGAATGCTGTGCCTGACGGACGTAATTGACCATGAAGGACGTCACATCTTCGGTGCAGCTTGGCCCGACATCACGAAGCCTATAAGCACTCCATCAGAGAGTTCCCCAAAAATTTTACTTGGCGGATTGGGATCTGTGGGGATGGGACAACATAAACCGACCCCAAGCCTTGACCCTATTCACAATGAAATGATCAAAGAGGCAGTCAAATGGACAAGACAGCTTCTGCACTCGCTCAATGACGCCTCTATCGTCATCGACGAAAAAACTGGTGATGAATATAAATTAAACCGGAGTCTATGGGCTTCACGGGATGGAACAATAGTCCTCACGAGCGGTCGTATTCCTCCCGGACTAGGAATATCTGTCGGCTGGGTCTATGTCCGCGAGGACATGCTGAAGGCTGTTTGGGAGGTGAAGGCTACGGAAGAGGAGATTCCGAAAACTGATTTTGCCAGCCACCTGGACGCCTACAAGGCGTGGGAGGCCGACGTTCTGGCGCAAACTGGCAAGAAGCCACCCCTCCAAACCCTGAAGCCCGGTACAAAGAGCGCCGAGGCTTGGGGAAAAGAGCGGGGGCTTTCCAGATGCGATGTTGTCAAAGTGAGGGAGATGTGCGGCCATAAACCGAAAAGAGGGCGCCCAACATATTCACCAGATAATTCACATAATCAATAATTCACTGGTGAATTTGTGAATTAGGTACCCGACGCAGTATGTGAATAATAGCGGGCAGTCTCGAACGAACGAGGTTGCCCATGAACACCGCCCCCCAGCTTTACACGCCCAATGAAGTCTGCGCCGTTCTGAAGATCGGACGGACCAAGCTCTATGACCTGATCGGCAAGAAGTCGCTTCAGGTCATCAAGCTGGGCAAATCAACTCGTATCACGGCTGATAGCCTCAACGCCCTGATCACGATCAGACAGGATGCCGCCTGAGATGGGCGCGCATGAAAAAGGCCGCGCCCTGGCGGGGGCGCGGACCTTCGAAACCATCCAAGCTGAGCGTCTGGACGGGTTCGAAAATAGCGAATTTCCCCGCAACCTGCAACTGCGCCGCCTTGCGGCCCTCGGCCTTCGCGGTTCGATGGCGGCGGCTGTTGCCTCGCTGGCTTGGCCGGGCGGTGCGGCATGAGCGCCCCCGCCCGATCCCTCGCCCTGTTGCCGCTGATACGCGATCAATTCCCGGCCCTTGATTGCCGCGATGGGCAAGCCACTGCCGACGCCCTGACGTCTTTGGCCCTGGCGCTGGGGCGGGCCGGATTGACCTGGACCGATCTGGCTGAACTGGTCACGGAAGGCGCATTCCATCTGGTCGCCCGAGACCGAGCTTCCGCGCCGGAAGGCCGGTGGCCTGAACTCGGCGACCTGCTGGGCCTGCTTCTCGGTCGGCTGAACGGCGACCTGTCGGCCAGCGAGCGGCGGCAACTGGAGCGGTTGAGCATGAAATGGGATGCCGGAACACCCCTTCATAATCGCGATGCAGGGACGATTCACCGCACATTCCGGCGGATCGTCCTGGCGGGAGTGACGCCATGACCCCGCGCCCAAGCCAGCAGCCCGACACCGTGCCGCCCAATTGGCGGCCGGTCGGCGGGGTAATCCTCGACATCTTGCGTCGTGCTGCCGGAAGCGATCCGGCCCGACTGGCGGCGATCGCGGCCCTGATCGACGGGGGTGGCAAATGATCCCGTCCGGACCCCGGTTTCCCCGTCTGGTCGAGCACCTGCACCGCCTCGGCCCGAGGGCTATGGGCGAGTTGCTCGCCGAGATCGCGACAGAGTGGGACATCCCGGACGATGACCTTGTCTCGACCCTCGAACGCTATGGCCGCCTCTCCCCCGAGATGCTGGCCGCTCTGAACGGTGTCCGATTCGCGTCACCCCCGATGACCGCCATTACTGGCGGCAAGGAGACGAGATGAGCGCTCGCATTCTGAAATTACCCCGCACGGATGCCGGTCGAGCCGAGCTTCGCGCGGCGCTCAATCCCAAGAGCAGCGCCGATTTCCGGGCGTACCTCGTCGAGACATTCGACTGGGACGAAGAGGCGGTGGAAATGGTCCGGATGGGTATTTCCGAATACCCGGCCGCCGCCCTTCTAGTGCGGGAGGCGATGTGATGCCCGGCCTCTTTCGCTTCGACTTCTATCCAAAGGATTGGCACTTGGACACCCGTGACCTGAGTTGCGCGGCCAAAGGTGTCTTTATCGACATCTTGTGCGCGATCTATGCCCGAGGCGGCGGCATCCCGAACGACGAGCGGGAGTTGTGCCGGATCACCGGATGCGCCACGGCCAGAAGCCTCCGGCCTCTGCTCGCTGAATTGCTCGACAAGGGCAAGCTCAGGCTGGTGGATGGGCTGGTCATCAATGGTCGAGCCGCCGAAGAAATCGCCAAATACGAGGGCAGAAGCAAGGCTGGACGCAAGGGCGGGAAGGCCCGTTCCGCCCGAGTTCGAGCTGAACTCGACGCGAACTCGACCGGAACTGAAGCTGAAACTCAAGGCGATTTCGTTGAAAATCAATGCGATGACAATAACCCCTCACCTTCACCGTCACCGTCTATAGATTCAGTAGGAGATAAATCTCCTCCTGGCGCGGCCTCGTCGATCGACGTGAAGAAGCCCCTATTCGACCTGGGCACCCGCGTGTTGGGACCGCGTACCGGCGGCATGGTAACGAATTTAATCAAGCATCATTCCGGCGACCTCGACGCCACTATGCGGACCCTGGAATTCGCGGCTGGCAAGTCGAATCCTCGCGAGTGGGTCGGGGCGATCCTCAACGGCGAGCGCCGGGCATCGACCGAAGCGGTCATCGCCGAGACCGACGCCCTGTATCGCCGACTGGGGGTGCTGCTGTGAGCGACATCACCGCCATCAAGCGCGCCTTGGTCGATCGTGCGCCCGAAGTTGCCGAACACCTGTTGCCGCGTGGCCGGAAGATGGGCCGGGAATGGACCGTGGGCAGTGTCGGCGGCGAGCCGGGCGAATCGCTCAAGGTCTGTGTCCAGGGTGCCAAGGCCGGAACGTGGTGCGATTTCGCCGAAGGGGGCGAAGGCGGCGATCTGATCGACCTGTGGCGAGCGGTCAAACGCCAGCCCCTGCCCGAGGCGTTGGACGATATCCGCAATTGGTTGGGGATCGAACGGCCCCGGTTCGAGAAACCGGCCAAAGCGTGGCGTCGTCCCGACCGGCCGAAATGCGCTGCGCCGAAGTCGGACGTTCTGGCCTACCTGACCGGCGAGCGCGGTCTGTCCGAGGATGCGGTTCGCGCCTATCGGGTCGGCGAACAGGGTCGGACCATCGTGTTCCCCTCGCTGCTGCCGGATGGCACCCTGGCTTTCGTCAAATTCCTGGGGATCGACCGCAGCCCCGAGGGCAAAAAGATCACCCGGGTTGAAGCTGGATGCGAGCCGGTCCTGTTCGGCTGGCAGGCGATCGACCGCAACGCTCGCGAAATCGTCATCACCGAAGGCGAGATCGACGCCCTGACCGCCTGGGATTTCGGCATTCCGGCCCTGTCGGTGCCGTTCGGGGGCGGGATCGGCGCGAAACAGGCATGGATCGAAAGCGAGTTCGAGCGGTTGGGCCAGTTCGAGGTGATCTATCTCGCGCTGGACAACGACCGGGAAGGCGAACTCGCCGCCGGGGAGATCGCCAACCGCCTCGGTCGTCACCGCTGCCGCCGGGTGATCCTGCCGCGCAAGGATCTGAACGAATGCCGCAAGGCCGGTTTGTCGGCGGAGGAAATCCGCGAGTGCTTCGCCGCCGCCCGGACCCTCGATCCGCCCGAACTGCGCCGGGCCGGGGAATTCACCGAGGATGTCCTTCGCCTGTTCTGGCCGACCGATGACCAGGAACCGGGCTATCGCCTGCCGTTCGCCAAGATCGGCGACAAGCTGGTGTTCCGGCCGGGCGAACTGTCGATCTGGACCGGCCCCAGTGGTGCCGGTAAGTCACAAGTGCTGTCTCACGCTCTGGTGGCGATGGGCGATCAGGGCGCGCGGGTCTGCCTCGCCTCGCTGGAAATGGCTCCGCGCCAGTCGCTAAAGCGGATGGTCAAACAGGCGGGCAATGTCGATCGTCCGACCGAACCCTTCCTTCGCGTCGTGATGGACTGGCTCGACGGCTGGTGCTGGGTGTTCGCCCTGGTCGGCAAGGTATCGGTGGCGAAGCTGCTGGAAATCTTCGAATACGCCCGCGCTCGGTATGGCTGCGACGTGTTCGTGATCGACAGCCTGATGCGGCTGGGGATCGGTTCAGAGGATTACGAGGGGCAGGAGAAGGCGGTGTTCGAGATCGTCACCTGGGCGGTCGAAAAGGCGGTTCACGTCCACCTCGTCGCCCATGCCCGCAAGGCCGACCGGGCCAGCGGCGGAGTTCCCGAACTGGAAGACGTGAAGGGAGCCAGCGAGATCGGGGCGAATGCGTTCAACATCCTGGGCGTCTGGCGCAATCGGAAGCTGGAAGACGAGATCAAGGCGGCGGAAGTCAGCGGCGATCAGAACGCCCTCGCCCCGTTGGCGGACAAGCCCCCGGTGCTGCTGAACGTCGCCAAACAGCGCAATGGCGATTGGGAAGGGAAGATTGGCCTCTGGTTCAACCAAGCCACCTACCAGTACCGCAGCGCTCACGATGATCGGTTTGGCCACCAGTTCGTCGAGACCCCCGCAGGCTGGAGAGCACCGGCATGAATCCGAGAAACAACCCCATGCACCGACGTTCGTCGTCTCGCCTTCTGGCCGTGGCCGCTGCTGCACAAGCGCCCATTGCGCCCCGGCCGGTCGAGCTTCTCCACGGTGGGCAGATGGGCGAAGAGAACCTGTCAAAACCTGACATCCAGAACGCCACCCAGGCGGCGATCCGCGCCGGGTACAGCGAGAAGACGGCCCGTCAGCAGGGCGAGCGCCTGTTGAAAAATGTTGAAATCCAAAAGGCCCTTTCCGGGGCCATCGACGCCCGCGCTCAGCGCACCGAGGTGACCGAATCCCCCGCGTCCAATCTGGACGAGGTGACGAAATGACCGCCGCCCTGAACGCCGACAAACTCGGCAAACTGCTGGCCCTGGCGTCGAGCGACAACGACGCGGAGGCTTTGGCCGCGCTCCGCAAGGCGAAGGGGATGCTTGCCGCCGCCGGGATGGATTTCAAGGACGTGGCCGAACGGATGGCCGCGCCCAAGGCCAGCACCACCAGCTTCGATTATTCGGCATGGACCGGGGAGCCGCAGCAGCAGCCACCGAAGCCGAAGGGTTACACCAAGGGGAATTTCACCTGGGAATCGAAGGCCGCCTATGACGCCTACATGGCCCGGCAGAAAGCCCAGCGAGAGGCCGAACGCCAGCGGTACGCCCCGCAACGAGCGGCGGTTCTGGAAAAATACGGCAGCGAGGCGGCGGCGATCGCCCGCGATCCGCGCGAACAGGCGTTGCACGATGCCGCCTTGCCCTGGCTGGAAGGCTCGTTCGAACCGAGCCCCGGCTTCGAGTATCTGGCCGGGCGTTGGCACGACAGCATGGGCGGATGGAGTCGGTACGATTTCGGCAAGCACCCGGTGGACGAATGCCGGGCGGCGATCATGGCCGCGATACCGATGCCTCAGACGATTCGGGAGGCCCGAGACGAAGCGCGCTATTGGGCCGAGCGGGACGATGAACTGTGCCACGCCGTGGAATGCTGGGGTGATGAACAACTCGATCTACCCGCGTCCTATCGCCGCGAGATTGTCCGCAAGATGTTCGAGCGGGACATGCCGATTGTCACTCTCGATGACCTGCTTGTGCGGCTGGAATTCGCAGCCGATTCGGATGGGCATGACGATGCCCATTTGGCCGCCCCGTCCATTCTGGACACCTTCAACCGGCTGGTGATCAACGGGGCATCGTCCAATCTGGACAGCGCCACGCCACCCGTTCCGCCCGTCCAGACTGGACACCCGACCAGCACCGCCGCCCGCCGTGCTCACGTCCTCGACATGTTGAAAAATGTTGAAACCGCAAGCTGGTCGGATCGCGCCCTCGCGAAGGCGGCCGGGGTGTCGCCGACCACCGTTGGCAACCTGCGCCGACAGGTCCGAGGTGCGGCATGACCGCCGTTCTTGCGCTCACCCTGTCGGCACCACGCTTCGGCTGGGCAGTTGGCTCGCTATCCGGTCGGATCACCAGCGGCCGGGCATCCCTGCCGGTGGCAACGCCGGATCGCCCCGGCATTCCGTTCCAGGCGTTGCGCCGCTGGCTGACCGAAACCAAGCGGACCGCCGGCGATCTGGCCCTGGTGCTGGTGGACGAAGCACCACCCGGAACCGCGATCACCCATGCCGGGCTGTTCGCGATCGCTGCCGCCTGGGCCGATCACCACGGCATCACCATCGAGACCGCGCCCGCCGCGACAGTGGCCCATGCCCTGACGGGCAATCCGGACGCCCACCTCCCCGCCCTGGTCGCCGCGCTGCGCTCAGTCGGCCAATCCCCCACCACCCGCGAGGAAGCCCGCGCCCTCGCAATCCTGCTGTGGAGCCTGACCCGATGACGCCCCATCCGCAGACACCCCGCCAAATTGAGCGGAAACAGCCCCAGGGCGGGCGAAGCATCCCGGCCCGCCAACGTAGCAAGGAACAGAACATGCCGTTAAAGGGCCTGAAACGGGAAACTAGGGCCATGTCCAGTTTGGACAGCGCCACTCCCATCATCACGAGGTGAACCGATGACCGAATCGTATCCCCCCTCCGATCTGTCCCAGGTGCTGGGCGAGGCGGGCCGGGGCGATTGGAAGGCCACCGACACCCACGCGGTCCAGCGGATGATGCCCTATCAGAACCTGTTCTATCTGCGGCAAATGTTCGACGCGGCGGAAGAGGGTATCAACGAGGCGTTCGGGGTGCCGCCGACGCCGAAGAAGGTCGCGGCGCGGTGAACAAGGCCATGTATCTGTCGCCCCGCTGTGGCGCGAAGACCCGGGCCGGAACCCCCTGCCAGTCTCCCGCGATGGCGAACGGACGGTGCCGGATGCATGGCGGCACCTCCCCCGGTGCCCCCAAGGGCGAGGCGAACGGCAACTGGCGGCACGGCGCCTATGTCGCGGAACGGTTCCTACGCTGGGCCGCTCAGGGGATGCGGGGTAAGGGGGCTGCGGCGCGGGCCTGGGAGCAAGAGTTCCTGGCCCTGCCTTCCGACGAACGGGCGGCGGTGCTGGAAGGGGTGGCGATGCTCCGCGCCTTCCACGCCCACCGCGCCGCCTCGGCCGATCTGCCCGCCGAAGGGATCGACCAGTTGGACACGATCTTCAATCGCAACGCCCGGACGGTAGCGACCATCGCCCGCGCCCGGTTGGTGCTGGCTCTGGCTGCGGCCGAGGGCGTGACAATGCCCGGCGATCAGGAACCAGAGGCCGACCAATGCGGGGACGCGACCAGCGAGGCGGAACGGATCGAGCGGTTGCTGGCGGTGCTGGAGGAAGATCAGCTCAGAAGTGCAGACTCCTCAACCACCAGCAACGCGACGATCTCGTCGTCAGTGACGCGGTACGATTCCTCCACCACGTCGTAGCGGTCCACCCAGTGCCCGTCGAACCAGTAGTCCGCCTTTACCCGGACGCGGCGGGACGATTTCGCCTCACCGTAGAGGACATCGAAGGCCGGAGAGCGGTCGTCGAGCTCATCGCGTAGGCGTCGGGCGATGCGGGGGTTGGCCTTGGCCCATTTCCGGCGCCCCTGCGCGTGGCAGATGACAGCGAGCGGCGTCGGGTGGTACTGGACGAACCGAAGCGCGGTCGCCGTTATGCTGACGCGGAAGTCGTTAGCCACGGTACGGACGGCCTCCAAAGAAGGCGTCCTTACCTCGGAGATCGGCGCCTTGACCATGAAGGGGGGCAGCACAAGGTCTGCGGCGTAGCCGTCTGCGACCTTCTCCACTTGGTTGGCAATGCGCGGTCCGCCGCCGATGTCCTCGGGTCGGCATACAAATGACTGACCACGATGGTGGTGCCAATGTCCCAGTTCGTGCGCCAGCGAGAAGCGGGCGCGGTGCAAACCGCGTCTGCGGTCGATAGTGACTACTGCGGTGTCACCGCGGCCAATAATCCTCGCCTCACAGCTCACTAGATTCCTATAGCGGACGGTGACGTCGCGGGACGCTGCCACCTCTTCGAGTTCGATGTCGCGGGGAGCGAGCATCCCGAGTTCCAGGAGAAGCATCTCAGCGGGCGAGAAGCTCATGCGTGTTTATCCATGTCGAAGTCGAAGCCGAGGCGTGCAAGGTCGTCGAGGAGGCCGTCGAGTTCCTCTTCCGTAATCGCTTCTCCCTTCCGCGCGGCGAGCGTCAGCTTGTCCGTCACACGGCGGTCGGCGATCAACTGGTCGAACAGCCGCTTCTTGTCCGCAAACGACAGAATTTTTACCTCGGCGGGTGCCTCCGTCGCAGCGCGTGAGCCGCGCGCGGCTGCCCGTGCCCGGACCTTTTCGCGGAGTCGACGTCCGCTGCCGACGATGGCGGCGTTGATGGTTATGGTGGCGTCAGCGACCGCAGCCGCGACACCGCCGAGTTCCTGCTCCGCTTCGACCAGCAGATCGTCGTCCGAGATCGCCATGAGGTCGAAGACCAAGTCGTCGAGCAGTTCCTCAAGCCTGTTCGTCGCGTTGGTGTTGGTCATGGCTTCCATCCCTTTGGAAAATGTTTGGCCACCCGCCGACGGATGCGCCGAAGGGCCGTGTCGTAGGTCGTCTGGTTCATCCCGAAAGCGGCTTTGATCTCGGCGGGAGTCATGCCATCGACGCGCCCCATCAGCACCGCCTGCGCCTCGTCGTCGTCTCCGAACATGTCTACGATCACCTCGTTGAGGCGGGCACAGGCGTCGTTGGACGCGGCCTCCTGCTCTGGTGTTGGCGTCGGTGACGGGACGGTGTCTTCCATCTGCACCAGTTCAGCCTCTTTGGCGACCGCACGAAGGCGCTTTCGGGACGCCCAGGCAATGCTGCGCATCACCTGCATCAGGCAGGCTACAAACGGCTGGTCGGATGGTACCGTCCGCTGGCCGTCCAGGATACGCCGGATGGCCTCCTGGAGGAGGTCGTCCGGGCCGTAATCGGTCCCGAGACAACGGAGCCGTGCACCCCTGGTGAGACGGAACAAGTCCGCCTGACTGAGCGCCTTCAAGCGCGCGATAATTTCAGACCGTTCTAGCAACATCACCCCCGCATGGCGACGCCCATTTGACCAGGAATGCCCCTAAGCGGATCGGTCGCGGACAGCGCCATGAAATTTTTCCACGACATGTCCGCGACTAGTTCTGCATGGAGCATTAACCGTTGAAGGCCGTGAGAGGGCGGCCGCACCTCCAGTCATTATTGCCACGAAAGGAACAGTTTTAATGTCTAAGCGCAACCAACATGTGGTGCCGCACAACGGGAAATGGGCCGTCCGCGGCGCGGGAGCATCCCGCGTGACGTCGGTTCACGAGACCCAGCGGGTGGCCATCGACCGTGGCCGCGAGATTTCCCGCAACCAGGGCAGCGAACTGCTCATCCACGGGCGCAACGGCCAGATCCGCGAACGCGACTCGCACGGCAACGACCCCTTTCCGCCCAAGGGCTGAATGACGAGGCGCGCGCCCATGATGGGTAACCTAATCGCCGTACTGGCAAGGAGAAAACTTTGAGAACCTTGGACTTCAAGTCGTTTCCCTACGTCCCGGCCTTGCGCTCGCGGGATTCCGAGAAACTGGCCTTCCAGTCGCTGCCGGAAAGCTACCAGAACCGCCTGCTCCCGCTGGTAACCCTTTTCCGCAGCGGCAACGGGACGGATTTCGGGATGCCGTTGAGCAAAGCGACGCGCATGGTCGGTGGGCGCCCGTTCATCCTTGACATCGACCGTATTCAGGCACAGGTGTCCCGCACGGCCGACCAAGACATCATCGACGCGGCGAGGGCGTTCAACTCGACACTGAATGCGCTCACGGCGCCAACGGGCGGGTTCTCAGCGTGGCGGGATTTTGTCGACGCCGTCCCCAACGCCGTGCCGTGTGCCGTCATCGGCGGGACGGTCAAGGAGTTCATCTCCCAGGTCCGTGCCATCCTCGCCAGCAAGGGGAAGATTGCCATCCGGACGTCTGGTTCCAACGCCGAGATGGAGCACGTTCTCGCCGCGCTGCGGGCGGTTCCCGACGTCACGGACGTACTCCTCATCGTGGATCTCGGCGACGTGCGCGGTCGGGTCGCCCGGGCGGTTCAGGTCTTTGAGGTAACGCGCAGCCGGTTGGTCGCGGCCTTGCCGTTGGATTGGCCCTTCCTTTCCCTCGTCTGCCTCGGAACCAGCTTCCCGTTCGAGACCCCGCCCGCAGGCGTCACGCCGCTGGACATTGAGGAGGCGGACGTCTTTGACGCAATCGGGGGCTTCGCGGTGGCGCAGTACGGCGACTACGCGGGCATGCCAGTGCGCCCGCAGAAGGGTGGTGGCATGGGTTATCCCCGCATCGTCGGCCCCACAGATCGGGAGTGGATACAGTCTCGCGGCCAGAACATCGGGGCGCTGAAGGAGTACATTTCGTGCGCCGATGAGCTCAAGAAGGCGGGATGGGCAAACATTCCTGGGCTGTGGGGTTCTGATCGCATCGACGCGGCGGCCGCAGGTAACATCGCCAACATGGGCAATGCGGCGAAATGGCTAGCGGTGAAGATGAACATTCACCTCTATCGCCAGCTAGATCGCGTGTCCGCTCTGGCAGAAACCCCCCAGCCCAACGCCTACGATGACGAGATGCCGGACAACGATTGAGTCAGTTGCCCAGCGCAGCGACCAGCCTCTCACCGCGCGCCCGAAAACGCGCCTTCAAAGAGGCCATGGCCACCGAGCGGAGGATAGACGGCCGGATCGCTGCGATCCGCTGACGGAGGATGTAGGCGTATTCCTCCTTCTGGAATGGCACGCGACCGCGCTCGAACGCTGCTTCAATGTCCTCCCTGAGCAGGAACGACGCGAGCGCCGAGGGCTCCTTGACCGTGACGATCCGGCCTAACCGCTTCTGCCGAACAGTGCCGTCCGAGCCCACCCGGTAGACGCCGACGCGGCCTTCACCAACCTCATCGACAACAGCGTCGACCTTGTCGAGGTGGCGGTCGCCGCAGACTACCCCGACATTGTCGAAGTGGCGCATCATGCGCCGGATCTGGTCGGGGAGCCGGTCGAGTTTGTCGGCGTCGCTCTTGATCTCGAAGGCATGCAGGTGGCCGTTGAACAGCGCTATATCCACCCGTCCACGCCACGAATCGACGACCATTTCGCTCGCCGGTACGGGGTCCGACCTCCAGTGGCGGCTCCCGACTAGGTAGCGCAAGAACGCCTTCTTCACGTCTGCGGCCGGGCCGCCGCCGAATGGGTCGAAATCACAGCGATCCATGCAAGAAACGTAGCGCTCTCAAATATTCAGGAATCGAGCCCGCATGAGGCTTCATGCCCATACTCGCATCTGGTACAGGCAGGATGCAAGGTCGGCAGCACCTGGGTATTGGTTGCCCAGGACAGGAACAGGCCAGAGAACCACCTTTCGATTCCCCCAGGGATGGCCGGATCTATAGCAGGTTCTTGGCGGGGAGGTTCGGGCGTTGGCAGAGGGGGCGGCGGATCGTAGCCCCCCGCATGTTCCACCAATACCGAAGCCCGCTGGCAATGCCGCCCTGGTCACGCTCCTCAGACTCGCTTCCGGCCATGACGCCACCCCGCGACAGCTTGGAATGGGCAATGATTGCCTGAATTCTACTGAGCGTAAAGCCTCCCGAAAGTGGGACGGTCGGTCCGGTTGCAGCTATCGACAGGAACCCGAACACCCGGGCTTCAGCCACACGGGGTCGGAAACGACAAAGGCCCCACCGTTGCCAGCGGGGCCTATCTGAGCCTCAGGAAGCTTGTCATCGCTTAGACCCCGAGGCTGCCGCCGAAGCGGTCTTCCAAGCCCGATGCCGAAGCAGCGCGGGAACATGATTAATATCGTCCAATCTGGACTAATTGTCCATTAATCCGAGGGCGACACGCACACATTGCTGGATGGCTTGCAGATCGTCAGCAGGCATCTGAAATGTGCAATAGCCCCGTTTTCCCCCTTCGCCGCGAACCTTGATCCGATCAAGTCGGGCCAAGCTGACGGTGGAAAGCATATCGCATTTCGCCCACATCGGACTGCGAGCAGGTGGGTAGGCTCCGGATGATAAGAGGTGGTGGTAACGCTCCAAAGGTGAGGGCTCGGTACTGCTCAACGGGACCACCGTGCAAAGGCCCAGTCGATTTCTGAAGCGTGGTGACACGATCACGACAGGGCGGACCTTCACCATTTCCGGCGGCACGAAGCCCGTTCCAAAGTCGCAAATGACGATGGTCCCCGTGGGCGGATGGAACGTCAAAGGCATGACGTCACTCGCCCCCCTTCAGCCGCACGCCGGGACCGCCGCTGCCTTGATAGTCACCGGCAGGGATGAAAACGGCACCAGCGGCTTCGAGAGCGGCCTGAACCTTCTCGGCATTACCGGCGCTGCTTCGCTCCAAGCCGAGCTTCTCCATACGTTGGATCGTCGGAAGAGAAAGCTCGGATGCTGCGGCAAGGTCTTTCTGCTCCCACCCCAGGAACAGGCGAGCCACTTTGATCTGCGTTGAGGAAATCATGTTCCATCCATAACGTATGATGTTTGAAACTTGACGCATGGAACGTCATAAGTTATGTATTAAACATAACGAACGACATCCGAGGCATCAAGCCATGTTCATCGACCGCCGCACCCTGTTCCTCGAAGCCTGGAAGCAAGCCCGCCGGATTCGCAGCCGGTACCGCAACCTCCGGACCGCCTTCGCCGCCGCGCTGCGCACCACCTGGGAACTGGTCCGGGCGTTCGCTGCCGAGGAAGCCCGCCGTCCCACCCCGAAGCCTGCTCCCGTCGTCCGGAAGTGGGAAGACGAGAACCCCTATCGCGCCCGTGCCGTCGCCGCCCGCAAGGCCCGGCTGGGAAGCTACGTCGTCAATTGCTGGTAAGGAGCCAACCGTCATGGACTGCCATAATGCTGGCGGCAATGCCGCCCCCTTGCACACCGCTTCTCTGCCGATCACCCTCGATACCCTGATCGGGCTTGACGCGATCGTCGGCAAGATCAAGCCGAACAGCACCGAACACCGCGCCTTTGATGCCTTGTCCACCGTTGTGCGGCACGGGATCAAGGCGATCCTCGACCGCCCTGCCGCGAATGAACTGGTGCTGTGCTGGAAGCTGCGCCAGATCGGCGGCGAGATCGACACCGTTCCGGGCGAATCGTTCGAGGTTGACGACGAAGACCGCCGCCGCCTGTCCATTCTGGTCGCCGATTTGAAGCGGTTCGGGTTGGTCCCCGGTGCCAAGGGGAGGGCCGCAGCATGAGCGCCGCCAACGCCCCGTCCAAGGCGACGAAAAGAGTTATCCCCCATTCGGACATTCTCGCGATCGAGGCTATCCTTCACGACCTGTTCGGCGTGTCCAACATCATCGACAGTTTGGCTGTTGCCGCCGAGGGCGACTTCGCGCCGGACCCTCGCGCCCTCGGGTTCATTGGTTGGAATCTGCGGTCCCTGGTCAACGAGTTGGCCGACCGCTGCGATATCGACCTGGACCGCGCTAACGATGAGCGGAGGGCCACAGCATGAGCCGCGCACAGACCAATCCCCAGGCCGTGACGGCGACCGATCCGGCCGCCCTCGAATTCCGCCTTCAGGTGGAAGCGATCGCCATCGACCTGAAGAGCATGACCGAGGCCGCCGCAGGACTGGCCGAACTGGTGGCGAACAGTTGCCGGAGCGCCGAGACGAACAGCAGCGTCTCGTTCGGTCCCTGGCGCGGTCTGGAATGGGTGCTGGACCGTCTGTCCGCCAGCGTTCGGGATTTGGAGGCGCTGGCCGAAGCGCAATTCCCCAAGGCGACCGAGAGCGGGAGGGCTGCGCGATGAGCGTTCGAGCCAGCATTGCGGCCGCCCTGATGCGGTTGGCCCGCGCCATCAACCCGCCCCGGGTTGTTCGCGTCACCACCACCTGATCCCGCGCCACCATGGTGCCAAGACCTGCCGTTTTCTAAACGGCTGCTATTTCACATCGTGAATCGGACACTGACGGGGGCGGCTCAATCCGGGGTCGCCCCTGCTGAGAGGCTATTTCTGCTCGCCGATGTTCGCGCATGATCGCGGCCCACCGATCAAAAACGGCCCAACAGCGGCCCACAGCTTGCGCGCTGTCTGCTTCGACGCCTTCCGGAAAACCGCTAACCCATTGATAAAAAAACCCCCGGAACAAGTCCGGGGGCAAAGTCAAACAGGGAGGCTTCACGTCTAGGAGACGTAGGGATCCTAAGACCCCCTACCCGAACCTGAGTCCGGGAACGAGACGGCGGAAAACCGCCGAAACTCGAAAACTCACTGCACCGCAGCCAGTCATGATGACTTATCTAAGGCAAGTCGATGTGACCAACCATTCAAAATATCTCGGCCTGGGCATGCGGCTAACGCATAACTCAAACACAAGAAGAAATTCCCCCTCTGACCTCAGTGCGATTCCGCGATTTTAGTTAAAAGAAAATCGCGGAAAGCGGTAATCCTGCGTGAATGACGTAGCTCTTCGGGATAGACGAAGTACGCATCAAACTTTGGACCGGCGATATCGGGCAAAACCTGGATCAGATTGTCTGCCGGACTGATCATGTAGTCTGGCATCGCCCCCAGGCCCAGGCCACTTTTGACGGCCCGGAAGATGCCATAGAGGTTGTTGACCTCCAGCACCGGAGAGCGCGGACGATCCGGGGTCGCCCCTGACTCCAGAAGCCAATTGACATTAGCCACCGGGGCCGACATCCGCGCATCGTCGCCAAAGACGATGATGCGATGGTGATCGAGATCGGCGGCACTCTCGGGCTTGCCGTATTCGTTGATGTATTCGGGCGACGCGAAAACGCTGTAGCTCATCGTCAGCAGGTGGCGCTGAACCAGATCGGGCTGACGCGGCGGCATCATCCGAATGGCGACATCGGCTTCGCGCATCGCCAGATCCAGTTCGCCGTCATACAGCACCAGCGAAACCGCGATATCGGGATAGAGGTCCAGGAAATCCTTGATCCTGGGCGTCAACCACAACGAGCCGAAAGCGACGGTGGTGGTGATCTTCAGCGGCCCCTGGGCACGCTCGCGACTTTCGGTCAGCAACGCCTCGGTCATCGCTAATTTTGAAAAGACGTCGCGAGCGGTCTTGTAGAGCAATTCCCCCTGCTCGGTCAGGATCAATCCCCGCGCATGGCGGTGAAACAGCGGCAGATTGAGGCTTTCCTCAAGCGCGCTGATCTGTCGGCTGACGGCGGACTGGCTCAGGTTGAGCACCTCCCCGGCATGCGTGAAGCTACCGGCTTCGGCGACGGCATGAAAAACCCTCAGCTTGTCCCAGTCCATGGCGACGCGACGACTCCTCCCGGCGGGGGCCTTGGACAACGCCCCCGAGCCTCGCCCCCGACTCCCGCGCGGACCTTAAGGGGGCCGGAAGACGGGATCGGGGCGCGAGGCGATGGTTTTGTGGGCCGATTCAGTGGAGGAAGGTCACCCCCGACCCTCCGTCCCGCTCAATCCCCGTTCCCTACTGTGCCGCAGCCAATCAATTATGTCCATGCAGGGCGAGAAAGCGTTCCGCTTCCAGCGCCGCCATGCAACCAGTTCCGGCGGCGGTAACCGCCTGACGGTAGATTTTGTCCTGCACGTCACCCGCAGCGAACACACCAGGGATGTTGGTCGCGGTCGAACCGGGAACGGTGACCAGATAACCTTCGTCGTCCATCGACAGCGCGCCGGTGAACAGACCGGTGTTCGGGGTGTGGCCGATCGCAACGAACACGCCTTCGACCGCCAGATCGCTGATCGCGCCGGTCTTGATATTCTTCAGTCGAACGCCAGTGACCGAGGTCGGCTGATCGCTTCCGACGATTTCATCGACAACGCTGTCCCACACCACGTTGATCTTGGGATTAGCGAACAGACGCTCCTGAGCGATCCGTTCGGCGCGAAGGCTGTCGCGGCGATGGATCAGGGTGACTTTCGACGCGATCCCGGACAGATAAATCGCCTCTTCCACCGCGGAATTGCCGCCGCCGATTACCGCGACCTCACGCCCCCGGAAGAAGAAACCGTCGCAGGTGGCGCAGGCGGAAACGCCAAAGCCCGAGAATTTCTTCTCGCTTTCGATTCCCAGCCACCGAGCCGTCGCCCCGGTGCAGACGATGACGGTATCGCCGGAATAGGTATCGCCGGAATCGCCGACCGCCTGGAACGGACGCTTGGTCAGATCGATCGAGACGATCAAATCGTCAAGGAAGCGGGTTCCGACGTGCTCGGCCTGCTGCTGCATCTGCTCCATCAGCCACGGGCCTTGAACCGCCTGGGCGAAGCCAGGGAAGTTTTCGACATCGGTGGTGATGGTCAGCTGCCCGCCCGGCTGCAATCCGGCCACCAGCATCGGCTCGAGATTGGCTCGCGCCGCATAGATCGCGGCGGTGCATCCCGCCGGTCCAGAACCGAGGATAAGAACCTTGCTATGATGATGCGCCATGGACGTCTGGTTCCCGACCGTTTGAGCTCGTTTGATGGTATCAGCATACGAAGAGGGCGCGCCGCCGACAAGCGGCGCGCCCGGCTCCGATTACAGCTCGGCACCGTGCGAGGCGAGATAATCGGCCACGCCCTTCGCGTCGGCTTTCATCCCGGCCTTGCCCTTGCTCCAACCGGCGGGGCAAACCTCGCCATGCTCTTCGTGGAACTGAAGGGCATCGACCAGACGCAACGCCTCATCGACATTGCGGCCCAGCGGCAGGTTGTTAACGTGCTGGGACTGCACCACGCCGTTTTTATCGATCAGGAAGGTCCCCCGCAGCGCGACACCGCCGGGCAACAGCACGCCATAATTGCGGGCGATCTCTTTGGTCAAGTCGGCGACCAGCGGGAAGCGGACCTGCCCCAGGCCGCCCTTTTCCACCGGAGTATTACGCCAAGCGAGGTGAGTGAATTGCGAATCGACGCTGACCGCGATCAATTTAGTGTTGCGCTCGGCAAAGGCGGCGGCGCGGTGATCGTGGGCCAGGATTTCCGACGGGCAGACGAAGGTGAAGTCGAGCGGGTAGAAGAACAACACCCCGTAAGAGCCCTTCAGATACGAAGACAGAGTGAACGCTTCATCGATCTCGTTATCGGGCAGCACTGCCGCGGCGGTGAAATCAGGCGCGGGGTGGCCGACCAGGACGGACGGCACGGCGATCGCTTCAGACATTCTCGGGTCTCCCTCGTTTGGGCTGAATGAAATCTTATGCCGTGCAGATTATACGGTCTTTCGGCGCCGCGCAATATGGAATGATTATAACTCAAGATTAGGCTGCAACCCTCACCACCGAGACGGATTGGTGACCCGCTCCGGTCGCAAACATCAGAGATGCTTGCCAGCCGCGCGGCGAAAGTCCATCTATTGTAGGGTCTTTCGGCGCATCAGGAACGAGCAGAAACCATGGATCTTCTTTTCTCTTCCGGCAGTTCCAAAACGGGACGGACCGGAGCGGCCGATGGCCAGGATCTCATCAAAGAGAGCAACACCGCAGGCTTCCGCGCCGACGTAATCGAGGCGTCGATGAAGGCCGTGGTGCTGGTCGATTTCTGGGCGCCCTGGTGCGGCCCGTGCAAACAGCTTGGCCCGGCACTGGAAAAGGTCGTGCGCGAGGCCAAAGGCGCGGCTCGGCTGGTCAAAATCAACGTCGATGCCAACCAGCAACTGGCGGCACAGCTTCGGGTCCAGTCGGTACCGATGGTCTATGCCTTCAAGGACGGACGCCCGGTCGATGCCTTCACCGGCGCTTTGCCGGAAAGCGAGTTGCGCGCCTTCCTCAAGGCTCTGATCGGCCCGGTCGGCCCCAATATCGACGAGATCGTCACCGAGGCCCGCACCTTGTTAACCGATGGCGACGCAACCACCGCCGCCGGCTTGTTTCAGCAGGTATTGCAGGCAGAGCCGGAGCACCCCGCCGCCCTGGCCGGGTTGCTGCGTTGTCTGATCGCGGTCGGGGAAAGCGCCCAGGCCGAAGAAATGATCGCCAGTCTGCCGCCCGAACTGGCCCGCCATTCCGAGCTGACCGCCGTCGCCACCGCGCTGGAATTGGCCCGCAGGGCGTCGGAAATCGGCGAGACCGAGGGGTTGCTGCGGCAGGTTGAAGCCAATCCCGACGATCATCAGGCCCGGTTCGATCTGGCCCTGGCCTGCTTCGCCGAGAACCAGCCCGAAGCGGCGATCGACGCATTGCTGGAGCTGTTCCGTCGCGACCGCACCTGGAACGACGGCGCTGCCCGCGCCGAATTGGTCAAACTGTTCGAAGCTCTGGGGTCGGCACACCCGGCGGTGTCGGCGGGACGGCGACGGCTATCGTCGCTGATGTTCTCGTGATGGCGCGGGCCGGCCTCCCTCCCCTGCCCCCGGTGGTGCCGGTCTTTGCGGTGCCGGGGACAATTCTGCTCCCCGGCGGCGCATTACCGCTGATCGTGTTCGAGGCGCGCTATCTGGCCCTGATCGACGATTGCCTGGGCGAAGGACGGATGCTGGCCCTGGTTCAGCCCCGCACCGAACCCGGCGGCCCGGTCAGCGGATTGTATGCGACCGGCTGCGTCGGACGGATCACGACCTTCGTCGAAACCGGAGATGGGCGCTATCTGATCACCGTGACCGGCATGGCGCGCTTTCACTTGCGCGGCGAAAGCGAAGGCCGTTCCGGCTATCGCCGGGTGATGGCGGACTATTCCTCTTTCTCCAGCGATCTGACCGACGGCGACAGCGCCCCGATCGACCGCCAACCGCTTCTGGCGGTACTGCGGCGCTATCTGACGGGGCACGGGATGGGGGCGGATCTGGCTGAACTGGAAAAAGCCGACGATACAGAATTGACGGTGCGGCTGGCCATGGCTTGCCCATTCAGCCCGGACGAGAAGCAGGCGTTACTGGAAGCTCCCGACAATGCCGAACGCTGCCGCCTGATGACCGCGCTGATCCAGAAGGAATTGCTGACCGAGTGTGTCAGCACCTCGATTCACTGACAGGAGTATAAAGATGCCCGACCGTTCGTCCTCTTTCGATCCCAAGCTGCTGGAAATCCTGGTCGCACCGGGAACGCACGCGCCGTTGCGCTACGATGCGGGTCGCCAGGAACTGATCGATGACAAAGCCGGTCTGGCCTATCCGATTCGCGACGGCATTCCGATCATGCTGGCCGACGAGGCCCGCGTACTCGAATCCGGCAGCAACGGCTGAACCGACGGTAAGGTTATAGCGCATAAAACGAGCAAAGCGGCGGGCGACAGCCCACAAATCGGGCAAACCGTCCCGCCGCCTTTGTCTCGTTGTACAAAAAAGACCGCGGAAATCCCCGCCGCGGTCGGCAGCGATCAATTCGGCACGCTGTTTGAAAGGCGGGAGGGTGCGGAACATCGCAAAACGTGTTTGCGACCTATCAACCGTGATCTGCCCTCCCACCGCCGCATGACGCGACGGGTTCCGCACTGGGGGCGGCAGGTCCACAGGATTTGCATGGGGACCACACGATGAAGCTGATCATGGCCATCATCAAGCCCTTCAAGTTGGACGAAGTTCGTGAAGCCCTCACGCCGCTGGGAGTCCAGGGGCTGACCGTAAGCGAGGTCAAGGGATTCGGACGCCAGAAAGGGCAGACCGAAATCTATCGCGGCGCTGAATACGTCGTCAATTTCCTGCCCAAGGTCAAGATCGAGGTTGCCGTCAATGACGAGCTGGCCGACCGCGTGGTCGAGGCGATCCAGGCCGCGGCCCGGACCGGCAAGATCGGCGACGGCAAGATTTTCGTCACCGAACTCCAGCAGGCATTCCGCATCCGTACCGGCGAAACCAACGCCGAGGCGATCTGAGTCTCGTCATGAGGATTGGCACCGGATCAGATGCCGCGCCCCAACCGAGCCACTCCGCTGGTTCGACAGAGGCTGTCGTCACTCCGGGACCAAGGGGGGTCTACTCTCTGCTGCATAATTTTACGCCACGAGGCAGAGGGGTTGCCTAATTGAACGCCACAGACTGGGGCAATCCCAGTCAAAGGCCGGTGGCAACGGACCCAGGGATCGGGATTTTCTGCTGCCGCGCCTGTTGGCACGGTTCTTGTTACTGACCAAGCGCGCCGACCGGAGCTACGGGATCATCCCAACCCTCGTCGGCACGTCCTCTCGCAGAGCCGCTTCGGGGGTAAACATGATTCACCGTTTCAAATCTTTCCTGTTGGGCGCGGGCCCGGCGCTGGGCACGGCCCTGCTTGCCACCGCCGCCCGTGCGGAAGAGGCCGCCCAACCAGTGGCCGCCGTCGCCGCGCCGACACTCGATAGCGGCGCCACCGCCTGGATGCTCATCTCCAGCGCCCTGGTGCTGCTGATGACCATTCCCGGCGTCGCCCTGTTCTACGGCGGCATGGTCCGCAAGAAGAACGTCCTGGCCATGACCGCGCAGAGTTTCGCCATCACCGCCCTGGTGACGGTGATCTGGGGCGTGATCGGCTACAGCCTCGCCTTCACCGGCGACAATCCCTACATCGGTGGGTTCAGCCGAGTCCTACTCGACGGCCTCGAAAAGGGATCGCTCAACGGTCCGATCCCGGAATCAGTGTTCTGGGCCTTCCAGTGCACCTTCGCGATCATCACCCCGGCCCTTATCACTGGTGCTTTCGCCGACCGTATGAAGTTCTCGGCAATGCTGGTGTTTATCGGTTTGTGGTCGATCATCGTCTACGCCCCGATCGCTCACTGGGTGTGGGCGGTTGACTCCAACGCCGCCGCCGTCGGTTTCCTCGGTAAGATGGGCGTGCTTGACTTCGCGGGCGGCACCGTCGTCCACATCAATGCCGGTATCGCCGGTCTGGTCGCCGCTTTGGTACTCGGCCCGCGCAAGGGGTATGGCGTGGACAACATGGCCCCGCACAACCTGACCCTGTCGATCATCGGCGCGTCGCTGCTGTGGGTGGGCTGGTTCGGCTTCAACGCCGGCTCCGCCGTCGCCGCTGACGGTCGTGCCGGCATGGCCTTCCTGGTGACTCATCTCGCCACCGCCGCCGCCGCTCTGTCGTGGGTCTTCGCGGAATGGATCCTGCGCAAGAAGCCGTCGGTGCTGGGCCTGATCTCCGGCGCTGTCGCCGGGCTGGTCGCCATCACCCCCGCCTCTGGCTTTGTCGGGCCGAAGGGTGCCCTGGTGATCGGCTTTGCCGCAGGCATCGGCTGCTACTGGGCCTCGACCACGCTGAAGCAGGCCCTGAAGTACGACGACTCGCTTGACGCCTTCGGCGTTCACGGCGTCGGCGGCATCATCGGTGCCATCCTGACTGGTGTGTTCGCGGTCGAAGCGATCGGCGGCACCGCCGGTGCGCTGGAAGGCAATTCAGGCCAGGTGCTGACCCAGTTGTGGGGTGTGCTGATCACGGCGGCCTATACCGCGGTCGCGTCCTACATCCTGCTGAAGCTGGTTGACTGGACCATTGGTCTGCGCGTCACCCCCGAAGAGGAACGCGAAGGTCTCGACATCGCGCTGCATGGCGAAACCATCCACTGATCCTCTTCCGCCTTCGGGCGGTTCGGAAAAAAGTGAGGGGCGCCGGGGAAACCCGACGCCCCTTCTTTTTGGGCAACAGAGGCGAGACCGTTCAGTCGAGCAGGCTGCGCAGCATCCACGCGGTCTTCTCGTGA
This sequence comes from Magnetospirillum molischianum DSM 120, assembly GCF_000294655.1. Classification (GTDB taxonomy): domain Bacteria; phylum Pseudomonadota; class Alphaproteobacteria; order Rhodospirillales; family Magnetospirillaceae; genus Phaeospirillum; species Phaeospirillum molischianum. Next base: position 134,421 of record NZ_CAHP01000021.1, read on the forward strand.
ACCTGCATCCGCTGGGTCAGCAGGTCTGCCGTCGGCTCGTCATGGGCTTCGTCAACCACCGGGAAGATCGAGCGGGCGGTACGGACCACCGCTTCCTGATCCTTGACCAACTGGCGGATCATGTCTTCCGCCGACGGAACCGTTGTCTCTTCGGAAATCGAAGTCAGATCGGCAAACTGGCGATAGCTGCCGGGGGCCGGAAAGCCCAGGGCACGGATACGCTCGGCAATCAGGTCAACCGCAAGCGCCAGCTCAGTATACTGCGCCTCGAACATCAGGTGCAGCGTATTGAACATCGGCCCGGTGACGTTCCAGTGAAAGTTATGGGTCTTCAGATACAGCGTGTAGGTGTCGGCCAACATCCGCGACAGACCGGCACCGATCTGCTCCCGCGCCTTCTCGTCGATTCCGATATCGATGTGATGGGTCCCACGGTTTTTATCCTTGCTCATGGTGAACTCCTCGGTTTCGATACCCACAAGATTGCTCTTAGAATTTTATCCTGACAATAGGCCACATTACGCAGCTAATTAGGATTGTTCTAATATCTTTCGTATGCGGGGCTTGACGTCATTTTGATAATCGTTATTAATTGCAGAACGACAAGCCAGGGGGCTGCAATGATCGATTATAGCGCATTCTCGGGTGCCGTCGCTCTGGTGAGAGCGGCAGGACTGATCCCCACACACACACGTCTTTGGGTCGCCCGGCATATGCTGGACGAGGAAAGAGCGTCCAGTCTGGACGAACTGACCGACATGGCCACCGAGGACGGTCTGGGTCTCTCGCGTGAGACGCTGGCTCGCACCTTGGCGCTGCTGACCCGCGGCGGGCCGGAGATGCGGACGTGAGCCAGATCAGACCGCGGTCCTTCCCCGGCACCGCGGTCGAAGACCTGCCCGCATCGATCATCGCCGATATTCTGTCTCAAAGTTCGGTCGGTGCCGAATACCAGCCGCTGATCGAGGTCAACACCGGCCGTATCGCCGCTTATGAGGGTCTTAGCCGCTTTCGCACCCGTCAGGGCGAGCCGATCGCGCCAGACCGGGTGTTCAAGGCGTTGCATGCCTCGCCCCCCGCTCTGTACGAAATCGAGTTCCGCGCCAAGCGCGACCAGATCGCCCATGCCCCAGCGGGGATTCCCCTGTTCGTTAATCTCGACCCCGACGCTTTCGCTGCTGGCGGCGGCGAAGAGGCGGACAATCCGCTGATGGGATTGTTATCTCTCCGCAACGATATCGGGGTCGAGATCATCGAAAATTGCTCGGTGACGGATTCACGCCTCAGCCTCGCAATGCTGCGGAGATTGCGGGGGCTTGGCGTTCGCGTTGCCCTCGACGATATCGGCGGCGGCGACAGTCTGATCTCGTTCGCGGTCCTGGCAGGAATCGACGATATGAAAATCGCGCGAGACTGGCTCGACCGCCGCGACGATCCGGTAGCCCAGCGGCTGCTGTCCGCGCTGGCGGGATTCGCCCGCGATACCGGCAAGCGGTTGATCTTCGAGGGGATCGAAACCCTGGAAGACCTTGCCTGGGCTAAACGGCAAGGAGCGGATCTGGTCCAGGGATTTCTCTATCGTCCCCAGTTCGTAACATGGCAACCGGATCTTCCCATCGCCCCTATCGGCGGCCCAAATTCGCTTGCCCGACGCCGCCGGTCGGAACTGGCATGGGCACACGAAAGGCGCTAGAGTGCGGCCGTCTTTGTCAATGAGGACGGACGATGAATACCCTTATGGTCACACTCCCCCCTGACCTGAAGGCTCGTCTGGAAACGCTAGCGGCAAGAACCGGGCAGACCATTGGAGAATGTCTTTTGGTCGCGGTTCATGAATATGTCGGAAACTGGGAAACCCATTTGACCGATATTCACCAGATCGACAGGCACGAAGCGCGCGCCGTTCTGCAAGCGATCACGAGAGGCAGCCTTCCCTGAATCCTGAGAAGCCCCCCCGATACCATCACGGGACATCGGCCGGGACTTCGTTCAACGCTCCACAGACTTCACAGCGATACAGCAAACCGACCGGCATTGTTCGAATCGGCACCTGGGACATCATTTCGCGTCCACAACGGCCACAAACAACGTCATCGCCCTCCAGACCCAGCATCGATATCCCAGTGCTGACGATATCGCGCCCGTTGACGTCGGCCTCATCGACTACACTTAACACCAACATCGCCATTGCTCGATCCTTTCCCATTTCCGACTCACACCAACCGGCTTGGATCGGAACCGATCCATGCGCCTCTCAAATCTCCGGGCGCAGTCCTTCGAGAGGCATGCCGTGGCGATTTTACGGAACCCAGCAGCGCATTACGCGGCCCGATTGTCGCGAAAAGGAAGCCGGACGTCCAGGACAGCGACCGCCTCCTTTGCCCAAGACAAAGGTCTAGGTCTTCCTTATAGCAATGATTTCTGCATCAGCGCTGGCTTATTCGAACGGTTCCAGCTATTATCTGTCTCGATCAGTTTGGATCAGGCATAAGGTGCCAGCGATGACGATGATGACCGTCCGTCCCTATAGTCAAGCCCTTGACCGACTCCGCGCGGTGGGATTGCGACCGACGCGCCAGCGTCTTGCCCTGGCCCGCCTGCTATTCGATGGCGGCGATCGCCACATTTCGGCCGAACAGCTTCATTCCGAAGCTCTGTCGAACAATATCCGCGTCTCGTTGGCCACGGTGTACAACACACTGCACCAATTCACCGAAGTTGAATTGCTGCGCGAGATCGTTGTCGAATCCGGTCGATCTTATTTCGATACGAATACCACCGACCACCATCATTTCTTTTACGAGAAAACAGGTCGGCTGTGTGATATTCTGGCTGAAATGATCGCAGTCTCGAAAGTCCCCTGCGCCCCCGTTGGCCATACCATTCGCCGTGTTGATGTGATCGTCCGCGTCGACGGCTGATCCTTTTATCCTTCACTGCAAGCTGAAACCGTCCGGAGGCATCAGCGTCCGGGCGGTTTTTTCGTCGTCACCCTGGCATTGCCGCCGTGTTTTGTGCTATTGCCCCGCCTCACCTCGCCCGGCATAACACCGCCCCGGAGGCCAGGACTTGGACATTGCGACGAACACCGCTTCCGACAGGAAAGCGGCACCCTGGCGACATATCGCCGCTCTGGCTGCCCTGGTGGTGGTCATGGGACTGGTTCACACCCTGACAGCGGGCATCGGCCTGCTATCCGGTGACGAAGCCTATTACTGGCTCTGGTCCCGCCAGCTTCAGCTTTCCTATTTCGATCATCCCGGCATGGCCGCCTGGTGGCTGGCTGGCACCACCGCTTTGTTCGGCACCTCCGAACTGGCGGTACGGCTGCCCTCGATCCTGTCCTCGGCAATCGTCACCCTGCTGATCTATGACACCACCCGGCGTGCGTTCGACAGTTCGGCCGCCGGTCTGATCGCGGCACTGTGGCTCAATGTGACCCTTCTGTTCGGGGCCGCCTCGGTCATCGCCACCCCAGACGCGCCGTTGCTGGTGTTCTGGTCGCTGGCGCTGTGGGCGGCGGTTCGGTTGATGCGCGAGAACAAGGCGATCTGGCTTTACGTCCTCGCCATCGCGCTGGGGTTGGGGTTCACCGGCAAATACACGATGGTGCTGATCCTGCCCGGTATCGTGGCTCTGTTCGTGCTGTTCCGCCAGGGCTGGCGCTGGTGGAGACGCGCCCAGCACCTCGTCCTCGCCGCGCTGCTGGCGCTGGCTTGTACCGCGCCGGTGCTGATCTGGAACTGGCGCCACGAATGGGTGTCGTTCCGCAAACAGCTGTCTCATTCCTTCGACAGCCCCGTATCCGATCCGCTGCTCAGTCTCGCCACCTTCGCCGGAACCCAGATCGGATTGGTGACGCCGTTGCTGTTCGGGTTCTGCCTGTGGGGAATGGGCTGGGCGCTGTGGGCCGGTTGGCGGCGCGGTCGGGCCGAATGGTTCCTTCTGGGAGCGACATCGGCCCCGGTTCTTGCCTTTTTCATTCATCATTCCTGGGGCGGATTGGTGCAACCGCATTGGGCCGGACCGGCATGGATCGGCGCGATCTCCGCTGCCGCCGGAGGTTGGGTTGCCCTCTGCGGATCGCAGCGGCTGGGGCCGCGTTGGAACTTGCTGCGGCGCCTTTATACTGCCGCTCCGATTCTGGGCGGCGTGCTGCTGGCGGTGGTGTATCTCCAGATGGCAACGGCGATCCTGCCGGTTCCTCCCAAGATCGATCCGTTGGGACGTCTGGGGGGCTGGGATCAACTGGCTAAGGCAGTGGAAAAGCAGCGGGCCGAGCACCCGGATACCTTTATTGTCGTTGCCAAACATGAGTTGAGTGGACTGCTGTCCTATTATCTCCCCGATCATCCGGTGGTATTTCTAACCGGATCGGACGGGGTGCCGCGGATTCCATCTTATAACCGCGACGACATCGCCACCCTGCCCGGCCGTAACGCCGTGTTTGTGTCCCGCACCGGAAGACATGCGATCGAGGACGTCTCGAAATATTTCGACCGGGTTACCCTTCTGGATGTGATCGAACGGCGTTGGGGCGGCCGGACAGTTGATCGCTATGAAATCTGGTTGGGTGAATCCTATCAGCCGGGTCTGTTCCAGGATCGGAGGGAAGAGCAGTGAAGGTCGATAACATGCGCCGGATCGATTTCTGGGTAGGCGTGCCGCTCTGTGCTCTGCTGACTGCGGTATCGTGGCTGTGGCGACGGGTTCGCCCGGCGACTGCCCGCAAGACCGGCCGCGACATCCTGTTCATCGAGCTGTCCGAGATGGGCAGCACCATCCTGGCCGATCCAGCGATGCGTCGGGTTCAGGACAACTTCCCCGACGCGCGTTTGTATTTCCTGATCTTCGCCGCCAACCGCCCCAGCCTCGAAATCACCGGCACCATTTCGCCGGAGCAGGTTCTGACCATCCGCGCCGACAATTTCGTGTCGCTGGCGCTCGATTCGCTGCGGGCGATCTGGACGATGCGCCGACTCGACCTGATGGCGTCTATCGATTTGGAGCTATTTTCACGCTATAGCGCCCTGCTGACCTTCCTGTCCGGCGCGAAACAGCGGGTTGGCTTTTACCGCTTTCACAATGAGGGACTATACCGGGGCGAATTACTGACTCATCGCGTCGCCTATAACCCCCACATGCACATCGCGAAGAACTTCCTGTCGCTGGTCGAGGCGTTGTCCGAGCCGCAAGACACCGTTCCCTTCAGCAAAAGCATCTTCAGCGACGACGATATCCGACTGGTGCCGCATGCACCCGACCCGACCCTGCTGGCCGGGTTCCGCTCCAGGCTGTTGGACGCCTATCCGGTTCTGGCACGTCATCCGCGCTGGATCATCCTCAACCCCAACAGCAGCGAATTGATGCCGCTGCGCCGCTGGCCGGTCGAACGCTACCTTGAGCTGGCCCGCCGCTTGTTGGAACAGGACGGCGTTGCGCTGGTGCTGACTGGTACCGCGTCAGAGCGTCCCGAGGCCGAGGCGATCGCCGCCCAATTAGGGTCCGAACGGGTGGCCGTGCTGTGCGGCTTCACCCGCCTGACCGAACTGCCGTTGCTGTATTCCCTGTCGGAGGCAATGGTGACCAACGATAGCGGCCCGGCTCATTTCGCCGCACCGTCCGGCCTGCGCACCGTTGTCTTGTTCGGGCCGGAAACTCCGGCGCTGTACGGCGCGCTGAATCCCAATGCGCGCTTCGTCTTTGCCGGTCTGGCCTGTTCGCCCTGCGTGTCGGCTTCCAATCATCGCAAGTCGGCCTGTACCGAAGCCCGCTGCATGACCGCCATCACCGTCGAAGCGGTGGTGGCTCAGTTAGCCCAATGATCGTCGTTCCTCCCCAGATCGGACATCGTGGCGCGGCCGGTCTTGCTCCCGAGAATACCCTGGCCGCATTGCGCGCGGCGGCGCGGGCGGGCGCGGCGATGGTTGAAATCGATGTCCGCCTGTCCGCAGACGGCCGTCCGGTGCTGTTCCATGACGACGATCTCGATCGAACCACCAATGGAACCGGACCGGTCGCCGCCCTGACCCGTGCCGCGTTGGCGATGTTGGACGCCGGATCGTGGTTCGGTCCGGCCTTTGCCGGCGAACCGATCCCGACTCTGGAACAGGCGCTGACGCTGTGCCTGGAACTGGGGCTGGCGGTGAACATCGAGATCAAACCCGCGGCGGGATACGAAGTGGAAACCGCCCGCGTCGCCCTGTCCGTGGCCGCGTCACTGTGGCCCGACGACCGCCCGCCACCGCTGGTAACCAGCTTTTCCTCCGAAGCACTGAAGACCGCGCGCGAAATCGTCCCCGACTGGTCGCGCGGTCTGTTGGTCGGAGCGGTTCCGTCTGATTGGCACGCCCAAACCCAAGAGCTGGGCTGTGCCGTGCTGGTCGCCGACCAAGCGGAGTTAGACCGCTCGATCATTGGAGCGATAGGTGCGGCAGGGATGACTTTGCTGGTATACACACTCAACGATCGAGAACGGATGCGGATGCTGTGGCGTGACGGGATCGCCGCGATCTGTACCGACTATCCTTCTTCGTCATGAATTCGTAATGTCACTGGTGATCCCCCCCGCCATGGCTCTATATATGTCGTCCCCCCTCGTCCGGCCGCGACGGCGGCCATGGCCTGCCAAGGAGTGATCGTCGCCTTGAAACCCCTCGATCCCATTATTATTTCCGGTCGCGAGGTCCTTCCCGTCGTGGAGGGCGGCAAGGGGGTCAATATCTCCACAGGCGAAAGCTCGGGAGCCTGGGCGGCCGCCGGAGGAGTCGGGACCTTTTCCGGCGTCAATGCCGATCATTACGACGAGGATGGCAATCCTGTCGTCATGCGCTATCAGGGCAAGACCCGTGCCGAGCGTCATCAGGAACTGATCGCGTTCGGTATCAAAGGCGGCATTTCCCAGGCGCAGATTGCTCACGACGTTTCTGGCGGCAAAGGTCGCCTGCACATGAACGTGCTGTGGGAGATGGGCGGAGCCGAGCCGATCCTTGAAGGCGTGTTGGAAGGGGCCAAGGGCCTGATCCATGGCGTCACCTGCGGTGCCGGGATGCCTTATCGTGTTGCCGAGATCGCGGCACGCAACACCGTCTATTACTATCCGATCATCTCGTCGGCCCGTGCCTTCCGTGCCTTGTGGAAACGCTCGTACCACAAATTCCCCGACTTTTTGGGAGGCGTGGTCTATGAGGATCCGTGGCTGGCTGGCGGCCATAACGGCCTGTCCAACAGCGAAGACCCTCAGACCCCCGAACCGCCTTATGGCCGTGTCCGCGAACTGCGTCAGGTAATGACCGAATGCGGTTTGGCCAACGTGCCGATCTTCATGGCCGGTGGAGTATGGTGGCTAAAGGAGTGGGAAGATTTTATCGGCAATCCTGAACTTGGCCCGGTTGCCTTTCAATACGGCACCCGCCCGCTGCTGACCCAGGAAAGCCCGATCTCCGACGCCTGGAAAAAGCGCCTGCTGACGCTGAAACCCGGCGACGTGCTGTTGCACCATTTCAGCCCGACCGGGTTCTATTCCTCGGCGGTCAAGAATGCTTTTATCGGCGAGTTGTGCGAGCGGCTGGACCATCAGATTCCCTATTCCCCCGAATGCGTCGGCGATCACATCGCCGAACTGCCGATCGGAGCACGGGGCCGGATCGTGTGGGTCACCCCGCATGACAAGGAACGGGCCGAGGGCTGGGTTGCCCAGGGCTTTTCCGAAGGTCTGCGAACCCCGTCCTCGACCCTGGTGTTCGTCCGCTCAGAACGCGCCGAGGCGATTCGTCGCGATCAGGTCGAGTGCATGGGATGTCTGTCACAGTGCCAGTTCTCGAACTGGGCTCAGGGCGAATCCGGGACCACCGGCAAAAAGGCCGATCCGCGCAGCTTTTGCATCCAGAAGACGCTTCAGAACATTGGCCATGGCGGCGATGTCGAGCATGAACTGATGTTCGCCGGACACAATGCCTATCGCTTTGGCCAAGACCCCTATTACGCGAATGGATTCATCCCCACCGTCCGCCAGTTGGTGGATCGGATCATGACCGGGGAATAATCCGTCCTGTTTCGTCGTTTCCGGACAAGCCCGGATCGCGCCTGCCGCGATCCGGGCTTGCCTTTTTCTGCCGCTACACGATCATATTGTAACGATTGAATACGAGCGGAGGCGACGTGGCGACAGGCTGGCGAAGCGTCAGACTGGGACGGCGGGGAAAATGGGCGTTGGCCACCGCCATCGTATTGGGCGGATTGGGTGCGGGCTGGCTTGTTCTGCCCGATGCTGGCTTGCGCTGGGGATTGATCCGCACCCTACGCGATTTCGGTATGGTCGATGTCAGCATCGCCGACAGCGCCCTGTCATTGTTCGACGGCCACCTGATGGTGCGCGAAGTTGTTGCTCGTGCTCCACTCGGCAGTTCCGCGCTGGGGGTCGGCGACCTCGCTCTGCGCTTCCGATGGAAGCCGTTGTTCAACAAACGATTGGCGATCGATCACCTGTCGCTAACTGGTGTCACCATCGATCTGCGTCGCGAAAGCGGCAGTGATGTCTTCGTCCTCAACGGTCTGCCCCTGGCTTTATCGGGCGAACAGCCCCCCTCCCAGGAGCACCCGACAGAAGCCGCTCCGGCCAAGACATCGTGGGGAATCGATCTTGCCGAACTGGAACTGACCGACAGCCGACTTCAGTTGGTCAGCGGCGCTTTGAAAGCCGACATCGCCATCCGGCATCTGATCGTTACAAATCTGCACAGCCAGATTCCCGACCTGCCGGTTGCCTTCACTCTGGATGGCACGTTGAACGGCGCCCCGATAACCTTGAACGGTACCGTCCTTCCTTTTGCGTCCGAGCCTACCTTTACGCTGTCGCTGACCACCAAAGATCTCGATCCCGTCCTGTTCCAGGAGGCTCTGGCCGAGATCGGACTCAAAGGTCTTAAGGGTGGATTCGACGCTGCCGTTTCGGCCGAGGGACGGCTGACCGCCGCCGGGCCGAAACTGACCGGATCGGGTCAGGCCGAGATCAGGGCCGCGCGTCTGGCCGAGCCGGTTACTCTTGCGGGCGAGCGCCTGACCCTTGATCTGAAACAGGCGGCATGGGACGGAAAGAGTCTCGACCTCTCCGCCGAATTGACCGCCGCCGGACTGACCGTTACCGCCAAGCCGATAAGCGTGTCGGCCGCCACCCTGCGTCTAGATGCCGCTTCCGCGCGATGGGAAGGCCGCAAAGTGGCATGGCAGGGCAGCCTTTCCGCCGACACCCTGGCGATCAAAGGAGGCGGTCCTGACATCACCGCCGCCACGCTACGCCTTGATGCCTCCCCGGCACGGTTGGACGGCGCACGCCTGACGTGGCAGGGCAACCTTGGGGTCACGTCCCTGGCCCTGACCGGAATCAGTCCCGAGATCGCCGCCGCCGCCCTGCGTTGGACCGGACAGGCCGAAGCCAACGGAATCAGCTCGGCCCGCGCCGAAGGACGGTTGGAGCTGGATTCCGGGCGGCTCACCGACAGCGACTATGCGCTCACCATCGCCAAGGCCAGTAGCGAAGGAAAAATTGAATCCACTTCGGCCCAAGCCGCATGGCCGATCAGCGCCCAGGTTAAGCTGAACGCCGAGAAAATCGCCGCCTCGGCCACCCGAGGCGCGCGCGAGTGGGGCGCGGTTGACAAGCTTGACGCCGCTGGTCTGACCATCACCGGAAAAGGCGGTATCGGAGCAACCCGTCTGGGTATCGATGGGGTAACAGCATTGCGCCGGGGCGGCCCCGCCGGTTATCCCTGGCGGGTCGAAGCCCGCTCGCTGCGGCTTGATCGCCCGGCCTATGATGGTGCCAACGCCGTATCGGCGGCTGGAGCCGATATTGCCGGTCTTACCTTGCGACTGACCCGAACCGAAATCGGCCTGCTCGGCTTTTCCTTCCCCTCCTCGGGCAAGACGCACACGGCTTCGACATCGCATCCGCTGGGCATCTCCCTCGACCGCCTGACGATCGGCAACGGCAGCAAACTACTGTTCGAGGATCGCAGCCTCAACGAACCGGTTCGGCTGGTGGCGCGTTCGGTCGATCTCTCGGTCTCGCGGCTTGATAACGCTCATCCCGACCGCGACAGCCCGTTCGATCTCTCGGCGATGATCGGCGATTCGAAAGTAGCCGCATCCGGCATGCTGAGACCGTTCACCGACTCGCCCGGCGGCACGATCGACGCCCGAATTACCGCCCTGGAACTGCCTCCCTTATCGCCCTATCTGGCCGAAGCGCTGGGAGTTCATCTCCGCACCGGCCATTTTGACGGTACCGTACGCGGTGAGGCCAATAACGGCGCACTGGACGGTCAGATCGAGTTGACCCTTTCCAACCTGTTTATCGCCGCCCCCGATCCTAACGCGCCACTGGCGCGTAAAACTGGAATGCCGGTCGAAACCATGCTGGATCTGCTGCGCGGCGGCGACGAGCGCATTCGCCTGTCGATTCCTGTGCGCGGACGGCTTGATTCGCCTGATTTCGATGTCAGCGATGCCGTCGCTCAGGCCGTCGCCGGAGCGGTATCCTCGACGGTAATGACGACGTTGAAGGTCGCGTTCCCTTTCACCACGCTTATCTCTCTGGTTACCGATCTGGGAGAAGGCAATCATCTCGCCTTGGCTCCACTCGGCTTTGCCGCTGGCAGCGTTACCCTAACCGACGAGCAGCGAGAAACGCTGGATCAGGTCGCAACACTGATGCGCAGTCGCGACAGCCTCCGCCTGACCCTATGCGGAAAGGCAATCTCAACCGAAGGACAGGCGCTAGCATTGCAGCGCCGCACCGAAGAACGGCCGTTGTTAAGTCGTCTGGAACGCCTGATCGGAACCGAGCCAGCGGCCTCGGGACTGGAACCGGCCGACCGCGATGCTCTGACCGCCCTGGCTAACCGCCGAGCCGCCGTTGCCAAGAACTATCTCAGCGAACAAGCGGGCATCGCTCCAGAACGTCTGTTCACCTGCCGGGGAGAGGTCGAGGAAAGCGGCGACAAAGGCCCCCGCGTCGATCTGTTGCTATAAAACGAAGACTTCGTTGCGTCATCGTTTCAATCGCGGCTAGGTCAAATGGTGAAATCGAGCTTTTGGGTTGCCTCGCTGGGCACGCCGTCGCGATAAGCTCGCATACACAATTCGTCGATGCTGATCCCATCCAGGCGCGACATGATTTCTTCGCCCAGATCGCCCCACATCGGGCGGATCACCTGACGCCCCAGCGCCGATGCGCCGCTATCTTCCGCCGTATCCTCGACGGTTTCCAGGGCGCGGACGACCCGGACAATTTCGCCGACCGAGATTCGCCGCCGCTCACGGGCCAACCGATAGCCGCCGCGAGGGCCACGCACGCCGACCAGAATTCCCGCCCGCACCAATTGCTGGAGGGTCTGTTCGAGATAACGGCGGGGAATGCCTTGGCGGCGGGTGATTTCACGGCTCTGCACCGGCTCACCACCGGCATGATAGGCGATATCGAGGACAGCCTCGATCGCGAACAGCATTTTCTTGGACGGCCTCAGCATCGCCCTATGGCTCCCTTCCCGTTCCGGTAGAGCCGAAACCCCCTTCGCCTCGTGCGGTCGTGGCTGAAAAGGTATCGACGACATCAAGAACAGGGCGGACCACCGGAACGAACATCAATTGTGCGATCCGCTCCCCCGGAGTGATGACAATAGGTTCGGACCCGATCGGATTACGGTTCCAGGCGCTTATCATCACCTGAGCTGTATAGTCCGCATCGATCAGCCCGACTGTATTGCCCAGAACCAGCCCCTTTTTGTGGCCCATTCCCGACCGCGGCATCAACAAAGCCGCGATATGTTCGCAACCAATATACACTGCAATTCCAGAGGGGATCAACTGAGCTGGCGCTTGGGGGTGTAGAATTATTGAATTCTCCACGCAAGCGTGTAGGTCCAATGCGGCCGCCATTTCGGTCTGATAACAGGGCAAACCCCATTCGTGAAGGCGCGAGTCTAGAACCTTCACCTCGATCCGGGGGGCGAGGACGGAAGCGGGCATTTAAGAAACTCCTGAAGGGGCTAGGTCTCGAACGTCGCGGCAATGCGGCGGGCCAGTCGGCGGGCGACCTCAGCCTTGCTCATCCGGGGCCAGTCCTCGACTCCGACAGAATCGATCAGATGAACCGTATTGGACTCGCCACCGAAAGATTCGCTTCCCTCGGACACGTCGTTAGCGACGATCCAGTCGCAGCCCTTGCGCAGTCGCTTGTCCTGAGCATTCTCGATCAACGACTGGGTTTCAGCAGCAAAGCCAACCACCAGACGCGGACGCGCCGCCTCGGCCCGTGACAATGTTGCGAGAATATCAGGATTCGGCCCCAGCTCGATGACCGGCGGGGCTTCACCAACCTTTTTCTTGCGCTTTTCCGTGCTGCGATTGACCACCGACCAATCGGCAACGGCCGCGGCACATACCGCGATATCGGCGGGCAGCGCGGAACGCGCCGCATTCAACATCTGCATCGCGCTTTCGACCCGAACCACGGTGCAACCGGACGGATCGGCCAACGCAACAGGGCCACTGATCAAAGTCACCTTGGCTCCGAGCTCGGCTAAAGCGGCGGCAATCGCGTGCCCCTGACGCCCGGACGAGCGGTTCGCGATATAGCGAACCGGGTCGATCTGTTCGATGGTCGGGCCGGAGGTGACGATAGCGTGGCGTCCGGCCAGAGGCCCTTCGCTCAAAAGCAGCTCGATCCGCGCCAGAATCTCGGCGGGCTCGGCCATCCGGCCGCTGCCGGTTTCACCACAGGCCAGATTGCCCGCCTCCGGGCCAATCCGCTGGAGCCCGCGCGCCTCAAGCGTCGCAATATTGGCCTGGGTGGCGGGATGCTCCCACATCCTGGTATTCATCGACGGCGCAACCAGCACCGGAACCGAGGTCGCCAGCAACAGGGTGGTGGCAAGATCGTCCGCCAAACCGCCAGCCATCCGCGCCAGAAGATGAGCTGTGGCCGGAGCCACCACCACCAGATCGGACTCCCGCGTCAGGCGGATATGGTCCATCTCGCCCTCATCCGCCGCCGAAAACATATCGCTACGGATCGGTTCGCCGGACAGTGCCGCCACCGACAGGGGCGTAACGAAATTCTCCGCCCCCCGTGTCAGAACGCATCGAACCTGAGCGCCGCGTTCTTTCAGGCGACGAATCAGGTCGAGAGATTTATAGGCGGCAATGCCACCCGAGACGATCAGCAGAATCCGCCGGCCCTCAAGCACTGTGATACCTCGAAAAAACACACGGATTTCGGTGGAGTCAGCCTAGCGGTCGGCCAGAACCGTTGCAAGATCGGACTTTGCGGCGTTTCGCGGGCGTAACCCACACCAGCAAGGAGCCATGTGGCCCCTTGCCCTGAATCGAATACGGAAACGCGGGGGCAAAGCCCCCCGGAAATGCCGCCTAAAACAAATGACCGCTGCGAGTTGCCTTGGTCAGCAGGTAGCCCTGATTATGATCGTTGGACGGGAAAATATGAGGGACGCGCTCGGCGACATCGATCCCGTGCCGGGCCAGGGCCGCGACCTTGGCCGGATTATTGGTCATCAGCCGCACCCGATGGATGCCGAGCCGGTCCAGCATCTGCGCGGCCGGCAGATAGATCCGTTCGTCATCATCGAACCCAAGCTGAAGATTGGCGTCGAGCGTGTCGAAACCGGCATCCTGAAGCTGATAGGCGCGGAGTTTGTTAACCAACCCGATCCCCCGCCCCTCCTGGGCGAGATAAAGCAGGACGCCGCTTCCCGCCGCAGCGATTTCACCGATTGCACCGCGTAATTGATCCCCGCAATCGCAGCGTAGCGAGCCGAGCAGGTCTCCGGTAAAGCATTCGGAGTGCAACCGGCACAACACCGCCTGATCGGGATCAGGATCGCCGATCACGATGGCAAGATGCTCGATTCCGCCATCGGAGGGACGAAACGCGATAATGCGAACATTTTCTGCCTGATCCAGCGGTACCCGCGCCTCAGCCACCGGACTGAGCGAGCGGGCGACGGCGATCTGGTGCTGCAAGATATCTTCGGACTCGACGATGACGGCGTTATCCGGCACCGACTCAGAGAGCGGAACGATAACGGCTGCGGGCAGAAGACGAGCAAGCTTCGCCAAAGCGATGCACGATTCCTCCTGTATCCCGCCGGTTTCGACAGTAAAGTCGGCGGGTGGAGTTCCCGGTTCGATCTCTGCACAGGGATTGGCCAAAATCGAAATCGTTTCGGCATCGAAATTTGATGGAGAAAAAAGGCGGGCCACCCCCGATTCTAGTCCCGCCAGCCCCAACGCGGCCAGACGACGCGCCGTCAGCAGAACGACCGGAGGCGTCGCCGACAGCGCAGCCAACCGGGCAAGGCTTTCCTCGGCGACCGCTTCGGCGGCCAGCAATGCGACTGCCCGCCCCTGATCGACAATGATAACGATCTGGCCTCGCCTCAACTCGGCGATAGCCCGATCGACAGCGATCAGAGGACGGGGAGCCTCGGCTTGAGGACGGAGAGAGACATCAAGGGTTCGGGTCATGAAACGGGGGTCCACCTGCCTGTCTGAAACGCCAAAGACCGCCCCAGGACGGCTTTGGACCCAACCGAAACCGCCATCAGGCGCCGCAGCACTTCTTGAACTTCTTCCCAGAACCGCAGGAACAGGGATCATTCCGGCCGGGCAGATCGTTGTGGCGAGTCACAGGCATCACCTTGCCGACGTCGCCATCGACATACAGCCAGCGGCCGTCGATCCGACGAAAACGCGACAATTCCAGATGAACCTCATCCTTGCCGTCGTAATGGAAGCGGGCACGGAACGCCACCCTGCCCTCTTGATCCTCCGGACCGCCAGCTTCGACACCAAGAATATCAAGGCCCTGCCATTCGGAATCGCGAGCCCATTTTTCGGTATCGGCGCGATTGAACGGATTTTTCCGGTCAGGTGCCAGGGTCTTTTCCAGATAATCGATCGCGTGAACCGTAAAAGCGCTATAGCGCGAACGCATCAAGGCTTCAGCGGTCGGAGGCAACGCCGCGCCGGTGATGAAGGGTTCACAGCAGGTGTCATAGCTCCGCTCGGAGCCGCAGGGACAAGACGTCATGGAAATCTCAAAACTCGATCAGGTTGGAGAAAAGAAAGATACCAAGCACGGCAAACAGATAAAACGTACCACCAACTCCCAGCATGAACAGCAAATTGCCCGCCGTTCGGATCGGGTGGCGCGACTGCTCGCGGTGGATCCGCTCAGGAGAACGGCGTTCGTTACCGCCGACGATGGTAATAAAATGGCGGCGACCAAAAAAGGAAAAGGAAAGGCGGATGTTGATCGGATAGTGGCGCCAACTGATCGGCTTTGCCGCATTCCACAACGCCGCCCTCTGCTCAGAGGTAAAAGATTTCATCACCTCGTCAGGCACGTTCGCCAGTAATACGTCAAGCGGCACTTCGTCTTCGCTCGGCCTCATCGGACATGCCCCTTATCGGTCGGACAGTCATTTTACAAAGAGCGCCCCGCTGTGAACAGTCTCCCGGCGGCTCTTAACCCAAGAACGATTCGGACTCGATATCGGATCGATGCTTTTTTTCAGGACGATGAGCCAAACGCGACAACAGATCGTCCAACTGCTCAAGCGAGCCATAGGCGATTGTCAACTCGCCCCCCTTGCCCAACGGCTTCATCGCGACGCGGCAGCCCAACATCTCGGTCAGATCACGTTCCAGCGCGACGATATCGGCGTCCTTGCCGTCCTCAGTCGGACGCTCCTTCGCAGACGATTTCGGCTTCCCCTGACTCGCCACCAACTTTTCGGTCTGACGAACATTCAGCCCCTTGCTGACCACCTCGTGAGCCAATCCAACCGGATCGTCGGCAGTCAACAGCGCGCGCGCATGGCCCGCTGTCAGTTCGCCCTTCTCCAGCAGAATCCGCACCGGCTCGGGCAAAGCAAGCAGTCGAAGCATATTGGCGACATGTGAACGGCTTTTGCCGACCGCTTTGGCCAGCTCTTCCTGAGTATGGGAAAATTCCTCCATCAGGCGGCGATAGCCATCGGCCTCTTCCAACGCCGACAAATCCTGACGTTGCAGGTTTTCGACCAAGGCGACTTCCAGCGCCTCGCGGTCGGATAACTCGCTGACAATCGCCGGAACCTCATGCAAGCGCGCCCGTTGAGCGGCACGCCACCGTCGTTCGCCCGCGATAATCTCGAACCGGCCCGGATGATCCGGCAACGGCCGCACCAGCAGCGGCTGAAGAATTCCCTTGTCCCGGATCGATTCGACCAGATCGGCAATATGATCTTCGTCAAAATGACGACGGGGCTGGAACCGCCCCGGCTGCAACCACTCGACAGGAATCGAACGCAAGCCAATCGACGCCGGGGCGGCTTCCATCCCAGAGGCAACGGCAGTGCTGACCGCAGCGACGGCAGTAGCGGCATTGTCTCCCAGAAGAGCAGACAGTCCGCGTCCCAGACCCTTTTTTCTTTCCTCGGCCACGATTCTTACGTCCTCAAATCCCGCTCGCGTTTCAACAGTTCCGAGGCCAGATGAAGATAAGCCTCCGAGCCGCTGCACTTCACATCATACAGCAGAACCGGCTTTCCATGGCTCGGTGCTTCAGACACCCGGACATTGCGCGGGATCACGGTGTTGTAGACTTTGTCGCCAAAAAAATCGCGAACATCGGTGGCAACCTGCTCGGACAGATTGTTGCGCTTATCGAACATCGTCAAGATGATGCCTTGCAGCACCAGATCGGGATTGAACGCCTGGCGCACCCGCTCGATTGTCTTAACCAGATGGGTGATTCCTTCCAGCGCGAAAAACTCGCACTGCAACGGCACCAGGACCGCGTCGGCACCGACCAGGGCGTTCAGCGTCAGCAGGTTCAGTGAGGGCGGGCAATCGATCAGAACGTAATCGAACGCTTCAAGCGAACCAGCCAGAGCTTCGCGCAGCCGGTGTTCGCGGCGATCGAAATCGATCAGCTCAATCTCGGCCCCCGACAGATCGACTCCCGATGGCACCACGGTAAGGCCGGGAATATCGGTGACAATCGCCGCTTCTTTCAACGCGGCCTCGCCCATCAGGACATGATAAATGTTGGTCGTGCGCGCCGCCCGGTCGATCCCGAGACCGGTGCTGGCATTCCCCTGGGGATCGAGATCGATCACCATGACATTGCGCCGCGTTGCCGCTAAGGCCGTTGCCAGATTGATGGCGGTGGTGGTCTTGCCCACTCCGCCCTTCTGGTTGGCGATGGCGAGAACCCGCGCCGCCGGTGGGACGGCGCTGCTAGTGCTGGGCTGAGCCACGACATACCTCTCGAAGCTGAAGGACAACCCCCTCCGAATCGGTCAGCGACGGAATCCGGCGGTGGCCGATCTTCCATTCTTTCGCAGTCGCGGTCAATTCGTCTTCCGCTCCTCGCCCCTTGAGAAACAGGCATTGCCCCCCAGAAGCGAGGTGCGGTGCCGCCCAATCCAGCAAACGCGACAGCGGAGCCAAGGCACGAGCGGTGACGATATCCGCCGATAGCGGTTCCACTTGTTCGATCCGGCGGTTCAAAATCGTGACCGGGGTTTCAGTCAGTCGAGCCGCCTCGCGCAGGAACGCACATTTGCGGGCATCGCTCTCGACCAGATGAACGTCGGGTGCCCCCAGGATGGCGAGAACCAATCCGGGGAATCCGGCTCCACTCCCCAGATCGGCAAGGCGACGGGCCTCGGATGGAATCATCGGCCAGAGTTGCGCCGAATCGAGGATATGGCGGGTCCATAAATCGGGCAGCGTGTCAGGTCCGACCAGATTGATTCGGGCCTGCCAACGGGTCAACAATGTGGCATAGATTTCCAGCCGCGCCATTGTTTCACGTGAAACGCCGAGAGTGCTTAGTCTCTTCCGGGGATCGCTCATGCGCTTTTCCTCTCACCGGACTGGCGCTTGACGTGACCGAGCAACGCCGTCACCGCCGCCGGAGTAACCCCGGAAATCCGGGCCGCGGCCGCCAGACTGGCCGGACGCGCCGCCTTTAGCTTTAACCGCACCTCGGTCGAAAGCGAGCCGATCGAATCATAGTCAAGATCGGCAGGCAGCTCCATCGCCTCTTCCCGACGATAGGCACGGATATCGGCGTCTTGCCGCTCGACATACCCGGCATAGGTTCCTTCGGATTCCAGAACCTCGGCCAAGGCTGGATCAAGGTCGGCCAGGACCGGCCACACCTCCGCCAGACGGGCTAAATCAAGCGTGGGATAGGCCAGGAGATCCCAGGCCGAACGGATCACTCCGTCCTGATTGATCTCAAGACCAGCTCTCGCCAGCAGAGTCGGCGAAGCCGATAGCCCCTTCAGCAGCGCCCGCCCCTGTTCCAACGCGGCAAAGCGAGTCGCAAACGACTGTGCCCGTACCGACCCGACACAGCCAGCCTCTAGCCCCTTGGGAGTCAGACGCTGGTCGGCATTGTCGGCCCGCAGCAGCAGGCGGTATTCGGCGCGAGAGGTAAACATCCGATAGGGTTCGCTGGTGCCCAAACTGACCAGATCGTCAATCATCACCCCGATATACGCATCGGCACGGTCAAGGATCAGCGGCTCCTGACCGCTACATTTACGTGCTGCATTAACACCTGCTATCAACCCTTGCGCGCCAGCCTCTTCGTAGCCGGTGGTGCCATTAATCTGACCGGCAAGATACAAACCCGGCACATCCCGAGTTTCCAAGGACCGATGCAACGCACGGGGATCAACGTAATCGTACTCGATGGCATAGCCAGGCCGCAGCATCACACAGCGTTCCAGACCGGGGATGCTGGCGACCATTGCTTTCTGAACGTCTTCGGGCAGAGAGGTCGAAATGCCGTTGGGATAGACGGTCGGGTCGTCGAGTCCCTCGGGTTCAAGGAATATCTGATGCCGCTCACGGTCGGCAAAGCGGATCACCTTGTCCTCGATACTGGGACAATAACGCGGCCCGGTCCCGGTGATCTGGCCCGAATAGATTGGTGCGCGGTCAAGGTTGGCCCGGATAATCGCATGGGTCTCGGGCGTGGTGGCCGTGATGCCGCAGCAAATTTGCGGGGTGGTAATCGCTTCGGTCAGGAAGGAAAACGGTCGAGGCGGCGTGTCGCCCGCCTGCATTTCCAGCGAGGCCCAATCGATCGTCCGCCCATCCAGCCGCGCCGGTGTCCCGGTCTTTAACCGCCCCAGCGGCAGAGACAGACGGTCCAGCGCCGTAGCCAAACCGACCGCCGGAGATTCTCCGACCCGACCGGCAGGCCAGATCTTGGTCCCGATATGAATCATTCCGCGTAAAAAAGTCCCGGTGGTAATCACCACCGCACCGCACGCGATATCCTGTCCATCGGCCAAAGTGACGCCGACCACCCTCCCCTTTTCGACGATCAGATCCTCGACCGATCCTTCGAGCAGGGTTAGCCCTTCGACCTCGTTCAGCACATCTCGCATCGCCCGACGATACAGAGCGCGGTCAGCCTGGGCACGTGGACCACGAACAGCCGGTCCCTTAGCCTGATTGAGCATGCGAAATTGGATGCCGGCACGGTCGATCACCCGCCCCATCACCCCATCGAGCGCATCGATTTCGCGCACCAACTGACCTTTGGCCAGCCCACCAATCGCCGGATTACAGGACATTTCGCCGATAGTGGCGAGCCGCTGCGTCACCAGCACGGTCGCGGCTCCGACCCGAGCGGCAGCGGCAGCGGCCTCGCATCCGGCATGACCTGCACCGACGACCACGACATCAACCCGGCCTCGTTCGAGCGTCTGTTTCACGTGAAACACACCTTTCTGAAAAATTACTTCCCGATGCAGAACTCGCGGAAGATCGCCTCCAACACCTCGTCGGTCTCGACCCGGCCGGTAATCCGCCCCAAAGCAGTTGCCGCCGCCCGCAACGATTCAGCGGCAAGGCCAAGATCGCCAGAGGGATCGAAGCCTGACAAAGCCCGCTCCGCCGCTTCGGCCGCCGCCCGATGTCGCGCTCGGGTCAGAACTGGCGCCGGCCCAACCGCGAACCGCTGCTGAACCTCTTCGCCAATCCATGACAAAAGATCGTCGAGACCGTCACCGGTCTTCGCCGATACCGCAACGACCGGACGACCAGCGACGGTCTCGGGTAAAAGCGAAGAGGACAGATCCCGCTTGTTCAACACCACCAGGGTGGCGTCGTCTATCACTTCGCAGGTCGCTTCGTCCAGATTCGGGACCAAAGCGGCGTCGAACACCGCGAGTTTCAGATCGGCCGCTTCGGCCCGAGCCAGGGCGCGGCGCACCCCTTCCGCCTCGATTTGCCCGGCCGCCTCGCGCAGACCGGCGGTATCGGCCAGGATCACCGGCCAGCCCGCCAGATCGAGATGAATTTCGATCACGTCTCGGGTCGTCCCGGCCTCAGCCGAAACAATCGCCGCCTCACGTCCAGCCAGGCGGTTCAGCAAGCTGGACTTGCCGGCATTCGGTGCCCCCAGCAACGTGATGTGCAGCCCATCGCGAAGAATTTCTCCCCGGCGATTATCGGCCAGATGCCGCGCCAGATCGGCGGACAATGCCGCCGCTTCGGTACGGGTCAGATCGATCAGACTGGAGGGAAGGTCTTCCTCGGCAAAGTCGATGGCCGCTTCCAGCCGGGCAAGAATCGATACCAGCCGTCGCCGCCATTCCTCGATCAAAGCGGCGAGGCTGCCATCCATCTGCCGCAACGCCTGCCGTCGCTGCGCCGAAGTTTCAGCCGCAACCAGATCGGCAATCGCCTCGGCATGGGTCAGATCGATCTTGCCACCAGCAAAAGCGCGACGGCTGAACTCGCCCGGTTCGGCCGGACGCAAGCCAAGCCGGGCCAAAGCTTGCCCTAATGCCTGAGCGACGGCGCGGCCGCCATGGAGATGAAGCTCGACGACATCCTCGCCGGTAAAACTGGCTGGAGCAGGAAACCACAGTACCAGCCCATCGTCGATTGGCTCGCCGTCGTGATCGCGGAGCACCGCTCGTACCGCTCGACGCGCCGGGGGAAGCGGGCATCCGGTCAAAGACGAGAGGGCAGAACCACTGCCCTCCCCCGACAGACGCCACACGGCGATTCCGGCTCGGCCCGCCCCACTGGCCAGGGCATAAATCGTATCGGCCATCGTGGGGTTACGCCGTCAGCACGGGGCGGGCATCGGGTCCGAGCAACAAGCGCTCGACCCGGCCACCACGACCGAGATGGGTGTCGAGAATTTCGTCGATGTCGGCAATGGTCTCGAAGCGGTACCACACACCGTCGGGATAGACCACCAGCACCGGCCCCAATTCGCAACGCCCCAGACAGCCGGCGCTATTGACCCGAACGTCCTTGAGACCGAGCGCCTTGGCCCGGCTTTTCAGATGATCGCGGGCAGCTTCGGCGCCATGGCCGCCACAGCCCGCACGGGCGGAGTCAGCCGGGCGACGATTGGTGCAGATAAAAACATGAAGACGGAAATAAAGCTCTGAATCGGCGGACGAAGTCACGGGTCAACTCTCCTTGGGACGGCCGCTGGACGTAGCAAAATGCGACCAGAACAGTTTTTGTAATTGCTCCATCCCCTGAACCCCGGCCGGAAGCCAGACCTTGAACATCGTTTCCGGGTCAACGGCATTCAGACTCGATTCCATCTTCTCTTGAATCTGAGTCATCAGCGCTTGCTGCATCGGTTTGACATCGGGCAGACCGAGAAAGGTGCGCAATTCTTCCGGGGTGCACTCCACGTCGACGGTGATCTTCATGCTGGCTCCGATCCGGCCGGGTCGAGGGATGGCCGCTCTTGTCGCCGGCGGCCCGACACCCAAACTAAGCCTAGAGCCCAAACGGCGCAATCGCAGCCCAGACCGATGAGATGGGAAGCCGGACACGCCAACACCAGAGACGTCCCAGGGAGAGCAGGATATGCCGGTCAATCGTCTCGCCGCAGAGACCAGCCCTTATCTCCTCCATCATGCCACCGACCCGGTCGCGTGGCAGACGTGGGGAGCGGAAGCCCTGACCGAGGCAAAAACCCGTAACCGGCCAATCCTGCTGTCAATCGGCTATTCGGCTTGTCATTGGTGTCATGTGATGGCCAACGAAAGCTTTCGCGATCCCGCCATCGCCGCCCGGATCAACGATGGATTTGTTGCGATCAAAGTTGACCGCGAGGAACGGCCCGATCTCGATAGTGTGTATCAACATGCCTTGGCGATGATGGGACAGCCGGGCGGATGGCCGCTGACGCTGTTTTTGACGCCTGAGACAATACCATTTTGGGGCGGAACTTATTTTCCGCCGATGCGGCGTTATGGCCGTCCGTCTTTCGCCGAAGTGCTGGACGGGATCGCCACCGCCTGGAATCAGGACGACACTGCGATTGTCGCCCAGACCGAACGGATGCGAACTGCCCTCGCCCCCCTGACTTTATCTCCCGGTGGCGACGGGATCGCCCCCGGACTGGGGCGCGAAGTGGCGGAAGCGTGTCTGCCTCTGGCCGATCCGGTCCATGGCGGCTTTGGAGCCGCGCCGAAATTTCCTCAACCGGCGCTCTTGCGTTTTTTATGGCGTTCGCATTTGGCCGGAGCCGATCAACGTCTGGGAGAACAGGTGATCCTGACTCTTGACCGTCTGTGCGGGGGCGGCATCTGCGATCAGTTGGGGGGCGGTTTCATGCGCTATGCCACCGACTCCGCCTGGATCGTCCCGCATTTCGAAAAGATGCTGTACGACAATGCCCAGTTGATCGGTTTGCTGACTGAGGTGTGGCGGCGGACTGGCAGCCCGCGGTATCGCCAGGCCGTGGCCGAAGCCATAGAATGGCTCCAACGCGAGATGAGGATCGAAACCGGCGGTTTCGCTGCCGCGCTCGACGCCGACAGCGATGGCGAGGAAGGAGCGTTCTATACCTGGAGCGTCGAGGAGATCGAGTCCGCGCTCCCCCCTGCTCTCGCGGGGCGCATCCGTTCACTTTACGATATTCGCCCCGGCGGCAATTGGGAAAGCCGCTCGATTCTTCATCGCAATCATCCCCATGGGAACGACGACGAAACCGGCCTGAACGAAGCAAGAGCGCTGTTGCTGGCCAAACGATCCATCCGCCCTCGCCCTGCCCGCGACGACAAAATCCTGACCGACTGGAACGGAATGACGATCCGCGCCCTGGCCGAGGCAGGATTGGCCTTCGACCGGCCCGACTGGATTGAAACAGCGCGAGCTGCTTTTGCCTCCGTCGCCGCACGGGCCACTCTTCCCGGTGGCCGTCTTGCTCATGTCTGGTGCGCGGGCCGGGTTGGCCCGGTCGGCGTGATCGACGATTACGCCCACCTGGCAGCGGCGGCAATCGCGCTCTATACCACTGACGGAGACAAAAGCTATCTCGACCAGGCACAATTATGGCTCAACAGCGCCCATGACCATCATTGGGACCAGGATGGTAACGGCTACTTCCTGTCGGCAGACGATGCCGCCGACGTACCGATACGAACCAAACCCTTCTTTGATTCCGTTGTCCCCTCCGGCAACGGCGCGATGGCCGAAGTTCTAGCGTTGATGCATCTGGTCAGTGGCGAAGCCCAGTGGCATGACCGCGCTGAAGCGACCTTATCCGCCTTCTCCGCCGCCCTGCCCGACCAGGGAACGACAATGGCGGTGTTCCTCGATGCGCGTCATCTGCTCGACCATCCCCTAAAAGTAACGATTTTCGGCCCTGCCAACGATCCCGCTGCGGCTATTCTGCTTCGTACCGCGATCACCAGTGGACAAAATCCGCTGATCATCCGTGAACACGGTCCGGATTCTGCCAGAGCACACGTTTGTCGGGGGCCGTTTTGTCTTGCCCCGATCGACAATCCGAGCGCGCTTGAGGAAATTTTGAACCATTAAATTTTAAAGGCCATTTCTACATCTACCAAGGGTAAAAGCATTTGCCCTCAGTCGAAAAAAGGAGTCTTTCAGAACACCGATGGTCTGAGGTACTCTGTTGATATGGCTCATTTGTCTTTTAACTCTCCCGTTGGTCCGCTAGCGCTGTTCGAACAGAACGGCGCAATCGTCGCGCTCGATTGGGGCTGGCTCCCCGAAGCAGAGGAAACGCCGCTGCTGCTGCGCGCCCGCGACCAATTGGAAGCCTATTTCGACGGGCGCCTGCGGAGCGGCTTCGATTTGCCATTGGCTGCATCGGGAACAGAGTTCCAGAAGCGCGTATGGGCCTCTCTGACGGCGATTCCGTTTGGTGTCACCACCACCTACCGAGAGATCGCTTTGGCCCTAGGGAGTAGCCCGCGCGCCGTTGGCGGAGCATGTGGCCGCAACCCCATCCCGATCATCGTTCCCTGTCACCGCGTTCTTGGCGCGAATGGCAGTCTGGGCGGCTATTCCGGTATCGACGGAATAGAAACCAAGGCAGCGCTGCTGCAACTGGAGAACGGAGGTCAAAGGTGAGGCGATCGTCCCTGCGCAAAGCGGGGGTTTTCACCGCCTGTGGCGTTTGGATCTGCTGGGCGGTGTGGACCCAATTTCTGACGATGCCAAACGGGGAAGTCGAAAATCACAGCTCTTTGTCGGTCAAGGAGCGGATGAGCGACTGCGCCGGAAACTTTCAGCAGCGTTACGATTGCAAAAACAGCATCGTCATTGAAACCGACCGGATGACTTTTCTGAATATGGTCGGGCGAATCGTCATTGTGGTCCTGCCGCCGCTATTGCTGATCGGCGCAGTGAATTTGCAGTCACGGCGGCGCGACAACGACGACAGCGCGGATGACGACGAATGGGCCGATTCGTCTTCCTACCGTCGCCGCTATCATCGACGCAGCAAAAGCCGCCACGACTAGGCCATTTTTCTCCCTGACACTGTTCAGACGGAAAATGCAGTCAGTTCCGTGCGGCTTGATTCTTTTCCCTCTGGACCTGATTTCCGTTTGGTCCAGCCCTCCCCTTCACTGCCAGGAAAGAAGGCCACGATGAGCTTGACCAAAATCGAGCAAACCGGACACGTGCTGACCATCACCCTGACCAACCAGGAGCGGCGCAACGTCCTTAGCGAGGCGATGATTG
This sequence comes from Magnetospirillum molischianum DSM 120, assembly GCF_000294655.1. Lineage (GTDB taxonomy): Bacteria > Pseudomonadota > Alphaproteobacteria > Rhodospirillales > Magnetospirillaceae > Phaeospirillum > Phaeospirillum molischianum. Next base: position 159,489 of record NZ_CAHP01000021.1, read on the forward strand.
AGGAAATTCTCAGCGGATTGGAGGAAGCGCGCACCGCTAAAGCACGCGCCGTCATCTTGCGGGCCGAACCTGGCGTCCGGGTCTGGTCGGCCGGACATGATATCTCGGAACTGCCGCACAGCCACCGCGATCCGCTGGGCTGGAGCGATCCATTGCGGGTCGTGATCCGGGCACTGGAAGAATTCCCTGCTCCGATTATTGCACTGATTGAAGGCGGCGTATGGGGTGGTGCCTTCGAAATGGTGCTGGCCTGCGATATCCTGGTGGCAACACCGGAATCCAGCTTTGCCATCACCCCGGCAAAACTGGGTATTCCCTATAATATCGTCGGCCTGTTGACCTTCATCAACGCCACAAATCTGCATGCGGTCAAAGAAATGGCCTTTTGCGCTCAACCGGTCAACGCCGATCGTGCCCTAACCTTGGGGATTGTTAATCATCTGCAACCGGCCGACAAAATCACCGAATTTTGCGCTGAAATGGCCCGTGGAATCGCCAAACTAGCGCCGTTATCCATCGCGGTGATGAAGGAAGAACTGCGCGTCCTCGCCTCGGCCCACGCGATTACCCCCCGGATGTTCGAACGGGTCCAGGGTCTACGCCGCAAGGTCTATGACGGCCACGATTATGTTGAAGGTGTCCGCGCTTTTCGGGAAAAACGCGCTCCGGTCTTTACCGGAGAATAAAATTAGCAGGGCTCCGCCCTGCACCCGCAAGGAGGCTCGCCTCCTTGACCTCCAATCCTTCCCCGAAAAGCCGATGGCTTTTCGGGGAGAGGGCCGGAAAAAACGAATCTCTACGAATTCATCGCATCGAAGAAGTCAGCATTATTCTTCGAGTGTTTCAGCTTATCGACAAGGAATTCCATCGCATCAACAACACCCATCGGCATCAGAATACGACGAAGCACCCACATCTTAGACAGGGTACCCTTTTCGACCAGCAATTCTTCCTTACGAGTGCCCGACTTCGTGATGTCAATCGCCGGGAACGTACGCTTATCGCTCAACTTACGATCGAGAATAATCTCAGAGTTACCAGTTCCCTTGAACTCTTCGAAAATAACTTCGTCCATACGAGAACCAGTATCGATCAAAGCGGTAGCAATAATCGACAATGAACCGCCTTCCTCGATATTACGAGCAGCACCGAAAAAGCGCTTAGGACGTTGCAGGGCATTAGCATCGACACCACCCGTCAGCACTTTTCCAGAGCTGGGAACAACCGTGTTGTAGGCACGGGCAAGACGGGTAATCGAATCCAACAGAATCACGACATCGCGCTTATGCTCGACAAGGCGCTTGGCCTTCTCCAGCACCATTTCCGTAACCTGAACGTGACGTGATGCGGGTTCGTCAAAAGTCGAGCTGATCACTTCACCCTTCACCGAACGCGCCATGTCGGTGACTTCTTCGGGACGTTCATCAATCAGCAATACGATCAAATAAACTTCGGGATGATTAGCGGAAATGGCATGAGCCATGTTCTGCAACATCACCGTCTTACCAGTACGCGGCGGCGCGACAATCAAAGCGCGCTGGCCCTTGCCAATCGGCGCGACCAGATCAATCACGCGGGTGGTAAGATCTTTCTTGGTCGGATCGTCAATTTCAAGACGAAGCTTTTCGTCAGGATAAAGCGGGGTCAAATTATCAAAATTAATACGGTGCCGTACATTTTCCGGCGGCTCGAAATTAATCGAATTGACCTTCAACAGCGCGAAATAACGCTCACCATCTTTCGGAGCCCGAATTTGCCCCTCGACCGTATCGCCGGTACGGAGACCGAAACGGCGCATCTGGCTCGGACTGACATAAATGTCATCGGGACCGGGAAGATAGTTGGCTTCTGGACTGCGCAGAAAACCAAAACCGTCCTGAAGGATCTCAAGAACGCCATCGCCGTAGATCGGAGTATCGTTATCGGCAAGCTGCTTCAGGATAGCGAACATCATGTCCTGCTTCCGAAGCGTGCTGGCGTTCTCAACCTCAAGCTCTTCGGCAAATGCCAATAGCTCGGCGGGAGACTTCTTTTTCAGGTCCTGAAGATGCATAGAGTAGGTATCCGTTCAAATGCCTTGGAGCGGATCATCGGTCCGACGGGCGCTGACCGGATACGGTCTCGGGCCACGGGCCAAAGCAAGGCCGGTCAGAATTGATCCGGCAAGGGGGCGGGACGGGTAAATTCAGCCGGGGTAAAGAGCAAACCCGGAATATTTGCTCACCTTTAGCCAAAGTGTCGTCTGCTGTCAAACGGGATTAGCATAAAAGAGAACATCCCGGACCGAGGGGCCGATCCGGGATCGGTCGATCAGAACGGTTTTACGATCACCAAAATGACGATTGCGATCATCAAAAGGGTCGGCCCTTCGTTCAGAACGCGAAAGAACTTTTCCGGCCGTGTATTGCGATCGGCGGCAAAATCGTTCTTACAGCGTATCAGGAACAGATGCGAGACCGTCATCAAAATCACGAAAGCCAGTTTCGCATGAAACCAGGGCTGGGAAAACATATCCATGTCGATCGCGATCCACAATCCCAGCACCCAGCTGAGAATCATCGCTGGCGTCATGATCGCCTTCAACAGGCGTCGTTCCATCACCTTGAACTTTTCCGAGGATTCGGAACCGGGTTGGACCTGAGTGTGATAGACAAACAGACGCGGTAAATACAACATTCCCGCCATCCACGAAATAACCGCGATGACGTGAACGGATTTAACCCAAAGATAGCCTTCACCACTCAGCATTGACAGCCTCTTCCTAAACAGGTTTGGCCCAAAGAACTGCATCCACCTTTTCCAGACCCAGACTTTGGATCACGCACAACTTCGGCCAGAGCTTTGATGAAAAAGGGATGACAGCCCAACGCAGGCACCCGGATATATCCCGGAATCCCCAGCGCTTCAGCCTGTTGACGATATTCGATATCGAGTTCGACCAGCGTTTCAGAATGTTCAGAGACGAAGGCAACCGGAACCACCACAACTGGAACGTGATCCTGGCCGGCGCGTTCAAGCTCGCTTTGGATTGAAGGCCCAATCCATTCCATCGAACCGACCCGGCTTTGGTAGCACAACGCCCAATCGAGATCGGGAATTCCCGTGGCTTTTGCCACCGCCTGAGTCGTTTGCTCGACCTGAGCCTGATAGGGGTCGCCATTATCGATCATCTTTTTCGGCAGACTGTGAGCCGAAAAAAGAATCCGCGGCGTGCCCTGCGCTTTTGCTTCTTCATAACCGAGGCGAACCAGATCGGCCAAAGCCTCGACCATATAACGCTGAGTTGGATAGCAACAGGACAGCCGCGACGGAATGCGTAACCGCAGTCTTTTTGCCTGCGATTTCCATTCCTTCAAGGAAGATCCCGCCGTGGTCATCGAAAATTGCGGGTATAGAGGCAGAAGAACAACCTTATCCGCTTTCCAGGCTTTAACGGATTCAACCGTTTCACTGGTAAACGGATGCCAATACCGCATTGCAATAAAGCAACGGTAGCCGGGGCCAAGCAATTGCTCCAGCTCGCGGGCTTGGGCCTCCGTCTGGGCGACCAGAGGAGACCTTCCCCCAAGATTGGCATAGATGTCGCGCGCAGCGGGCGCCCGCCGCTTGGATATCATCTTGGCGATCAGCCAGCGCAGAGGGGCCGGGACGTCGATGATCGCCCTGTCGTTGAACAGGTTGAACAAAAACGGCTCGACCGCCTCGGGACTGTCAGGACCACCGAGGTTGAACAGCACGACGGCTGTTCTACTGCCCGCTGCGTCGGTCATCATCCCTTCCAGTTTTTAACCCGCTCTGCCAGCCGGGCAACATTTTCCGGCGGGGTCGGGGGGACGATACCATGCCCGAGATTGAAGATGAACGGACCCTTGCCGAGCTTGGTCAGGACCCGATCGATACCGGCATCAAGCGCTTCGCCGCCCGCGACCAGCAACAGCGGGTCGAGATTGCCCTGAACGGTGCAATGCGGCTGCAATTCGGCGGCGGCCCAATCCAGCGGGACCGACGAATCGATCGAAACGCCATTGACCTTGGTTTCGGTGACATAACGCTTGTACAGAACGCCGGCTCCACGCGGGAAGCCGATCACCGGAACGCCGGGACGTTCGGCGCGGATACGCTCGACCAGAGCACGGGTGGGGGCGATAACCCACGCGTCGAACTGCTCTTCGGGCAAAGCGCCGGCCCAGGTGTCGAAAATCTGGATGACTTCGGCACCGTTGTCGATCTGACGGATCAGATAATCGCCGGTAGCCTGGGTCAGCAGAGCCATCAGGCGGGCGAACAGCTCCGGCTGCGAGAACATCATCCCCTTGGCGTTGGGGAAGTCCTTCGAGCCACTGCCTTCGATCATATAGGTCGCCACCGTCCACGGAGCACCGGCAAAGCCGATCAGAGCGGTCGTGGAGGGGATCGACTTGGCCAGACCTGCCATCGTGGCATAGACCGGCGCGAGGTGCTGGTGGAAGCCCGAGAGGTTGAGACGGTCAAGGTCTGCTGCTGAGCGAATCGGCGGCAGTACCGGACCTTCGCCTTCCTTGAAGGAGACTTTCTGTCCGAGCGCATCGGGAACGACCAAAATGTCGCTGAACAGGATGGCGGCATCGAAACCATAGCGGCGCAGCGGCTGCAACGTCACCTCGACCGCCAGATCCGGCGTGTAACACAGATCGAGGAAGCTGCCGGCCTGCGTGCGAGTGGCACGATATTCCGGAAGGTACCGACCAGCCTGACGCATCAGCCAGAATGGCGGAGGAGTGAGGGTTTCGCCGGAAAGGGCGCGGAGGAAGCGTTTGGTTGAGTTGGACACTGGGTCAGCCTTGGTTCGAGTGGTCTCCCCTCTCTTACCTTCTTTAGGAGTTAAGGAAAAGAAGGCAGTGTGTAGAGGATACCTGTGGATGATGGGGATTAGATTCTCTCCCCAAATTATCCCCAGGCTTGTCCGGTCGGCGTGGTTCGGTCCGGCGGATCGTGGGAATTTCGGGAATGCTCAAAGCCAAGTCCTTGATTCCAAGCGGTCCAAAGCCTTGCGGATAAAGCTGTGGATAATGGGGAAAACTCGTTGCCGCAAGGCTAATTCACGTTATTCTCGCCTAAGGGCATAAAAGTTATGGACAGACTCATCGGTCGGCGCATGGAATATGAGCCAACGGGGAGCGAATCCAGCGAGTCTCGTCCAGACCCCGGTTATCCCCATGATTGGAACTTTTCCACTGGCATGGCTGACCTTCATCTTCATCTCGTTTCCGACGCCACCGGCGAAACCATCACCTCGATGGCTCGCGCCTGTCTGGTGCAGTTTGAATCGGTGCATCCGGTTCAGCATAATTGGTCGCTGGTCCGTACTCAGGGCCAGATCGAGCGGGTTATTGCTGGAATTCAGGAAAATCCCGGTCTTGTCCTCTTCACGCTGGTCGATCGCACTGTCCGCTTGAAGCTCGAAGACGCCTGTCGCCGTCGCTCGATTCCGTGTATTTCGGTGCTCGATCCGGTGATGGCAGCGCTGTCGGCGTTTCTCGGTACCACCGTCAATGCACTGCCTGGTCGGCAATATCAGCTCGACGCCGAATATTTTCGCCGTATCGACGCGATGCAATTCACCCTGGCTCATGACGATGGTCAGTTGATCGAACTGCTTGAGGAAGCCGATGTGGTTTTGGTCGGAGTCTCGCGCACCTCGAAAACGCCGACCAGCATGTATATCGCCAACCGTGGCTTGAAATGTGCCAACTATCCTCTGGTTCCGGGCGTTCCGATTCCTCATGAACTAGAGCATGCGGTCAATCCCTTGGTGGTCGGTTTGACCAAGGATCCCAAAAGCTTGTCCGATATCAGGCGGGCGCGGCTGCGTCTTCTTAATCAGACCGAAGAAGCCGATTACGCCCAGTACGAACGGGTCAAGGAAGAGGTGCAAAGCGCTCGGCGTCTCTTTACCCGTTTGGGATGGCCGGTGGTCGATGTCACTCGTAAATCGATCGAAGAGGCTTCGGCGACAATCATACAGTTGCACGATCAGCGACTGGATCGCCTGCGCGAGTCGGCGCAATGATCGTTCTCGCCTCAGCGAGCAGCGCCCGTCGGGCGCTGCTCGCTGCCGCCGGAGTGATGGTGACGGTCGATCCGGCCAAAATCGACGAAAATCCCACGAAGCAAAGTCTGCGCGAGCGTCGTGCTCATCCTGCCGCGATTGCCGAAAATTTAGCCGTTTTAAAAGCGCTGGACGTTTCAACTCGGGCACCGGGGGCGCTGGTGATCGGGGCCGATCAGACTCTTGATCTCGCAGGAACAGATTTCGATAAACCGCGCGACCGGGCCGAAGCCCGATCGCAGCTTCAAGCCCTGCGCGGTCGAACGCATCGTTTATTCAGCGCCGTGGCCGTCGTTCGCGACGGCCAGACCCGTTGGCGTCACGTCGCCGAAGCCCGTCTGACAATGCGTGAATTTTCCAACGCCTTTCTGGAGGATTATCTGGATCGGGCCGGAGATTCGGTGCTGTCCTCGGTCGGCGGTTATCAGCTCGAAGGGCTGGGAGCGCAGTTATTCACAGCTATCGAGGGCGATTTTTTCACTATTCTCGGGCTGCCGCTTTTACCCTTGCTCGATTTTTTGCGGATCGACGGAGATTTGCCGACATGATTCTGACGGGAAAAGCCCGGCTGGCTGGTGTCGCCGGTTGGCCGGTGGGACATTCGCGTTCGCCCCGTTTGCATGGGTTTTGGTTGGAAAAATTAGGCATCGACGGTGCCTATCTGCCGCTCGCGATTGCGCCTGAAGATCTTACTCAGGCGATCGTGACTCTGCCAAAACTAGGATTTCGGGGCATCAATCTGACGATTCCGCACAAGGAAGCGGTGTTGCCGCTGCTGGATACCATTGAGCCGCTGGCGGCGCGGATCGGTGCGGTTAATACACTGATATTTAAAGAGAATGGAACGGTTGAAGGACGGAATACCGACGCTTTCGGCTTTCTGGAAAATTTGCGCCGGGGTGCACCGCACTGGCATCCGCATGACGGTCCGGCGGTGGTGATCGGCGCGGGCGGTGCCGCTCGCGCCGTTATTGCCGCTCTGACCGATGCTGGCCTGAACGAAATCCGCCTAGTCAATCGCAGCCGCGACCGTGCCGAACGGTTGGCACGGGATCTTGGCGGTCCGGTTATCGTTGGCGATTGGGAAAAGCGTGCTTCTTTGCTTGAAGGCGCGGCACTGCTGGTGAACACGACCTCTCTCGGCATGGCGGGGCAGCCTCCGCTTGATCTTGATCTTGCCGCCCTCCCCCTCTCTGCAATCGTTACAGATATCGTTTATGTTCCGCTGGAAACACCGTTGCTTGCGGCCGCGCGTAAGCGCGGCAATCTTGCAATCGATGGGTTGGGGATGCTGTTGTGGCAGGCGGTGCCCGGATTTTCGGCTTGGTTTGGGACTGAACCCGAGGTTACCGACGAATTGCGTGCTTTTGTTCTGTCGGATCAATGAAGATTATCGGTCTTACTGGTTCGATTGGGACCGGAAAAAGCACGGCTGCGCGGATGCTGGCTCGACTGGGTTTTCCGGTGCACGATGCCGATGCGACAGTCCACGCCTTGTTTGCACGTGGGGGGAAAGCCGTGGCCGCAGTCGAAGCCGCTTTTCCTGGAGTTGTTCGTGACGGAGCGGTCGATCGTGCCGCTTTGGGACGGATGGTTTTTGGTGATTCGGCGGCGTTAAAACGGCTTGAGGTGATCGTTCATCCTCTGGTCCGTGCTGCGGAACAGGCATTTTTATATCGTCAGCGTCGCCGTCGTGCTCGTGCGGTGGTGCTCGATATTCCTCTGTTGTTTGAAACCGGAGGGGCGCGCCGCTGCGATGTTGTTGTTGTTGTCACCTGTCCCCGTTTTCTTCAGGCGCAACGGGTACTTGCCCGTTCCGGGATGACGCCGGAGCGGTTAGAGCAAATTCGTGCGCGGCAGATGCCCGATGCCGAAAAAATTCGCCGCGCCGATATTGTTATCCCCACCGGATTAGGGCGATGCCCGGCCTTGCGCTTGTTGAAACGGAGTCTGATGCCGGGGTCCGCGTAGCCCCGTAAGGGGCTAGCGGTTCTTTGACATAAAAAGGAATGGGGGTCTGGGGCCTTCAGGCCCCAGCGGGTGCAGGGCAGAGCCCTGCAAAAATTATCCCCTCCGTCTTGGTATCAGCACGGTGTAATCGAAATCGAGCACCACGGCCGGGTCGATATCGTGGCCGTTTTCGGCGAAGAGCGGGAAATCGCCGCAAGGACAGTCGCGGGTGGCGACCAAGCGCAGGCGCAAGGCTCCCACATCGTCACGGCCGGGGATCTCGATGCGTTGTAGCACTTCGGACCAGGCGAAAATCGTGTCGCCGGCGAAGGTTGGGTTGGCATGGCGGCCGCCATTGATCGCGACCAGTTTGAACGCATTGCCGAGACCGTTAAACGACAGGGCGCGGGCCAGCGAGATGATGTGGCCGCCATAGATCAGGCGGCGGCCAAAGCGACCTTTTCCCTCGGTAAATTGATTGAAATGAACCCGTGCGGTGTTTTGCCACAACCGGGTCGCCATCATATGTTCGGCTTCCTCGATGGTGCTTCCATCGACGTGATCTATTTTCTCTCCGGGGGAATAATCGTCCCACAGATAGGGACTTCCAGCCAGAACCGCGTCGTAGCGGTCAAGCTGCAATTCGGTGGGGAGGATCAGATCGCCAGCGGCAACGGCGGTGGGAAGATCGGGCACCAGGGTTTCGGCGAGAACCGCGTTAGGGTCACGTTTGCGCACCATGACCCAACGGATATAGTCGAGCACGGTTTCGCCGCGCTGATTCAGGCCGGTGGTGCGGACGTAAACGACGCCGGTCTGACGGTTCGAATTTTCCTTGATCCCGATCACCGTCGAAACGGCGGACAGGGTATCGCCGGGAAAGACCTGAACCCCGAAGCGACCGGCGGCATAGCCTAAATTCGCGACGGCATTGAGGCTGATATCCGGGACGGTCTTACCGAACACGATGTGAAAGGCGAGCAGATCGTCGATAGGAGCGCGACCCTTTTCGGCAAGGCCGATCGCGCTGGCGAACTTGGCCGAGGATTGCGGGGCAAAGCGTGATCCGTACAACGCGGTGTAAAGGGCGACGTCACCCTCGGTTACCGTGCGCGGGGTGGCATGGCGGATCACTTGCCCGAGGCGGAAATCCTCAAGAAAATTGCCTTGATTGGTCTTGCTCATGACGATGAATCCTTAAGGGCGGAATCCAGTCGGGCGATCCGGGTCGCGAGATCGACCAATCTGCGGGCATTTTCAACGTGAAGAAGCTCAATAAGCCTGCCACCGACGACAACGACGCCCTTGCCGGCGGCGACGGCCTCGGTATGCGCGGCAATGATCGCTTTTGACCATTCGATTTCTTTTTCGGTCGGTGCGAAGACCCGGTTGGCGGTGGCGATGGTTTTCGGATGGATTAGGGTCTTGCCGTCGAAGCCCAGGTCTTGCCCCTGGCGGCAGGCGTTTTCAAAGCCTTCGTCGTCTTCGAGGTCGAGATGGACACCATCCAGCGCCGCCAGTCCGCTGGCTCGAGCCGCAAGCAGACAGAGCCCCAGAGCCGTTACCATCGGTTGACGGTCGCGGGTGTGGGCGCAGTGCAGATCCTTGGCCAGATCCGAGGTTCCCATCACGAATCCAGCCAGACGCGGCGTCGAATCGGCGATTTCAGCGGAACGCAGCACGCCGCGCGGAGTTTCCAGCATGCACCAGATCGCCATCGAGGCGGGCGCTCCGGCGGCAACCATTGCGGCTTCGACCTGACGAACCATGTCGGCGCTTTCGACCTTGGGAATCAAGATCGCGTCGGCACCTGATTTCGCGGCGGCGACGATATCGCTTTGTCCCCAGGGGGTAGCCAGACCGTTGACGCGGACCAGAAGTTCGCGGTCGCCATAGCCACCTGCTTTCAAAGCCTCGACCACCTGGCGTCGGGCGTCGTCCTTGGCGTCGGGAGCAACGGCGTCTTCGAGATCGAGAATCAGGCCATCGGCGGCCAAAGTCCGCGCTTTGTCGAGCGCGCGCGGGTTCGATCCCGGCATGTAGAGGACGGAACGGCGGGGCCGGGTCGTGGCAGCCATGAGGAAAATCCTCCGATCGTTTAAAAAGGGGTTCGAAGCGTAACAATCTTGCCTTTCGATGGCAAGGTTGCGGCGCAACATTGCGTCGTATATACCGAGACGACGATGAAGATTGTTTCTCTCCAATCCGCCGTTGCCTATGGGTATGTCGGTAACTCAGCCGCGCTGCTGCCGTTGCAGCGGTTGGGCCATGAGGTCTGGCCGATCGACAGCGTGCAATTCTCCAACCATCCCGGCTATGACGGTTTTCGGGGGATGCGGCTTCCCGCCGCTCATCTGATTGCAATGATCGAAGGCTTGGCTGCGGTCGGGGCGCTGGAATCCTGCGATGGCCTTTTGACCGGCTATCTGGGCGAGGCCGATACGGTCGAGGCGGCGGTTCTCGCCGCCGATCTGATTCGCCGGGCGAATCCAGATGCGCTTTATTTATGCGATCCGGTGATGGGCGATGTGCCTTACGGTTTGTATGTCGATTCCGACTTGCCCGAGGCGTTTCGCAGTCGTCTCCTTCCGCTCGCCGACATCGTGACGCCCAACCGCTTCGAACTGGAGTGGCTTAGTCGCCGTCCGGTGACCGATCAGACCGACGCTGTTGTTGCCGCGCGCGCTCTGCTGGCCGGGCCGGAGCAGGCAGGGCCAAGACTGACGGTCGTCACCAGCTTGGAAGACGGTGACGATGCCCTGATCGTGCTGGCGGTGACGACAGAGCACGCTTGGCGGATACGTACGCCTCGCCTGCCCTTTTCTCCCGAACCGAGTGGAACCGGCGACGTGTTGGCGGCGCTTCTGTTTGGGCATCTTCTGTCTGGGCGCGCGGTGCCCGAAGCGTTGGATCTGGCGGTATCGGGTTTGTTTGCCGTGTTGGAACGAACCAGGGCTGACCGACGGCGCGAACTCGCCCTGGTCGCGGCTCAGGATGTGATGATTGCGCCAATCCGTCGCTTCGGAGCCGAGTTGATCCTGCCTTGAACCAAGGAGGTTGCCTTGCGGGGCCAATTGGTTTTTGCTGACGCCCGCATCGTGACCGCAAAGGCATTCCCATTTTGGACGTTGATGTCGATCTGCCCCTGTTCCTGCGCGGCATCGCGATCGGCTTTGCCGTCGCTGCACCGATTGGGCCGGTGGGAATTCTCTGTATTCGCAAGGCGCTGGCCGACGGACGGCTGGCCGCGTTCGTTGCTGGTCTTGGCGCCGCGCTGGCCGACACGTTGTTCGGCGCGGTCGCGGTGCTGGGAATCGGTGCCGTTGTCCAAGGCTTGCAGGGGCAGACGGAGACGTTAAAGATTGTCGGCGGTCTGTTTATGATCGGCCTGGGTCTGCATACCTGGCGCAGCGCCGCCTTCGACGTCGGCCCAGATGCAGAGAAATCAGGAAAGTGGCGCGATTTCGTCACCACCTTCTTTATAACCATCACCAATCCCGGCACTATCTTGGGCGTGGCAGGTGTGTTTGCTGCGCTGGGACCGTCCAGTCGTGCCGAGGGACAGGTTCAAGCCGGCCTTCTGATCTCCGGAATTTTCATCGGTTCGGCGCTGTGGTGGCTGGTGCTGTCAGCAGCGGCGGCCGCCGCGCGCGGTCACGTCACTCCCCGGCGGATGAAGCTGTTCAACCACGGTTCCGGCGCATTGTTGATTGTGTTTGGCACCGCCGCAATGGGCAGTCTGCTGCTGTAGTACCACCAGATCCCGATGATCAGACCTCATCGGGATCTGGTGGATAAGACACTTACAAAATAAACTTGGCGAGATCGGCTTGCTTCGACAGCTCGCCAACCCGTTCGCGCACCAGATCGGCAGTGATGGTGATGCGGGTTCCGGGGGGCTGATCCGGGGCGGAAAAGCTGATTTCCTCCAGCAATCGTTCCATCACGGTGTGCAACCGTCGTGCGCCGATATTCTCTACTGTCGAATTGATTTCGGCGGCAAGGTCGCCAATCGCGGTGATCGCGTCTGGCTCAAACTCCAATTCGACGTCTTCGGTCGCGAGCAAGGCCCGGTATTGCTTGATCAGGCTTGCTTCCGGCTCGGTCAGGATGCGGACCAGATCGTCGCGACTAAGCGGCTTCAACTCGACGCGGATCGGCAAGCGGCCCTGAAGTTCGGGCAGCAGATCCGACGGCTTTGCGAGGTGGAACGCACCCGAGGCGATGAACAGGATATGGTCGGTTTTGACCGATCCGTGTTTGGTGGCGACGGTCGTGCCTTCGATCAGCGGCAACAGGTCGCGCTGGACCCCCTCGCGGCTGACATCGCCGCCGACATGATGCTCGGACGAGCGGGCACAGATCTTGTCGATCTCATCGATGACGACGATACCGTTGTTTTCCACCGCCCAGATCGCGTCTTTGACGACCCGGTCCTGATCGAGCAGTTTGTCGGATTCCTCGGCGGTCAGAACCACCATCGCGTCCTTGACCGGCATGCGGCGGGTTTTGGTGCGGCCACCCAGCGCCTTGCCAAGGATTTCGTTGATATTGACCATTCCCATCTGCGACCCCGGCATGCCGGGAATGTCGAAGGTTGGGATTGGCCCGGCACTGTCGCTGGACTGAATTTCGACGTCCTTGTCGTCGAGCGAGCCTTCGCGCAGCATCTTGCGGAATTTCTGGCGCGTGTCCTGACCGGCGGATTCGCCGACCAGGGCATCGAGCAGACGCTCCTCGGCGGCAATCTCGGCCTTGGCGACAACCTGTTTGCGCAGGCGCTCGCGGGTCATCGTGATCGCCACCTCGACCAGATCACGGACGATCTGCTCGACATCGCGGCCGACATAGCCGACTTCGGTGAATTTGGTGGCTTCGACCTTGATGAACGGTGCCTGGGCGAGGCGGGCCAGACGGCGGGCGATCTCGGTCTTGCCGATGCCGGTCGGTCCGATCATCAGGATATTCTTGGGGAGCACTTCTTCGCGCAGGGTGTCGGACAGTTGCTGACGACGCCAGCGATTGCGCAAGGCGATGGCGACGGCGCGCTTGGCGTCGTGCTGGCCGATGATGAAGCGGTCGAGTTCGGAGACGATCTCGCGGGGGCTGAAGGCGGAGCTCATAGGCTTTCGACGATACAGTTGCGGTTGGTGTAAACACAGATGTCGGCGGCGATCGACATCGCTTTGCGGGCGATGGCCTCGGCGTCGAGGGTGTCGATATCGATCAGGGCACGCGCGGCGGACAAGGCATAATTACCGCCCGAGCCGATGCCGATCAGCCCGTCTTCGGGTTCCAGCACGTCGCCCTGGCCGGTAAGAACCAGCGAGACGTCTTTGTCGGCGACGGCAATCATTGCCTCTAACTTGCGCAGATAGCGGTCGGTCCGCCAATCCTTGGCCAGTTCGACGCAGGCGCGGGTCAGCTGGCCCGGATATTTTTCCAGTTTGGCTTCCAGCCGTTCCAGCAGAGTGAAGGCGTCGGCAGTGGCACCGGCGAAACCGACCAGAATCTGATCGCCGCCAAGTCGCCGCACCTTGCGGGCATTCGCTTTGATGATGGTCGGCCCCAGGCTGACCTGACCGTCGCCAGCGATGACGACCTGTCCGCCTTTGCGAACCGACAGGATCGTGGTGCCGTGCCACGAAGGGGAAGACGAGTCCGCCATGATCGTTTTAAAATCTCCCGAACAAANAGCAATGATGGCCCAGCCCGAGCTTGGGCGCAATCCCTTGAGGGAGCCGGTTGAAGGTCGTGGAGCCTTGANAAACCAAAGGCTTATCGTGTTGTTGCACGTCCTCCGCACCGATCGCCGTAAAAATGCGGTGCGATGGGCCAGAGGGCGGCGTCCGAGGATGAAGAGATGGCGTGGCGAGACGATTCGTCAAGCCGGGTAAAGAAATCCAGCCCGGTTAGAGTCTCCAACCGGGCGACCGTTATCGCATAACGCCCAAGGTCATAAGATTCCTGTTGAGTGCCGGAACAGCGGCGATAGGCGGCAACGTCTTCGTCTTCGGCCTGGGGAAACAAAAAGGCGCGGGCCTCGATTCCCGCCTCGGTTTCAATCGCCAGAATCTTGAATACGGCATGGGGCACCGGCACTGGCACCGTGCTTGGACCCCCGATCATTTCGATTGAGCGACCGGGGGTGAAGACCGGACCGGCGATCGTCCACAATCGACCGAATCGATTGGCCGCTGCCGCCGCGTAATTTTCCAGCGCCAGCCAGTCCCCCTGGTTCAGCCGCGCATGTTGCGGCAGGGCATTAACGAAGACGTGACTGTTGCAACCTTCCTGCCAGGCAATTCGGTTGGCATGGGCGCGGGCGGCGAGATGACCGCGGTTCCACAGGGCGGCAAAGCCCCGATACGAGGAATCGAGTCCCCGACTCTCGATTTCGGGCCGATCATCCCAAAGAAAAGACGTTTGGTGCAGTTCGTACCACCGTGACGGCCGTCGTGCTCCTTGGGGGTGAACCGGTTGTCCGTCGTCATCGATCAGCGCCCGCATTTCATAGGCGACCCAGCGCGGCACCGCGCGATAGGGCGATCCAGTGCGTTCGGCTTCGGGACCGGGAAAGGCGCTGATAAACGGGCCGGTGACGATCTGTCGTTCGCCTGGGGGTTCGGTTCCGAACCGATCGTGATCCCATCCCGTCGGCACGTTGCTTTGATAGGGGAAATCAAGCTCGGCGCTTTGACTGCGGCAAGATGGCCCCTCGCGTGCCGGGGCGGCAATGGGAAAAATCAGCGTGGCGACCGTAAGGACGACACGCAAAAAATGAATAAGATGTAAACAACGGTTTAACAGGATTGCCATTGGCGTCTGATAATCCGTTTTAGGTGCATAACATTTTGAATGTAGGCATCGAATGGTGATTCATCAACCTGTAGAATCTTAAATCGCAACAAGATGCACCTAAAAGAAGTGGTGACAGGTCTGGCGCTGGCGAACGGTCAAAGACCGGTGCGAGACAAAGGTGTCCGGTGCTCTTTAGGGGGCCACAGGCAGTTTTTCGTTGTTCCAGCCGCAACCGGCGCTATACTGGACTTAATGTCACCGCCCGGGTCTCAGTTACCCCGGCGGCGTGACCGGCTGGCAAGCCGGTCGAACCGCGCGAAAGGCTCCTTTTGACGATGGCTGAGTCCCACACCCACGTCGCCGGTATCGGCAACGCGATTGTCGATGTGCTTGTCCAGGTTGAAGATTCTCTGTTGACTGACCTGGGTTTAACCAAGGGCATCATGACTTTGATCGATGATGTTCAGGCCGAGGCGATTTACGCCCGCCTGCCCTCAGGAATCGAATGCTCGGGCGGCTCGGCCGCCAACACCATTGCCGGTGTTGCCGCTCTGGGCGGTTCCGCCGCTTATATCGGCAAGGTCCGCAACGACCAGTTGGGGCAGGTCTTCCGCCACGATATCCGCAGCGCCGGGATCGTCTTCAACACCGAGGATGCCACCACCGGACCGGCGACCGCCCGCTGTTTCGTGCTGGTGACGCCCGATGCCCAGCGCACGATGCTGACCTACCTCGGTGCCTGTGTCGATTTGGGGCCGGATGACGTCGATGCCGCGGTGATCGCAGGCGCGGCCGTCACCTATCTCGAAGGCTATCTTTACGATCCGCCCGAGGCCAAGCGCGCCTTCCTGCGCGCCGCCGAAATCGCGCACGGCGCCGGGCGGCTGGTGTCGTTGTCGCTGTCCGATCCGTTCTGCGTCGATCGTCATCGCGAAGCCTTCCTCGACCTGATCGCCAACCATGTTGATATTTTGTTCGCGAATGAGGCGGAACTGTGTGCGCTCTATCGCACCGACTCGTTTGACGACGCGGTGCGTCAGGTGCGTGGTCACGCCCAGATCGCCGCAGTAACCCGCGGTCCGCGCGGTTCGGTCGTCGTTACCGCCGATTCCACTTATGTCGTTGCCGCCGACCCGGTTGAGACGGTGGTCGATACCACCGGAGCCGGCGATCTCTATGCAGCTGGCTTCCTCTATGGCTTCACCCAGGCTCTCGACCTGCCGACCTGTGCTTTGCTGGGCGGTATTGCCGCCGGCGAAGTGATCTCGCATGTCGGTGCTCGTCCGGTGTTGCCGTTGGCCGATCTGGCCCGGTCCCGACTGGGCGCTGGTTACCTTGAGGAACGTCGTAAATAAGGTCGGCCGGCTGCTTCACCCTTCCCCCCTCATTCACAGGCCCGTTCATGGAACTGCGCAACATCGCCATTATCGCCCACGTTGACCACGGCAAGACCACTCTGGTCGATGCCATGCTGAAACAGTCGGGCACCTTCCGCGAGAATCAACTCGTGGCCGAACGGGTGATGGACTCGAACGACCTGGAAAAAGAACGCGGTATCACCATTCTGGCCAAGTGCACCTCGGTCGACTGGCGCGGTATCCGCATCAACATCGTCGACACCCCCGGCCACGCCGATTTCGGTGGCGAAGTCGAACGCATCCTGTCGATGGTCGATGGCGTTGTGGTCCTGGTGGACGCGGCCGAAGGGCCGATGCCCCAGACCAAATTCGTTACCGGCAAGGCGCTTGGCCTTGGCTTGCGTCCGATCGTTGTTATCAACAAGGTCGATCGCGGCGACGCCCGGCCGCATCAGGTCCATGACGAATGCTTCGACCTGTTCGCGGCGCTGGATGCCGATGACGACCAGCTCGACTTCCCCACCATGTTCGCGGTTGGCCGCGATGGATGGGCCGACGATTCGCTCGAAGGCCCGCGCAAGGATCTCTCGTCGCTGTTCGATCTGATCGTTCGCCACGTTCCGCCGCCCAAGTGCGACCTTGATGCGCCTTTCGCGATGCTGGCGACGACGTTGGAAGCCGACCCCTATCTCGGCCGCGTTCTGACCGGCCGCATTCATTCCGGCACCGCGCGCCTCAACATGGCGGTGAAGAGCCTGTCGCGTGACGGCGATCTGCTGGAACAGTTCCGTATTTCAAAGATTTTGGCTTTCCGCGGCATCGAGCGGGTGCCGGTCGAAAGCGCCGAGGCCGGTGATATCGTCGCTCTGGCCGGCATGACCAAGTGCACCGTTGCCGACACCATTTGCGCCCCCGAGGCGGTCGAACCCCTGCACGCGCAGCCGATCGATCCGCCGACCCTGGCGATGATCTTCTCGGTGAATGACAGCCCGCTGGCCGGTCAGGAAGGCGACAAGGTTACCTCCCGCGTGATCGGCGCCCGTCTGTACCGCGAAGCGGAAAGCAACGTCGCGATCCGAATCAGCGAAACTCCGGGTAAGGACGCTTTCGAAGTCGCCGGTCGTGGCGAACTTCAGCTCGGCGTGCTGATCGAGACGATGCGCCGCGAAGGCTTCGAGCTGGGCGTGTCCCGCCCCCGCGTGTTGTTCCAGACCGACGAGAACGGCAAGCGGATGGAGCCGATCGAAGAGGTCTTCATCGATGTTGACGAGGAATATTCTGGCGTCGTCGTCGAGAAGATGAGCTTGCGTAAGGCCGAACTGACCGGCATGCGTCCGTCGGGCGGTGGCAAGACCCGCGTGACGTTCCTGGCTCCGTCACGCGGTCTGATCGGTTATCACGGCGAATTCCTCACCGATACCCGTGGTACCGGTCTGATGAATCGCGTTTTCCATGGCTATGCGCCTTACAAAGGTCCGATCGACGGTCGCCGTAATGGTGTTCTGATCTCGAACGGCACCGGCGAGGCGGTCACCTATGCTCTGTGGAACCTCGAAGATCGCGGCACGATGTTCATCCCCGGTGGTGTCCGCATCTATGAAGGCATGATCATCGGCGAACACACCCGTGGCAACGACCTTGAAGTCAACGCGCTGAAGGCCAAGCAGCTCACCAACATCCGCGCTGCCGGTAAGGACGAAGCGGTGAAGCTGACTCCGCATCGCCGGTTGAGCCTGGAGCAGGCCATCGCCTATATCGAGGACGATGAACTGGTCGAAGTCACGCCGAAATCGATCCGTCTGCGGAAGCGTTTGCTCGATCCCAACGAGCGCAAGAAGGCCGATCGGGCTTCGAAGAACAGCGACTAAACGACAGATTCCGGGATTTGGAGCCTCTGCTCCAAATCCCGGATCAAGCGACCGGGACTGTCCGGACGTTTACTAAAAATCACAGGGGGCGACCGCCGATGCGGTCGCCCCCTGTGTCGTTTCGGCCCCCCCTTCTTTGGTCCTGCCCGAGTTGAAATAGTGGAAATACAAACTGTCTGGGCGCAATAATCAGTCATTTCACGCCTTTTTGGTTGTGGG
Source organism: Magnetospirillum molischianum DSM 120 (assembly GCF_000294655.1). GTDB lineage: Bacteria > Pseudomonadota > Alphaproteobacteria > Rhodospirillales > Magnetospirillaceae > Phaeospirillum > Phaeospirillum molischianum. Next base: position 177,773 of record NZ_CAHP01000021.1, read on the forward strand.
GGTGGCGAATGAGCGCTTTCAAAGAATGCGACATCATTATGAAGGGGGGGATCACTTCGGGAATGGTCTATCCCAAGGCGATCAAAACCCTCAGTGAGTCTTATATTTTCCGCTGTATCGGCGGTACATCGGCGGGGGCTGTCGTCGCGGTGGTGACGGCGGCGGCGGAATATGGGCGGCACAGTGGGGGATATCAGCGGCTTGATGACGTTACCGCCGCTCTCAGAACCAACCTGATCGACCTGTTCCAACCCGACCCCCGTGCCCGTCGCTTGTTCGATGTGTTCAAAGCGGTCCTCGACAAAAAATACGGAACAATGTTGCTGCGGATTGCCTTGCTCGGTCTGCCTTGGACCGTCCTTGGCATTGCTCTGGGGTTGATCCCGCCCGTGCTGATCGGCGGGATCGGAGCTTGGTTGATGGGGTTGGTTGGGGCCTTCTTCCTCGGAATTGTGTTCGCGATAGTGGCGACGGTGGTGACGTTACGCCGTCTGTTGCCACAGCTCGATTACGGTCTCTGCCCTGGATCGCGGGTCGAAAGCCGCGAAAAACCAGCATTTCCGCCGCTATCCGATTGGTTGACCGATGCGATTGATACGATTGCCGGGCTGGACAAGACAAAGCGTGGCCCGTTGCTGATCCGCGATCTGAAAGTCGGGGGACCGGGGGGACTGAACGGCGATTTGCTTCATCCGGCAATTGACTTGCGCACGGTGACGACGAATCTCAACATGCGTCGCCCGTATACGTTGCCGAACATGGGCGACCGTAATTACTATTTCAAGGCGAGTGAATTCCGCCGTCTCTTCCCCCAGCGGGTTGTCGATCAGATGGTTTCAGCCAGTCTTGATGGCGATGATGGGCAGCGAAGCGATGGCGGCGAGATTCTGATCCCCTTCCCGCGTGCCGATGATCTTCCGGTCGTGGTGACGGCACGGATGAGTCTGAGCTTTCCCTTTTTAATAGCGGCAGTGCCGCTCTACCGGATCGATCATACAATCCCGTCCAAGCCGATCCAGCGACTGCTGTTCAGCGATGGCGGATTATCGAGCAACTTCCCCATCCATTTCTTCGATTCTTTGTTCCCGACTCGTCCTACCTTTGGGATCAGCCTGGACGAATTCAGCGAATACAAACCGACCCGCCGGGTTTATCTGCCGATGCCTGCCCGCGACGGACAGGAAATATCGATGGGGCAAATTCCAGGAGTGGCCGCTTTCGTCATGGCATTGGTGAATGCGGCGAAGGATTGGCAGGACCAACTGCGCACAGTTCTTCCCGGATACCGCGAGCGGGTTGCTCATGTCTTTTTGAAAAGCGACGAGGGCGGACTCAATCTCAACATGCCGCCTGAGCGGATCGATACGTTGTTGGATCTCGGCGAGCGGGCGGGCCACCTGATGGCAGCCTCATCTGCAACCGAAAGGGGTATTGCGAGTACCACCACCCAGGACAAGGATCGTTACCCGTTCGATTTCGACGATCATCGTTGGCGCCGCTTCCTCACGGCTTATATGACTTTGGAGGAAGCCCTGTTGGAGGCCAGCGCCAGTTGGGGCGAAGACGATGCCGAGGGAACCTTCCGACACTTCATCAAGGACTACCTGAAAGATCCCGCATCCTACGGTGGATCGAGTCTGGCCAACCGTCAGAAGGTGTTCGATCGGGTCGATGCCCTGATGACGCTGGTGCGGGGGTGGAATCCGCCTTTGCGCGATCCCAAAAACCGGCTGTCACCGAAACCGGACGGGCTGTTGCGGATCACGCCCCGGTACTGATCCGGCTTGACTTGACTTGGCGCGCTTCAGGGACCATCTACAAACAATTCACGCTCGACCGCGAAGGATCACCATGTTCATCCAGACCGAACCGACCCCCAATCCCTCCACTCTGAAGTTTTTGCCCGGTACTGACGTGATGCCGAGCGGAACCGCCGATTTCAAGACCGCCGAATCCGCCGTGGCCTCGCCCCTGGCCTCGCGCCTGTTCGCTATCGACGGTATTGCCGGCGTGTTCCTGGCCGCTGATTTCATCTCGGTCGCCAAAGCTGAAGACGCCGAGTGGCAGGTGATCAAGCCCCAGGTTCTGGCCGCCATCATGGAACATTTTTCGTCGGGTCAGCCGGTGGTCGAAGGTTTGGCCGATGCCGCCGAGGCCAGCGAGGACGATGCTCTGGTCACTCAGATCAAGGAATTGATCGAGACTCGGGTGCGTCCGGCGGTGGCTCAGGATGGCGGCGACATTACCTTCCGTGGTTTCCGTGATGGTATTGTCTACCTTCACCTGCAAGGTGCTTGCTCGGGCTGCCCCAGCGCCAGCGCCACTCTGAAGCACGGCATCGAGAACATGCTTAAGTATTATGTCCCAGAGGTGCAGGCGGTCCAGGCCGTCGCCTAGCAATTGCCACTTTTCCAAGTTTTTCTGCGGGCTCCGGTCTCTCCAGACCGGGGCCTGTTTTGCGTCTGGAACCCTCGTCCGTTTGGTTAGGTTGCACTTTTATAAACACGCCGCTAATATACACCTTAATATTGCACTGCAACATGAGGGGGCGCCGCCGGCATGGCCACCGGTTCATTCGGTTCAAAATTGTTTTCAATTCTCTGTCTTACCGTCGTGATCGGCGGAACCGTTGGGATGTATGCCACGGTTTTGCAGGGGTCACGGCCTCCGGTAGATGTTGCCATCCGTCCGGCTGCACCGATCGCCGAGGTGCCGGTTGGGTTGAGCGGCGAGGATGTCGCCAGCGCCATACGGCTTGATCGCGCCTTCCGCCGGATGGGCTATCAACTTGATGCGATTCGGGTTGGCACCGCCGAGGTGCCGCCGCTGTTTCTGGCGCAGGTTCCCCACGACATCGACAACATGCCCGATCCCGATAGCCGTAAGGCTCTGTTCCTGCGGGTGATGCTGCCGCTGGTGCTGGCGGCCAACGAAGAGATCGCCGAGGATCGTGGACGTCTTCAAGCCCTGCTCGCCCGTAAAGCCGCCCGCCAGTCCCTGACTCATCGGGACCATACCTGGCTGAAGGCGCTTGCCGAGCGCTATGAGGTCGAGGACGGCGATATGGCCCGCCTGTTGGCGCGAGTCGATGTGGTGCCGCCGTCGCTGGCTCTGGCCCAAGCCGCCGAGGAAACCGGCTGGGGCACGTCGCGGCTGGTCCGCCGCAGCCGCAACCTGTTCGGTCACACCACCGACGTTGCTATCGACGAAACAGGAATGCGTCAGTTCGGATCGTTGCAGGACGCGGTACGGGCCTATCTTCTCAATCTCAACACCCATCGCGCCTATGACGGTCTCCGCCGCGCCCGGCTGAAAGCCCGCTCGAAAGGGCGTCAGCCCGATGGGCATCAATTGGCGGACGCTTTGCGCGCCTATTCCGAACGCGGCGAGGCCTATGTCGGCACGATCCGTTCGCTGATTCGCAAGAACGATCTGGTCGCGCTCGATAACGCTCGGTTGGGTCGGGTGTTGCCGGTGCGGCTTGCTTCGGCGGGGTTCGTTCAGTAGCAAAAGCGATGGCGGGCGAGGTTTGACCTCACCCGCCACATCAGCCTTTATGATTTTGCCCGGTGAGGGGCATCGAGGCTTTAAAGCCCGAGCACGTCGCGCATCGTATAAAGGCCAGGGGTCCGTCCCTGCGCCCATAACGCGGCGCGGACGGCTCCACGGGCAAAGATTGCCCGGCTCGACGCCTTGTGAGTCAGCTCGACCCGCTCACCCTCGGCGGCAAAAATCACGCTGTGATCGCCGACAACATCGCCGCCGCGCAGAGTGGCAAAGCCGATTTCACCCCGTGGCCGCGCTCCGGTATGGCCGTCACGGCTTTTGCACCAAACCTGATCGAGCGCAACCGCGCGTCCGGCGGCGGCGGCGCGACCCAGACCTAACGCGGTGCCGCTGGGGGCATCGACTTTGTGGCGGTGGTGCATTTCGACGATCTCGATGTCGAAGTCCTCGCCCAGGACTTGAGCGGCGCGCTCTGTCAGCGCGGTCAGCAGCGTGACGCCGACACTGTAATTCGGCGCGTGGACAATGACGGTGCGCCGGGCAGCGGCGGCCAAAGCCTGTTCGTCCTCGGGGGTCAGGCCGGTGGTGCCGACGACGAGAATCTTGCCGCGTTCGGCAGCCATGGCGGCGTGCGCCACTGTTGCCGCCGGAGCGGTGAAGTCGATCAGGGCATCCGAGGCGTCGAAGAGAGCGGCGATATCGTCGGTGGCGGCGAGGTCCAGCGCCTCGCGTCCGATCAACGTGCCAAGGTCGCGTCCGATAATCGGGGCACCGCTTCGCTCGGACCCGCCGGACAGGTCACAGCCATCGGTGTTTAAAACCGATTCCATCAGCATCCGACCCATCCGCCCGGCACAGCCGCAGATCCCGATCTTCATGTCATCCTCGTCGTAAAAAGCCCTGCGGATAGGGTTATCCTGAATACAAGGCACCGTTGCATCGTTTAATCTGCCACCAAAAAGAGTATAGTTTATTCGAACGAAAACCGCTTGTGAATGCGGAACGGATGCTGGGGATAGACGCCGAGGATACGGACTTCGTGGCTGAAGAAATCCAGTTCTTCGAGGGCGAGACGCAGGCCGTGGGAGGCAGGATGGCCTTCAACATCGGCATAGAACTGAGTGGCGACAAATTCGCCGCCAACCATATAGCTTTCCAGCCGGGTCATATTGATGCCGTTGGTGGCGAACCCGCCCAGCGCCTTGTACAGAGCGGCGGCAACGTTCCTGACCCGGAACACAAACGTGGTGACGCAGGGTAGATTAGGATTGGGTTCGCGCGCCTCGCGGGCTAGCACCACGAAGCGGGTGGTGTTGTGCTCGGCATCCTCGATATGAGCGCGCAGCGAAACCAGACCGTGGATTTCGGCGGCCAATTCCGAGGCGATAGCGGCAAAGGACGGGTCCTTGCGGGCGGCGACCTCGGCGGCGGCACCGGCTGTATCGGCCCCGACGATCGCGGTCAGGCCCAGTTCGCGGACCAGATTGCGGCATTGTCCCAGGGCGTGGACATGGCTTTTGACGGTTCGGACATCGGCGATTGTCGCACCGGGCACGCCTAAAAGGTGGTGGCTGATCCGTTCGTAATGCTCGGCGATGATGTGCAGACCGGCATAGGGAATCAGGTGATGGACGTCAGCGACTCGCCCGGCCAGCGAGTTCTCGATTGGGATCATCGCATAGCGGGCTCGGCCCTCGCGGACGGCGGCGAAGGCGTCCTCGAAGGTCCGGCAAGGGAATGGCTCCATTCCCGGATAGGCATTGCGGCAGGACAAATGAGAATAGGCGCCAAGCTCGCCTTGAAAGGCGATGGCGTTACCGGGATCAGGAGAGTCGTTCATCATGACCGCTTTCAGGAGCGCGCGGCGAGCAGGAGACGAGCCCGCTCAAGATCGGCGGGAGTATCGACACCAAGGGGAACCGTGTCAACCAAGGCGGCATCGATTCTCATGCCATTTTCGAGGGCGCGAAGTTGTTCAAGCTTCTCCCGCCGTTCGAGAACGCCCGGAGGCAATGCAACGAAGCGGGCCAGCGCTTCGCGGCGATAGGCATAGATCCCGAGATGGTGGTATAGCGGTCCATCGTTGGCGGGGACGCTGGCGCGGCTGAAATAGAGCGCGCGGCCGATCGTCTGGCCCGGTGCGAGTCCGACCACCGCCTTGACGACGTTGGGATCGGTGCGTTCCTCGGGGCGGGTGATCTCGACCACCAAGGTCGCGAGATCGACCTGAGGCTCGGCCAACGGCGCCAGCACCGCACCGACCAGCGCCGGGTCGAGCGTGGGCAGGTCGCCCTGGAGATTGACGATGGATTGATGTCGGCCATTGGGGTCAAAGCGCTGCACCGCTTCCCATGCCCGATCCGAACCGGACGGGTGATCGGGATTGGTCAGCACCGCCTCGCCGCCATGGGCGCGGACGGCCTCGGCGATTTCCGGTTCGCCCGCCGCGACCAGCACTGGTCCCAGGCCAGCCTCGACCGCCCGCCGCCAGACGTGAACGATCATCGGCTCGCCATGAATGTCGGCCAGCGGCTTGCCCGGAAGTCGGGTGGCATGCAGGCGGGCGGGAATCACGATCAGTGGAACGGAATCGGTCATGGCGAAAGTCCGAGTGGCGGGAGCGATAGGGCAGACCATACCCTCACCGGATCGGCTTTGCGACAAGCTTGGCCGGGTGAGATGATCATGATTGAATTGCATTTCGATCCCAACCGAAAGGCCCTTTGCCGTGATTTCTGCACTGTTTAAGGCTTTCGCTCAGTTGAGCGATCCCCGCATGAGGCGGGTGCTGCGCATCGGCATCCTGTCCGCGCTGGCCTGTTGGGCCACGCTGGCCGTGATTGCTTCGGTGGTGGTGACGCACACCCACTTTTTCGACGTATCCTGGGCCGACACCAGTGCCGGCCTGGCTCTCGGCGCGGTGGGCGTGATCGTGCCGGTGCTGTTCTTCTCGGCGTTGGCGACCTTCGTGATGAGCTTTTTTCTCGAAGATATCGCTGAAGTGGTCGAATCTCGCCATTATCCAGATCTTGGACCGTCGCGGCGGCCGCACTGGCGCGAGATTCTGGCCTCCTCGACCCGCTTCCTGGTGGTGATGGTCGCGGTCACGATGCTGGCGGCTCCGGTCTATCTTGCCCTGCTGTTTTTTGGGCTGGGGCTGATCCTGAACTATCTGGTCAACGGTTATCTTCTTGGCCGTGAATATTTTGAATTGGTGGCCAGCCGCCGTCTGACTCCCGATCAGGTCCGCGCCCAGCTTCACTTCAATTTCACCCGGCTGTGGCTGTGTGGCGCGGTCATCAATTTCCTGTTCCAGATTCCGCTGCTTAATCTGGCGGCTCCTGTGCTCGGCACCGCTTTCATGGTTCATATCGTCCAGTCGTTGCCTCCGGCTCCGCCGCCGGAACAGGTGCCGGCATGAGCCCATTTCGCGTTGCCGCGCTGGGAGGGATGGCTTTGCTGCTATCCGCCTGCGCCGGCGGGCCATTGAGTTCTCCCGGTGATGGAGGCGACGGTCTGCTGGACCGTTCCTGGGCCGTGCCGGGAAGCGGAGCCGCCGGTCGCCCGGCGGCAACCGCGTTGGATGAATTGAAGGGACTCACCTCGGCCGATGTCGAGCGGCGGTTCGGCCCGCCCTCCTTCCGCCGCGCCGATGCGCCCGCTGAAATGTGGCAGTACCGGACCCGGACCTGCTCGCTGGACCTGTTTCTGTACCGCGAACAGAACAAAGGCATAACGGTGTCGCATGCCGCCGTGCGTGGTCCGTCCGGCGCTGCGGTCGGCGAAACCGATTGCCTGAAAGCGGTTCAGTCCGCCCGCGTCGGGCAGAATTAGAGTTTAAATCTGTCCAGCCGCCTTGCGGCGGATGCCCGCGCCCGGCGAGGGACATTGATAAACACCTAGCAATGATCCGACCGGGATATCCGCAGGGCGCGGACCCGGTCGGCAAGGTCGCGCCAGGGGCCGATATCGAAATAGCCCCGTGCCCGTCCCGAGGTCGAGGGGACGACCGCCAGCGGAATGCCGTCCAAGGTCTCGGCCTGCGGGCCGTAGGAAATAGTTTTCTTCCCGAAATAAGTCGCGGCGGCGTATTTGCTGTCAAAGGCGATCAGACCGGGGCGGAATCTGCGCATTTTGGCGGCAAAGGATGGGACATCAAAGCCAGAGCGGCTGAGATCGGAATCGGCTCCCCATTCGATTTTGTTGAGGTCGGTCAGACCGATGCCGAACTGAACCAGGACCGGATAGTGCTCGGGCGCAAGTTGATGCGGAGTCAACCCGACCGCGTGCAGCGTTTTCCAGAAGATGTTGCCGGGATGGGCGTAATAAGCCCCGGCCTCCTTCGAGGCCCGGCTGGGGGCGGTGCCGCACAGAACGAGGGCGAGGCCCTCTTCAAGCAAATCCGGGATAATCATCGCGGCCGATTGGGACAGAATAGAGACAGTGTAGCATGACGCGGCGGCTCGTGTTGTACCGGAGCGCGATCCGTGCTACCCGGACGGAGCCGGTTGCGTAGGCCCGACATCCAGCAGGAGAAGCAGATGACCGATTCCCAGACCCCGACGGAGAATGCTCCGGCGCTGAAGATTCACGGCCAGTATATTAAGGATCTTTCGTTCGAAATTCCGAATGCGCCCAAGGTGTTCCTTGAGATGCAGGGCGAGGCTCCGGAAATTCCGATCCATGTCGATGTCAGTGCCGCCGGTGTCGGGCAGGATCTCTATGAAGTCGTTCTGCGTCTGCGCATCGAGGCGCGGGTCAGCACTCAGCCGCTGTTCATTGTCGAACTCGATTATGCTGGGTTGTTCGCGCTGAACCTGCCCGAGGACCAGATCGGCCCCTACCTGCTGATCGAATGCCCCCGCCTGCTGTTCCCCTTCGCCCGTGCCATCATTGCCGATGTGACCCGCGATGGCGGCTTCCCGCCGCTGGTGCTCCAGCCGCTCGATTTCGTCGCGCTCTATCGCACCCGTCTCGAAGAACAGGCCGTCGCCGGTAACGCCTGATCTTCCTCTGTCGCGCCCTTCTTTTGGGAAGGGCGCGAGTCTTTCAAGAAGCGGGGTCAAAAGGCCATTGGCTCTTGATCCGCTTATTCTTCGGCGCTGTTGCGTCCCCAGATCGCGTTCTTCAGCTTCCCGACGAAGGCGGCGTGGGCCTCGGCTTCGGCCTCGGTGGCCGCATGAGGTCGCGCCGGGCGAGAGGTCCGCACGACCGGCGTGGCACGGGATGCCCCTTGCCGATCCAGGGTTCCTAATTCCAGGCCGGGCTGACGTCCGCCAATTAATTGTAGATAGACTTCGGCCAGCAATTCAGAGTCGAGCAGAGCGCCGTGCTGGGTGCGGTGGGTGTTGTCGATGCCAAAGCGACGGCACAGCGCATCGAGGTTGGCCTGGGCGCCGGGAAAGCGCTTGCGCGCCATCGCCACCGTGTCGAGTGACCGCGCCATCGGCAAAGTCGGTCGCCCGATTCGTGCCAGTTCGGCGTTGATGAAGCGCATATCGAACTCGGCGTTGTGAATCACCAGCGTCGAATCGGCGATGAAGTCGAGGAACGCATCTACGACGTCCGAAAACAGCGGTTTGTCGGACAGAAACGCCGCCGACAGGCCGTGCACCTTGAAGGCTTCCTCCGGCATGTCACGCTCGGGATTGACATAGCGGTGGAACACCTCGCCGGTTGGCAGGTGATTCACCAGCTCGACACAGCCGATTTCGACTAGGCGGTGGCCGGAAAGAGGGTCGAAGCCGGTTGTTTCGGTATCGAGAACGATCTCGCGCATAGATTGGGCGCTCCTGGGGGGCGTCGGGACGGGAACCCTACTCGGGGGTGTCGAAAAATTCGAGCTGCCACTCCATCTCCCGCGTGGTCAGTGGGAAATCGCCGTCGGCAGGGGCGATCACCCGCGAGGGCGGCAGGCGCAACAGGCGGGTCTGGAGCTGTAACGAGAACCCTGAAGACAGGCCCGCTTTCCAGGTTATCGCGATGATTCCCTTGGCGCTTTGGGTATCGACGACCTTGGCCACGCTTTTGGCGGACATGCCTGCCAGCAGGGTCACGGCTGCGGTGACGAAGGCAAGATCGCCCGAGGCCAACGCGGTGTCGATGGTTGTTTCGGTCAAGTGTCCGCCGTCCATCAAGGCGCGGGCGCGGGCTTCAGCCTCGCTCAGGTCGGCGGCGCGGCGGTTGGACGCCGTGGCCTCGGGCGAATGGGCGGTTTCGCCGATCCGCTTCTCCACCATGAGCGCGACCAGCGCGGTGGTTTCAGGGTCAAGGTCGTCGCGGTCGGCCAGCGTGCGCAGCAGGTCAGCGGCGACAAAGCGGGCCAGACGGTGGGCGACCCGTGTCGGAATCCTGGGGCGCTCGACGAACGGGCGGTGCCACGCCTCGATGTCGGCGGCGCGGTGGACCAACTGGTCCAGCGTTTCTTCGCGAATTTGGGCCAGTGGATTGCCGAGCAGCACGGCAATGGCATCAACATCGTCGGTGGCGGCGATGGCGTCGCAGACCTGGGTGTTGATCCCGGCGCGGCGTGAAATCGCCGTCAAGGCTCCGGGGATCGGGTCGGTACCGATAATCTCCAGCAGATCCTCGTCGGTCAGGACCGGCGAAAAGCGCAGGATCGGGCCAGAGACGACCAATTCGGCATCGCGGGCCAGTCTGCGGATCACGTCGGGCGGGGCGTTGGCGACATCCTTCAGTGCCTGAGAGAGGATCTGACGAATGCGGGGAATCTGATCGCGGGCGATGATTTCCAGCGCCTCATAGGTCAGGCGGTGCAGTCGGTCCTGATCGTGCGCGGACAGGCCGGGGGCTAGCCGGGCAATCTTGGTGGCCAGATCACCGCGTACCTCGTCATCGCGGTCGGCCGCCAGAAGCAGATTGGCCTGAGGCGGCGCGGAATCGTTGGCGGCGACCGACCGCCGGACCGCAGGATCGGTATCCCCGGCCAGGAAATAGAGAATTTCAGGTCGGATATCGCCTCGCCGGGCCAGATCGGCGCGAACTTGACTATTGGGATGAGCAGCCAGATCCTTGGCCCGGTCATAATCGATCGGCTTCTTGCCGCCGCTGAACAGGCGTTTCAGGAATCCCGCCACGATGCTTCACTCTCCTCGGCCGGAAGCGCGGCGGGCGATGGCGGAGCCAGTCGCCACGCGCCTTTGCCGCCGCGCTTGACCTCGTACATCGCCTTGTCGGCGCGGGCGATCAGCGTTTCAATCGTTTCCGCTTCGCCGCCGGAATGGACCGCGACCCCCAGGGAAAATAGCAGCGGCTTGTCCGGGCTGCCGGAGAAGCAGGCCAACTGAGCCCCCGCCGTCAGCAATTCCTCGCAGCGGCGCACCGCGATCTTTTCCTCGGTGGCTTCCAGCCAGATGGCGAATTCATCGCCGCCCAGGCGGGCGATCAGGTCGGTTGGTCGGGTATACTGGATCATCAGATCGCGTACCGCCAACAAGGCGCGGTCTCCGGTCTGGTGGCCGTGGACATCGTTGACGGCCTTGAAATTGTCGAGATCGACGTAGATTAGGGCCGCAGGGCGACCTTCGCGCAACAGACGCTGGAAGCGGCGGGCGATTTCCTCAAAAAAAGCGCGACGGTTGAACAATCCGGTCAGTCCGTCGGTACGCGACAGCTTTAGAACCCGTTCGTGATTGGCGATCTGTTCGGCGGCCAGACCGACTTGATTGGCAACATCGTCGATCAACAAACGGTCGTCGTCGCCCCAGGTGGCGCGTTCCGGCGTCCGCCACAGCAGAACCGCGCCATTAACCGAATGGCGATAGCGGCACACTGTCGCCAGGACGCGCCAGGATTTGTGATCGCCATCGAAATGATCTGAATCGGCCAGCGAGTCGAGCACGACCTGCTCCGCGCCCGCCTCGCCGAACGTGGCAGCCAGCGAAAAGCTGCCATCCTCTGGCCTAAGGCGGAAGATCTGGCACCCCGAAGCCCCCAGCGCTCGGGCGGTGGCCTCGGCGGCGGCTTGCAACATCCCGCCTGGTTCGACTTCATCGCGAATCGTGCGGACGATATAGCTGAGGAGCCGTTCGCGGGCGTTGGCGCGGGACAAAGCGGCGTCGCGAAGCCGTTCTTGGGTGACGTCGCGGCAAACACCGCGGGTGCCGCGCCACTCGCCCCTGTCGCCGCGCAACGGCATCGCCGAGATCACCACGCAGACTTGCGCGCCGTCGCTTTGGCGCATCCACACCTCGACATCCTCGATCGGCCCGTTGGCCTCGAACGGATTGGTCTCAGCATTGGAACTGTCCTGGACCACGAATTCAGCCGGGCGGCGGCCGATCAGTTCGTCGGCGGCATGGCCCAGCGCCCCTTTCGGGCTGACGAAGACAAAGCGTCCGTCCTGCCCGATTTCCCAGGCAAAGTCGCTGGAGATCTCAACCAGATCCTTGTAGCGCTGACGGGATTCGACCAGGGCGGCGCGGAGGTTACGTTCCAGCGTGACGTCACGCCCGATCAGAACCGACAGCCCGTCCTCGGCTGGCAGGGCGACCAGATCGAACACCAGCGAGCCACCGCCCGGCAAAGGCAGGCATTCCAGTGAGGTGGTGCCCGGCATAGAGAGCAGATCGTTCAGGCAGGCGATTCGATTTTGGGTGATAGCGGCGGCCAAACCTTCGCCGCGTCCATTGCTGGCGATTACCGCTCCACTGGAATCGAGCACAACCGCCGGTCCGGGAAACGCGGAAAGCCCATCCACTCCCAGGGACAAAGCGATCCGTTCCCCGTGTGACGATCCGCCGCGTGTTCTGTGGTCGCGTGCCGTCATGTCAGATAATCCAGGATAATCCCCGACAGACTCAATGCATACCATAGGTAAGGCTTGGAAACGACCCTCTTGGCTATCGCTTTGCAGTCGTTTCCCATTACCAAATCCTTTGGCTCAACATGGTCGCATTATTTTCCCGAATATGGATTGTCCCTTGAGCTTAATTTTCGGTGAAGCGGACCCGTCGCCGTGGATGTGGTGACACCGAATCTAGCGGAACAACATTTTCGAAATCAGAACATCGCGGGTCAATTCACTTCCCGGCTCCTTGCGGGCGATTTCAAGCGCTAGCGATTTAACCATTGGTGCCGGGTTGCCCTGGGCATATTCCTCAAAAGGAATGACGTTGAAGGCCATCCGCATCTTGTCTGAAAGGTGCTTTTCCGAGAACTTGGCTTCTTCGGAGACCTGTAGAATCAGGTCGATCGACGACATATGGTATTGACCGGCCTTGTCGTAAAGTTCCAGCGCCATGGTGGGAAGACGGACATACTTGTCGCCTTTGGCCGGAATCGGCAGGCGGTCGTTCTTTTTTTCCTTTTTCTCCTCGGCGAGGGCGGCCAGGGGAGCCAGGGCGGCTAAGGCGGTCAGGACGAACGTGCGGCGGCGCATCGGCATTCCCTTCACGGCTTTTTATCGTACTGAGCGAGGAGAAGAGCGGCCTCGGCCAATTCGGCTCCCATCGCGCGAATATTGCCGAGGAGGGCGTTGACGATCACTTTGACCCCCTTGGGGGCAAGGTCGAGTTGTCCGGCCAGTCGGTCCTTGGGGATCAGAACGCAGGTGGTTTCCGTCACCGCCTCGGCTGTTGCCATGCGGGGCTGATCGTCGATCAACGCCATTTCGCCGAAAATGCCAGAGCGCCCAACCTCGCCGATTTCGATCTCGCGGCCGTCTCGGGTTTTGTAGATCCTCACTTTGCCGATTTCGACGACAAAAGCGGTGGTCCCGACGTCACCCTCGGCGAAAATCACCGTACCGGGGGCGAAAACGATGCGGCGCGGGGCCATCGTTCTAGCTCACCCGACGGACGGCGAAGGTCTTGGGGACCAGGATGGTGTTTTGCGGTGGTGCCACGGTGTCGAGGGTGGGGTAGTCGATGGTGTAGTGCAGTCCCCGACTTTCGCGCCGCGCCAAGGCCGAGCGGATGATCAGGTCGGCGACCATGGCAAGGTTGCGCAGTTCGAGCAAATCGCTGGTGACGCGGAAGCTGCCGTAATAATCGCCGATCTCGTTCAGCAGCAGCTTGACCCGGTGACGAGCCCGCTCCAGCCGCTTGGTCGAGCGGACGATACCAACATAGTCCCACATGAAGCGGCGCAATTCGTCCCAATTATGGGCGACCACCACTTCTTCGTCGGAATCGGTGACCCAGGTTTCGTCCCATGGGGCCAGCGGGGGCAGTTCGGCGATGGAATCAAGCCGGGTGGCGATATCGCGGGCGGCGGCGGCTCCGATCACCAGACATTCCAGCAGCGAGTTCGAGGCCATCCGGTTGGCCCCGTGGAGGCCGGTGCAGGCCACTTCACCCACCGCGTACAGGTTATCGACGTCGGTGTGGCCGGACAGGTCGGTCATCACGCCGCCGCAGGTGTAGTGTGCCGCCGGAACCACCGGCAGCGGTTCGCGGGTCATGTCGAAACCGAATTTCAACGCCTCGGCATGAACGGTGGGGAAATGATGGGTGATGAATTCGGCCGGGCGGTGGCTGATATCGAGATAGACGCACTCGCAGCCTAGCCGCTTCATAACGTCGTCGATGGCGCGGGCAACAATGTCGCGGGGGGCCAATTCGCCGCGCGGGTCGTACTCGTCCATGAAGCGGGTACCATCGGGGCGCAGAAGCCGCCCTCCCTCCCCCCGCACCGCCTCGGTGACCAGGAACGATTTGGCACGGGGATGGTACAAACAGGTCGGATGAAACTGACTGAATTCCAGGTTGGCGACCCGGCATCCCGCCCGCCACGCCATCGCCATTCCGTCTCCGGTCGAGCCGTCGGGATTGGAGGAATAGAGATAGACCTTCGATGCGCCGCCGCTGGCCAGCAGGACGGTGCGGGCGGGAAAGCGATGAACCCGTCCGTCGCGGCGGTCGAGCGCATACGCGCCGACACAGCGGCCCTGACGACCCTGCGGCAACTTCTCGCGGATCAGATCGACGGCGTTATGATCTTCGAACAGGATCGCGCCACTGGCGCGCAGTTGGGTTTCCAGGCTGGTCTGTACCGCGAGCCCGGTGGCGTCGGCGGAATGAACGATGCGCCGATGCGAATGGCCGCCCTCGCGGGTCAGGTGAAGGTCGCCGTCCTCGCGGTCGAACACCACGCCGTTGGCGATCAGCCAGCGGATCGCTGCCGGAGCCCCCTCGACAACGGCGCGGACGGCTGGCTCGTAGCATAGCCCGCCGCCAGCCACCAGCGTGTCGCGGATGTGAGCCTCGATCGAATCGGTGGCGTCCAGCACCGCCGCGATGCCGCCCTGGGCGTATTTGGTGCTGCCTTCCGACATGTCGGTTTTGGACAACACGCCGACCCGTGCGGTCGGACGTTGCGACAGCAACCCCAGCGCTACCGACATTCCGGCTGCGCCCGAGCCGATCACCAGAAGGTCGAAGGGCGCTGTTTCCATCTCGCTCATGTCAGGTCCAATCCAGCCCAATATCCACAGCCGGCGCCGATTGAGTGATTCTTCCGACCGAAACGTAATCGACTCCGGTCGCGGCGATGGCGCCAATTGTCTCCAGCGTCACGCCGCCCGACGCTTCGGTTTTGCACCGTCCGGCCACCAGCGCGACCGCTTGGCGCAGGATATCGGGCGGCATGTTGTCGAGCAGAACGATATCAGCCCCTGCCGCGACCGCCTCCGCCACCTGTTCCAGGGTGTCGCACTCGGCCTCGACCGAGACGTTCCCGGCTTTGGCCTGTCGTACCGCCGCACCGATGCTGCCGCAGACAGCGATATGATTGTCCTTGATCAGAACGCCGTCAAACAGTCCCATCCGATGGTTGGTCGCGCCGCCGCAGCGGGTGGCGTATTTCGACAGTCGCCGCAGACCGGGAATGGTCTTGCGGGTGTCGAGCAAGGTACAACCGCTTCCCGCGATCCGTTCGGCATAGCGTGCCGCCTCGGTGGCGATGCCGGAGAGAAGTTGCAGCAGGTTGAGGGCGGTACGCTCGGCGGTCAGCAGGCCACGGGCCGGACCTTCGATCTCGGCCAATACGGTTCCGGCCGCCACCCGGTCGCCATCGGCAACGCGGGCGGTGAAGTGGGCCTCGGGCACCACCCGGCGGAACGATTCCTCGGCCACCGGCAGACCGGCGACGACCATCGCGTGCCGGGCTTGCATCACGCCCCGGAAGCGCAAATCGGCGGGGATCACCAGGGCCGATGTGATATCGGCACCGGGGCCGCCTTTGTCCGCGCCGGTATCCTCGGCCAAGGCGGCATCGATTACCCGCCGTGCGTCATCCCAATCGATTTCAGGAGGCATGGGCGTTCCCCGACATCGGCACCGAGCGGCTCATTTCCAGCATCCGTTCCAACGGCCGCAACGCCTCCAGCCGCAACGGCTCTGGCACGGTGATCGCGGGGGCGTCGTTAACGAGGCAAAGATAGATCTTCTCCAACGTGTTCAGCGCCATGAACGGACAGTTCGAGCACGAACAGCCGCCATCGGCTCCCGGCGCGGGCAGGAAAGTCTTGTGCGGGGCCGCCTTGGTCATCTGGTGGATGATGTGCTGTTCGGTGGCGATGATGAATTCGGTTCTGTCGCTGGCCAGCACATAGTCGAGGATGGCGCGGGTTGAACCGACATGATCGGCATGAAGCAGCACCGCCTCGGGGCATTCCGGGTGTGCGGCGACCAGTGCGTTGGGGTGGCGAACCTTCAGCTTGACCAACTCGCGTTCGGAAAACTGCTCATGAATGATGCAACTGCCCGGCCACAGCGTCATCTCGCGTCCCGAGATACGGGCGAGGTAGCTGCCGAGGTGGCGGTCGGGTGCGAACAGAATCGGCCGGTCGGCGGGAAGCTGGCGCAAGATCGCTTCGGCATTCGACGAGGTGACGATCACGTCGGAGAGCGCTTTGATCTCGGCCGAGCAATTGATGTAAGTGACGGCGATGTGATCGGGATGGCGTTCGCGGAAGGCTCGAAAGGCTTCGGGACGGCAGGATTCTTCCAGCGAGCAGCCTGCGTCGGCATCGGGAATCAGCACGGTCTTGGTCGGCGAAAGAATCTTCGCCACTTCGCCCATGAAGCGGACGCCGCAAAAAACGATGACATCGGCATCGGTTGCGGCGGCCTTGCGTGAGAGGTCCAGCGAATCGCCAACGAAGTCGGCTAAATCCTGGATCTCGCCATCCTGGTAATAATGAGCCAGAATGACCGCATTGCGCTCGCGTCGCAAACGGTTGATTTCGGCGACAAGATCCAGCGAAGGGTCGATGTCGCGCTCGGTTGCCGCCCCGGCGGGCGGCAGGACGATGGTGTCGGTCATAAGGACTCGGCGTCTCCCAGGGGGCGGCTCCGGCCCCGTGTGCGGTCAAGAGGGGCAAGTATAAGGACATTTACGGCCGGGTGTGCAACCCTCATGCGAATGGCCTATTGCCATAGGCATGTTTTCTCTGCCCCCCGGTTTCCCACATGATGTTCTCTGAAATCTCCAGGGGAGACCGAATAAGGTGTCTGCACTCGGAAATGAAATCGCTGACCCAGGAGTGCGCCTCGTGGTGGTGATTGAAGACGAGGCAATCGTTCTGGCCGGTTACCAGATGCTGTTTGAAAGTTGGGGCTACGTCGTGATTGCCGCTCAATCCGCCGACGAGGCATTGGGAATGCTTGAGGGCGGGGCGATACAGCCCGGCTTCATCCTGGCCGATTTTCGTCTGCGCAACGGGCAAACCGGAACCGATGCGATCGAGCGGGTCCGCCAGGCGTTCGGGCCGGATATTCCCGGTGTCGTCGTAACCGGCGATACGACGGTAACCGTTGACCGTCTGCGTCTGGCTGCCTCTGAAGGGATGCCCATCCTGCACAAGCCGGTCAATGGCCGTCAGCTTCAGGAATTGCTGACACGCTCGTTCAAATCGTAAACCGGGTGCCTTTCTCTTCCCTTCCGGCATGATTCCGCTTCGTCCTATCCGTTTGTCATCAGCGCTTCGGCGGCGGCGCGGGCCTGATCGGTGACGGTCTCTCCAGCCAGCATTCGGGCGATTTCCTCACGTCTTGCTTCGGGCGACAGGGTATCGACGCCGGTGACGGTGGTGGTGCCGGAACTGCGCTTGGCGACGCGGTAATGGTGAGCGCCACGCGCGGCGACCTGGGGCGAATGCGTTACCACCAAGACTTGCAGCTCGGCGGCGAGACGTCCCAGCCGTTCGCCCACTGCCGCCGCGACCGCGCCGCCGATTCCGGCGTCTACTTCGTCGAAAACGATGGTGGCGGTTGGCGAAATGCGGGCCAGAACCACTTTCAGGGCTAGCATGAAGCGGGCAAGTTCGCCGCCCGAGGCGATGCGGCCCAACGGTCCCGGTGGGCTGCCGGGGTTGGTGGCAACCTCGAACCCAACCGAATCCAGCCCGTCCGGTCCCCATTGCGCTTCGTCCAGCGCGGCGATGACGGTGTGAAAGGTCGCCTTGCCCAGTTTCAGGGGCGGCAGTTCGGCCGCTACCGCCTTATCGAGGGCGCGGGCAGCCTTGGTTCGAGCCTTGGACAGGGCGCGGGCGGCTTCGAGATAGGCGGTTCGAGCGGCTTCCTCGGCGCGGGCAAGCCGAGCAAGATCGCCGCCGCCGCTGTCGAGTTGCTCCAACCGATGGGTCAGGCGCTGGTGCAACGCGGACAGGTCGTCAACGGCGATGCCGTGCCGCCGTGAGGCGGCGCGCAGGGCAAAGAGCCGCTCCTCGACTTTTTCCTGCCGCCGTGGATCGAGATCGATTCCCGCCGAAACCCGTTCCAGCGCGGCGACGGCCTCGGCGGCTTCGATGGCGGCCCGGTCGAGTGCGGCGATGACCGGGTCCAGCCGCCCCTCGGCGCGGTCGGCAACCCGCTCCAGGGCGCGGCGGGCGTTGCGCAGACTGCCCTCGACGTCACCACTGCGGTTCAGCGCGGTTTGGGCCGTATTCATCGCCTCGACCAGCTTCTCGCCCTGCATCAGCAACGCGCGGCTGCGGGCCAGTTCGGCTTCCTCGCCCGGCTTGGGGTCCAGTCCGGCCAGATCCTCGACCGTGGCCCGCAGAATTTCCTCTTCGGCGCGGGCCTGGGCCAGGGCGGCTTCGGCCTCGACGCGGGCTGCGCGGGCGGTGCGCCAGCCATCCCAGGCGGCAGCCACCGCGCTTTTGCCCTTGCCCAGTCCGGCAAAGGCGTCGAGAACGCCCTGATGCGTCGAGGAATCGAGCAGACCGTGGCTTTCGAACTGGCCGTGGATTTCGACCAACTGCGTCCCGATCCGCCGCAACAGAGTTATGCTGACCGGCTGGTCGTTGACATAGGCGCGGGAACGCCCATCGGCGGTCAGAACCCGGCGCAGCAGCACCGGCCCCCCTTCGCCGCTATCGACATCCTGTTCGGCCAGCAGGGTACGGACGGGGTGATCGGGGGGGAGATCGAATTCGGCGATCACGGTGCCTTGAGTCGCGCCATGGCGGACCATCCCGGATTCGGCCCGTGCCCCCAGGGCAAGTCCAAGCGAGTCGAGCAGAATCGACTTGCCCGCGCCGGTTTCGCCGGTGAAGACCGACAATCCGTGATCAAAGCCGAGATCCAGGCGTTCGATCAGGACGATATCGCGGATGGCGAGCGAGGCCAGCATCGGTCTACCAGAACTTGGCCCAGTTGAACCAACCGCCACTGGTTCGGGCCGGATCGTCGCCGGGCGGCGGCGCTTTTTTCTTGCCGTCGGACCAGAAGTCCAGCGAATCGGTCCAGCTTGATTGCAGCAGGGTCTTCGACGGGTCGTGATCGCCGTCTACCGAGATTGCGTAGCTGTCCTGGTACCATTCCGAGCCTGGGAAATTGTGTCCCAGCACGGCGGCGGCGCGCTGGGCCTCGTTTTCAAGGCCCAGGGTGGTATAGATCTCGACCATCCGATGCAGCGCTTCGGGGACGTGGCTGGTGGTCTGGAACTGCTCGGTCACGATCTTGAAGCGGTTGAGCGCCGCCAGATATTGCCTGTTCTTCAGGTAATAGCGGCCGACCGACATCTCCTTGCCGGCCATGTGATCGCGTGACAGATCGATCTTGAGCCGGGCATCGCGGGCATAGGGGCTGGCGGGAAAACGGTCCACCACTTCCTGAAGCGTCTTCAGCGCCTGTTCGGTCATTTTCTGATCGCGGCCGACATCGGAAATCTGCTCGTAATAGCAGAGTGCTTTCAGGTAGTAAGCATAGGCGGCATCTTTGTTGCCGGGATGCAATTGGATAAAGCGATCCAGTCCGATCAGCGCTTCATCATATTTGTTGCGCTCATACAGCGCATACGATGACATCAACTGTGCCTTGGTCGCCCAGGCCGAGTAGGGATGCTGGCGTTCGACTTCCTCGAACTGCTTGGCGGCCCTCTGGTACTCGTTCTTGTCCATCAGGTCCATGGCGCCGTTGTACAGTTCCTCGACCGGCTTCTCGACGTAATCCTCTTTCTTATCGGCACAACCGGTAACGACGATCAGCAGGCCGAAGCCCATCGCCAGGGCCAGCCGATTGCGGCGGCATGCGAAACGCTGGGAAAGGACAGCAAGGCTCATGGGGGCTCGTTCGGATGCGAGGGGGAGCGGAAGAGGCCAATGGCGGCGAACTATACCATGCCGAAGCCGAGGGGGAAGAGCGGGCTTGTTCAGCGGACGATGGCCGCATCCGTTACCACAAGCTGCGCGGCATTGGCACCTTGCCAGTTATCGACGCGCAGCGTTCCGGCCAGATGGAATGACGCCCCGGCCGAGGCCAGCAGGGTCATCCCCATCTCGGAATCCGCGGCGCGGAAGGCAATCGCCTTCAGTCGCTTGCCCCCTGCCCCGCTCAGGATCAGCCGGATATGACCCGATCCCACCACGTCGGCGCGGACGATTCGGGCGCCGGTAATGGCGAATACCGGCTCGGGATTGCCGGACCCGAACGGCCCGATTTCGGCCAGGGTCTCGATCAGTTCGACCGAGGCGGCCCCGGCGTCCAACGCGCCGTCGAGATCGAGTAGAGGCACCAATTCCCCACTCAGCTGTGACTGGAGACGATCGGCGATGAAGGCGCGCAGCGCGTCCAGCTTGTCCCGCTCCAAGGTGAACCCGGCTGCCATCGCATGGCCACCACCGGCGAGCAGCAGACCGGCCTGACGCGCCGCGATGATCGCCGCTCCCAGATCGAGTCCGATGACCGAGCGGCCCGAGCCCTTGCCGGTGTCGCCATCCAGCGCGATCACGCAGGCGGGACGGCCATAGCGTTCCTTCAATCGCCCGGCGACGATGCCGATCACACCTTGATGCCACCCCTCACCGGCGGCCAGCAGCAGCGGCAGCCCGTCATCGGGACGGGTTTCGACCTGCTCGATCGCTTCGGCCAGCACTGCCGCCTCGATCTCCTGGCGGTCGCGGTTATAGCCGTCGAGCCTTCGGGCGATGTCTCCCGCCTCCAGTGTGTCGGCGGTGGTCATCAGCCGCGCTCCCAGGCCGGCTTCGCCAACTCGTCCTCCGGCATTGACCCTTGGCCCCAGCACATAGCCGAGATGATAGGCGTCGGGTCGTTCCTTAATGCCGGCGACGTCGGATAAGGCGGCCAGACCAGGATTGCTCCGCCGCCCCATTACCTTCAGCCCCTGGGCCACCAGCGCCCGATTGACACCGACAAGCGGCACGACGTCGCAGACGGTGCCCAGTGCCACCAGATCGAGCCAGCGCAGCAGGTCGGGCGCGGGCCGCGACGCGAACCAGCCCGCCTGTTTGAGGGCGCGGTTCAGCCCCACCGCCAGCAAAAAAGAGACGCCAACGGCAGCGAGGTGACGGTGTGGGCTGTCTTCGTCCAGCCGGTTGGGATTGATTACCGCCAGAGCGGGGGGCAGGCTGGATTCGGCGACGTGGTGATCGACGACGATCACCTCCTGGCCTGCGCTCGCGGCGGCTTCCAGCGCGGCAAAGGCGGTGGTGCCGCAATCGACGGTGACGACCAGCTTCGCGCCCTCGGCCTGCATCCGCGCCAGCGCCGGAGCGTTGGGGCCATAGCCCTCGACCACCCGGTCGGGGATATGGGTCAGCACCCGTGCGCCCGCCGCTTCGAGATAAAGGGTCAGAACCGCGGTCGAGGTGGCACCATCGACGTCGTAATCGCCGAAGATGCCAATCGTCTCACCCGTTTGCACCGCCTGGACCAGACGGGCCACGGCCTTATCCATGTCGCGGAGGTGGCCGGGGTCGGGCAACAGATCGCGCAGGGTGGGAGACAGGAATACCGGAGCTTCATCCAGGCCGATTCCACGCGCCGCCAGGACGCGACCGATCAGTTCGGGCAGCCCTAGGCGCTGCGACAATGCTTGGGCAACGCGATCGTCGCCGGGACGGGCTTGCCAGCGCCTCCCGGTCAGAGAGCGCTCGACGCCGAGAAAGGCGTCGGTGCTCATAACGCGAGCAGACCTCGGCTCAGGTCGTGCTGCACCGTCAGATAGCGGATCGTACCGGACAGCGAGCGCATCACCAGCGAATGGCTGATGGCTCGGTTGACCGGCAACAGGCGGGCTCCTTTCAGGACGTGGCCATCGGTGATTCCGGTCGCGGCGAACATCACCTCGCCCTTGACCATATCGTCGATGTCCCACTTGCGGCGAGAATCGGTGATGCCGACGCGCCGGGCTTGGGCGTGATCCTCCTCCGACCGCATCAACAGACGGCACTGCATCTGCCCGCCTAGGCATTTCAGACCGGCGGCGGCCAGGACGCCCTGCGCCGCACCGCCCGATCCCATATAGATGTCGATGCCGGTGTCGGGCAGTCCGGTGGCGAGCGCCCCCGAGACGTCGCCATCGTCGAACAGCATGACCCGCGCTCCGGCGACCAGAACCCGGTCGATCAGATCGACATGGCGGGGGCGGTCGAGAATGCTGACGGTCAGGTCGGCGATCTGTACGTGTCGAGCGGCGGCGATCCGGGCCAGATTTTCCTCGGGCGTGGAATCGAGGTTGATCACGCCGGGGGGCAGACCGGGGCCAACCGCCAGCTTTTCCATATAGGTGTGCTGCGGCACCTTGAGGAATGATCCTTCCTCGGTCATCGCCACCACCGACAGCGCGTTGCTGGCTCCCCGCGCACAGATCGAACGGCCTTCCAGCGCGGTCAGGACGATATCGATGTTCGGTCCCTTGCCGGTGCCGACCCGTTCGCCGGTGTGCAGCGGCTGAGTCTCGTCCTCGCCCTCGCCATTGACGATAACGCCGGTCATCGACACCCCGTTGAGGGCGCGGCGCATCGCTCCGCAAGCGGCTTCGTCGGCGGCCTTTTCATCGCCACGCCCGGTGCGGCGCGCGGCGGCCAGGGCGCTGGCTTCGGTAACCCGGACCACCTCAAGGGCGAGGTTGCGGTCCAGCGCCGGGGTGAACTGGGTGTGGACGGACATGTCGGTCGTGCTCTCCCGAAGTGTTGCCGCTCTATCGTGGATCGGCCTGCGTGGGGGGCGGCGGCTAGAGGTTCTCGATGCGGATCAGGCGCGGCGGTTCGGCCACCGAGGACAGTCCGTTGATCCGCGCCACGGCGCGCAGCATCGCCGCCTCGTCGGTCTCGTGCACCGTCATGACCACCGGCACCGTCTGGTTGGGCGCGCGTCCCCGCTGGATGATCTGCTCCATCGAGACCTTCTCGTCGCGAAGCGCGGCGGCAATGTCGGCGAACACGCCCGGTTCGTCCTTGACCATCAGGCGGATGTACCAAGCGCTGCGGCCGGTGCCGCGCGGCGCGGTCGGGCGCGGCTCCAGCCGGTCAACCGGCACCCCGAACGTGGGGCCGACGCGGCCGGTGGCAAGGTCCATCAGGTCGGCGACCACCGCCGAAGCGGTCGGACGCGCCCCCGCGCCACGGCCTTCCAGCACGGTGCGACCGACGAAATCGCCCTCGGTGACGATTGCGTTGAACGGACCCTCGACATGGGCCAGAGGGAAATTGAGCGGCACCATCGCCGGATAGACGCGGCACTCGACCGCCATCTCGCCGTTGATGTTGGCGACGCCCAGCAATTTGATCCGATAGCCCAGTTCCTGCGCATAGCGGATATCGAGCGCACTGACGTGGCGGATGCCTTCGCAGGTCACGGCATCGATCGAGACCGGCATGGCAAAGGCAAGACTGGCCAGGATCGCCAGCTTGTGGGCGGTGTCGATGCCGTCGATGTCGAAGGTCGGGTCGGCCTCGGCATAGCCCAGCGCCTGGGCTTCGGCGAGGACGTCCGCGAAATCGCGCCCGGTATCCTGCATCGTCGATAAGATGAAGTTGCACGTGCCGTTGAGGATGCCCATCACCTTGGTGACGTGGTTGCCGGACAGACCCTCGCGCAGGGATTTGATGATCGGAATGCCGCCGCCGACCGAGGCTTCGAAGCCGATATTGGCTCCGGTCTGTTCAGCCATCCGGGCCAGTTCGACGCCGTGGTGGGCGATCATCGCCTTGTTCGCGGTGACGACGCTCTTTCCCCGTTCCAGCGCGGCGCGGACCACATCAAGGGCAACCCCGCTGGCACCGCCGATCAGTTCGACCAGAACGTCGTAGTCGGCCTCGCGAGCCAGAACGCGGGCGTCGGTGAAGAATTGCACGCCTTCCAATTCCAACCCGGACGGACGTTCCAGCGCCGATGCGGCGACAATCTCAAGCCGTCGCCCCGCACGTCCGGCCAGCAGATCGGCCTGTTCGGTCAATAATTCGACAGTGCCGCCGCCAACGGTGCCAAGGCCCGCGATCGCGATCTTCAGAGGAGAGGACGTCATCGGTCGGTTCCTGCGCGCTGTTTTTCCGAGGTCTCGAGCAGCGTGTCGGCGCTGGCGAGGAAAGTCTTGATGTTTCGCACCGCCTGACGGGTGCGGTGACGGTTTTCGACCAATCCGATCCGGACGAAGCCGTCGCCATATTCGCCGAAGCCAATGCCGGGAGCCACCGCTACCTGAGCGTGCTGCATCAGCAACTTCGAGAATTCCAACGACCCCAAATGGGCGAAGGCCGACGGGATCGGAGCCCAGGCGAACATCGTCGCCTGAGGGCTGGGGATGTTCCAGCCCGCGGCGGCCAGCCCTTCGATCAACACGTCGCGGCGATCCTTGTACATCGCCCGAATCTCATCGACACATTCCTGCGGCCCGTTCAGCGCCGCCGAAGCCGCGACCTGGATCGGGGTGAAGGCACCGTAATCAAGGTAAGACTTGATCCGCGCCAGCGCGGCGACCAGCGTCTTGTTGCCGGCGGCAAAGCCGATGCGCCAGCCCGGCATGTTGTAGGTCTTGCTCATCGAGGTGAACTCGACGGCGATGTCTTTGGCACCGGGGATCTGAAGGATCGACGGCGGCGGTGCAACGTCGAAGTAAATTTCGGAATAGGCCAGATCGGACAAAATCCAGATCTTATGATAGCGACAGAACTCCACCACCTGACCATAAAAATCGAGGTCGGCCAGCATGGCGGTGGGGTTGCTGGGGTAATTCAGCACCAGCGCGATCGGCTTGGGTACTGAATGGCGCACGGCACGGTCCAACGCCTTCAGGAACTCGGCGTCGGGGGTTACCGGCACATAGCGGCACGATCCGCCCGCGATGATGAAGCCATAGGGGTGGATCGGATAGCTGGGATTGGGCACCAGCACGATGTCGCCGGGGCTGGTGATCGCGTTGGCGAGGTTGGCCAGCCCTTCCTTCGAGCCCAGAGTGACGATCGCCTCGGATTCGGGGTCGAGATCGACGTTGAAGCGGCGCTGATAATAGCCGGACAGAGCCTTTCTCAGGCCCGGAATGCCACGCGACATCGAATAGCGGTGGGCACGCGGATTGCGTGCGGCCTCGATCAGCTTATCGACGATGTGCTGGGGAGTCGGCTGGTCGGGATTGCCCATCCCGAAATCGATGATGTCGTCGCCGGCGGCTCTAGCTCGGGCCTTCATCGCGTTGACCTCCGCGAACACATAGGGCGGAAGACGCTTAATACGATGGAAATCCTGCTCGATGCTCATGGCCGAACCTGCGGGTGACGGACGGGACGGGGCGCGAATGGCCTCGGGATAAGGGGTCATGTTTAGCGCGGCCGGGACGAAGAATCGACAGCTTTCTAGCCAGCCCCTCCGTCAATCGTATGACATCATTGCCGCAATTCCGTCTTGTTCCCCCTGGAATTGGCTTGGCAACGGGCTTGCCCGCCCCTGCCGTTCGTCCTAGGCTTAGAGGACAGTCCAGACCGGAACGGGAGAGCTGAGATGTTCGAAGCGGCGGAACTGGGACGCAAGATTTCGCGGGAAGAGTTCGACGCTTTGGCGCCTTCGCTCCGCACCGATCTACTCGACCTGCAACAACAGCTTCGTCAGGCGGATTTTCCGGTCATCATCGTCTTTGCCGGGGTCGATGGCGCGGGCAAAAACGAAAGCGTCAACCTCATCAACGAATGGCTGGACCCGCGCTGGATCATGACGCGGGCTTATGGCAGTCCATCGGACGAAGAGGCCGAACGCCCCCATTTCTGGCGTTTCTGGCGCGACTTGCCGCCCAAGGGCAAAATCGGTCTGTTCCTGTCTTCGTGGTATCACGACCCTCTGATCGACCGGGTTCACGGTCACATCTCGACTGTCGAATTCGATCAGTCGCTGCTGCCGATCATTCGCTTCGAGAAGACTCTGGCCGACGAAGGCGCGCTGATCCTTAAATTCTGGATGCACCTGTCGCGCCCAGCGCAGAAAAAGAGGCTGAAAAGCCTGGAAAAAAACCCCCTGACGGCATGGCAGGTCACCGATACCGACTGGAAGCATTACGAACTGTACGACAAGTTCGTCGCCGCCGCTGAGCGGATGATCATGCAGACCAGCAAGGGTCATGCGTCCTGGCGGATCGTCGAGGGGGCGGATTCCCGCTATCGCTCCGCCATCGTGCTGCAAACGATCAAGGAGGCGATCACCGCCCATCTGGCCGCCCGCACGGCGGCGCGCAAAGTCGATGCCGAGTTGAAGGATGCGGCGCGGGGCAAGGACGAAGACGCGACGGCTCCGGCGGCGTTGCCGCCACAGCCTTCGATCCTGTCCTCGCTCGATATGACTCAGGACGTTGACAGTGCCGCCTATACCCAGGCGTTGCAGGAACAGCGGGCGCGGCTGGCCCATCTCTACCGTGCCGCGATCGAGGCCAAGCTTTCCACCATTCTGGTGTTCGAGGGCTGGGACGCGGCGGGAAAGGGCGGTGCGATCCGCCGTCTGACCAATGCGCTTAACGCCCGCGATTACCAGGCGATCCCGATTGCCGCCCCTACCGAGGAAGAGCGCGCCCAACATTATCTGTGGCGGTTCTGGCGTCATGTCGCCCGCGCCGGGCGGGTAACGGTGTTCGATCGCTCGTGGTACGGGCGGGTGCTGGTCGAGCGGGTCGAGGGATTTTGTTCCGAGGAAGCGTGGCGGCGCGCCTATGGCGAAATCAATGATTTCGAGGAGCAATTGACCCGCCACGGTATCGTGTTGTGCAAATTCTGGCTGCACATCACGTCGGAAGAGCAACTGGCCCGCTTCAAGGCGCGCGGCGAGATCGATTACAAAAAATGGAAGCTGACCGACGAGGACTGGCGCAATCGTGGCAAATGGTCCGAGTACGAGCAGGCGGTCAATGACATGGTTGAACGCACCTCGACCCACAATGCACCCTGGACTTTGGTCGCGGCCAATTCGAAATCCTTTGCTCGGGTCAAGGTGATGCACACCGTCGCCGACGCGCTGGAACAGGCGCTGGAGCGGTTGGAGAGGCACAAGAAGGGGAATTAACCCTCTCCGTTTCCGGCCGCCGTGACGCTGTTCCTTAATCCCTGGTCCGGCGGTCGCGGTCCAGATAGGATTGATCGGTTTGCCGACCGCGAGCGGAACCGCGCGTCGCCCCCTTCCAAAAATCTCCGGCGGGCTTTATGGTCCGGCAGCTTCAGGATAAACCGATCGCCATGACCAAACTGACCCATATCCGTAATTTTTCCATCGTCGCCCATATCGACCACGGAAAATCCACCCTGGCCGACCGGCTGATCCAGTCTTGCGGCGCCGTCGAGGCGCGCGACATGAAGGAACAGATCCTCGATTCGATGGATATCGAACGCGAGCGCGGCATCACCATCAAGGCCCAGACGGTACGCCTGATGTACCGCGCCCAGGATGGCGAGACTTATCAGTTGAACCTGATGGACACGCCCGGCCATGTCGATTTCGCCTATGAGGTGTCGCGGTCGCTGGCGGCGTGCGAAGGCTCCCTTTTGGTTGTCGATGCCAGCCAGGGAGTCGAGGCCCAGACCCTGGCCAACGTCTATCACGCGCTGGATGCCGGGCACGAAGTGGTGCCGGTGCTGAACAAAATCGATCTGCCCGCCGCCGAGCCAGAGCGGATCAAGCAGCAGATCGAGGATGTGATCGGTCTCGATACGACCGATGCGGTGATGATTTCGGCGAAGACCGGGCTTGGCATCGGCGACGTGCTTGAGGCGCTGGTCAAGCGCCTTCCCGCGCCGGAAGGCGAGATCGACGAGCCGTTGCAGGCGCTGCTGGTCGATTCCTGGTACGATTCTTATCTTGGCGTCATCATTCTGGTCCGCATCAAGAATGGTGTGCTGAAGAAGGGCCAGAAGATTCGGATGATGGCGACTGGTGCCGCCTATCAGATCGATACGGTCGGCTATTTCACGCCTAAGATGATCCAGTGTGCCGAGTTGAAGCCGGGCGAGATGGGCTTCTTCACCGCCGGGATCAAGGCGGTGGCGGAAACCAAGGTCGGCGACACCGTGACCGACGATAAGCGCCCCGCCGCCGAGCCGCTGCCCGGCTTCAAGCCGAGCGTGCCGGTGGTGTGGTGCGGTCTATTCCCGATTGACGCCGCCGATTACGAAGATCTGCGCGATTCGCTGGCGAAACTGCGCCTGAACGATGCCAGCTTCCAATACGAACCCGAAACGTCGGCGGCGCTGGGCTTCGGCTTCCGGTGCGGCTTCCTCGGTCTGCTCCATCTCGAAATCATCCAGGAGCGGCTGGAGCGCGAGTTCAACCTCGACCTCATCACCACCGCGCCGTCAGTGGTGTATCGCGTCCATCTGACCAACGGCGAACTGCACGAACTGCACAATCCCGCCGACATGCCCGACCAGGGCCGGATCGAGCGGATGGATGAGCCGTGGATCAAGGCGACGATCATGGTCCCCGACGAATATCTCGGGCCGGTTCTGACCCTGTGCACCGAACGGCGTGGCCAGCAGCTCGACCTTACCTATGCCGGGGCGCGGGCGATGGCGGTCTATCGTCTGCCCCTCAACGAAGTGGTGTTCGATTTCTACGATCGGCTGAAGTCGATCTCGCGCGGCTATGCCAGTTTCGATTACGAAATCGATTCCTATACCGAAAGCGATCTGGTCAAAGTGTCGATCCTGGTTAATGCCGAGCCAGTGGACGCCTTGTCCTTTATCGTCCATCGCGCCAATGCCGAGGCGCGCGGACGCGGCATCTGCCAGCGATTGAAGGATCTGATCCCGCGTCAGATGTTCCAGATTGCGATCCAGGCGGCGATTGGCGGCCGCATCGTTGCCCGCGAATCGATCAGCGCTTTGCGCAAGGACGTTACCGCTAAATGTTATGGCGGCGATGCCACTCGTAAGCGCAAGCTTCTGGAGAAGCAAAAAGAGGGCAAAAAGCGGATGCGCCAGTTCGGCAAGGTCGAGATTCCGCA
Source organism: Magnetospirillum molischianum DSM 120 (assembly GCF_000294655.1). Taxonomy (GTDB): domain Bacteria; phylum Pseudomonadota; class Alphaproteobacteria; order Rhodospirillales; family Magnetospirillaceae; genus Phaeospirillum; species Phaeospirillum molischianum. The sequence goes on from NZ_CAHP01000021.1 coordinate 206,957, forward strand.
AAGCGCCTTCCTCGCCGCCCTCAAGATGGGTGACGATTGACGATTGGGGATCGCGGGCTCCTGATGGAGCCTGCGTCCTTGACTGGTCTCGATCGATCCTCGGGCGGGGCAGTGCCTCGCCCGGCCCTGTTCTATGAGTTCTTCCAACTTTCCGTTGGGGTGCCCTGGGGGGATGGGGTAATAAGAACAACCCGTTCTGTTCCTGTTCTCTGGAGCCATGGTGAAAACGCTGCTGCTTGACGACCGTCTCGATACGCTTCCGGATTATCCGTTCGCACGGCTGACCGCGCTGTTGGGTGCGCCATCGGGGCCGGGATCAACGGTGATGTCGATTGGCGAACCACAGCATGCGCCACCGCCTTTCGCCGCCGAAATCCTGTCGCGCGAGGCCGGGCTGTGGAACAAATATCCGCCCGCCACCGGCACCGAGGCGTTCCGCCGCGCCGTCGCCGGTTGGCTGGGCCGCCGCTATGATTTGCCCGAGGGACTGGTCGATCCCGACCGGGCGATCCTGCCGGTTGCTGGCACGCGTGAGGCGCTGTTCCTGATCGCCCAGGCGGTGTGCGGTCGTCGCAACGGCAAGCCGCCGGTGGTGTTGCTGCCCAACCCGTTCTATCAGGTCTATGCTGGCGCGGCGGTGATGGCCGGGGCCGAGCCGGTGTTCGTGCCCAGTGCTGACGGTCCTGCCGGATTGCCGGATTATTCCACCTTGCAGCCGGATCTGCTCGACCGCACGGCGCTGGCTTATCTGTGCAGTCCGGCCAATCCGCAGGGTAAGGTGGCCGATGCCGCGTTGCTGGAGCGGACCATCCTGACGGCCCGTCGCCACGGCTTTGTTCTGGCCGCTGACGAATGCTATTCCGAGATCTGGGACAAGGCTCCGCCGCCCGGTGCCCTCGCCGCCTGTGCCGCGTTGGGCGAAGGACTGTCCCACGTCGTCGTCTTCAATTCGCTGTCAAAACGGTCTAGCCTGCCGGGGTTACGCTCTGGCTTCGTCGCCGGAGACGAGCGGGTGATCGCCGCGTTCGGCCGCCTGCGCTCCTATGGCGGAGCGGCAACACCGTTGCCGGTGCTGGCCGCCGCAACCGCCTTGTGGGGGGACGAAAGCCATGTCGTGGCCAATCGCGACCTGTACCGGGCCAAAATCGATATTGCCGAGCGGCTGCTGGGGGGGCGTTTTGGCTTTGTCCGTCCCGAAGGCGGCTTCTTCCTATGGCTTGAGGTCGGCGATGGCGAAGCGGCAGCGCTGACTCTGTGGCGCGAGGCCGGAATTCGGGTGTTGCCCGGCGCGTATCTGGCCGGGACCGGAGCCGACGGAGTTAATCCCGGTCAACGCTATATCAGGGTGGCTTTGGTCCACGACCTTCAGACCACCGAGGCGGCGTTGTCCCGCTTCGGCACGTTGCTTCACGGTTGACGCGATGGCGGCGGCTCCCGTCCGCAAATCCAAGAGCCGAGGCGGTTTTCTGCCGCGCGGCTCGATTGAGTTTCTGCGTCGCCGTCTGATTCAATCCGGCGGTTTGGTGCTGGTTGTCGCCGCCATCGCCCTGGGTGCGGCGTTGAGCAGCGCGGATTCCCACGATCCCAGCATCAACACCGCCGCCGAGGGGCCGGTTCGCAATCTGCTCGGCCGTCCGGGAGCGACGTTTGCCGATCTGCTGTTGCAGACGGTTGGCTGGGGGGCGGCCGCCCTGATCGTCGCCGCTTTGATTTGGGGCGGGCTGGTCCTGCTCCGCGCCGTTCCGCCGCGATCGTGGGCCGCACGGGTGGCGGTGTTGCCTCTGGCGATGGTGACGTTGGCGGTGGCGCTGGCGACTTTGCCGCTCCCCGAATCCGAGACTCTCCCCGCAGGGTGGGGCGGAGCGTTGGGGCGACTGATCTCTGACGGCCTCATCTCCCTTCTGCCCGATGGGTTGGGGAGTAGCGTCGTCGGATCCGGCGCGGTGGCGCTGACGTCGGTCTTTATGCTGTTCGTGATCGGGCTGTCGCCCGGCGAGTGGATCGGGTTGAGTCGCCGCCTGCCCCCCGTGCTGCTGCAATTGGTACGGTCGGCGATTCCCGCCCGGCGTGGCCCTCCGGTGGCGCGGACGATGCCGAATCGTGCCCCGACCCGGCCCGCTGCGTCCCCTCATCCGATCCCCCAGCCTTATCCGTTCGCTCCGGCAGATGAAGAGGAAGACGGCGACGACGTTCGTTCCGATGACGAACCGTCCGCGCCGGTTCCCCCGCCCCGTCCGCCGGTTCCGCCCGCGCCAGCGGCCGCGACACCGCGACGCGAGCCGCCGCCTCGTCCGGTTTCCGCGCCGCCGTCTGGAACCTATGAATTGCCGCCGCTGACGCTGCTGACCCCCAGCCCGGACCAGGGTGGCCCGCGCTTTAATCCCGAAGGATTGACCCAGAACGCCCGGATGCTTGAGGCGGTGCTGGAGGATTTCGGCGTTAACGGCAAAGTGGTCAAGGTCCGTCCCGGTCCGGTGGTGACTCTGTACGAACTGGAACCCGCGCCGGGGACCAAGACCAGCCGCGTCATCGGTCTGGCCGACGATATCGCCCGCTCGATGAGCGCGTTGTCGGTTCGCATCGCCACGATTCCCGGCCGGAGCGTGATCGGCATCGAACTCCCCAACGCCCGCCGCGAGACGGTCTATCTGCGCGAATTGTTGGCGTCCGAACCGTTCGAGAAAGTACCGGCGCGGCTGACCCTGGTGTTGGGGAAGGATATCGGCGGCGGGCCGGTGATGGTCGATCTTGCCCGGATGCCGCATCTTCTGATCGCGGGAACCACTGGTTCGGGTAAATCGGTGGCGATCAACACGATGATTCTGTCGCTGCTGTACCGGCTGCCGCCCGAGGAATGCCGGGTCATCATGATCGATCCCAAGATGCTGGAATTGTCAGTCTATGACGGCATTCCGCATCTGTTGGCCCCGGTGGTGACCGAGCCGGGCAAGGCGGTTCTGGCCCTGAAATGGGCGGTGCGCGAGATGGAAGACCGCTATCGCGCCATGAGTCAGCTCGGCGTCCGTAATATCGCCGGTTATAACAACCGGCTGTTGGAGGCGCGCGGCCGCGGCGAGGTGCTGACCCGCACCGTCCAGGTCGGCTTCGATCCCGAGACCGGCAAGCCGCTCTATGAAGACCAGACCCTGGCGCTTGAGCCCCTGCCCTTTATCGTCATTATCGTTGACGAAATGGCTGATCTGATGCTGGTCGCGGGCAAGGAGATCGAGGCGGCGGTGCAGCGTCTGGCCCAGATGGCCCGCGCCGCCGGAATCCACCTCATCATGGCGACCCAGCGTCCGTCGGTGGATGTCATCACCGGCACGATCAAGGCTAATTTCCCCACTCGCATCTCGTTTCAGGTTACCTCGAAAATCGATAGCCGCACGATCCTGGGTGAGCAGGGGGCGGAACAATTGCTTGGGCAGGGCGATATGCTCTACATGGCTTCGGGCGGACGCATCACCCGCGTCCATGGTCCGTTCGTGTCGGATGTCGAGGTCGAGACCGTGGTCGAGTTCCTCCGCTCTCAGGGCGAACCGACCTATATCGAGGCCGTCACCGAGGAAGAAGCGACCCCCGGTACCGGAGGCGGGGCCGAAGGCGGGTCGGGAGACGATCTTTACGATCAGGCGGTGGCGCTGGTGATCCGCGAAGGCAAGGCATCGACCAGCTTCGTTCAGCGTCATCTCCAGATCGGCTATAACCGGGCCGCCCGGCTGGTCGAGCGGATGGAATCCGAAGGGGTGGTCAGTCGCCCCAACCATGTCGGCAAGCGCGAGGTTCTGGCGCGTGGCGGAGGCGAGTATTGATGAAAGACGACACCATGACCCGGTGCAGGTTCCGGACGATCTTCGCTGCGCTGCTATTGGCGCTGTCGCTGGCGCTGTCTTCGGGCGGGGTGGCGGCCGAGCCCAAGGCGGTTCTGCTGTCGGCCGAAGACCGCGCCGACATCGCGCGCGCCGAAGAGTATCTGAACGCCATCACCACGCTGAAGGCGCGGTTTCTCCAGACCTCGCCCAACGGGGTTTCGGTCGAGGGCGACGCCTATCTGTCGCGGCCCGGACGGCTGCGGCTGCAATACGATCCGCCCAGTCCGCTGCTGGTGGTCGCCGATGGCACCTTCCTGATTGTCCATGACCGCGAGTTGGGTTCACCCAGCTACATTCCGCTCGGCTCGACCCCGGCCGGTATCCTGGTTCAGCCCAACCTGCGCCTGACTGGCGGCGCGGTTACCGTCACTCGTGTGGTGCGGCTGCCTGGCGTGGTGCGGATCTCGGCGGTCGAGACCGAGGATTCGGCCTCGGGCGAAATCACCCTGGTGTTTTCCGACCGCCCGTTCGAGTTGCGCCAGTGGCAAGTGCGCGATGCCCAACATCAGGTGACCACGGTGTCGCTGTTCGAAAGCCGCTCGGGTCTGCCGCTTGATGCCAAGCTGTTCAAGTTCGTCGATCCGAACATGACCAAATCGCCGTTGAACCTGAACTAAGCAACGCTTTCGCCATCCCTTCATGTCCTTTGGGCATGCAAGCCATGTTGGGGAAAGGGGATGCGCGGATCTTGTCGCCGTTCTACCTCTTTAGTCATCGAGACCGGGCCCCCACCCCTTTGGCCCGGTAGCGGTGGGGTGCGCCTCCCTCCGCGCCGCTCCCGCCGCCGCTCCCCCCAAGGAGCGCGACGCCCGGCCATTCCCCTGGCCGGGCGTTGCCTCGGTTAACACTCTCCCCCTTGATCGGGATGGAAAATTCCGGTTTGAGGGCTGGATTCGGGGCTGAGTCTGTGCAATATGATCTCCGCCCCGTCCCGGACCCTGTGGAGGATTTCTATGACTGTTCGCGTTGCCATTAATGGCTTCGGCCGCATCGGCCGCTTGGTGTTGCGAGCCATCGTCGAATCGAAGCGCAGCGATATCGAAGTCGTCGGAATCAACGATCTGGGGTCGGCTGAAGCCAACGCCCACCTGTTGAAGTACGATTCGGTTCACGGCGTTCTGGCCAATCAGGTTTCCGCCACCGCCGATTCGATCACGATCGACGGCAAGGCAATTCGTGTTACCGCCGAACGCGATCCGGCCAAGCTGCCGTGGAAAGAGCTGAACATCGACGTGGCGCTGGAATGCACCGGTCTGTTCACCAAGCGCGACAAGGCCGCGGCGCATCTCGAAGCCGGTGCCAAGCGGGTTCTGGTGTCGGCTCCGGCCGATGGTGCCGACCTCACCGTCGTCTATGGCGTCAATCACGACAAGCTGACCCGTGACCACCTCGTGGTTTCGAATGGCTCCTGCACCACCAACTGCCTTGCTCCGGTGGCGCAGATTCTCAACGAGCTGGGCGGCATCAAGCACGGCTTCATGACCACCGTTCACGCCTTCACCGGCGACCAGCGCACCGTCGATACCCTGCACAAGGATCTGCGCCGCGCCCGCGCCGCTTCGTTGTCGATCATCCCGACCTCGACCGGCGCCGCCAAGGCAATCGGGCTGGTCCTGCCCGAACTGGCCGGCAAGCTGGACGGCACTTCGGTTCGCGTGCCGACCCCCAACGTGTCGATGATCGACCTCGTTGTCGTCACCGAACGCCCGGTTACCGCCGAGCAGATCAATCAGGCGATGGCTGATGCCGCCAACGGTCGCCTGAAGGGGGTTCTGGGGGCCGAATCGGCCGAGCTGGTCAGCGTCGATTTCAACCACAATCCCAATTCTTCGACCTTCGATCTGACCCAGACCAAGGTCATCGATGGCACCTTCGTCCGGGTTCTGTCCTGGTACGATAACGAATGGGGCTTCTCGAACCGCATGGCCGACACGGCGGTCGCTATCGCCAAGCTGATCTGAACGAAAGGGTCGCCGCGATGTTCCGTACTCTCGATCAGCTGAACGTCAGAGGAAAGCGCGTCCTGGTACGCGCCGACCTCAACGTTCCGGCCAAGGACGGGGTTGTCACCGACGATTCCCGTATCGAACGTTCCGCCGCCACGCTGTGCGATCTGGCCCGGCGCGGTGCTCGTGTCATCGTGATGAGCCATTTCGGTCGCCCGAAGGGCGTCGATGCCGCGTTCTCGATGCATTTTCTGGTTGGGCCGCTGTCGAAGGCGGTCGGGCAGAACGTGGTCTGGGCCGAGGATTGCATCGGCCGCGATACCGCCCGCCTGATCGGTTCGCTGCGCGACGGTGAAATCTGCCTGCTGGAAAATGTTCGCTTCCATGCCGAGGAGGAGGCAAACGATCCCGCCTTCGCCCGCGAATTGGCCGCGCTTGGCGATCTGTACGTTAACGATGCCTTTTCCTGTGCCCACCGGGCCCATGCCTCGACCGAGGCGCTGGCCCATCTGCTGCCGTCGGCGGCCGGTCTGCTGATGCAGGCCGAGCTTGACGCGCTCAGTAAAGCGCTGGAGAAGCCGGAGAAGCCGGTTGCCGCCATCGTTGGCGGTTCGAAAGTCTCGACCAAGCTCGATCTGCTTGGCAACCTTGTCGCCAAGGTCGATTATCTGATCATCGGCGGCGGCATGGCCAACACCTTCCTGTTCGCTCAGGGTAAGTCGGTCGGCAAGTCGCTCTGCGAGCACGATCTGGCTGATACCGCCCGCGATATTCTCGAAAAGGCGCGCGCGGCGCATTGCCACATCGTCCTGCCGGTCGATGTCGTGGTCGCCGATCGTTTCGGCGAGAATGCCGCGACTCAGGTGGTGAGCGTGGACGATGTTCCCGATGATCTGATGATTCTCGATGCTGGTCCTGCTTCGGTCGAAGCGATCATCGACCGTCTGGGTGGCTGCAAGACCTTGGTGTGGAACGGTCCCCTTGGCGCGTTCGAGATTGAACCGTTCGACAAAGCGACGAACGATATCGCGATCTGGGCGGCCGAACGTACCCAACAGGGCCGCCTGCTGACCGTCGCCGGTGGTGGCGACACCGTTTCGGCTTTGTCCAAGGCGGGAGTCGAGGCCAAGTTCTCCTATGTTTCGCTTGCGGGCGGTGCCTTCCTGGAATGGTTGGAAGGTAAGGAACTGCCCGGAATCGTCGCGTTGTCCCAGGGGGCCTGATCTCAGGTTCCCGTCACTCCTTTCCCCTCTTCCGTCTTGGCGGAAGAGGGGTGTTGGAGCCAGTTCCGTCATGAAGGTCCATTTCATCGGGGCCGGACCCGGAGCCCCAGATCTCATTACTGTCCGGGGACTCAATCTGATCCGCCGCTGCAAAGTGGTGCTCTACGCTGGTTCTCTGGTTCCGCGCGAGGTGATCTCCGAGGCTCCGGCTGACGCGCGAGTGGTCGATACCGCTCTGATGGAGCTGGATCAGATCGCCGCCGAGTTCGCCGCCGCCCGCGATGCCGGGCTTGACGTTGCCCGGCTTCATTCCGGCGATCTGTCGATCTACAGTGCGCTCGGCGAACAGATGCGCTGCCTCGATTCGCTGGGGATCGAGTATGACGTCACCCCCGGCGTTCCGGCGTTTGCCGCTGCTGCCGCTGCTTTGTCGGCCGAATTGACCTTACCCGGAATCAGCCAGTCGTTGGTGCTGACCCGCACCACCGGACGGGCAACTCCGATGCCGGATGGCGAAACTCTGGCGACGATGGGGGCCAGCGGGGCTACCCTGGCAATCCACCTTTCCGTGCATAATATCGCTCATGTCGTTGCCGAGCTGACTCCCCGCTATGGCGCCGATTGTCCCGTCGTTGTCGCGTTCCGGGTTGGCTGGCCTGATCAGCGTCTGGTGCGGGGCTGCCTTGCCGATATCGAAGGAAAGGTAGCGGAATCCGGGGTGACGCGGACCGCACTTATTCTGGTCGGTTGGGTTCTGGGTGCCAAAGATTTCAAGGAATCATGCCTTTATTCCCGCGGTCATGGCCGGACCGCCGAGCAGCTGGCCTGAACGGTTACAGTCAGACGGCAACGGTATCGCGGGCCTTGTGCCGGTCCTCCGGTTGTGCTTCAACCCCCTATACTACCCCAGTCAGGCCGTGGCCGTCCCAACGCCCTCCGGTCTTTCGCGCAAAAAGGAAAAACCGCCAATGAACAAGCTGTCCGCGAGCGGTCAGGCGCTGATCCTGGCCCTGGGCCTGGCCGCTGCCCCCGCCCTTGCCGCCGACAAGAACACGGTCGTTGCCGTGGTCAACGGGACCGAGCTGCGTATGTCGCAGATGGCGGACTTCGCGCGGCAATTGCCGCCGAATCTTGGCCAGCCTCCTTACGAAGCCCTGCTTGAGGTCGTCATCAACAATCAGTTGGTGCTGGAGCAGGCCAAGAAAGAGAAGATGGACGCCGATCCCGAGGTCAAGGCGGCCCTGAAGCAGGCTGAAAGCTCGCTGATGCGTCAGGCTTGGATTGCTCGCAAGATGCGTTCCGCCGTCAGCGAAGAGGCGATTCGCGTTCGCTACGATCAGTTGGCCAAGGATTTCGTCCCGGCTGAGGAAGTTCACGCCCGTCACATCCTGGTCGAGACCGAAGACGCCGCCAAGGCGGTGATCGCCGATCTCAATAAGGGTGTCGATTTCGCCGATCTGGCTCGTACCAAGTCGAAAGACCCGTCGGGTGCTCAGAACGGTGGTGATCTCGGCTATTTCTCCCAGAAGGACATGGTGCCGGAATTCGCCGCCGCCGCCTTTGCCATGCAGCCCGGTCAGGTGTCGAAGGCCCCGGTCAAGACCCAGTTCGGTTGGCATGTCATCAAGGTTGAGGATCGGCGCATGTCGTCGCTGCCGAGCTTCGAGCAGGCCAAGGGGCCGATCGGTCAGCAGCTCGCCGAAGTCGCCGCCCAGCAGACGGTGACCGAACTGCGCGACAAGGCCAAGATCAAGCGCTTTGGTCCTGACGGTGCCGCTCTGCCCGAAGGCGAGAAGAAGTAAGCGGAAAAGCCTTTGCCCCCGTCGCGGTCCAACAGCGGATCGCGGCGGGGCGTAGGCGATCTTGATGTGAAGAACGATCCGGTTTAACCGGATGTCGCTTTAGAAATCAGTGGCATAGACCAGGGTCACCCGCCCTAGCGTCACGCCCCATTTCGAGACTCTGGCCCGGTTGAGCAATACGCCATCGGGTTGCAGAAACATCCAATCCTCGACATTGACCCGAATCGGAATGCTGAAAAAAGTCAGCTTGACGACATAAGCCAGCGACAGCGCGTTGCCCGAAGCCTTTCCCGTGGCACTGCCGATCACATCGTTGGCGGTGCCGTTATAGACACCCTCCTCAAGGCGGGTGATCGACCATTCCCGCCGCAGCATTTCGCCGTCGCTATAAGTAAAGTCCTGATTTAACTCAAGAACCTTACCGTCCCACTGGCCGACGACCTCGGCGGTGAATTGACGGCGGATGCGGCCAAAGCGGTCTTCGAACATCCCCCAGGCGCGGGCGTTGCCAGAGAAATAATCCTCCAGCAGCAGCGGAGTTTCCGCATCGGCGAAGTCGGACGGCTTCATCCGAATAAGGTTGCGGATAAAGACCAGCAAAACGGCAATGATGACAAGAGTGAGCAGCGTGGTCATGACGTCGAACCCTCCTCTGCCGCGGGCGGACAGTGGAGAGCCCGACGGATCCATCGCCACTATCGTGGCCAGACAGATCTCGATCCGACAAGTGACGCAATATACGGAGCCGGAACGTGTGAATGCACGCGTCACACTCGGATTCGATCGACAGATTTAATGGCCGTTGGTCAGGGACAAGAATTCGCGGCGCAGAGCCTGGTCGGTGCGGAATGCACCGATCATCCGGCTGGTTACCATCGATACCCCGGTCTTGTGGACGCCTCGGGTAGTCATGCATTGATGCTGGGCGTCGATAACGACCGCAACGCCCTTGGGCTGTAATACCTCTTCGATGGCGTTGGCGATTTGCGCGGTCAACTTTTCCTGAATCTGGAGGCGGCGGGAAAATGCCTCGACGACGCGCGCCAGTTTGGAAATCCCCACGACGCGCCGGTCAGGCAGATAGGCGACATGAGCAACGCCCAGGATCGGCACCATATGGTGCTCGCAATGGGATTCGAGACGGATGCCGCGCAACATCACCATCTCGTCGTATCCGTCGGTCTCTTCGAAGGTACGAGCCAGGATATCGACCGGATCGGCTTCGTAACCGGCGAAGAATTCTTCGTAAGACCTGACCACCCGCGAGGGCGTATCGATCAACCCTTCCCGTGCGGGATCGTCGCCAGCCCAGCGGATCAGGGTTCGCACCGCCGATTCGGCCTCGGTGCGGCTGGGGCGGTCTTCTGACCAGGGTCGGTCGGGACGGATCGAAACGGTGGTTGCATTCATCGTGAAGGCTCCCTCGTCTGAGTGTTAGTCGTCAGTCCTAGGTGGGGGTGCTCAGGCCGTCGCACCAGGGGGGAGTCTAAAACGATTCGATTCCCCTTCGTTGACAGGCATTTTTCGCAGAGTATGGTGACTTCCCGCCACCGGGAGCGTTTCAACTAGGAGTCCGCAGATGAACCCCGCCGCCCTCGAATCGACCATCGATGCCGCCTGGGAGGCGCGCGATACCGTAACTGTCGCCACTCGGGGCGACGTTCGCGACGCCGTCGAGGCGGTGTTGGAGGGACTCGATAACGGTTCCCTGCGTGTTGCGGAAAAACAGGACGGCACCTGGGTCGTCAATCAATGGCTGAAGAAAGCGGTGTTGCTGTCGTTCCGTCTGACCGATTCCGCACCCATTCCGGGCGGCCCTGGTGGCGCGTCATGGTTCGACAAGGTGCCGACCAAGTTCCAGGGCTGGGACGATGCCCGCTTCCGCGCCGCTGGCTTCCGCGCCGTGCCGGGATCGGTGGTGCGTCGTTCGGCTTATATCGCGCCGGGCGTGGTACTGATGCCGTCTTTCGTCAATCTGGGCGCCCGCGTCGAGTCCGGTACGATGGTCGATACCTGGGCCACGGTTGGGTCTTGCGCTCAGATCGGCCGCAACGTCCATCTGTCGGGCGGCGCTGGAATCGGCGGTGTGCTGGAGCCGCTTCAGGCCGGGCCGGTTATTATTGAGGACGATTGCTTCATCGGTGCGCGTGCCGAGGTCGCCGAAGGGGTGATCGTCGAGACCGGAGCGGTGTTGTCGATGGGTGTCTATCTCGGCGCATCGACCAAGATCATCGACCGCGAGACCGGCGAGACCTTCATCGGGCGGGTGCCGCCCTTCTCCGTCGTGGTGCCGGGCAGCCTGCCGGGTAAGCCGCTGCCGGACGGCACGCCGGGACCGAGCCTGTATTGCGCGGTGATCGTCAAGAAAGTCGATGCCCGCACGCGCTCCAAGGTTTCGATCAACGAATTGTTGCGCGATTGAGCATGACCTCCGACCCGCTGGCGCTGGCCCAGGCGCTGATCCGTTGCCCCAGCGTGACTCCCGAGGATGCCGGAGCGATCGATCTGCTGATCGACGTTCTGACGCCGATGGGGTTCGTCTGCCACGAGATCCGCTCGGCGACCGGCGGGCCGGAGATTCGCAACCTCTACGCCCGTCGGGGGACTGCCGGGCCGAATTTCTGCTTTGCCGGGCATACCGACGTGGTGCCGCCGGGGCAGGGATGGAATGTCGATCCCTTTGCCGCCGAGGTCATTGACGGCCGTCTGTTCGGCCGGGGGGCCGCCGATATGAAGGGCGGCATCGCCTGCTTCGTCGCGGCGGTGGCGCGCTTATTGGCCGAGGGGGAACCCGCGGGATCGATCTCGTTGCTGATCACCGGCGATGAGGAAGGCCGCGCCGTTGACGGTACCGTCAAGGTGCTCGACTGGTTGGCGGCACGGGACGAAACAATCGATGCCTGTCTGGTCGGCGAGCCGACCAATCCCCGCGATCTGGGCGAGATGATCAAGATCGGTCGTCGCGGCAGTCTTAACGCCCGCCTGCGGGTGATCGGCACCCAGGGCCATTCCGCCTATCCCCATCTCGCCGACAATCCGATTCCCCGTCTGATCGAGATTTTACGGCGGCTGACCGAGATACCCCTGGACCAGGGCACGCCGCACTTCCAGCCCTCGACCCTGGCTTTGACCACCGTCGATGTCGGCAACCCCGCCACCAATGTTATCCCCGCCGAGGCCCGCGCCGGATTCAACATCCGCTTTAACGATCTGCATGACGGCGCATCGTTGACGAGCCGGATCGAACAGACGGCCCGCGATGCCGGGGGACAGGTCGAGGTAACGGTCGAGGTATCCGGTGAAGCGTTCCTTACGCCGCCCGGCCGGTTGTCCGACAGTCTGGTCGCCGCGATCCGGGCCGAGACCGGTTTGACGCCCGACCTTTCGACCAGCGGCGGGACGTCGGACGCCCGTTTCATCCGCACGATCTGCCCCGTGGTCGAGTTCGGACTGGTCGGCCAGACCATTCATAAAGCCAATGAAAACGTCGCTGTCGCCGACCTGAACGGGCTGACCGCGATCTATCATCGCCTGCTTGTCGATTGGGTGGGGGCATGATCGGGTTTGCCGAAATCATCCGTTCTGTCTATGGCTGCTGGCAAGTCGCCTGCGGTAAGCCCAGCGGACTGCAATGGCTCGATTGTTCGTCCGGCGGGGTCCGGCGTTCGTTCTGGGGTCCGGCGCTGGTGTTGCCCGGCGTGCTGGCGCTCCAGGCCATCGACGGCGCGTTTGCCAAGGATATAGCCTGGGCTTTGGCGGTGCAGTTGATCGCCTTTGTCATCGGCTGCACCGCCTTTCCTCTGGCGGTAGCCCAAATCTCCGACGAGATTGGGTGCGGTGCGAACTATGCCCGCTATCTGGTCGCCTATAACTGGTCGGCGGTGATTCAGATTTCCGTCTTGTTGCCGGTGGCGCTGCTGGCTTGGGTGATGCCCGGCACGCCTTTGGCCGTGCTCAGTCTGGTGGTAACGGTCGCCCTGTTATTTTATCAGGCCTATATCGCCCGGATTGCGCTGGGAGTGACCTCTCTTGCCGCTGGTTTGCTGGTTCTGCTCGATATTCTGATCGGAACTTTGGTGCAGACCGCTGCTGATCGCATCGCCGGATAGCGAGTGCTATCTTGGTCGGCATGGATCACCTTCCCTTCTCCCTGCCTCCATTCGATCCCGGCTCGGTCTGGCTGACCGGCGCCGGGCCGGGCGATCCCGGTTTGCTGACGCTGATGGCGCTGCATGGGTTGCGCCACGCCGATATCGTGATTCACGATGCGCTGCTTGATTCCCGCCTGCTGGCTCTGGTTCGGCCCGGCGTGACGGTCGAAGCTTGGGGCAAGCGCGGCGGTCGCGCCTCTCCGCATCAAAGCGCGATCACGGCCCGACTGATCGAACTGGCCGGCCAGGGGCTGCGGGTGCTGCGGTTGAAGGGCGGCGATCCGTTTGTCTTCGGTCGCGGCGCGGAAGAAGCATTGGCTCTTGCCGCCGCCGCCATTCCCTTTCGTATCGTGCCGGGAATCACGTCCGGGATCGGTGGGCTGGCCTATGCCGGTCTTCCGGTTACAGCGGGTGTGTCCAATTCCGCCTTTGCTTTTGTCACGGGGCATGGACCCGACGGTGGCTTGCCGGACGATCTTGAGCGGGTGGCGCAGGCTCCGGTGCTGGTGGTCTTCATGGGGCTGAAGCATCTGGCCGACCTCAGTTGTCGGCTGGTGGCGGCGGGACGTTCTCCCGACGAGGCGGCGGCGCTGGTTGCCGAGGCGGCAACGCCGCGCCAGAGGGTGGTTGAAACCCGGTTGGCCGATCTGGCCGAAAGCGCGGCGGCCCATGCACTGGACCCGCCCGCTTTGGTGGTGGTCGGGCCGATCGTGGCGTTGCGTGCGCAGCTCGATTGGTGGCGGCCGCATGCATGATGGAATGCATTCCGCCTATGAGGTGTTGCTGGCTCAGTGTGGCAGCGGCAGCGGGTTGATCGCTACCCTGCTGGTTACTGGGTTGATCGGCGGTGTGCTTCATTGCGGCGGGATGTGCGGGCCGTTGGTGCTGGCCCAGGTGATGGCTGGAACCCAGGCGGTGCCAGCGGGGCCGGGCGGTGAATTGAGGCGTCTGGCCGGGGCGGCGCTGCTGCCCTATCATTTCGGCCGTGTTTTGACCTATACCGCGCTGGGAGGCATCGCGGGCAGCATCGCCGGAGTTTGGCGCGATCTGCCGCTATTTCGCTGGATTGCGGTGGCGCTGCTGTTGTTGGCGGCGCTGCTGTTGGCGCTTCAGGCCTGGCCGCGCCGAGGCGGCGGCGCTTTTGGTGGTTTCGTTCCGGGACTGGGCCGCCTTGTCCGGCCGTTGTTCGCCGCACCGATTGGTTGGCGTGGGCTTCTGCTCGGGATGATTCTGGGATTGCTGCCCTGTGGGATGGTCTATGCCGCGCTGGCGGCGGCGGCCTCGGCTGGCGATCCGTTGGTCTCTGCCGTGGCGATGGCGGCGTTCGGAATCGGTACGATGCCGGTGTTGATTTTGGTCGCGGCGATCGGCCACGCCGCTCTGACCTATTGGCGGCGGCCGCTGCTGCGTATCGCTCCGGTTCTGTTGCTGCTGAATGCCGGTTGGTTGGGTCTGTTGGCCTTTCGTTTGGCGGTGGGATGAAGATTATGGGCGCACCCGGCGTGATCATTTCGGCCCCGTCATCGGGCAGTGGCAAGACCTCGGTAACGCTGGGGGTGTTGCGGGCGTTGAGCCGCCGTGGCCTGACGGTGGGGTCGGCCAAGGTCGGACCGGACTTTATCGATCCCGCGTTTCACGCCGCTGCCAGCGGACAATCCTGTTTCAATCTGGACGGCTGGGCGATGCTCCCGGCGACCCTGGCCGGGTTGGCGGCGCGGGTCGGCGATGGCGTCGATCTGGTGGTTTGCGAAGGTGTGATGGGGTTGTTCGACGGCGCCTTGACCGCGCCCGGACAGCCCGACGGCAGCACCGCATCGCTGGCCCTTGCCACCGGCTGGCCGGTGGTGCTGGTGCTGGACGGACGCGGTATGATTGCCTCGGCGGCGGCGGTTCTGGCCGGGTTCGATCGGTTGCGGCCTGGACCGGGACTGGCCGGAGTTGTGTTCAACCGGGTGCGCAGTTCCCGCGCTCAAGCCGCGATCGAAGCCGCCTGCCGTGCCGCCTGTCCTGATGTTGCGTTGCTGGGGTTCTTGCCTCCTTCTCCGGCGCTGGAGATGAAAAGCCGTCATCTCGGGCTGGTTCAGGCGTGCGAGCGGCCTGATCTCGACGCCTTTTTGGAGGGCGCGGCGGCGCTGGTCGAGACTCATCTCGATCTCGATTCGTTGTGCGCCCTGGCCCGACCGGCCCGGATTGCCGCTGCCGCGCCAGTGCCGGTGCCGCCGTTGGGGCAGCGGATCGCGTTGGCGCACGATGCCGCTTTCGCCTTCGCCTATCCCGCCACGCTGGAAGGGTGGCGGGCGGCCGGAGCTGAGATTCTGCCGTTCTCGCCCCTGGCCGATCAGGGACCGGACCCATCTGCCGATGCAGTCTATTTACCCGGAGGCTATCCCGAGCTGCATGCGGGCCTGCTGGCGGCGAATGGCGGATTTCTGGGGGGCTTGCGTGCCGCCGCGGCGCGGGGAGCGGCGGTGTTCGGCGAGTGCGGCGGCTATATGGTTTTGGGGCGCGGCATCGAAGACGAGACCGGCACCCGCCACCAGATGGCCGGGCTGCTGGGACTGGAAAGCTCGTTCGCCCGGCGGCGACTTCATCTTGGTTATCGCCGCGCCGTGGTGGAAACAGCCGGGCCGTTGGGAGCCGCCGGGGCGATCTTTCGCGGCCACGAATTTCATTACGCAACAATTCTGGCCGAGGAGGGAACGCCGCTGTTCGCCGTTTCCGGGGCTGACGGTGCCGGGCTTGGCCGCTGTGGGCTTTGCGCTTCCGGCACCGTTGCCGGGTCGTTCGTTCACCTGATCGACCGGGATGTGGACTCGGTTACACTGCCTTGACCGTGACGTAGGAGCCGGGAGCGTCCTCTATCACCGGGAAAGGCCCCTCGCCCGGCTGGCGAACCGCGACTTGCGGCCCGGCGTTCTTTTCGACCCAGCCCTGCCAATCGACCCACCACGATCCAGGGTTTTCCGTCGCGCCAGCCAGCCAGGTTTCTGGACTTTTAGCTTTCTTGGCGTTGACCCAGTAATTGTATTTGTTGGCGACGGGGGGATTGACCACGCCCGCGATGTGGCCCGAGGCCGACAACACGAAGCGGACCGGGCCAGAGACGTTTCGTGTCAGCGAGAACGTGCTTTGCCACGGTGCGATGTGGTCCTCGCGGGTTGAAAGCATGTAGATCGGCGTCTTGATCGCGCCCAGATCGATCGGGATTGCGTCGATCTCGATTCCGCCCGGCTCGACCAGCTTGTTCTCCTGATACATTTTGCGCAGGTAGAAGCTGTGCATCGCCGCCGGCATCCGGGTTGAGTCCGAGTTCCAGTACAGTAGGTCGAACGGGAACGGATCCTTGCCCAGCAGGTAATTGTTGACGACGAACGACCAGATCAGGTCGTTGGCGCGCAGCATGTTGAAGGTCGTGGCCATGTCGCGACCGTCGAGATAACCAGTCTGTGACATCCGCGCTTCGAGGCTGACCAACTGTTCTTCGTCGATGAAGATCCCCAGTTCGCCCGGTTCCTTGAAATCGGTCATGGTGGCGAGCAGGGTGGCCGAGACGATGCGGTCGTCGCCTTTTGCCGCCATCCAGGCCAGGGTGCAGACAGTCAGGGTCCCGCCCAGGCAATAGCCGACGATATTGGCTTTGCGTTGGCCGGTGATCTGTTCGATGACGTCGAGTGCGGCCAGTGGGCCTTCGTGCATGTAGTCGCTGAAGGTTTTCCCTCCCAGCGATTCGTCGGGGTTGACCCACGAAATAACGAACACGGTATGGCCCTGATCGACGGCCCATTTCAGGAAGGAATTTTTCGGCCGCAGATCGAGGATGTAATATTTGTTGATCCACGGCGGCACCACCAGCAGCGGCGTCTCGAACGTGGTGGCGGTGGTGGGCGAATATTGGATCAACTGCATCAGGTCGTTTTGGAAGACGACCTTGCCCGGTGTGACGGCGATGTTCTCGCCGACACGGAAGGCGTCGTAATCGGTCATCCGAATCGCCAGATTGCCCTTGCCGCGTTCCAGGTCGCCCAGCAGGTTGTCGAGGCCCTTCAGCAGATTTTCGCCGCCGGATTCAATCGTGGCGCGCAGCACCTCGGGATTGGTCAGCACGAAATTGCTGGGGGCCATCGCATCGACGAACTGGCGGGTATAGAAATCAACCTTCTTGGCTGATTGATCGTCCAATCCTTCGACCCCGCGCACGACGTTTTGCATCCATCGTGCCGACAACAGATAAGATTGCTTGATGTAATCGAAGACCTCGTTGTCGTTCCACATCTGATCCTTGAAGCGGCGGTCGCCAGCCTCTGGCGATGCCACCGGTTCGGTCTTTTGCCCCAGCATTCGCAGCGTCGTGTTTTGCCACAGCGCGGCGTAATCCTGCCACAGCGAGACCTGCGCCTCGACGATCTTGGCCGGATCGCTGATGATCCGCGTCGTCATTTCAAGAAAAGCGTTGCCGATGTTCAGCGGGTCAAGCGAGGCGATGGTTGGATCGGCTGCCTGACGGGCCATGAAATCGCTGACAAGTCGTTGACTGCGCTCCGCGATGCTGGTCATTGCCGAAGAAAACTCGGAGGGATCGAGCAGCTTGGTTCCCGCGACCTTTGGATCGGTCATTTCGCACCCCATGGATGTTGCAGGAAGAAACGCCGCCGTTACCGATCATATCGACCGGTCCGGAGGGTGACGAGAAAATCGTCCTCTCTTTACACGTTACACACAATCTATATACTTTCTATCGCACGCCTGATAAATGTGAACTTGCCGTAAAACCCGGCAGAGACCAATTTCTGTTGTCCTTATCGGGGGTTGTCGTCCCACCATGTTCGAGTCCATCGAGGTCATCCGCCGCAATGCCCGGCGCCGGATGCTCGCGGTCGGCACCAGCGTTGCCACGGTTGCACTGGTTTCTGGTTGCTCATGGGTGCCTGACGCATTGAACCCATTCGCAGGATCTTCAAGCGACGACATTCGATCCGATATCGCTATTCCCCGTCGTTCAGATGGAAAGACCTCAGAGACCGCCGCGCAGGAGCCTGGCCGTGGCCTCGCCGCCGATCGCGACAACGCTAAATATGCCACGGCGACCCGGCGCGAACCCGCCCCCACCAAGCAGTTGGCCCGTCGTACCGTTCCGGCTCCGGTGCAAACCGCCGATGCAACCCAGACGTCTCCGGTTCGTGTTCCCGCCCCTGTCGCCGCTGCGCCCGCCCCTGTTGCGGCCGTGCCGGTTCCGACTCCTGCCCCGGTTGCGGCTGCGCCGGTTCCGATTCCCGCTCCTGCGCCGGTTGCGGCTGCGCCGGTTCCGATTCCCGCTCCTGCGCCGGTCGTCGCCGCTCCGTTGCCGTTGCCTCCCGGCGCGACTTCGGCCAATGTCGCCGCGTTACCTCCGGCGCGTGAAATGCCGTCGCTCGACCGCCCGATGCGCACGGCCCGCGACGAAGGCCCTGCCTCGGCTCCGCCTCAGGTCGCCAGCGCACCGCCGCCCCGGCCCAACATTCCCGAGACGGTGCCGACCCGCCGCAGCACTCTGGTCGATCATTACCAGCAGCGTTTGAACGAATCCTCCGTTGCCGCCAGCAAGAGCGGAACGTTCGATTCGGTGCCGCCGCCCCGGCCTGAATCCTCTTATTCACAGCCCGCGTCGGCCTATGCCGTTCCGGCCAACGCGCCGATCACCTATACCCGCCAGCAACCGCTTCCGGCCGTTGCGTTTGTTGCGCCGGACGAGGCCGCGCCAGAGCTGATCCCACCGCGCGGCGTGCGTGGGGCGAAGGGGGCGGTGCTGCCCCCCACTCCGTCCGCCAGCTTTCAGGTCGCGTCGCTTCATCCCGATTACGATGGTCGTCTGAGCGAGGATACGGTGTCGCAATTGCGCAGCGTCGCCGCTTTGACGCGCCAGTCCGGTGGCGCGATCCGGCTTAATGGGCAGGTCGATCCAGGTCTCTTTCGTCAGATCGTCGCCACTTTAGGCAAGATGGGCGTTCCGTCCCGCAAGATCCAGCTTGTTCCCGATGAGGATCTCTTCGACGACGGTGGCGCGATTCGGGTTTCGATCGATTACTGATCGTTCCCGTTCCGAACGCGGAGCCACCGCTTTCCCTGGGGAAACGCTGTCCCTTAATGTGCCCGGTCGCGACTGCGTTCGGCCGGTAATCCCGGTCGCGTCTTCGTGACAGGGGGGGGAATACGGTCTAAACAAGGGAACCGTTTGTCGTCCCGAGGTCTGGGAATGAAACTAAAGCCGTCGCGTGCCTATATCGCGTTTGCCCACGACGTCGTCATGGCCGCGTCCTCTTTCGTCTCCGCACTTTATTTGCGGCTGGGTGATGGCCTGTGGCTGCTGTGGAGCAACGGAGACCTGTTGCTCGGGACGGTCCTGTTCGTCGTGGTGGCGATTCCGGTGTTCCTATCGCTGCGGCTCTATCGCGGCGTTTGGCGTTACGCTTCGACCAGCGATATGGCCGGGTTGGTGCGCGCCACGACCCTGACCATCCTGATCTTCACGGTGGTGCTGTTCCTGGTCAACCGATTGCAGACGGTGCCGCGCTCGGTGCTGATCATCAACTGGTTCGTGTTGGTAACACTGCTGGGCGGGCCGCGCTTTCTCTACCGCAGTTTCAAGGACCGTCGTCAGGCGCTGCGTGCCTTCAATGCCGAAGCGGTACCGGCTTTGTTGGTCGGTGCCGGGGACGAGGCCGAACTGTTTATTCGCGCCACCCGCTCGGTCGATGCCGAGTACCGCGCCGTCGGGTTGGTCAGTGAACGCGGTGCCAGGGTCGGACGCAATATCCACGGGATCGACGTGCTGGGCTCGATTGACGAGCTTGATGCCGTGGTCGAGCAGTTGAAGCGGCGGGGCCAGGCTCCGCAGCGGCTGATCATCACCGACCCTCGGCTGGATGGGGCGATCGTCCGCGAATTGTTTGACGCTGCCGACCGGCTAGGAATGATCCTGGGACGGATTCCGCGCCTGACAGAACTGAAGGACGGCTTGGGCGACGAGATTCCAATCCGCCCGATCGCGGTCGAGGATTTGCTGGGGCGGCCTCAGCAAGCGCTGGACCGTTCGGGGCTGGAGGAAATGATCCGAGGCCGCCGCGTAATGGTAACCGGGGCTGGGGGGAGTATCGGTTCCGAACTGGTGCGTCAGATCGCTGCCTTTGCGCCGGAACGACTGGTTCTGTTCGAAGCCTGCGAGTTCAATCTGTACTCCATCGATCAGGAACTCTGCGCCCGTCCCGATGCGCCACAGGTGGTTCCATTGCTGGGCGATGTCCGCGATGCCGGGCGGGTCAGGCAGGCGATGGCGGACCATCGACCCGATTTGGTGTTTCACGCCGCCGCGCTGAAGCACGTGCCGATGGTCGAGCACAATCCCGACGAAGGTATTCTGACCAACGCCATCGGAACCCGCATCGTCGCCGATGCTTGTATCGAATCCGGTACGGCGCTGATGGTGCAGATTTCTACCGATAAGGCGGTCAACCCTACCAATGTGATGGGGGCGAGCAAGCGGGTGGCCGAGATGTACGCTCAGGCGCTCGACCTTGCCGTTGGCCAGCGTCCGGGCGGAACCCGTTTTGTTACCGTCCGCTTCGGCAATGTCCTGGGTTCGACCGGCTCGGTGGTGCCGTTGTTCCAGCGCCAGCTTGCCGCCGGTGGGCCGATCACCGTCACCCATCCCGAGATGACCCGTTATTTCATGACGGTGCGCGAAGCGGTCGAACTGGTGCTGCACGCTTCGCAGTTCGGGGCTTGTCACGCCGATTACCGTGGTAAGATTTTCGTGCTCGACATGGGCGAGCCGGTGCGGATCGTCGATCTGGCCCGGCAAATGATCCGGTTGGCGGGCTTACGGCCCGATCACGATATCGCGATCACGTTCACCGGCTTGCGGCCCGGTGAGAAATTATTCGAAGAGATCTTTCACGGAGCCGAGCCGCCGGTTGCTACCGGACAACCCGGCCTGTTGGTGGCGACGCCGCGTGCTGTCGATGTCGAGTCGCTGGGGCTGGCCATCGACGACCTCGGGCGGGCTTGTCTGGCTCGTCAAAGCGACGACGCGCTGGCGATTCTGCGGCGGCTGGTGCCGGAATATAAGTCCAGCGGCGAACACCCACTCTGCCCGCCAATTGAAAGCGTCGGGTCTGTTCGGGGCGAGGGTCCGTGATGGAGCCGGGTGACGTGCTCTCCGTCGCCGTGGCGGCGGGGGCGGCGTTTGCCTTGGCCGGTCTGGGGACCCGCTGGGTGCTGGGCTGGTTGACCCGGAAACAGATTCTCGACCGTCCCAACGAACGGTCCAGCCATACCGTTGCGGTGCCGCGCGGGGGGGNAATGGCGGTGACTCCCGCCGCCGCCCTGGTGTGGATCGGCGTGGCGGTTTGGGGAGGCAATGCCGCCTTTCTGACCCTGGCCACGCTGGCGCTGGGCCTGATGGGGCTGTCGTGGCTCGATGACCGCTACGGTCTGCCGCCCTTGCCCCGCTTCGCCGCTCATGCCCTGGCGGTCGCGATCGGTCTGCTGTTGCTCGGTTCCGATCAGTTGGTGTTTCAGGGGATGCTTCCGCTGTGGGCCGACCGTCTGCTCGCCGGGTTGGGATGGCTGTGGTTCGTCAATTTGTATAATTTCATGGACGGAATCGATGGCATCACCGGCACCGAGACCGCTTGTCTCGGGCTGGGGATCGCCGGAGTAACCCTGATCGCCGGTCTTGGCCTCGCCTCCCTGCCCTTCGCTGCCGCTTTGGCTGCTGCTGCGATGGGGTTCCTGGTGTGGAACTGGCCGCCGGCTCGGATTTTTCTGGGCGATTGCGGCTCGATCCCGCTGGGCTATCTGCTGGGAGCGTTGCTCGTGGGCCTCGCCGCTCAGGGGGAGCTTGCCGCCGCTCTGATCCTGCCCGGCTATTATCTGGCTGACGCCACGATTACCCTGCTGTGGCGGCTCGTCGATGGCGAGCGGATCTGGCAGCCGCACCGCCGTCACTTCTATCAGCGGGCGGTGCGCGGCGGTCGCTCCCATGCCGAGGTTACCGTGGCGATCCTGACCGGAAATCTGGCGTTGATCGGTTGGGCCGTCCTGGCCGCGGCCGGCTCTCCCGTTTGGGCCGGAGCGGGGGCGGTCCTGACCGTCGCCGCGCTGTTGACGCTGCTGTCTCGCTGGGCCGGAGGAATTCTTCGATGAAGATCGTCGTGACCGGAGCCAATGGTTTTGTCGGTCGTCCGCTCTGCGTTTCTTTGGCGGAGGCCGGGCACGATATCATCGCGGCGGTACGGTCGCACGCACTCCTGCCCGAGGGGATCGAGCGCCGCTCCGTTGCCGGTCTGTCGGCCGCGACCGACTGGCGCGCGGCGCTGACGGGGGCCGAGGCGGTGATTCACCTTGCTGCCCGCGTTCATGTGATGACCGAATCGAGCGTCGATCCGCTGGCCGATTTCCGCGCCGCCAATGTCGCCGGAACCCTGGCTCTGGCCGAGCAGTCTGTGGCGGCGGGCGTGCGCCATCTGGTTTTCCTCAGTTCGATCAAAGCCAACGGCGAAGAGACGGAGAAGACCCCGTTCGGTCCCGAAACGGCGGCTCCGGTTGATCCTTATGGGATCTCGAAATACGAAGCCGAGGTGGGGCTGGCGGCTCTGGCCGCCCGGACCGGACTGGCGGTAACGGTGCTGCGGCCGCCACTGGTTCATGGTCCGGGGGTGAAGGGCAACCTGCGCCGCCTGATCGGGGCAATCGATCGCGGTCTGCCGTTGCCGTTGGGGCGGGTTGACAATCGCCGCGCCCTGATCGGATTGGGCAATCTGACCGATGCCATCGCCCGTGCGGTGGCCCGCCCACCCGCGCCCGGTGGCTTTCGAATCTATACCCTGTGCGATGGCGAAACGGTCTCGACCCCCGATCTGATCCGTCGTCTTGCTGCCGCGCTGAACCGCCCCGCGCGGCTGGTGCCGGTGCCGGTCGGGTGGCTACGACGGGTCGGACGGATGACCGGGCGTTCGGCGGCGATCCAGCGCCTGACTGGCTCGTTGGAAATCGACGACCGGCTGATCCGGGCCGAGCTGGATTGGACACCCCCGGTCAGTCTCGAATCCGGGCTGGCGGCACTGGCGGAATCGTGGCGGCGCGATCATCCGTAACCAGCGCTTATCCGTTGCGCCCCGGCATCAAGCGGCGGTAGGACAGCGCCTCGGCGATATGCAGGCGATGGACACCTTCGACTCCCTCCAGGTCGGCTAGAGTGCGTGCAACGCGCAACACCCGATGCCAGCCCCGCGCCGATAGTCGCATCTGCTCGGCGGCTTCGGCCAACAGGCGACGACCTGCCGCATCGGGGGCGGCGACCGCTTCCAGAATCTCGCCATCGGCTTCGGCATTGGTACGGATCGGCTGGCCGCGATAACGCTCGGCTTGGATGGCGCGGGCGGCGGCGACGCGGGCCGCCACTGTTTCCGATCCCTCAGCAGGCGGCGGCAGGGCCAGATCGGCGGGACTGACCGCCGGAACCTCGACGTGAAGGTCGATGCGGTCGAACAACGGTCCCGAAATCCTGGTCTGATAATCCTGGCCGCATTTCGGCGCTTTGGAGCAGGCCAGCGCCGGATCGCCCAGATGACCGCAGCGGCACGGATTCATCGCCGCCACCAGTTGGATGCGGGCGGGATAGGTGACGTGGGCGTTGACGCGGGCGATGACGGCGCGGCCGGATTCAAGCGGCTGCCGCAGCGCTTCCAGCGCGCCCCTTTGGAACTCGGGCAATTCGTCCAGGAACAGAACGCCGTGATGGGCCAGCGAGACCTCGCCCGGCTTGGCCCGGAGGCCGCCGCCGATCAGCGAGGGGACGGAGGCGGAATGATGGGGATCGCGAAAAGGGCGGCGGCGCAGCAGCTTGCCCTCGGCCAATTGTCCGGCGACCGAATGGATCATGCTGACTTCCAGCGCCTCGGCCGGTTCCAGCGGCGGCATCAGGCCGGGCAAGCGGGCCGCCAGCATTGATTTTCCCGATCCCGGTGGGCCGATCATCAGCAGATTGTGAGCGCCAGCGGCGGCAATCTCCAGCGCGCGCTTGGCGGTCTCCTGCCCCTTGATGTCGCGCAGATCGGGTAGGGACGATTCATCCTCGGCGATGCGCGGCTCGGGTACCGACAAAACCTGAGTGCCCTTGAAATGATTGATGAGGGCCAGCAGAGATGACGGTGCCAGAACCTCGATTCCTCCGGCCCAGGCCGCTTCTCCGCCCTGCGCGGCGGGGCAGATCAGCCCTTTTTCGGCGGCGCGGGCGGCGATGGCGGCGGGCAGAACTCCGGCCACCGGAGCCAGCCGTCCGTCCAGCCCCAGTTCGCCGAGGGCGACATAGCCCTCGATCTCGTCAGGCGGAACGACCTCCATCGCCGCCAGCAGCCCCAATGCAATCGGCAGGTCGAAATGGCTGCCTTCCTTCAGGAGATCGGCAGGGGCAAGGTTGACGGTGATCCGTTTCGGCGGCAGAGCGAGCCCTAATGCGTTGAAGGCGGCGCGGACTCGTTCACGGCTTTCCCCGACCGCCTTATCCGGCAGGCCGACGATGGTAAAGGCGGGAAGACCGGCGGCGATTTGGACCTGAACGTCGATGTCGAGGCAGTCGATTCCGGCAAAGGCAACGGTGGGAGCGTGGGCGGTCATCGAAACTCGGCGACGTGGTGCGATAGAATTCGCTTCGGGCGGGAATTCATTATGAAGGGGGCAGCCTGCCCTGAAAAGAACCAATGGCCGGACGTTCCAGCAGCAGGGTGCGCAGTTCGTCCAGGCTGTGCACCAGAAAATCGGGGGAACGGGCGGCCAGGGCGTTGGCGTCGGTATAGCCCCAACTGACCGCTCCGGCGGCGATTCCGGTGGCGCGGGCGGCGTCGATGTCGCGGATTTCATCGCCGATTGCGATGGCTTGGGCGGCAGCGATTCCGGCGCGGCGCAGCACGGTCTTCAATCGTCCTGCTTTGCCGAACAGACCCGCACCGCAATCGAGATGATCGAACCGGGCGATGGTGTCCGCCCCCAACACGCGGCGCACGTTCGCGGCGGCGTTGGAGCTGACCAGGGCAAGGCGCAGCCCGCTGCGGGAGAGGTCGTCAAGCAAAGCGGGGATGCCGGGAAACGGGTGGATGTCTGCCTTGGCCTGTAGAGAGCGCATATGAGCGGCGACCAGCGGCACCTTCCAGCGCGGTAGGGCGAGGCGGTCGAGAATCTGGTGAGCATCGAGTTGACGAAAATCCGCGACTTCATTCGATCCGACGCGGCGGAAACGATAGCGTTTGGCAACGTCGTCGAGCACGGTGAGAAACCAGCCGAACGAGTCGGCGAGAGTGCCGTCGAAATCGAAGATCACTAACCGGGAGGTCATGACGGGGACTCCGCGAAAAGGGGCGGCAGTTTCCGTTCTGTGCCGCAACGAGTTTGACTACATTCGTCGGTGCAGGGGAAATCGATAACCGCATTCGCAGTTTGTGGGGCGGCTTCGTCGCCTCTGTCAACCCCATGTGCAGACAGAGGCTAAGAAGCCTTTATAAATCAATGTGATGGCGTCGCACTGCGTCGGGTCTCGATTGCATCCCAAATCAGCCCAGCCAGATTAACACCGTCAAAGCGGTCGATCTGACGAATGCCGGTGGGCGAGGTGACGTTGATCTCGGTCAGGCAATCGCCGATCACGTCGATACCGACGAAGATCAGCCCGCGCTCTTTCAGGGCCGGACCGATCGCGGCGCAGATGTCGCGTTCGCGGGGTGTCAGGGTCGAAGGGCGGGCTTCTCCGCCGACGTGAAGGTTCGAGCGGGCTTCGCCTGCCGCGGGAACGCGGTTGAGTGCGCCGACCGGCTCGCCATCGACCAGGATGATGCGTTTGTCGCCCTGACGCACCTCGGGCAGATAGCGTTGGATCATCAGTGGTTCGCGAGAAAGCTGGCCGAACAGGTCCAGCAGCGAGTTGATGTTCTCGTCGCCGGGTGGCAGGTGGAACACGCCCGCTCCGCCATTTCCGAACAAGGGCTTCAGAATGATGTCGCCATGCTCGGCGCGGAAGGCGGCGATCGCTTCACGGTCGGAACTGATCAGGGTCGGCGGCATCAGGTCGGGAAAGCGGGTGACCAGCAGCTTTTCCGGGGCGTTGCGAACCTCGGTCGGGTCGTTGACGACCAGGGTGCGGGGATGGATGTGGTCGAGCAGGTGAGTCGCGGTGATGTAGGCGAGGTCGAAGGGCGGATCCTGACGCATCAACACGACGTCAACCGAACCCAGATCGATCCGTTCCGGCGCGCCCAGGGTGAAATAATCGTTGGCGACGGCACGGACAGACAGCGGTCTGACCTTGGCCTCGACCCGCCCCGCCTGCCAGGACAGGTCGGTCGGCAGGTAATGCAGCAGGGAATGGCCGCGCCGTTCGGCCTCTAGCGCCAGAGCAAGAGTGGAATCGGCCGCGAAATCGATCGTTTCGATCGGGTCCATCTGGATGGCGACGACAAGGCTCATCGGGGGAGGCTCCTAACGGAAATTCAGTGCGGCCGGGACTTTAACTCAGCCATCAGAGACAAGGCCCGCGCGCGGGCCTGGATGTCGGAGGTGCGAATCACGAATTGCTCCAACGCCGCGACGGCTCCGCGCGGGTTGCCTTGACGCAGATGCATCAGTCCGGCCTCGCGCCACAGCGGCGGCAGATCGGGGGCGACCAGCAGCAGCCCCTCGACCACTGTCAGCGCCCGGTCCAGTCGTCCAAGCCGCAGCAGACGCTGCTTGACCGTGGTCTGAACCCGGACCAGCAAGGCGCGATTGTCGAGCGCAACAAAGTGCGACGGCTCCAATTCATGCGACAACCCGCGAACCGCCTTGAGCAGGGCGCGCAGATCGGGGGTATCGAACCGCCGCGTCGCGTCGGTGGGGTCGAGGATCAGACGGCGGCCGGTTTCATCTTCGATCCGCAGCAGCAGGCGGCAGGGAAAGGCCAGTGCCTCGGCGGTCAGCCCGGCGCGGCGGGCGATATCGAGCATCACCAACCCCAACGAATCGGGATCGCCGCACCGGCGTTCAAGTACCGTGCCCAGATCGTGGTCGTCGTCCTCTGAGTCGAGGATTGCCTGAAAGCCATGACGGCGCAGAACGATCCCGGTCAGGGCTGCGGCGTGCCGCTCGACCGCCGGGTCGCTGGATTCGTCGGTCCAGGCGGCGGCGCGTACGGTGTCAGCCAACGTGGACAGGGTATCGAGATGAGTCGGAATCGCATCGATCACCCCCGGTCGGACCAGCGCCGCCAGCCATAAGGCCGCCTCGACCGGAGCAATCGCCGCATCCTCCTGCCGACCCAAATCGGCCAGCCGCCGCCGCAGACCGGCCGCTTCGGTCATCAGCCACCGGCCCGGCGGGGATCGTTCTTCAAGCGGATATGGCTGATCACGCGGCGGACTCCGTTGATGTCACGGGCATGGGCGATGACGCGTTCGAGTTCGGTGTCGTTCTGGGCGATGCCAAGGATATAGACCACCGCATCGGAGACATCGACGACATAATTGATGTTGCGGATTTCGCTGTCGCCGAGCAGCCGGGTCTTCAGTTTTTGCTGAATCCACACGTCGCTGCTGGAACTACCACCCGGCTCGTCGTCGCCGCGCACGACGATCTCGTTCATCACTTCGCGCACGCCCGCGACCTGCCCGACCAGTTCCGCCGCGTCGTTACGGTTTTTTTCGGTCGGCACCACCCCGGTCAGCATCACCCGGCCCTCGCTGATGTTGAGGGTGACCTTGCGGTACATCTCAACATCCCGTTCGAACCATTTATGATTGATTTCGGTCCGGATCTTAAGGTCGTCAATCGATCCGCCCATTCCCCGTTCCTCGGCGGCGGCAACGCCGGTGGTGGCACCTGCTCCGATCAGAACCGGGATGCAACCCGAGAGCAGACCCGCCAACGCGGTCGCGGCCAGAATAATCGGCAGAGGGCGCGAAAGGGGCACGGTCTGATCCTCCGAAAGCGATAGATAACAATTCGTCGGCAGTTTAGAGGGAACCGCCTCTTCCCGGAAGAGCGCTGTTTATAGCCTCAGTCGCCAGCACTCACTCCGTTCGTTTGGCTTTCGCGCGGGCGCTCAACGCGCCGTCGCTTTGCTTCATGCCGCGTTCTGGCGTGGTCTAATGGCGGCAAGATCGGCCTCGATCTGGCGACGCCTTTCCATGAGTTCATAGTCGGCTTGGACACCCATCCAGAAGCCTTCGGACAGACCGAAATAGCGGGCCAAGCGCAAGTCGGTGTCAGCGGTAATCGTTCGCTTGCCGAGGATGATTTCATTGATACGGCGCGGGGGAACACCGATAGCACGAGCCAAGCCGTTTTGGCTCAGTCCCATCGGCTCGATGAAATCGAGCATCAACATTTCTCCCGGCGTCGGGTTCGGGATCATGTCAGTGGTAATCGATGATTTCGACATGGTTCGGACCTCCTTCCGTCCAGACAAAGCAGATACGCCATTGATCGTTGATTCGAATGCTGTGTTGGCCGGTTCGATCATGCTTTAGCGCCTCAAGGCGATTGTTCGGCGGAACTTTCAGATCATCCAGACGCTTGACGTTATTCAGCATTCTCAGCTTACGCAACGCCGTCTTCTGGATGTCTTGAGGCAGCTTTCGGCTGAACGCGCCGCGCCACACCAGTTCAGTCTCTTTGCATGCGAAATCAACGATCATGGGGAGACTATAACGCCTCGCGTCATATGAC
>NZ_CAHP01000022.1 GCF_000294655.1 Magnetospirillum molischianum DSM 120
TATGTTCTTCGCTTCATAGCCTCAGTCGCCGTGCCGCCAGGCGTCGGGCAGGTGGCGGGGCAATCGTCCCGGCGTCAGCAGCACCAGATCGAAGCGCAGGTCGCATCCGGCAAGGTTGGGAGTCCGGGCCAGGAAAGCCGCTGCACCGCGTTCGATCCGCCGACGTTGTGCCGGGGTCAGCGCCCATGCGGCCTGATCCAGGTCGGGGCGCGACTTGACTTCGACGAACGCGACCAGATTGCCGCGCCGGACGATCAGATCGACCTCGCCCGCGCCCGATCCACGACCAGTCACCTCGCCGTGACGCAGCACGCGATATCCCTTCAGCCGCAACCACAGAGCCGCCACCCACTCAGCCCTGATTCCCCGTCTTCGGGCAGCCCGACGGGTTGGATCGGGCCGGGACGAGGGAGACGATTCCCTCATTCCTCGTTGCTTCCCCGGAATAGTCTCAGCGCTTGGGCATAGACCTCACGGCGAGGATATCCTGTCTCGGCGGCGATCAGCGCGGCGGCGTCTTTCAGACTGGCTCCGGCTTCGATTCGCTGGCGCAGTCGGGTCTCAACATCGTCGGCGCTGGGGGCTTCGGCCTCGCCGGGTGGTGCGGCGACGATCACCACCTCACCGCGCGGTGGAGTGGCGGCGAAGCGGGCCGCCAGTTCCGACAGAGGCCCGCGCACGACCTCTTCATGCATCTTGGTTAATTCACGGGCCAGCGCCGCTTCGCGGTTGCCCAGCACCGCCGCCATGTCGGCCAGAGTCTCGGCGGCGCGGTGCGGCGCTTCGTACAGAACCAGCGTGGCGGGAGATGCCGCCAATTCCTGCAATGCAGCGCGTCGCCGTGCGCCCTTGGGTGGCAGGAATCCGGCGAAGAGAAACCGTTCGACCGGCAGGCCGGATAATTGCAGCCCCGTCAGCACGGCCGAGGCTCCGGGCAAGGCGGTGACGGCGATACCGCGCTCGACACAATCGCGCACCAGCCGATAGCCGGGATCGGACACCAACGGTGTTCCGGCATCCGACACCAGTGCGACCACCGCGCCCTGTTCCAGTTTGGCCAGCAGCGCCGGGCGGGCCTGATCGGCATTGTGATCGTGATAGGGGGTCAGGCTGGCCTTGAGCCCCAGCAGCCGCAGCAGCTTTCCGGTGACTCTGGTGTCTTCGCAGGCGACAAGATCGGCGGCGGACAGCACGTCAAGTGCCCGCAGCGTGATGTCGCGTAAATTCCCGATGGGGGTCGCGACGAGATAGAGTCCCGCCGCCGGTTTACTTCCGCGTCCCCACGGGCTAATTTCGCCGGACGTGTCTGCGGCGGCATTGTCGCCGCCCGCTTCGTCCAGGGAGGGTTGCTTTGCGCCGGTCCGCGTTTCGGTGGCGCCGTGTCGCTGCCTTGTCATGGCTTACCGCTTTCCTGGTGCTTTCGGGCTGTCAACAGGCGGCAGAGGTATCACCTTGGGAGCGCGGAACCAAGCCCGCATCCCCGATGGCCTCCGCTTCGCCGGTTCAGGCCGCGCCCGCCCCTGCTTTGCCCGCGCCGCCACCGCCTCCCGAACCCGCTCTTTCTCCGGCCGTGACAGCGCCGATGACGCTCGTCGCCCCGAAGGCCGCCAAGACAGAGTCACGAGCGGCATTGTTGTTGCCGTTGTCGGGACCACAGGCCGCGACCGGGCAGGCGCTATCCAACGCCGCCCAACTGGCGCTGTTCGAGATCGCCGATGCCCATTTCAGCCTGATCCCGCTTGATACCAAGGGGACCGCCGAAGGGGCCGCCGCCGCGATGGGGCAGGCCATGGCTCAAGGCGCAGACATTATCCTCGGCCCGGTGTTCAGCTTCGAGGTTAAGGCTGCGGCTCCGTTGGCGCAGGAGCATATGCTGCCAATGCTGGCCTTCACCACCGACGCCACCGTCGCCGGGAATGGCATTTATGCCCTGGGCTATCTCCCCGGCCCGCAGGTGGCACGGGTGATCTCTTATGCCCGCGATCAGGGACGGCGGCGGATCGCCGTTCTGGCCCGTTCCGACGAATATGGCCGCGCCGTCGCCGATGCATCCCAACTGGCGGCGTCGAGTCTCGGGGTCGATCTGGTTGCGGTCGAGTTCTACGATCCGGCCCAGACCGACTTTACCGCTCTGGTCAAACGGCTGGCCGCCCGCCGTCCGGCACCGGGACAGAAATCCGCCTATGACGCCATTCTGATCGCGGACGAAGGGGTTCGGCTGCGCAATCTTTCCTCGTTGCTGTCTTACTATCTGACCGGAGGAGAGCCGCCGCGACTGCTGGGGACTCTGCTGTGGGACGATCCCCGGCTGGTGGCCGAGCCGTCTTTGATCGGCGGTTGGTATCCGGCTCCGCCCTCGGCTTCTTACGAGGCGTTCGAGCAGCGCTATTCCAAGGCGTTCGGGCCGATGCCGGCGCGCGTGCCCGGCCTGCTTGCCGGAATCGCCTATGATGCCACTGCCCTGGCTGCGTTGATGGCGCGTCAGGGACGGGGCGAATACAGCATGGAGGCGTTGCAATCGCCGCTGGGGTTCTTGGGAGCTGGAGGTCTGTTCCGCCTGACTCCGGCCGGACTGGCGGAACGAGGGCTGGCGATCCGCGAGATCACCCCCCAAGGGGCGCGGGAAATCGCTCCGGCACCCGCGACGTTCTGATCGCAAACCCAGGAGCCGCAGGCTCCTGGTGGGTCAGGTTCAACCGGCCAACGGGTCAAATCCAGGGTTGGCCGGTCTAAACCCCGGTTACCACAATTTCGTCGAAACCCACCAAGCGGCAGCGCCGACCGTGCCTGCCGCCGGGATGGTGATAACCCAGGCGACGACGATGTTGGCGGCGATGTTCCACCGTACCGCCGACAGCTTGCGGGCGGCACCAACGCCGACGATGGCGCCGGTGATGGTGTGGGTGGTCGAGACCGGAATCCCGGACCAGGTGGCGGCAAACAAGGTGATGGCACCGCCGGTTTCGGCGCAGAAGCCTTGGACCGGCTTCAGGTCGGTGATCTTCGATCCCATCGTCTTGACGATGCGCCAGCCGCCGAACAGTGTTCCCAAGCCCATTGCCAGCTGACAGACCACCGCGACCCAGATCGGGATGTGGAATTCCGGCCCCAGCATGCCTTGACTGAACAGCAGAATGGCGATGATTCCCATCGTCTTTTGGGCGTCGTTGCCGCCATGGCCAAGCGAATACATCGCGGCCGAGAAGAATTGCAGCACCCGGAAGCGACGATCGACCGCGAAAGGTGTCGAGCGGCGGCACAGCCACGAGACCGCCAGAATCAGCAGCATCGCCAAGGCCAGCCCGATCAGCGGCGACAATACGATTGCGGAACCGGCTTTGACGAAACCCGAGGTGACCAGGGCGGGAAATCCGCCCTTGGCGATTCCGGCTCCGGCGATGCCACCGATCAGCGCATGGGAACTGGAGGATGGAATCCCCAACACCCAGGTGACGATGTTCCATAGGATCGCGCCTGCCAAGGCTCCGAAGATAATGTGAGTGTCGATCAGGTTCGGCTCGACAATGCCGGTGCCGATGGTGTTTGCGACGTGAGGCGCAAAAAACAACAGGGCGGCAGTATTGAAGAAAGCCGCCCACGCTACCGCATATTTTGGCGATAGCACCCGAGTCGAGACCACGGTGGCGATCGAATTAGCGGAATCGTGAAGGCCGTTGAGAAAATCGAACACCAGGGCCACAAAAACCAGCGCCACGATGATCGGGAGAGCGACGGATCCGTCCATGGTGCGTCAGACCAGCTCGATCACGATGGTTTCTATGACATTGGCGACGTCTTCAAAGCGGTCGGTGACTTTTTCCAGCCGCTGATAGACTTCCTTACGGGCGATCAGCCGAACCGGATCACGCTCGGAAGCGAACAAACCGCGTAGTCCGTCGCGTTGGCGCTGGTCGGCGGTGCTTTCTTCCAGGCCGATGGCTTCGCACAATCGGCCGATTTCATCCGCGTTGCGGGTGGCCTGCTGCAACATCGGGATCGCCTGGACCAGCAATCCGGCGCAGGCGGAAATTCCGGCGGCCAATTCGCGCATGTCTGGGCTGAAATCGCGCACCCCGTACAGATCGACGCGCTGGGCGACGTCTTCGATTCCATCGACGGTGTTGTCCATCGTGGTGATCAGCTTATGGATCTGATCGCGGTCGAAGGGGGTGATGAAACTGCGGTGAAGGGCTTGGTGTGTTTCTCGGGTGATCTTGTCCGCTTCACCCTCGATTGTACAGATGCGTTGGAAGTGAAGGCTCATGTCGGCCCCTTCGGCCATCATGGCTTCCAAGGCGCGCGAGGCTTCGAGGATCTTCTTCGAATGCGCTTCGAACAGCTCGACAAATCGCTCTTCTCGCGGCATCAACGACCGAAACAGGCGAAAGAACATCAACTAGGCCCCCGACAGTTCCAGATAAGCCCGCGAACGAGCGCCGCCTGCATATCATACATGACCGACCCGTTACAGGCGGTTCCACGGGCCGCGACGGATTCGAGCACGATCCGTTTTTATCGGATACCGCTCTACCCTCTTGTGCCCGCCGCGACGGACTTCTACCCTTGATCGGATCGAAATCCTGTCGAGGGAGTCCGGGTGATGCGCCGCCTCGTTTTTGCCGCCGCTGGCGTGGTTTTGTCCACGCTTCTCGCCCTGCCCGGCGCTCCCGTTCTGGCTGCCGAGGCCGATGAGGGCGAGGTTGTCGTCAGCACGTGGGCCTTCGTTTCTCCCGGTTTGTCAGAAAAGCGCGGATGCCGCATCCGGGTGGTGGTCGAAAATTTCACGCCAGTGTCGATCGGCTTTTCCGGCAAATATCGCACGACGCTAAAGGGAACCGAAAAGGACGCATGGCTTGTCAACAGCTCACGAATCCCGCCGAAAGGCAGGGTCGAGCGGCTTTATTCCTGCGTTCTTCTGGGCGACACACTCGAACTCGACCGCACCAGCGACTACGGATATCCACGCACGTGTGAGGTCCGGGGCGAAAATACAAGCCCCTGCCCGTTCAAACTGCGGCAGGTCTCCAATCTTGCCATCTCTGGCCAATAGGCCGCCGCTCAGAGGGGGAACTCAAGACAGATGCGGACGGTTCTGGTCGGTAACATCAAGGGTGGTTGCGGTAAGACCACGCTTTCGACTCACCTTGCCGCCGCTTTTTCGGCCGAGGGCAAGGTAACCGCGATCGGCGATTGCGACCGCCAGGGGTCCAGCCTCAACTGGCTGCGGCGGCGCGATCCCGCGTTGCCGACAATCCTAGGGCTCGATTGGGCCAAGGATGTCGGCGACACCCCCAAGGGTCTGGAGCGGCTGGTGATCGACGCCCCGGCGGCGATGCATCACAAGGATGTCGAGGCTTTGATCGATATCAGCGATATCGTCGTGGTTCCGGTGTTGCCCGGTGCGTTCGACGAAGACGCTACCGCCCGTTTCCTCGAACGCCTGTCGAAAGTCAAAGCGGTGCGCAAGAACAAGCGGATCGTGGCCGTGGTTGGCAACCGGCTGCGTCCGGGTACGCGCACCAGCGACCGTCTCGATGGTTTTTTCGGCGGTCTTGGCTTTCCCGTGGTGGCGCGGTTGCGTGACACCCAGCTTTACCCGACCGTCGCGGCGCGGGGATCGACCGTTCTGGAAGCAACGGAAAGCCGAGCAAAAGCCTACGCTGCCGAGTGGGGTCCTCTGCTCGATCTGATCGCCGGATCGGGATCGAAATAGAAAAAGGGACCGGCGCATTACGCCGGTCCCTTTTTAGAGTGCTTATTTTGCCTTGGCGCGTCCGCGTGCAGCCGCTTTCGGCTTGCTCTCGGACGAGGCGGCTTTGGTTGCCTTGGATTTCGCGGCGGGAGCCTTCTCCGGCGCGGGCGAGTCAGCAACAACAGCCGTTCCCATCAGACGCTGTTCAGCCGCCAGCCAGAAATCCAGGTCGCTGCCATCGGGCTGTCCTGCCTCTATCCACAGGTGGTAGGCAAGATCCCTCACCTCGGCTTCGGAAATCTGGGTCATGTCCCCTCCAGGCGGTCAGTTATAAGTCCACTTTTACATTAACGTACCCGTCCCTCTGGGTACAATGACGGTCCGGTTTAGCTCGACTTGCGGCTAGCGCCGATGCGGGGTTCCTCGCCTTTGAGCAGCCGGGCAATATTGGCATGATGGCGGTGAAACCCCATCGCAGCCAGTCCCAACGCCATGACAGCAGCGGCGGGACCGGCGAAATACCAGGCATAAAGTGGCGCCAGCGCCAGCGCGGCCAGTGCCGCCGCCGACGAGATGCGGAACACCGCCGCTACGACCAGCCAAGTCAGACCACAGGCGATCCCGACAGGCCAAGAGGCCGCAGCCAGGGTGCCCAGCGTCGTTGCGACCCCCTTGCCCCCCTTGAAGCCGAGCCACACCGGATAGTTATGGCCCAGCACGGCGGCGAACCCTGCAAGCAGGATCGGATGGGATGCTCCATCGGTCAGCAACGCTGCCAGCCCGACCGCGATCGCCCCCTTGCCGCCGTCAAGCAGCAGAGTGGCGAGTGCCAGTCCCTTGTGTCCGGTGCGTAACACGTTGGTCGCACCGATATTGCCCGATCCGATGGTGCGGATATCGCCCAATCCAGCGGCGCGGGTCAGTACCAGACCAAACGGGACACTGCCCAACAGATAGCCGCCGATCGCCGCTAGCGCGAGGGTCAGGACGACGACCGGATCAGCGTTCATGACGGAACACCGTGCGGCCATCAACCACGGTTCGCGCCACCTGACCGCGAACCAAACGGCCGTCGAACGGTGAATTTTTCGACTTCGAACGGGCGATCTTGGCGTCGATGGCCCAGGTGCGGTCGGGATCGAACAACACCAGATCGGCCGAGGCTCCGGTCTTCAACCGTCCGGCGGCAAGGCCCAGGATCGAAGCCGGGGCGCAGGTCACCAGACGCAACGCCTCGACCAGGGTCAGGATTCCGTCATGGACCAGATCAAGCGTTACCGGCAACAGGGTTTCCAGACCGATGCCGCCGAATTCGGCCATCGTGAACGGAACCCGCTTCGAGTCTTGATCCTGGGGGGCGTGATCCGACGCAATCGCGTCGATGGTGCCGTCTTTCAGTCCCTCGATCACCGCCAGCCGATCGGCCTCACCGCGCAATGGCGGCGACAGCTTGGCAAAGGTGCGGTAATCGCCGACAGCCTGCTCGTTGAGGGCGAAGTAGGGCGGTGCGGTGTCGCAGGTAACCGGCAGCCCGTTCGCCTTGGCACGACGGATCAGGTCGATCCCCTCGGCGGTGGAAAGGTGGGCGGCGTGATAGCGCCCGCCGGTCAGTGCGACCAGACGCAGGTCGCGCTCAATCATGATCGCCTCGGCCGCCGACGGCATTCCGGCCAGTCCCAGCCGGGTGGCGAACTCGCCCTCGTTCATTACCGCATCCTCGACCAGCGAGGGTTCTTCGGGATGCTGGACGATCAGCAGGCCGAAGGTGGCGGCATAGGACAGGGCGCGGCGCATGACCTTGGCATCGCCAATGGCGCGGGTGCCGTCGGTGAAGGCCAGCGCTCCCGCCTCGGCCAACATTCCCATCTCGGCCAGTTCCTTCCCGGCCAGCTGCTTGGTGGCGGCGGCATAGGGAAAGACCTTGGCCAGCCCGATCTGACGGGCGCGGCGGGCGACGAACTCGACCGTGGCAACGTCGTCGATCACCGGGTGGGTATTGGGCAGACAGACCATTGAGGTGACGCCGCCCGCTACCGCCGATTCGCCGGCCGAGCGGAGGGTTTCCTTATGCTCCTCGCCCGGCTCGCGGACTTGGACACGCATATCGACCAGACCGGGAGCGAGGCAAAGGCCATCGCACTCGATGACCTCGATTCCGCTCGGGACTCCGGCCTGGAACAGACCTGGACCGACATCGGCGATGGTCTCGCCATTGATCAGAAGGGCGCCCTTGGCATCCATCCCGGTGGCGGGATCGAGCAGGCGGGCATTGACATAGGCCACCAGGCCGGTGGAGGCGCGGTTAGGCATCAGGCGGCTCCGTCCCGATTGGGGAGATGGCGGGTGAGAACGTCGAGGCAGGCCATTCGTACCGCCACGCCCATTTCGACCTGTTCGCGGATCAACGAGCGTTCAACGTCGTCGGCGACGTCGGAATCGATCTCGACGCCGCGATTCATCGGGCCGGGATGCATAATCACCGCGTCGGGCTTGGCCAGGGCCAATTTGGCTTGATCCAACCCGAAGAAATGGAAGTATTCGCGGATCGACGGGATGAAATTGCCGCGCATCCGTTCGTTCTGAATGCGCAACATCATGATGACGTCAACGCCCTCCAGGCCCCGTCGCATGTCGTGAAAGACCTCGACTCCCATCCGATCGACCCCGGACGGCAGCAGCGTGCGCGGTCCGATCAGACGGACCTGCGCACCCATCGCGTTCAGAAGATAGATGTTCGACCGCGCGACCCGGCTGTGCAACACATCGCCGCAGATCGCGACGGTAAGACCCGACAGCCGCCCCTTGCGCCGCCGGATCGTCAGGGCGTCGAGCAATGCCTGGGTCGGGTGCTCGTGGCTGCCGTCGCCGCCATTGATGACGGCACAATTGACCTTTTCCGACAACAGCTTGACCGCACCGGAATCGGGATGGCGCACCACCAGGACATCAAGATGCATCGCGTTCAGCGTCATCGCGGTGTCGATCAGGGTCTCGCCCTTCTGCACCGACGATCCGGCCGCTTGCATATTGATGACATCGGCGCCCAACCGCTTCCCTGCCAGTTCGAAGCTGGTCCGGGTCCGGGTCGAGTTCTCGTAGAACAGGTTGATGACGGTGCGACCGCGCAACAGATTCTTGCGCTTATCGACGGAACGGTTCTGCTCGACATACCCATCGGCGATGTCGAGCAGTGTGGTGATCTCCTCCGGCCCCAGGCCCTGGATACCGAGGAGATGACGGTGCTGAAAGTGGGTGTCGGTCATGGTGCCGAACTATAAGCCTGGCCGCGAATGCCCGCAAGGTGGGGCGAAGGCCGGGATAAGTCGTTCCTTAAGTCAGTCCGGCCAGCGGCGATGCAGCCACAACCACTGTTCCGGCCTCTCCCTCACCCACTCCTCCATCAACAAGTTGATCCGCCCCAGCAACAGCCGATTGTCGTCGTGGATGTCGCCGGTATGGGGGAAGGACAGCGGCGGCAGGATGGTGATGCGGAAGTGGGCTCCGCCCAGTCGTTCGACCCGCGCCGGCACCAAAGGGCAGGAAAACCGGGTGGCGAACTGGGCCATCGCCGGGGCGGTCATTGCATCACGGCCGAAAAACGGGATCGGAACTCCGTCATTCATCTTTTGATCGACCAGCATGCCGAGATGGCCGCCAGCCTTCAGAACCTTGATCGCTTGGCGTGCTCCGGCGGCTCCCTTCTGAATCTGGTCTCCTGCGGCTCCCTTGCGTCCCTTCCGGTACAGATTTTCGATCCACGGGTTGTTGGCGGCGCGATAGACCAGATGCAGGGGCAAGCCGCGTTGCAGCGCGACCGCTCCGCCCAGCTCCCAATTGCCGAGATGACCGGAAATGAAGATGCCGGGCTTCCCATCGTCGCGCATCCGGTCGATTTCCTCGCCGCCGATCGTTTCAATCCGTTCGGTGGCGATCCGTTCCAGATGGGGGAACTCTCCGGCGACGCGGCCCAGATTGTCCCACATCCCCCGAAGAATGGCGGCGCGTTCCGCCTCGCTCTTTTCTGGAAAGGTACGGGCGAGATTGCGCCGGGCAACCCGGTTGACCCCCAGGTGCGGCCCCACCATCCGGGCGAGCCAGCCTCCCAGCGCGGACGCGGCATCTAGCGGCAAGGCCCGGAACAGCAGCCAAATTCCCCACGCAGCCAGGGCTTCCAACCGCTGTCGAATCTCTTTGCCCGTCATGCCACCACTCCGATCCGGTCCAGCAAAGGCGTCAGACGCGCCGGGTCGCGCCATTCCAGTTCCACAGGAAGCGCCATCACCCTCTCGCGTAAATCCGAAGGCAGCCGTACCCGGTCCTTCGCGGTGGTGACGGCCTGCGCATCCATCGCTTCGGCTTCGGCCAGCAGCGCCTCGATCTCGGCACGGGCATAGGGGTGATGATCGGGAAACGGATGCGCGGTCACGATGGTCGCCCCGATTCCACGCAAGGTCGCAAAGAACTTTTCCGGCAGACCGATCCCGGCAAATGCCACGACGCGCCGTCCGTTCAGGTCGGGCGCATCGGTGGACGGCACCAGCCGGGCTTCGAGCACAGGCAGATTCGCCCTCGCCGCCTGTTCCGCCAAACCGGCTCGGTCTTCGCCGACGAGCACCAGTGCATCGGCGCGGGAGAAGGCGCGCTCGGGTGGTTCACGACAGGGGCCGGCCGGGATCACGCGGCCATTGCCGAAGCCATAGGTTCCATCGACGACCAGTAGCCCGAGATCGATCGCGATCCGCCCACTTTGAAAGCCGTCATCCATTACGATCAGATCGGCCCCGGTGGCAATCGCGGCAACTGCGCCCTCGGATCGGTCGCGGGCGACCCAGGTTGGTGCGTATGCCGCGAGCAGCAGTGGTTCGTCGCCGACACGGGCGGCATCGTGGCGCAACGGATCGACGGCGCGGGGGCCGATTTCGGTTCCGCCATGGCCGCGGCTGAGAAAATGCGGCTGTCGTTTCGCCGCGATCAGCCGCTGTGCCAGGGCGATTGCCACCGGCGTCTTACCCGCGCCTCCGGCGACGACATTGCCGACGCAGATCACCGGCACCGCCGGACGATATTGTTCTGCCCGTTCCAGCAGGCGGGCCGCACCCCAGGCATAGACCGACCCTAACGGTGCCAGCGCACGGGACAGCCGACCATCCTTGCGCCAGAACTCAGGGGCGCGCATGTCGCCTCTCGGCGGCGCGGAGGAAGGGGGCCAGGGCGGTTTCGACCACATCCAGCACTTCGGCCTCGGTTTCGGCCCAGGCAGCGGCAGCCGCCTTCATCCGGTTCAACCGCTCGGGATCGGCCAGCAGCGCGCCCAGCGTTTTAGCCATATCGTCGGCATCCTTGACTTCGATCGCGGCACCTGCGGCCACCATATGCGCCGTCATGTCGGGAAAGTTTTCCATCCGTGGCCCGAACAGCACGGCGCACCCCAGCCGCGCCGGTTCGAACGGATTCTGTCCACCGCCAACGGTCAGGCTTTTGCCCATGAAGACGATATCGGACAGACGATAGAACACTCCCAACTCGCCCATCGTATCGGCGATATGGATCGCGGTTCCGGCGCGGGGCGTCTCTCCTGCCGAGCGCATTGCCACCGACAGGCCCAGAGCGATCAGCTTTCGGGCGATATCCGGCCCTCGGCCGGGATGACGCGGCACGATCAGGGTCAGCAGGGAGGGAAAGCGTTCAGCCAGATGACGATGCACCGAGGCGATGATCGCTTCCTCGCCGGGATGGGTGCTTGCCGCCAGCCAAAATGCTCGCCCCGCCACCGCCGCTCGCAGCCGTTCCAACTCGGCTTCGTCTCCCGGCAGCGGCGGCACGGCGTATTTGAGATTACCGAGACAGCGAACATCGCCGCCGCCCAGGTCGCGCAATCGTCCGGCGTCGGCCTCGGTTTGAGCCAGACACAGATCGAAGCCGCCCAACATCTTTCCGATTAAATCGGGCAAATAGCGCCAGCGGGCATAGGAGCGGGGCGAAATCCGTCCTTGGACCAGCACCATCGGTATCGCCCGCCGTTTCGCTTCGGACAACATGTTGGGCCAGAAATCCGACTCGGTCCACAGCATCAGGTCGGGCTGCCAGTGATCGAGAAACGCGGAGACATAGGCTGTCCGGTCAACCGGCTGGTATTGGTGGATCGCTCCTTCGGGAAGACGGTCGGCAACCATCCGTGCCGAGGTGACCGTTCCCGTCGTCAGGAGCACGCCCAAGCCACGCCGCCGCAGCCGTCCGACCAACGGCAGAACCGATAGCGATTCGCCCACCGATGCGGCATGGACCCAGACCAGCGGGCCGGGGGGGCGGGGCTGGCTCGGCTGGCCTAACCGTTCGCCGAATCGGGCCGGGTCTTCCTTGCCGCGATGCCGACGGTTATCAAGGTACAGCGAGATCAGCGGTCCGCCCAGATCGGTTATCCGTCGGTAAAGATCGTAAATCATGATTCCTCCGCCCCGACGCCGCTTGGTGGGGCTGGACTGGGGCTTTCGACGCCAAGGCGGGCATCCGCTTCGGCGGTCAGGGCATTCAAGGCCATCTCGATCTTCAGCCGTGCCGCCTCAAGCCCGTCGGCGTCGGCATCGGTTGCGACATGGATCGGTTCGCCCCACACCAGTTCGCCCTGGGCGAAAGGAAGAGCAACGGCGAAACGATCCCAGCTTCCCAGCAGGCGGCGGGGTTTGGCGGCCCAGGTCGCAGGCAGGACCGGACAGCCCGACAGCCGCGCCACCGCGACGATTCCCGCCGTCGCCCGCATCCGGGGGCCGCGTGGCCCGTCCGGGGTGATCCCGACACATTGTCCCGATTTCAGCGATTTCAGCATCGCCCGTAGCGCCGCCCCGCCGCCCCGGTTGGTGGAGCCGACAATGGTGTCGATGCCGAAATGGCTGACGGTGCGGGCGATCAATTGCCCGTCTCGGTGCTGACTGATCAGCATGTTGATCGGCACGCCCGGACGCCAGATACGCGGCATCATCAGGATGCGGCCGTGCCAGAAGGCCAGGATGAACGGCTTGCCCTCGTCCCACAACGCCGCGGCCGGGCCATCATTGATTACGGTCCAGCGCCCGGTCAGCGCGACCAGCCGGATGTACTGCGCCCCCAGCCAGCACAACGCTCCCCGCAAGGTCTCGCTTTTGCCGATTCGCTTGGCCAGCCCCATCCTTCCGGGTCTCCTTATTGTGTGCCGCCTTCGGCGGTCTCCTCGGCGAATTGCATGGCGTAGAGACGGGCATACAGTCCGCCCTGCTCCATCAGCATGGCGTGAGTGCCGGTTTCAACCACGCGGCCGCGATCCATGACGTGGATCAGATCGGCTCCAACCACGGTGGAGAGCCGATGAGCGATGACGATGGTGGTCCGTCCCCGCATCAGTCGGTCGAGTGCGGCTCGAATCTGGTGCTCGGATTCGGTGTCGAGCGCGCTGGTCGCCTCGTCGAGCAGCAGGATGGGCGCGTTCTTCAGCATCGCACGGGCGATGGCGATGCGCTGACGCTGGCCGCCCGACAGGTTCAGACCGCGTTCTCCGACAACGGTGTCATAGCCGTGGGGCAGGCCGATGATGAATTCGTGCGCTGCGGCCGCATGGGCGGCCTGAACGATCTCATCGTCGCTGGCACCGGGACGGCCATAAGCGATGTTGGCGCGGATCGTGTCGTCGAACAGGGTAATCTCCTGGCTGACCAGGGCGATTTTCGACCGCAGCGAAGCCATCGTGACGTCACGGATGTCCTGGCCGTCGATGCAGACTCGTCCGTCGGTGACATCGAAGAAGCGCGGCAGCAGGTTGAGCAAAGTCGATTTGCCCGCGCCCGATGGTCCGACCAATGCGACGGTGCGCCCGCCCGGAACCGACAAGTCGATCCCATCCAGCACGGCGCGGCTGCCGTCATACGTGAAGAACACGCCCTCCAAACGGACATGGCCTTCGCGTACCAGCAATTCGCGGGCGGAGGGATGGTCCTGAATCTCGGGCTGGGCGTCCAGAACCGAAAAGGTTCGTGCCGCCGCCGCCAAACCTTCCTGAAGATTGGTGTTGAGCGAGGCCAGCGATTTCAGCGGGCGATAGGCCAGCATCAGAGCGGTGATGAAGGAGAAGAACGCGCCAGGAGTCGTGTGCCCGTCGATGACGCGCGAGCCGCCATAAAGGATCACCACGGTGATTGCGACGCCGCCCAGGAATTCCATGATCGGAGATGAGGCCGACCGCACCCGAGCCGCGCGATAGACCAGATCCTGCAAGGTCTCGATCAACTGGCGGACACGGGTCTTTTCGTAATCCTCCATCCCATAAGCCTTAACCACCCGGACACCCTGAACCGATTGCTCCAGATAGGTGGTCAGCAGTCCCATCTGCTCCTGGGTGTTGGCGGTGACCTTGCGCATCCGCCGTCCCAGCTTGCTGATCGGCAAGATCGCCAGCGGGAAGACAAAGAAGGTCCACAGCGACAATTCCCAGTCCTGATAGAACATCGCGGCGATCAGGAAGATCAGTGACGAGGCATCCTTGCCCGCGCCGGTCAGCGCGTCCGACACGGCAAAGCGCATCTGCGAGATGTCATTGGTCAGACGCGACAGAATCTTGCCGGTTGAATTGGCCTGGAAATAGGCGACGTCGAGTCGCATAAGATGCGAAAACAGCCGCATTTGCATGTCGGCGATCACCCGAAGGCCGACCCGCGACAGAAACACCGCCTCGCCGTAATTGCACAGTGCCTTGACCGCAAAGGCGGCCAGAACCGCCAGTCCCAGTGGCAACAGGAAGGCGGATTGCCGCTCGGTGAATATTTT
The DNA here is from genome assembly GCF_000294655.1 of Magnetospirillum molischianum DSM 120. GTDB lineage: Bacteria > Pseudomonadota > Alphaproteobacteria > Rhodospirillales > Magnetospirillaceae > Phaeospirillum > Phaeospirillum molischianum. The sequence goes on from NZ_CAHP01000022.1 coordinate 14,483, forward strand.
GTTGACCACCGGGTCCATCAGCAAGGCGTAGGCGGCGTTTGCCGCCGCTCCCACCACCATGCACAGAACCGCCAGGGCAATTTTGCCCAGATAAGGACGCATGCCTTCGCGGAACAGACGCCGCACCAGAACACGTGTCGAATGATCGAAGGTGATTTTTTGCTTGGTCAAGGCTCCGCCCGGTCGGTTTTTTCGGCGCGGCGGACCATAGCATGGCCGCAGGCTCGGGCCAAATCAAACGAACCCCTGCCCTCTACAGCCTGTGGTATGGGCGGTTGTTTCCGTCACATCCGGGGGGATTGGTGGCGTCTCGATCCGTCTTGCCGCAAAAGAAAACGGCCGCCATCGAACTCGATGGCGGCCGTCCTGTCGTCATTTGATTAGGATCTGAGAGAAAGCTCTCTGCGATCCGAACCAAATTTTCTTAGTGAACGTCCTTCCAAATCTGCCGCTTCAGGGCGAAGAGCAGGGCGGTCAGAAGGGCGAGGAACACCATCACCTTGACGCCAAGGCTCTTGCGGGCCTCCAGCTCAGGTTCGGCGGCCCAGTTCAAGAACGTCACCACGTCCTTGGCGATCTGTTCCTGGGTCGCCTTGGTGCCGTCGGCATAGGTCACGACGTCATCGAACACCTGCCGCGGCATGCCGATGGCGTAGCCGGGGAAGTAGGTGTTGTACATCTTGCCTTCGGGGATCGCGACGTCCGCAGGCGGGGCGTCGGGGTAGCCGAGCAGCAGAGAGTAGACATAGTTCGGACCGTTGGCGCGGGCCTTGACGATCAGGGACAGATCGGGCGGAACCGCACCACCATGGATCGCCGCAGCCGCCTTGTCGTTGGCATAGGGCGAGAGGATACGGTCGGCCGGACGAGCCGGACGCTGGAACATCGCGCCTTCGTCGTTCGGGCCGTCCAGGACTTCCTTCTCGGCGGCGATGGCCTTGATCTCTTCCGGGGTCAGGCCGACGGCGGCGAGATTGCGGAAAGCGACCAGTTTCACGCCATGGCAGTTCGAGCAGACCTCGTGATAAACCTGCCAACCGCGCTTCAGAGCAGCACGGTCATAGCGGCCGAACACGCCTCCCCACGAGAAACCGCCTTCGGGCTTCAGCAACTCATGGGTCGCGGTATTCGCCTGAGCCGTGCCGGAGAAACCAGTGGCACCGATCAGAAGCATGGCACCGACCGCGATCGCCTTGACCACCGGAGCGGAGATCGACGCCGGCAGGGGCAGGGTCTTTTCCTTACGTGACAGCCAGGGCAGCACGATCAGGAAGTGAGCGAAGTAGTAGGCAGTCGCGATCTGGCTGACGGTGACCAGGAAGTCGGTCGTCGGCTTGGCGCCACAATAGCCGAGAACAAAGGCATTGATGACGAACAGCCAGAAGAACTGGCGGTACAGCGGCCGGAAGGTCGCCGAACGGACTTTGGAGGAGTCCAGCCAGGGCAGGGCGAACAGGATCAGGATGGCACCGAACATCGCCACCACACCCAGCAGCTTGGCCGGGATGAACCACAGATCGACGGTGAACGCACGCAGGATCGCATAGAACGGCAGGTAGTACCATTCCGGGACGATGTGCGGCGGGGTCAGCATCGGGTTGGCGGGGATGTAGTTATCCGGCTCGCCGAAGAAGTTGGGCGCCCAGAAAACGAAGGCCATATAGATCATCAGGAACACGCCGATGCCGAACAGATCCTTAACCGTGTAGTAAGGATGGAACGGGATCGCGTCCTGCGGGCCATTCATCTCGATGCCCAGCGGGTTGTTCGACTTCACGCTGTGCAAAGCCCAGACGTGCAGAGCAACCAGCCCCAGGATGACGAAGGGCAGCAGGAAGTGCAGGGCGAAGAACCGGTTCAGGGTCGGGTTATCGACCGAGAAGCCGCCCCACAGCAGGGTGACGATCGAATCGCCGATCAGCGGGAACGCCGAGAACAGGTTGGTGATGACCGTGGCGCCCCAGAACGACATCTGGCCCCAGGGGAGCACATAGCCGAGGAAGCCTGTGGCCATCATCGTGAGATAAATGGCGATGCCGATGAACCACAGCAATTCGCGCGGAGCCTTGTACGAACCGTAGTACAGGCCGCGGAAAATGTGGATGTACACCAGGATGAAGAACATCGAGGCGCCGTTGGAATGCAGATAGCGCAACAGCCAACCGTAATTGACGTCGCGCATAATGCGCTCAACAGAATCGAAAGCCAGGGCGCTGTTCGGCGTGTAATTCATCGCCAGGAACAGGCCGGTCGCGATCAGGATCACCAGCGTGAACGCGGCAAGAGAGCCGAAGTTCCACCAGTAATTCAGATTTTTCGGCGTCGGATACTCGACGGCGCTGTGGCGCAACATCGAGAACACGGGCAACCGGTCTTCGACCCAGTTGACTACCGCGTTGTTGCTCTTGAAGCCACTCATGACGGTCCCCCTCAGCCGATCCGTACGGTGGTATCGCTGGTGAATTGATAGGCGGGTACAGCCAGATTCTTCGGTGCCGGCCCCTTGCGGATGCGACCCGAGGTATCATACTGCGACCCGTGACACGGGCAAAACCAGCCGCCCCATTCCCCCCGGGGATCGGTCGGCTTCTGGCCCAGCGGAACGCAGCCGAGGTGGGTGCAGATGCCCACAACAATCAACCATTGCGGGTTTTTAACCCGAATGGCGTCGGACTGCGGATCTCGCAATTCGGACAGGTTTACCGCCTGTGCAGAGGCGATTTCCTCGGCCGTTCGGCTCCGGACGAAAACCGGAGCTCCACGCCAAACCACAGTGATGGCCTGTCCAGGCTTAATTGCCGACAGGTCTACATCGGTGGTGGACAGCGCCAAGGTATCAGCAGCCGGGTTCATGCTATGCACGAACGGCCACAGGGCGATGCCCGTCCCGACCACGCCGACGGTGGACGCGGCCTGCAGCAGGAAATCCCGCCGCGTTTGCCCGTCCGCCGCCGAGGGCTGGGCATTCTTTGCCGTATCAGCCATTTCAAATCCTCTTGTTGGCCCGCGGAAGCGAGACTATTAAACACAATGGATGGCCCGATTCAACAGCCCTCTAGCCCCAGGGCCAAGCTGTCATGATACCTGATTTTCAGTCGTCGGCCAGCCAATCGGCGCACATTTCTCGCCAGACCTTGACGCGCAAGGAGTTTCACCCCATGGAGCGGCTCCGTCTGGCTCTATTTCAACCCGACATCCCTCAAAACGCGGGCACACTTTTTCGCTTGTCCGCCTGTCTTGGATTGGGAGTCGATGTGATTGAACCGTGCGGCTTTGTCTTTGACGACCGCAAGTTAAAACGTGCCGGAATGGACTATTTGGACCGTGCGCGTGTGGTTCGTCATGCTTCGTGGGAGGCGTTTGCTCTGACACTGGCGAAGACGGGGCGGCGGCTGGTGCTGTTGACTACGCGCGGCGAGCACCGTCACGACCACTTTTCCTTTTTGCCCGGCGACACTTTGATGGTCGGTCGGGAAAGTAGCGGCGTTCCGCCCGATATCGCGGCACTGGCGGCCGCGCGGGTACGAATCCCGATGGTGACGGGACCGCGTTCCATTAACGTCGCCTTGGCCGCCGCGATGGTCACCGGAGAGGCGCTCCGTCGTCTTGACGGTTTTCCCGACGAATCCCCAGCCGAAGAGGGTATGGAATGAAATCGTTCAAGGCAGCCTGTCTTCAAGTCAATTCCGGCACCGACATGATGCGCAATTGCGAGGTGGCCGCGACCCTGGCGGTCGAGGCGCGCGCCGCTGGGGCCGACCTGATTCTGATGCCCGAGAACGTAGCCCTGATGGAGTGGGGTCGTTCGGCTTTGGTGCTGAACGCCGCTGCCGAGGAAGACCATCCGGCCCTGGCCTTTTTCCGCGATCTGTCCCGCGAGATCGGGGTCTGGCTGCATCTGGGCAGCCTGCATATTCTGCTTGATGGCGGAATGATCGCCAATCGCAGCTTCGTGATCGATCCGTTGGGCGAGATTCGCGCCCGTTACGACAAGATTCATATGTTCGACGTCGATCTCGGCTTGGGCGAGGTCTATCGCGAATCCAGTACGTTCTCGCCCGGCAACCGTTCTGTTGCCGCCGATTTGCCGTGGGGGCGTTTGGGGTTGTCGATCTGCTACGATCTGCGTTTTCCCCAGCTTTACCGCGATCTGGCCCAGGCCGGTTGTGACTTTCTGACGGTTCCGGCCGCGTTTACCCGTACCACCGGCAAGGCGCACTGGCACGTTCTGCTCCGGGCGCGGGCGATTGAGACCGGATGCTATGTTTTCGCTCCGGCTCAATGTGGCGAACACGTCAACAATCGCCAAACGTATGGTCACGCGTTGATCGTTTCGCCTTGGGGTGAAATTCTCGCCGATGCTTTGGAGCAACCGGGCTGGGTCATCGCCGAGATCGACCCTCGCCGTGTCGGCGAAGCGCGCAGGAAGATCCCCTGTCTTGATCACGACCGGCCCTTCGTGCCCTTGCGGATGTGACGGCTGACTCGGTGGAAGGCGTGGATGTATAATGTTGAGGAGTCCGCGCCATTGGGGCGTGGGCAGACTTTCGCGGTGCGCCGATGATCCTGTTCGAATTGCGTTGCGCCTTGCAACATCATTTCGAGGCGTGGTTCCGCGACGGGGCCGCCTATGAGGCCCAATCGGCGGAGGGAGCCATCGCCTGCCCGGTTTGCGGCGATAAAGACGTCTCGAAAGCGCCGATGGCTCCGCGTTTGGTGCAGAGCCGGGGCGATTCGCCTCCGCCCGATTTCGACCGTGTTGCCGGGGATGTCCGCCGCGCCTTGCTGGAGATCAAGAAGCAGGTCCAGCAAAATTGCGATTATGTCGGGGACCGTTTCCCCGAGGAGGCCCGCCGGATTCATTACGGCGAGTCCGATGTCCGCCCGATCTATGGCGAGGCGACCCACGATGAGGCGCGTGATTTGCATGAGGAAGGGGTGGCGGTGCACCCCCTGCCCTGGATTAGCGACGCCAATTAAAGTCTCTATGCCGCTCGTTCAATGTTTGCCGAAGGAATGTGCGACGGATCAAACGCAAATAGGCTGAGGTGGGCAAACGCTTATTCGCCGGTGCGGATATTGGACCAGACCATATCGTGATAGCGGTGGATTTCTGGGTTGCAGGACACCAGGAATCCGACCTTGGCTGGCCAGGGCGCGACCAGTTCAGGGGCCGAAAGCACCTCGGGCCTCAGATGCGCCTCGGCTCCGCGGATCATCGTTGCATACCCGTTATAGTTGGTGTCGAGCGCTGCATTCTCTGGCCGTAGCATGAAAGCGATGAACTTCAGCGCATTGGTACGGTTGGGCGGATGACGCGGCACAGCGACGACATCGGTCCAGACCAGATTGCCTTCGCGTGGATAGGCGTAGGCCAAAGTCGGCCGCTCATCGCGGGCGCGCATTGCATCGCCGCTGGTGGTAACGGCCAGCGCCAACGTCTCGTTTCGTAAAGCAGAGGCAACCTGACTGATCGGGATCAGCCGCGCCCGTGCCATCAAGGGTTTCAGGAGGGTAACGGCTCGGTCGAGTCGGGCGGGGTCGGAGGTGCACCGTGGCTCGCCCGCTTGGATCAGGGCGAGGCGCAGCATCACAGAATCGTCCAGGAGTCCGATCCGGCGATCCAATTCCGCAGGCGGTGAGAACAGAAGCGACAGGCTGTCGATGTCGCCTTTATGAACCGTGGTATCGACGGTGAACGAGATCGTCCCCCACTGATGCGGAATCGTGTATTCGTTGCGAGGGTCGAACGAGCGCGACCGCCACGGGTCTTCGATGTTCCAGAAGCCTGGAAGGCGGTCGGCCCAGATCCGTTCCAGCCCTCCCTGTCCGATCAGTCCGGCGACATGATGATCGGACGGGAAGGCGATATCGAAACCGGGGGGGGAGGTGCGCAGGCGACGGATCATTTCGGCATGATCGGCGACTTCGGTGACATCGACGGCGATGCCGGTCTCGCGCTTGAATTTTTCGATCAGTTCGGGAGATAGGGTGGCGGTGCGCGCCAGAATACGAAGCTCGCTGCTGGCCAACGCCGGAGCGGGGAAAGCCAGCAGAACGGACAACAAGAACAGAATCGCCGCCACCCCTCGGCGCGGCGAGTCCATGTTCAGACCTCGTCTTCGATTCGGCTCATGTCGTCGTCGGACAGGCCGAAATGGTGGCCGATTTCATGGATGAGAACGTGGCGGACCAGCGTCGAGAGATCTTCGCCGGTTTCACACCAATAATCGAGGATCGGACGGCGGTAGAGCAGGATCATATCGACCGAGCCCGGCACGCCGCCAAAAGCGTGGATGTCCATCGCCGAACCGCGATAGAGCCCGAGCAGATCGAACGGGCTTTCCAGATCCATCTCACGCTCGACATCTTCGTCGGGAAAATCTTCGACGCGGATCAGAACATCGGCGACGTGACGGCGCAATTCCTCGGGAATCTCGGCAAAGGCGGCGGCGGCGATAGTGTCGAGATCGGCGATCGAAGGCGGCGTGGCGTAGTGTGGGATCAGTCTGCTCATCATCGCCCGAGTTTATCGTGTCCTTGCCGATGGTGCCAGCGTCACCCATGTGTCAAGAATATGCAACTCGTGGAGGCATGTCTGAGATGAATCCCGTCCTGTCCGGTGCCGAACGCACCGCCGCGTTGGCCAGCCTCTCCGGCTGGACCGAACGCGACGGCGGCAGTTCTCTTGCCCGCGATTTCGTCTTTCGCGATTTCGCCGAGGCCTTCGCTTTCATGACGCGGGTGGCGCTTGCCGCCGAACGGCTTGAGCATCACCCCGACTGGACCAACCGCTGGAACCGGGTCGAGATCACCCTGACCACCCACGAAGCGGGCGGTCTGACCGAGCGGGACATTTCTTTGGCCCGCGAGATCGACCGCGCCGCGAAGTAACGCCGAATCGGCGCCTGACGTTATTGACCCGTCTTCGTATCGCTCTGCCAATCCGGCAGGCGGTCAAAGGCGATCATTTCCTCGTAACTGGGCCGAACCCGCACCACCGCGAAGCGGTTGCCGTTGACCATCACTTCGGGCACCAGCGGCCGCGAATTGTAGGTCGAGGCCATCGCCGCGCCATAAGCGCCCGCTGTGGCGAACACCAGCAAATCCCCTGCCTGGACTGGGGGCAGGGGGCGTTGACGGGCGAAGGTGTCGCCGGTTTCGCAGACCGGGCCGACGATATCGACCGGCACCGCTTCGACTTCGGCGGAGGGTTCGGTCACAGGATGGATCGCGTGATAAGCGTCGTACAATGCGGGACGCATCAGGTCGTTCATCGCCGCATCGACGACGACGAAGGTCCGGGTTGCACCCGTTTTGACCCGCACCACTGACGAGACGAGCAGGCCAGCATTGCCGACCAGCAATCGGCCTGGCTCGACGAGGACGCTACAGCCCAGATCGCCTAACGTCTCGGCGATCGCACCGGCATAGGCGGCCGGAGAGGGCGGCGTCTCGCCATCATAGGGCACACCCAAACCGCCGCCGAGATCGAGGCGGCGGATATCGGTGCCGTCACTGCGCAGAACCTGGACCAGATCGCGCAGCCGCAGGAAGGCTTCGCGGAACGGCCCGATCTCGGTCAATTGCGAGCCGATATGGCAGGCCACCGCCACCGGCACGAGACCCGGCAGGGCACGGGCAATCGCATAGACTTCGCGGACGCGGGTCCATTCGATGCCGAACTTGTTTTCTTTCTTGCCGGTGGTGATCTTGGCGTGGGTATTGGCATCGACGTCGGGATTGACCCGGATCGCCACTTCGATCTCGCGTCCTGCCGCCGTCGCCAGTTCGGACAGCATCAGCAACTCAGGTTCGGACTCGACGTTGATCTGCATGATCCCGGACTCGATGGCAAAGGCCAGTTCGTCGCGGGTCTTGCCCACCCCGGAAAAGACGATCCGTTCGGCGGGTACGCCAGCGGCCAGCGCCCGGCGCAGTTCGCCCTCGCTGACCACATCGGCACCGGCACCAAGCCGCGACAGCGTTCGAATGACCGCCAGATTGGGATTGGCCTTGCAAGCGAAACAGATCGTTGCCTTCAGCCCCGCTGCCGCCAGGGACTCGGCCAGGACGGTATAATGCCGCTCAATCGTCGCGGTCGAGTAGCAATAGAACGGGGTGCCGACATCCGCGGCGATGCGGGGAATCGAAACGCCCTCGGCGAACAGAACGCCGTCCTGATAGTCGAAATGGTTCATCGGGATTGGTCCGTTTCAGGGGGTGGCGCACGGTTCGCCTCCCCGGCCCCGGTCCGGGTCGTCGCTTTCTGACCGGGATAGGGTGTGTAGGGATAGACGTTCGGGTAGGTCGCGCCCTCGGGCGTTTCCGGCTTGCCTCGGCGGCCGCAGGCGCTGAGGACCGAAGCTCCCAGCCCAGCCGTTAAAAATCCGAGCAGCCTGCGGCGGGTCACCGCCCTTCCTCCGCCAGCCGGGCGCGGGCCTCGGCGATGGCGGCGCGCACTCGCACCGGAGCGGTTCCGCCTTGGCTGGTGCGGCTGGCCACCGACGAAGCGACCGTCAGAACAGCGCGAGCCTCTTCGGTGATGCCCGGCTCGACCGCCTGCATGTCCTCAAGCGACAGGTCTTCCAGACCGACGCCTTTGTCCTCGGCCAGCTTGACCAGCGACCCGGCGACGTGGTGGGCGCGGCGGAACGGCATCCCCAGCGCCCGCACGCACCAATCGGCGATGTCGGTGGCGGTGGTGAAGCCCGCTCCGGCAGCGGCGGCCATCACCGCCTCGTTGACCGTCAGGTCGCGGATCATCCCGGCCATTGCCGAGATCGCCAGTTCCATCGTGTCGGCGGCTTCGAACACCGGCTCCTTGTCGTCCTGCATGTCCTTGGAATAGGCCAGCGGCAGACCCTTCATCACGATCAGCAGCGAGGACAGATCGCCGATCACTCGGCCGGTTTTCGCGCGGATCAACTCGGCGGCGTCGGGATTGCGCTTTTGCGGCATGATCGACGAGCCGGTGGTGAAGGCATCGGACAGCGAGACGAAGCGGAATTGCGCGCTGGTCCAGATCACCAGTTCCTCGGCCAGACGCGATAAATGCACCGCACAAATCGCCGAGGCCGACAGGAATTCCAGCGCGAAATCGCGATCCGACACGCCGTCGAGCGAATTCCGCATCGGCCGGTCAAACCCAAGCGCACGGGCGGTGGCCTCGCGGTCGATCGGGAACGAGGTGCCCGCCAGCGCCGCCGATCCCAGCGGGGATTCGTTCAGCCGCCGGCGCGCATCGACCAGACGGCCGCGGTCGCGTCCGATCATCTCGACATAGGCCATCAGGTGATGACCAAAGGTCACCGGCTGGGCCGCCTGAAGGTGGGTAAAGCCCGGCATTACCGTCGCCGCATGTTCCTCGGCGCGGTCGAGCAGGGCCAGAACGAGGTCTTTCAGACCGGCTTCCATCCCGTCGATGGCATCGCGTACCCACAAGCGGAAGTCGGTTGCCACTTGGTCGTTGCGCGAGCGGGCGGTGTGCAGCCGACCCGCCGGTTCACCAATCAGTTCGGCCAGCCGGGCTTCGACATTCATGTGGATGTCTTCCAGCTCGGCGCGGAACGGGAAGGTTCCGGCCTCGATTTCGGCCAGGACTCGTTCCAGTCCGTCCAGGATCGCCGCCGCATCGTCGGCACCGATCATCTTCTGGGCGGCCAGCATCCGGCAATGTGCCTGCGAGCCTCGGATATCCTGGGCATACAGGCGGCGGTCGAAATCGATTGAGGCGTTGATCCGCCGCATGATCGCGGCGGGGCCACCGGCAAAGCGACCGCCCCACATCTTGGATGCGGCGGCCTTGCTGTCGTTATCGGTCATGAGGGTTCCGTGGGTCAGAAAACTGGCGAACACCCTACACCCGCCGCTTCCGGGCGGGAAGAGGGCTGACACGGGATGACCTGTGTCGGGGCGTTACTTCCGTTTGGCGGCGCGGACGAGTTCGGCGAGTCCTTCGATTCCGCCTGCGGCGATGTCCGAGGCCAACGACCCCCAGGGTCCGGCCAGACGTCCCTTCGGCAACGCGCCCTGCTGGGATATCCGTCCCAGTTCGGCGCCGTCGGCACCGGCGACAATCCAGACCATCGTCAGGGTCTCCTGTCCACCGGCGGCGGCGGTAACGGTCGCCTGGACCCGCATGACGAAATCAGCGGCACCGTCACCCTCCACCGGCTTGAAGCCTGACTTTTCCAGCAGTTTCCGCAGCGCGTTGCTCAATGCGGCGTTGCCGTCGCCGGGCAGATCCGACAGCGGCACCAGCCGCACCGTGGTTGGCGCGGGCGGCGGAGTCGGTGGGGCGGCGGTCGGGCCGCCGCTCAGAACCGGCATCGCTTTTTCGACCAGATCGGCGGCCAGTCCGTCGATCAGGCGGGGGGTGGGGGTCCGCCAGACTTCGGCTGGAATGGTCTGAGTCAGATCGGCGGCGATTTCGTCATCGGCGCGGACCAGCCGCCAGCGTAAGACCGTCGTGGTCGCTCCCTCTTCTGCCTCGGAGATCAAGGTCCAGCCGCCACCGCCGCCGCTGCGGGTGGTGGCGGGAATCTCCGAGTCGAGCAGGCGACGAACGACCGCGTCCGCCAGCATGGCACCGCGCGGGGATTCGTCGATCCGGCGCACCAGCACGGATCGTGCCGCCACCGGAGCCAGGGCGACGTTGGGGCCGTCGTGACGGAACGGCTGGGGGACATCGCCACAGCCAACCACAATCAATAAGGGCAGGATCAGCGCAGCGGCGCGCACCCGGTTCAGCCTTCGAGCAGAATAGTGGAAAGTTGGCGTCCGTAATCGGGTTCGCCCCGCAACGTGGCGCGGCGATAGCTGAAAAAGCGTGTCTCGTCCCGGTTGGTGTCGGCGGGAACCCGCGAGACGTCAGTCACTCCCAGCCGCGACAAGCGGCGCGAGACATAGCCCGGCAGGTCGAACAGATAGCGTCCCTCGGTAAAAGGCGATGGCGCGAAGAAATCGGCGTTGATGATGTCGCCATCGATGAACGGCTCGGGAAAATCGTGGCCGACTTCATAGCTGCGCTGGCCGATACAGGGGCCGATTGCGGCGACGATGCGGTCGGTTTTCGCCCCCAAGCCGACCATCGCGGTGATCGCATTGTCGAGCACGCCGCTCAATGCGCCGCGCCATCCGGCATGGACGGCGGCAACCACCTGGGCGCGGGCATCGGCGAGCAGAACCGGGGCGCAATCGGCGGTGAGGATGCCAAGCACGAGGCCGGGCCGGTCAGTCACCATCGCATCGGCGACCGGAGGATGTGCCGGATCCCACTTTTCACGGACCACCACCACTTCGGCGGTGTGGGCCTGATGCAGCGTGCACAGAGCGTCGGCGGGTTGGTCCAACATCGCCATCACGCGGGCGCGGTTTTCGGCGACGGCGGCGGGATCGTCTTTCGAGCCGGGGCCACAGTTGAGCGAGGCGTAAATGCCGGTCGAAACGCCCCCTTCGCGGGTAAAAAAGCCGTGCCGCAGGCACGAAATCTCGTTCAAAATCGATAGGGTGATCATGGGGGGGATGATCCTTGAGGCACGTTCAGAGCAGTAAGCTTGGGCAGGGTTGGAGAGGCCAGGGCGAGAACGCGGAACAGGGTGCCCATTTCGCTGGGATCGATCAAGCGCCGCGCTCCGGCGGCCAGGGCGGCGGCCTGCTCTGGCGTTGCTTCCCGCATCAGCATCGTCGCCCGCTCTTCGATCCCCATCCGCGACAGGAACAGCCCCTGAGAGACCGGCCCGTCAATCCGTGCTCCGGCCTGTCGCGCCGCCGCCGCCAGTCGGGCGAAATCGACATGGGCGGTCAGATCGACGCGGCCAGGATCGGCCAGCACGGGGTGATAACGGTGACGGCGCACCGCCTGAAGAGTATCGCCGATTCCGCCTGATTCATGGCCGTAATCGATGATGAGGGCGGCGCCGATATCAGCGCATAGGCGGCGTCCCAGCCACGTTGCCAGGGCCAGACCGGCCTCTCCGATCTCGGCGATTGCTCCTTCGGCGGCCTCGGCGGGGAGTTCGGGCGCGTTGGATTCGGCTCCGGCGACGAAGACGAATCCGCCGTCCGGGTCCAGTCCGACTCGCCGTTCGCGCCAAACGCCATCCTTGCGCTCGAATTGGCGGATCGGCAGGGCGTCGAACAGTTCGTTGGCGATCACCAGCAACGGACCTGGCGGCAAGTCCTCAACCCGCTCGACCCAAGTGACTTTGTGCCCGGCCAGAGTCTGAACTTGACGGTTGCGTAACGCCGGGCTGGTCTCGACCAGAACCACCTCCAGCGCGGCAGCAAAGGCCGGACGGACCTGGGCGGTGCGCAGCAGATCCGCCATCAACGTCCCGCGTCCCGGCCCGATCTCGGCCAGAACCAGCCGCGCCGGCGATCCCATCGCCTGCCACGCCAGCAAGCACCATAGTCCGATCAACTCGCCGAACATCTGGCTGATTTCCGGTGCCGTGGTGAAATCGCCGCCCAGACCGAACGGGTCATGTCCGGTGTAATAGCCGTGTTCGGGGTGACCGAGCGCCGCCGCCATGTACTCGGCGACGGAAATCGGTCCCCGCACTCGGATTGTCTCGGCCAGAATGTGCGCCAATGGCTGGGTCATGATGTCACCTTGGCTCATAGACGGGCGGCGGTTCAGGCGGTTGCGGTTTTGCCCCGATAGGCCGCGACGATCAGGCCAGCCCCAAACAGCACCAGCGGTACCGACAGCAACTGACCCATGGTGAAGCCGCCCCACAGGAAGCCAAGATGGGCATCGGGCTGGCGGAAGATTTCGCCGACCATCCGGGCCAGACCGTATCCGGCCATGAACACGCCGGACAGCGCGCCGGGATGGTGGCGGATGGCGGTGAAGCGCCACAGTAGGAACAGGATCAGCCCCAGTGCGGCCCCCTCCAGCCCGGCTTGATAAAGCTGGCTGGGGTGGCGCGGCTCGGGTCCGCCATGGGGAAACACCATCGCCCAGGGCAGGTCTGAGGGGGCGACACGGCCGAACAACTCGCCATTGATGAAATTGGCGATACGACCGAAGAACTGACCGATCGGCTCGGCACAACAAATCACGTCCCCGATCAGGAACATGTTGCGCCGGTTCTTCTTGGCGAACAGCACGACGGCAAGCATCACGCCCAGCGCCCCGCCATGGAAGGACATGCCCCCATGCCACAGCATCGGGATCTCAAGCGGATTGGCTAAGAAATAAGCGGGTTTGTAGAACAGGACATAGCCCAGCCGCCCCCCCAGGATCACCCCCAACGTCGCCCAGACCAGGAAGTCGTCAACCTCGGTTTCGGTCATCGCGTTGGGCGGTCGGGCGACCAGCGCCTTGACATAACGCCAGCCCAGCAGCAGCCCGGAAATATAGGCCAGGGCATACCAGCGAATCGCGAACGGACCCAGTTGCAGCGCAACTGGGTCGATCTGGGGGTAGGTGAGGGCAAAGCTCATCGGTACGAATCCGCTGCCGCCAGATAGCGCTTCACATAGGTTTCGACGCCCTGCTCCAGTCCGGTGAAGGGACGGTCGTAGCCCGCTTCGCGCAGGCGGTCCATCCGCGCCTCGGTGAAGTACTGGTACTTGTCGCGGATTTCGATCGGGGTATCGCGGAACTTGATCTGCGGTTCGCGCCCAACCGAGCGATAGACCGAATTGGCCAGATCAAGGAACGACCGCGCCTTGCCGGTGCCGACATTGAACAGGCCGTTGACCTGGGGGTTGTCGTAAGCCCACATCATCACGTCGATGACATCGCCGATCCAGATGAAATCACGCAACTGCCCGCCGTCCGGGTATTTCGGATTATGCGAGCGGAACAGCTGGTAAGCGGCTCCGGCGACGGCGTGGGGATAAATCTGGGCCACCACGCTCTGCTGGGTTCCCTTATGGTATTCGTTGGGACCGTAGACGTTAAAGAACTTCAACCCGACCCATTGCGGCGGGCGGCGCGACCCGACCGACAGTTTGCGCGCCACGCGGCGGTCGAACAGATGCTTCGACCAGCCATAGGCGTTCAGCGGGAGCAGCTTCGCCAGATGCTCGATCGATGCATCGTCGTCGAAGCCGTGGGTACCGTCACCATAGGTCGCCGCCGATGAGGCGTAGATCATCCGCACGTTGTTCATCGCGCACCATTTCCACAGCGCGAGCGTCAACGAGAAATTGTTGGCGACGATCTTGTCGGCGTCGGTCTCGGTGGTGGCCGAAATCGCGCCCATGTGAAAAATGACCTCGATGCCTTTGCGATTTGCCTCAAGGAAATCGAATAATTGCTCGGGATGAACGATGTCGGCCAGCTCGCGCTTGGCGATGTTGCGCCACTTGTTGTTGCTGCGCAGCCTGTCGCACGCCACCAATTTTCCAGCATTGCGCTGTTCCAGCGCCGCCAGGATGTTTGACCCGATGAAGCCGGCGCCGCCGGTGACTAAAATCATCGCACGCTCCGCGACCTTTGGGGGGACTATCGCGGTTATAGGCCCGCCGCCGAGGCTTCCGCAAGCGGCGGAACCGTGAAGGCGATTCTGTTCATTGTTTCAGTCGCTCCGTCCGATCCTGTGTCGATCAATCGATGACCACCGCTTTCATTTGTTCGACCGCTTCGATCAGCGCCGAGCGCAGCGGTGGTTCCATCGCCGCGTGTCCGGCATTGGGGAGTATCCTCAACAAGGCTTCCGGCCAGACGCGGGCCAGTTCGAATGCGGTGACGGGCGGACAAATCACATCGTAACGCCCCTGGACGATGATGGCGGGCAGATGTCGGATCGCCTCCATCCCGTCCAGTAATTGGTTCGGTGTCAGGAAACCGTCATTGGCCATGTAATGGGCCTCGATCCGCGCCATCGACAGCACGCCCGGCCCGACCGGCAGGCCATCGTCGGGGCGAGGGATGATTCGGGCGCAGGCCTCTTCATAGGCGCACCACGCCCGCGCCGCCGATAAATGAATTAACGGATCGGGATCGTTCAGCCGCTTTTGCCATGCCGCCAGCGGGGTGGTTCGCTCGGCGGGGGGAAGAAACGTGGCGAAGCGCCGTCCGGCCTCGGGGAAGAAATGCCCCATGCCGGTCATGAACCACTCGATCTCGGGGATCGAGAACAGAAACACTCCGCGCAGGACGAAGCCGAGGCAGTGCTGCGGGAACGCCTGACCATAGGCCAGGGCCAGGGTACTTCCCCACGAACCGCCGAACAGAAGCCAGCGCTCGATCCCGAGATGAAGCCGGAGCGCTTCGAGGTCGGCGACGAGATGAGGGGTGGTGTTGGCGACGATCGACGCCTCGGGTAGCGAGCGTCCGCAGCCGCGCTGATCGACCAGAACGATTTTCCAAAAAGCGGGGTCGAAAAAGCGGCGATAAGTCGGTTGTGTGCCTGCTCCCGGCCCGCCATGGACGAACAGGACCGCGGGACCGGATGGATTGCCCGAGACGTCCCAGTAAAGCTGGTGGCCGTCACCGACCGGCAACAGCCCGACCTGTATCGGTTCGATCGGCGGAAACATCTCCATGGCGCCTCAGCAAAGCGGAGAAAGACTTGGGTAAGTATGACACGTGGATTGAAGGCGGACCAGACGCAGCCCGCACGAGAGTCTGGAGAAGCGGCGCATCTGAGGGCATACTTGATTCGAGTGTCCCCTCCCCCCGACCCGAGGACTCATGAAGGCTCTCCTGTCCCACGCCGAGTCCGTCTTGACCGTGTCTCTCGACGGTTGCCTCGATCATACCGCCGGCAGTTCCTGCCAACACCTGATCGATGAAATTTCCCCGATCCGGGTCAGTCGGGTCATCGTCGATCTCAGCCGGGTGCCACGCATCGATTCGGTCGGACTTGGCATGCTGTATCTGGTCCGCGACGCTGTTACCGGCATCGACGCGCGGCTGACGCTACGCGGAGCGACGCCGACGGTTTTACGTCTGCTCGAATTGACCGGCAGCCATCAAGTGTTCGAGATCGAATGACCGTGCCGCTCCGCCGCTTTTCCCCGATTGCGCGAGGATATCGATGCTGGCCTGGATTCTTCTAGCCGCCGCTGGGTTGCTGCTGGCGCTGGCCGGATTGGGCTGGTTGATCCGGCAACCGCCGGGAAAGATCAGGTCCGGTTTGATCTCCGTCGCTCTGCTGGCGGTGGCGGTGATCGGCATGGCCCTTCTTCTCAGCGGTCGGCTGGCCGGTCTGATCGCTTTGCTTGCCGGATTGTCGCCCTGGCTGTCGCGAGCGATGCGGCTGCACCAATTCTGGCGGATGCTGCNGGGGCAGCCCGCCGAGGCCGCCCCTCCCCCTCCGCCGCCGGCTGGTGTGGGAGGGCTGACTCGTGCCCAGGCGTATGAGATACTTGGCCTCTCCCCCAATGCCCGTCCAGACGAGATCCGCGCCGCCCATCGTAAACTGATGCAGGCCAATCATCCCGATCGCGGCGGATCGACCTGGATCGCGGCCCGGCTTAATCAGGCTCGCGACCTGCTGCTGGGATAGGATCGATGCCGCCCCTGTCTCCTCTTCCCCTGCCCCCCAACCCGCACGGCAATCGCTGCCGGGCGCGAGTCGGGTTGCTGGGCGGTTCGTTCAACCCCGCCCATGACGGCCATCGCCACGCCGCGCTTCAGGCGATGCGGCGGCTTGGCCTCGATCAGGTCTGGTTGATGGTGAGTCCGCAGAACCCGCTAAAATCCACTGCCGAGACCCAACCCCTGTCCAGCCGGGTCGAGTCTGCCCGGCGCATGGCGGCCGGTCATCCCGCCCTGCGGGTCACCGCGCTGGAGACCAGCCTTGGCACCCGCTTTACCGCCGATACGCTGGCCGTGCTGGTCCGCCGCTTTCCCCGGATCGAGTTCGTTTGGCTGATGGGGGCCGATAATCTGGCCCAGATTCACCTTTGGACCCGTTGGGCCACGATCTTTCGCACGGTTCCAGTTGCGATTCTGGCGCGGGAACCGTATTCTGAACGTGCCTTGGCCGCAAAGGCATCGCGGCGATTCGCCCGCTTCCGCTGTCCCTCGGGTGCGGCGCGCGGGCTCTGCCGGAAGCATCTTCCCGCCTGGGTGTTTCTTCACATTCGGCGTCATCCCGCTTCCTCTACCGCGCTGCGGGCGGCCATACCCATTCCCTGAATCAGGCCCAAGCGACAGGAGCCCGTCATTACCCAGCCTCTTCCTTCCGAGTCCACCCCGGCGACCGATTTGCTCGCCCTGGTCACCGCCGCTCTGGAAGACCTCAAGGCCGAAGACATTGTTACCTTCGACCTGCGCGGCCGTACTTCGATTGCCGATGGCATGGTGATCGCCAGCGGGCGTTCGGCCCGTCAGGTTGGCGCGATGGCCGATCACATCGGACGGGCGCTGAAACAGGCCGGATGCCACGTTTCATCCGAGGGCGAGCCGCAATGCGACTGGGTTCTGGTCGATGGTGGCGATATCATCGTCCATCTGTTCCGGCCCGAAGTCCGCGCCTTCTATAATCTGGAAAAGATCTGGGCCCGTCCGGCCGAGTCCGCCGGACAGGTTGCCTCGCGTCCCCAGGCTGCCGCAGGCGTCTGATGCGGGTTACCCTGGCGGCGGTCGGCCGGGCCCGTTCGGGTCCGGAGCTGGATCTGTTCCAGCAATATGTCCGCCGCCTGACTCCGCCATTGACCTTGCGCGAGGTCGAAGAGCGTCGCCCGTTGCCGTCCGATCGTCTCAAGGCCCGCGAGGCCGAGCTTCTACTCGGCTGCGTGCCGCCCGGCGCGGTGACGGTCGCGTTGGACGAACGCGGCGTGGCGATTGGCTCGATGGCCTTCGCGACCCGCCTGCAAGGCTGGCGCGAGTCTGGCACCAGCGATCTGGTGTTTCTGATCGGTGGTGCCGATGGACATGGCGAGGCGGTGCGCAGTCGTGCCGATCTGCTCTTGTCGTTCGGTCCCATGACATGGCCGCACATGCTGGTGCGCGCGTTGCTGGCCGAGCAATTGTGGCGGGTGCAGGCGATCCTGTCCGGCCATCCCTATCACCGGGCTTAACGCCATTTGCGTTTGATCCAGCGAGGGGTATCGAGGCGTCAGAACTGTTCGAGTTCGGTATCCCAATACAGATAATCGCGCCAGGATTGGTGCAGGTAATTGGGCGGGAAAGACCGGCCATTGACCTGAAGCCGAAACGTCGAGGGTTGTTCCGGTCTGGCCAGCAGGGTCATTCCTGCGGCACGGGCCGAGCGGCACCCCTTGCGGAGATTGCACGGTGAACACGCGGTGACGACGTTGTCCCAGGTGGTTCGCCCCCCGCGTGAGCGCGGAACAACGTGGTCGAAGGTCAGTTCATGGGTCGGGAATGAGTGGCCGCAATACTGACAACTGAAGCGGTCGCGCAAGAAGACGTTGAAGCGTGTAAAAGCTGGTCGCCGCGTCGTGGGAACGTATTCCTTCAGCGAAATAACGCTGGGCAGCCGCATCGTAAAGGTGGGAGAGCGAATCTCCCGGTCATATTCCGATACGACGGACACACGATCAGAGACCACCGCTCGGATCGCGTCCTGCCACGACCACAGCGATAACGGGAAGTAACTGAGTGGCCGGAAATCGGCATTCAGCACCAGGGCAGGATGGTTGTCGAACGCGACCAAACGCCTCTCCCTTCACGGGTTGAGAAACGATAGTCGTTTTGTCCTAGATAATCTATGCCGACATCATGACGTTATGTTGAAACCGGACACTCGAAAGTCTGGGCTAGAAAGGCCTGAGCCAGACGTGCGCTCGACTCGTCGATGCCATGGCCCAGGCCGGGCTGCATCTGGGCCAGCACCGGCACCCCGACGGCGGCCAAAGCCTGTTCGGCGGTAGCCAGACTGGCAGGATTGACCACTTCGTCCTGCTCGCCATGGATCAGCAGCACCGGCGGGCGGACTGTGATTTCGCTGGCCAGTGACGCGGCATCGACCAACGCCCCAGACAGGCTGATCAGTGCTGCGGGGGATTTCGCGCGGCGCAGGCCGACATGAAGCGCCATCATCGCGCCCTGGCTGAAGCCGACCAGGGCAAGGTCGCCATTGCCGACGCCCCAGTGCGTCAGTTGTTGCTCGATATAGGCATCAAGCCGAGGCGCGGTGGCGCGCAAAGCGGCGGAAATGGCCGGGCCGCTGCGGTCTTGCAAGCTGAACCATTGCCGCCCGAACGGAGCAAGATCGAACGGCTCGGGCGCATCCGGGGCGACGAAGGCGGCGTCGGGCAGGACTGCCGCGAAGAACGGAGCCAACTCGATCAGGTCGGAGCCATCGACGCCGACACCGTGCAGCAGGATCACTAACTGCGCTGCCGGTCCGCCGGATGCAGGCGGAACTTCGGGTCCGGTCAGTGGGGGCAAGGTCGGGGACGGCTCGGTCATGACACCTCCAGCGAAGCGCGCCCGGTTTCCAGCCATGCTAGACTGGAACCAGTACGGGGCCGTAATAAGATCATGCCCCGCCGTCGCCTGTGAAGGACCAAACCGCGCATTCGGCCATGATCGTTACCCGTTTCGCCCCCAGCCCAACCGGAGAGCTTCATCTCGGCCACGCCTTTTCCGCTCTGAGCGCCTTCGCGGCCGCGCGGATGGCGGCGGGACGGTTTCTTTTGCGGATCGAGGATATCGACCTGGGCCGCTGCCGTCCGGCTTTCGTCGACTCGATTCTGACCGATCTGTCCTGGCTCGGTCTTGTTTGGGAAGAACCTGTGCGGCGACAGTCAGAGCATTTTGACGAATACCGCGCCGCTCTCGACGTTCTTTCCGCTCAGGGACTGCTCTATCCTTGCTTTTGCACCCGCAAGGACATCGCCGGAGCCGGACAGGCACCGCACGGCCCCGATGGTCCGCTTTATCCCGGCACCTGTCGCAATTTGTCTCCGGCGGAGCAATTGGAGCTGCGGGAGTCCGGCCAGCCCTTTGCCCTCCGTCTCGATTGCGCGGAGGCGACCCGGCGGGTGGGGCGGTTGGTTTGGCATGACCGCTTCGCCGGGACCGTCGTTGCCCGTCCCGAATTGTTTGGCGATTTCGTGCTGGCCCGCAAGGATTGCCCGGCGAGCTATCACCTCGCCGTCACCCTTGACGATGCCCATCAGGGGGTAACGCTGGTGACGCGGGGTGAGGATTTGTTCGCCGCCACTCATGTTCACCGCCTGCTTCAGGCGCTGTTTGATTTGCCCGTCCCGGATTACAGCCACCATCCGCTGTTGACTGGTCCCGATGGCCGTCGTCTGGCCAAACGCGACCACGCCCAGACCCTGCGTTCGTTGCGAGAGGACGGGCGCTCGGCGGTTGAGGTGCGGGCGATGGTCGGATTGGTCTAAGGCTGCGCCCTTTTCCTGCGCATCGCCTCATCCATCCGATCAGCGCGGAATGCGGCGATAGCGGAAAAAGGTCGGTTCACGTCCCGTCAGGCACTTGATTTCGTAACGGGTGGCGGGCCAGTCGGACGGCAGAGTTGCGCGCGCGGTGGTGACCTGCTCGCGGCGAAAAGCGGGATGAGCGTCGAGCTGGCGGGTGGCCCAGGCGACATAAATCGGATCATCGCTGGCGACGCGCAATTCACCCTCGTCCGTGAGCAGGCGGGCGATCTGATCGAGATTGTCGGGGTTGATGAACCGGCGGTCGGAATGGCGCGATTTCGGCCAGGGATCGGGAAACAACACGAAAACCCGGCTCAGGGATGCTTCGGGCAATGCCGGGAGCAACAGGCGAGCGTCGTCAGGAAAAACGCGGACGTTTTCCAGATCCTGGGCCTGAACATGACCCAGCAGGCTGGCGATGCCGTTACGGAAGACCTCGCTGCCGATCATTCCGATACCGGGATGAGCTTCGGCCAGGGTGGCGAGATGCTCACCGCCGCCGAATCCGACTTCGAGCCAGATCTCGTCTACCGGGCAAGGGAACAGGGTAATGGGATCGATTTGTTCGTTCGGCCCCGGTATGGCGATGGCAAGACGGGGCAGCAGGCCGTCGATCAGGCCGAGGGCTGTCCGACGCAGGGCCTTGCCGCTGCGCCGTCCGAAGAAGCGCGGCCGATCTCCGGCCGCGCCGCTTTTTTCATTGTCCTCGGCCATCTCACCGACGTCAGAAAGCGCGCTTCAGCGCATCGACCAGATCGGTCCGTTCCCAAGAGAAGCCGCCATCGGCTTCCGGGGCGCGGCCGAAATGGCCATAGGCGGCGGTCCGCGCATAAATCGGCTTGTTGAGGCCGAGATGGGTGCGGATGCCGCGCGGGCTGAGATCGACCAACTGCTGAAGCACGTCGGACAGCTTGTCTTCATCGACCTGGGCAGTACCGAAGGTATCGACATAGACCGACAGCGGCTTCGACACGCCGATGGCGTAGCTGAGCTGGATGACGCACCGGGACGCGAGACCCGAGGCGACGACGTTCTTCGCCAGATAGCGGGCGGCATAGGCAGCCGAACGATCGACCTTGGTCGGGTCCTTGCCCGAGAACGCCCCGCCGCCGTGCGGAGCCGCGCCGCCGTAGGTGTCAACGATGATCTTACGCCCGGTCAGGCCGGTGTCGCCATCGGGACCGCCGATGACGAAGCGGCCGGTCGGGTTGACGTAGAAATGGGCTTCATCGGGGAACCAGCCTTCGGGCAGCACATTCTTGACGTGCGGACGGACCAGTTCGCGGATCTCGGCCTGGGTGGCGGCTTCGATGTGCTGGGTCGAAACGACCACCGACGCGGCGCGAACCGGCTTGCCGTCGCGGTATTCCAGGGTAACCTGGCTTTTCGCGTCGGGCAGGAACTGCGCGGCGGCGCCGGAATGGCGAGCCTCGGCCATCGACTTCAAGATTTCGTGCGAATAGTAGATCGGGGCCGGCATCAGCGTCTCGGTCTCGTTGACCGCATAGCCGAACATGATGCCCTGATCGCCCGCACCTTCGTCCTTGTCGCCCGCGGCATCGACGCCGACGGCGATATCGGCGGACTGGGCGTGGACGTGATACTGCACCTCGGCGTTCTTCCAGTGGAAGCCGTCCTGCTCGTAACCAATGTCCTTGATGGCGTGGCGCGCAGCGTCGATCAGCAGATCTTTGGTAACCGAAGCCGGTCCACGTACTTCACCGGCCAAAACCACCAGATTGGTGGTGCACAGCGTCTCTACCGCAACCCGAGACTGGGGGTCGGCGGCAAGAAAGGCATCGACCACGGCATCGGAAATGCGGTCGCTGACCTTATCTGGGTGCCCTTCGGACACCGATTCGCTGGTGAAAAGAAAATTCTTTTTGGACACGGGCAAGCCCTCCTCGATCCTATCCACAGGGGACCAGGGGCATCAGACGCTGGGAACGTCGCCATCGTGATGCACCCACTTAGCCGTTTTGACGTGGCGGCAAGCGGTCAAAATCTCCACAGGAGCGAGTGACCCGCTCCGGGGGGTTCTTCTGACAGCCGAAGAGGGAACCGTCAAGGGCTAAGCCGGGTTATTGTGCCGGTTGTGTCGGTTCTGCCGATTGCGCCGGAAGCGGGGGCGGCGTGATTGCGGCGGCAGGCGGCATAGTTGTCGGAGCCGGAGCGGGAGCCGGAGCAACTGCGGGGGCGCTCGGAGGGGGGGGCTTGGATGGGGGGATCGCGGCCGCATCGGCGGATTCAACGAAAACCACCACCACCTCGACCGCGCTGGGATCGGGCCGTTCCAGCAAAAGTTTGAAGCTGGTGGTGCCCTGGGGGTCGAGTGCCGCAGTCGGCGGCCGAGCCTGTTTTTCCTGGACTGGCTGACCGGCTTTGTCGAGCAGGATCAACTTCATCGTCGGTACGGCACGAATCCGGTCGCTGATATTCGCGATGATGCCGCGTACCACCAGGACGTCAACATCGTTGATAACAAGGCGCTCTGGGGTTCCGGCCTTGCGCAGTTCCAAACCGGCGCCGGGCTTTTCGTGGCGGAGTCCGGCCTGGGTCAACAGGTCTCCGGCCTCGGGCACCAGATCGACGACCTGATCCTGGAAGTAATAGACGCCACCACCCAGCCCGCCCAGGACCAGCAGGACCAGCACAGCCCATAGGGCGGAGGTGCCGCCACGGGAACTTTTTCTTGAACGGAGCCGAAAATGTCGGGCACCGATGGCGGTTCTTCGCTGAGCAGCCCATGCGACAGATCGATGTCCGGCCGTTCCGGCGGCAGGCGCGAGCCGAAATTGGGTCCCGGCGGCGGTTCGAGATCGGGAAAAGCGGAAAGAACCGGGCGGGTCTGGGACGGAAACGGCGGCGGGGGTGTGGGCGTGGACTCGGCAGAAGAGAAAGGCGAAGGCGTCGCCGGTTCCGCCTGCGGTTCGAAGTCGAGATCAAGGACGTCATTGTCCTCGATCTCCAGCCGCAGCGGAGCCTGGAACCACTTGTGCTCGCATTTGGCGCATTTAAGCTTGCGCCCCTCGGTGCCGAGCGCGGCATCGGGGATCGAGAAGTTGGTTCCGCAATTAGGGCAAGTGATCAGCATGCTGACTGTAACCGCGAGGGGGACGCTCTAGACTTATAGGCCGGAGGCGCGGCCAACACAAGCGAGGGCCTTTCACAACAGTGGTGGACCGGATCGAAAACGCCCCGTCCGTCAAGTGCTTGAGACCGTCGGCGAGACCTGCTAAACCGAGGCCCTTGCGATCAGGAGGCTTGAATGCGCCAGGGAAAGATCGAGCGCACCACCACCGAGACCGCCGTCGCCGTTTCGGTCGACCTTGATGGTGGTGGACGCTATCAGGTGGCAACCGGCATCGGCTTCCTCGACCATATGCTGGAGCAGTTGTCGCGGCATTCGCTGATCGATCTGGTGGTCGAGGCGCGCGGCGATCTGCACATCGATGCACACCACACCACCGAGGATGTCGGTATCGCGTTGGGGCAGGCGGTGGCGCGTGCGCTGGGTGACCGCAAGGGCATTCATCGCTACGGCGCGGCTTATGTCCCGATGGACGAGACCTTGACCCGCGTGGCGCTCGATCTGTCCAACCGGCCCTATCTGGTGTGGAAGGTCGCGTTCAAGCGCGATCGGCTCGGCACGCTCGACACCGAAATGGTGCGCGAGTGGTTCCAGGCTTTCGCCCAGGCCGCCGGGGTGACCCTGCATGTCGAATGCCTGTACGGCGAAAACGACCACCACATCGCCGAAAGCTGTTTCAAGGCGCTGGCCCGCGCCCTGCGCGAGGCGATCGAGATCGACCCCCGTAAGGCGGATTCAGTGCCATCGACCAAGGGTACGCTGGGGGGAAGCCTGTGAGCGGACGTGTCGCCATCGTCGATTATGGGTCGGGCAATCTGCGCTCGGCTGCCAAGGCGTTCGAGAGGGTCGCGGCTGAACGCGGTCAGGGGCAGCAGATTCTCGTCACGTCGCGGGCCGAAGATATCGCCACCGCCGAGCGGATCGTTCTGCCCGGTGTCGGTGCTTTTGCCGATTGCAAGGCTGGTCTCGACCGGCTGCCCGGCATGGTCGATGCTCTCGAAGACGCGGTTTTGCGTCGGGGCCGCCCATTTCTTGGCATCTGTGTCGGCATGCAATTACTTGCCACCACCGGGCGCGAGCATGGCGAACATCGCGGCTTGGGCTGGATCGCGGGCGAAGTGTTGCCGCTGGCGGTCGAGGATGCGGGGCTTAAGGTGCCGCATATGGGCTGGAATGAACTGGTCGCCGACTGTCCCGACCACCCGATCCTCGCCGGATTGCCTGCGGGGGCGCACGCTTATTTCGTCCACTCCTACCGTTTCGCCTGTGCCGATTCCACCCATCGCCTGGCTCATGTCGAATATGGTGGATCGGTTACCGCGCTGATCGGTCGCGATTCGATCGTCGGCACCCAGTTCCACCCGGAAAAATCACAGGAAACCGGGTTGCGGGTAATCGAGAATTTCCTGACCTGGAGGCCGTGAGCGATGTTTTTTTTTCCCGCCATCGACCTCAAGGACGGTGCTTGCGTCCGGCTGAAACTCGGCCTGATGGAAGAAGCGACGGTGTTCAATACCGATCCCGCCGCCCAAGCCGCCGCGTTCGCCGCCGCCGGGGCCGAGTGGATTCACGTCGTCGATCTTAACGGCGCGTTCGCGGGCAAGCCGGTCAACGCCGCCGCCGTCGAGTCGATTCTGAACGCCGTTTCGGTTCCGGTTCAGCTTGGCGGTGGTATCCGCGATCTCGCCACGATTGAATCGTGGCTGGACCGTGGCGTGCGCCGGGTCATCCTCGGCACCGTCGCCTTGAAAGATCCCGAACTGGTCAAGGACGCTTGTCGGCGCTTTCCCGGTCGGGTCGCTGTCGGCATCGACGCCAAGGGCGGCAAGGTCGCGGTCGAAGGCTGGGCCGAGACCGCCGATATCACCGTGCTCGATCTCGCCCGCAAGTTCGAGGACGCCGGGGTCGCCGCGCTGATTTATACCGATATCGACCGCGACGGCGTGTTGGCCGGTCCAAATGTCGCCGCCACGGCGGCTCTGGCTGCCGCGATCCGTATTCCGGTAATCGCTTCGGGTGGGGTGTCGTCGCTGGACGATCTGCGTGCGTTGAAAACCGTTCCGGGTCTGGAAGGGGTTATTTCCGGCCGCGCTCTGTATGACGGACGTATCGATCTGGCTGCCGCCATCGCTCTGCTGAAAGGCTGCGGCTCATGCTGAAGATGCGGATCATCCCTTGTCTCGACGTCAAGGACGGTCGTGTCGTCAAGGGAGTCAATTTCGTCGATCTGGTCGATGCTGGCGATCCGGTCGAGCAAGCGCGAATCTATGACCGCGCCGGGGCCGACGAACTGACCTTCCTCGACATCACCGCCAGTGTCGATAATCGCGACACCATCTATGATGTCGTCCGCCGCACCGCCGAGCAATGCTTCATGCCGTTGACCGTTGGCGGCGGGGTACGCACCAACGACGATATCCGAAAGCTGTTGCTGGCTGGAGCCGACAAGGTTTCGATCAATACCGCCGCCGTCCATCGTCCTGATTTCGTTCGCGAGGCGGCGGAGAAGTTCGGTAGCCAGTGCATCGTCGTTGCCCTTGACGCCAAGCAGGTCGCTCCCGGCAAGTTCGAGATCTTCACCCATGGCGGCCGGACCCCGACCGGGATCGACGCCGTGGGCTGGGCGCGGCGGATGGTCGAGAACGGCGCGGGCGAGATATTGCTGACCTCAATGGATCGCGACGGCACCCGCCAGGGCTTTGACATCGCGCTGACCCGCGCCATTGCCGATGCGGTGACGGTGCCTGTGATCGCTTCGGGCGGGGTCGGCACCCTGGACCATCTGGTCGAAGGCATCCGCGACGGCCACGCCACCGCCGTTCTGGCGGCTTCGATCTTTCATTTCGGGATGTTTTCGATCGCCGAAGCGAAAGCTCATCTGGCAGCTGCCGGTATTCCGGTACGACCTTAACCCATCGGTCATATGTACAAGGATGACAGTCTAGACTGCATCTGCTACCAACTTAGGCAGTGGCACCCGGTGCCCAATTCAATCAGGGGGCGAAATCATGGCCCAAGACGTCGAAATTCTGAACGAACTGTACAAGGTTATTCTCAGCCGTCGCGGCACCGATCCCGATAAGTCCTATACCGCCAAGCTGTTTTCGCGCGGTCGGGGCAAGATCGCCCAGAAGTTCGGCGAGGAATCGGTCGAGACCATCGTTGCCGCCTTGTCCGAAGGCCGCGACGAGCTTGCCGCCGAAAGTGCGGATATGCTGTATCATCTGCTGGTGCTGTGGGCCGATTGCGGTCTGGAGCCGGGTAAGGTGTGGGCCGAGCTGGAACGTCGCTTGGGCACCTCGGGTATTGACGAGAAGAAGTCCCGCGCCAAGAAAAGCTGACGACGGGGCATGCGCACAGAGGGGGAAAGCCGGTGATGGTGTATGACGACAACAACGTCTTCGCCCGCATCCTGCGGGGCGAGATTCCCTGCCGTAAGGTCTATGAGGACGAGCACACGCTTGCCTTTCACGACATCAACCCCCAGGCACCGATCCATATTCTGGTGATCCCCAAAGGTGCCTATGTCTCGATGATCGACTTCACCGAGCGCGCTTCGGATGTCGAGATCGCCGCCCTGTTCCGCAGTGTCACCAAGGTCGCCGAGATCGCCGGAGTTTCGGCCGAGGGCTGGCGTTTGCTGTCCAATATCGGGATCAATGGCGGGCAGGAAGTGCCCCACCTGCATATCCATATTTTCGGCGGTCGCAAACTGGGGCCGATGATCGCCAAGTCGGCCTAAGCCCCAGTCCGCCAACACCCGGTCAAATACGGGGAGGGTCCGAGAGTCGGAGCCTCCCTCAGATCGTGTCGTGGCCGGGCAGGCCACCAAGGCTGGCGGCGGTGTCGCACTTGATCCGCTCTTCGGGAAGAGATTTTCCGGTAATACGGAAGTGGGTCATCTCGGCGATGTTGGTCGCGTGATCGCCGATCCGTTCCAGATTCTTGGCGATGAACAGAAGATGGCTGCACGGGGTGATCGTGCGCGGATCTTCCATCATGTAGGTAAGAATTTCGCGGAACAGGGCGGAGTGGATTTCGTCCAGTTCCTGATCGCGGTCGCGCACCACCAGCGCCCGTTCCGAATCGCCGCCGAGATAGGCGTCGAGCACATCCTTCACCATCGCCAACGACAGTCGCCCCAGTCGGCTGACCGAGCGGGTCTGAGCCACTGGTGGCAGCTGGTTCAGAACCAGCGAGCGTTTGGCGACATTGGCGGCGAGGTCACCGACCCGTTCGATTTCTCCGGCGATTTTCAGTGCCGTGACAACGGTGCGCAGATCGTCGGCGACCGGCGCGCGGAGCGCCAGCACCTTGATCGCCTGCTCGTTGATGAAAGCGTCAAGGCTGTCGATACGAGCGTCGCCGCCAACCACCTCTGCGGCCTGCTCGCCGTCGCGGTTTTCCAGCGCTTCAATCGCGGCGGCAAGCTGGGCTTCGGCCAGACCGCCCATGCGGGCCAGGGCGTCTCCAAGCTTGCCGAGTTCGATGTCGTAGGATTTGACGATGTGTTGCTCGCCGATGCTCATTGCGCCCGTCCTTTAGCCGAATCGGCCAGTGATATAACCTTGGGTTAGTTCCTTAGCGGGGGCGGTGAACACCTGTTCGGTGGCTCCCACTTCGATGATCGCGCCAAGATGGAAGAAGGCTGTTATCTGCGAGACCCGCGCCGCCTGCTGCATCGAATGGGTCACGATGACGATCGTATATTGATCGCGGAGTGAGTCGATCAGTTCCTCGATCTTGGCGGTGGCGATCGGATCGAGCGCTGAACATGGCTCGTCCATCAGGATCACTTCTGGCCCGACCGCGATGGCGCGGGCGATGCACAGCCGTTGCTGCTGTCCACCCGACAGGCCGGTGCCCTTTGTCGCCAGCCGGTCCTTGACCTCGCCCCACAATCCGGCGCTTTCCAGGCTGGACTGAACCACGGCATCCATATCGGCGCCTTCGTGGCACAGCCCCATCAGCCGAGGGCCGAAGGCAACATTGTCATAGATCGATTTCGGGAACGGGTTGGGGCGTTGGAACACCATGCCGACGCGGGCACGCAGCAGCACCGGGTCGAGACCGTCGCGGCCATAGATCGGTGCGCCGTCGAGGGTGACTTCGCCCGAGACCTTGGCCCCCGGAATGGTGTCGTTCATCCGGTTGAGACAGCGCAGGAAAGTCGATTTGCCGCAGCCGGACGGGCCGATCAGTGCCGTTACCCGCCCCGAGGCGATATCGAGATCGACGTCTTTCAGCGCCAGCTTGCCGCCATAGCGGACGGCCAGATGGCGGGCGGTCATCTTGGGGGAGGGAGCCCCTTGCTCGGACATGCCAGGTTCCTTTGATCCTCGCGGAGACGATGTCACGCCCGGTTATAGCGGGCATCGGACCGGACGCAATTCGAAAAAGGTGAAGGATTCATGGCAGCGCGATTCGAGGCTACCCGAAACGGAGCGTGTCATACGACCTTGCCCTACCTTGCCTTGAGCTGCGCCAGCCATCATTATGAGGACACGATGAAAGCCGCTAACTCGCGCCGCTCATGGCGCCACGCCACCACCCAGACGGCCCCCCAACCCGATCCCCGTCGTTGTGACCATCCCGGTTGCGATCAGACAGCGGAGCATCGGGCGCCGCGTTCGCGCGACCATCTGGACGAGTATTACTGGTTCTGTCTCGACCACGTTCGCGCTTATAATTCCGCTTGGGATTATTACGCCGGGATGCCGCCCGAAGCGATCGAGGCCGAGTTGCGCCGCGACAGCACGTGGCAGCGCCCGACGTGGCCGTTGGGGCGTCAGGGTGCCACGCGCCGGTTTTCCTTTGTCCTCGACGATCCGTTCGATCTGTTCGACGAGGCAGAGGCCGAAGCCCAGGCGCGCAAGGTCCGCCCGTCCGCCGCGCCCGAAGACGAAGCAATGAAGGTGCTCGACCTTCGCCCGCCCTTGACCGCAGTGGAGCTTAAGGCCCGCTACAAGGCGCTGGTTAAGCGCTACCATCCCGACGCCAATGGCGGCGATAAGGATTCCGAGGAACGCTTCAAACAGATTAACCAAGCCTACCATATCCTGAAGACCAGCCTGGATGCTTGACAGCACCCCGGCTGGACGATTCCCCTCAAGGACGATCGCATGACCTCCAAAACCCAGATCCCGCTCGCTTCGGATCATCCGATGGCCGAGCCTGACATCGAGATTTCCGCGAGAGAGGTGTTTGGTCTCGACACCGACATGATGGTTCCCGCCTTCAGCATGGGCAGCGAGCATGTTCCCGAGATCGATCCGTCATACCGTTTTGATCCCGATACGACTCGCGCGATTCTGGCTGGTTTCACCTATAACCGCCGGGTGATGATCCAGGGCTATCACGGTACCGGCAAGTCAACCCACATCGAGCAGGTGGCAGCCCGGCTGAACTGGCCCTGTATCCGCATCAATCTCGACAGCCATGTCAGCCGCATCGATCTGATCGGTAAGGATGCGATCGTGCTGAAGGATGGCCAGCAGATCACCGAATTCCGTGAAGGGATTTTGCCCTGGGCATTGCAACATCCCTGCGCCCTGGTGTTCGACGAATATGACGCCGGTCGTCCCGACGTGATGTTCGTGATCCAGCGGGTACTGGAAGTCGAAGGGCGCTTGACCTTGCTTGACCAGAACCGGGTGATCCGCCCCCACCCCGCTTTCCGTCTGTTCGCTACCGCCAACACGGTCGGGTTGGGCGATACCACCGGGTTGTATCACGGGACCCAGCAGATCAATCAGGGCCAGATGGACCGCTGGAACATCGTTGCCACCCTGAATTATCTCGAACACGATGCCGAATGTGCGATCATTGTTGCCAATCAGCCCGAACTCGATTCGGTCGATGGCCGCGCCCTGGTGTCGAAGATGGTGATGCTGGCCGATCTCACCCGCACCGGCTTCATGAATGGCGACATCTCGACGGTGATGAGTCCCCGCACGGTGATTACCTGGGCCGAGAATTTCCGGATCTTCGGCGATCAGGCCTTTGCTTTCCGCGTCACCTTCCTCAACAAGTGTGACGAGATCGAACGGCCGGTCCTGGCAGAATATTACCAGCGTTGCTTCGGCGAGGATCTGCCCGAGGGACCGGCGCGGCAATTGGCCTGATGTCATGACCGTCCCCCCGCATCGCACCGAAGGTCCGAAGATCGTCACCGGGCCGAACGAAAGCCCGGCCGATCTGGTCCGTCGTACCACCGCCGCGACACTGAAGGCGGTGTCCGGCCGCATCGACGTCGAAGTCGATTATGGTGTCGGTCAGGGCAGTGTGCACGGCGCCGAGGTTCGGTTGCCGTCGCTGCCGCGCACCGTTTTGCCTGCCGATCTGGCCCGGCTGCGCGGTACCGCCGATATGGTGGCGCTGCGTCTGCGCTATCACGATGACGGGCTGCACCTGCGTCGGATGCCGCGCCAACCCGAGGCCCGTCAGGTCTATGAGGCGGTTGAGCAGGCTCGGGTCGAGGCGCTGGGAACGCGGCGGATGGCCGGTGTCGCCACCAACCTGAACGAGTTGCTGGAAAGTCGCATTCTCGCCGAGGGGCTGGATCGGGTCACCCGCCGCGATCAGGTTCCGCTGTCCGAGGCGCTGGCTCTGATCGCGCGGGAGCGGTTTTCCGGTCAGGTGCCGCCCGCATCGGCTCGTCATGCGGTCGATCTGTGGCGCTCAGAAATCGAGGCCAAGGCTGGCAAGGCGCTCGACCGCCTGAGCGGATTGCTGCGTGATCAGGACGCTTTTTCGCGCGGATTGTTCGACCTGCTGCGCGAATTAGAGGTTGGTGGCGATCTGGAATCCGACTCCAGCGAAAGCGGCGAAAGTGAAAGCGCGGCGGACAGTCCCGAAGCCGGTCCCGGATTGGAAACGGACGATCAGGGGGACGGAAGTGACGCACCCTCCGACGGGACCGACGCCGAGGCCCCAGGATCAGAAGGCGCGGCAGACGAGGACGATGGCGGCGAGTCCGGCGATGAATTGACCTTGACCGGGGCCGGAATGGACGATCCCGGCGGCCCATCGCGGGAACGGCGCGATCAGCCCTCGGCGCCGAATGCGGAAAAGCCTTATCGTCCCTATACCACTCGGTTCGATCAGGTGGTTGGTGCCGAGGAATTGTGCGATGCCGAGGAGTTGGGGCGGCTGCGCGTCCAACTCGATCAGCATCTATCCCGGCTGCAAGGGGTGGTGTCCAAGCTGGCCAACCGATTGCAACGCAAGCTGATGGCGCAGCAAACCCGGTCCTGGGCCTTCGATCTGGAAGAAGGCATCCTCGACACTGGACGGTTGGCCCGGATCGTTGCCAATCCGACTCATTCGCTGTCGTTCAAGGTCGAAAAGGAAACCGATTTCCGCGATACGGTGGTGTCGCTGTTGATCGACAATTCCGGGTCGATGCGGGGCCGGCCGATTACTGTCGCGGCGATGAGCGCCGATATTCTGGCCCGTACCCTGGAACGGTGCGGGGTCAAGGTCGAGGTGTTGGGCTTTACCACCAAGGCGTGGAAGGGCGGGCAGGCGCGCGAGGCGTGGCAGGCCGAGGGCAAGCCCGTCAGTCCTGGCCGTCTCAACGATCTGCGTCACATCGTCTACAAGGCAGCCGATGCGCCCTGGCGTCGAGTTCGGCGCAATCTGGGGTTGATGCTGCGCGAAGGCATCTTGAAGGAGAATATCGACGGCGAAGCACTGCTGTGGGCGCATGAGCGTCTGCTTGGTCGTCCCGAACTGCGCCGTATCCTGATGGTGATCTCGGATGGTGCTCCGGTCGATGATTCCACTCTGTCAGCCAATTCGGGTAATATCCTGGAAAAGCATCTGCGTGAGGTGATCGCGACGATTGAGACCCGCTCCCCGGTTGAGTTGGCGGCCATCGGGATCGGTCACGACGTGACCCGCTATTACCGCCGTGCCGTCACCATTATGGATGCCGAGGAGTTGGGCGGAACAATGATGAAGCAACTTGCCGACCTGTTCGATGAAGGACAGGCAGGTGGAGGCCGCCGAATCCGTTAGACCGGCGCAAATGTGGGAGAGACTTTAACGGAATGGTCGGACTTCCCCTCCCCCGGCTTCTCTTAGCCATCGTTGCGGCCGTTACCTTGTTGGGTGGCGTCGGTGGGCTTGTCGCCATTTCGTGGCTTGACCACAACGCCACCGAGGCCGAATCCAGCGACCGGCTCCGGCTATCGTCTCGGTTGGCTGAGAGTCATGTCCGCGCTCTGCATCAGGCCGGGCAGGAGGTTCTCGCTCGTATCGGCGAGTATTATATCTATCGTCCAGGCGGGGCCGGGGTGCGGCCCTGGCTGGCGACTCTGGTCGAGGATGCGCCCTATATCGACGCGGTGCGGATACAGAATCTTAGCGGCGAGACTATCCTTTCGACCGACGATGCCGCGCCGCTGACCGAAACCGAGTTGGCCGACATTCGTACTGCTTTGTCGCAGCCGGGGCGAACGGTAATCGGTATCTTGTCGTCCGAAGCCCAGTTGGGGGGGCATGCCATCGTGCTGACCCGCGCCTTTTCCGCTCCATCCGGGGCCGTATTGGGAGTAGCGCGGATTCTGGTGTCTATCTCCTATTTCAACGATCTCTATCGTGATCTCATCCCGCCGCCGGGGGCGATTTTTTCCGTTCTGCGCCGCGACGGACTACTGATCGCGCGCTATCCGATGCCACCCAATTCGCCGCGCCTCGATTCTGCGGCCCATCCCTTCACCAAATTCGCCGAGGCTTCGGAAGGGGTCTACCAGGCGGTGTCGGTGGTCGATGGTTCCAATCGGTTGTTGTCTTATCGCGTTCTGCCCGATCTCGATCTGGTGGTGGCCGCCGGGCTGTTGACCGATACCGTGTTCCAGGACTGGGAGGTGCGGACCCAGCACGCCACCTTCTTGGTGTCGCTGGCTCTGCTGCTGATGTTGGGGCTGACGGCGTTGGCGGACAGAAGCATGCGCAAGGAATTCCTTCTATCGCGCTCGGATAAGGAAAACGCAGACAATTTGGCGGCTGCTCTGGCCGACAAGGATGTGTTGTTCCAGGAAGTCCATCACCGGGTTAAAAACAATCTTCAGGTGATCTCTAGCTTGTTGACGATGCAGTCTCTTCATGTTCGCGATGAGGTCGCCCGCAACACATTGAAGGACGCGCTGGACCGCATCCACTCAATGGGGCTGGTTCATCAAACTCTGTACGAACGCAATCTGGCTGCCAATGTCGATCTTGGCGCTTATTTTGGGCGGTTGGCGGAGGGATTGGCGAGCAGCTACGGCTCGGGGAAGGGAGGGGTTACGGTTCAGGTCGATGCCAGCGGAACCCTGGAGCTTGAACGGGCAGTGCCGTTGGGGATGCTGGCCAACGAAGTGTTATCGAATGCGTTGAAGCATGCTTTTGCCGATGGTCGTCATGGCAACGTCTACATGTCGCTACATTGTGAGGACGGGCGCTGGCGGCTGGTGGTGCGAGACGATGGCTCTGGGATTGCCCCCGAGCCGGGGCGCGGCATCGGGTTCGGATTGATCCGGGCTTTATCGCGGCAATTAGGCGGCTCGGTCCAGTTTTCCGCTGCGTCGGGCGGCGGCACGATGGTGGTGGTCGATTTCCCCGCCTGATGTAATTAATAATTTTATGTCAAAAAAGTTGATCTAAAAGACGTCAACGTCTAGCATCAGTTTCTTAATGGATAGTTGTTGTGGCGCGAGGAACAGATGAAGGTTTCTGAGTTTGAGCAAAAAGTTTGGGAGCTTGATGGCATCCGGATTATTTTGCGCGCAGATTCTAATGATGAAGTTGGTGAGTATGAGAGGGTTCGTGCCGTCGCCCAAAGCTCATCGATCGCAGAATTTATTGAGAATAGAGTAAAAAAACATATTGGTGACGTGGATGTAGTCGTTGTTGATGGCCGCGGCACAATTCCAAGAAGAAACTCATTGGTTAGTACTATTCGGGAAACCTACAATCGAGAATGAGGCGGTTCGAACAATTTTTTGTTCCATGAGCCTCACCCCAACCCCGCAAGGAGCCTGCGGCCCTTTGACCCGCCTTCACGGGATCGGGTTCCAAGGGCCATGCCCTTGGCGGGTGAGGGCAGAGCCCACGTACCCCCTTTTTCCTTCGCTACTCTGCCGCTCGCGTTTTCGGGTCGGTGCTGTTCTGTTCCTTCAAGGCTGCCAGTAAGGTGACGCGGATTCGCTCCAGCTTGCGCTCGTGTTCGACCTTATGGCCGAACACATCCTTGACATAAAAAACGTCAACGACCCGCTCGCCATAGGTCGAGATGTGGGCGGATGAGATTTGCAGACCCAACTGGGTCATCGCCGAGGTGATGTCGTACAGCAGTCCCGGCCGATCACGACCGTTGATCTCGATCACGGTGTGCGAGCGAGACGGCTTGTTATCGACCAGAACGCGCGGCGGGACCTTGAAGACGTGGGCGCGGCTGGGCAGGTTGCCTTTGCGGGAAGCTAGTTCCTGGGCCAGACGCAGGCGACCGGACAAAACCTGTTCGATGGTGTTGGCCAGACGGTTCAACTTGGCCGGGCTGTCGAACGGTGCGCCCTCGGAATCCTGAACGAAAAAGGTGTCGAGCGCCATTCCGTTGGTCAGGGTGATGATCTTGGCATCGACGATGTTGGCTCCCGATACCGCCATCGCTCCGGCGATTTGCGAGAACAGGCCGGGATGGTCGCCGGTATAGACCACCATTTCGGTGACGGCGCGCTGGGCATCGACCCGAGGCTCAACCGTCAGTGGCGCGCCGGAATCCTCGGCCGCGCGCACCAGATGGGCATGACGGGACTGGGTGGCGGTATCGCAACCAGTCCAATAGCCGGGATAACCGCGGGCCAGATGAGTCTCGATGTCTGTCAGTGGCCAGCCCTGGCGCAGCAGTTCGACGCGCAATGCATCCTGGGCCGCCTTGACTCGCGTGGAGTGGGCCAGCCCAGCCAGTCCGCCCGTCATCACCTCCAGCGTCCGCTGATACAACTCGCGCAGCAGCCCGGCTTTCCAGGCGTTCCACACTGTCGGACCGACCGCCCGAATATCGGCGACGGTCAGGCACAGCAGTAGCCGCAGACGTTCGGGCGATTGCACCAGGGCGACGAAATCCTGGATCGTCTTGGAATCGTCGATGTCGCGCTTAAAAGCAACGCGGGTGAAGGCCAGATGGTGGCGGACCAGCCACGAAACGGTTTCGGTTTCCTCGTCGGTCAGACCCAGGCGCGGGCCGAGCTTCAACGCAACGTCGGCTCCGATCTGAGAGTGGTCGCCGCCGCGTCCTTTGGCGATATCGTGCAGGAACGTCGCGACATAAAGCGCCTTGCGCGAACTGATCTGGTGGATCACTTCCGAGGCGGCGGGGGCTTCCTCGGCCAGATCGCCGCTTTCGATCGAGTGGAGGATGCCCAGCGCCTGGAGGGTATGCTCATCGACGGTGAAGACGTGGTACATGTCGTACTGCATCTGCGCCACCACCCGGCCGAAATCGGGTAGGAAGCGGCCCAGAACCCCGGCTTCGTTCATGTGGCGCAGCGCTACTTCGGGGTTCTTGCGCGAGGTCAGCATCTCGACGAACAGCCGGTTGGCGTTGGGATCGAAGCGTAGAGTCGATCCGATCCGCTTCAGGTTGCGGTGGATCAGTTCCAGCGCCCGAGGATGGATATCGACATCGTTTTCCAACGCGGCATGGAACAGCCGGATCATTGCGCCGGGATCGGTTTCGAACTGATCGGGAGCGGCGACGTCAAGCCGTCCGCCTTCCTGAACGAAGCCGTCCAACATTGTCCGCCGTGAGAATAGTCGCCGGAACGGCAGACGCCGGGGCTTGCGCCGATGCCGCTCCTCGACCAGCGCGCAGACCAGCCGGGTCAGGTCGCCGACATCCTTGGCGATCAGGAAATAGTGCTTCATGAACCGCTCGACCCCGCGCGATCCGGCGCGATCGACATATTGCATCCGCTGGGCGATCTCCGGCTGAACGTCGAAGGTCAGCCGATCCTCGGGCCGATCGGTCAGGTAATGCAGGTGGCAGCGCACCGTCCACAGGAACGCCTGATCCTTGGCGAAATGGCTGGCGGCCTGGGCGCTGATAATGCCGGCTTCGGCCAGTTCGTCGATTCCCGCCACGCCGTACATGTCGCGGGCGATCCAGAACAGAGTGTGCAGATCGCGCAGTCCGCCCTTGCCCTCTTTGACGTTTGGCTCAAGCACATAGCGGGAATCGCCCATCTGAGCATGGCGGGTATCGCGCTCGGTCAGCTTGGATTCGATGAACTCGACGCCGGAATTGGACATAACTTCGGCGCGATAGCGGTTCTGAAGCTCGGCGAATAGATCCTGGTCGCCCCACAGCCAGCGCATTTCCAACAGCGCGGTGCGAACGGTCAGATCTTCCTTGGCACCGCGGATGCATTCCTCGGCCGAGCGGGTCGATTGCCCAACTTTCAGCCCCAGATCCCACAGCATGTAGAGGATGAACTCGACCATCTGCTCGTGATAGGGCGTTCGCTTGTAGGGCAGCAAAAACAGCAGATCGACATCGGAATGTGGTGCCAGCTCACCCCGTCCATAGCCGCCCACCGCCACCAGGGTCATCGTTTCGCCCAGGGTGCGGACGCCGGGGGGAAACTCGTTCTCGGCGGCGAAGTCGTGGATCAGCCGCACCAACTGGTCGATCAGAAAACAGCTTTCGCGGACTGTCAGCGAGCCGTCGCCGCTCTGGTCAAAGCGGCGACGAATCTCGGCCCGTCCTTCGGCCAAGACCTGCTTGAACAGGTCAAGAACCCGGCTGCGGCGGCGATTGCGGGGCAGGTCGTCCAGAGCCAACGCCCCAAGCCGGGCAAGGACCGAGCGGCGGTTGATGATAGCGCGCTGAGAGGTGATACGGGGCATGGCGGTGACATTTCGTCAGGGTATTAACGGACCAGTATAGGAATCGCCGTGCCCCGGTCGCTAGCCGAATCGGAGGCCGAGGGGGAATGAGCGCGAACGAAAGCGATGAAATCGTCAATGGGCATCGGCCGGGCGATCAGATATCCCTGGATTTCGTCGCAATGGAAGAGGCGCAGCCGGTCGAGCATTTCCTGGTCCTCGACTCCCTCGGCGATCGTGCGCAGGTTCAGGCTGTGCGCCATCTGGATGATGGTGCGGATGATCGCGGCGTCGTCAGGATCGCTGGCCAGATCGCGGACGAAGGATTTGTCGATCTTCAGCTTATCGACCTTAAATCGCTTCAGGTAACTGAGGCTGGAATAGCCGGTGCCGAAATCGTCGATTGCCAGTTTCAGCCCCAGCGACTTTAGCTGGAACACGGTGGCCAGCACCTCCTCGACATCCTTGATCAGGATCGATTCCGTCAGTTCGAGTTCCAGGCAGGTTGGATCGAGGCCAAATTCGGCCAGGGCGTCGGTGACGGTTTGCTTCAGGTTGCCGCGCTTGAATTGCAGCGCCGACAGATTGACCGCCACCGTCACGCCGGCCAGTCCCTCCTTCTGCCATGCCGCCGCGCGACGACAGGCTTCGCGCAGGACCCATTCGCCGATGGGAACGATCAGCCCGGATTCTTCGGCCACCGGGATAAAGCGGTCGGGTGAGACGCGGCCCAGTTCGGGATGGTTCCAGCGAATCAGCGCCTCAGCTCCGATCACCCGACCACTGGCCAGATCGATTTGCGGCTGGAAATGCAGCTCGAATTCATCATGGTCGAGGGCGTTGCGGAGGCCGTTGCGCATTCGCAACAATTCCGCGACCCCGACATTCATCCGCTCATCGAAGAAGCGGTAGGTGTTCCGTCCTTCTTCCTTGGCGTGATACATCGCCGTATCGGCTTTTTTCAGCAGGGTGGCAAAATCGGTTCCGTCGCCAGGATAAACCGCGATCCCGATCGAAGCGGTGGTCAGCAGAGTCTGGTTCTGGATATCGAACGGTTGGGCAATTTGTGCCAGGATTTTGCCGGCGGTGGTGCTGATCGCATCGCTGGTGCGCGGGCCGGTCAGCACGATCAGGAACTCGTCGCCGCCATGGCGAGATATAGTGTCGGTATCGCGCACGCAATTGCTCAACCGTTCGGCCACCGCGCGGATCAGGTCGTCGCCGCAGGAATGGCCCAACGAATCGTTGACGCCCTTGAAGCTGTCGAGGTCAAGGAACAGCAAAGCCGCCATCGTTCGGTCGCGCTGGGCATGGGCGGCGGCCTGGGTCATCCGGTCTTGGGCCAACAGGCGATTGGGCAGGCCGGTCAGGGAATCGTGATAGGCCAGATGCTCGATTTTCTGCTCAGCTGTTTTTCGTTCGGTTATGTTTTCGAAGATAATCGCCAGTAAACCGTCCTCGGTCATGAAAAAAGATGAGACGAACCAGATGTTAAGTGCGCTGAAATAGCCCTCGTGTTTTTCCGGCTGGCCGGTTTCGGCGACACGAACTCCCATCTCATAGATTTCTGCGTCTGTTTCCTTGATGGTCGGAAACATTTCGGATACCAGCTTTCCGGTTACATTTTTAAGCCCGGTCTGTACTTCAAAGCTGGGATTGGTGAACAGATAGCGGAAATCGACCGGGCGGCCGTTCTCGCGGATCACTTCGTAAGACGCAAAGCCGCTCAGCATATTCTCGAACATCGAGCGATAACGCGCCTCGCTGCGCCGCAGGGCTTCGCTGGCCATCAACAATTCTGTGATGTCGCGGGAAACGCCGATTATGCCGACCACCCGGTTCGATGTGTCGAGCAGGGGAGCCTTGGTGACCGAAAACGTGCGCACTCCCAATCGGGTGGTCAGGGTTCGGTCGTAGGTTTCGATCCGCCGCTCCGCCATCATCTTGCGGTCGATTTCCATCAATTCCGCCGCCTCGTCCGCCGGGAACAGCACATGGTCGTCCCGCCCGATCACATCGTCGGCGGTGCGGTTCAGCATCCGCTCTGCGGCGCTGTTGAACAGAAGATAACGTCCGCACTCATCCTTGACGTAAATCGCTTGCGAAGCTTGCTCCGAGATGGCCTGAAGGCGGCGGGCGAGTCGCGCCATACTTGAAGCCCGGTCTCGGGGTGTTTCGGTCGCCATGGTGCGGCGAAGCAGCGCGGCCAGAATCAGGGTGGAGACAGCGACAAAGGCCAGCCCTTTAGTTAGCCCCGATATTCCGCCGGTAAGGTTTGCAAACACACCCTCGGTTAGTCCGAACCAAGCTGCGGCAGCGACCCCGTATATGGTAACAACCCGGATCGACCCGCTTGGGTCGGAGGGGGCTACGGACGGAAGCGGAGGGTCCTGAGCCGTAACGTGGCTCTGCTTATAGTCTGGCATCAGCCTCTCGCAAGCAGGGGCTAAAAACGATAGCCTGTGCCGCGCCGGGGATAAAGCCCCGACTGGGCACGCGGTATCTTTTAGTTGCCGCTCGGGGAGATTTATCCGTTGAAAGTGCTTTTGTCATTCAGCGCATTGATCGATGGTGTCAATGCACGGGTAGGAAACAGCGTTCGCTGGTTAATTCTAGCGATGGTCGTGATTTGTACCGCGACCGCAATAATGCGTTATTTGTTCAGTGTCGGCTCGAATGCCTGGCTTGAAATACAATGGTATCTGTTTGCGGCGGTCTTCCTGCTGGGGGCGGGAGATACATTGCGACGCAACGAGCATATCCGTATCGATGTCATTGCCCAACGTCTGTCGCGACGGACCCAGGCCTGGATTGATATCGTCGGGACCGTGCTGTTTCTGGCACCGCTGGCAGTCATCATCATCGTGTTGTCCTGGCCGATGGTGATGGCGTCGCTGGCGCAGGGTGAATTGTCGAGCGATGCTGGCGGGCTGCTGCGCTGGCCGGTCAAGCTGCTGATCCCGGTCGGTTTCGGGTTGCTGCTGTTGCAAGGGCTGTCGGAACTGATCAAAAAGGCGGCGTTTCTGACCGGGCGGATTCCCGATCCGGCCGAGACCGCTCCGCCCGGTCTCGATCCCAAGGCGGGAGGCGTGCTGTGACCGCCTTTATCATCGCCAATATCGCCCCGCTGATGTTTGCGTTCCTGGTGCTGTTCCTACTGTTCGGCTATCCGGTCGCCTTCGCTCTTGCCGCCAATGGTATTCTGTTCGGCTTGATCGGAATCGAACTCGATCTGTTGACGCCATCGCTGTTCCAGGCGCTGCCCGAGCGGGTATTCGGGATCATGCGTAACGACACCTTGCTGGCGGTGCCGTTCTTCACCTTCATGGGGCTGATTCTGGAACGCAGCGGGATGGCCGAGGATCTGCTCGACACGATCGGCCAGTTGTTCGGACCGATTCGTGGCGGACTGGCCTATGCCGTGATCCTGGTGGGTGCGCTGCTGGCGGCGACCACCGGGGTGGTGGCTGCCTCGGTAATCTCGATGGGGCTGATTTCGCTGCCGATCATGCTGCGTTACGGCTATGACGCGCGGGTCGCGACTGGTGTGATTGCCGCCTCGGGAACGCTGGCCCAGATCATTCCGCCCTCGCTGGTTCTGATCATCATGGCCGATCAGTTGGGGCGCTCGGTCGGCGACATGTATCAGGGCGCGTTGGTGCCCGGTCTTCTTCTGACCGGATTGTATGCCGGGTATATCCTGCTGGTCAGCGTGGTGTTCCCCAAGGCGGTACCGGCCTTGCCGCTTTCCGCCCGAAATCTTCATGGTCTGGCGCTGGTCGGGCGGGTCGTCACCTCCCTGTTGCCGCCGTTGGTGCTGATTTTTCTGGTGCTGGGCACGATCTTCCTGGGCATCGCCACCCCCACCGAGGGCGGCGCGATGGGAGCCGCCGGGGCCTTGGTTCTGGCCTTGATCCGGCGGAAACTAAGTTGGGCGCAATTGTCTCAGGCGATGGAGAGCACGGCGCGGCTGTCGTCCTTCGTGCTGTTCATCCTGATCGGTTCGACAGTGTTCGGTCTGGTGTTCCGGGCCGTCAACGGCGATTTGTGGGTCGAACACCTGCTGACCGCCTTGCCGGGTGGAGCCATCGGCTTCCTTGTCGTCACCAATCTGTTGATCTTTGTCCTCGCATTCTTCCTCGATTTCTTCGAGCTGGCCTTCATCCTGGTGCCGTTGTTGGTCCCGGTGGCCGATAAGCTGGGGATCGATCTGATCTGGTTCGGGGTGTTGCTGGCGGTCAACATGCAAACCTCGTTCATGCATCCGCCGTTTGGTTTCGCCCTGTTCTTCCTGCGCAGCGTAGCGCCGCGCCGTGACACGATCGACCGCATCACCGGGCGGCTGATCCCCAAGGTGACCACTGGCCAGATTTATTGGGGCGCAGTGCCGTTCGTGCTGATTCAGCTGGTGATGGTCGCTCTGGTGATTACCTTTCCCGATCTGGTGCGGGGGTCGATCGATACGGCCCACACGATAGATGCTTCGAAGGTACAGATCGAGGTGCAGCAGGAAGATTACGGCGGCAGTCCCGCCGAATCGCCGTAAGGTCGGTCGAAGAATAAGGGAGCCATCATGTTCGCTGGCTCCCTTATCTCTTTTCGCGGTCGCTACTTCTTTGGGATTCCGTTCAGGACGAAATTATCAAAGCCGAATTCGGCGACGCGGAACCACGAACGCTGTTCCTCCAGGAAGGCGCTCCAATGCTCGAACACCTTCTTGAAGGCCGGATTGTGAGCGGCGTCTTCGGCGAAGGTTTCCTGCGACGCCTTGTAACAAGCCTGCATGATCTCCTTCGAGAATGGCCGCAGCTTGGCACCGTTGGCGACCAATCGCTTCAGCGCGGGAGGATTAAGCACGTCGTATTTCGCGCTCATATGCAGGTTGGCATCGGCGCAGGCGGATTCAAAGATCGCCTGATAGGCTTTAGGCAGCTTTTCCCACGCGGCGATGTTAACCAGCATCGTCACGGTCGGGCCACCTTCCCACCAACCGGGATAGTAGTAATAAGGTGCGACCTTGTGGAAGCCGAGCTTTTCGTCGTCGGCTGGGCCGACCCATTCGGCACCATCGATGGTGCCTTTTTCCAGGGCCGGATAGACATCGCTTCCGGCCAATTGCTGGGGCACGACGCCCAGCTTGGTCAGCACCCGCCCGGCATAACCGGCGATGCGGAATTTCAGTCCCTTCAGATCCTCGACAGTCTTGATCTCCTTGCGGAACCAGCCCCCCATCTGCGTTCCGGTATTGCCCGCAGGGAAGTTGATGACGTTATAGGAGCGGAAGAAATCGCGCATCAATTCCAGCCCGCCGCCCTGATACAGCCAGGCGTTTTGTTGACGGGTGTTGGTCCCGAACGGCATCGTCGATTCGAAGCCGAAGGTCGGATCCTTGCCGACATAGTAATAGCTGACGGTGTGGCCGCATTCGACGGTTCCGGCTTGGACGGTATCGAGAACCTGGAGGCCGGGGACCAGTTCACCCGCGGCAAAGCTGCGGATCTGGAATTTGCCATCGGTGGCTTCGGCTACCCGTCGGGTGATGTATTCGCCGGTGCCAAACAGGGTTTCCAGACTTTTGGGAAAACTTGATGCCAGTCGCCATTTGATCTCGGGCTGGGTCTGGGCCAGCGCCGGGGCGGCCAAAGCGCTGGCCGCCGCGCCCAAGGTCGCAGTGGTCAGAAAAGTCCGTCGTTCCATCGAACGTCTCCTCGATTTTGTCGTTCCGGGACAGAGCGGGTCACCCCGGTTCAAGCGGGCTCTATCCTACAGGATCGCGCGCGCTCCGCCAGCAGAGGCGCTTGACGGCCGGGGCGGCAGAGGACTATCACTGGTCCCCGTGGTGATTTGTCCGACCGGATTGCGGCCACGTTAAAAAAACCGCTAAAGAGGTCCTGCTCCGGTTTCGGAGCAACGGTGCCTCTCAGTGCGGCCATTTGCCGGTCAGACCAGCAGATTGTGCATGCCTTAAGGAGGCAAGACCGATGAGCGAACGACTTCCCACCGATCCGAAGAGCTGGAGCCCTCAGACTCGTGCCATCCGTTCCGGTTTGGCCCGGACCGGGTTTCATGAAACCGCCGAGGCGTTATTCATGACCTCGGGCTATGTCTATGACAGCGCCCAGGAAGCGGAAGAGAGCTTCGACGGCACCCGCGAGCGGATGGTCTATTCCCGTTTCCGTAATCCGACCGTGGCCGCGTTCGAGGATCGTCTGGCCGCGATCGAAGGTGCCGAAGCGTGCCGCGCCACGGCTTCGGGGATGGCGGCGGTGCATGCCTCTCTGCTGTGCCAGTTGAAGGCAGGTGACCGGCTGGTGGCGTCGCGGTCGCTGTTTGGTTCGTCGCAATGGATCATCGACGATCTTTTGCCCCGCTTTGGGGTCGAGCGCGAGTTCGTCGATTGCGGCGATCTTCCCGGCTGGGAACGGGCGTTGTCCCGTCCGACCGCGTGTGTCCTGATCGAGACACCATCGAATCCGACGCTGGAAATCATCGACATTCCGGCAGTGGCCGAGCTGACTCACCGCGCCGGAGGGCGGCTGGTGGTTGACAATGTTTTCGCCACCCCGGTTCTGCAAAGTCCGTTGGAACTCGGTGCCGACGTGGTGGTTTATTCCGCGACCAAGCATATCGATGGCCAGGGTCGTTGCCTGGGTGGCGCGGTTCTTGGCAGCGCCGAATTCTGCAACGACGTGCTGGGGCCGTATTTGCGTCATACTGGTCCGGCGATGTCGCCGTTCAATGCCTGGCTGCTATTGAAGGGGCTTGAGACGTTGGGCCTGCGCGTCGAGCGCCAGACCGCCAACGCCCTGGCGCTGGCTCAATTGCTTGACGGTCATCCCGCCGTCGCCCGTGCGCTCTATCCGGCGCTGGCCAGCCATCCGCAGCACGATCTGGCGATGCGGCAGATGCGCGCGGGCGGAACGATGATCGCGTTGGAGCTGAAGGGCGGCAAGTCGGCGGCTTACCGGCTGCTCGATGCTCTTCATCTGATCGACATCTCGAACAATCTGGGCGATGCAAAAAGTCTGATCACCCATCCCTGGACCACCACCCACCAGCGCCTGTCCGTCGAGGACAAGCTGGCGATGGGGATCGGCGAGGGGATGTTGCGTCTCTCGGTTGGTCTCGAAGACATTGTTGATCTGACGGCCGATCTGGGGGCAGCTCTCGACGCCGCCCAGGGCTGACACCAATAAGGCTGGGTTGGAACCTGACAAAAGAATACACTGCATGGGGGAAGTCGGAGGTCGGTGG
Organism: Magnetospirillum molischianum DSM 120; assembly: GCF_000294655.1. Lineage (GTDB taxonomy): Bacteria > Pseudomonadota > Alphaproteobacteria > Rhodospirillales > Magnetospirillaceae > Phaeospirillum > Phaeospirillum molischianum. The sequence continues at coordinate 59,025 of NZ_CAHP01000022.1, forward strand.
CCACCGTCTTCCCCCGCTTGCCCCGTCCGGTTCGAGGAGGCTCCCCCCGCCATGTACAGCCACACCACCCGCGACATCACGGTGACGGTTCGTCCGTTCTTTCTTGAAGAACAATCGGCCCCGGACGAGGGCCGTTATGTTTGGGCCTATCGTATCCGTATCGAGAATCTCGGTCTGAGTACCGTCCAACTGCTGAACCGCCACTGGATCATCACCGATGCCACCGGATGCAGTCAGGAGGTAAGGGGATCGGGCGTCATCGGTGCGCAACCGGTGCTTCGCCCCGGCGAGAGTTTCGAATATACCAGCGGCGCGCCTCTCACGACCCCGTCTGGGATCATGCATGGCAGCTACGAGATGGAAGGCGAGGGGGGCGAACGCTTCGAGATCGTCATTCCCGCCTTTTCGTTGGACAGTCCGCACGACCGCCCCAGCCTTAACTGATTGATCGGAGGCTTTCTCCCGTGACCGCTGACGATATCCCCCCGCGTCCGCTTTCCGGCGCTTGTCCCGTCGTTTCCGACCGTCCTTCCCGCGCCGAGGCCGAGGCGGCGGTTCGCACTCTGATCCGCTGGGCCGGTGACGATCCCGCGCGCGAAGGGCTGGTGGGCACTCCCGATCGGGTTGTGCGCGCTTATGAGGAATTTTTCTCGGGTTATGAACAGGACCCGGTCGATATTCTCCACCGGACCTTCGAAGAAACTGACGGCTATGACGAGGTGGTGCTGCTGCGCGACATCCGCCTCGAATCCCATTGCGAACATCATATGGTGCCGATTATCGGTGTCGCTCACGTTGCCTATCTGCCCGACCGGCGGGTGGTGGGAATTTCCAAGCTGGCCCGCGTCGTCGAGGTGTATGCCCGGCGCCTCCAGATTCAGGAAAAGCTGACGGCTCAAATCGCCAACACCATCAACGAGGTGTTGCAGCCGAAGGGGGTCGCGGTGGTGATTGAAGCCGCCCACCAATGCATGACGACGCGGGGCGTCCGCAAGGCCGGGGTGACCATGGTCACCAGTCGGATGCTGGGCGTGTTTCGCGACGATTCCGAAACCCGGCGCGAGTTCATGGCGCTGATCCACAATCGGTGTGGCAGCGGAAGTTAGGAATGGCGATCCCTTCCTCTCCCTCGTCCTGGGGGAGAGGAAGAGAAAAGGATACGCAGAGGGTGGGTCTTACTTGTCCGCCTTCGGCACCGGAGTGTCCTCGACGCGGCCATATTTGGCATTAAGACGATCGTTGCAGCTGACTTGTGCCGCGCCGGTCAATGGTCCGCAATTCTCCTGCCAATCGTCGGCATAGGTGCCGGTGATGTGCAAAGAGGGACCGGCCGCCGTTGGGGCCGGGTCGGAACCGTGTTGACGCAGAGCCAACGCGGCGGTGATGGCGGCAATCAGGGCCAGGGCGATACCAATACGCAGAACGATCCGTTTCATGGCGGCTCCTCGGCGAGGCGGCAAGGGACTGTCTCGGTTACACCCGGCCGATGCTGTAATACTCGAACCCGAGTTCTTGCATCTCGGCAGGTTCGTAGACGTTGCGCAGATCGACGATGCGGGGGGCGGCCAGAAGGGTCTTGACCCGATCGAGATCGATGGCGCGGAACTCATTCCACTCGGTGACGATGACGAGGCATTCCGCTCCCGGCAAGGTCGCGTAGGCATCGTCGCAGTAAATCACCTGAGACGGCAGCAGTTTCTTCGCTTCGCCCATCCCTTCGGGATCGAAGGTGCGGACGGTGGCGCCCGCCCCGATCAACCCGGCCACGATGTCGATTGAGGGGGAATCGCGCATGTCGTCGGTATTGGGCTTGAAGGTCAGGCCCAGCACGGCGATGGCCTTGCCGGAAACCGAACCGCCGCAGGCAGCGACCACCCGGTCGGCCATGCTTTTTTTCCGCCGGTCGTTGACCGCGATCACTTGTTCGATGATCGACAGGGGCGAGTTGAAGTCACGGGCGGTTTGAACCAGGGCCAGCGTGTCCTTGGGGAAGCACGACCCGCCATAGCCGGGACCAGGGTGAAGGAACTTCTTACCGATACGGCCGTCCAGCCCGATCCCCTTGGCGACGTCATGAACGTCGGCACCGACCTTCTCGCACAGATCGGCGATTTCATTGATGAAGGAAATCTTGGTGGCGAGGAAGGTGTTCCCTGCGTACTTGATCAGTTCCGAGGTGCGGCGCGAGGTGAAGACGATCGGCGTCTCGATCAGGTAGAGCACCCGGTAAAGCTGCTTCATCACCTTGCGGGCGCGTTCGGATTCGGTGCCGATCACCACCCGGTCGGGGCGCAGGAAGTCGTTGATCGCCGACCCTTCGCGCAGGAATTCGGGGTTGGATACGACATCGAACTCGGCATCGGGGCGGCGTGCCCGGATAATCCGTTCAACCTCGTCGCCGGTGCTGACCGGCACCGTCGATTTGGTAACGATCACGGTATAGCCGTTCAGGGCGTCCGCGATTTCCTCGGCGGCGGCATAGACATAGGACAAATCGGCATGGCCGTCGCCGCGCCGCGATGGCGTGCCGACGGCGATGAAGACCGCATCGGCTTCGGCGACCGCCGATTTCAGATCGGTGGTGAAGGACAGGCGGTTCGCCTCGACATTGGCGGCGACCAGTTCGTCCAATCCCGGTTCGTAGATCGGCATCACGTTCTGACGCAGCAGGTCGATCTTGCGTGCATCTTTATCGACACAAACGACCTGGATGCCGAATTCAGAGAAACAGGTTCCCGACACAAGCCCGACATAGCCGGTGCCGATCATTGCGATACGCATGATACGAAGACCCCCCTTGAGGATCAGAACTGGAACGGGCGCAGGACCGAACGAACGGCGTCGCTAATATCCGGGCGGTCGAGGGCGAAAGCGACGTTGGCTTCAAGCCAGCCGACTTTGTCGCCGCAATCGTAGCGGTTGCCTTCGAAGCGCAGGCCGTGGAAGGGCACCGTCCCGATCGTCTGGCTGATCGCGTCGGTGAGCTGGATTTCGCCGCCTGCGCCCTTTTCCTTGCGGTCGAGCACTTCGAATACGACCGGGTGCAGGATATAGCGGCCGATGATCGACAGGGTGGATGGGGCCAATTCCGGCTCGGGCTTCTCAACCAGACCGCGCGCCTTGGCGATGCGGCCATTGTCGGTCTCGACATCGAGAATGCCATAGCGCTTGGTGTGCTCGCGCGGGACATCGGAAACGGCGACGACATGACCACCGACTTCGGTGTGAACCGCGACCATCTGGCGCAGACACGGAGTCTTCGACAAAATCAGATCGTCGGGGAGCAGAACCGCGAACGGTTCGTCCTCGACCAGATCGCGGGCGCACCATACCGCGTGACCGAGACCCAGCGGCTCGCTCTGGCGGGTATAGGAAATCTGGCCTGATTTGGGCATCCAACTGGTGACCGCTTCGACCAGATCGAACTTACCGCGCTCCTTCAAGGTGCGTTCCAGCTCGGGAGCGTGATCGAAATGATCTTCCAGCGCGTTCTTGCCGCGCCCGGTGACGAAGATAAAGTGTTCGCACCCGGCGGCAGCGGCCTCTTCAACCGCATACTGAATTAGCGGCTTGTCGACCACCGGCAGCATTTCCTTGGGCATCGCCTTGGTAGCGGGCAGGAAACGGGTGCCCATGCCGCCAACGGGAAACACGGCCTTGCGCACATGACGAGCCATCAACACCACTCCTTCGCGCCGAAATTGCCAGCTGGCCAGCGGGCGCGAGCCGCCAATTCCAGCCGCGCAGTTGTGACATGGCCGGTGATCGGACGCAATCGCGCGCTGAACCAACGCGCTCTGCGCCGAATGCAATGCCTCGGATCGGTCGCGACCGTCATCCCGCCACAATCGGGACTGGGAGCCTCAGCGCCGCTCCGCGCGTAGCTTCCGGGTTCGCAGCGCGTTAAGCAGAATGCCGAGCGTGGTGCCGTTATGCAGGATCGCAGTCGAAATCGGTGACAGCATCCCCAGCGCCGCCGCCGACAGGATGCCGGTGTTCAGGCCGACGGTCAGGCGGTAATTGGTGGCGATCAGGTCCATTGCAGCTTTGGCGGCGGCCTTGGCATCGGCAACGCACTCGATATCGTCCTCCAGCAAGGCGACGTCGGCGGTCAGGCGGGCGATATCGGCCCCCTTCATCATTGCGATGCCGACATGAGCCCCGGCCAGGGCGGGGGCGTCGTTGATTCCGTCGCCAACAAACGCGATCCGCGCCCCCTGAGCGGCGAGCGAGTCGATGATGCGAGCCTTGTCCTCGGGCATCAATTCTGAATGGCACTCGTCCAGGCCCAGTTCGTCGGCCAGTTCGGTGGCACGGTCACGATGATCGCCGGTCAGCAGCAGGATGCGGCGGACTCCCAGGGCGCGCAGGCGGCGCAAGGTCGCGACGGTGGTGGGGCGCACCGAATCCTTCAACCCGATCACGCCCAGCAGCCGTCCGCCAAAGCCGATGAACAGTAGGGTTTTGCCGTCACGGTATAGTTGGTCGATGATCTCGGTCTGCGGGGTGATGTCGATGCCTTCGTCTTCCTGGACGAAATGGCGAGAGCCGACGACGATTCGCTTGCCGTCGATCACGCTGGCAACGCCATGGGCAACGATAAACTGAACTTCCTGGTGATCGAAATGGCGATGATTCTCGGTGGCGCGGGCGGCGGTGACCACCGCCATCGCCAGCGGGTGGAAGTAATGTTCCTCGACCGAGGCGGCGAGGCAGATCAGATCGTCGGGGGTAAAGGTCGGGTCGAAGGCGATGGCGTCGGTCACCTGCAACAGGCCGGTGGTCAAGGTGCCGGTCTTGTCGAAGACAAAGGTATCGGCCTGGGCCAGTCGCTCCAGCGCACTGGCTCCCTTGACCAGGATGCCCGCCCGTGCCGCGCCGTACATCGCCGATTTGAACGCGACCGGGGTGGCCAGCTTCAGGGCACAGGAATAGTCGGCTTGAAGCACGGAGGCGGCGCGCCGCCAGTCGCCGGACACCACGAAAGCGGCTCCGGCCAGTTTCAGCACCAGCGGGACCAGCCGGTCGGCCAGTCGCGACGCTTCCAACTGCGCTTCACTTTTGACCACCAGCGACTGCTCGACATAATCGGCAATGCGGGCGGCGGCGGTGCGGCGGCCGACCTGTTCGGCATAGATCGAGAGCCGTCCTTCTTCGACCAGGGTTCCAGACAAGACCAGAGAGCCGCGGCTTTTTTCGACCGAGACGCTTTCGCCCGTCATTGCTGCTTCGTTGACGGTAGCCTCTCCCGACAGCACCGTGCCATCGATCGGGATCACCGTGCCGGTGCCAACGACCACCGTATCGCCGACGACGACTTCGGCGGCGGGGATCAACACCTCTTCGCCGTCCCGCATCACCCAGATTTCGTCGCTGGACGGGCGCAGCAGATGCTTCAGCAGATCGTCGGAGCGGCGGGCGACCGAATGTTCGAGATGCTCGCCCAGCGCCAGCATGAACGTCGTGGTGTTGGCGGCGGTGTAGTCGGCCCGCGCCAGCGAGATCGAGACCGCCATCGCTTCCAGGCCGTGCGAGGTCACCCCGTTCTCGGCGTAATCCTCGGCCCCGTGCCGCAGCAGCGGCAGGGCGGCGGCCAGTGCCACCGGCAGCCGCAATGGCGCGGGGAGCAGCGGCGTCATCAGCAAGGTCATCAGACTGGACCCCAGCCCGGAAGACGTCTTTGGCGCGGCGGCGGGAGCCGTTTCCGGCTGGACCGTTGGCAGCAAGGCGGCGACCGAGGCGCGTAACGCCTCGGCTCCGGTCTCGGCCGGGTCATAGGAAAGGATCAGCGAACGCGCAGCCGGATTGATCCGTGCGGCGGTAACACCGTCCAGCTCGGAGACGGCCCGCACCAGCGGGGCGGTGGCGATCGGTCTGCCGTGCGACCGATAGCGCAGCCGAACCCGTCCCGGAACGCGGTGGACTACCTCCACCGCGTCAATCCAGCCGGCGTCCGGGATCATGCAGCGCCGCTTTGTTCGGCCTGAAGCTCGGCCTGAATGTCGGCGACCTGCTCCTTCACTTCTTCAAGTCCGCCGACCAGCCCGGAATAGAGCTTGACCCCCGAGCGGATCAGCTTGCCGCGCAGTTCCTCGTCGCTGAGGACATAGGCGGCGGCAGCGCCGATTGCCGCGCCGAGCAGGAACTGTTCAGTCCGTCCCGCAGGCAGCATCCGGCCCAGACCGGCGAACAGGCCACCCGTCCCGGCCTGGGGATTCCCCACCGGAAGACCGCGTTTGCCGTATTTGTTTTTCTTAGATTTCTTCTTTTTCTTGGCCAAAGCCAGTCTCCTCGTTCCGTTCGGATGATCCATGAGTCAGCAGGTATTCCGCCGCCAGTACGCCGCCCGCGCCCAGCGCCGCCGCCGTCAGGACAGTCGGGTAATCGCGCTGTCGCAACGCTTCGGCCACCATTGTCGCGGCGGACAAGGCCGCGCCGCCCTGAAGAGCGTGGCGCAGGATCTTGCGGCCACTCGGGGCGGGCGAAACCGGCTCCAGCCGGTCTTGAAACATGCTGAGAAGGCCGGTGGTGACGAAGCCGCGTGCAAAGGCCGTCGCCGCTTCGGTTCCGGCCTTACGTTTCGCGGCTTTGCCTTTGCCCCGCTTCATGGCGTGTTCCCGGCCTCGGGCGGCTCGGTGGGAGCCGGAGCGGCGGGGGTCAGCTTGCCGCGCAGGCTGGCAGATGATTTCTCGATCGCGGTCAGGCCGGAAACGGTGGCGTCGCGCAGGCCGCTCTTGGCCTGATCCAGGCCATGGCGGGTCTTGCCGCTAAGAGACTCCAGGGCGTCCTTACCCTTGCCGCTATTTTTCAAGGCGCGGACGCCGACAATTCCAGTCACCAGTCCGGTGGCGAAGAGCAAAACAGGATGCATGTCCGTGGGATCCTTTCGGGCCAGGGTTAAGCGGGATGACGGTCGGTTCCGACCAATCGGTGCGTCAGAGCCAGGGCTTCGGCCGAGCGGGTNNCGNGGCTCACCGGGACGGAGCGGAACGTCGCTTCGTAGCGTATCTTGACCGAGGTCAAGCGCGCGCAACCCCATCTCGCACACCATCACCTGTGCTCCCAATGCGACGCAGGCAGCCAGCAGATCCTCGAATCCGGCGATGCCTCTGGCGCGAAAGGCGGTGTCGATGTCTGGCGCGGTTTGCCCGCTTTGTCCCGTCGCGAGCTTGGCCCAGCCCGGATGTCCGTCCGCCGCACTCCGTTCCAGGGCGCGGGTGGCTGCCATGGTAAAAAAGAGGGTAACGGCGCGGTTACAGGCCAGTGCGGCGGCGGCCATCGCCAGAGCGTAATGAACCTTCTCGAACTCACCGGAAAACACCACGAGTGCCAACGCCCCGGTCTCGGGTCGATCCGCTTCAGTCATGATTGCCGCAAACCGAGCAGGCGGGATCACGCTTCAGGCGGGCGATGCTGACCGTCGTCTTCAATGCGTCGTAGCGGAGCAGGCGACCGGATAGACTTTCGCCGATCCCCAGCAATTCCTTGATCACCTCGGTTGCCTGCATCGTGCCCAATGTTCCGGCGACGGCTCCCAGCACTCCGGCATTGGCGCAGGTCGGCCCGTCTCCATCGGTGGTCACCTCGGGGTGCAGACAGCGATAGCACGGCCCATCGGGACGGAACGTCGAAAGTTGACCGTCAAAGCGGCGGATCGCCGCCGATACCAGGGTCCGCCCGGCCCGGCGGCAGGCATCGTTGATGAGGAATCGGGTCTCGAAATTATCCGATCCATCGGCAACCAGATCGTGATCGGCGATCAAGGCGTCGATATTGCTTGCGGTCAGGCGGGCACGAACCGGCACCAGCCGGACATCGGGGGTAAGGTCGGCGATCGCGGCGGCGGCGCTCTCGACCTTGGGCAGGCCCAGCCGCGCCATATTATGCAGGACCTGACGTTGCAGGTTCGACAGCTCGACCGTATCGTCGTCGATCACCGTGATCGTTCCGACCCCGGCCGCCGCGAGATACAGGATTAGCGGCGAGCCGAGACCGCCAGCCCCGACCACCAGAACCCGCGAGCTGAGCAGTCGCGCCTGTCCCGTTCCCCCGATTTCAGGCAGCAGGATGTGCCGGGCATAGCGGTGGGTTTGTTCCTCGGTGAAGGTCAACGTCTAGCGCCCCATCAAGGTCAGCAGGGCGCGGACGGTGTTTTCCGCCCCGGTGGCGATCGTTCCAATCGATGAATCTAGCATGTAGCAAGGCGAGGTCGCGATCTTGTGCGTCGCGTCGATCACCACCTCGCCCGGCCCGGCGATGCGATGGTGCGCGCCCATCGCATCGATGGCGGCGGCGGTGCCGCTGTCGTTGCCGATGGTGACATCGATTCCATCGCCGATAACCCGCGCCAGCAGCGCCGGGGCAATACACAACGCGCCGATCGGCTTCTTTGCCGCCAGCATCAGTCGGATCGCCCGCTCGGTGGGGGCATCGACGGCGCAGCCCGGTCCATCGATGGCGAAACCACACAGATTCTTGGCGGCGCCGAAGCCGCCCGGCAGGATCAGCGCATCGCACTCTTCGGGATCGAACTCGGCCAGATCGGTGATCGTGCCCCGAGCGATCCGGGCCGACTCGACCAGGACGTTGCGGGTTTCGTCGGGGACGACGGTTCCGGTCCGATGATTGACGACATGCAATTGGTCCCGGTCGGGGGCATAGCAGCGATAGACTCCGCCCAGCCGGTCGATGGCCAGCAGGGTCAGAACCGATTCGTGAATTTCGGTTCCATCAAAGACGCCGCAGCCCGACAGGATCACGGCGAATCTCGGTTGGGCTGACATGGCGGCGCGACTCCTGATCGAGGGAAGGGATAGGGGGCGATTATACGATTTCCTGCCGCCGGAGCCATGGTCTATCCTTGGTGGAAGCGTCAGATCCTCCCCCTATCGCGAGACATGATCCGCCATGACCAGCGCCTATGCCCAGCTTGAAGCCCGGTTCCACAAGGCGTCGGTGATCGGAGATTCCCTATCGATTCTGCATTGGGACATGGCGACGATGATGCCGGATGGCAGCGCCGAATCGCGTGCCGAGCAGTTCGCCGTCCTGCGCGGGCTGCATCACCAGATCCTGGCCGCGCCGGACCTGCCCGATCTGCTCGACGCTGCCGGGACCGAACCGCTGGACGCGTGGGAAAGGGCTAATCTGGCCGAGATGCGGCGCGACTGGATTCATACCGCCGCGTTGCCTGCCGATCTGGTCGAAGCGGTGACTCGGGCCGAAGCCGCCTGCGAAATGGTGTGGCGCGAGGCCCGCGCCGCCGCCGATTTCGCTCAGGTGTTGCCGTCGTTGAAAGCGTTGCTGGCTTTGGTGCGCGAGGTCGGCGCGGTGAAGGCCGAGCGGTTGGGGGTTGGGTTATACGACGCTCTGCTCGATCAATACGAGCCGGGCGGGCGGGCCGCCGCGATCGATCCGGTCTTCGATCATTTGGAAGGCTTTCTGCCCGGCTTCCTGGCCGAGGTGCTGGAGGCGCAGAGCTACAATCCGCCGCCCGCGCCGCCGCCCGGCCCGTTCCCGGTCGAATGCCAGCGCACGCTTGGGCTCGATATGATGACCCGCCTTGGCTTTGACTTTAACCGGGGGCGTCTTGACGTTTCGCACCATCCGTTCTGCGGCGGCCATGCCGACGATACCCGCATAACCACCCGCTATGACGAGACTGATTTCGTCTCGGCTCTGATGGGGGTGATTCACGAAACCGGCCATGCTCTGTATGAATTCGGCCTACCGGGCGGACGCTGGCGTCACCAGCCGGTCGGCCGTGCTCGCGGCATGGTGATGCACGAATCGCAATCCTTGCTGTTTGAGATGCAGGTGGCTCGCTCGCGCGCTTTCGCCACGTTCGCCGCTCCGGCGATCCGCGCCGCTTTCGATAGCGACGGTCCCGCCTGGGACGCCGAAGCGCTATACCGGCGGGGTATCAAGGTCGAACCCGGCTTCATCCGTGTCGATGCCGACGAGGTTACCTATCCCGCCCATGTCATTATCCGCTATCGGTTGGAGCGGGCGCTGATCGAGGGACGGATGGAATTGGAAGACCTGCCAGCCGCCTGGAACGAGGGGTATGGCCGCCTGCTCGGCATTACGCCGCCAAACGATCGCCTGGGGTGTTTGCAGGATATTCATTGGTATAGTGGGTCGTGGGGGTACTTTCCTACTTATACTCTGGGGGCGATGACCGCCGCCCAAGTGTTCGACGCTGCCCGTCGTGCGATTCCCGGCATGACCGACGCGTTGAGCCGAGGCGAGGTCCGGCCTCTGCTCGATTGGTTGCGCGCCGAGATTCACGGCAAGGCCTCGTCGCTTTCAACCACCGATTTGATGGTCGCCGCCACCGGACGCCCGCTCGATCCGGCCGTGTTCGCGGCCCATCTACGCGGGCGCTATCTGCCATGAAGGCAGCCGGGATCTCGATGCCGATGTTCTTTTTCGGCACTCTGATGGATGCCGATGTTCTGGCCCTGGTGCTGGGGCATTCCCTCGACGCCGTGAGGACCGAACCAGCCTTGGTGCGCGGCGTCCGTCGGGTTCACGTCGCCGGGCGGTCCTATCCGATGCTGCGTCCTCATCCCGGCGGACGGGTCGAGGGACATCTGGTTGGCGGTCTGACCCCGTTGGACCGGGCGCGGCTGGCCTATTATGAGGGCTGGGAATACGATGTCGGCACCATCGCCGCCATAGATTCGGCGGGTCGGATGGTGACCGCCGGGATTTATGTCTGTCCGCCGCAGATCCAGGCCGACGAGCGGGTGTGGCGTCTGGATCGTTGGCAAAGCGTTCATAAAAGTGTCTATTTGCCTCGGCTGCGCCTGCTGATGGATGGGTTCGACCCTGCCGCGACAGGCAATGATGGAGCCAAGCGGCCGCCGATGGCGCCGGGCGCAATGCGGGGGCGCCGGTCGGCGGGATAAGCATTGCCGCCGCGAGTGCAGCGCGGTAATCATCGACCTTACCGTGCCGAGAGGAGTCCGACGCCGTGGATTTCGCCGATTTTCTTGACGACCAGATTGCCGGACATGCCGAGGTGCTGGCCCTGACCGGCCCCGCCGTGCGCGAGCCGTTCCGCCATCTGGTCGAAGCCTGTATCGCCGCCCTGGCCGGGGGTGGTAAGATTGTGCTCTTCGGCAATGGCGGCAGTGCCGCGGACGCCCAGCACCTTGCCGCCGAGCTGGTGGTCCGCTATCGGGTCAACCGTCGGGCGCTGGCGGCGCTGGCGCTGACCACCGACAGCTCGATCCTGACCGCCTGCGGCAACGATTTTTCGTTCGACGACATTTATGCCCGCCAGATCGAGGCGTTGGGGCAACCCGGCGATGTCGCTATCGGCATCTCGACCTCGGGCAACAGCGCCAATGTGCTGAAGGCACTGAGGGCGGCCCGTGCCATCGGTATGGTTCCCGCCGGTCTGTCTGGCCGCGATGGTGGTGAGATGGTCGGATTGGCCGATCCGCTGTTGGTGGTGCCCAGTCCCGTGACCGCTCGTATTCAGGAAATGCATATCCTGATCGGGCATGCGTTGTGTGATCGGATCGAAGCGGCGGCCTAGCTGTCTTCGGACGGGAAGGACGTCTTTGCCGCTCGCTTCCTTCAGGAGCGGGCTTGACCTCGTGGGGGGTGTCGTGCTGTTGATGCCCCCGTAAGTTTCTTTTGTTGCAGGAAGACCAGGACGTGGATCGGCTGACTGGCGGCACCCGCCCTTATCTACTGCTTACCCTGATGTGCCTGTTCCTGTATATGCCGGGACTGGTCACGTTGCCTCCGCTTGACCGGGACGAGTCCCGTTTCATGCAGGCCACCCGTCAGATGCTGGAAACCGGCGATTACGTCCGTATCCAGTTCCAGTCGGAAATGCGGGCGAAAAAACCGGCCGGAGCCTATTGGGCCCAGGCGGCAAGTGTTATCGCCTTTTCCGATCCCACCACCCGCGAGCCTTGGCCCTATCGTCTTCCTTCGCTGTTGGCGGCCTGGGCGGCGACGTTGATGACGTTTGGAATCGGACGGCGGCTGTTCGGGCCTCCGGCGGCGCTGTTGGGGGCGGCGCTGTTGGCGTCGTGTCTGATGGTGGTCGCCGAAGCGCACCAAGCCAAGACCGATGCGATATTACTGGCGACTGTCGTGCTGGCCCAAGGGGTGTTGGGACGATTCTATCTGGCGGCCCGGCGTGGCGACAAGCAGCCCAGTTTCGGAACCGCGCTGATATTCTGGATCGCGGTCGGCGTTTCGGTGCTGATCAAAGGGCCGGTCGTGCCGGTGATCCTGCTGCTGACGATCTTGTCGCTGACGATTTTCGATCGGCGAATCATCGGGCCGGGCTGGCTGTGGGGGATGCGCCCGATCGAAGGGCTGGCGATCGCGATCGCGATCGCGGCACCATGGTTTTTCGCGATCAGTCAGGCCACCGACGGTGCTTTCGTCGGCGAGGCGGTCAAGAACGACTTGCTGCCGAAGCTGCTGGGCGCTCAGGAAAGCCATGGCGCCCCGCCGGGGATGTATCTTTTGCTGTCGCCGGTGACGTTGTGGCCAGCCTCTCTTCTGCTGGTTCCGGCCCTGATCTGGGCATGGGGCAAGCGAGCGTGGCCCGAGGTTCGTTTCTGTTTCGCCTGGATTATTCCGACCTGGGTGATGTTCGAACTGATTCCGACCAAGCTGCCGCACTACGTCCTGCCGGTCTTTCCCGCGCTGGCTCTGCTGATGGCGGCGTCGGCCTGGGGCGGCGATATGCGCGACGGTCGGGGCCTGCGTTTGTGGGCGACGGCGTGGAGCGTGATTGCCCTGGCCCTGGCGGGGGCGGTTCTGCTTGCGCCACTCGCCTATGGCGACCGCTTCGACCTGACCAGCCTGCCGGCCTTTGTCGCGATTGCCGGGACCGGGCTGTTGTCGGCGTGGCTGGCGATGCGGGGCCGTGTTCTGGGCGCGGCCTTCGCGGTGCTGGTAACCTCCTGTGCTACGTTTCCGGTGGTATTGGACGGGGTATTGCCGCAACTCAATCAACTGTGGGTCAGCCGTTCGGTCGCCGAACTGGTCGCGACTCGGCCGCATCAGGGGCCGGTGGTGGTGGCGGGCTATTCCGAACCCAGTTTGGTTTTCCTGCTTGGCACCGACACCCGTCTGACTACCGGGAGCGAGGCCGCCGCGATTCTGGCCGAACGGGCCGGGACGCTGGTTCTGATCTCCGACCGTGAGGAAGCCGCGTTCCAGGCCGAGTGCGCCGAGCGGGCGGTGAAGACGGCGGTGGTTGGTAAGGTCAAGGGGTTCAACTACTCGCGCGGACGCCCCGTTGCGTTGACCGCGTATGCGGTGGAGGACAAGCCATGAGCCTGCTCGATACCATGTTGCTGCCGCTGGAACGGATCGCCATCGCTATCGGTGCTCGGTGGCAGAAATTCAGTCACGTCCGCACGGCCGTCTCTGGCCAGTGGAACCGTACCTTGCGCTCGCCGATGGTGTGGGTCTCGCTATACGCCCTGGTCCTGGGCGGATTAGGGGTGGCGGTTCTCGACGAACCGCTGGCGCTGCTGTTCAAGGAAACGGTGTCGGGCGATTTCGAGGGGTTCCTCAAGATCGTCACCGAACTGGGCATTGCCGGTCTGTGGCTGATCCCGACCGGGGTCCTCTGTCTGATCTTTTTGCTGGCGCGGCGAGTCGCGGTCAGTCCGGCGGCGCGCGAACGCTTTACCCGTCTGGCCTGGGCTCCGGGATTTGTCTTCCTGTCAATGGCGGTATCGGGGCTGATCGCCGATCTGCTGAAGTTTCTGATTGGGCGCAGTCGTCCCCAGATGCTGTTCGACCAGGGGATCGCGACCTACACGCCGTTCTCGCACGGCTGGGCGGTCAATTCCTTTCCGTCGGGTCATTCCCAGGCCATTTTCGCCGCGATGGTGGCGTTGGCGCTGGTGTTTCCCCGCTATGACCGCGCCTATATCGCCCTGGCGATCCTGGTCGCGTCCAGCCGGGTATTCACCACGGTCCATTATTTCTCGGACGTGGTGGCCGGAGCGTGGTTAGGGATTTTTGTCACCCTGGCGTTAGCCAAGCTGTTGGCTCTGCGTGGGGTTGATGTCCGGTATCGGCCGCTCAGAGAGGGAACGTGGTGAGCCGCGATACCGATACGGGCGGAGCTGAACCGCTGGCGGGGCTGCTGCACGGGCATCCCGAGACCGCCTTCGATTATTTCGAGTTCCGCCGTCTGATGGCCGGTTCGGTTGCCGAGATGGCCGCGACGCGCGCGACCGAGGCCGATCTGGCCCGGATCGCCGCCTGCGTTCAGGCGTTGGAAGATGCCCACCTGCACGACGATCCCGATCAGGAAGCCGCCGCGGATACCGATTTCCACACCGCTTTGTGCGAGGCGGCAGGCAACCCGGTCACCTCTCGGGTGATGCTGCGGATTTTCGAAATGCTGCGCGGCGGGGTGTTCTATGACCGCTGTGATCTGTATCGCCGTCGGGGTGTGCGTGACGGGTTCCTCGCCCAGCATCGCGCGATGTGGCAGGCGATTCTGTCCCGCGACGCCCCGCTGTCTCGCCGTCTCAGCGAGGCGCATATCGACGCGACCGAGGATGCCCTGCGCGAGGCCCGTGACGACGACGCCCGCCGCGAGGTGGCTCTGCGTCGCCAGGATGGGATTGGCCTGACCTCCCGCCGTCCATGAGGCGGTGGGGCGAGGCGCTGTGAGCCCCCGTGACAGTAAGAAGAATCCGGGATAGGGTCACGGCCCGTATGAACTATGAGGACCCGTTTGCAATGAGACCTTCCGGCCGCGCCTTCGATCAGCTTCGTTCCATCAGCCTCGAACCGGGCTTTTCCCGGCATGCCGAAGGATCGTGTCTTGCCCGCTTCGGCGACACCCACGTTCTGTGCACTGCCTCGGTCGAAGAGCGGGTGCCGCCCTTCCTGCGCAATACCGGCAAGGGCTGGGTTACCGCTGAATACGGCATGTTGCCGCGTTCGACCCACACCCGCACCGACCGCGAGGCGGCCAAGGGCAAGCAATCTGGGCGGACCCACGAGATTCAGCGTCTGATCGGCCGCTCGCTGCGTTCGGTGGTCGATCTGGCCGCGATGGGCGAGCGTCAGATCCGTATCGATTGCGACGTGCTCCAGGCCGATGGCGGCACCCGTACCGCCGCGATCACCGGAAGCTGGGTGGCGTTGGCTTTGGCCTTCCGCAAGCTGGTCGAGCAGGGCCTGCTGGCGGCGGTGCCGCTGACCGACCATGTTGCCGCCGTCTCCTGTGGTCTGTGCGAAGGCGTCGCGGTGCTCGATCTCGATTACCCCGAGGATTCGACCGCCTGGGCCGATGCGAATTTCGTCCTGACCGGGCGGGGTGGCATCGTCGAAATCCAGGGCACGGCCGAGGAATGCCCGTTCGCCCGCGATCAGTTCCTTGATCTGCTGGCGTTGGCGGAAAAGGGTGTGGCCGAGTTGGTCGAAGCCCAGAAGCGGGCATTGGAGGCGTGATGAGTCCCCGGCGTTTCGGCGGCGGTCGGCTGGTTATCGCCAGCCATAACCAGGGTAAGGTGCGCGAGATCGGCGACCTGCTCGCGCCTTTTGGCGCCGATGTGGTGTCCGCCGCGACGCTGGGGCTTCCCGAACCGGACGAGACCGGCGTCACCTTCGTCGAGAACGCCGAATTGAAGGCCCGCGCCGCTGCCGCCGCCAGCGGTTTGCCGTCGCTGGCCGACGATTCCGGTCTCGCGGTGGCGGCTCTGGGCGGCGCTCCCGGTATCTTCTCCGCCCGCTGGGCCGGGCCGAATAAGGATTTCCTCGCCGCGATGGCGCGGATTGAGGCCGAACTGGGCGAGCAGGCTGACCGTTCGGCTCGCTTCGTCTGCGTGCTGTCGCTGGCGTGGCCCGATGGCCATTGCGAAAGTTTCGAAGGTACCGTCGCGGGTGAGATCGTCTGGCCGCCGCGTGGGGACAAGGGATTTGGCTATGACCCGATTTTCCGGCCTGTGGGCGGCACCTTGACCTTTGCCGAGATCGAACCCGCCGCCAAGCACGCCATCAGCCACCGCGCCGACGCCTTCCGTCAGTTGGTCGCGGCCTGTTTTTCTCCCGGCTGATCGGGGTGGCGGCGGAACCGGATGCCGGTTTCGGGCTTTATGTCCACTGGCCGTTCTGCCGGTCGAAATGCCCCTATTGCGATTTCAACAGCCGACCGGCGGGGGCGATCGATCAACCCCGCTGGGCCGCCGCTCTGCTGGCCGAACTTGATTATTTTGCCGATCGGACGCCGGGGAGACGGCCAACCAGCCTGTTCTTCGGCGGCGGAACCCCGTCTTTGCTCGATCCCGAGATCGTCTCCGCCATCGTCACGCGGGTACGGGCGCGGTGGGATTGCGCGCCGGATTGGGAAGTGTCATTGGAGTCCAATCCGGACAGCGCCGATGCTGGGCGCTTTCAGGCGTATCGCGATGGTGGTGTCACCCGTCTGTCGCTCGGGTTGCAAGCGCTTGACGATACGGCACTGCGCTGGCTGGGCCGTCCCCACGACGTCGCCGAGGGCAGGGCGGCGCTGGAACTGGCCCGCACCGTATTTCCCCGTCTGTCGTTCGATCTGATCCATTCCCGCCCCGGCCAGAGTTTGGCGGCGTGGCGGGATGAACTGGCCCTGGCGCTGACCTTCGCGCCCGACCATCTGTCGCTCTATCAATTGACGATTGAGGATGGAACGGTCTTTGGCGCGCGTGGGGTCGAACCGCCCGATGACGATACCGGGCGCGCCTTGCTCGACCTGACCCGAGCGATGACCGCGGCCGTGGGTCTGCCCGCCTATGAAGTCTCCAACCACGCCCGCCCCGGCGCGGAATGTCGCCACAATCTGACCTATTGGCGGGGGGGAGACTGGGTTGGCATTGGTCCCGGCGCACATGGCCGTCTGGGCGTTGCGGCGATCGCTCAGAATCGCGATCCCGATACATGGCTTGCTGCCGTCGAAACGATCGGTCACGGTACCGAGACCGAGGAAACCCTGTCGCCCGAATCGCTTGCGGCCGAGCGGGTGATGATGGGGTTGCGTTTGGCTGCGGGGATCGATATCGGCGCGCTTGCCGCCGGATGTGGGCTGGCTGTCGAGCAGGTGATCGACCGCCGTGGTCTCGCCCGTCTGATCGAAGCCGGTTTGGTCGAAAGCGATGGCGACCGCCTCCGCGCGACGCCGGACGGCTGGCCGTTACTCGATTCCGTGCTGGCGATGTTGTTGGTGTAACGAGCTGTCCCTCCCCACCTGGACGTCTCTCAGAAGGAGAGGTCCAGGTGGGGAGGCGCCGGTATCAGGTCCGATACGAGCCGTTGATATCGATATAAGCGTGGGTCAGATCGCAGGTCCACACCTGGGCCTTGCCACGTCCGACTCCGACATCGACTTCGATCTCGATTGTCTGGCCCTTCATGTGGGCCGCCACCGGAGTCTCGTCATAGCCAGGAACGACTTCGCCCTGGTCCGCGACCAGAACGCCGCCGATACGGATCGATAATTTATCGCGGTTGGCCTTTTCGCCGGACTTCCCGACGGCCATCACGACGCGGCCCCAATTGGCGTCCTCGCCGGCGATGGCGGTTTTGACCAACGGAGAATTGGCGATGGCCATCCCGATGACGTGGGCGGCTCGTGCACTGGCGGCACCGCCAACCTTGATCGAGACGAACTTGCTGGCGCCTTCGCCGTCCTTGACCACCTGATGAGCCAGATCGAGCAGCAGGTCGAACAGCTTGGCCTTGAAGTCGGCCAAGCGGCGGTCGGCGGCGTCGGTGATCGGGCTGTTTCCCGCCTTGGCGGTAGCGAACAGCAGCAGGGTGTCGCTGGTCGAGGTGTCGCTATCGACGGTGATGCAATTGAATGAACGGTCGGTTCCGGCCTTCAACAGAGCCTGGAGCGCCTCAGCTGAAATGTCGGCATCGGTAAAGACATAGGACAGCATCGTCGCCATGTCGGGGGCGATCATTCCCGAGCCTTTGGCGATACCGTTTATCCGCACCGTGACGCCATCGATGATGGCGGTGCGGGTCGCGCCCTTGGGATAGGTGTCGGTGGTCATGATCGCCTTCGCCGCGTCTTGCCACGCGCCGGGGGTCAGCTTGGCATAGGCGTCGGCCAGGGCGGAGGTGATCTTTTCATCGGGCAAGCGCACGCCGATGGTCCCGGTCGAGGAGACATAAATCTCGGTCGGAGCACAGCCGGCGATTTCGGCGGCCTTATCGACAGTGCGCTGGACCGAGGCGATCCCGACCGAACCCGTAAAGGCGTTGGCATTGCCGGAATTGACCACCAGCAGACGAGCGCGCCCGGTGGCAACGGCGGTGCGGCACCACTCGACCGGAGCCGATGCGGTTAGCGAGCGGGTGAATACTCCGGCGGCGCGGCTGCCGGGATCAAGCTCGACCAGCAGAAGATCGGTGCGTCCGGCATAGCGGACGCCGCAGGCGTGGCTGGCGAGGCGCACGCCGTCGATCACGGGCATGTCGGGGAAAGAGGCGGGAGCAAGCGGAGACAGCGCGGTCATGATGGTCGTCACGTCCAAATATAGCGAAAAGGTCCGGGGTGAGCATCGCACTCGGCCCGGCCGACGTCTCGCGTCGATTTAGTGACGACCGTAGATCACTTGTCCGGCGGTTGGAATAGGAAAGCTTTATCCCGAAAGCCGCCTTCGCATCAGTCGGATGCCGAGGCCCAACAGCGGCATGCGGGCATAAACCTGTCCTCCGGCATCCCAGTGATCGCGGTGAAACACCACCCGGCCTTCGGGGGTGAAGCCAACTTCGCTCATCCCTTCGATCGAAAGCCGCTGCCCGGCGATGGTGGCGGCGAAATCCCACCGCAAATAACCCCCCTTGGCTCCCATCGCCCAGTCCAGGACAACGAAGGACGGTGTGCCGAGGTCGCGCAGCATCCGCTGCAACAGGGTTTTAACCTGCTCACGCCCGGTGATGTTATTGAAGGGATCGATGAAGTGCAGATCTGGTGCGGCAAGGTCGTTCAGCCGGTCGAGAGTCTCGGGGCCGAGGCTGGACCAGAACCCCGCCCAGGATTCGAGAGGACTCATCCCGATCTGTTCCAAAATCGTTCGATGCGTACAGGCATGTCCGTTCTCCACCTGCCGGTGGACGGTCAGGCCCGGATGGCGTCAACGTCCACCGCAACTTCAACATGGTGATCGCCGCCGCCCAGGACCACCCCCCGGATCGGGCTGACATCGTCGTAATCGCGGCCCCAGGCGACGACGACATGATCCTCTCCGGCGATCATGTTGTTGGTCGGATCGACCTCCAGCCAGCCCCAGCCCGGCAGAAAGACCGCCAGCCAGGCATGCGAGGCGTCGGCTCCTTGAAGTTTTTCCCGTCCGGGTGGGGGCAGGGTGCGGATATAGCCGCTGACATAGCGCGCCGCCAGTCCGGTTGCCCGCAGGCAGGCAATGCCGACATGGGCGAAATCCTGGCACACGCCGCGACGGCCCGAGAACACCTCGGCCAGGGGGATGCCGACCGAGGTGGCATCGGGATCAAAGACGAAATCGGCGTGGATACGGCGGACTAGATCCAGCACCGCCTCGGTCAGCCGCCGTCCGGGGAGGAAGCTGGGGGCGGCATAGGCGGCGGCCTGAGGCAGCAACGGCACCTGGGCCGAGGCATGAAGAAAATCCAGGCTCCGCTCGATTCCCGCCCCGGTTCCGGTGCAAAGGCGGTCGCGGGTCGTCTCCCACGCGCCGCCGCCATCCTCGGGTAAGGGCGGTGGCGGATGGGTTTCGACCACGAATAGCACCTCGACCTCCAGCGTGGTGTGCGGCTCCTGGATCGTGAAAAAGGTGGTCGGGTTGCCGAAATAATCGAGTCTGTCATCCTTCAGTACCGCCGGAAACGGGCGGATGTCGAGATCGACCCCGTGGTGGCGCTGACGGCTGTCGCCGCGCGGGCGCAGGTGAGCGGCGTGGTGCGACAGCGAGACCGGCGCGCCGTAATGATAGCGGGTCAGGTGGCGGACGCGGAATTTCACGGCAGCGGGTCCATCGGATGCAGCGGCAGACGCCATTGGGCGTGAATAAAATACTCGCGCGAGATCACCTCGGACAGCTCCCACAGGCGCGAGCGCACCGTTTCCAGCAGTCGCTCCGCATCGACAAAGCCGCCATCGGAATCGTAATGCGAGATTACGGTGACGTCGGTGGTGCGCACGATACCGCACAGCACCGTCATCAGCCGCTGCTCGGCGCGCAGGAAGCCGGTCTCTCCCGAGATTGCGACCAGCCGGTCCATATGCCCGGCCAGCGCCGCCAACTGAAAGCCCAGGGCGCGGGGATTGTTCTCGTCGCACATCAGCAGGTCGAGCACGGCGGCAAGGCGTGGCGCGGCCAGATAGCGCGAGCGGTAGGTCATCACGCTGTCCCAGATGTCGAGCAGCAGGTCCATCGGCACCATCTGCTCGTGGGTCGCCCCGGCCAGCGCGCCGCCCAATGTGTCGGCGACCGCTCCGGCGCGCTCGATCCGCCGCCCGGTGTCCCAGAACAGCCACATCGGTCCACGGGTCATGTTTTCCATCGCCAGACCGCTGACGGCTTCGGCGGTCAGCACCACCTGATTGAGCCGTCCCTGGGTATCGCTGCGCCCGCCGGTGCCGGTCATCGCGTCGATCTCGTCCTTGAGACGCTGCAACGCTCTCCAGGTGTCGAGCGACAGCCGGTCGCGCAAGTTCCCGGCCTGCCGGATCATTCGCTCGGCATGGTCGGCCAGACTGCCCGGACTGCCGGTTGCGTGGAATGCAATCACGGCGGCGGGCAAGTGATGGGGCGGTCGGTCGGTCACTCCGGGCGGCAGGGCCAGACCCAGCCGGGCGATGGTTTGCACGGTATCGGTCGCTCGTGCGCCGTCGCTCTGATCCAGCGCGTCCTCGGTCCGTTGCAACGCCGTGCGCAGCAGCCGGGTGGTGGTCTCGCACCGTTCGAGATAACGGCCCAGCCAGAACATGCTATCGGCGACCCGTGACGGCAGGTCGCGGCTGCCGCGCACCAGTTTGACCGGAGCCGTCACCCCGCGCGCGGCGTTCTCCGGTGTCGGGCGGGCTTTGGACAGGACCCACAGATCCTTGCTGCAACCGCCTCCGGCTTGAAGTCGGGCCGTGGTCAGTTCGTTCTCGCCCGAGACCCGGACCAGCCCCCCCGGCATGACCGACCAGCCCCGTTCCGACGCGACGGCGAAGATCCGGATCACCATGTGGTGCGGCTCCAGCCGTTCCTGATTCCAGACCGGAGCCGTCGAGAGCGTGCCGATTTCCTGCGCCACCCAATCGGTTGGCCGTTCGATGATCGCGGCGACCAGGGCGCTCCGCTCCTCCGGCGTCAGCGTCGAGCCGAGGCGGGGCGGGGTATGGTTGTGGAACGCCGGGCGCAGAATCAGGCGGTCGAGCGAATCGAGAACGACCCGGCGCGACTCTTCCTGGCCGCACCACCACGTCGCGATCGAGGGCAAGGCGAGATCCTGCTCCAGATAGCGCTGGGCGACCCGAGGCAGGAACGGCATCAGGGCGGCACCGTCAACCAATCCGCTCCCAAGGGCGTTGGCGATCGCCACGTTTCCGGCCCGTGCCGCCTGGACCAGTCCGGCGACGCCGACCGCCGAATTGCCGCGCAGTTCCAGCGGGTCACACCATTCGCCAGCGGAACGGCGGACGATGACATCGACCCGTTGCAGCCCGGTCAGGGTCTTCAGGAACACGGCATTATCGCGGACGGTCAAGTCCTCGCCCTGGACCAGGGTGATTCCGAGTTGGCGGGCCAGGAAGGCATGCTCGAAATAGGTCTCGGTAAGCGGGCCGGAACTCATCAGCACCACGCGGGGCTGTTCGGCCCGGCGCGGCGATAGCGCCAGCAATCCTCGTCTTACCGTGTCGAAGAATGGTCCCAGCCGCTCGACCGGCAACGCACGGTGAATTTCGGGCAGAACCCGGCTGACGATGGTGCGATTCTCTAACGCATAGCCGGTGCCGGAAGGCACCTCGGTATGGTCCGAGATCACCCGCCAGCACCCATCGGCCCCCCGTGCCAGATCGGCGGCGTAAATGTGCAGATAGCGCCCACCCGGCGGCAGCCAGCCATGACACGGCCGCAGGAAGGCAGGATTGGCGTATAGCAGGCCGGGGGGAATCGACCCGTCGGCAATCAGGGTGTGGCGGCCATAAAGATCGGCCAGAACCGCTTCCAGCAAGGTGGCGCGTTGGGCGATCGCGGCAGACAGACGCGACCATTCCGCGGCGGGTAAAATCACCGGCAGCGGGTCCAGCCGCCAGGGCCGGTCCAACCCGCCACGATCGCCGTGGATGTTGTAGGTGACGCCGTTGTCGCGCAACAGAGTCTGGCCCAGATCCCAGCGCCGCGCGACCTCCTCGGGGGGGATCGCGGAAAAGCTGTCGATGAACTCGCGCCAGTGCGCGCGCACGCCTCGTTCGGCGGTGCTCAGTTCGTCATGGCCGCCCGGAGGGGGCAGGTAAAGGCCGCAGAAAGCACCTGCGTCCTCGGGCGTCGCATGGGGCACGGTAAAATCGGTCCTTGGGATCGCGGGCAGAGCCTCGGAAGGTCAGATCCGTTTTAGATCTTGGCGCAAAACCCGACCGTTCTGAACCGCCTTGGCCAGGGCGACGATAGTTTCGACAACATCGTCGAAATTTTCCATCCGGTCGGTGTTGATGGTCAGATCGAACTCGCTGGCGTTGGACAGACGCGACTGGAACACCTCCCACACGAACGTCTCGCGCCGATGGTTGACCTCGCGCGCCGTGGCCAGCAAATCCTCTTCCTTGCCGTGACCGGCGGCAGCCATCCGGCGGGCACAGACTTCCGGCGTTCCGGTGATGCGGACCCGTAGGGCGCATTCCTCGGACAAGATGACATGAGCGCCCCGACCCAGGATGATGCCGCCCAGGCGACCCAGATTGATCACCACCTTGACCAGCGTGTCGCGATAGCTGTCGGGGCCGATATTCTTACCCGACAACAGACGGTACAGCCACATGTCCTTGGCGCGGCCAAAGCCCTCGTCGAGCATCTGGACGATGGCGGGATCGTCTTTCAGCCGGGTGGCGACGTCGCGCAGAACCTGCTCGTCATACAGCGGCAGGTCGAGGGCCTGACTCAGCTTGGTGGCGATCACATCGCCGCCCGATCCGAAATCGCGCGACAGGGTGATGACGGGTTTGGGCGGCAGTTGCCGACCGCTCTCGTGCGGCTTCGAGACCACGGATGCCAGCGCGGAAATAACGGAAAGAACATTGTTCGACATCGTTGACCTCGCTGTCCGTCGGTTCGCGATTAGTTCAAAAGATGATACGCCTTGGCCAGGGCGATGCCAACACAAGCTGAAATGGGAACATCTCCGCTGATCGCTTGACGGCGGGACGTTCGGTCCCAAAATGATAAGGGTGACGAAGGGCGCCAAAGCGGGTCCTTCGGTTCCGTTCTCGCTCGACGTCAGAGGAGACATTTGCGTCATGTCCCGTATCGCCACCTTCAACAGCCCCCTTCTGCTCGGGTTCGATCATTTCGAACGGGTGCTCGACCGTATTTCGAAGACCTCGCCCGAAGGCTATCCGCCCTATAACATCGAGCAGGTTGACGAGACCCGTCTTCGCATCACGCTGGCGGTCGCCGGGTTCGCGATGTCCGATCTGTCCGTGGCGGTCGAAGACAATCAGTTGGTGATCCGGGGCCGTCAGGCCGAAGAGGAAGGAACCCGCGTTTATATCCATCGTGGCATCGGTGCCCGGCAGTTCCAGCGCGCCTTCGTGCTAGCCGAGGGGATCGAGGTCGAGGGGGCGGAACTGGAAAGCGGCCTGCTGCATATCGACATCACCCGCCGTCAGCCCGAGACCCGCATCCGAGCCATCCCTATTCGCGTTCCCGTCCAGGAGGAGGTCTGACCATGGCCATTATCGAACATAAGATGAGTCCGGCCCTGGCTGCCCGCGTGATGAGCGTTTCCGATCTGGCGGGGTGGGGGCTGTCGATGGTCGCCTACGTTCGCTGGATAGCAGCGGGCGAGTGGGCGATTTGCTCGGCGGACGGAACTCGGATCGGAACGGCTCCTGATCGCCTGTCCGCCTTCGCCGCGATCCGGCAGCACGATCTTGAACCGCTGAGCGTACATTAACGTCTTCGCAATCAAGCATCGTCATGAAAACGTCATGTTCAGGGCCGCGTCGGGCAAAGATGATCCGACGCGGCCCTGAATCGTTTTCTTTGATGAGGATTTTCCCGGCTCGACTAACGCCCCGGAGTGAGTGAACAACGATTCCGAGGCTTCGAGACAGGATCGGTTCCGATCGATGCCGGATGACATTGTTGCTTTCATGCCACAGTGCGCGGCATTCATCACAGGGTACGAGGGGGCTTGCTTGACTGCGGCGGCTCGGCTGTGGCGTCATGCTGCCAAGAAATCGGTTGGCTTGTTGGTTTGCTTGCAAGCGCAGCGCTAATCAGAGTTCAGCTACTCAAGAGAGGGAGTTCCCATGAAGAAGATTCTTTTCGCCAGCACCGCGCTGGTTGCCGTTGGCCTGATGGGTGCCGATGCAGCCCAGGCTGCGGATCCGATCAAGTTGTCGGTTGGCGGCTTCTCCCGCTGGTGGGTTGTTGGCGCCGAGCAGAGCAGCAGCTACTCTGATGCCCTGAATGCCATTGCTGGTGGCCGTGGCGCGGCTGGCCGCACCAACACCGCCGGTATCAAGGGCGACAACGAGATTCACTTCCAGGGCAGCACCGCTCTCGACAACGGCCTGAAGGTCGGTGTGTTCGTGTCGCTGGAAGCTGGCGGTCATACCGACCAGACCACCGACCTGATCGACAGCAGCTACGCCTGGGTTGAAGGCGGCTTCGGTAAGGTGTTCGTCGGTACCCTGAAGAACGGCGCGGCCCTGCTGCACGTCTCCGCTCCCGACGCGGCCGGCAACTTCTCCGAAGGCGGCATGGCCACCGGCAACTACACCATCACCAAGCCGGGTGCCGTGATGGGCATGAACCAGCGCGCTGGTTACAGCAGCTCGACCAACACCACCGCGATCATCACCGACAACAAGGCCGAGAAGATCACCTACGTGACTCCGGTCTTCGCGGGTCTGACCCTCGGTGCCACCTATGTCCCGACCGCCGTGTCGGAAGACAACCGCGCTCAGGGCACCGCCCGCGCCCAGGCTTACGGCGTCGGTGCCGGTTACACCCGCACCATCGGCCCGGTCGGCTTGAAGCTGTCCGCCGGTGCGGTTCAGACCCAGCTGTCCGCTGGTGAGACCTTCACTCAGTATTCGGGCGGCACCCAGCTGTCCTATGCCGGTTTCACCCTCGGCGGTTCGTACCAGTTGGCTCGTGACGCCATTGCCAAAAGCGGCAATGTCGCCAACGGTGTCGGCGGCTTCAATGGTATCACGAACGGCACGAACGGTGTGGTCAACCTGACCACCAACAACCCGCTCGGCAACACCAAGTTCGACTTCGGTGGTCAGGCTTATGACGTTGGTTTGCAGTACGCGACCGGCCCGTATGCCATCAGCTTCGCCTACTTCCACTCCGAGACCAAGGGTGCGAAGGCTGACACCAGCGCTCTCTATCGCGACCATGGCGATGACACGATCGACTTCTACCAGGCTTCGGGCAAGTACAGCCTGAGCGCCGGTATCGATCTGCTTGCCTCGGTTGGTTACGCGGCTTACGAGAGCGGCCTGTATGACCGCACTCCGGCTGGCGCCACCAAGGACGCGCTGAAGAACGACGGCTACTACGGCATGACCGGTCTGTCGCTGAAGTTCTAAGCCGTCAAGGCTTTGGTTGAGGGAAGGGCGGCCGATCGGCCGCCCTTTCTTTTTGTGCTGTCTCACGCCCTTGTTTTCGATGGATGTCGTGATGCGGACGTCTGGAAATTTGTTTGGCGATCTGCCTCTTCCGTCCCAAGACGAAGAGATTGTCGCGCTTCTGTCCGCCCCTGGTGTGCGGATTGAACGTATTGTCTCGACCGGACAGGCCAGCCCGCCCGATTTCTGGTACGACCAGGATTGGGCCGAATGGGTGATGGTGGTGTCGGGAGCCGCCCAGATGCGTTTCGAGGCGGAGCCGGAGTTCCGTCGAATGGAGGCGGGCGATTACCTCTTGATTCCGGCTCATTGTCGCCATCGGGTGGAATGGACCGATCCGTCAGTGCCGACGATCTGGCTGGCCATTCATTTCGACCAGGGCCGGGCCGAAGCTCCTACGATATAATCCTCTGCCCCTCTGGATGGCGATCGGGCAAAATAAAAGGCCTAGACCGTGACTCGGCTAGACCTTATCGGGAAATATGGTGGAGCCGAGCGGGATCGAACCGCTGACCTCCTCGTTGCGAATGTTAGGGTGCTGGTGTTACCGCCTGCTTCCGCAAGCCACCGGATGCTTCCAATCCATTGCATTTTAACGCTTATATACGTTACTCTCATGAGGCGGTGAGAGACGGAGAGCACCCAATGTTGCCTCCGCGTGATTCCGCAATGATTCCGCATAGGGGGGAGAATGGCCCGTTTGACGAAACGCACCGTCGATGCGGCCAAGCCGGATGGGCGAGACTACTTCCTCTGGGATGAGGACTTACCCGGATTTGGTCTGAGGGTATTCGCATCGGGTGCCAAGTCGTACCTGATCCAGTATCGGGTCGGTCGGACTGTTCGGCGGTTTACCATAGGCCCCCATGGAGCCTTCACACCTGACGAGGCCCGTAGTCGTGCAGCCAAGCTGTTGCAGACAGTTCGGGATGGGGGCGATCCCTCGGCAGAGAAAAAAGACCGACTCAAGGCCGAGACGGTGGCCGAACTGGCTGACCTCTATTTGGGGCCAGATGGACGGGCAGCTCGTCCACGGAAAAAGGAAAGCTCATGGACGCAGGACACTTCCTGCATTCGTCGGCACATCCTGCCGCTGTTGGGGCGCAAGGTCGCCCGTAACCTGACAGCGGAGGACATCGAGCGTTTCCAGGCGGATGTTGCGGCCGGGAAGACCGCTACGGACGAAAAGACCGGATTTCGAGGGCGTGCCATCGTCAAAGGCGGCAAGGGCGTAGCGGCTCGCGCCGTCTCGTCACTGTCGGCAATGCTGGCTTATGGCGTGTCGCGGAAGCTATTCGCCACAAATCCAGCGCAAGGTGTCGTTCTCTACAAAGGTGAGAAGAAAGAACGGCCCCTTGGTCCGTCAGAGGTGGCGACCCTCGCCCGTGGTCTGGCGATCCTGGAAGACCTGGGCATGGTGTCCCCAAGCATGGCCGCCGCGATCAAGCTGTTGCTGCTGACCGGAGCCAGGAAGGGCGAGATCACCAATCTTCGCTGGGAATATGTGGATCTAGAAGGCGGACGGTTAAACCTGCCCGACAGCAAGACCGGCGCAAAGGTGATTCCGCTGCCCGCTGCCGCCGCTCGGATCATCGCCGATCTGCCCCGCCGCTCTGAATGGGTCCTGCCGTCCACTCGATCGGATGGGCCGATCGTCGGCTTGCAAAAAACGTGGGAGATGACCCGCGAATGGTGCGGCATCGACGCGGTCAGACTGCATGACCTGCGGCATTCGTTCGCCACCTATGCGGTTTCGGACGGTGCCAGCCTTTACCTTGTCGGTAAGGCGCTGGGCCACAAACAGAGCCGCACCACCGAACGCTATGCCCATGTCGCCGACGATCCGGTGAAGGCGGTCATGGACCGCACAGCCGACCATTTGGCGGCTTTGATGGAGATCGACGCCAACTTGGGTGGCGAGGTTATCAAGATGACGAAGAGGCTAAAATGAACGACAGTTCGACAAATGACCACCTTCCGCGTCCTATCGATCAGGGTAGGGCTGCAAGGAAGGCCGGAATTCTGCGTGCAGATAACCCCTATGAGCCCGGGTCGCTCAAGGCAAAGTTTTGGGCTAATGGCTGGGACACTCCAGATTGGAGCGGAATTGTCGTGGACGGTTCCGATTCGGCACATGGGGAATGCTTCAATGTGGATAGAGCATTTAGAAGTCATCTGAGAAATGAACCGCAACCAATCTCCACAGAAGTTGACGTTATTTCTTCGTGGGACGCTCTTCAGTGGATAGCATTTGGTCGCCCTCGAATCAGCTACTCCCCAGTTCCACTTAGCCGTCTTCTGGATGAGGATGCTGAATGCACACTTTCTGCCGTCGAGGAGGCTTCAATTAATGTTGCAGCCGCAGCTCTTCGAAGATATTGCGCGGCTGGAAACGTAAGATGCGGTTTTATCGAAGATGATTTCAGTGACGATGATTGCGATTTTAGAGCGTTTATTTTTTGTAAGGAGGAATTTAGGTATTTAGAATTTTTGTGGGATGGCTCGATCTACTCAAAAGGGATGTTTCACTCCCCTGAAGTTTTTATTTTATACGAAGATTTAAAAAATATAATGTCACCATGTGAGGGTGCAGAAGAAGAGCAATTTAATAATGTTGCTAAAATCAGGGGGTTTGACAGTCCTCGGCGAGGTCCGAAATCAATATTTAATGAAACAGAATTCTGGTCATTTGTAGCATGCATGGCCGACCTTGACGGCATCCCCGACACACAATCTGAATTTATTAGATGCATAGATGAAGTTCTAATTCAGAACTGGGGGAGTTCCCCAGGGGAAACTTGGCTGAAGAAGAGGGCTATGGCGCTATATCGAGCGAGGTCGCAATTTCGGAAGGGAAATAGCGACTGAAATAGCAACCCTATAGAGGCTGACACTCTCCCCTCGCTCCCCCATCGTTCCCTCACGTTTCGCTTCGATCCGTGAGGGAGCCAATGAGCAACCAGACCTTTCTCGACCGCCCCGGTGCCGCCGATTACATCAAGGCCAAGGGTCTTCCGATCAGCGCAGGCACGCTGCGCAAATACGCCACCGTTGGGGGCGGCCCCCGTTTCCAGAAGTTCGGCCGTCGTGTCGTCTACAATCCTTCCGATTTGGATGCCTGGGTTGACGGCCGCCTGACCGGGCCGTTGTCCTCGACCTCCGATCCCGCCGCCCAGCGGGCCGCGTGAGATGGGCCGGGCAAACGAAAGCCCGGCGGGGGCGGCATCCCCCAACCGGGCCTCGGTAAATGTCTTCGCTGACGGTGCCGAGCTTATCACCACCCCTTCCATCAATTCCAGCCTCGCCGGTCGCTGGCTGAATCGCCGGTTCGGCCTGCCGTTCCCGACTGCCTGCACCGTGGCCGCGCTCGCGGGTCTGGGGGCTGGCCATGGGCAATGACCGCGTGGTGGCCGACATCGCAAAGAACTCCCGCGAGACCATCCGGGTGAGCCTTGGCGAGTTCAACGGGCACAAGCTGGCTCATGTCCGCGTCTGGACGATGGGCACCGACGCCAAGCTGGTCCCGACCCGCTCGGGATTGGCGGTCAAGGTGGCGCTGCTCCCGGAACTGATCGGCGCGCTTGAAGCCGCATGGACGGAGGCCAGCCGATGATCCGCCCCCGCAGCCGGTCCGCTGAAACTCACGCCGCCCTCGGGCGCTCGATCCGCGAACTGTGGGACGAGTTCGAGGAAGCCTGCCAACGGGCGCAATCGCCCCAGGCCCGAGCGTGGCGGGATCGGTATTGGTCGCCCCATGCCCCGGCTCAAGGTCTGGGCGGCGGCGTCACCCGAATCACCCCGGCCCGCGACGGCACCTATCAGCCCGATCCCGACGGCCAATTGCCCGCGATCATCATTCCGGTCTGGCGCTTCCAAGCCCCCGGTCGGCCCGATGACCTGATTGATCTGCTGGCCTGGGTGCCGACCATGGGCGCGCTTCTCACTCGGCGCGGCATCGCCGACGTGCTGGGGCTGGAGGCGCTCGCCCGATGCACGCCGCTGATGGGGATCACCGACCCGTTGGTGATCTTCAGCGATCCCGGAGCCTGGGCCGCCGCTCATTCCTGGGACAACCGCGGGGATCACGGAATCGTCGTCATCCGCTGGGATCGGGTGCGGTCGATGCTGGGGCATCTGGTCGGAACCACCGAGTTCGTGGTGCCCGACCTTGCCACCGGCCGCCGTCTGCGCAAGGCCCTGACCCGGCCCGATCCGGCTCAACCGAAGATCCTGGTGACCACCAGCGCCAACGAGGCCGCCGCATGACATCCGCCATTCCGCTGGAAGAGGCCGAGCGTCTGGCTCGACAGCAGACCACCCCACCGCCGCCGGTCGAGGACGGGCCGCCGTGGGAAGCCGAAGCGCCGTCCGCGCCCCGGCTGCTGCCGACCCTGCGCTATGTCGATATCGAGGCGTCGATCGGCACCGCCGACTTTGTCGAAGGGCTGCTGATCGACGGCGGGTTATCGCTGGCCTTTGGCGCGTCCAACAGCGGAAAGACGTTCCTGGTCACCGATATGGGTCTTCACGTCGCCCTGGGCTGGCCCTGGCATGGGCGCGAGGTCGAGGCCGGTGGCGTGCTGTATGTCGCTGGCGAAGGCGGCTCGGGCATCAAGAACCGTATCGCCGCCTTTAGAAGCCACCACGGCGCGGCGGCTGCGGGCGAGATGGTACCGTTCGCCGTGGTCCCCGCGACCATCGATCTGTGCGACCCGACCGCCGACACGGGCGCGCTGATCGCCACAATCCGGGCCATGACCGAAGCGTTCGGAATGCCGGTGCGGTTGGTGATCGTCGATACCGTGTCACGAGCCATGGCCGGGGGCGATGAGAACGCTTCGGGCGACATGGGCGCATTGGTTCGAAACCTCGATCGTGTCCGCGAGGAAACCGGCGTTCACATCCTGCTCGTTCACCATTCCGGCAAGGACACGGCCCGGGGCGCTCGGGGCCACTCCCTGCTCCGCGCCGCCGTCGATACCGAGATCGAGGTGAGCCGGGACGAAGAGGCCGGTGTCTCGGTCGCCAAGGTCACCAAGCAACGCGATCTGCCGGTGGCGGGTGAATTGAGCTTCCGTCTGGAGGTGGTCGAACTGGGCACCAACCGGCGCGGAAAGAAGGTCACGTCCTGCGTTGTCGTAGCGGCCGATACCGTGCCGACGCGCAAGCCCGCCAGCCTATCGCCTGGGCAAAAACTGGCCCTCGATCAGCTGAAAAACAGCCTCGCCGACCACGGCCAAACGTACCGGGACAACCGGGACATTCCACCTGTCCCGGTCGTGGTTGCGAAAACCTGGAGAGAACAACTTAAACGCGCTGGCGTGACAGACCGGGACAATCCGGAGAACGAGCGCAAGCAATTCCGCCGTCACGTCGAAGCCCTTATGAGCAAAGGATTTATTCGGATGCTCGATGACCTCGTATGGTTAGCGGGACAATCCGGGACAGAGCGGGACAACGGAACGAGTGTCAGGGCGGGGACCGGGACGGACAGGGACACCCTTTCAGGGGGGTGTCCCGTCCGTCCCGTCCCACCCCGCCCGGCCGTTGGCCCTGTCCCAGTGTCCGAGGAACCGTCCGATTGGGAACTGGCGTGATGACCGCGACCGTTCACAAAATCGACTTCACCGCCCCACCTGAACCTGGAACCGTCCTGCTGTGGAGGGGCCAGCGGTACGAGGTCGAAGGCTGCGAGGATTATCAGCGTCGCGATGGGGCGATGATTGTTCTGATCCGCTGGCGCACCCACTGCGCGGATTGCGGAATGCCCGCGATGTTTCGTTCGCCCTTGCGGAGCAAATGGCCGAACCGGCGTTGTTCGGACTGCGCCAAGCCGGGGAGGGTCGTGCGATGAACGACGCCTTGCTGGTCGGTCTGACCCTGGCGTGCGGGTTCCGACCTGCCGCTGTGCAAGCCTTCGCCTCCGATCCTGCTGCGGTCGCTGATCCGTTCGGCCCTGGCCGGGTGTCGGTGCTGGTGCCGGTTCCTGCCGGATGCGCCGAAGCGGTCGAGGCCGATCCCAAGCTTGCCGCCACCGTTGCCGCCGGGGCGGTGCTGATCCTCGCGTTCGAGGATGTGGCCGACCTGGCGCGATGTAAGACCCCCGCAGGCTGGAGAGCATCGGCATGAATCCGAGAAACAACCCCATGCACCGGCGTCCGTCGTCTCGTCTTCTGGCCGTGGCCGCCGCTGCACAAGCGCCCATTGCGCCCCGGCCGGTCGAGCCTCCCCAAGATGAACCGCAGGGCGAGCGCCTGTTGAAAAATGTTGAAATCCAAAAGGCCCTTTCCGGGGCCATCGACGCCCGCGCTCAGCGCACCGAGGTGACCGAATCCCCCGCGTCCAATCTGGACGAGGTGACGAAATGACCGCCGCCCTGAACGCCGACAAACTCGGCAAACTGCTGGCCCTGGCGTCGAGCGACAACGACGCGGAGGCTTTGGCCGCGCTCCGCAAGGCGAAGGGAATGCTTGGCGCCGCCGGGATGGATTTCAAAGACGTGGCCGAACGGGTGGCCGCGCCCAAGACCAGCACCACCGAGTTTGATTTCGCCGAGTGGGCCAGGGAGGCGGCGGCACGGCAACCCGCGAAGCCACCGAAGCCGAAGGGTTACACCAAGGGGAATTTCACCTGGGAATCGAAGGCCGCCTATGACGCCTACATGGCCCGGCAGAAAGCCCAGCGAGAAGCCGAGCGGCAGCGGTACGCCCCGCAACGAGCGGCGGTTCTGGAAAAATACGGCAGCGAGGCGGCGGCGATCGCCCGCGATCCGCGCGAACAGGCGTTGCACGATGCCGCCTTGCCCTGGCTGGAAGGCCCGTTCGAGCCGACCCCTGGCTTCGAGTATCTGGCTGGGCGTTGGCACGACAGCATGGGCGGATGGCGTCGGTACGATTTCGGCAAGCACCCGGTGGACGAATGCCGGGCGGCGATCATGTCCGCGATCCCGATGCCGCAGACGATCCGGGAGGCGCGCGCCGAGGCTCAGTACTGGAACCAGCGCAGCGATGAGATTTGCCACGCCATCGAAAGCTGGGGTGATGAACAGCTTGACCTGCCCGCGTCCTATCGCCGCGAGATTGTCCGCAAGATGTTCGAGCGGGACATGCCGATTGTCACTCTCGACGACCTGCTGGTGCGGCTGGAATTCGCAGCCGATTCGGATGGGCATGACGACGCCCATTTGGCCGCCCCGCCCATTTTGGACGCCTTCAACCGGCTGGTGATCAACGGGGCATCGTCCAATCTGGACAGCGCCACGCCACCCGTTCCGCCCGTCCAGACTGGACACCCGACCAGCACCGCCGCCCGCCGTGCTCACGTCCTCGACATGTTGAAAAATGTTGAAACCGCAAGCTGGTCGGATCGCGCCATCGCGAAGGCGGCTGGGGTGTCGCCGACCACCGTGGGCAACCTGCGCCGACAGGTCCGAGGTGCGGCATGACCGCCGTTCTTGCGCTCACCCTGTCGGCACCACGCTTCGGCTGGGCAGTTGGCTCGCTATCCGGTCGGATCACCAGCGGCCGGGCATCCCTGCCGGTGGCAACGCCGGATCGCCCCGGCATTCCGTTCCAGGCGTTGCGCCGCTGGCTGACCGAAACCAAGCGGACCGCCGGCGATCTGGCCCTGGTGCTGGTGGACGAAGCACCACCCGGAACCGCGATCACCCATGCCGGGCTGTTCGCGATCGCTGCCGCCTGGGCCGATCACCACGGCATCACCATCGAGACCGCGCCCGCCGCGACAGTGGCCCATGCCCTGACGGGCAATCCGGACGCCCACCTCCCCGCCCTGGTCGCCGCGCTGCGCTCGGTCGGCCAATCCCCCACCACCCGCGAGGAAGCCCGCGCCCTCGCAATCCTGCTGTGGAGCCTGACCCGATGACGCCCCATCCGCAGACACCCCGCCAAATTGAGCGGAAACAGCCCCAGGGCGGGCGAAGCATCCCGGCCCGCTGCGACGTAGCAAGGAACAGAACATGCCTTTAAAGGGCCTGAAACGGGAAACTAGGGCCATGTCCAGTTTGGACAGGGCCGCCGCCACAACACGAGGTGAACCGATGACCGAATCGTATCCCCCCTCCGATCTGGACGCCCTGACCCTGCGCGAGAATGCGGAGCGGGCGGCCTACCAAATCCGGCTGGCCGACTATCAGGCCCGATGCGGGGAGGCGTCGGCCGATCCGCTCCCCCGGCTTCCCGGCAACGTTGTCCGATTGAACGACTTCCGCGCCCCCAAGATCGGAGACTGACCGATGGCTCGCGTTCCCACCTACACCCAACCCACAATCGAGGCCCGCCCGCTCGGCGCACCGCAGCTTTCGGCCAGCGTTCCCGCCGGCGCATTCGACAATGGTGGCCCTGCGCTGGTTGATGGCGGCAAGCAATTGCAAGACCTCGGCAAAGGCTTGGTCGAGATGGTCCAGCAACGGCAGAAAGAGGAGACCGCGACCAAGGCGGCCGAAGCGTCCGGGGTGATGACCCAATGGGAAATCGCCGCCCTGCACGATCCCCAGACCGGGGTGTTCGCCCGCCAGGGCAAGGCCGCCGAGGGATCTACCGCCGAAATCGGCAAGTCGTTCGACGACATCTTCCGCAAGGTGCGGGAAGGCTCGGGCATCACGGACAAGAAGGCGCTGGCCGATCTGGAGCGCCAGACGCTGGAGCGCAAGGCCACCATTCTCTCGACGGTGGACAAGCACGAGCGCACCCAGATGCAGCACTACCGGGCCACCCTGACCAGTGCGGCGGTGGATACCGCTATCACCGGGGCAACCGACGCCTATACCGATCCGGCCATGGTCGAAACCCGTCTGGGCGCGGCGGAACACACCTTGCGCGCCAACCTGACCGGCCAACCGGAAGAGGAAATCAACCGTCAGGTCGCCAGCCTCTATTCGCAGGGCAGTGCGGCGGTGATCCTGCGCCACCTTGCCGAGGGCGACGTGGACGCGGCGCGGAAATGGTACAGCGCCAACAGGTCCGGCCTGACCGCCGCCGATCACCTCCATGTCCTGGGCAAACTGGAGCCGGTGGTTCTTGACCGCGAGGCCCGCAAGATCGCCGACGGGATGCTGGCGGGCACCACTCGGGTTCTCAGCGCAGGCCATGCCGGAGTCGAACCGGGGTTGATCGATGCGATCATTCAGACCGAATCGGGGGGCGATCCCGCTGCCCGCAATCCGAACGGTTCCGCCGCAGGTCCAGCACAGTTCATCAATTCGACCTGGGTGGAGACGGTGCGTCGCCACCGGCCCGACCTCACCGAGAAGAGCGATGCCGATTTATTGGCGTTGCGGTCCGATCCCGCCCTGTCGCGGGAAGTGACAGCCCGGCTCGCCGCAGACAATGCTGAAACCCTGGCCGGTCAGGGACATTCCGCCACCCCGGCGAACCTGATGCTGGCCCATCGGTTCGGGGCGGGTGGAGCCTCTGCGTTGCTGAAAGCCAGCCCTTCGGCGGCGATTGGCGAGGTGGTCGGCCCCAAAGTGATGGAGGCCAACCCCGATCTTGCCGGAAAGAGCGTCGGCGACGTGCTGGCGCAGACGGCCGAACGGGTGGCGGGTATCTCCAGGCCCGGCCTGGCCCGCGAAGCCGCCCTGGTGGCACAGGCCCGCGCTTTGCCCAATGCGCGGCTGGGCGAGCGGGTCGAAGCCTGGGTGCGTTCGGGGCTGGCCGATCAGCAACGCGCCGAAGCCCAGCGCCAGCGGCAGGAAACCGAACAGTCCGAGCGGTCGCTATCGGATCTGGAATTGCGGCTGATGCGGGGGCAGGCCGATCTGCCCGACATCGAGGCCGCCTACGATGCCGGTCGCGGCTGGCTGTCGCCCAAGGATCGCACCCGGCTGACTGCTCACCAGGAAGAGCGCCGCCGTCAGCAGGCCGAGGCGGATGCCGATTTCACTCGGGTCGGTGCGGCGGTGACCGGTCTCGGCACCCTTGATCCGCGCTCGGATCGCGACCGTAAGGCGGTGTCGGCCCATTTCTCGGCGCTGGCCTCGGGCTGGCGCGACCTGCCGGAAGCCGACCAGCTCGACCGGATGGTTCAGGCCGCCACCCGCTACGGCATGGTGCCCGACCCGGTGCGCTCCAGCATTCGCGGTGCCCTGCGCCGCGCCGATCAGCCCGCCATGGTGGTGCAGGCCGCCGACGTGATCGAGCGGTTGCGCCATTCCAACCCGGACCTGCTGAAGGATTTCAGCCAGGACGATCTGTCGCTGGGCAATCTGGTCGGCACCTATGCCGGGGCCGGTCTACCCCCGGTCGAAGCCGTCCGTCTCGCCACCGAAGCGGCCAAAGTCCCCGAGGCCGAGCGCACGACCCGTAAGACGGGCTACACCGAGATGCAGAAGAATCAGCCGACCGCCTCGGCCGATTACGTGCGCGACACGCTGGTCGGCGGATGGATGGTTCGTCACCTGCCGCTGGTGGGAGTGCCCAATGTCGCACCACCACCCGAACTGGTGTCCGAGTTCGACCGGGTGGCCGAAGCAGAGTTCACCCGCCACGGCAATCTCGACGCGGCCCGGAAGACCGCGACCGATGCGGTGCGGCGGGTGTGGGGCCTGTCCACCATCGGCGGATTGACCCCGGACGGATCGGGCGCGGCCGATGGTGCCCGGTTGATGCGCCATCCACCCGAACTGTTCTATGGGCGGGCGGGCCTCGACGGGGGCGCGAACGGCGAATGGATGCGCGAACAGCTTGTTGCCGACCTCAAGAAATCGGGCGAGGCGCTCGACGAGCGCGCGGGCGATCTGGAACAGCGCTTCATGCTGGCGCCCGACCCAAGCCGCACCGATCCCACCACTGGTGGGCCGCTTTATCAGGTCTGGCTGAAATCCCGCGACGGCAGCCTGTCGGCGGTGCGCGGGTCCGATCAGCGGCTGGTGCTATGGCGGCCCGAATGGGACACCAGCCCGGCGGCCGAACGCCAGAAGCAGGAACTCCAAAAGCTCAGGGCAAGTCGTGGCGATCGCTACACCCCCTGGTACACGAACGATGTCGTCTCAATAGGGCCATTCAGCGCCGTCGGCTTCAGCCCGGCCGAGACGGCAATCATTGAGCAGAAGCGCGCGGAACAGCGAAAGAACAAAGGCCAGACCCTCGACCAGACCGAGGCGGCTGGACAATTTGGCGGAAGGAAGCATTGACCATGCCGTTTATCGAAAATACCGATGCCCCGGCCACCGGCCTCGCCACACAGGCCCCGATCGGCCCCGATCCCGCTACTCCTGACTTCCTCACCGAGACCCTACCGGCAGCGTTCCGGCAGCACAACCTGATGACCAACGCGGCGCGGATGTCGGCCGACAGCTTCCAACCACGTCCGGCACCGAATTTGCAGTTCGACCCGTTCGCCTCGATTGAGGGCTATGAGCCACAGGCCAGGGCCTTCGTCGATGCTGACAGCCCGGAGGACGTGGCCCGGATCAAAGGCTGGATCGACCGCGAGCGGCGGGACGATACCACTCTCGCCGCCGCTGGCTGGCAGGGTCTCGCCGCGGGGTTCGCCGCCGGTCTGGTCGATCCGATCAACCTCATTCCGATCAGCGGCGCGGCCAATGCGGCCCGATCCGGTGTCGGACTCGCCAAGGCAACCGGGGTCGGGNCGGCAGCCGGCCTCGGGATCTCCACAGGCTCGGAAGTGCTGTTGCACGGGATGCAGGAAAGTCGCTCATGGGAAATGAGTGCCCACGGCATCGCCTTCTCTACCGTGCTGGGCGGGGTTCTGGGCGGTGCTGTCTCGCTGCTACCGAAGGGGGTCAATGGCAAGGTGGGCGCGCGGTCGGTCGAGGGTATCGCCCACGCTGAAGCCGGGGCACGGATTGCCGACGATGTGCGGGGCAAGCTGCTGACTGCCGGTCTACCGGTCGATCAGGCCGAAGCCGGTGCCACCCTGTGGTCATCGTTCCTCCGCTCGTTCGTGGGGGAACGGGCCGGGCTTGATCCAATGCAGGTCTATCGCGACCTGGGGCTGGAGGTGCGCGGCCCGGCCAACGATACCGGGGCCGACCTTCCCGCCGGGCGCAGCTTCGGCCAACCGGTCAATCCGGGGGTCGATCTGGGGCGCGAGATGCCGGTGGTCTCGGTGCCGCGTGTCGCCATAGAGAACAGCGTTGCCGAGCGTAGAACAGCAAAGGCAGCCCGCGAAGGACACGCCCCAACCGATCTGGAGAACTCCGACCTGCCAGGAATGCAGATCCATCTTTCGGCCGGAGACTGGAAGCACGCGGTTGCGAGTTGGGGAAAATCAGTCACGGAGATCGGCGAGGACGGCGCGGCGCTGGCCCATCTCGATGCGGTTCGGTTGTTGCCCGAGTTGTTCCAGAAAGCTGCCCGGATCGAAAGCCATGCCGACCGCAAGGGCGATCCCAATGTGGCGCAGGTTCATCGTTTCTTCGCGGCGATGGAACATGGAGGCAACCGCTACGCCGTCAAGATGACGGTCGAGGAACATCCGGCCGGACGTCAAGTCCTGGTCATCGACGGCATTGAGCGGCTGGAGAAGCTGCACGACATGCACTTGGCGAAGAAGTTGCCCGCAGAGGGGACGCGCGAGGAACCCGTGCAGGCGCTTCGTTCCGACCAACAAACGACCACCCCGTTCCCTGAGCGCGTCGGTCCAGTCATCGATATCGGAAACACCATCATTCTCCGCGACCTGATCCGGGGAATCAAGGGCGAGGACGGTAAGGTATACTTGCAGGCTGGCTCCGACGGGTTGCGCGGATCGGTCACCCTGGGTGACGGGCAGACGGTGATTCGCCTGATGCAGGCGGCGGATGCCTCGACCTTCCTGCATGAAAGCGGGCACGTCTGGCTCGACATGGTGCGCAAGCTGGCCGAGGCCGAGCGCGCCCCGACCGAAGCGCGGGCCGTGTGGCAGGACATCCGGGGCCACCTGGGCGCAGCCGATGGCGAGGCGCTGACGGCAGCCCATCACGAAACCTTCGCCCGCTGGTTCGAGGCATATTTGCGCGACGGCAAAGCCCCAAGCGCAGCCCTCGCCGGGGTATTCGAGCGGTTCAAGACGTGGCTGGTCGCGCTCTATGCCGATCTGCGCACCCTTGGCGGCGAGGTGCCCGAGGGCGTGCGCGGGGTATTCGACCGGCTGCTGGCGACCGATCGGGAACTGGCGGCCCGTGCCTCGAATGATCCGGGGAATGTTAACACGCCGCCCCATGGCGGATCGGTCGGCGCGGCGGCATCACGTGATACCACCCTGGACCAGGAAACCCTGAAGGGGGCGCTGGGGGTCGAAAACGCGCCGATCATCCGGGGCCAGGACCCGTTGCTCCGCGCCGCCCATTCCCCTTCGGTCGAGACCCGCCGCATCATGCAAGATCTAGCCGATCACCCACTGATGTTTGCCAAGAACGCCGAGGGGATCGCTTCGCCGGTTGCGGTCGAAACCCGGTTGAAAACCTGGGATGGTCCGCTCGCACGCGCCGTCACCACGCTGGATGATGCCTTCATCCAGTACCGGCTGGGCCGGGCGGCGAAGACTGGCGATATGCTGAAAATCGGGATGGGCGACACGTTCGGCCGACGGCCCGAGGGCATGCTTGACGCCAAGGCGTTCCGCGAGGAGGTCGGCCGGGCGATGCGCCGCAATGATCAGCACGAGATTCCCGAGGTGGCCGAGGCGGCTCGGCGGATGCGTGTCGAGGTATTCGACCCGCTGAAAAACGAAGCTATCGCCGCCGGGCTGTTGCCGCCCGACGTGACGGTGGACACCGCTTTATCGTACCTGACCCGAGTCTATGATATCCCCCGCATCGTCGCCCACAGACCGGAATTCGAAGGACGGCTGACCGGCTGGCTGCGCAGTCTCAAGGCCGAGGCCGGACAGCGGATGCGCGATCACGAAGCGGCGATGGCCGAGCATCGCGCCACCCTCGACCGGCTTGACGTCGAAGACGCCAACCACCAGGCCGAACTGTCCCTGGCCGAACAGGCGTTGACCGAGTCCCGCCACCGGGTGATCGCCACCGAACGCGATACCATCGCCGCCCGCCGGGTCTCGCGTCAGGCCGAAAGCGAAGCGGCCCAGACCCGCGAGCGGATGGCGCAGTTCCGCCCCTCCGACGATCTGGCCAAGGGCGATCCGCTGGCCGACCTGCTGCGCGATCTGCGCCGGGGTAGGCCAAAGGAACCGCTCCGGCTGTTGGGCTGGGTGCGCCGTCAGGGTGGTCTTCGCGAAGACGGCGGCGAGGTTCGCGCCATCGGAGCGAACGGTCTTCTCAACGACAAGACCGGGATCAGCCTCGACGAGGCGGCCTTGCGCGCCTGGGAAGCGGGGTTCCTGCCCGGGGCCGAGCGTCCCTCGGTGAACGATTTCCTCCGCGCTTTGGCGGACGACGCCAACAACCACGTCCCCGTCTATCGTGAGGCCGACCTGGAACGGGTGGCCTATCGCGACTATCTGGCCGAGACGGCAGCCGAGTTCGACCGGATGGGGATCGACCTTACCCGGATGTCGGACGCCGAGATCAAGGCCAGGATCGCCGCCGCCGAGACCGGGGGCGACGTCGCCTTCCGCGAAGCCAGTCCGGCAGCCAAAGCCAAGGCCCGTGAGATCGGCTATTACCAGCGCCGCGCCGAAGCCAAGGCGGCAAAAGCAACCGAACGGGCGGTTACGGCGGACGCGGCCCATGCATCGGCGCGGACAACGCTCGACGCGGGACGGCGCGAGGTGGCGGCGTTAAAAGCTCGGGCCGAAGCAATCGCCAAGGATCTGTCGAAGGCCCGCACCGATCTTGACCGCGCCACCAAGGGCCGGGAGGCGGCGAAAGGGCTGGCCGGGTCCGAGGAGATCGAACTGGCCGACATCGCCCGCGAGATCACCGACCAGTTGTTAGGAATGTCGGCCAGCCGCACCGCCTATGAGCCGATTCCCTTGACCCGTGGCCCGTTGCGGGAACGCACCCTGTCCATTCCGGACGCGATGATCGAGGATTTCCTTGAGAGCGACATCAACGTGGTGGCTCGCATTTACGCTCGCACCATGGCTGCCGATGTCGAATTGGCCAAACGATTTGGCCGGGCCGACCTGCGCGACCAGCTCGACGCGGTTCGGTCCGACTATGCCCGCCTGCGGGTCGGTGTCGAGGATGGGAAGCGGCTGGCCGCCCTGCATGACCGCGAGCGGCGCGATCTCGCCGATATCGAGGCGGTGCGCGACCGGCTGCGCGGCACCTATGCCCTGCCACGCGATCCGCAGGGGCTGGCGGTGCGGACCTTCCGGGTGGTGCGCAACCTCAACTATCTGCGCTTGCTGGGCGGCATGACCCTCGCCGCCGTTTCCGATACCGGCCGCCCGGTGATGGTTCACGGCATGACGCGTGTGGTTGGTGACGGGCTGGCACCGTTGGTGCGCAATGTTCGGGGGTTCCGGTTGGCGGCCGAGGAAGCCAAGTTGGCCGGGACCGCCCTCGATCTGGTGCTCAACACCCGGATGATGAAAATGGCCGACGTGTTCGACGATTATGGACGGCTATCGAAGTTCGAGCGCGGCATCCAGGTACTGAGCGACAATTTCGGACTGGTGTCGTTGATGGCACCGTGGAACGCCGCATGGAAACAGTTCACCGGGGTAATCACGCAAACCAGGATGTTGCAGGCGATCGACCAGTGGCGGGATCTGCCCTCTGGTCACCCCGAGCGCGAACGGCTGGCGTGGCTGGGGATTGACCGGAACGCGGCCGAGCGGATCGCGACCCAGTTCCGCGCCCACGGCAAGCAACAGGATGGCCTGTGGTGGGCAAATACCCAAGCCTGGACCGACCCGGAAGCAGTCAGTGCTTTCCGTGCTGCGATGGTCAAAGACATCGACCGCACCATTGTTACCCCCGGCCAGGATAAGCCGCTGTGGATGTCCACCGAACTCGGCAAGGTGATCGGTCAGTTTAAAACCTTCAACATGGTATCGACCCAACGCACAGCACTGGCCGCCCTGCAACAGCGTGACGCGGCAGTGCTGAACGGGGTGATGATGATGACCACCTTTGGGACGCTGTCCTATGCCCTGGCCTCGGCTGCCGCCGGGCGCGAGATGTCGGACGATCCCGCCCATTGGCTGGCCGAAGGGTTCGACCGTTCAGGGCTGCTGTTCTGGCTGTCGGATGTGGCGGGGACCGGCGGCAAGGTGCTGGGGATCGGCACCACCAGCCGGTACGGATCGCGCTCGGCCTGGGAAGCGGCGCTCGGGCCGTCGGCTGGTCTGGCCTCCGATCTGTCCCAGGTGCTGGGCGAGGCGGGCCGGGGCGATTGGAAGGCCACCGACACCCACGCACTGCGGCGGATGATGCCCTATCAGAACCTGTTCTATCTGCGGCAAATGTTCGACGCGGCGGAAAGCGGCATCAACGATGCGTTCGGGGTGCCGCCGACGCCGAAGAAGGTCGCGGCGCGGTGACCAAAGCCATGCATTTGTCGCCCCGCTGTGGCGCGAAGACCCGGGCCGGGACACCCTGCCAGTCTCCCGCGATGGCGAACGGACGGTGCCGGATGCATGGCGGCACTTCCCCCGGTGCCCCCAAGGGCGAGGCGAACGGCAACTGGCGGCACGGGGCCTATGTCGCGGAACGGTTCCTGCGTTGGGCCGCTCAGGGGATGCGGGGTAAGGGGGCTGCGGCGCGGGCCTGGGAGCAAGAGTTCCTGGCCCTGCCCCCCGATGAACGGGCGGCGGTGCTGGAAGGGGTGGCGATGCTCCGCGCCTTCCACGCCCATCGCGCCGCCTCGGCCGATCTGCCCGCCGAAGGGATCGACCAGTTGGACACGATCTTCAATCGCAACGCCCGGACGGTAGCGACCATCGCCCGCGCCCGGCTGGTGCTAGCCCTGGCTGCCGCCCAGGGCGTGACGATGCCCAGCGATCAGGAACCAGAGGCCGACCAAAGCGGGGACGCGGTGACCGAGGAAGAGCGGGTCGAGCGGCTGATAAGGGTGTTGGAGGGGGCAGATTGAAGTGTAGCCGCCTCGTCCGGGATGGGGTTAGGTGTGCTTCTTTGGCGACGGGCACACTGCATGCCCCGGGTCCCACCACAGCACCAACATCATGTTGTTGTCCATCCGGCACCACACCCGGCGGGCCCCGGTGAGCCGGAACGACATGAGCGCATCAAGATCATCCAGCTCGATTTCAGCCAGCCTGTTCTGCGCTTCCTTGCACAACTGCCAAACCTCGACCGGGTGACTGCCCTGCGCCCGGATAGCAGTTTCCTCCATTGTCTCGAACTGGTGCAGTTTCTCCATTGCCTCCTTGTAGGCGGCAGGATCGTCCAATGCCGACCACGCGAACGGGCCGTCACGATCAATGGAAGAAAAGCGCCATACCAGCGGGCCGCCACGCACCTGCGGCATGCGCGGTCGTTTTTCAGTCTTCGGCAACGAGGCTGTGTGGGGGACCTTCTTCGGGGAAGGCTGGAATGCAGCCTTGGGCGCCTTGGCCACGGCTCAGCTCAGGCCGCCATAGTATTCGGCCATGGCAGCATGGGTAATTTCGCGTGACCCGCGATCGCCATCGGCCAAGCCGGCACGAGAATCCCGCCACGGGGCTTCCTGGTGGGAAAGGTCGCTCAACCACTGCGCCGACTTGTCGCTGTAGAAGTTGAGGACACCCCGTATGGTGTCCTGCCCGTCCCCATCAATTTCGTCTGGGTTCCCGGGAATTTCGTGCGGACCCACGCGGAACAGGCCCTGGTGCAATCGGTAAAGATCTGGGCAGACGGGACCATTCGCCCACGCCTCTATCCGCTGAGGGAACAGCGGGCGTTCATCCCACACCAGCGACCACACCTGAGCGTAGTACACCAGTTTTTGCAGCTTCATTGCGGTCATCTCACCGCACTGGCGGAGGATGAACGCGGCCACGTCTCGCACGTCCGCCATGTCGGGCCTCCAACGGAACCTCATGAGGAAGGCTCATAACACATGGTGAGCCTTCTGGAAACGTCCAGCAACGTCCGACGACGTTCATGGACGTTCATTCTGGACACCCTGCCTCCCATTTCAGCACCGCCGCCGATACCCGCCCCCGTCTCGGATCGGCCGCGTTGCCCCGGCATCATGTCGGATCGGGCGAGAGGCCAAGCGGGAACACGCTGTACCCCTCGATGTTCAGGTGGCTCATACCGACCACCTGGAGATCGGCGGCGGCTTGCTCGACCTTCGGAAAGCCGCGTTCAAGCTGGCGCCACATCTCACGGCCAAGCATCCGCAAGTCTGGATTGTTGGCCGCTCTGATGGTGTGCAGCCAAACCATG
The DNA here is from genome assembly GCF_000294655.1 of Magnetospirillum molischianum DSM 120. Lineage (GTDB taxonomy): Bacteria > Pseudomonadota > Alphaproteobacteria > Rhodospirillales > Magnetospirillaceae > Phaeospirillum > Phaeospirillum molischianum. Next base: position 103,118 of record NZ_CAHP01000022.1, read on the forward strand.
GCCGCTGCGGCCAACTCGCGGCTGTTTGTGGCCTGCATATTTCTGATCTGCCTGTTCAGGGCCTGGGCTGCGGAAGGCCAAATGATCTCGACGGCACGGGGATCGAGCAAGTCGAGCCTCGAATCGGCTTCGAGAGTGTGTCGCAGATCGGTGGCCAAGGCCAGAAGCGCCCCGATTTCGTCGCTGTCCATCGCCCGCAAGGCGTCGGTGAAGCGGGTAATCTCCTTCCTCTGGACCTTGGTTGCCCAGGACAGGAACAGGTTGGCGAACCACCTTTCGATTCCCCCAGGGATGGCCGGATCTACAGCAGGTTCTTGACGGGGAGGTTCGGGCGCTGGCCGAGGTGGTGGCGGGTCGTAGCATCCCCGCATATTCCACCAATACCGGAGCCCGCTGGCAATGCCGCCCTGGTCGCGCTCCTCAGACTCGCTTCCGGTCATGGTGACCTATCCCACCAGTGGCGAAATACGGGCGCCCCTCCCGGCAGTGCCCAAAGGAGGATCACCGAGAAAGTCATCCCGGTAAAGCTGTCCGATGGTTGTGGTGCGGTGAGTCAGCCCAATTCCGGACGAACGGTCACGCCCTCCCGGTTAGAGTTCAGCATTTCCTCCCACATCTTCATCACGGCTTCGATCGCGTCTAAAAGTGGTCTTGATGATCCGTCATCCATTTTAACCATTACCCATGAGGCTTGATTAAACACCCCTACGCCAAAAGGGGCATGAAACAGGCCGGGTCTACGAGTAATCTGCTCCGACGACGAGATAATGCGAGGAATTTTACCCTGTGTATACAGACGCGCATGCTTGGATGCGTCTGCAATATCCCTAATAATATTGAATTCTTGGCATTCAGCTATCAGTTGTTTGTGAAGTTTTTCCAGGCAATTTTTATTATCTTTTTTGTCACCGCCCTCGTTACGTTTGGCAACCCAGTAGTCAGCCATGTGGTAAAGCACGATTGCAGCGAGGCGACCTCGACGGAGATTTAGAGGATCGCTCAAAAATTCTTCGACCGTCGGCTTCACTGTTGAGCGAAAGAAGTTCTCGGCCAAGTGTGTGCTCTTTGGTCCAAGGCCATCTGCCATCATTCGCCCCCCTTCAGCCGTACCCCAGGACCGCCGCCAGCGCTGGGAGCGCCATCGGGGATGAAGACTATCCCGGCGGTTTCAAGGGCACTCTCCAACGCCTCGACCGTTCGTGCATGCACCCCGGCTCCATTCTCGAAGCGGCTGACCGTGTTGAAGTTCACCTCGGCATGATCCGCCAGTTCCCGGACGCTCCAGCCAAGCGCAGTGCGCGCCAGCTTCACCTGCAACCCTGAAATCATTGCATCCTCTTCAAAACTGATTACAGCGTACTAATTTCTGTTGACCGCATACGAAGTCGGCAGATATGATTACAGCATAATCAGTTTTGAGGACAAACACCATGTTCATCGACCGCCGCACCCTGTTCCTCGAAGCCTGGAAGCAAGCCCGCCGGATTCGCAGCCGGTACCGCAACCTCCGGACCGCCTTCGCCGCCGCGCTGCGCACCACCTGGGAACTGGTCCGGGCGTTCGCTGCCGAGGAAGCCCGCCGTCCGACCCCGAAGCCTGCTCCCGTCGTCCGGAAGTGGGAAGACGAGACCCCCTATCGCGCCCGTGCCGTCGCCGCCCACAAGGCCCGGCTGGGAAGCTACGTCGTCAATTGCTGGTAAGGAGCCAACCGTCATGGACTGCCATAATGCTGGCGGCAATGCCGCCCCCTTGCACACCGCTTCTCTGCCGATCACCCTCGATACCCTGATCGGGCTTGACGCGATCGTCGGCAAGATCAAGCCGAACAGCACCGAACACCGCGCCTTTGACGCTCTGTCCGCCGTTGTGCGGCACGGGATCAAGGGGATCCTCGACCGCCCGGCCGCGAATGAACAGGTGCTGTGCTGGAAGCTGCGCCAGATCGGCGGCGAGATCGACACCTTTCCGGGCGAACCGTTCGAGGTTGACGATGAATATCGTCGCCGCCTGTCCATTCTGGTCGCCGATTTGAAGCACTTCGGATTGGTCCCCGGTGCCAAGGGGAGGGCCGCAGCATGAGCGCCACCAACGCCCCGTCCAAAGGGACGGAGAGAACCATCCCCCATTCGGACATTCTCGCGATCGAGGACATCCTTCACGACCTGTTCGGGGTGTCCGACATCATCAACGGGTTGGCTGTTGCCGCCGAGAGCGACGTCGCCCCTGATCCCCGCGCTCTCAGGTTCATTGGTTGGAATGTGCGCTCCATGGTTGGCGAGTTGGCGGACCGGTGCGACATCGATCTGGACCGCACCTATGATGAGCGGAGGACCACAGCATGAGCCGCGCCCCGCACAATCCCCAGGCCAATACGTCGGTGCTGATTCCCGCCGACCTCGAATTCCGCCTTCAGGTGGAAGCGATCGCCATCGACCTGAAGAGCATGACCGAGGCCGCCGCAGGACTGGCCGAACTGGTGGCGAACAGTTGCCGGAGCGCCGAGACGAACAACGACATTTCGTTCGGTCCCTGGCGTGGGCTGGAATGGGTGCTTGACCGCCTGTCCGCCAGCGTTCGGGATTTGGAGGCGCTGGCCGAAGCGCAATTCCCCAAGGCGGCCGAGAGCGGGAGGGCTGCGCGATGACTCCTGAGAACGCACGGTATATCCAGTTGGCCGAAGATCTTGGTGGCCCATTGCCTGAAAAACGCAGACGCCTACTAGAGATGTGCCTAAGAATGCCAGATGTCAGAGGGGCTGAGAGGGATGCTCTTGTTCGAGAGTATTACCGGCTCTTGCGGAGTGATCGCGCGTTAGCCGTTATCCCGACTCTTCCCCCAGATCGGAACCAGTTCTGTCAGAAACGGATCACCTGATCCCGCGCCACCGTGGCGCACCTCCCCCGCTGGGCGACTGGCGGGGGTTGGCGTTTGTGCAAAACAAACCCCATGCGCTGGAGCGTCAAGGGGTGGTTCGCAGAGGTGGACGGAATCGGTCCCTACAGATTTTCGCGTTACCGATTGGCACCGCGAATTCCCGCCGTTTGATTCCGCAGTGATTCCGCAACGAAAAAAGGCCTAGCCGGATATCTGGCTAAGCCTTTGAAAATCTTGGTGGAGCCGAGCGGGATCGAACCGCTGACCTCCTCGTTGCGAACGAGGCGCTCTCCCAACTGAGCTACGGCCCCTGAAGGAAGCCGGAAAATAGTCAAAGCGCGCGGCGCTGTCAATGGGCGAGTTTTATCTTTTCTCACCTGCGACGGTGCGGCTGGGCTTGCCATCCGGGGGGCGTGCGGAGTACCAGTGGTACCATGTGTTCCGCGCCGTCCCCCCTCGCTCCGCCGCTTGGCTCCGTCCAGACCTGGGTGTTCGATCTCGACAACACCCTGTATCCGGCCTCGTCGAGCCTGTTTCCTCAGATTGACCAGAGAATGCGGCGTTTCATCGCCGAACTGTTGGATCTCGACGACATCGCCGCCTATGCGCTGCAAAAGCGCTATTACCGCGAATACGGCACCACGCTATGCGGCTTGATGCAGGTCAACGGAGTCGATCCCGACCGCTTCCTGTCCTATGTCCACGATATCGATCACGACGTCCTGGTGCCCGATCCCCGACTGGGGGCGGTGTTGGAGCGGCTTCCGGGGCGCAAGCTGATCTTCACCAACGGTTCGGAACGCCATGCCGAGGCTGTTCTCGGGCGTCTGGGCATCGCTCATTGGTTCGAAGCGGTGTTTGATATTCGCGCCGCTGATTACATTCCCAAGCCGCAACCGCATGGCTATCAGCGTCTGGTCGAACGGTTCGCCGTCGATCCAACCCGCGCCTTGATGGTCGAGGACATTCACCGCAACCTGCGCCCGGCCGCCGGGATGGGAATGCGCACTTTGTGGATTCGGGAAAACGATCATCCCGACGGTCCGATTCCGCCCCAGGATGTGTCCGATCTGTCGCACGTCGATTATGTCACCGACGATTTGGTATCCTGGCTCGAAGCGGTCGCGTAGACGATTTCGATCACCTCCAGCGTCTCGATCCCGCCCGGCGTGCGAAGCTGGACCAGATCGCCGATGGTCGCCTTGTGCAGGGCGCGAGCGACCGGCGAGACCCAGCTGATCAGTCCTTTGTCCATGTCGGCTTCGTCGATGCCGACCAGGGTCACCGTAATCTCCTGGTCGCGCGAATTGGCATAGGTGACGGTCGCCCCGAAATAAACGCGGTCGTGCCGGGTTTGTAGGGCAGGATCGACCACGACGCCGCTTTCGATCCGGCGGGTGAGAAAACGAATGCGGCGGTCGATCTCGCGTAGCCGCTTTTTCCCATAAAGATAATCGCCGTTTTCCGAGCGGTCGCCGTTCCCGGCCGCCCACGACACGATTTCAACCACGCGCGGCCGTTCGACCCGCAGCAGATGGTCGCGTTCGGCCTTCAACGCCTCGAAGCTCTGCGGCCGCATGTAGTTCTTCGTCCCGGCGGGAAGGCCGGCCGGAGCTTCGTCCTGATCGTCGTCATCGCCGCCGCTGTCTTCGCGGGTGAACGCCTTACTCATCGGTTTTATCCCTCAAACGCAAGATACCGCGTCAGGCCTTGACGCCTGCTCCGACCGCGGCGGGGGCGGTGGGGTCAAGGGGCCAGCGCGGGCGTGGCGCGAAATCAAGATCGTCGATCAACCCGAGGCGGAACCGTTCGATCCCGGCCCAGCCGATCATCGCCGCATTGTCGGTGCACAGGCGCAGCGGCGGGGCCAGAAGCGATAGCCCGGAATCTTCGCCAACGCGGGCCAGGGTCTGGCGCAGCAGGGTGTTGGCTGCAACCCCTCCCGAGACCACCAGATGCCGCCCAGCGGGCCAGCGGGCGCGGAACAGGACGGCGGCGCGGGTGACGCGATCGGCGATCGCTTCGGCGACCGCCACCTGGAATCCGGCGCTGACATCGGCAGCATCCTGGGCCGACAATGGTTTGGGCAGGCTTTCGATCAGCAGGCGGACGGCATTTTTCAATCCCGAGAAGCTGAAATTGCAGTCGGGGCGGCCCTTCATCGGGCGGGGCAGGGCGAAACGAGTGGGGTCGCCGCCTGCTGCCGCCCGTTCCAGCGCCGGGCCGCCAGGGTAGCCGAGTCCGGCCATCTTCGCCACCTTGTCGAACGCTTCGCCCGCCGCGTCGTCGATAGTGGTACCCAGGCGGCAATAGCGTCCGACGCCTTCGACCGCCAGCACCTGGCAATGCCCCCCCGAGACCAGCAGTAGTAGATAAGGGAAGTCGATTCCGCTGGTCAGCCGTGCAGTCAGCGCATGGCCCTCCAGATGGTTGATGGCCAGAAAGGGTTTGTTGGCCGCCAGAGCGATCGCCTTTCCGGTCATCACGCCAACGATCACTCCGCCGATCAATCCGGGGCCGCCGGTGGCGGCAACCGCGTCAAGGTCGGAAAAGCCGCATCCGGCTTCGTTCATCGTCTCGGCGATCAGGCGATCGACGTGGTGAAGATGAGCGCGGGCGGCGATTTCCGGCACCACGCCGCCATAGGGGCGGTGGTCATCAAGCTGTGATAACACCCTTTCGGCCAGTACGGTTCGGCCATCCGTTACCAGGGCGGCAGCGGTCTCATCGCAACTTGTCTCGATTCCAAGGACCAGCAAGACGTAAATCCCTTTGCAGAGCGCAGCACGACTTACTACAACAATGGGACCATGACAGCAAAACCCAACACCCACCCGACCATCAGAATTGGCACCCGCGGTTCGCCGCTGGCGCTGGCGCAGACCTACGAGACCCGCGAGCGGTTGGCCGCTGCGTGGCCTGACCTCGCCCAGCCTCCGGTGGGCGGGGTCGATCCGGTCGAGATCGAGGTCATCAAGACTACCGGCGACATGGTCCTGGACCGGCCATTGTCTGAAATCGGCGGCAAGGGGCTGTTCACCCGCGAGTTGGACGACGCCATGCTGGACGGCCGCATTCGCATCGCCGTTCATTCGATGAAGGACGTGCCAACCTATTTGCCCGACGGTATCGTTCTGCCCTGTATTCTGCCGCGCGAAGACGTGCGCGACGCGTTCATCTGCCTCAAGGCCAAATCCATCGCCGATCTGCCCGCCGGTTCGGTGATCGGCTCGTCCTCGCTGCGCCGTGGCGCCCAGATCCTCAACCGCCGCCCCGACCTGAAAGTGGTCAACTTCCGCGGCAACGTTCAGACCCGGATGCGCAAGCTTGAAGAGGGCGTGGTCGATGCCACCCTTCTGGCGATGGCCGGCATGCGTCGCCTGGGGCTTCAGCAGCACATCACCGGCTCGATCGAGACCGAGGACATGCTGCCTGCGGTGGCTCAGGGGGCGATCGGCATCACCTGCCGCGCCGATGACGAAGACGCACTGCGTTATCTCGCGCCGCTCAACTGTCAGGATTCATTCGACCGCGTTACGGCCGAGCGGGCGTTCCTGACCAAGTTGGACGGGTCGTGCCGGACTCCGATCGCGGCTTTGGCCACGTTGGATGGCGATACCATGTTCTTCCGTGGCCTGATCGTCAGTCCCGATGGCAAGGCTCTCCATTCGACCTCCCGCACCGGTTCGCGCGCCGATGGCGTGGCGATGGCGATCGACGCCGCCGAGGAGCTGTTCAAGGCAGCCGGGCCCGGTTTCTTCGACTTCATGACCAGTTAGTCGCCGATGGTTAAGGCTCTGGTCACACGTCCGAAAGAAGATGCGGAACCGGTCTCCCGCGCGTTGACCGATCGCGGTATCGCCGTGATGACCGAGCCGTTGCTGAGGATCGAGTCGGTCCCTGGGGTTTCGGTCGATACGGCCGGGCTCCAGGGGTTGCTGGTCACCAGCGCCAACGGAGCCCGCGCTCTGGCGCGTCTATTGCCCGACCGGACTCTTCCGGTTTGGGCGGTGGGCGACGGCTCGGCGCGGGTTGCGCGCGAGATGGGTTTCGTTTCGATTGAATATGCCGGTGGCGACGTCGGAAGTCTGACCAATCTGGTTCTGGCTCGCGTCGATCCGACCCGCGGTGCGCTTCTGCATGCTGCCGGAGAGAACGTTGCGGGCGATTTGTCCGGCTGTCTCAACGAACGCGGCTATCGTGTCCGGCGCGAAGTGCTCTACCGGGCGGTGCCGGCGACAGGGCTGTCGCCCGAACTCTGCCGGGCGTTGCAAGCCGGCGAGATTGATCTCGCGCTGTTTTTCTCTCCCCGCACGGCCGCCACTTTTGCTACCCTGGTCAACGATGCGGGGCTGGGGGAGATGCTTGCCCGCGTCGAAGCCTATGGCCTGTCGGGGAATGTCACGGCCAAACTAAACGGATTGCCCTGGGCCGCCTTGCATAGGGCGGCCGAACCCACACTGGCTGCCCTGTTGGCGGCCGTCGACGAGAATGGACGCCCTTCATGACGCAAGAGTCCTCCGCAGAGCCCAGTGACCGGACGGCACAGCCGACCGAGACCCGGCGCTCGTCCGGCGCGGGCAAGGTGATCGCGCTGCTGCTGGTGCTGTTGTTGGCGGTTGGCGGCTGGGCGAGCTTCCCACTTTGGCGGGAAATGGCGGGTTTTCCGGCCCCGGAAGACGAGTTGGTTGCCGTTCGTGCCGCTCAGACAACCTTGGCCAACCGTCTGAGCCGTCTTGAAGCCAGCCTCGGGCAACTGAGTGCGCTGGAGCAGAAAGTTGCTGCCGTCGAGAGCCAGTCTCAAACTCCGGTCCAACTGATCGCCGATGTCGAATCGCTGGCCCGGCAGGTCGAGACCTTGCGCAAGAATGCTGTCGATGGCCCCGCCGTCGCCCGTCTGCCTGCCGAGGTCGAAGCGCTGTCCAAACAAGTCGAGTCGCTGCATAAGACTGCTGCCGATGCCTCGACTCTGCTGCGTCTTTACGATCGGGTCGATCAGACGGACACCGCCTTGCGCGAAATGAAGACCCGTCAAGCGTCGGCTTCGGGGCTGCTGCTGGCCGTGGGCCAATTGCGCGAAACGGTTGATCGCGGCTTGCCGTTCGATGCCGAGTTGCGCACCGTCAAGGTTCTGGCCGCCGACGATACCGAGGTTCTTACCGCAGTCGAGATGATCCGTCCCTTCGCTTCGACCGGAATTCCGACCCGGATCGCGTTGCTTGGCCGTCTGGAGCATCTGGCCCCGGAAATCGTCCGCGCCGAATTGCTGCCGGCCGAGCAGGGGTGGAGCCGTCGTGCTGCCGACCGCATGTTGTCGTTGGTGTCGATCCGCCGTGAACCGGGATTGGTGGCCGGAAACGATGCCACTGCGATCATCGCACGCGCCGAATCCAATATGAATGGCGGCGATCTCGCCGGAGCCGTTTCCGAAATCGATCTGCTGGTCTATGGACCGGCCGAAGCGGCCGCCCCGTGGCTTGGACAGGCTAAGGCCCGGATCGCTGCCGACAAGGCTTTGTCTGAACTGACCGCTCACAGTATTGCTCTCGCCGGGGTGCGGCCATGAGACGCCTTGGCGGGTTCCTGCTGGTCACCGCCCTGCTGGTGATGGCGGGGGTGTGGTTGGCCGATCAGCCCGATGAGATCACCATCCGCTGGCAGGGCTGGCGGATTGATACCAAGATGCCGATTCTGCTGCTTGGCCTGCTGTTCTTTGCCGCGTTCGCCGCCGGTTTGGGACGGATGGCCCGGTCGGTTGTCGGTGCGCCCGGTCGTTTGTCCGGTGCGCGTCAGACCAAGCGGACGCTAAAAGGGTATCGTGCTCTGTCCGAAGGGCTGGCAGCGGTCGCGACCGGCGATACCCGTCGGGTTGCCCGCTTGGCCCATCAGGCCGAGAAGCTGTTGAAAGATCCGTCGCTGACCGGCTTGTTAAGCGTTCAGGCGGCGCGGGCAAGGTGATCGCGCTGCTGCTGG
>NZ_CAHP01000023.1 GCF_000294655.1 Magnetospirillum molischianum DSM 120
TCGGCATGGGCCTTGACGAAGGCATCGTGAACCTTGGTCCGCACCGCCTGGTCACGGACCAGGACGAAACTCCATGGCTGCATGTAGCCAACCGACGGAGCGTGGTGGGCGGCGATCAGCAGACGGCTCAACACCTCATCTGAAATCGGATCGGGGAGAAACTCGCCCCGCGTGTCGCGCCGGGTCAGAATGGCGCGATAAACGCCATCGCGCTCGGCTTCGGGCAGCGGAACGGCTGGCAACAGGGCATCGGTCATTGTCGGGCTCCCCGTGGCGCCGCAAAGACGCGGCGGATCGTCCGGTTTATAGCCGATCCCCCCCGCCGCCGTCACCCCCCGAGAGGGAGCGGAACCAGACCAGCCGCACGCAGACACCGATGTCTATTTTGAATCATTACAAAACTATCATCCCACCGAAACCCTGCGGTAATCCGTCCCATGGCATTGTTTGATCATGAGATTTGGATCAACCGGCCACAGAGCGAAAGGTAGCCCTCTTCTCGGATAAAAGCGGTTTTGCTCCCGCATCATGGTGTCCCCCGCCTCCCCCCGGCATCGGGTACACCATTCCGGTTCGGATCGTTCCCCCACGATTACCGGACCCACAGAAGCCCCCCGCACCATCCCCCCTGGTGCGGGGGTTTTTCTTCTGAAGGGCAAGGAAGGGGCTAGACTTTAGACACAAGCTGAACCATGTCTTCAGTATTAAACGCATTCATCCCAAGGGGACCGCGCGTGACCCGGTTCTTGACGCCGCACCATATGATCGGAAGCCGTCAATGGCTCCGCTACGCGGCTTATGCAACAGTTCTTTTGATGCTGGCAGGGTTCGGCTCACTATTGTCGATCGATCTGATCGAATCGCGCCAGAAAGAATATGATATTGTCCGCCGGGATTGCGACAATCTGACTCAGGTTCTGGAGCGGCAGATCATGATGGCGGTCGAGAAGACCGGCATTGTACTGGGAGTATCTGCGAATGACTTCAGGTCGGCCCTGGACGGTACGCAGCAATTCGACCGATTGGAGGCTAATCTCGGCCTTGACCGCATGATGGCTTTCATACCGGAAGCAATGGCGGACAGCCTTCGGGTGATCGATGCCGAGGGTCGGATTGTATTCAATGCCGGCGCTTCGGCGGCCTTACCCGATGTCACGGTCGGTGATCGCGCCTACTTCCTGCGGCAAAAGTCCGATCCGGCCGCCGGTCTGTTGTTATCCGAGCCGCTGCAAGGACGGCTTGACGGCACTTGGCTTATCAACCTCAGCCGTCGGATCAGCGCGCCCGATGGTCGCTTTCTCGGAGTCGTCCAGGCAGCCCTGCCGACCGACTATTTCCAAAGCCTGTTCTCCGGTCTGGATATTGGCAAAGACGGCTCCGTCGCACTGATCGACACCAATCGTCGCCTGCTCGCCCGGTATCCGGCCCGACCCGAACGGATCGGCACCATCATCGACAGCGAGCAGATCAGAATCAGTCTGGAGGAGGGGCGGACCACCGGCAGCTATGAAACCGAGTCGCGTGTTGACGGTGTTCGCCGATTATTCACCTTCCGCAAGATCGACCGATTGCCCTATTTGGTTATCGTTGGACGGGCGCATTCGGAATTCATCGAAGGCTGGCAGCGCAAGGAAATCTTCTACAACATCGCCTTTCTGGGGCTTAGTCTGGCCCTGCTATCGTTCCTGTACCTGCTCCAGCGTCATACCGAAGAGAACCGCCGACTGGTCAATCAGGTCTTCGACGCATCCCGCGAAGGGATCGTCGTCACCGACGCCGCCGGAAAGATTATTATCGCCAATGCGGGCTTCACCGCGATTACCGGCTATACCCAGTCCGAGGTGATCGGGCAAAACACCGCGATCCTGCGCTCGGGACGGCACGGGCCAGATTTTTACAAAGCCCTGTGGGACAAGCTCCTGCGCGAAGGCACATGGCGCGGCGAAATCTGGAACCGCCGCAAATCGGGCGAAGTCTATCCGCAATTACTGTCGATCAGCGCGCTGCGGACGCGGAACGGCGTCGCAACCCACTATATCGGCTTATCGAGCGACATCACCGAATTGCAGCAGGCCCGTCAGCAGGCCGAGGCGGGCAATCTGGCCAAATCCGAATTCCTGGCGACGATGAGCCACGAAATACGCACGCCGATGAACGGGGTGATCGGGATGACCGGGCTGTTGCTCGACACAAAACTGACGGAGGAGCAGCGGATCTTCGCCCAGACGATCCGCGAATCGAGCGAATCCCTGCTGTCGATCATCAACGACATCCTGGACCTGTCCAAGATGGAGGCCAGCCGACTCGATTTCGAGGAAACCTCGTTCGAGATCCGCCCGCTGGTCGAAGGAGTCATCGATATCCTGTCGCCACGAGTCCGGGGACGCGACATCGATCTGACGTGCCTGATCCCCGCCGGAGCTCGCGGCGTGTTCCGTGGCGATCCCGGCCGGTTGCGTCAGGTTCTGTTGAATCTGGTTGGGAACGCGGTCAAGTTCACCGAAAGCGGTACGATCTCTATCGTCGTGGCGGTCGCCGACGGCCGGGACGGACGGACGATCCTGACCGCAACGGTCACCGATACCGGGATCGGCATCCCTGATGCGGCCAAGCCCCGCATGTTCGACACCTTCACTCAGGCCGACGCCTCGATGGCGCGGCGCTTCGGCGGCAGCGGTCTGGGGCTGGCGATCTGCAAGCGGATCGTCGATTGGATGGGCGGCGAGATCGGCTTTGAAAGCCGCGAGGGAAAAGGCAGCACTTTCTGGTTCAAAGTACCGATCCTGCGCTCCGACGAGACTCCATCCGAAGCGGCTGGAGGCGCAGAACTGGATGGCGTCAAAGTTCTGGTCGTAGACGACACTCAGACCAACCGCGACATTCTACGGCAGCAATTGGAGGGATGGGGCGCCAGGGTCACCGCATTCGACTCCGCCGCCATCGCGATCGAGGCAATACGCAACGCCAATACCGCTGGACAGCCCTTCGACGCCGTGGTCCTCGATCACTTGATGCCCGAGATAAGCGGACTCGATCTTACTGTCCTGCTGCGCTCCGATCCCCTCACCGCCACCCTGCCCCTGGTTATGGCGACCTCGGCCGATCTGGCCACCTTGCAACCACGGCTTGAACGGTTGCGGATCGATGAGGTTCTGGTCAAGCCGGTACGTCAAAGCGCTCTGCTCAACGCAATGCTGCGCTGCCTGGGCCGCCCCCCGATCGATACCCCTCAAACCATCGTCCCTGCCGCCGATTTTCCCATCGCCACCACTCCGCTGCGAATCCTGGTCGCCGAAGACAATGCGATCAACCAGCAAGTCGCCGTCGGATTATTGGCCAAGCTGGGCCATCGCGCCGACGTCGCCGACGACGGAGCCGAAGCGGTCGAGCGGGTCGCGGCGGGCGAATACGATCTGGTCATGATGGACATGCAGATGCCCCACATCGACGGGCTGGGGGCGACCAGACTGATCCGCGCCCTGCCCGCTCCCAAGGCAAAGGTGACGATTATCGCCATGACCGCCAATGCGATGAGCGACGATCGTGACACCTGCCTTGCCGCCGGAATGGACGATTACATCTCGAAGCCGATCGATCTTAAACGCCTGACCGACATGATCGCCCGGTGGGATAAACACCTGCAAGCGGCGCGGGACGAACGCGCCGTGGTGCCGGTCGATCACGCGGCAATGGAGGATTTACGAAACGCCCTGGGTAAGGAATCGTTCCAGGCCCTGCTCGATCGCTTCTGGGCGACCCTCCCCGCCGCGTTGGCCGATCTGCGCCGGGCGGCGGAAAGCGGTGACAGCGCCGCGCTGAGTGCCTCCGCCCATGCTTTGGCCGGAGCGGCGGGCAATCTGGGGTTCCCCCTGTTGTGCAGACGCCTCCTCGGTCTGGAACGGCGCACCCCGAACGACGGTCCGGTCGGTGAGGAAATCGAGCAGATCGTGGCGCTGGCCGATCTGACCCGCCGCACCGCCATCGACGATAAAATATGAGGGACTAAAACCCTCGCAGCCAACGCGGCCGCACCCCGGCGCGGCCGTCGAGGACAGCATCGATTTCCCCCAGCAAGCGATCACGGTCGCGCGGCAAGGTTCCGGCCAGGGCCAGAGCGTTGCTGGCATGGTTGGAGCGGAAAATTACCGAAGCCGGGGGAGCCAGACGTTCGACCAGACGATGCAGTTCGACCAAAACCCCCCGGTCGTCCTGGGGGACGAAGCCGGGACCGATCCGGTCGAGAAAGCGGGGCGCGACGCCCTCCTCCAGCCCAAGCTGAAGGGTCGAGAGATAGATCGGGGGAGCCCGGTTGATCAGATCGGCGCTGGCGTCGATATGCTCGCGCCATCCGCTTTGCCCGCCCAGACCAAGAATCAGCGTCGCCGAAACCTTCAGCCCGCTCGTCCGCGCCAGAGCCAGCGCGGCCTCCATCTGCGCGGCCGATCCTTTGGCAACACGCTTCAGCAGATCGTCCCAGCCGGTTTCGATCCCGAGATAGACCAGTCCCAACCGCCGCGCCTTCAGGCGGGCGATATCGTCGGCACCCTTACGCAGGATGTCGAATGGCGTGGCATAAGCGGAAATCCGCTGTAGATCGGGAAAGCGGGCGGCGAGGTGGTCGCACAGGGCGATCAGATCGTCGGTCGGCAGACAATAGGCGTCGCCATCGGCGAGGAAAACCCGTCGGGCATCGGGCCAGGCGACAGCGGCGCGGTCGATATCAGCCACCACCTCGGCCAGCGGCCGAGCCTGGAAGGTCTTGGTTTTGTACATCGAACAGAAGGTACAGGCGTTAAAGCGACATCCCAGCGTCGCCTGCACGATCAGATTGTCGCCTTCCGACGGAGGCCGCCACAGCGGAAAATCATAAGCGATCACCCCGTTCTCCCCCGCTTCATCGGTCATCCTGGCGAAGGATAGCACGGAATGCGGGGCAAGATCCGATCGACCCCTTCGCCACCGGGATCGGCGACGAAGGGGTGGGAGACCGGATAAGATTACTCCTCGTCGGAAGCTTTCGCCAACGACTTGGCCAGGGAATAGACCTGAGCCCGCACTTTGGGGTCGGAAATCTTGTAGAACGCCCGGACCAGTTCCAGCGTCTCGCGACGCGCCAGCACGTCTTTTTCCTGATGCGCTGAAGCGGCGGATGCTGCCTCGCCCTTGACGATCGACACCGGCGACAACGCCTTCACTTCATCGGGCATGTCGTCATAGAAGAACGAGATCGGCACATCGAGAATGCGGGCCAGATCGAACAGACGGCTGGAACCGATGCGGTTCGCCCCGCGCTCGTATTTCTGAACCTGCTGAAAGGTCAGACCGATAGCTTCGCCCAGTTTCTCCTGGCTCATCCCCAGCAGGGTGCGGCGAAGACGAACGCGCGATCCGACATGGATATCGACGGGATTGGCGCTGCCATCGTCCAAACGGCCACGGGTCGATTTGCGGCGCGTGGGGGCGGGGGACGTGGGGGCGACATCTCCGGTCGGCACGGTGACTTTATTTTTAGCGATCATGATGGGTCCTACCCGAACAGGGTTACATACTATTAGCATAGTACGAATTAGCTACGCATGCCGCACATATCAAGGGCCAGCCAGAGAAATGATCCCTCTTCGGATGATTTTATAGATGGTCATATGAATCGTAGGGTTGTACCCATAGCGATCTTCGCCGGGCGACAACGGCGGAGAGCGCGGGGAATGCAGCGAAATACGAACGGAGTCAAGCGTCTCAGCTCATCCGCCACGACAAAGCCCTCTCGGTGCCACGCGATTCTCGCCCGAGTCCAGACCCGACTCATTACGGAAAGATCATCTTCGCGAAATGTCGCGGTAATCTGAGAGGGGGCATACTCTCATCATAAAGTTTCGGTCAAACGGTCACCCCGATCCGGAACAAGCGTCTCGATCCTCGGCGGACTTGAACTCCCCGCCTCGTCCATGGTGCGGCCTCTCCCCTCCGGGCCGCGACGCTTCTCTCTTCGGATGCCCCCCCGTCCGAAGGGAAATCAAAAGACCCCCGCACACCCCCCCTGTGCGGGGGTTTTTGTTGCCCCCGCCGTAAAGCCTCATCACTTCAGGAAGTTAGCGATCGATCCAACCAGCCGGTCGAACAGCGGATTATACCCCAGCCGGGCAATCAGCGGGCCGCTCGCCCCGATATCGGCCTTGGCAGGCTCGCCGAACCGCAACGGCTCGGTTGCGGGCACAACGCCCCGGCACAACGCCGCCCCGGCCCGCTGTTGCGGGGACACACAGCCACAGAAGCGGGGCCAATCCTTCTTGGTCGAATAAGCCAGACAATTGCGGTAATCGCCTTCCACCCCATAATGACGGTTGGCGGGAGAGACTGGCACGCCGATATGGCTGAGGCTGGTCACGCACGCGCCCGGCGCATCGCCAAAGGCGCAATCCTTAGGAGCACGGCTCCGGTCAACGCTACAGCCGATATCTCCCTCGCCCAAACCGTGGAAGCAGGCGATGCGGCGATCCTCGCGCCCCAGCGCCGCGTAATATTCGGGCTGCGCCGCCAGGGTGGCGGGGGCGACATAGAGCAGGACGCGGCTATCGGGATTACCGACCCGAGCACGAAAGAAATCGAGCGAGGCACGGGAATCAACGGTAACGTCCTCGGCGGCAAAAGCCATCAACACCGGCAGGGTCAGCGGCCGGGTCGCGGTTTCAACCTCGGTCATCACCTCCATCAGCGGGCGCGGAGCCATCACCGGAAAGGATTCAGCCTTGGCGAAATCCTGGTCCTCGTCGATCCGCAGCCAATGGCCTTCGGGACCAAAGCCGGAGGCGGCCGTCATGACCGCCTGGAACATCTCGAAACCGAACGGAATCCGATGCAGCGGGAAGCGGTTGGTCAGGCCAATCGACGGCGACAACAGAATCAGCGAGGCCACTGGCGGCGTGGTCGGCGCGCCATTGAGAACAAGGTCGAGGGCCAGAGTTGCTCCGGTCGAGAAACCGGCGACATGCACCCGCCCGACCTGACCGGCGAAACTGTCGGTTCCATAGCGGATGGCGGCCTTCCATTGCGCCGCATTGGGACGAACCAGATCGCCCGGAATCGACCCATGACCCGGCAGCAATATTGAACGCACCAGCAGGCATTTCCCCGGCAAGCGGGCCAGCGCATCGCCCAAGTCGCGCATCAGGAACGGAGAATCGCTCAGTCCGTGAACCAGCAGAATCCCATCCTTCGCCGTGCCGCCGCATTCCTCCGCCAGCGGCCATTGCCGCGGCGCGACCAGTTCGACATGAGCGGCGCGTAGGGTATCGTCCGGTTCAATCGCTTTGCGGGCGGCATCGAGCGCGGCTTTGGTATCGGCAACATAGACGGCAAAGGGCTTGTCTGACCCGCCATCCCGCCATGTCTCCAGCGGCATTGCCGACACGCCATGGCGTTCCGCCGACCAGCGCGCCCCCTCGTCTGCGGCTCGGCCGAGACCAGGCACCAGCAGCGCCACAACCGCCATCACCGTAAATACAAAGCGCATAATCCCCCTCCCCTTATCCCGCCAACCCGGCACGTATCCGCCCGTCTTATCCCAACCGGCCAACGGGTCAAATCCAGGGTTGGCCAGCATCTCAGCCGAAAGCGTCGTCGCATTTGCCGCACAGCGGAACCGCCGAGAGATCGCCGCTGCGGAAGGCGTCCAGAATCGCGGCAAAGCGTGGCCCGGTACGGATATCCTTCAGGCTGTCTTGCATCAGGTCGCCGATTGCCAGGGCGGCGTTGGCGTCATAGCAGCCGCAGGCGGTGACGGTGCCATCGACATAAACGCCGACCGCCCGCATCAACAGACGGCAGACCGTCCGGCGATGGCGGTCGAGATTGCGATAGGACCACAGCCCGACCCGTTCCCAATAGCGGCCGGTTTCGACGGTTCCGGCGAAGTTATTCGGAGCCACCGTGGTAACCGAGGTAATGCCCAGACTGGACAGGAAGGCGCGGGTGCGGCCGACGTAATCGGGCGAATTATCGGGCGCGACGGCTTTGACCACCAGCCGGGTCGAGGTCGGGGCCAGAGCCGCGTTGAGCGCGGTCAGAGTGCGGACGGTGCGGTCGAAACGCGCACCGATATAAACCGACTCGTAGCTGGCCGCGTCCCACCCGGCAAAGGAAACCTGGACGCTTTCCAGCCCCAACCGGGCAAGGTGGGCGATCCGTTCGGGAGTGAAAGGAGTGGCGTTGGTCACCACCGACACGGCAAAACCGCGCTCAACCGCGCTTGCCAGTAACTCGAAGACCTTGGGATGCAGAAACGGCTCACCCTGAGCGGCCAGGACGGTCAGACGGCGAATTCCGGCCTCGTCGCAACGGTCGAGAATGCGGGCGAACACCGCATCGGACATAAAGCCCTCGGCCTCTTTCCATACCCCATGTCCACACATCGCACAGCGCAAATTACAGCGCCGACTGAGCTGGACATAGACTTCGGTCGGCAGCCCGCCGCGCCGGGCCAGTCCGTCCAGCATCATCCCGCGCAATCGGGCGATATCGGCTTCAGCCTCGGCCTCGCATCCCAGCATCCCCTGCGCAATTCCGCGCAGATAAAGCGGACGCGGAGGCAAAACGGCGTCTCTCAGCAGAGGCTCAACCAGAGCCAGAGCGGCTCCGGCCTGGCCCGCCTCGATATGAAGCGCGGCCAGATCGGCGCGGATCTCGGCATGATCCGGGGCCAACGCTAACGCCCGCTCGAACGCCGCCCGCGCCTCGTCCTGCCGCCCAAGAACCGACAGGGTGCGGCCGCAAAGAGCATGAGCCTCGGCATGGCGGGGCGTTGTCCCGTCCAGAGACGTCAGCCGGTCCAGCAAAGCTTCGTAGCGCTCGGCCTGGAACAGCAATTGAGCCAGATCGAGCCGGGCATCGACCCAATCCGGCGCCAGCGCCAGGACGTGCTCCAATGCTTCGATCGCCTCGCCCGGACGGCCCAGATTGGCCAGGGCCACCCCGCGCAAATGGTGCAATTCAGGAGAATGGGGAGCACGAACCAAACCACGCCCGACCAGGGTCAGAGCATCCTCGTGATGACCGAAGCGCAGCCCCAGCCGCGCCAGTGCGAACAAAGCACCGGGATGATCGGGCACCGTTCGAAGCGCGGTGCGTAAACAGCCTTCCATTTCGGCAAGGCGACCGGCCTGCTCGTGGGCAAGGGCCTCGGTCAACAATGGGGCGAGGGGATCGAGGCGAGGCGGCTGAGACATCGTGGCTCTCATCCTAAAACAGCGGAGGCCACGACACAAACGAAGCGCGCCCCTTGCCGTCCGAGCGACATCGGGCGCATATTGAATGAAACCATTCTAAAAAGGGACACTCCCATGATCGCCCCGGTCGCCAGCGCCAGCCTTATCAGCGGCCTCAACGCCCAGACCCGCGTCGCGGAAACGGCGGCGGCAAATATCGCCAACGTCAGCACTGACGGCTATCAGGCGGAACGGGGTGAATTGGTATCGCGCCCATTGCAGGGAGCCGCCTATGTCCCGCTTCCGGCCGAAGGCGGCGTCGATCTGGCGCGGGAAGTGGTCGCGCTGACGGTGGCCAAGACCAGTTTCGAGGCCATGGCACGGGCTTATTCCACGATCACCGAAACTGAGAAGACCGGCCTCAACTCGCTGGCCTGATCCGGCATCATTCCGCCTGAGCACGGGGGTTGAGCGATGCCGCCGTCGCGGCAAACTCCGCCCCCAGAAACTCGGGCCGCTTATAGAGTCCATGCAGCCACGCCGCCAGCATGCATAGCTCTTCGAATTTGACTAATTCATCCAGGGTTCCAGGGGGGAACCGGATTGNAAAAGCGGCGGATGTAATTTCCAGAACTTCTTCGACCTGTTCCATATTGAGACCGATATCCGTCTCAATATGAGCATGACGGGTCAATTTTTCTTCATCGACACCGTAATCGTCCCGGATCAGCTTGACCACCCACCGGAACATGTTCATCCAGTTCTTGACATCTGAAATGTCACGATCAAAAGACATGATCTCTCCGCTGGGATGATCGATGATTTGATACTACGCAATTCTCTGGGATCGGCAAGTCTTTCGACGAACAGAACGGCTCTGTTTACTTTTGTTTACATTTCCAGCAACAGACGGCAGACACAGACCGCGACCATAAGAAAATAAGACAGAGGCGAATGGATTGCCCCGACTCGGCCGTATCAGGAAAAGCGGACATCGTGCAGGTGCGCCGCGCCAACAGGAGATATGGTCATGAGCATCACTTCCATAAGCGGAGGTGCCTCGAACCTGCAATCGCTGTTCAAAAAACTGGACACCAATAGCGATGGTTCGGTCACCAAATCGGAATTCGTCAATGGCCGCCCGTCCGACCTTTCATCCGATCAGGCATCCGGGTTATTCGATGCGCTGACTTCGGCGCTGGCCTCGTCCTCCTCGACGGATTCGACATCCACGTCATCAACGTCGTCCGATTCGACGTCGGGGCTGAGTGAAAGCGATCTCGCCACCGCGTTCCAATTGATGAACCAGCAGATGCAGGCCACTTTGATCAGCGCTCAAAGTGACGAAACCTCGGCCACGTCAGAAGCCAGCACCACGTCAACGGCGGCCAACCGCCCGCCGCCTCCCCCGCCACAAACCTCGTCAAGCGACAGCGATACGACCGACAGCGACAGCAAGACCATCGCCGCTGAGTTGGAGAAGATCCTGGCGGCTCTGACATCCTCCACGTCAGCGGCATCAACGACGTCAACAACTGCGTCGAATACAGAATCCTCGTCTGACACGACCACCGCCGAGACCCAGGTCCAGGGCTTCGCCAGTAAATTGGCCCAGGAAATGGTGCGGGCCATCGAATTCTACGCCAGAAACGGCACCGCTTCGGTCAGCAGCGCCAATTCCGTCTCGGTTTGATCTGAGTATAAATACTTATACGTATCGACGCTCCCCTGGGCACCGTGTCCAGGGGAGCTTTTTTGTAACGACGCCACGCCACCATCAGAACTTGAGGCACGTCCGCCGACGCGTTGTTATATGATGTTGTGCTGCGACAGCGGTTTGAAAAGGACGGCTTCCGACATGGACGAGAGCGAGGAACGACGTAGCCACATCCGTAAAGTCGGCCAGGGACTCGTCGTGGTGATCGATCGGCGGATTTTCCCCATCGTCAACATCTCGACCGCCGGATTGGGCTTCCAGGCGACCGGCTACAAGGTCGGAGATCTTGTTCCGATCAAAATCGCCAAGATGCTCGACCTCAGCACCTGCGTTGACGCGACGATCACGGTCAAATCGGCCGAGGAAACCATCACCCGCGGCGAGTTTCTGCCGACGATGCCGCTCTTGCGCTACATCATCGACCATATCGGTGAAGTCACTGGCGTCGAACCCGCCTACTTCCGTAAGTAATGGCCAACCCTGGCCGTTAAGCCGCGCGCGTTATAATGCGGGGATATCGCCCAACGCTTCCCGCGCCGCTGCCTCGGCGGCAAAGGCGGCAACCCGACCCGCGCCGATGGCGGCGCGCAAATCACGCATCAGATCCTGATAGGCCTGGATGTTGTGCCACGTCAGCAGCATCGGCCCCAGAATCTCTTCCGAGCGGATCAGATGGTGGAGATAAGCCCGCGAATAGGAGCGGCAGGCGGGGCAGGCACACCCTTCCTCTAACGGACGGGGATCGTCCTGGTGACGGGCATTGCGCAGGTTGACGGTGCCACGCCGGGTAAAAGCCTGAGCGGTGCGGCCGGATCGGGTCGGCATGACGCAATCGAACATATCGATTCCACGCAACACCGCTCCGACGATATCGGACGGACGGCCAACCCCCATCAGATAGCGCGGACGATCTTCGGGTAACAACGGCACGGTGGCGTCCAGGGTGGCGAACATCGCCTCCTGCCCCTCCCCCACCGCCAGCCCACCGACGGCATAGCCGTCAAAACCGATATCGATCAGCGCCCGCGCCGATTCGGCGCGCAAATCGGAGTAGATGCCGCCCTGAACAATGCCGAACAGGCCGTGACCGGGCCGTTCGACAAACGCCGCCTTCGACCGCACCGCCCAACGCATCGACAGCCGCATGCTGTCGGCGGCCTGGGCGGGGGTGGCGGGGAACGGAGTGCATTCGTCGAACGCCATGGTGATGTCAGCCCCCAGCAAACGCTGGATCTCCATCGACCGTTCCGGGCTGAGATGGTGGCTCGACCCGTCGTGATGCGACTGGAAGGTGACGCCGTTTTCGTCGAGCTTGCGCAACTTGGCGAGGCTCATCACCTGGAACCCGCCGGAATCGGTCAGGATCGGCCCCGACCAGTTCATGAAGCGGTGCAGTCCACCCAGCCGGTCGATCCGTTCCGCTCCTGGGCGCAGCATCAGGTGATAGGTGTTGCCGAGCACGATCTGGGCACCAGTCGCGGCAACGGATTCGGGCTGCATCGCCTTGACCGTGGCAGCGGTGCCGACCGGCATGAACGCAGGGGTGTCGATCGCACCATGGGCAGTGTGAAGGCGGCCCAGACGGGCAGCGCCGTCGGTGGCGAAACGCTCGTATCTAAAGCTGGTCATCGTCGTTCCGATCGAGCAGGCAGGAATCGCCATAGGAATAGAAGCGATAGCCCGACGCCATCGCATGAGCATAAGCCGCCCGCATCCGGTCCAGACCGGCAAAGGCCGAAACCAACATGAACAGAGTCGAACGCGGCAGGTGAAAATTGGTCATCAGCAGATCGACGGCGCGGAAACGATAGCCCGGCACGATAAAGATATCGGTGGCGGCGGCATAGGGCCGGACCAGACCATCTTCACCGGCGGCGCTTTCCAGCAGACGCAACGCGGTGGTGCCGACAGCGACCACCCGGCCGCCAGCAGCGCGGGCCTCGTTGATGGCCTGGGCGGAATCCGCGCTGACCACACCGATCTCGGCATGCATCCGGTGATCGTCGGTATCATCGACCTTGACGGGCAGGAAGGTTCCAGCGCCGACATGCAGCGTCACGGCCACCCGCTTCACCCCGCGCCGGTCGAGCGCCTCCAGCAATTCGGGGGTGAAGTGCAACCCGGCGGTAGGCGCGGCCACGGCTCCATCGGTACGAGCAAAGGTGGTCTGGTAATCGGCCCGGTCGGTCTCGTCGGCCTCGCCATGGCGGATATAGGGCGGCAACGGCAGACGTCCGTGCGTCTCCAGCGCCGCCATCAGCGCCACGCCACCCCGGTCGAAACGGACAGTGACCTCTCCCGCCTCGCCTTTCTCCTCGACGATCGCGGAGAAATCCTCGGCGAAGGCAATCCGGTCGCCGGGACGCAGCTTCTTCGCCGGACGGGCAAAAGCACGCCAGCACGAATCGTCTTCACGCAGGTGCAGGGTCAGTTCGACCGAAGCCGTCCCCCGCTTGCCGTTCAACCGCGCCGGAATGACCCGCGTGTCATTGAACACCATCACGTCGCCGGGACAGAGCTGCGACGGAAGGTCTCGCACACCGCGATCCTTGACCCCATCGGCGGAAACGCGCAGCATCCGGGCGGAATCGCGCGGCCGGGCTGGACGCTCGGCGATCAACGCGCGCGGCAGGTCAAAATCGAACATATCCACTTTCATGGTCCGGGGTGTAGGCTGCCGAGCCGCGCCGCGTCAAGTCCCGTACCCACCGCATCTTGTACTCGGTTTGATTTAGCGACATGATCGGCCGGGCTGCAATGGGAGTAAACGATGAACAAAACCGTTCTGTCGACCGTTCTGGCCGTCTTCGCACTGGCCTCGACCGACGGCTTCGCCCAGGGTTTTCTGAACACCGCCCCTTCGCCCGGTCGTCCGCACGGGCCGTGGTACGGATCGATCAGCGGCGGCTATACGATGGTCGATGACATCACGCTGTCCGACGATTCCGGCAACAAGGGACGAATCGGCGTCAATGGCGGCTATGTGTTCGCTGGAGCAATTGGCTACAAGTGGCCGAAATACCTCCGCACTGAATTCGAAGTTTCCTATCAGTCCAATACGCTCGATTCCGTATCGATCAACGGCAACAAGACGAATATGTCGGGCGATTCTCAGTTGTTGTTCTACTCGATCAACGCCTATCACGACATCAAGACCGATAGCAAATTCCTGCCCTATTTCGGCGGTGGCGTCGGCGGCGTCCATGAGATGCTCAACGACATGTCATCCGGGGGGATCAAAGTCGAGAACCGCAATAGCGACAATATCGAGCTGCATGGCGAGGTCGGGTTGCATTACGACCTGGGCCGCGACGTCAGCTTCGGGCCGTCCTATCGCTTCGTCCACATCTTCGACAGCGAAGGTGTGCGCGACGACAGCAACCTGCACCAGATCAAAGTCGGGCTGCGCTTTCCTTTCCGCTGATCAGTGATGACGTCCGATCCGGTCGAATGGCTGATTTCCGACCGTCCGGTAACCTATCCTGACGCGATCGCGGCGATGGAAGAACGCGTCGCCGCGATCCGCGCCGGGACCGCGCCGGAACTGGTGTGGCTGCTAGAACATCCGCCGCTTTACACCGCGGGAACCAGCGCCAACCCCGCGGATCTGCTTGACCCTAACCGTTTCCCAGTGTTTCCCAGCGGACGCGGCGGTCAGTTCACCTATCACGGCCCAGGCCAGCGAGTGGCCTATGTGATGCTGGATCTGTCGCGGCGCGGCCCCGATCTGCGCCGCTTCGTTGCCAATCTGGAAAAGTGGCTGATCCTCACCCTTGCCCATTTCGCGGTTAAGGGAGAGGTGCGCGACAGCCGAGTCGGAGTCTGGGTCGATCGAGGCCGGAACCGCGAAGACAAGATTGCCGCAATCGGCGTCCGCGTCCGTCACTGGGTGACGTTTCACGGCGTGGCGCTGAACGTAGATCCCGACCTGGACCATTATCGCGGCATCGTCCCCTGCGGCATTGCCGCACACGGGGTAACCTCGCTGTGGGATCTGGGTCTGACACCGACGATGAACGAGGTCGATTCCGCCCTGATCGACAGCTTCGGCGAGGTCTTCAGCCTTCCGCCGCTTTGAGCCGCGCCCGCGCCTCGGTCAGGCGGGCATAGGCTTCGTGACATTTCTGCGCCACCGTCGGAATCGTCTCCCATTGAGCGGGCAGTTCCTCAGACAGATCGTGCAGATCCATCTTGGCTTGAACCGCCTGGGTGGACAGTTTCTTGACCTCGGCTTTCAGGGTCTCGATATCGCTCATGGACCGCCCTTATGTCAGCGGAAGCAGTGATGGGGTATAACGAGTTTAACTTTCGCTTATGAATTGAGCAATAAATCAATTTGCCTAAATACTTTACGATATCAGCTATTGCGCCGGGATTAAGCGTTTCTTAAAAGGGCCCGAGCCACTGTTGATCCTTCGCCTAACCGCCGGGGGAAGGCATGAGCGGCACCGATATTTTCGACGAGCAGGCAGAGGAACCGATACCCACGTCGCCACAGCGGCGTCAGGTCGCGGTCGCGCTGCACTACGACCCCGACAAAGGCAGCGCACCAACGGTGGTTGCCTCGGGCCGAGGCTCGGTTGCCGAGCAGATTCTAAACCTGGCCTTCGCCAATGGAGTCAAAGTCCGCAACGATCCCGATCTTGCCGAAGTTTTGGCCGCCGTCGATGTCGATAGCGTGATCCCGATCGAAGCCTTTGTCGCCGTGGCCGAGATTTTGGCCTATGTCTATCGCGCCAATGGTCGAGAAATGCCGTCATGACCGCCGCCTCCCCAGAATCTGATCGCCTGCGCGCCGAACTGGAAAAAGCGACATCGCTGGTCGGCGCGGCGCGGCGGCTGCTCGCCACCGGAACGATGGTCGATCTGGCGGCGCTGGAGGGACGGGTGCGACTGATCTGCGACGGCATCGCCGGATTGCCCCCCGAGACGGGGCGGAGTTTCCGCGCCGTCATCGAGACGCTGATCGTCGATCTTGACCGGCTCGACCTCGCCCTGCGCGATGCTGGCCCTTATGCCGACGGCCGCTGGAGCCATGGAACCGAAGAAAAGGCCGGGGGGTAATGGAGAGCGTTTCCTATCTGCGTTTCATTATGTCGCTGGTCGCGGTACTGGCGATGATCTTCGGTATGTTATGGGCGGCGCGACGCTGGGGTCTGGGCGGAATGGCGCCGCGCGTGAACAACCGCCAACGTCGTCGGCTCGCCGTGCAGGACGTGCTACAACTCGACGCCCGCCACCGTTTAATTCTGGTCCGTCGCGACGACCGCGAACATCTGCTGTTGCTGGGCAACGGCAACGGTGTCGTGATCGAGCGTGATTGTCCGCCTCCTCAGTTTACCCCGACCGTTTCGAAGCCGGAGACCCCCTGATGACAGCCCCGTCCGTGTCGCGTCCACGCCTGATTCTCGCCCTGCTGGCGGGGCTGACGACGGCGGTGCTGGCTGGACCGGTGCTGGCTCAATCGTTGAACATCGACCTTGGCGGCTCGGGCGGCAGCGCCACCAGCCGCATCGTCCAGTTGATCGGCCTGACCACGATTCTATCCCTGGCACCGTCGATCGTGGTGATGGTGACGTCGTTTACCCGCTTCGTGGTGGTGTTGAGCTTTCTGCGTCAGGCGCTGGGCACCCAGCAGAGCCCGCCCAACATGGTGTTGGTCAGTCTGGCGCTGTTCCTGACCGCCTTCGTGATGGCTCCCACCTTCGACAAAGCCTGGGACACCGGCATTCAGCCGATGATGGACGGCCATCTGGACGAGATCGAGGGATTCGAACGTACCGTCAAGCCGTTCCACGCCTTCATGAGCCAACATGTCCGCCCCCAGGACCTCAAGCTGTTCATGGATCTGTCGCGGGCGAAGGAAGTGGTTAACCCCGAAGACGTGCCGCTAAAGGCGCTGATCCCCGCCTTCATGATCAGCGAACTGCGTCGCGCCTTTGAAATCGGGTTTCTTGTGTTCCTGCCGTTCCTCATCATCGACATGGTGATCGCCTCGGTGCTGATGAGCATGGGCATGATGATGATCCCGCCGGCGATGATCTCGCTGCCGTTCAAGCTGATCTTCTTCGTGATGGTTGACGGCTGGTATCTGGTGGTGGGATCGCTGGTGCAGAGTTACGGATAGAGCCGCCTAAGGCGTGGCGAACGGCCAGACGAAAGCGGTCTGGATCGCCATGTGGGCCGGTCAGGGCGAAACGGGGCAGGAAGAACCGATCGGATTTTGTCCACAGCGCCCCGGAATGCTGCCCGAACGCGGCGCTAAACCCTTCCTGACGCACCAGCGCGATTGAAGCGGAATCCGCCTCTCCGCCCGGCCAGGCGAACATATCGGGGTTCCGCCCCAGCTCACGCTCGAAACGAGCACGGGCGCGGGCAAGGTCGGCCGCAGCCGCCTCGGCTCCGACGCGGGGAAAGCGCAGCCGCGCCGCCCCCTGGCTGGCGATCGTAACCCCGGCAGACCGCAATTCGCGCAATTGAGCCCAATTCATCGTCTCCCCACCGCGATCGATCTCGTCGGTAGCAACGAACAGGGTGACCGGGAATCCGGCCCGGCGCAGCAAGGGCCACGCCTTCGTATAGAAACCTGTCGAAGAATCGTCCACGGTGATCGCCACCGCCTTATCGGGCAACGGCGCGCCAGTCCGCATCGCCTGAGCGATCTCGGACAGCGGCAGAACGGTGAAACCACCGCTTTTCAATTCCTCGATATGTGTGCTCAACTGTTCCGAGGTGGTGTTGAGCGCCGCCACGCGATCGTCGTCGAAGCGGTGATACATCAACACGACGGCGGACTCAGTCGCGTGCGCTGGTTCCGGCGCCGCCGAAAGCAACGCCATCACCCAGATCATCGCTGCCGAGGCAATCCTACCCGTCCTCATCGCCCCCTAGTCTCCTCGGCACCGTGCCCCAATATACGGGAATGTTTGCCGCATCCGGGCGGCAGAGTACAAGAATAAAGCGGGAAAGGGCATTTCATCATGAGCCATGAAATCGACCAAGTGGGGCAGGATATTCTGTTCTATCAAGGCCGTACCTATGGTCGCTTCCTCGACAAGCCCGTTGCCGAGGAGACGTTGTGCAAGGCCTGGGATCTGGCGCGAATGGGACCAACCGCCGCCAACGGCCAGCCGTTACGGATCGTTTTCCTGCGCTCGGCCAAATCGCGCGAACGCCTGCTGACGGCGCTGGCACCAAACAATGTCGAAAAAACCATCGCCGCGCCGGTCACCGCGATCCTGGCTTACGACCTCGATTTCTTCGAACGCCTGCCGGTGCTCTATCCCCATGCCGACGCCCGATCCTGGTATGTCGGGAATCCGGCCGTGGCTGACGAAACCGCATTCCGCAACGGCAGCCTTCAGGCTGGCTATTTCCTGCTGGCGCTGCGGGCGGTCGGTCTGGATGCCGGGCCGATGAGCGGGTTCGACAACGCCAAGGTCGATCACGAGTTTTTCGAGGGTACCCGGCTGCGCTCAAATCTGCTGGTCAATATCGGCTATGGCGATGTCGCAGCCCTGCACCCGCGCGGGCCGCGCCTGTCGTTCGAAGAGGGCTGCACACTGCTATAGCCGCCGCCCCTCCCCCATCCCTCTCCCTCTGGGAGAGGGTGGCCGAAGGCCGGGTGAGGGAAAAGCAAAGAGAGAACCGCACCGCGGTTCAACGCCGACGGCGGAGCGACAACACGAGAAGCAGCGCCAGCAAGCCGGAGAAGGCGACATTGAGACTGGCCATGGTCACGCCATGAAAGGCCCAAGCGGGCTGATCGCAGGGCGCATCCTCGACCGGGCGGCTCATCGCGGCGGCAAGGTCCAGCGTCTCGGAGGTCGAACCGACGGTCGGCTCGCTGGAGGAACACACCGCCGACTGCCACCAGAATTGCTCGACACCGACATGATAGACGGCGATCAGAGCGTTAACCCCCATCGCCACGGCGGCCAGCCACAGCAGAACGCGCCGCGTCGAAACCATCCGAGCCGTCCCCAGCGCCAGAGCGGCGAACAGAGCGGCGACGGCAAAGGGAACCCGTTCGGCCACGCAGAGAACGCAAGGCCGCATCCCCAGCCCGTACTGGGCGTACAGGGCAGAGGCCAGGGCCGCCAAACAGGCCACAAGCAGAAAAACGGCCGTGAACGCGGGAAAGGGCTGACGCGGGAATCGGCTCATCCCTGGAACTATAGCTCCCTTTCCGACCGGGCGGAAGCATGCTTACACCCGGTCGAAACAGAGAGGCCAATCACCAGGTCGGAATGATGGAACCGTCAAAGCGTTTTTCGATAAACGCCTTGACCTCGGGCGAACGATAGCTGGCGATAAAAGAACGAATCGCCGGATCGTCCTTACGCTTGGTCTGAGTGACGAACCACAAGCCCCAATTGGTGTCGAGACCTTCGCGGAACAGCGCGGACTTGGGATTGATCCCGGCGGCAACCGCGTAATTCAGCGGCACGGCGGCGGCATCAACATCGTCAAGCGAGCGCGGCAACTGAGCGGCGTCGATTTCCTTGACCTTCAGCTTTTTCGGGTTCTCAACGATGTCGATCGGCGTCGCACCGATCCCACTCTTGGGATCGAGCTTGATCTGTCCGGCCTGCTGCAAGAGCAGCAGCGCACGGGCACCATTGGCGGGATCGTTGGGGATCGCGACGCTGGCCCCCTCCTTGAGATCGGCCAGTTCCGTCACCTTCTTGGAATAAATGCCAAGCGGCACGACGATACTGCGTTCGACCGCGACCAGATCGTAGCCGCGCGTCTTGATCTGGTTATCGAGATACGGCTTGTGCTGAAAATTGTTGAAGTCGATATCCCCCTGGGCCAGGGCCGCGTTGGGCTGGGTATAGTCGGAGAACTCGACCACCTTGATATCGGCCCCGGTTTTTTCCTTGTGAACCTTGGCGGCGAATTCGAGGATCTCGGTATAAGGCCCGGTGGAAACGCCAATCTTTAGAGGCTCGGCAGCCTGTGCGAAGCCGCTCCCGGCGAGAATCAGGGCCGCGCCGAGGAAAGTGCGCAATCGTGTCATGTCGTTCAGTTCCTTGTCGCGAAGGGAAGAGGGATCAGACCCAGACGGAACCGCGCCGGTCCTCGACCCGTTTGGCCTTGTGAGTGGCGCGCGGCAGAACATCGGCCTCCAGCACCGCCACCTTGGGACCAACACCGGTAACCGCCTTGATCCGACGTGTCAGACGAGCGGCGAGGTCGCCATGGGGAACGGCGCATCCCCACCGGCGCTCGACCTCGATGGTAACGGTGTCGAGGTGGTTCTCGCGATCGAGCACCAGCCGGTATTCGCCGGTGAAATCGCCGTCCTGGCGCACCACCGCCTCGATATCGCTCGGGAACAGATTGACGCCGCGGACAATCAGCATGTCGTCGAGCCGCCCGTGCACGCCGAGCAGGCGCTGCGAGGTCCGACCGCAACGGCACGGCTCGGAGGTGAATGAAACGATGTCGCCAGTGCGAAAGCGGATCAACGGCCGGGCGCGCTTTTGCAAGGTGGTCAGCACCAGCTCCCCACGCTCGCCCTCGCGCACCGGCTCGCCAGTAGCAGGGTCAAGCACCTCGGCCAGGATGTGATCCTCGGCCCAGTGCAGCCCGTCTTTTTCCTCGCACATCCCGGCGCACGAGCCGAAAATGTCAGAAAGACCGTAATAATCGTAGACCGAGGCTCCCCACAGCGTTTCGATCCGTGCCCGCGTTTCGGGGATCGAGCCTCCCGGCTCTCCGGCAACGAAGATCCGCCGCACCGCCAGATCGCGGGCGGGATCGATTCCTTGCTTTTGCGCGGTCTCGCCCAGGTACCAGGCATAAGACGGCGTGGTCCAAATCGCTGTCGCCTGGAACTGCTTCAGGATCGCCAGAAGCCGCTCCGACGGCACCGTACCGGCGTGGATCGACAAGGCTCCCAGCTTTTGCGCTCCCAGCACGCACGGCCCACCGACGAACAAAGAGAAGTTCAGCGAGTGGCAATAGCGATCAGTCGGACGCAGCCCCGAGGACCAGAACTGGCGCGCCTCGTAATCCATCCAGGCATCGAAATCGCTAGCGGTGAAGGGCGACAGAGTCGGCACCCCGGTCGAGCCGGATGACGCCGAGACATAGACGACTTCGCTTTCCGGCACGGCCGCGATATCGCCCAGCAGCGGCACCGCCTCTTGCCGCTGGCGTAGGATCGTCTTGTTGATGAAAGGAAAGCGGCGCAGATCGTCAAGGCTTTTCAGGCTGTCCGGTCCTATTCCGGCAGCCGCGAAGCTGGCGCGATAATAAGGCGAACCTGCCTGAGCATGAGCCAGATGAGTCCGCAGCAGAGACAGCTTCAGTGCGTCCCACTCGGCGCGGGACTGGGTTTCCAGAGCAGGAGCCCAATAGCGACGTTCGGTAGCGACATCGACAGTCATCGCAAAAACCTCCTTTACCGATTGGCCTGGGAGCGTTCGCGCTTGTTGAGACGGCGCGCGGCGTAGTCCCCCAGGCTTTGAACCAGTTGGACCAACACGATCAGCACCGCGACGACAGCCAGCATCACCTCACCCTGAAAGCGCTGATAGCCGTAACGGATGCCAAGGTCGCCCAGGCCACCGCCGCCGACCGCGCCAGCCATCGCGGAATAACCGATCAGGCTGACCACCGTGATGGTAAGACCGGCGGCAATACCGGGCAGAGCCTCGGGCACCAGCACCTTGACGATGATCTGGAGGGGAGAGGCCCCCATCGCCTGAGCCGCTTCGACCAGACCGGAATCCACTTCGCGCAACGATGATTCGACCAGCCGGGCCACGAATGGCGCGGCGGCGATCACCAGCGGCACCGTCGCCGCCGCCGTCCCGATCGAGGTGCCGACCAACATCCGCGTCAACGGAATGATCGCGACCATCAGGATGATGAACGGGGTCGAACGGGTGGCGTTGACCACCGCTCCGGCAATGCGGTTGAAGGTCGGCCGAGACAGGATGTGGCCGGGCTGGGTGACCAGCAGCAAAATCCCAAGCGGCACGCCGATCAGGGTGGCGAGGACAGTGGAAACGCCGACCATCGCCAGCGTTTCCCACAAAGCTTCAAGCAACAGCTCGATCAGGCGCTGCGACACGGCCGAGAATCTCCACTTTAAGCGATTTGATACGCAGGAAATCGAGCGCCGCCTGCAATCCGGCTTCGCTGCCCCCGGCCTCGACCGTCAACGTCCCGTAAGGGGCGTTCTGGATGTAATCGATATGGCCGTGAAGGATGTTGAACGAGACGCCAAAACGCCGAACGATGTCGGACATGATCGGCTCGTTGGCGGACGGACCCGTAAAGGTGATCCGCATCACCAGCCCCGGCGAGGTCTGCGGCGAGTGACGGAGCCGCGCGCTGACCCGTTCCGGCAATTCGAGATTGAGCACCTCGCGGACCAGCGCCCGCGTGATCGCATGAGTCGGCTGAGTCAGGACGTCGAACACCCGCCCCTGCTCGACCACCCGCCCTTGGTCGAGCACCGCTACCCGGTCGGCGATCTCGCGCACCACCTGCATTTCGTGGGTGATAAGGACGATGGTCAGCTTCAGGGTTCGGTTGATCTCGGCCAACAAAGCCAGAATCGACTTGGTTGTCTCGGGGTCCAGTGCTGAGGTTGCCTCATCGCACAACAGAACCGACGGCCGCGAAGCCAAAGCACGAGCGATACCGACACGCTGCTTTTGCCCACCCGACAGTTGGGCCGGATAGGAATCGCGCTTGTCGGTCAGCCCGACCAGTTCGAGCATCTCATCAACCCGCCGCAGCCGTTCGGCACGAGACAAGCCGACCAGTTCGAGCGGCAGGGCGACATTGCCCTGCACCGTGCGCGAGGACAACAGGTTGAAGTGCTGGAACACCATGCCGATGTCATGGCGCGCCGCCCGCAATGCCGCGCCGGACAGGCCGGACAATTCGCGTCCGGCAACGGAAATCCGCCCCCGCGTCGGGCGTTCCAACAGATTGATGCAACGGACCAGGGTGCTTTTGCCCGCACCGGAGCGGCCGATGATGCCGAACACCTCGCCTTTTTCGATCGATAGCGAAATGCCGCGCAGCACCGGGCTCGGACCGGACGGGCCACCGAATTCCTTCTCCAGGTCGTCGATGACAATCACCCCGTGCCTCCAGAAATCTGCCGATAAGACAGATTTCAGGCTAGAGGGGGGCGACCCGGCCTGTCAATCCCATTTATCTACCGATGTGGTGTATTTATGGGTTTATCGTCGCCACTGGCCTACACCCGACCCTTTAACTCCGATCGGCTGTAATTGCTGAAATGCCCTTCGCGAGCAGCTTGCTGACGAACACGGCCCAGCGCAGCCTCGGTCTTACCCCCAACCGACGGCGCGGAAACCAACCGCTCCAGCGCGGAACTGGAGCAGGCGGGACAGGTCGGAGACTCAGACCCCATCACCAGGGTCTCGAATTCCTCACTGCATTTCGTGCATCGAAATGAAAAAATAGGCATGATTCCTCACGATCAATCTTGCGGGTGAAGATGAGGAAACAATAGCGCCAAGGCGTGGCGAGGGAAAAGCGGCGATCGACACCACCACCCCCGCCGTCAAAGCCCTAAGCCGCTTTTGCAGTCAGCGGGCAAAGCCGCCTCCCAAGGCCGCGACCGACCTTGGTCAGAAGCGGCAACACGTCGTCGGCCGTCAGTCCATCGCGCCGCATCAAAAGGTGGACGATGGGATCGGCCAGCACGTCGGCCAAAGCGGGTTCGCCGCTGCGCCAGGGGTCTGGAGCACCCCGCGTCGAGACCCCGACCGGGGTGGCGCGGAAGGAAGCAGAGGGGGGAGGGGTCGCGATCGTCATTGCCGTTTCCCTCGCATCAAAAGTCGGCGACCCGCCACAGCAGGCGGGGGATTGCCGATGAGTGTCACCTTAGAAGCCGCATCACAGCCTTGTCAATTATTATCTATAGTTTTGGTAGATTTTAGCAAACTCTTGTGGAGAATTCGGCTTGACGCCAAAAATCCATTAATCTATAGGCTTGATAAATATCGCATCGACGCCGACGGGGGAGAACACGATGTCAAGTGAATGGAGCAGAGACGTGTTGCGGCTGACACTAGCCACGGCGCTGGTGGTCGGGGTGGCGATGGCCCTGGCCGCCGCCATCCCCGGCGCGGGAGCAGCGGAAAGCCGCACCCTGCTCAACGTCTCTTACGACCCCACCCGCGAGCTGTACCAGAATCTGAACGCTGCTTTCGTCAAGACGTGGAAGGCCAAGACCGGCGAGGATCTGCGGATCAATCAGTCGCATGGCGGATCGGGCAAGCAGGCCCGCGCGGTGATCGACGGACTGGAAGCCGATGTCGTTACCCTCGCTTTGGCCTATGACATCGACGCGATCGCCCAGCGCGGCCAGATCGACCCCAAGTGGCAAAGCCGACTGTCGGCCAACAGTTCGCCCTACACCTCGACCATCGTGTTCCTGGTCCGCAAGGGGAACCCCAAGGGCATCAAGGATTGGGACGATTTGGTCCGCCCCGGAATCGCGGTTATCACCCCCAACCCCAAGACATCGGGCGGCGCCCGCTGGAACTATCTGGCGGCCTGGGGATATGAGTTGAACCGCTCGAACAACGACGCGGCCAAAGCCGAAGCCTTCACCACCGCCTTGTTCCACAACGTCCCGGTCCTCGATACCGGCGCGCGCGGCTCGACCACCACGTTCACCCAGCGCGGCATCGGCGACGTTCTGATCGCCTGGGAGAACGAAGCGATCCTGGCGCTCAAGGAAGTCCCCGGCCAGTTCGAGATCGTTGCCCCGCCGCTGTCGATCCTGGCCGAACCGCCGGTCGCCATCGTTGATAAGGTGGTCGATCGCCACGGCACCCGCGCCCTGGCCGAAGCCTACCTCTCCTTCCTCTATACCCCCGAGGCGCAGGAGATCATTGCCCGCAACCACTACCGCCCGCGCGATCCCGACGTCGCCCGCAAGCATGCGTCAGAATTCCCGCCGGTTCGCCTGTTCACCATCGACGACGTGTTCGGTGGCTGGGGCAAGGCGCAGGCCGCCCATTTCTCGGATGGCGGGATCTTCGACAGGGTGATCGTCAATGCCAAAAAATAATCCCGCCAAACCTTGGCGGGTGATCCCAGGGTTCGGGCTGACGCTGGGCCTGACCCTGGGGTGGCTCTCTGTTCTGGTCCTCATTCCGCTCACCAGCCTCTTTGTGATGGCCTCGGGCCTGAGCTTCGAACAATGGCTGGCGATCTTCGCCGACACCCGCGTCCAGGCCGCGTTCCGCCTCAGCTTCGGGGGCGCTCTGGTCGCGGCGCTGATCAACGCCGCCGCCGGATTGCTGGTCGCCTGGGTGCTGGTCCGTCACGATTTCCCCGGACGCCGTCTGGTCGATGCGATGGTCGATCTTCCCTTCGCCCTGCCGACGGCGGTGGCCGGTATCGCGCTTGCCGCGCTTTATGCCCCGCAGGGCTGGATCGGTCGCCTGATCGAGCCATTCGGGATCAAGGTCGCCTTTACCCCGTTGGGAGCGATCGTTGCGATGGTGTTCGTCGGACTGCCCTTCGTCGTCCGCACCGTACAGCCGGTCCTGGCCGATATCGATTCCGAGGTCGAGGAAGCGGCTGCGTCACTCGGGGCCGGGCGCTGGCAGACCTTTCACCGCGTGATCCTTCCGACCCTGGCCCCGGCGCTGCTGACCGGCTTCGCCCTCGCCTTCGCCCGCGCCGTCGGCGAATACGGCTCGGTGATCTTCATCGCCGGAAACTTCCCCGGCCTGTCCGAGATCGTACCGCTGCTGATCGTGGTCCGGCTTGAGCAATACGATTATGTCGGGGCCACCGCCATCGCCGCGATCATGCTGGTGGCGTCATTCGTGCTGCTGCTGGCGATCAACGGCCTGCAACGCTGGAACCGTGACCGCCTGTCCCGTGGAGCCGCCTGATGCGCCGTGACGAATCCCCCCTGATCCGCTGGCTGCTAATCGCGCTGGCGCTCGGCTTCCTCGGCCTGTTCCTGGTGCTGCCGCTGGCTGCCGTGCTGGCCCAGGCTTTGGGCAAGGGGACCGACGCCTACTTCGCCGCCCTGACCCAACCCGACGCCTGGGCGTCGATCCGCCTCACGCTGCTGGTCGCGGCAATCGCGGTGCCGGTCAATATCGGCTTTGGGCTGGCGGCATCGTGGGCGATCGCCAAGTTCGACTTTCGCGGCAAAAGCCTCCTGATCAGCCTGATCGACCTTCCCTTTTCGGTATCGCCGGTGATTTCCGGTCTGGTCTTCGTGCTGCTGTTCGGACTTCAGGGCTGGTTCGGCGAGACCTTGCGCGACCACAACATCCGGGTTCTGTTCGCGGTGCCGGGAATCGTGCTGGCAACGATGTTCGTCACTTTTCCCTTCGTCGCCCGCGAGTTGATCCCGCTGATGGAGGAACAGGGCCGCGAGGAAGAGGAAGCCGCCATCGTGCTGGGCGCGGGCGGGTTCAAGACTTTTCTGACGGTGACACTGCCCAACGTCAAATGGGGTCTATTGCACGGCGTGCTGCTGTGCAACGCCCGCGCCATGGGAGAATTCGGTGCCGTTTCCGTGGTGTCGGGGCACATTCGGGGCCTGACCAACACGATGCCGCTCCATGTCGAGATTCTCTACAACGAGTACGATTTCGTCGGCGCGTTTGCCGTCGCCTCGCTTCTTGCCCTGCTCGCTTTGCTGACCCTGGTGGCCAAATCGGCGCTGGAATGGCGTTTGCGGGACGAAATCGCCGCCCTTCGCCAGTCATGAGGCCGTAATGATCGAAGTTCAGAACATCACCAAGCATTTCGGCTCATTCAGGGCGCTCGACGACGTATCCTTGGCGGTCCCGAAGGGAAAGCTGGTGGCGCTGCTGGGGCCGTCCGGCTCGGGCAAGACAACGCTTCTCCGCATTCTTGCCGGGTTGGAAGCCCCCGAT
The DNA here is from genome assembly GCF_000294655.1 of Magnetospirillum molischianum DSM 120. Taxonomy (GTDB): domain Bacteria; phylum Pseudomonadota; class Alphaproteobacteria; order Rhodospirillales; family Magnetospirillaceae; genus Phaeospirillum; species Phaeospirillum molischianum. The sequence goes on from NZ_CAHP01000023.1 coordinate 26,832, forward strand.
CGCGGCAAGGTCATCCTGGATGGGGTCGAGGCGACCGAGCAGAAAGCGCGCGATCGCGGTATCGGCTTTGTCTTTCAGCATTATGCTCTGTTCCGCCACATGACTGTCGCCGACAACATCGCTTTCGGCCTGACCGTGCGGAAAGGTAAGGACCGTCCGCCCCGCGCCGAGATCGACCGCCGGGTCGCGGCTCTGCTCGATCTGGTCCAGTTGAGCGGCTTGGCCGGGCGCTACCCCACTCAATTGTCAGGCGGGCAGCGTCAACGTGTCGCGCTGGCTCGCGCCCTGGCGGTCGAACCCCGTCTGCTGCTGCTTGACGAGCCGTTCGGCGCACTCGACGCCCAGGTGCGCAAGGAATTGCGCCGCTGGCTGCGTCGTCTCCACGACGAACTGGGGCTGACCGGGGTATTCGTCACGCACGACCAGGAGGAGGCTCTGGAGGTCGCCGACGAGGTGGTGGTGATGAACAAGGGCCGAATCGAACAGGTCGGCAGCCCCGCCGCGATCTACGATTCACCGGCAACGCCATTCGTTTATCGTTTTCTTGGCAACGTCAATTCCCTGCCTTGCGCCATCCATGACGGACGGGCCGAGATCGCGGGTCTCAGCCTGGCGATCGAAGCCCCCAATTCCGGCGGCGAGGGAAACGGAATCGCCTTTGTCCGCCCTCACGATGTTGAAGTTCGCCCACCCGCCGACGGTCTGCCCCGTGCCGTGGTTGAACAATTGGCAATCCTGGGGCCGGTGGTGCGGGCCGATCTGCTGTTACCCGGCAACATCTCGCTTGAGGTCGAGCTGACCCGCGAGCAGCAAAATCATCTTTCGCTGGCGAAGGGATCGCCAGTTGGTCTTTCACTGCGCCGGGCCCGCGTTTTCGCCGGAGCCTGATGCGCCCCGCATCACCATATGCGGTAAAATTGGAACGAAACGGCCCCACATTTGGGGGAGTGGAACCGTTTTCTCTTTTTTCCTCCCGGACCTGCCCTGGTTTCGTTTATCGCCATAAAATACATTATATTTATGTTATACACTCCTAATTTACACAATCTCTGTTGACATCGCAGGGAGCGAAACGCTATTGCCTGTGTCCTGAACGGAACCCGGTCATAATACGGGTCGACGAGAAAGGGCCAGGGCATGAGCAGCGACGCGAACCACGCAGATATCGAGCACACCGAACCGTTGGCGCGCGCCTCGGATGCAAGCGACTACCGGGATGGTCTGCGCCGCTATCGGGGCGGCGTGTGGGAAGAGGATCGTTGGTCCTCCTTTCGCCTGCGCCACGGTGTCTATGGCCAGCGTCAGGCCGGGGTCCAGATGGTTCGGATCAAGATTCCCGGCGGCGTGGTGCCACTGCCCTGGCTGCCGGTTCTGGCCGGTCTCACCCGCGACTTCGCCCAGGGTCCGGCTCACCTGACCACCCGTCAGGACATCCAGATTTATCATGTGCCGCTGGAACGCACCCCCGACGTGCTGGACCGACTGAGCGCGGCCGGCATGACCTCACGCGAGGCTGGCGGCAACACCGTCCGCAACGTCAATGCCTGCGCCCTGGCCGGGACCTGCCCGCGTGAACGGGTCGATGCGGGCGAGGTCGCCAACCGCTTGTCGCGCCTGTGGCTGCGCCATCCGCTAGTCCAGGCGATGCCGCGCAAGCTGAAGCTGACCGTATCGGGCTGCGCGACCGATTGCGGTGGGGCGACGATCAACGATCTGGGCCTGATCGCAATAGAAAAGGGCGGCCGGCCGGGCTTTCGCGTTCTGGTCGGCGGCGGGTTGGGCGCGGTGCCGGGAGTCGCGATTGAACTGGCCGATTTCGTCGTCGAGGAAGATATTCCCGCACTGTTCGAAGCGGTGATCCGTCTCCACATCCGTCATTCCACCCGCACCGAGCGGGCACGGGCGCGGCTGCGCTTCACCATCAAACGGCTGGGGGCAGACGTATTCCTGGCCCAGGTCCGCGCCGAATTCGAGCGACTGCGCGGCCTTGGCCAACGTCCGTGGGTTCCACTTGACTGGCGGCGGCCCTCCGATGACAGCACCGGCCCGCTGGCCCCGAACGGGCTGGTGACCGCGAGCGACGGGAGTGTCGGTGCAATCGTCCCGGTTCCCCTGGGACAATTGACTGCCGACCAGCTTGACGGCCTTGCCGCCATCGCTCAATCGTTTGGCGTCACCGAAGCCCGTCTGACCCGCGAACAAAATCTGGTCTTGCTTGGACTGACGCCAGATCGGCTGGCTGGGCTTGGCGAAGCACTGGCGGCTATCGGCTTGGACAGCCCCGAACTCGGAGCGACCAAACCATCGGTGGTGACCTGCCCCGGCATCACCACCTGCCGCATCGGCATCAACAACGCCCGCGCTTTTGGCCGCAAGCTTACCGAAAACATTGCGGCCGAGCCGAGGGAAGACCATGCGCCGGTCGATATCCGCATCTCGGGCTGCCACAATTCGTGCAGCTTGCACCACACGGCCGAAATCGGCCTGCATGGCCTGACCAAGACCGTCAATGGCCGCCCCGCCCCACATTACCGGCTGCATCTGGGCGGTGATGTCCATCGCGGCGCGTTCGGAATCGAAGGCCCGATCGTGCCTGCCAAGCTTGCCGACCGCGCCGTGACCCTGCTGCGCCGCTCGCTCCGCGACGACCGCCATCCGGGGGAAACCGTCCGCGACTGGGCCGTCCGTCTGGGACCGGAGGGGATTGCTGCCCTGCTCGAACCGCTGGCCGCAGAAGCCCCCACCGACGATTGGTTCGTCGATTGGGGCGAAACCCGGACCTTTACCGGACCGTCGCGCGCCACTGGCGAGTGCGCCGCGCCTCAGGTTCCCACCGCTCATTTGGGCGATCTGGCCCTGGACGCATTGAATAATCTCGACCGTTTCCTAGAGGTCGGACGCTGGCCCGAGGCTCTGAAAGCGGGCGAGGAAGCATCGGTTCTGGCGATCCGTCGTCTGCTGGCCGCACATGGCCTCGCCGTCGCCGAGGATGACGAGGCCGAGACGGTGTTCGCCCGTTTCCGCTCCAGCCCCGCAGCCACCGCCCGCTCGCTCGAAGCCTTCGACGCCGTACTGGCCGAGCGGACCTCCGCCCTGGTCACCGGCAATGCCCAATCCTACCGGGAGGCGCTGTCCTGGTTGATCGAATCCACCCTCAACCCGACCGGACGAGCGGCATGAGCCGGATCAGCCCCGAGACCTTGGCACAGTTGGCCGGAACCTGGGCCGTGCTGGATGGATTGGCCTTACTGGAAACGGCGATTCGCGGCCCACAGGCGGTTGCCGTGGCGGCGCTGACGTCGTTCGGTACGGAATCGGCGGTTCTGCTTGATCTGATCGCCCGGATCGATCCGGGATTGCCGGTGATCGTGCTTGATACTGGCGAATTGTTCGACGAAACGACCGACTATATCCGCACGTTGTCGGCTCATCTGGGGCTAACCCGCGTGACGGTGACCGGGCCGACCGAAGCCGAGCGGCAAGCGGCCGAAGACTTGTGGGAAACCGACGCCAACCGCTGCTGTGGCTTGCGCAAGGTGGCCCCACTGGCCCGCGCCGTCGTCGGGTTCGACGCGCTGATCGACGGTCGCCGCCGCGCTCACGGCTTTGAACGCGCCGCAATGCCAACCGTCGAGGTCAGCGGCGGCACGTTGAAGCTCAGTCCCCTGGCCGGATGGAGCGATTCGGACATCGAAATCGCCTTCGTCGAACGCGGCCTCCCCCGCCATCCGCTTGAAGTGCACGGTTACCGCTCGATTGGCTGCTGGCCCTGCACCCGCCCGGTCAAGCCCGGCGAACCGGCCCGCGCCGGACGCTGGGCCGGTGCGGCCAAGACCGAATGCGGCATCCACACCCGCCCGCTCGTGCAAGACGTGGCGGCGGCCCCCCTTGAAACCGGAAAACCGAACGGATTGTCATGAACGATCTCGACGCCCTGGAAAGTCAGTCGATTTACATCCTGCGTGAGGCGTTCAACCGCCTGGACAAAATCGCGCTGCTTTGGTCAATCGGCAAGGATTCCAATGTTCTGCTGTGGCTGGTGCGCAAGGCCTTTCTGGGCCATGTCCCCTTCCCGGTGATCCATGTCGATACCCATCACAAAATCCCCGAGATGATCGAGTTCCGCGACCGCGTGGCCCGCGAGTGGAACCTGCCCCTGCTGATCGGTCAGAACGACGCGGCGCTGGCAGAGGGAATGGGACCGCATCGCGGCCGGGTCGAATGCTGCTCCGCACTTAAAACCGAAGGGCTAAAGCAGGTGATCGCCGATCACAAGCTGACCGGCGTCATCGCCGGCATCCGCCGCGACGAGGAAGGCACGCGCGCCAAGGAACGGGTGTTCAGCCCGCGCTCGGAAACGGCGGAGTGGGACGTCAAGGACCAGCCGCCTGAATTCTGGGGCCAGTTCAAGACCGACTTCCCCGCCGGAACCCATATCCGCATTCATCCGCTGCTGGCCTGGACCGAGCTGGACGTCTGGCGCTACATCCGCCGGGAATCGATTCCGGTGGTCAATCTGTACTTCTCGAAGAACGGAAAGCGCTACCGCTCGCTGGGGTGCGCCCCCTGCACCAGCCCGATCGACTCGACGGCCTCCTCGGTTGACGAGATCATCGAGGAACTCGAAACCACGCGGATTTCCGAACGATCGGGCCGCGCCCAGGACCGCGAATCCGAAGACGCCTTCGAGCGTCTGCGCACCGGCGGCTACATGTAGTTCAGGAAGCCCATCGAAATGACCTCCACCACCACTCCGATGAACATCGTCGTCGTCGGCCATGTCGATCACGGCAAATCCACCCTGGTCGGCCGCCTGCTCCACGAAACCGGCGCCCTGCCCGATGGCAAGGTCGAGACCCTGCGCGAGGTGTGCGAGCGGCGCGGCATGCCGTTCGAATGGGCCTTCGTGATGGACGCGCTCCAGGCCGAACGCGACCAGGGCATCACCATCGACACCGCCCGTATCCGCTTCCGCACCCAGGCCCGGCCTTACGTCATCATCGACGCCCCCGGCCATAAGGAATTCCTGAAGAACATGATCACCGGCGCCGCCTCGGCCGAGGCTGCGCTGCTGGTGATCGACGCCGCCGAAGGTGTGCGCGAGCAGTCGCGCCGCCACGGCTATCTTCTCCATCTTCTGGGGCTGCGTCAGGTCGCCGTGGCGGTCAACAAGATGGATCTGGTCAATTTCGATCAGGCCCGCTTCGAAGAGGTCAAGGCCGAGATCGTCGATTACCTTGGCTCGATCGGCCTTAGCCCCACCCATGTTATCCCGGTGGCGGCACGTAGCGGGGCCAACATCTCGACCCGCGCCGCCGAAACCCCGTGGTACACTGGCCCGACCGTGTTGGCCGCATTGGACGGGTTCGCCCCGGCGCTTCCAGACACCGATCTGCCGCTGCGCTTTCCGATTCAGGACGTCTATAAATTCGACCATCGCCGCCTGATCGCCGGCAAAATCGAATCTGGACGGCTGACGGTCGGCGACACCTTGGTATTCGCCCCCTCGGGCAAATCCGCACGGGTCGCCAGCCTGGAACATTGGGGCGCGGGCGACGTGTCGGATCGGGCCGATGCCGGTCGGTCGGTCGCGATCACCCTGGACGAGCAGATCTTCGTCGAACGCGGCCAGATCGCCACTCATGCCGACACCCCCCCGATCCTGTCGCACACAATCGCAGCGCGGCTGTTTTGGCTGGGCCGCAATCCGTTGACCGTCGGCGCGCGCTATCGGCTAAAGCTGGCCACCGCCGAACACACCGTCGAGGTCGCGGCGATTCGTCGGGTAATCGATGTCGTCGATCTTGGCCATCACGACGGAATCGAAGTTGGCCGCAATGCGGTCGCCGAGATCGAGTTGCGCACTCGCGCGCCCGTCGCCCATGACTCGTTCGTCGATAATCCCCGCCTGGGCCGTTTCGTCCTGGTTGAAGGACACGACATCGTTGGCGGCGGCGTCATCGCACGCGCCGAGGGCGAACAGACCGGCGCCACTATCGGCAGCGGCATTATCCCCGTCGATTTGCACGCACGCAGCTTGGCCAACGGCCATCGCGGTGGAGTGGTCTGGCTGACCGGCCTGTCCGGGGCAGGCAAATCGACCATCGCCGCCGAGGTCGAGCGCCGCCTGTTCCTGCGTGGCTGGCAGGTGACGATTCTGGATGGTGACGCCCTGCGTCTCGGTCTTAATTCCGACCTTGGCTTCTCGCCCAAGGACCGCGCCGAGAACATCCGTCGCTCGGGGGAAGTTGCCCATTTGCTGGCTGAATCCGGGCTGATCGTGCTGGCCGCCTTCATCTCGCCCTATCGCGCCGACCGCGACCGGGTCCGGACGATCAACCCCGAGGCATTCCACGAGATCCACGTCGCCACCGCTCTGGCCGAATGCGAACGGCGCGACCCGAAAGGGCTGTACGGTAAGGCCCGGACAGGGGCGATCCCCCAATTCACCGGCCTCAGCGCTCCCTACGAGCCGCCGGAGACCCCCGATCTGACTCTGGCCACCGAGGGCCGCTCAATCGAGGATTGTGTCACAGAACTTCTGCACTACATCGACAACACTTTCGCCCTAACAGCGAAGGAACAAGCGGAGAGGTGGGGATTGTAGAGATCGACTTTCAGGACACGCGGCCACTCGACCGGGCGGAAACCTCGATATATGCTGCCTCTGTACGATAACGAACCGCCGCCCTGTGCGGAAACGGGTTCCTCACAAGGAGACTGGTTTTATGAGAAGGTTACGTATCGTTTGTGCCATCGGGACGGCCACCTTGGCCGCTGCCTGCGCCACACCGTGGGAAGTGGCCGATGTCCAAACGGCAATCGAAGCTCCGCCCGCCTCGACTGGCCCGGCGTTCACCCGTGCGCTGTTCGACGAATATCGTGACCTCGCCAAATTCGAGGCGTTGGAAGAATACGACTGGATCAATGCCGCCGTGTTCGCCCGCAAGGGGCTGCGTGCAGCAAACGGCGAAGTGGTCGCCCCGGAAGACCTGGCCGCGTGGGATATTCCCGCCGAACGAGTCGCCGAACTGACCGCCGCCCGCGCCCGACTGGTCGGCTATCTGTCAACCGGAGCGGCCGACCGCATGCCTGCGGTCGCCGCAAAGGCTCAAGCCGCGTTCGATTGCTGGGTCGAAGGGGAATCCGAGGGTGACAGCCTGTCGGAATGCCGCTCTGACTTCGTTAAGGCCGCGGACCAGTTGGAGCCACCGCCGCCGGCTGCCGCGCCCGCAGCCAATGCCGCCGCGGAGCCAAAGATCATCCGCAGCTTCGTGATCTATTTCGATTTCAACAAATCGACCCTAAGCCAGAAGGCTCACAAGATTCTGGCCGAAACCGTCGCCGCGCGGGCCGAGCTTGCGCCGACCACGATCCACATCATCGGTCACACCGATACGTCGGGCAATGCCGCGGTGAACGATCGTCTGTCCGCCAAGCGAGCCAGCGCCGTTGCCGAAGCTTTGGCTCATCTGGGCGTTAAGGCCGATCAGAAGGCGGTGGGCAAGGCCCAGCCGGCAGTCATCACCGGCGACGGCGTGCAGGAACAGCGCAACCGCCGGGTCGAAATCCTGTTCGAGAAATAGGAGCGACTCTCCCTCCGCAACGGAGGGAGAGAGACCGCCGTTCGCAAAGAAAACTCCCCCGGCACTGATGCACCGGGGGAGTTTTTTATTTCCCATCAACCAAATCGCCGACAAGCAGCCGAAACTACTCGCTTTTGTAGTTGGGCGCTTCCTTGGTGATGGCGATATCGTGAACGTGGCTTTCCCGCAGCCCAGAAGCGGTGATCCGGCGGAAGGTGCAACGGGTCTGCATTTCGGCGATGGTCGCGTTACCAGTATAGCCCATGCCCGCACGCAGGCCGCCGATCAACTGATGGATCACGGTGCCGACCGGACCTTTATAGGCGACCCGCCCCTCGACGCCTTCGGGAACCAGCTTCAGCTTGTCGCCGACTTCGGCCTGGAAATAACGGTCGGCCGAACCGCGCGCCATTGCCCCGATCGACCCCATGCCGCGATAGGATTTGTACGAACGGCCCTGATACAGGAACACGTCGCCGGGGCTTTCCTCGGTTCCGGCGAACAACGAACCCAGCATCACGCAATCGGCTCCGGCCGCGATCGCCTTGGCGATATCGCCCGAATATTTGATGCCGCCATCGGCGATCACCTTGACGCCATGACGGTGAGCGACCTCGGCCACCTCCATCACCGCCGACAATTGCGGCACGCCAACACCGGCAACCATCCGGGTCGTGCAAATGGTGCCCGGACCGATGCCGACCTTCAGAGCATCGGCACCCGCCTCGATCAGGGCGGTGGCGGCTTCGGGCGTGGCGATATTGCCGCCGATCACCTGAGCCGACGGCATCGCCAGTTTGATCTCGCGCACCGTCTCGATCACGCCCCGCGAATGGCCGTGAGCGGTATCGACGACGATCACATCAGCCCCGGCCTCGAACAGTGCGACGGCACGGGCATAACCGTCAGGTCCGACGCCGGTGGCGGCGGCGACCCGCAGGCGCCCTTTTTCGTCCTTGGCTGCGTTGGGGTGGGCCTCGGCTTTTTCGATGTCCTTGACCGTCACCAGCCCGATGCAGCGGTAATCGGCATCGACCACCAGCAACTTCTCGATCCGATGCTGGTGCAGCAACCGCTTGGCTTCGTCCTTAACCATCCCCTCGCGAACGGTGACCAGACGTTCCTTGGTCATCAATTCCTGCACCGGCTGGGACGGGTCGGAAGCGAAGCGAACGTCACGGTTGGTCAGGATACCGGCCAGTCGGCCCGTGTCACGCTCGACCACCGGAATACCGGAAATCTTGTGATCGGACATCAGCCGCAGCGCGTCGGCAAGCGGCTGGTCGGGATGGATGGTCAGCGGATCGACCACCATGCCGGATTCAAACTTCTTAACCTTGCGGACTTCGGCGGCCTGCGCCTCGATCGACAGATTTTTGTGAATAACGCCGATGCCGCCGTTCTGGGCCAGCGCAATCGCCAGCCGACATTCCGTGACAGTATCCATCGCCGCCGATAACAGCGGGATGCCGAGTTCGATCGAGGCGGTCAGCGAGGTGCGGGTATCGGCCTGAGCAGGCAAAACTCCGGACTCCGCCGGGACCAGCAGAACGTCGTCGAACGTCAGCGCTTCCTTGATGACCATGCCACCTCCGGTGAGGAATTAGGTAAAGCCGGCGGACGGCCCCGCGAAATGCGGACCGCCCCCGGTGCCGATATCGGCTTTGGAGACCTGTGTGGCGAGCTATCATACACAATCCGGCCCCGCTCTCAAGAATTCGACGACTCCCTATCTCCGTCAGACAGGAATGCGTCCCTGATCGGGGTTGTGCATTGCCGAACCCTATCGTATAGCTTTACTTGTCTGAGGAGTGAATGGTCCGGACGATCACCGGCCTCAGGAGACGCGAATGAGATTATTCAACGCTGTCCTCAATTGCCCTCATTGTGGCAAAACCTGCGCCCACCGGGTCATGTCCTATGGCGATGGCACCGCCGTCGCATGGTGCAGCACATGCCATAACCCCAACGAATTTCTGATCGAGCGATTGCGCGACAACGTAGCCCCACAGACGAATCAGGCGGCGGAATGAACCGAAGCGCCCCTCTCGCGGCAGGACTGGCCTTGCTCTGCCTGGCCGGATGCGTCTCGGCCTCGGTGCCGTGGCGTCACCCCACCGTTCCGCGCGAGCAGTGGAGCCAGGATTATTCGTCCTGCCGCCGTCAGGCCGAGCGCGAGTCCGGTTGGCGCGACGAAGACAATACCAGCCCCAGCGCCTTCCGCGAATACGACCGCCAGCGGGCGAAACGGCAAGCCGACGGATCGCTGGCTTTGTGCATGACCGATCTGGGCTATGTCCCCGCCTCGCGCAGTGAGCCCGACCGGCGCTAACTCTCGATCTCTCCCCTTCGGTGATAACACCGAGAGAGAAATCTTTCGGCCTGCCTCATTGTTGCAAATCAGAATAGTTTCGTGCAGGAAAGGGCTGAAGCCATTGGGACAGCACCACTCCGAGTTTCGGCCTTCCTAAAGCACCGCCCCCAGCCTGTGACGGAGTTCCCATGAGAATCAAACGGATAATCGTCGTGCTGGTCGCCAGCGGCGTGGTGTTCGGCGGCGTGTTGGGGTTCGTGCAGTTCCGACAGAACATGATCAAGTCTTACTTCGCCAACGCGCCGAAGCCGGTGATGACAGTAACCGCAACCCCGGCGGTGATGCAGGATTGGCGTGGCGTCGTGCCTGCGGTCGGTACGCTCCAAGCCGTCAACGGCGTCAATATCAGCAGTTCGGTTTCCGGTCTGGTGCGGACAATTGCGTTCCAGTCGGGGCAAGACATCCACCGGGGCCAGCCGCTTCTGCATCTCGACAGCGATGTCGAACTCGGCGATCTGCGCAGCGCCGAAGCGGAAATGGCGCTGGCTCGGGTCACTTACGACCGCACGGTCTCCCTATTGCGTAGCAATACCGTCAGCCAGTCGGCGCTGGACAAGGCCGAGGCCGAATTGAAGGTCAAGGCCGCCCGCGTTGCCGGTCTGCGCGCCACCATCGCCAAGAAAACCGTCCTGGCTCCGTTCGACGGTACGCTGGGGGTCCGCAAGGTCGATCTCGGGCAATATCTCGAACCCGGCAACACCATCGTCAACCTCCAGGATCTATCGCGGATGCTGTGCGACTTCACGGTGTCGCAGAAGGAACTGGGCACGGTGTCCGTCGGCCAGGCCGTGCGGATGACAACCGACGCATGGGCGGGCGAGACCTTCGAGGGCGTTATCGCCGCCGTCGAGCCACAGGTCGATGCCAAGACCGGGATGATCGGAATCCAGGCCAGCTTCCCCAACGCCAAACGCCGCCTGCGCCCCGGCATGTTCGCCAAGATCGAAATCGCCCGAGCCGAGATCGAGCGGACAGTCACCGTGCCGAATTCGGCGGTGTCCTACAACCTGCACGGCGATGCGGTGTTCGTGGTGAAAGAGACGGCGGGCGCCGATGGGAAAACCATCCACGAAGTCGAACGGCGCGTGGTGCAATTGGGTGATCGCCGCGAGGGCGTGGTGATGGTGCGCAAGGGAGTCGACGCGAACGAGTTGGTGGTGACGTCGGGCCAGGTCAAGCTGGAGAACGGCAGCCGGGTCGATATCTCCGCAACCGATCTGTTGAAGCCCGCCGCCCCCGCCAATCCCTGATCCAACGTCCACGGCGCTCGAGGCCAGGAGAAGACCACCATGTTCGACATCTTCATCAAAAGACCGGTTCTGGCGATGGTGGTCAGCCTGCTGATCCTGTTTATCGGCCTGCGCGCCCTGACCAGTCTGCCGGTACGGCAATATCCCGAGATGACCAATACGGTCATCACCATCACCACCACCTTTCCCGGCGCCGATGCCGAACTGATCCAAGGCTTCGTAACCCAGCCGATTCAGAAGGCGGTCGCCACCGCCGAGGGCATCGATTACCTGACCTCGCGCTCGATGTCGGGAACAAGCGAGATCAAAGCCTATATCCGCCTCAATGAGAACCCCGAGGCAGCGATGACCGAGGTGATGAGCAAGGCCAACGAGGTCCGCACCTTGTTGCCACGCGGCATCAACGACCCGATCATCAAGAAGGAAACCGGCCAGTCGTTTGCCTCGGCCTATCTGGCGTTTTCCTCCGACCGCCTCAGCCAGCAGCAGATCACCGATTACGTGATCCGGGTGGTTCAGCCCAAGCTGTCGGCGGTGCCGGGCGTCGCCAATCCAGAATTGTACGGCGGACAAAAATTCTCGGTCCGGGTCTGGATCGACCCGGAAAAGCTGGCTCAGTTCGGCATGGGCACGGATGAACTGCGCACGGCGTTGACCAGCAACAATTACACGTCGGCGGCGGGTTCGACCAAAGGCTCGTTCGATGTCGTGACCACCCAGGCCTCGACTGATCTGCGTTCGGTCGAGGAATTCCGCCAGATGGTCATCAAGCATGATGGGGCGCAGTTGGTCCGACTGGGCGACGTCGCCAAGGTCGAGCTTGGCCCGGAAAGCGAGGATATGAGCGTCTTCGCCAACGGCGACCGCGCCATCTTCATGGGCGTCTTTACGACTCCCGAAGCCAACCCGCTGACGGTGATCCGCCAGATCCGCAATCAGGCTCTGCCCGAGATCATCGAGCAACTCCCCACCGGCCTGACCGCCAGCATCTCTTACGATTCGACCCTGTTCATCGAAGCGGCAATCCGCGAAGTCGCCATCACCATCGCCGAGGCGGCGCTGATCGTGATGGTGGTGATTTTCTTCTTCATGGGCAGCCTCCGATCGGTCGCAATTCCCGTGGTGACGGTCCCGCTATCCCTGGTCGGCGTCGCCATTCTCCTGCTGGCGCTCGGCTTCTCGATCAACCTGCTGACCCTGCTGGCAATGGTGCTGGCGATTGGGTTGGTCGTCGATGACGCCATCGTCGTGGTCGAGAACGTCCACCGCCATATCGAAGAGGGCAAGAGTCCAATCGAAGCGGCACTGGTCGGCACAAGAGAGATTTCCGGGCCGGTGATCTCGATGACGATCACCCTGGCGGCGGTCTATGCCCCAATCGCCTTCATGGGCGGATTGACCGGCACCCTGTTCAAGGAATTTGCCCTGACCCTGGCCGGGTCGGTGGTCGTGTCGGGAGTGGTCGCGCTCACTCTGTCGCCGATGATGTGCTCGCGCATCCTGCGCCACGATACCAACAAAGGCGGCCTGCCCGCGCTGATCGATCGCACCTTCGACGCGGTGCGGACCCGCTACGAACGCTGGCTGGGGGCGTCGCTGGACGACCGGCCGACCACCCTTCTCTTCGCCTTGATCGTGCTGGGTTGCCTTCCGTTTCTGTTCCTGGCGGTGCCGTCCGAACTGGCTCCCGAAGAGGATCAGGGGGTGGTGTTCACCGCCTATAACGGCCCGGCTTCGGCCAATATCGATTACATGGACGTGTTTTCGTCCGAGATCAACACCAAGACCCACGAGTTCCCCGAGACCGCGAACACCTTTCTCATCAACGGGATGGGGGGGGCCAGTTCCGGCTTTGGCGGCATGGTCCTGACCGGCTGGGACGAGCGGACTCGCGCCGCCAACACCCTCACCGCCGCCTATCAGAAAACCCTCAACACCGTCTCGGGAGTCAAGGCGTCGGTGTTCCCGCCCCCGCCGCTGCCCGGCGTCGATGGGTTGCCGGTCGAGTTCGTGATCTCCTCAACCGCTGACTACCCTCTGCTGAATACGATCCAGGCGGAAATGATCCGCCGCGCCCAGGCCGCCGGAATGTTCGCCTTCATCGATTCCGACCTGAAATACGAAAGCCCGCAGACGCGGGTGGTGATCGACCGCGACAAAGCCGCCGCCTATGGCGTCTCGATGCAGCAGATCGGCGACGCCCTGGCAACGATGACCGGCGGCAATTACATCAATCTGGTCAATCTTCAGGGTCGATCCTATCAGGTCATCCCGCAAGTCCCGCGCGAGTCCCGGCTCGACCCGGCCAAGATCGGCCGGTTCCACGTCCGCGGCGCCGACGGAACCGTAATCCCGCTGTCGTCACTGGTCACCCTGCGTCACGAGGTGCAGCCGGTTTCGCTCAACCAGTTCAACCAGTTGAATTCGATCTCCATCACCGCCTTCCCGATGCCCGGCGCCACTCTGGGCGATTCGCTCGCCTTGCTGCGCGACATCAGCGCCGATGTACTGCCCAAGAATGCCGCGATCGATTATGGCGGCCAGTCGCGTCAGTTCATCCAGGAAGGCAACGCCCTGGTGGCGACCTTCGTCTTCGCCCTTATCATCATCTTTCTGGTGCTGGCGGCGCAGTTTGAAAGTTTCCGCGATCCGCTGGTGATCATGGTCTCGGTGCCGATGTCGATCTGCGGCGCGCTGATCCCGCTGGCGCTGGGCGTCGCCAGCATGAACATCTACACCCAAATCGGGTTGGTGACCCTGATCGGGCTGATCACCAAGCACGGCATCCTGATTTGCGAAGTCGCGCGCGAGCAACAGATTCTGCACGGCCTTGACCGCAAGGAGGCGGTGAAGGTCGCGGCCGGAATGCGGCTGCGTCCGATCCTGATGACCACTGCCGCGATGGTCACCGGCCTGTTGCCTCTGCTGTTCGCCAGCGGCGCGGGCGCGGCATCGCGCTTCTCCATCGCGCTGGTGATCGTCGCCGGAATGAGCATCGGCACTCTGTTCACCCTGTTCGTGCTGCCGGTGATCTATACCCTGATCGCGACGCAGCGCCACGGCGCACCTGAAACCGACATCTCGACCGAGCACTCCGCATGACGCCCGAAGAAATACAATCCCGCGTTCTTCATCGCGACGCTTCCGTCCTGGTGATCGACAAGCCCGCCGGTCTGGCGGTTCATGCCGGACGGGCGGGCGACGAGCATCTGGGGCTATATCTCGACGCGTTGCGTTTCGGGCTGCCGCGCTCGCCCGAACTGGCCCATCGGCTGGACCGCGACACGTCGGGCTGCCTGGTGTTGGGCCGACACCGCCGCGCCTTGGCCCGGTTGGGTGAGATTTTCGCCCACGGTGAAGCCAACAAGGTCTATTGGGCCATCGTGGTCGGCCGCCCGCGTGAGGAAGAGGGGCTGATCGAACTGCCACTGAAGAAGCGCGAGGCGAAGTTCGGCTGGCGAATGGACGTTGAAGAGCGCGGCGGCCTGCCCTCGGCCACCCGCTGGCGATTGCTGGGAGGCGATGGGCGGCTGTCCTGGCTGGAATGCCAACCGCTGACCGGCCGAACCCACCAGATCCGGGCACATTGCGCCGCGATTGGCCATCCCTTGGTTGGCGATGCGATTTATGGACGCGGCACCGGCACGCTGGCCGGAGACCGGCTGGCCCTGCATGCCCGCGCGGTCAGCCTGCCCTTCCAGCCCAACCGGCCGCCCCTTTCCATCACCGCCCCCGTGCCCGAGCATCTGCGGACATTGCTGACGGGATGCGGCTGGGCGGGAGAGAATGCCCCTACCCCTTGACCACCCGCACCGTTTCCAGGGTGATCAGGCCTCGGTCGCCAACCAGTCCGGCAAGAGGCTCCAGAAAGGCATCGATCCGTTCTGGACAATCGACGATCTCGACCACCAGGGGCAAGTCGTCGGACAGGCGCAAGATCTTCGCGCTGTGCAGTCGCGACGACCGGCCAAATCCCAACGGCCCGCGCAGCACCGTCGCTCCCGCCAATCCGGCGGATCGCGCCGCCAGCACGACCGCTTCATGCAGAGGATGGCCGTCCTGACGGTCGGACTCGCCCATATAGATACGCAACAAAGCCGCCTCATCTGTATGGATCATCGCGGCCTCCTATCGATTGAGCAGTTGGGCACCGATATGGCCCAACACCACCGCCCCCAGGCACAGCGCCAGCGATAGTGCAATATTGGCCAGTGCCGGCACCCATTCCCCTTCCTGCATCAGCGTCAGAGTCTGGAGGCTGAACGACGAGAAGGTGGTAAAGCCGCCACAAATCCCCGCCATAAAGAAGATACGCCCTTCGGCGGGGACGAACCATCGCCCGTCTGGACCGGTCAGGGTGGCGAAGAACCCAATCGCGAACGACCCTGCGATGTTGATGACCAGCGTTCCCCAGGGAAACGTCCCGCCAACCGCATTGGCAACCAGCCCCGACAGCCAGTAACGCAAGGTTCCACCGATGGCGCTGCCAAGGGCGACAAGAGCATAAGCGAGCATCCGGTTAAGGCTCCGAGTGGTAGTAACCCACAATAGGCCTTGTCCTCCCGTGCCTACGATCCGGTCAACCACAAATCGCACCAGGAACGGGCTTGACGATAGCGGAGTGGTCGGACCACCCTGACCGCCGCAGTTTCCCCCCCGGAGGTCCGCCGTGAGTCCGTCCTGCCCCTATATCCTGCCCGACACCGAGCTTGACCGTTTTTTCATTGAGGACGTGCCTTTTGGCGATTTGACCAGCCGGACGCTGGGCCTTGGTCACCAGCCGGGACGGATGCTGTTCCAGGCGCGCGGCGCGATGGTCGCGTGTTGCACCGAAGAGGCGGCACGGCTGATCGAACGGGCGGGCGGCCGGGTCGGACGCTGCGTCCCCAGCGGCATCCCCTGCGGCCCTGGCGACGATCTGTTGATCGCCACCGGCCCCGCCGCCGCGCTACTGGCCGCCTGGAAAGTGGCGCAGACCTTAGTTGAGACTGCCTCGGGGATCGCCACCGCCGCCGCCACCATCGTTGCGATGGCCCGCGCGGTCGCCCCTGGCATATCGGTCGCCTGCACCCGCAAGACCCTGCCCGGTTCACGCGCCGTCGCCGTCAAGGCGATTCTGGCGGGGGGAGCCTCGCCGCACCGGCTCGGCCTGTCGGACAGTGTTCTGTTGTTTCCCGAACATCGGGCCTTCTTCCCCGACCAGCCGTTGGATACATTGATCGCCGAACTAAAGGCCGCCTGCCCCGAGCGCAAGATCGTCGTCGAAGTCACCGACGCAAAGGGTGCGGTCGCCGCCGCAGAAGCCCGCGCCGACGTGGTGCAACTAGAGAAATTCTCCCCCGACGCGGTTGCCTGGGTCATCAACGCCATCGGCAAGCGGGCCTGTGTCGTCGCCGCCGCCGGGGGCGTCAACGCAGCGAATGCCGCCGCCTATGCCGCCGCCGGAGCCGACGTTCTGGTCACCTCGTCGCCCTATTGGGCTCCGCCCGCCGATGTCGCCGTAACGATCTCGCCGGAGTGATAGATCAGGGGCAAATCCCATCGGTGCGCGGGCAAACCTGCGGCGCGGGAGAGTCCTGCGCCCCCAGGCCAACCCAGCTTTCCAGCACGGCCTCGTCAAACCCGGCTAACCGCCGCCCGTCGCATTCGATCAGCGGTCGTCGGATCAGCAACGGATCGAGACACATCTGCGCCAGAGCTTCGTCGGCAGCGATCGTCTCGGGCACCACCGCCCCGGACTTGACCCGTGGTGCGGCGCGATTGAACCAGTCGGCCACCGGACGGTCACCGAAAAAAGCCCTCAACGTCGCGGGCGTCCAGGCCTGAACGCGGATATCGAGCGCAACCACGTCATGCCCCGACCGGATCAGAATCTGTTTCTGGCTTGCGTTGTTGATGCATCCCGGCTTTTCATAAAATACGATTACGGCCATTCCCTGCGTCTCCTTCTTCGTTTTGTGTTTTCAGGACGTTCGACAGAGCCAGCAGCCCGGTGACCTGAGCGCGGATTTCATCGGCAACGGTCTTGTCGAGCTTGCCGAGCCAGGCGGTGGGGATGTCCCGAATTCCATAGGTCGCCCCGGCCAACATCCCGGCAATCGCGCCGGTGGTATCGGCATCGCCACCCTGGTTGACGACTTCGGTCAGACAGGACCGGAACGAATCGGTCAGGAAGTAGAAATGCAGCACGGTCTGCATCGTATCGACGATATAAGCGCTCGATTGTCCGTGGAAAACCTCGAAGCGAAAGGTCTTATGGGTCTCGACCAAATGCCGGGCGACATCACGGGCCTCGCGCATGCCCCGCCCCTGAACCAGCGCCTGGGTCATCCGCGCCAAGGCCAGGGTGGCGTCATCGGAAAGCGGGTGGTTGTGGGTGATGTGGGCCTGGGCGATTGACCAGCGATCCAGCAGATCGGGACGCCCCAGCGTCGCCAGAACCAACGGCAGATTGCGCATCGCCGCGCCATTGCCAGCATCGCCGTCGCAATAGGCACCCTCGACGCTGCCATTGGTGATGTAGCGGCGAATGCCACGGCGACAGGTGTTGCCGACATCGACCGGGCCGCTTTTCAGCCAGGCGGCGAACTCGTCGCAGATGTCAGGCAGTTCAAAACCTTGGCGGCGAACCAGCGATCGCCCCAGGCACAGGCTCATCTCCGTATCGTCGGTAACCTGTCCCGGCGCCAGATGGAGCCAGCCGCCGCCGATCATCTTGCGATGCAGCCGGTATTTCGCCTGGATCTCACCCCGCGTCATAAACTCGACGGTCGCGCCCAGCGCGTCACCGACGGCAAACCCCAGATAAGCCCCGAGGGCACGCTCGATCAGGGAAGGTTCGGTCATAAGGGCCTCTCTGTCATCGTCAGAATCAGGTCGTGACACACCGACTTCACCGCGAAGCCGTCACAGATAATCAGCGCGGACCCGGTAATCACCGCCGATCACCAGGAATTCGCCTTCGCCCTTCAACGGGTGGAGCGACAGCAAGGTGTTGAAGAACATCACCTTCACCACCGGCACGGTCACGGTCAGGATGGTATCGCCGAAACAATCGGCCACCCCACGGTCGCTGGAAAAAGACGCAAGGTTGTTAAGACGCATCACAACAGTCTTACGGTCGATTCGTTCGACGATCTGGTGTTCGTCAAATGAATTGACCCCACGGAAAAGGGTGATGTGACGCTCGCTCGGCGCGGCGTGAACCTTCAACGCCCACTGGCAAAACTCGTAAAGAATGTCGAGCTGACAGTAAATCGAATTGTTGTGAAAGCGGCTTGACATTTTCTCCTCTACGTAGGAGATCCAGCCCGGCGACGAGAAGCGAGTGATCATCTCTTTGTGATAGGTCGGAAACAGGCCGAACCTGCTCTCGACCCAGCCTTTCAGCACCGCCCCTTCGGGGCCGTTGGAATCGTAGCCCCACCCCTTCAACAGGCGCAGGAAGCTCGACCGATAGCGACGCGGTGCCCCCCCCGCCTGGGCCGAGTTGGCCTCGTGCTGCTCGGGATCGATTCCGAACATCGCCTGCATGTATTTCAAAAAGGCGTCTCCGGCGTCAGCTAACCCCTCGGAATAGCCCAACATCTCGAACAGACGGCGATTCATCTCGCATACGCCGGACAGATGAATCTCACGCGGATCTTCGTTGAAGGCGTCACTGCCCAACAGGTTGGTGGAGAGTCCCACCAGATTGGTGCTGTGCCCAAGTCGGCGATGTGTCGGCTGGTCCATGGCGGGCGAATGACTCTCTTCAGAAGGTGCTCATCCTAATCTTGCAAGAAGCATACCTACCTCTGCCGCACACGCCGCCGCCTGTCTGTCTGCCGCTGTTCGGCTTCGAACACTCCGGTGTTGTGTTGTCGCGTTCCGAACAGCCGCCTGTTTTTTAGGCAACTGCCTCGCGACAATCAGCAACACATTGATTATAAACGATTAACCACCAACCACGCACGGGATTCAACCAAGTTCCGTCCTGGCTCAGAACTTGGCACAGGCCATGCAAGGGTAGGCTTGTGGCAGAGGCGAAACCCTCAGCCGACGATTTAGGAAGGCAGACAGAAAGGAATTCGAACATGCCTCGTCAGATCGCATTTTACGGCAAGGGCGGTATCGGCAAGTCCACCACCTCGCAGAACACCCTCGCGGCGCTGGTCGAAATGGGTCAGAAGATTCTGATCGTCGGCTGCGATCCCAAGGCGGACTCGACCCGGCTGATCCTGAACTGCAAGCTGCAAGACACCGTGCTGCACCTCGCGGCAAAGGCCGGTTCGGTCGAAGACCTCGAACTCGAAGACGTGATGAAGATCGGCTACAAGGGCATCAAGTGCACCGAAGCCGGCGGGCCTGAGCCGGGCGTCGGTTGCGCCGGTCGCGGCGTTATCACCGCCATCAACTTCCTGGAAGAGAACGGCGCTTACGACGACGTCGATTACGTCTCTTACGACGTGCTGGGCGACGTGGTGTGCGGCGGCTTCGCGATGCCGATCCGCGAGAACAAGGCCCAGGAAATCTACATCGTCATGTCGGGCGAAATGATGGCTCTGTTCGCCGCCAACAACATTGCCAAGGGCATCTTGAAGTATGCCGGTTCGGGCGGCGTCCGCCTCGGCGGCCTGATCTGCAACGAGCGTCAGACCGACCGCGAGCTGGATCTGGCCGAGACCCTGGCCAAACGCATCAATACCCAGATGATCCACTTCGTGCCGCGCAACAACATCGTCCAGCACGCCGAGCTGCGCCGCCAGACCGTGATCCAGTACGCCCCGGATTCGTCGCAGGCCGCCGAATACCGCTCGCTCGCGACCAAGATCCACGCCAATGCCGGCAAGGGCACCATCCCGAGCCCGATCACGATGGAAGAGCTGGAAGACCTGTTGCTCGAATTCGGCATCATGAAGTCCGACGATCAGGCCCTGGCCGAGTTGGAGGCCAAGGAAAAGTCGGTCGGGTAAGCCGGACTGTTCCGCCATACCCGCCGGTCGCGGTTCGATCGGTGGGGGGCGGGAGATAAAGAACACGCGGAAAGGAGAAGGGGCATGAGCCTCGACAACATCAACGACACCGCCGCCAACGAGGCTCTGATCAAGGAAGTCCTCGATCAGTACCCGGAAAAGGCTGCGAAGAAGCGTGCGCGCCACCTCGGCACCGTCAAGACCGATGCCGAAGGCAACCCGACCTGTGGCGTCAAATCCAACATCAAGTCCGTTCCCGGCGTGATGACCGTCCGTGGCTGCGCTTATGCAGGTGCCAAGGGCGTGGTGTGGGGTCCGGTCAAGGACATGGTTCACATCTCGCACGGCCCGATCGGCTGCGGCCAGTATTCCTGGTCCCAGCGCCGCAACTACTTCACCGGCACCGTCGGAATCGACAGCTTTGTCACCATGCAGGTGACGTCGGACTTCCAGGAACGCGACATCGTTTTCGGTGGCGACAAAAACCTGGACAAGATGATCGACGAGCTTGAAGTCCTGTTCCCGCTCAACAACGGCATCTCGATCCTGTCCGAGTGCCCGATCGGTCTGATCGGCGACGACATCGAAGCCGTGTCGAAGAAAAAGGGCAAGGAACTCGGCAAGAAGGTCATTCCGGTTCGTTGCGAAGGGTTCCGCGGCGTGTCCCAGTCGCTCGGCCACCACATCGCCAACGACGCGATCCGGGATTGGGTGTTCGACAAGGGTATCCCCGAGTGGGAAGGCACCCCCTACGACGTCAACCTGATCGCTGACTACAACATCGGCGGCGATGCCTGGCCGTCGCGCAAATTGCTGGAAGAGATCGGTCTGCGCGTCATCGGCTCGTGGTCCGGCGATGCGACCCTGGCCGAAATCGAGCGCGCTCCCCGCGCCAAGCTGAACCTCATCCACTGCTATCGGTCGATGAACTACATCTGCCGTCACATGGAAGAGAAGTACGAAATTCCGTGGGTGGAATACAACTTCTTCGGCCCGACCCAGATCGCCGCCTCCTTGCGGAAGATCGCGGCCCAATTCGACGAGACCATCCAGGCCAACGCCGAAAAGGTCATCGCGAAATACCAGCCGCTGGTCGATGGTGTGCTGGCGCGCTTCAAGCCCCGGCTTGAGGGCAAGACCGTGATGCTGTATGTCGGCGGCTTGCGCCCCCGTCACACCGCGACGGCCTATGACGACCTCGGGATGGTCATCGTCGGCACCGGCTACGAATTCGCTCACAACGACGATTATCAGCGCACCGGCCATTACCTGAAGGAAGGCACGCTGATTTACGACGACGTATCCGAATTCGAGCTGGAGAAGTTCATCGAAAAGCTGCGTCCCGATTTGGTCGGCTCCGGCATCAAGGAAAAGTACTCGACCCAGAAGATGGGCGTGCCTTTCCGCCAGATGCATTCGTGGGATTATTCCGGCCCGTATCACGGCTATGACGGCTTTGCCATCTTTGCCCGTGACATGGACATGGCCGTCAATGCCCCGATCTGGAGCAAGCTGAAGGCCCCGTGGAAGGCCGCGTAAAGCGCCTCCCCAGGTTCCGACCAACGATCGTTCGCACGTAAATTCCCTCCCCGCGTGTCGCCCAATATCCGGGGGCGCGGGGAGGCGGGAAGGAGTTTGTCATGCCCCAGAGCGCCGACAACATCAAAGACCACATCTCCCTGTTCTCGGAACCCGAGTACACGAAGCTGCTGGCGGAAAAGAAGGCTCAGTTCGAGTGCCGTCCGAGCGACGACGCTGTAGCGGCCCAGCTCGAATATTCGAAGTCGTGGGAATACCGCGAGAAGAACTTCGCCCGTGAGCACGCCGTCATCAACCCGCACAAGGCCTGCCAGCCGCTGGGCGCGGTGTTCGCCGCCGCCGGGTTCGAAGAGACCCTGCCCTACGTCCATGGTTCACAGGGCTGCGCCGCTTATTTCCGGTCTCACCTCGCCCGTCACTTCAAGGAATCCTCGGCCTGCGTGTCGGACTCAATGACCGAGGACGCGGCGGTGTTCGGTGGTCTCAACAACATCGTCGAGGGTCTTCAGAACGCCCTGAAGCTTTACAAACCCAAGATGATCGCGGTTTCGACCACCTGCATGGCCGAAGTCATCGGCGACGATCTGTCAGCCTTTATCGGCACCGCCAAGGAAAAGGAATCGGTCCCGGCCGATTTCCCGGTTCCCTTCGCTCACACCCCCTCGTTCGTCGGCAGCCACGTCGTTGGCTATGACAACATGATCAAGGGTATCCTGAATTACTTCTGGGATCGTGCGAAGGGCGAGGTGGTTCGCGGCGAGTCGAACGGCAAGATCAACATCATCCCCGGCTTCGACGGCTACGCCACTGCCAACAACCGCGAACTGAAGCGTTATCTCGACACGATGGGCGTCGATTACACCGTGATCAGCGATGTCTCCGACGTGTTCGACACCCCCACCGACGGCATCTACCGGATGTATGACGGCGGGACCAAGCTCGACGACGTTCGCGACGCGATCAATGCTGAGGCCACCATCGCCTTGCAGGAATATTGCTCGGCGAAGACGGTCGAGTACATTCGGTCAAAGGGACAGCCGACCGTCTCCTTCAACTATCCGATGGGTATCGGCGCCACCGACGCCTTGCTGATGAAGATCTCGGAACTGTCGGGCAAGCCGATCCCCGAGAGCATCGAGAAGGAACGCGGCCGTCTGGTCGATGCCATCGCCGACAGCCAGGCCTGGCTGCACGGTAAGAAAGTCGCCCTGTTCGGCGATCCCGATTTCGTCTACGCGATGGCTGAGTTCCTGATGGAACTGGGCTGTGAACCCACTCACTGCCTGTGCACCAATGCGGGCAAGGAATGGGAAGCGAAGATGAAGGGACTGCTGGCCGCCAACCCCTTCGGCGCCGACGCCAAGGTGTGGGTCGGCAAGGATCTGTGGCACCTTCGCTCGCTGCTGTTCACCGAGCCGACCGACCTCATCATCGGCAGCTCTTATGGCAAGTATCTGGAAAAGGACACCGGCATTCCGCTGATCCGCCTGACCTTCCCGATCTTCGACCGTCACCACCATCACCGCTTCCCCACCTTCGGGTACCAGGGCGCGTTGCGGGTGCTGGTCGAAATCCTCGACCGGATCTTCGAGGTTACCGACGCCTCAAGCGATATATCCTACGACCTCACGCGTTAAATCCTCTCTTCTCTCACGCGTGAGGACGGGAAGCCCCGGAGCCAAAAGCTCCGGGGTTTTCGTTTTTGCGATCTGGACAGGGAGAGAGGAAAAGCCTGCTACCGATTACGGAAAGCCGGGCTGCGCTTTTCGATAAAGGCAGCCATGCCTTCCTTCTGGTCCTCGGTGGCGAAGGTGGCGTGAAACAGCCGACGCTCGAACTGTATCCCCTGCGACAGAGAGGTTTCGAAAGCGGCGTTGACCGATTCCTTCGCCATCAGAACCACCGGACGGCTCAAGGACGCGATCTTGTCGGCAACCCTCACCGCCTCGTCGATCAGTTCGGCCAGGGGGACGACCCGGCTGACCAGACCCGCGCGTTCGGCCTCGACCGCATCGATCATCCGGCCGGTCAGAACCATCTCCATCGCCTTGGCCTTGCCGATGGCGCGGACCAGACGCTGGGTGCCGCCCGCGCCGGGAATGGTACCGATCGTGATCTCGGGCTGGCCGAACTTGGCGTTGTCGGCGGCCAGGATGAAGTCGCACATCATTGCCACTTCACAGCCACCGCCCAGCGCGAACCCGGCCACCGCCGCCACCACCGGCTTGCGGCAGGTGGTGATCCGTTCCCAGCCATTGGTAATGAAATCGGCGAGATACGCGTCGATAAAGGTCTTCGACGCCATTTCCTTGATGTCGGCCCCGGCGGCGAACGCCTTTTCCGAGCCGGTCAGAACGATGGCTCCGATCTCGTCATCGGCCTCGAAGGCGTCCAGCGCCTGCCCCAGCTCGCGGATCAGCGCGGAACACAAAGCGTTCAGCGCCTTGGGCCGGTTGAGGGTGATCAGGCCGACGTGACGGCGGGTTTCGACGGTGATGTTCTCGTAAGCCATGGATGAAGAATCCTTCCCTGCGGATGGGGTCATTCCGGCGATACAGCGAAGTGAATCGTTACACCGCCCCTATCGGTGGCGGGGCCAAGACGCAACACTTCGGCCTCGCGACGGTAGACCACGTCGCTCTCGCGGGTCCAACCCAGCTGAGGCAACGTAGCGGCATAAAAGCGCAGGATCTCGGCGACGGCGACTTTACCGCGGGCATAGGCTTCGACGATGCGGCCATTGGGGGAATCGAACGAAACCCCCGCCCCCTCGATCTCGGTCAATCCGGGCGCGAGCGGGAGATCCTCATAGGTGCCGAGGAATCCCCCCGCGCGGGCCGGGCCGGGAGCGGCAACGACGCAGACGGCAAGAACAAGCGCAAGGAACCGGATGGGTGCCATAGACATGGCTATACCATCACCTTTGCCGCCTTGCACAATGGAAAGTGGATCGCCCCCCCTGGACAATCCGTTCAATGCCCGGACAGCCCGGCGGACCCGCGCAATCGGGACAGGGTTGACCGGCGCGGCCATAGACCTTGAAGCCGTGTTGGAAATAGCCGAGTTCGCCATCCGGGCGGACGTGATCGCGCAGGGACGATCCCCCGGCGGCAATTGCTTCGTGTAAAACCGCCTTGATCGCCGAAACCAGAGCAGTCAGTTCGGCCCCGGACACGCTGCCCGCCGGACGCAACGGCGACAGACCGGCACGAAACAGACTTTCGCAAACATAGATATTGCCCAACCCCGCCACCACCGTCTGATCGAGCAGAGCCAGCTTGATCGCGGTGGCCTTTCCCGCCAGGGCGGCCCCCAGAACAGCCGCGTCAAAGCTGTCCTCCAGTGGCTCCGGCCCCAGCCCGGCCAGCAGCGGATGCGCCGCCAGTTCGGTCTCGGTGGAAAGGTCGAGCAACCCAAACCGGCGCGGATCGGTCATCGTCACCAGAGTCCCGTCGTCGGTGACAAACTCGACATGATCGTGTGGACCGGGAGGGGTATTGCGCAGGCCCGAAATCACCATCCGGCCCGACATGCCGAGATGACCCAGCAGAACCAATCCGTCATCGAAATGGGCTAACAGATATTTCGCCCGTCGTCCCACCGAAACGAAGCGCCGCCCGGTCAGGCGCAACGCGAAATTCGTGGGAAAGGGGCGGCGTAGACCGGCGCGGCGGGTCGTCACGGCGGTCAGAGTCCGGTCGAGCCAGACCCGCTCCAGACCACGGGCAACGGTTTCGACCTCGGGCAATTCCGGCATTCTTCACACCATCTCCAGACCTGGCGGCAGAGAGGAGCCTCGCCACCATCCCGGAGTTTATACCAAGTCGCGATGAGGGGAACTCATCGCGACTTGGCTTGGTTCAAGAGACCGCGTGCCTCGTGACGCTAGTCCTGCTTGAACTCTTCATGACAGGCCTTGCAGACCTTGCCGGTGACGGCAGCCTGAGCCTTCAGGGCATCGGGACCGACCTTGGCGGCGGCGGCAAGCTTGGTCGATTCGGCGGCCATCGTCTTCCAGCCTTCGAGGAACTCAGCCGACTTGGCCCCAAACGCCTCGGGCTTGGTCTCGCCCTTGGGCAGGTTCTCGGTCCCCTTGACCCAGCCGATCGGAGCCAGCTTGGCCACCATCACCATGTTCTCGGCACGCTGGGCGGCATCGGCCGGCAACTCACCCTTCCCTGCGGCAAAGCCTGCGATCGGAGCCCACTGCGACTTCAGCGTCTGCATCAGACCTTGGCGCAGAATCAGCAGATCCTCCGGCTTCGACTGCTGTGCCACGGCGGGAAGAGACGCCGCTGCGGCGACACCAGCGACTGCGGCAACCGCCGCACATTTCAGGATGAAACGCATAACTATTATTCTCCCTTTATTAGGTGGAGTTCTCTGCGGCGACACTATGGGGATCGAGCCTCGACTTGCCCAGTAACAAAGTGTTTCCAAAGCCATCGACCTGCCCGATCCCCCTCCCAACGAGTGGGATTACGGTTTGCGTTCGCCGGTACGAATGGTATCGTCGCCGCCGCTCGGGGCGGCACCGCGCGCGGGACAACGCGCGTCCCGATCTAAACCCAGAATTGCCCAAAAACCGGGAGGACGTCGATGAAAAAAATCAATGTCGCCAATCCAATCGTCGAACTTGACGGCGACGAGATGACGCGGATCATCTGGCAGTTCATCAAAGACAAGCTGATCCTGCCTTATCTCGATATCGACCTGAAATATTACGATCTCGGCGTCGAAAACCGTGATGCGACCGATGACAAAGTGACCATTGAGGCCGCAGAGGCGATTAAGCAATATGGCGTCGGCGTCAAATGCGCCACCATCACTCCCGACGAAGCCCGCGTCACCGAATTCAATCTTAAAAAAATGTGGAAGTCGCCCAACGGCACCATCCGCAACATTCTTGACGGCACCGTGTTCCGCGAGCCGATCATCTGCAAGAACGTGCCGCGCCTCGTTCCCGGCTGGACCAAGCCGATCGTCATCGGTCGCCACGCCTTCGGCGACCAGTACCGCGCCACCGATTTCAAGGTACCCGGCCCCGGCAAGCTGACCATGAAGTTCGAAGGTGCCGACGGTCAGGTCATCGAGCACGAAGTGTTCGCGTTCCCCAGCGCCGGAATCGCGATGGGAATGTACAACCTCGACGAATCGATCCGGGGCTTTGCCCGCGCCTGCCTGAATTACGGCAAGGATAAAAAGTGGCCGGTCTACCTCTCGACCAAGAATACGATTCTTAAAGCCTATGACGGCCGCTTCAAGGATCTGTTCCAAGAGGTCTATGAGACCGAGTTCAAGGCTGATTTCGACAAGCTCGGCATCACCTACGAACACCGCCTGATCGACGACATGGTTGCCTGCGCCCTGAAATGGTCCGGCGAATTCGTCTGGGCCTGCAAGAATTATGACGGCGACGTTCAGTCCGACACGGTTGCCCAGGGCTTCGGCTCGCTCGGCCTGATGACCTCCGTCCTGCTGTCGCCCGATGGCAAGACCGTCGAGGCCGAAGCCGCTCACGGCACCGTCACCCGCCATTACCGCGAGCACCAGAAGGGCAAGGCCACCTCGACCAATCCGATCGCTTCGATCTTCGCCTGGACGCGCGGCCTTTCCTATCGCGCCAAGTTCGACAATACCCCCGAGGTCGCCCGCTTTGCCGAGACCCTCGAACGGGTCTGCATCGATACTGTCGAGGCCGGGTTCATGACCAAGGATCTCGCCATCCTGATCGGTCCCGATCAGCCCTGGCTCACCACCACGCAGTTCCTCGACAAGCTCGACGAGAGCCTGCGCGCCAAGATGGAAGCCGCCTGATCCTGCGGGCTTTTCGGCCGGTTAAGATACTGACCACGGCGCGGTTCCCTCCTCGGGGACCGCGCCGTTTTCATGTCCGTCAGGCTCTGACGGGAGTTTAACGGGCTGTCGCCCGAACCCGCGTGGGGCACAACCCCGACCCCCATTCGTTTGCCTCGTCCTGGCCTCTCTGTTCGAACCCATCATTTACCGATACACTTAATGACATCATCACCGTCATACGCAGACCGTTGATTTTACTCGGCGGAAGGAAATGAGACATGAGCTTCATAGAAAGCAATCTACTTCCAAACGAGGAAATCGCTTATAGAACGAAGCTTCATTGGTTCATTTTCGTTCCGTCATCCATTGCTATCGCAATCGGTCTTTCACTGATAGCGACGGGATACGCGCAAAGCCCCTCGAACCATATATTCATATTTTCTGGATTGGCATTCATTGCCTACGGAACACTCTTATTTATTGTTCGATGGATCGATTTGAAGACGTCTGAGTTTGGCGTCACTAATAAAAGAGTTTTGATCAAGATCGGCTTTATCCGCCGTCATTCTCTTGAAATCATTCTCAACAAAATCGAGGGCATCGGCGTCAATCAGGGGATTATTGGAAGAATTTTTGGATTTGGGACCATTACTGTCTCGGGAACCGGCGGATCGAAGGAGCACTTCGCTCAAATTGACGATCCTCTTGAATTCCGCCGGCAGGTGCAAAGCCGGATCGAATCCTAACCGAGGTCCAGGAGGCCGTGCCTCCTGGCGGGGTTCGGGGCAGCGCCCCGGAAATATAGCACACACGAAAAAGGCGCGGCCCTTTGCGGGGACCGCGCCTTCGTCACATCGGACGGCTTAGAAGCGACTTACGCCTCGGGGCGATCCTTGCGGCGCTCGGCCTTTTCGGCCTCGATCTGGGCGGAGATGTCTTCGCCGGTAGCCTGATCGACCTGCTTCATCGACAGCTTAACCTTGCCGCGATCATCAAAGCCGAGAACCTTGACCTTAACGACATCGCCCTGCTTGATCACGTCGGCGACCTTGGAAACGCGCTCACGCGACAGTTCCGAGATGTGGACGAGGCCATCACGGGAGCCGAGGAAGTTCACGAACGCGCCGAAATCGACGACCTTCACGACCTTACCGGTATAGATCACGCCGAGTTCGGGTTCGGCGACGATGCCGCGAATCCAATCGATAGCGCGCTGGGCGGCATCGGCATCGACCGAAGCAACCTTGATGGTGCCGTCGTCATCGATATCGATCTTGGCGCCGGTCTGCTCGCAGATTTCGCGAATGACCTTACCGCCGGTGCCGATCACTTCACGGATCTTTTCCTTGGGGATCGAGATCGTGGTGATGCGCGGGGCGTTACCGGAGACCGAATCACGAGCCGAATCGAGGCCCTTGTTCATCTCGCCCAGAATGTGGATACGGCCATCCTTGGCCTGATCCAGGGCGATCTTCATGATCTCTTGGGTGATCGAGGTGATCTTGATATCCATCTGGAGGGCGGTCACACCGTCCTCGGTACCGGCGACCTTGAAGTCCATGTCGCCGAGATGATCTTCGTCACCCAGGATATCGGAGAGAACCGCAAAGCTCTCGCCTTCCTTGATCAGGCCCATGGCAATGCCAGCGACCGGACGGGGCAGCGGCACGCCGGAATCCATCAGAGCCAGCGAGGAGCCGCAGACGGTGGCCATCGAGGACGAGCCGTTCGACTCGGTGATCTCGGACACCACGCGGATGGTGTAGGGGAAGGATTCCTTGGTCGGCAGGGTCGGACGAACCGCGCGCCACGCCAACTTGCCGTGGCCGATTTCGCGGCGACCGGGCGACCCCATGCGACCGGCTTCGCCGACCGAGTAGGGAGGGAAGTTGTAGTGAAGCATGAAGTGCTCGCGGTACTCGCCCGAGAGCGCATCGATGATCTGCTCGTCCTGGCCGGTGCCGAGAGTCGCGACCACCAGGGCCTGAGTCTCGCCACGGGTGAACAGGGCGGACCCGTGCGCGCGGGGCAGCACGCCGACTTCGACTTCGATCGGGCGCACGGTCTTGGTGTCGCGGCCGTCGATGCGGATGCCGGTGTTGAGGATGTTGCCGCGAACGACCTCGGACTCGAGATCCTTCAGGATGCCGGGAGCAACGGCCAGTTCGGCCGCTTCGGTCAGAGCTTCGAGAGCGGACTTCTTGACGGCGCCAACGGCGGCGTAGCGATCCTGCTTCTTGACGATCTTGTAAGCCTCGGCCAGCGCGGCGGGAATGCCGGCGGCTTCGAACTTCGAACGGACCAGGGCGATCTCGGCGGGCGGGGGAGCCAGTTCCCACGGCTCCTTGGCGGCCAGTTCGGCCAGTTCGATGATCGCCTTGATGACGGGCTGGAATTCGGTGTGGCCGAAAGTGACCGCGCCCAGCATGATCTCTTCGGACAGCTGCTGCGCCTCGGACTCGACCATCAGGACGCCTTCGGAGGTGCCGGCAACGACCAGATCAAGGGCGCTCTTGGGCAGTTCGTCGGCCTTCGGGTTCAGGACGTACTGACCATCGATATAACCGACACGGGCGGCGCCGACCGGGCCCATGAAGGGCAGACCCGACAGAGTCAGCGCGGCAGAGGTGCCGACCAGCGACACGATGTCGGGATCGTTTTCAAGGTCATGCGACAGGACGGTGCAGACGACCTGGACTTCATTGCGGAAGCCGTCAACGAACAGCGGACGGATCGGACGGTCGATCAGGCGGGAGACCAGGGTCTCCTTCTCGCTCGGACGGCCTTCACGCTTGAAGAAGCCACCAGGGATCTTGCCGGCGGCGAACGCCTTTTCCTGGTAATTCACGGTGAGCGGGAAGAAATCGATTCCCGGCTTCTGGGTCTTGACCCCAACCACGGTGCAGAGCACGGTGGTTTCGCCATACGTGGCCAACACGGCGCCATCGGCCTGGCGAGCAACCTTGCCCGTCTCAAGGATCAGCTTGCGGCCGCCCCAGATGAGCTCCTTGCGGTGTACGTTGAACAGCGACATTCTCGTCAGTTCCTTATCCCTAGAATTGCCGCCGGATTGCGGCAACCCCGACGTCGTGAAATAAAAACACGGCAACCCGCGTGAAGCCATCCCCACGCGGGTACCGTCTTGGCCGACGTCCGGCCGTCTTTCCGAGAAGCCCGCTTACTTGCGGAGGCCAAGGCGAGCAATAAGCCCCTCATACCGCTTCTGGTCTTTTTTCTTCAAGTAATCCAGCATCCGGCGACGCTGACCGACCATGATGAGCAGGCCACGGCGCGAATGGAAATCCTTCTTGTGCTCCTTGAGATGCTCGGTGAGGTTACGGATTCTCTCCGAGAGAATCGCGACCTGCACGTCGGCCGATCCAGTGTCGCCGTCGGTGGTCGCAAATTCCTTCACCAGCTCGCGGGTGCGTTCAGGGGTGATCGACATCGTCAGCTCCTTCGCTTCGATTCTGAGTCATTACGCGCACCGGGCGGATCATTCCGCCTTCGATGCGTACCAGTGCCACCAGCAATCCACCAACCATCGCCCGGCATGGGATGCCAGACGCGATTTCGGCCTGCGGATGTGAGGAAGCCGCGCGTGCCAAAGGCACGGGGCCGCCACTCTGGAGGCGGCGGGCGTCTGCTTCGGTCAGGGCCAGGGCCGGGATGTCGTCCAGCGCGGTCGCGATCGGGAGCAGACAGCTCCGAAGGCTCGGACCTTGCCCGACGACCTCCAGACTTTCAAGGGAAATCGACTGCGCTTCAGTGAACGGGCCGCAGGCGGTGCGGCGCAGGCTGGCGATGTGTCCGACCGTACCAAGCGCAACGGCGATATCACGGGCCAAAGAGCGGATATAGGTACCCTTGCCACATTGGACTTCGAATTCGGCATGGTCGGAATCGACCGCACCCAAATAGGTCAGCCGGTCGATTCGAACCTGACGGGATTTCAGTTCGACTGTCTCCCCGGCGCGAGCCAGATCATAGGCTCGTTCTCCATTGATCTTGATCGCTGAATAAGCAGGCGGCACCTGCTCGATCTCGCCGGTAAAGGTAGGCAGCACCGCCAGGATTGCCGCTTCGTCTGGACGCACATCCGAGGTCGCGATCACCTCCCCCTCGCGGTCCTCGGTACTGGTGGCCTCGCCCCAGCGCACCGTCCAGCGATAGGTCTTCGCCCCGTCCATCACATATTGAACGGTCTTGGTCGCTTCCCCCAGCGCGATCGGCAAGACGCCGGACGCCAGCGGGTCGAGCGTACCGCCATGACCGACCTTGGCGGCATCCAGAATGCGGCGGATCTTCCCCACGACCTGGGCCGAAGACAGACCGAGCGGCTTGTCTATCGACAACCAGCCGTCGATCTGACGGCCCTTGCGCTTGCGTGCCATTGATGTCGCTTTCGGATGAGGAACATGTGGGCTTGCCCACCCCG
This sequence comes from Magnetospirillum molischianum DSM 120, assembly GCF_000294655.1. GTDB lineage: Bacteria > Pseudomonadota > Alphaproteobacteria > Rhodospirillales > Magnetospirillaceae > Phaeospirillum > Phaeospirillum molischianum. The sequence goes on from NZ_CAHP01000023.1 coordinate 58,772, forward strand.
GCCGAGGACCAAGCTCGTGATCTCCCGGACCTCAGGATGGGGGCGGCACGGGGCCACAAACACGGCCCCTTGTGAATGCAGGGCTTTGCCCTGCATTCCATGGAAGAACGCCGATCAGACTCCTTCGCCACCTTCGAGGTCGCGAAGGACCTCGGGGCTGCGCAGGATATCGTCGATACGCGACGCTTCGTCGAAAGTGGTGTCGGGCTGGAACCACAAATCCGGCACGGTCCGCAACAAGGCGGACTTGCCGATTTCGTGGCGCAAGAACGCCTTGGCCCGCTTCAAACCCGACAGAATCGGCGTAGTGTCGCCGCCACCCAGCGGCACCACGAAGACAGTGGCGTTGCGCAGGTCGGGGCTGACCCTCACCTCGGTGACGGTGATGCCCCGCCCGACCAGATCGGGATCACGGAACTCGCCGCGTTCGATCACGGCGGCGATGATGTGGCGAAGCTCCTCACCGACGCGCAGCTGACGCTGCGACGGCGGTTTGTTTCCCCTCGGCATGAACGCGCTCCTTCCGGCTTGATCGAAGGCGGTACGACGCCCCTTACAGGGTCGCCGCAACCTCCTCGATCTCGAAGCATTCGATGACGTCGCCGGCACGGATGTCTTCGTAATTGGTGAAGGACATACCGCATTCGTAACCGTCGCGGACTTCCTTCACGTCTTCCTTGAAGCGCTTCAACTGGGCGAGATCGCCGGTATGGATCACCACGTCGTCACGGAGCAGACGGACCTTGCTGCCACGCTTGACGATACCTTCGGTGATCATGCAACCCGCAACCTTGCCGACCTTGGTGATCGAGAACACTTCGCGGATCGACGCGTAGCCAAGGAAACGCTCGCGCAGAGTCGGCGCCAACATCCCCGACAGCATCTTCTTCAGATCGTCGGTGACGTCATAGATGATGGAGTAGTAGCGGATATCGACACCATCACGCCGAGCCATATCGCGGGCCTGGGGATTGGCACGAACGTTAAAGCCAATGATCAGACCGCCCGAAGCCTTCGCCAGGGTGACATCGGATTCGTTGATGCCGCCAACGGCCGAGTGCAGAACCCGAACCTTGACCGAATCGTTGCCGATCTTCTCGACGGTCGAAGCGATCGCCTCGACCGATCCCTGCACGTCGCCTTTGATGACGATCGGCAGTTCCTTGGCGTCACCGGCCTTGATCGCCGAGAACATCTGCTCAAGCGTTCCGCGCTGGGCCAACCGGGCCCGCGCCTCGCGCTCGACACGCTGACGGTAATTGGCGACTTCACGGGCGCGAGACTCGTCATCGACGATGACGAAATCGTCACCAGCGGCAGGCGTTCCCTGAAGACCGAGCACTTCGACCGGGCTGGACGGGCCAGCTTCCTGGATCGAGTTGCCGCGATCATCGACCAGGGCACGGACACGGCCCCATTCCGACCCGGCGACGAACACTTCGCCGACACGCAGGGTACCGGTCTGAACCAGAACGGTTGCGACCGAACCACGACCTTTTTCCATCTTGGCTTCGATCACCACGCCCTGGGCGGTGCGTTCGGGATTCGCCTTGAGGTCAAGGATTTCAGCCTGGAGAAGGATCGCCTCCTCCAGCTTATCGAGATTCATGCGCTTCTTGGCCGAGACCTCGATCGCGAGCACGTCGCCGCCCAGGTCTTCGGTCACCAGTTCATGCTGCAACAGCTCCTGGCGCACCCGATCCGGGTTGGCGTCGGGCTTGTCGATCTTATTGATCGCGACAATGATCGGCACACCGGCGGCCTTGGCATGACGGATCGCTTCGACCGTCTGCGGCATGATGCCGTCATCGGCGGCGACCACCAGGACCACGATGTCGGTGACCTTGGCACCACGGGCACGCATGGCGGTGAACGCCTCATGGCCGGGGGTGTCGATGAAGGTGATCCGGCCACCGCCGCTCATCGTCACCTGATAGGCACCGATATGCTGGGTGATTCCACCGGCCTCGCCCGACACCACGTCGGTTTCGCGTAGAGCGTCAAGCAGCGACGTCTTGCCGTGATCGACGTGTCCCATGATCGTGACGACGGGAGCGCGGGCTTCCAGCACTTCGTCTTCATTGGTCTCGCCACCCAGGCCGAGCAGAACGTCGGCTTCGGAAACGCGGCGGGAGTTATGACCGAACTCGGTCACCACCAGTTCGGCGGTGTCGGCGTCGATCGCCTGATTAATGCTGGCCATCACGCCCATCCGCATCAACGCCTTGATGACGTCGGAGCCACGGGCGGCCATACGGTTGGCCAATTCCTGGACAGTGATGGATTCGGGAATGATAACGTCGCGGATGACTTTCTCGGCACCAGTCTGCTGGTGCTTGAGGCGCTCGCGCTCGCGGGCACGCTTGACGGCCGCGAGGGAACGGCCGCGCTCGGAGCGGTCGTCATCGGTCAGCGCGTCGGTGATGGTCAGCTTGCCGGTGCGACGACGCGGCTCGTTGCGCTTGACCGGGGCAGGCTTGTGAGCGGCGGCGCGCTTCTTGGCGCGGGCCTCTTCCTCTTCCTCTTCCTCGGTGCGCGGACGGGCTACGGCTGCGGCATCCCCAGCGGGGGCGGCACCGGCCGGAGCGGCGGCAGCCGGAGCCGCAACCGTCGGCGCAGCAACGACAGCCGGAGCAGCGCTGGGCGCGGCGACCGGAGCGACGGGTTCAGGAGCGACGACAACCGGTTCGGGCTGGGCGGCAAGCGCCTCGGCCTCGGCAATACGGCGAGCGGCCTCTTCCTCTTCGGCGCGGCGGCGGGCGGCCTCTTCCTCGGCGAGGCGGAGAACCTCCTCTTCCTCGGCAATACGGCGAGCGGTCTCGGCGGCGCGCTGGGCCTCCAGCAACGCCCTGGCGCGGGCCTGCTTCTCATGATTGGTAAGATCATGAGCGTTGACGGAGCGCATCGCCGCTTCGACCTTGGCCACGGCGGCGGCGAGGTCGGCCTCGGCGGCGGAGTGAACGCCGTCCTTGACCTCATGCATCGCACCACCGACGCTGCTGAAAGTCCGCTTTTTGCGGACCTCAACAGTCACGGTCTTGGAACGGCCATGCGAGAAGCTCTGCCGGACCTGACCGGTCTCGACGGTCTTCTTGAGCTCCAGCTTGCCCGGCTGGGGCAGCTTCAGCGGGGCTTTACGGTCTTGATCCTTGGAATCGCTCATGTATGACTTCGTCTCTCTCGCGGCCTGAATGGCGGCCGGATTGCCACCGGTAATCCGATTTCGGTCAACCTCACCGGACAAGCCGGTTTCTCCCCTTTAGTCCCGTCGGACTGTGTCCGCCGGTTCCTCCCCCACGTCGCCCTGACGAAACCCCGCCAATAGCGCCGCCTCCCCAACAAGACGGCTGGCCAGTTTTCCTGGCGACAAACACACATGCACGGCCGTGTCACGGCCAAAAACGGACCCCAGTTCGGTTCCGTCGAAGAGTTCGATCACCGGAATGCATCCGGTTCCACCGTGCCCCGCCGCCAACGCCCGGACCTTTTCGCGTCCATCGCGTGAAGCGTCGCGAGCGGCAAGAATAAGAGCGGCACGCCCGGCGCGAACCTCGGCGCACACCTTCTCGAAACCACAGACCGCGCGCCCGGCGCGGCGGGCCAACCCCAAACCGTCAAGGCAGCGACGCACCAGCAATGCCTCGATCCGACCCGCCAAATCGTCCGGCACAGTGACCGGGCGGCGGGCGGCGCGGGAAAAGAAGCGCTTGGCCACGGCCGTATTTACCACATCCCGGCCAGCGCTCAACCAGATTCCCCGTCCAGGTAGACGATGGTTAGGGTCGGGAACCACCGAGTCGTCGGGCGCCACAACGAAACGCAGCAGTTCGGCCTTGGGCCGGACCACGCCGGTGACGATGCAACGGCGGTTTGGTCCGGTCTCCTCGTCCTCTTCACCCGGCAGCTTACTCTCTGCCTCGGGTCCGGGCATCGTCAATCCTTTCCGGGCCGTCAGCCCTGAGCCCCATCCTCGAACCAATGGGCGCGGGCAGCCATGATGACGGCGTTAGCCTGATCTTCGTTCATCGCGTCCTTGCCAACGATATCGATCAACTCGTCGCTGGCCAGATCGCCCAGATCGTCGAGGGTCTTGACCCCGCGATTACCGAGCTTGACCAACTGCGCGGGAGTCAGCCCCTCGATCGCGGCAACGTCGTCGGCAACGCCGATATCCCTGCGCATCTGAGTATAACGATCGTCCTGCTCGGACAGGAAGACACGACCGCGATTCTGAAGCTCCTCGGCGACACCTTCGTCGAAGCCTTCGATACCAGCCAAATCCTCCAGCGGCACATACGCCACTTCCTCGACCGAAGAGAACCCTTCGGTGACGAGCAGGTGAGCGATGACGTCATCGACGTCGAGCGCCTGGATGAACATGTTGGAGCGCGAGCGGAACTCCTCGGTGCGCCGCTCGGACTCCTCGGCTTCGGTCATGATGTCGATGTTCCACTGAGTCAGCTGACTGGCCAGACGGACGTTCTGACCACGCCGACCGATCGCCAGCGACAGCTGATCGTCGGGAACCACGACTTCGATACGGCCCGCCTCTTCGTCCAGCACGACCTTGGTCACCTCGGCCGGAGCCAAGGCATTGACCACGAAGGTGGCGACATCGGGCGACCACTGGATAATATCGATCTTCTCGCCCTGAAGCTCGGCGACCACGGCCTGAACGCGCGAGCCGCGCATACCGACGCAAGCGCCAACCGGATCGATCGAGGAATCGTGACTGAGCACGGCGATCTTGGCGCGCGAACCCGGATCACGGGCCACCGCCTTGATCTCGATGATGCCGTCATAGATTTCCGGCACTTCCTGAGCGAACAGCTTCGCCATGAACATCGGATGAGTGCGCGACAGGAAAATCTGCGGCCCTCTCGGCTCCTGACGAACGTCGAAGATATAGGCGCGGACACGATCGCCGGTGCGGAAGGTCTCGCGCGGAATCAGCTCGTCGCGGCGCAGCAACCCTTCGGCGCGACCCAGATCGACGATGACATTGCCGAACTCGACCCGCTTGACTAGACCGTTCGAAATTTCGCCAACACGGTCCTTGTATTCATTGAACTGACGCTGACGCTCGGCATCGCGCACTTTCTGAACGATGACCTGCTTGGCGGTCTGCGCGGCGATGCGGCCGAAATCGATCGGCGGCAGCGGATCGATCAGGAAGTCACCGACGACAGCACCCGGCTTCTTGCGCAATGCCTGAGCCAAGGTGAACTGGGTCGCCTCGTTCTCGACGGTCTCGACCACTTCGATATAGCGGGCAAGCTGGATTTCGCCGGTCTTGCGATCGATGTGAGCGCGGATATCGTGCTCGTGGCCGTATTTCGAGCGACCGGCCTTTTGAATGGCCTGCTCCATGGCCTCAAGGACCTCATCACGGTCGATGCCCTTGTCGCGAGCAACGGCGTCGGCGACCTGAAGCAATTCGGGGCGGGGGAGTGCGGCGATTCGTTCCATCTTAATCGTCTGTCCTCAAACCTTCCTGGTCCTTGATGGTCGCTCGGATCAGCTCGTCGGTCAGCACCAGCTTGGCGCCACGGACATCGGCGAGCGGAATGGCGACCTCTCCGGTCTCGACCACAAGACGGACAGCATCCGCGTCGTCAAGACCGACCAACCGGCCACGGAACCGCTTACGGCCCTCGATCGGCTGCGCCGATTCCAGCTTCACTTCGAAGCCGGCCCACTGCACGAAATCCTTGGCTCTGGTCAGCGGCCGATCGACGCCGGGAGAGCTGACCTCAAGGGTATAAGCCCCTGAGATCGGGTCTTCGACATCGAGAAGCGCCGAGAGCGACCGGCTGATGCCGACGCAATCCTCGACCCCCATCGCCGCGCCATCCTTACGGTCGGCCATGATCTGGAGAGTCAGGCGCTGATTGCCCTGCAACTGGACCCGAACCAGATCGTAACCCATGGCATCCAGGGAAGGACCGATCAGGGCCTCTAAACGGCTTTGAAGATCCATGATGACCCGATGCCTTGCGACCAACGACCTAAAAAACAAAAAAGTGGGCCTTCGGCCCACTCTCACCATCCTGTCACCAGGCATGTAAGACTGTGTCTGAAACGTACTATAACCATTTCCGCGCCCGAGGCAAGTCCGATATCCCCAAGGACGATCCACCAAGGGGAGGATGGAACAGTGGCGGCCTCCGGCCCACGACCGCCGCCAGATTACCCCTACCTGCGGCGGCGAGGACCACTGTATAAGGTCGCCGCAACGAAGCGACGGAGCGGAAGATGTCTGGAATACAAAGCAATTCGGGTCTGACCACCGCCTATGTCGCCACGGCTTTTCTCGCCCCCGTGGTCGCAGCCACCGCTCCCAAAGGTGTCGCTCCGCTATTCGTCTTGTTCGCCATCGTCGCGATCGGTTGTTTCCGTCGCAGCACCGGACACTGGCCTCGCCCCGATCTGGCGGCAAGCGCAATCCTGGCCGCAATCACTCTGTTCGGCGCAGCAAGCCTGAACTGGACCACCGGACTTTCCGCCGACACTCGGACCTGGATTGTTCAGACCGCTCCCGTGTTCGGACTGGGCCTTCTGGTGCTCCCCACCGCCCGGCTCGTCGATGAAAAAAACCGCCGTCGGATCGGTCTCGCGCTACTCGTCGGCTGCCTGCTCGCCCTCCTCCTTTATATTGGCGAACGCCGCCTTCTGGACCGTCAGGTCCAGCCAGGACTGGTTGCCGCCGCCCTGGTTTTGTGGCCGATTCTAGCTGTCCTGCCTTCCCTGCCTCGCCCCCGTCTGATCGGAGGCATGCTGATCCTGGCGATAATGGCGACGGCCGTGATCTTCGGCAGCCTGTCGTCGGTCCTCGCGGTGCTGTTCGGCGGCGCGGTGGCCGTTCTGGCCCGTCTGGCGCCCCGTTCGACCCCGGCCTTGCTGGGAACGGCGATGGTTGCCTGGACGCTGATCGCCCCGGTCGCCGCCTATCACCTTCCCGATCCAGAGACCGCCGCCAATCGGATTCCGATGATCGCCAACTCAACACTGCACCGCCTTGTGATCTATCGCGGAACCGCCGAGTTGATCGCCCAGGCTCCGATCCTTGGCCACGGAGCCAACTCCGCCCGCAGCATTCCCGAAGGCCAGAACCGAATCGATTACGACTTCATGGTCGGCGAGAAACACTTCGCCGCTCATTCTGAACTGATCCCTCTACATCCGCACAACGCCCTGCTTCAGGTCTGGCTGGAATTGGGTCTGGTCGGAGCGTTACTCGCCTGCGCCCTGTTCTTCATCGTCCTGCGCGGCATCGTCCGCACGACGGAAGGAACCGGGCGGGTTCTGTCCCTGGCGACTGTCGCGGCCGTGTTCGCGGTTCTGAACGTCAGCTTCGGCGCGTGGCAAAGCTGGTGGCTGTGCCTGATGCTGATCCTGGCCACGATGAACCGGGCCACCCTGGCCCGCCCCCAGGACTTGGGTCCGTCCGCGACTTCTGTTAAGAAACAAGTGTCACCCTAGGGCGCGTTCCAAGGAGAGCCGGCGATGAAACTGCACCGCCTGACCGACCCGCTGACCGGCTTGGAGCGGCGCTTGACCCACCGTCACGGCAGAGCCTCGGGCGTCTTGTTGATCTCGGCCGGCGGGTTGGGCGACACCGTGCTGTTCGCGCTGGTGGCCGAGCGCTTCGCCGCCCTGGCCGAACCGGGCGAGACCGTCACCGTCCTGCTGCGCTCCAACGCCGCCGAGATGGCGTTCCTGCTGCCGCCGTCCATCAATGTTCTGACGGTCGATTTCGTCGCCTTGCGCCACCCGGCCCAGCGGCGGCGGTATCTGGACGATCTTTATCGCCGTCACTATCGTCTTGTGGTCTCGACCGATTTCCAGCGCCATCCCGATCTTGACGAAGCTCTGGCCTTTGCCTGCTCCGCCCCCGAAAGCGCGGCGATGGTCCCCCGTCCCTGGGCCAAATACAACCGGCGACTCACCGCCAACCGCAAGCGCTGGGGCCGACTGATCGAGACCGGGCCAGAGACTCTCGACAACAAGCTGCTGCGCTGGGCCGCCTTTGCCGATGCCCTGACCGGGCGCAGCCTGCCGCCGCCCCGCGTCGCATTGTCGCCAGAACGGCTGGCGGCGCAGACGCCCCCCGACCCAATTGTTGCCGACAAGCCAACCGTGGTGATCCAACCCTTTTCGGCGGTGCGCGGCAAACAAAGCCCCCCCGACTTGTTCCGCCAGATCATCGAGACGTTGCCTTCCGGCTGGCGAGTGCGGATCAGCGGCCACCCATCGGATTTCGAACGCTGCCCCGAATACCGTCCACTCCTTGACCTGGAGGGAGTCAGCTTCGAGCCGATGCCGTTCGCCCAACTGGTCGGGGTTTTGCGGGCGGCACGGCTGGTGATCTCGGTCGATACCGGCTGCATGCATCTGGCCGCCGCGCTGGGAACGCCAACCCTATGTCTGGCCAGCGCCGCCTATGTCGGCGGCAACATTCCTTATGTCCCCGCGCTAGGGCCAACCTCGGCACGGTTCATCTGGACTCCGATGGCCTGTCAGGGATGTTTGGGCGATTGTCGCCGCCCCGCAGTCGATTCAATGTATCCTTGTGTCGCCGCCCTTCCTGCCGACGTCGTGATGCGGGCGGTTGCCGACATGACGGAGACCTTGCGATGAAGCTTGCGCCGCTGCTCGACCCGCTGCTGGGGTTCCTGCTGCGCCGTCGGTCCCGCCGCCGCCGCGCCGAGGGCGTGTTGCTGGTCAGCTCGCGCGGCCCGGCCGAGATGGTCTTCCTGTCGGCGGTGTTGGCCCGCTTCATGCGGCTGGGGCGGCTGGATGAAAGCGTAACCCTGCTGTGCCGCGCTGACGCCGCCGGGATGGCGTTTCTGTTCCCCCGTCTGCTGAAACTGCGGCGGATCGATTTCGAGCGCCTCGACGAAACCGGCTACCGCTGGAAGGCTTTTTCCGACCTCCACGCCCAGCATTACCGCCTGATCGTTTCGCTCGATTACATCCGCATCCACGACCGCGACGAGGCGCTGATCGTCGCCGCCGATCCGGCCGAAACCGCCGGAATGATGCCGCCACGGCTGAGACGTAATTTCGAACGCCGTCGCGACGAGAGCGAAAAGGTGTTCGACACACTGTTCGAATCCGGCCCGATACGGCAGGACAAGATCGTCCGCTGGTCGAAATTCGCCGGCGCTGTTTTGGGAAAACACCAACCGCTTGAACTGGCTCTGCTGCCCGACAGCCTGTTACCGCCCGCAGAGCAAATGAGCGACACTGTTGTTCTCTTCCCTTTCTCCGGGGTGCGGCAGCGAATGCTCCCCGCCGAAAGCTGGCGGCGATTGGCCGAGGCGATCCCACCCCACTGGCGTATCCTGGTCGCCGGTCATCGCAGCGATTTCGACCGTCACCCCGCAATCATGACCCAGTTGAATCGCTCCAACGTCGAGATCGAAACCGGCGGCTTCGACCGACTGGCCTCGATCCTGATGGGAGCGCGGATGGCGGTCGGAGTCGATACCGCCGGACTGCATCTGGCGGTATTGCTGGGCACGCCAACCTTGTGTCTGGCCAGCGCCGCTTTTGTCGGAGCCGGAGTACCTTATGACGAACGGATCGTCCCGGATAATGTCCAGTTCATCTATTCGCCGATGCCCTGTCAGGGTTGCATGGATCGCTGCAAATTCCCCCTGATCGATGGCATGTACCCCTGTGTCGCCGATATCGATATCGAGTCGGCGATCGCCGCGATCGGCGACAACGTGACTCGCGGAGCGTTCTGATCTCATGGGCTGGTTTTCGACTGTGTTTCCGCGCGGGATGCGCCGCCGCTGGTGGCTGTTCCGTCCGATCGATGCACTGGTGGCGCTGTGGCCTGCCCGGACGCCCCGGCGCGGCCTGCTGGTGGTGCGGATGGACGGCATCGGCGACATGGTGATCGCACGGGCGGCGCTGGAGCATTATCCCGCCGCCTTCGGGATCGGACGAGACGAGATCACCCTGCTCGGCTGCCATTCCTGGCGCGGACTGGCCGCCGAAGTGTTCCCCGGTATCCGGGTCGTCACCATCGACGAGCACGCTTTTGAGAAGAAATGGCTGTACCGGCTGAAGATCGCGTTGTGGGTCCGTCGCCAGGGATTCGAAATCGCGGTCTGCGACATGTTCATGCGCAAGACCCTAACCGCGGACACGTTAGTCTGGGCCAGCCGCGCCCCGACTCGGATCGTCGCCCAGCCTTTTATCACCGAGCGGACTCGCGCCGAATATGGCTGGTATCTGGCCCGCGCTACCCGCGTGATCGACACCGGCCCCTATCCAACGCACGAGGGTCTGCGCCACTTCACCTTCCTTGACGCCCTGACCGGCCGCCGCCACCCGCCCGAGGTTCCTCGTATCCCCTGGCGCGAGCGAATGCCCGCTGTGGCCGCCGATGGTGGCGCCCCCTACGTGGTGATGAATTTTGGCTCGAACGAACCGGGACGACGCTGGCCCTTCGACTCGTTTCTCGCCGTTGCTCGTCACTGCCTGGAATCCGGCCTGCGCGTCGTCTTCGTCGGCGCAGGACAGGAAGCCTTCGCCAAGCCGCGCATCGCCGCACTGAACCATCCCGGTGCCATCGACACGATCGGCACCCTGTCGCTCCCCGACCTGATCGACGTGATGAAGCATGCCGCCTGTGTCGTCACCAACGATACCGGCCCCGGCCACCTTGCCCTGGGGGTTGGGGTGCCGACGGTGCTGCTGGCCGGAGGCGGTCATTTCGGTAGTTTCGTTCCCTATCCCGACCCGATCCGGCCTGCGGGAGCGGCGTTTTTGTCGGTAGAGATGGAGTGCTATCACTGTCTTTGGCGCTGCCCGAAGCGGACCTCGGCGGACGAAGCGTTCCCCTGCGTCGCCGCCATCCCGACCGACATGGTGTGGCAGGCGATCCGGGAGCGGGTCGCCACCGTCTGAGCACAATATCGGGGCGTGGCCCCACAATGGACATGGTTACGGAAAGGACGTTGGGATGAAGGTATTGGTGGTCGGATCGGGCGGACGCGAGCACGCTTTGTGCTGGAAGCTGGCGCAATCGCCGCTTTTAACCAAATTATGGTGCGCACCGGGCAATGCCGGGATCGCGGGCGTGGCGGAATGCGTTGCTATCGCCGCGGATGCGGTTGAGGATCTGGTTGCCTTCGCCCAGGCCAACGCCGTCGATCTGGTGGTGATCGGCCCCGAAGCCCCGCTGGTCGCCGGACTGGCCGACCGCTGCCGCGAGAACGGCATCCGGGTCTTCGGCCCCTCGGCCGCCGCCGCCGAATTGGAAGGCTCGAAGGGGTTCATGAAGGACGTCGTGGCCAAGGCTGGGATTCCCACCGCGTGGTACGGCCGCTTCCGCGACAGTGATTCGGCCAAAGCCTTCATCCGTGCCAAGGGCGCGCCGATCGTCGTCAAGACCGACGGCCTGGCGGCGGGCAAGGGCGTGGTGGTCGCGATGACCGAGGCCGAAGCCCTGGCCGCCGTCGATGCGATGATGGGCGACAAGGTGTTCGGCGCGGCAGGCGACGAACTGGTGATCGAGGAATTCCTGGAAGGCGAGGAATGCAGCTTCTTCGCTCTCTGCGACGGCCGGACCGCCTTGCCGCTGGCCGCCGCTCAGGACCACAAGCGGGTCGGCGACGGCGATACCGGCCCCAATACCGGCGGGATGGGGGCCTATTCCCCGACGCCGGTGGTCACGCCCGCGATTGAAGCCGCGATCATCGACACCTGCATCCGCCCCTTGATTGCCACCATGGCCGCGTTGGGCCGCCCTTATACCGGAGTGTTGTTCGCCGGCATCATGGTCACGGCGGCGGGGCCGAAATTGCTGGAGTACAATGTCCGCTTCGGCGACCCGGAATGTCAGGTTCTGATGGCCCGGCTCGAGTCTGATCTGCTCCCGGTGTTGGTGGCCGGAGCCGAGGGACGGCTGGACCAGATCAGTCTTTCCTGGCGCGATGCGGTGGCGCTGGTGGTGGTGATGGCCGCCAACGGCTATCCCGGATCGTATGAGAAAGGCAGCGTGATCGGTGGGCTTGACGCGGCGGACGCGGTTGAAGGCGTCACGGTTCTCCATGCCGGAACCGCGCAAAAGGGAGATGCGGTGATCGCCACCGGCGGCCGGGTGCTGGGGATCACCGCGATCGGGGCCGACGTCGCCGAGGCACGCGAGCGGGCCTATCGAGCCGTCGATCTGCTGGATTGGCCGGGCGGATTCTGTCGCCGCGACATCGCTTGGCGAGCGCTGGCACGGTAACTCCCAACGGACATGACAGATTCTTAACCCGGCCGCGCTTGACAGGAACGGGGTCCGCCCTTAGATGGTTAGCACTCGTTGGAGAGGAGTGCTAACAGCGCCCCCTCGACCAATCAAAACTGTTGAGTCGCCTTCACGGCGAAGACCAAACGGAGGTTCAGACCCATGACTTTCAGACCGCTCCACGATCGCGTGGTGGTGAAGCGCCTCGAATCCGAAGAGAAGACCGCTGGCGGCATCATCATCCCCGACACCGCCAAGGAAAAGCCCCAGCAGGGTGAAGTCGTCTCCGTCGGCCCCGGCGCTCGCGGCGAAGACGGCAAGATTGCCGCCCTGGACGTCAAGGCTGGCGACAAGGTGCTGTTCGGCAAGTGGTCGGGCACCGAAGTCAAGATCGACGGGCAGGACCTGTTGATCATGAAGGAATCGGACATTCTCGGCATTCTCGCCTAATTTCGATATTAGAGGTTTAAGAAAAATGGCTGCCAAGGAAGTCAAATTCTCTACCGACGCCCGCACCCGTTTGCTGCGCGGCGTTGACATCCTCGCCGACGCGGTGAAGGTGACCCTCGGCCCGAAGGGCCGTAACGTCGTGATCGAGAAGTCGTTCGGCGCTCCGCGGATCACCAAGGACGGCGTTACCGTCGCCAAGGAAATCGAGCTGGCCGACAAGTTCGAGAATCTGGGCGCCCAGCTGGTCAAGGAAGTCGCCTCGAAGACCGCCGATCTGGTCGGCGATGGCACCACCACCGCCACCGTTCTGGCCCAGGCGATCGTCCGTGAAGGCGCCAAGTCGGTTGCCGCCGGCATCAACCCGATGGACCTGAAGCGCGGTATCGACCTCGCCGTCGCCGCCGTGATCACCGACCTGAAGTCGCGTTCGCGCAAGGTTTCGACCAATGCCGAGATCGCCCAGGTTGGCACCATCTCCGCCAACGGCGAAGCCGACATCGGCAAGAAGATCGCCGAAGCGATGGAGCGGGTCGGCAACGAAGGCGTCATCACCGTTGAAGAGGCCAAGGGTCTCGACACCGAGCTCGAAGTCGTCGAAGGCATGCAGTTCGACCGTGGCTACACCAGCCCGTACTTCGTCACCAACGCCGAGAAGATGACCGTCGAGCTGGACAGCCCGTTCGTTCTCCTCCACGAGAAGAAGCTGTCGGGCTTGCAGCCGTTGCTGCCGGTGCTCGAGCAGGTGGTCCAGTCCGGCCGCCCGCTGCTGATCATCGCCGAGGACATCGAGGGCGAGGCTCTGGCCACCCTGGTCGTCAACAAGCTGCGTGGTGGTCTGAAGGTCGCCGCCGTCAAGGCGCCGGGCTTTGGCGATCGCCGCAAGGCCATGCTGGAAGACATCGCCATCCTCACCGGTGGTCAGGTCATCAGCGAAGATCTGGGCATTAAGCTCGAGAACGTCACCATCAACGATCTCGGCACCGCCAAGCGCATCACCATCACCAAGGAAGACACCACCATCGTCGATGGTGCCGGCCAGAAGTCCGAGATCGAAGCCCGGATCAAGCAGATCCGCGCCCAGATCGAAGAGACCTCGTCCGACTATGACCGTGAGAAGCTGCAAGAGCGTCTGGCCAAGCTGGCTGGCGGCGTTGCGGTGATCAAGGTCGGCGGTGCGTCCGAAGTCGAGGTGAAGGAGCGCAAGGATCGCGTCGATGACGCCCTGCACGCCACCCGCGCCGCGGTTGAGGAAGGCATCGTCGCCGGTGGCGGCGTCGCCCTGCTGCACTCGATCAAGGCTCTGGCGAACGTCAACCCCGACAACGCCGATCAGAAGGTGGGCGTCGAGATCGTCCGCCGCGCCCTCCAGGCTCCGGTGCGGCAGATCGCCGACAACGCCGGTGTCGATGGCGTGCTGGTCGCTGGCAAGCTGCTTGAGCAGTCGGACGTGAATTTCGGCTTCAACGCTCAGACCAGCGAGTACGTCGATCTGATCGCCGCCGGTATCATCGATCCGACCAAGGTGGTTCGCACCGCCCTGCAGGATGCCGCTTCGGTCGCTGGCCTGCTGGTCACCACCGAGGCCCTGATCGTCGAAAAGGCGAAGAAGGAAGCTCCGGCCATGCCGGGCGCTGGCGGCGGCGATTTCGGCGGCATGGACTTCTAAGTCCGACGCCTTCGAATCGAGACTGTCGATTGGCCCCCCTCCCCTCGTGGGAGGGGGGTTTTTCGTTGCCCGCCTCTTCTCAAAGAACAGGGAATGCGACTCGATCGGATGAATCCCGCGTCTCGTGCCCCGTCGGTTGAAAGCCTGTACGGTATCTCTTCCGGCACCTTCGCCCCGGTGATATAAGAAGCCAAGGCCGTAGAGGGAGACAGCCCCTTGACTTTGCTGGATGTTTTAACCGTTGCCCTAATCCGGGGTCTCGGCGAGGTCCTACCTATCGGAGCTTCGGGTCCGTTAGCGGTCTTGCCCGGTCTGGTGGGCAGCGACGATGGACGCGCCGCGTTGTCGATTGCGACTCATTGCGGAATCCTGGTGGCATTGCTGCTGTATTTCTGGCGCGATGTCCTGGCGATGGTCGTCGGCTTATGGCGGCTGGCCAAAGGCAAGCCCGATGCCGGATCGTGGCTGATGTTGCATGTCGCGGCCGGAACGGTGCCCGCGGCGGCGCTGGGTGGGTTTCTGGCCGCTCCCACCGCCGACCTGATCGGGCCAGTGTTAGCCTCGATCCTGATCCTGCTCGGCGGAGTGATCCTACTCGTCTGCGATCGGCTGGGAGTGACGGTGAGGCGGGTCGAGCACCTGAGCATTTCCTTCGCCGCCGGACTCGGGCTGGTCCAGGCATTGGCGCTGTTCCCCGGCGTGTCGCGTACCGGCATCACGATCGCCACCGCGCGCCTGATGGGATGGGAACGGCGCGAAGCCGCCCGCTTCTCGCTATTGCTCGCGATCCCCCTAATTCTCGGCTACGTCGCCGTCAGCCTGTGGCAATTGACCAGACACACTCAACCGATCCTGTCGGCCGACCTCCAAATCGCGGCGATCGCGGCGGGAATGATCGCGTTCACGGCCATCGCGGCGATGATGGCCTGGGTCGATCGCCATACTTACGCACCTCTGGCGGTCGCCCGAATCGTTGTTGGGCTGGTCGCGCTGGGTATCGCGCTGTTGTCATCGCTGGGGTGATCGACTATTGCCGCCAGAACGTCGGCACGAACAGCACCAGCACGGTAAAGATTTCCAGCCGCCCGAACAGCATCCCGGCTGCCAGCAGCATCTTCGCCGCATCAGGCAAGGCGGCATAGGTAGCCCCCGGACCGATGCTGCCGCCCAGGCCGGGACCGAGATTGGCCAGGGCCGAGGCGGCACCGCTGACCGCGGTGACAAAATCAAGCCCGAGGAAGGCCAGCGCCATCGAGAGCAGCGCAAAGGCCAGCGCATAGACGAACAGGAATCCCATCACCGATTCCAACACGTCTTCGGGCACGGTACGACCGTTGAAGGTCGCGATCAGCACCGCGTTCGGACGCAACAACCGACGCAATTGCATTACCGCATCGGTGAACAGGCATTGCAGACGAAAGACCTTGAGCCCACCCGAGGTCGATCCGGCGCAGCCGCCGACAAAGGCCAGAAAGAATAAGATCATCGCCGGCATTCCGCCCCACCCGCCATAGGGAAGGGTGTAGAACCCGGTCCCGGTCATCACCGAGGCGACGGTGAACGTACCGTGACGCACCGCATCGGTGGGCGTCAAATTGACGCTGATCCACAGCCAGGCGCTCACCCCCAGCATGCCGAGTCCGAGCAGGGAGAGATACCAGCGGATCTGGCTATCGGCCAGAACAGCACCGCTTTCGCCTCGCGCCAAACGATAGAACAGCAAGAACGGCAATCCACTGGCAACCATCCCGATGGTCAGGACGATTTCAGCGGAAGGGTTGCGGAAGTGACCGACCGAAGTGTCATAGGTTGAAAACCCTCCCGACGACAACGTGGACAGGGCATGAGCCAAAGCGTCGAACCCGCCCAAACCGACCTGCCACAGCAGCAGAGCCAGCAGCAGGGTTAACCAGGCATAGGCAAAGAACACCACGGTTGCGATCCGCCGCCCGCGCGAGATCGCCCGCGCGGCCGAACCGGGCATTTCCAGACGAAACATCTGCATCCCGCCGACCGCCAACAGCGGCAACACCGCGACCGCCATCGCGATAACGCCCAGCCCCCCCAACCAGTTCAGCAGCGCCCGCCACAGCAACAAGCCGCGTGGAGCGCGGTCCAGCCCTGTGATTACCGTCGCGCCCGAGGTGGTCAGGCCACTGACCGCCTCGAACAACGCATCGGGAACCGAAAGCGCCAGCGGACCGAAGAAAAAGGGCAGCGCCGCAAACAGCACCGGAACCAACCACCCGAACACAACGGCCAGATAGATCTGCCGCGTGGTCCAGCCACACCGGGGAGCATTCATTCCCAAGGCCAGGGCAAGACCGAAAAACAGGGTCACCCCGGACGAAACGACAAACACCCGCGCTTCGGCATGGCCGTCGTGAACGTCAAGCGCGGCAGGCAGCAGCATCGCCGCCGCCAGGGCGCACAACAACTGGCCAATCAGGCGCAGGACGGGACGGACGTCGATCATCGGCCTCCCTCCCCTATTCCCGCCAATAGCTGCGGGAGAACAAAACCGCCACGATGAACAGTTCCAGCCGTCCAATCATCATTTCAAGCGCCAGAATCCATTTAGCGGCATCGGGCAGGGGGCGATAGCTGCCCATCGGCCCGATCACGTCGCCGATCCCAGGACCGGCATTGGCAAGCGCCGCCGCCGAGCCGGACAGAGCCGTGACAAAATCGACCCCCACCACCGACAGAGTTACCGCGAACAGGGCAAAGGTAAGGAAATACAGAACAACGAAGCCGAGAACCGAATCGAGAATCGTCGGGGCCACCATATCGTTGTTGTACCGGATCACATAGACCCCATGGGGGTAGAGCAATCGTCCGATATGAGCCGAGGTGATGGAGAACAACAAATCCCACCGCAGAATCTTGATTCCACCGGCAGCAGACCCGGTGCAGCCGCCGATAAACAACAGAATGAAGAACACGACGTGAGCAAAGCCACCCCACGCACTCCAGTCAGTCGAGGCGAACCCGGTGGTCGAGACGATCGACGTGACCGAAAAAGCGGCATGGCGCAACGCCGCCGCCGGAGGCATGTCATTGACCGTCCATTGCCACAGTGCCAGCAAACCGGAAAACCCGCCGATGAACATCAGATACCAGCGCGTCTGAGCATCTTTGAACAGACTGGTCCGCGCCGCCCGTCCCATGCCGGTCCACAGCACCAGACTGGACCCGCCGACCAGCATCGCCGCGACCGCCACCCATTGCACATCGGCGCCCCAATGGGCCAGCCGCAGGTCCGAGGTCGAGAATCCTCCGGTCGAGACCGCCGACAAAGCGTGGCACATCGCATCGAACCGCCCCATCCCGGCGACCCAGAATCCGAGCGCGGTCAAGACGGTGAAGACGACATAGACCACCCCGATTCCCCCGGCGACCTGAAGGATGCGCGGACCGACTCGTTCGGTCTTGTCCGAAGTTTCCATCCGGAACACCTGCATCCCGCCGATACGCAAAGCGGGCAGGATCGCCACTGCCATCACGATGATCCCCGCCCCGCCCAACCAGTTCAGCAACGCCCGCCACAGCAAGATACCGCGAGGGGCGTGATCGAGACCGAGCATCACCGTCGCTCCGGTGGTGGTCAGCCCACTGACCGCCTCGAACACGGCATCGGTAGACGTCAGCCCCAGGTTGGAAAAGGCAAAGGGTAACGCGGCGAAACCGGAGGTCGAACTCCATCCGATAACCGTCAACATGAAGGATTGCCGGGCCGACAGAGTGATGCGGCCCGCGGGACGGGTACCGAAACCAAGCGCCAATCCGAAAAACGCGGTCACGGCGGCTGAGATGACGAACACCGCCCAATCGGGATCGCCCGCCGCCGCGTCAGCCACGGCAGGAAAGAGCATGGCAACCGCAAGAACCAGCAGCAACAGCCCATTGACGAACAAAACTGGCCGAAAATCGATCACACTATCTCTCATTGCACGCGCGAACGCCCGACTCTTGACCCCGAAAGCGGGCGCTTGTCCAGAGAATCGTGCGCGCGCTTGCCAGCCGGGGCGGCTACAGCTAGGGTTGGCGGTGACGAGAACTGCCTGAGGGATGCTGGCAATGCACGCGATTTTAGCCGCCGCGATCGAGGTCGTGATCCTGGCCTTGAACCTGTACTGGTACGTCGTTCTGGCAGCGGTGGTGGTAAGTTGGCTGGTGGCGTTCGGAATCGTCAACACCTATAATTCCACTGTCCGCACGCTTTTGACCGTGTTGTCGCGCCTGACCGAGCCGGTGCTGCGCCCGTTGCGCCGTGTCCTGCCCGATCTGGGGTCGGTCGATCTGTCGCCGATCGTGCTGTGGCTGGTGCTGTATTTCCTGATCCGGGTGCTGGAACAGCTTCGCTTCTCCATCGCCTTCTAAGATCGTGAGTGCCGGAGCCTCGCCCTTCACCGCCGCGTCTGGCGGGCTCCGCGTCTCGATTCGGCTGACGCCCAAATCCTCGCGCGATCAGGTGCGGGGGGTTGCCGTCGAAGCCGATGGGCATGCGGTCCTGAAGGTTCAGGTCACCGCCGTGCCCGAAGACGGCAAAGCCAACGCCGCCTTGGTCAAACTTTTGGCCAAGACGTGGCGGCTGCCCCGCACGACGATGGATATCGTCCAGGGCACGACCGACCGCCGCAAGGTGGTTCTGATTTCCGGCGATGCCGAAGACTTGCGGCAACGCCTTGATCTATGGATGGCCGAACAACCATGACTGAAGCAACGATCATCGACGGCAACCGCTTTTCCGCTGGCCTGCGCGACCGCATCGCCTCCGAGGTCCATGCCCTGCGCGAGACGCGCCACATCACGCCCGGCTTGGCGGTGGTGCTGGTGGGCGAAGATCCGGCCAGTCAGGTCTATGTCCGCACCAAGCACAAGCGCACCGTCGAAGTGGGTATGGAATCCTTTGTCCATACGCTGCCGGTCGATACCCCCGAAGACGAATTGCTGACCCTGATCGCCGGTCTTAACAAGGACCCGGCGGTTCACGGCATCCTGGTCCAACTGCCCCTGCCCCGTCAGATCGACGCCCAGAAAGTGATCGAGGCGATCGACCCGGCGAAGGATGTCGATGGCTTCCACCCGGTCAATGTCGGCCGCCTCGCCTCGGGCGGCGAAGCACTGATCCCCTGCACTCCGTTCGGCTCGCTGCTGCTCCTGCGCGACCATCTGGGCGATCTGTCGGGGCTTGACGCCGTGGTCGTCGGACGCTCGAACATCGTCGGCAAGCCGATGGCGCAATTGCTGATCCGCGAGAGCTGCACCGTCACAGTCGCCCATTCCCGCACCCGCGACCTGCCCGACGTGGTGCGGCGCGCCGATATTGTCATCGCCGCCGTCGGCAAGCCGGGAATGATCCGGGGCGACTGGCTGAAACCCGGCTGCACCGTGATCGATGTCGGCATCAACCGAGTTGCAAATCCCGATGGCACCTCCCGCCTGGTCGGCGACGTCGCCTTTGACGAAGCGGTCAAGGTCGCGGGCGCGATTACTCCGGTTCCGGGCGGTGTCGGCCCGATGACGATTGCCTGCCTGCTGCGCAATACCCTGGTGGCCTGTGCCCGCCAGCACCGCATTGCCCTCGACAAGTCGCTTTAAACGCTGCTGATCGCGGAGGTTTCCCTATGCCCGGTCCCCAGATTCCGGCCCCACTCGATCTGTTGGGCGATCTTGTCGCCGCCGCCCGCCGCGCCGGAGCCGACGAGGCCGACGCGGTTCTGATCGATTCGGTTTCGCTGTCGGTGGGCTTGAGGCTGGGAACGCTGGAACGGCTGGAACGATCCGAAGGCGGCGATGTCGGCCTGCGCGTCCTGATCGGTCGCCAGCAAGCATTCGTCTCCTCGTCCGACCGCTCGCCCGCCGCCCTGGACGAGTTGGTCGAACGCGCCGTTGCGATGGCCCGCATCGTCCCCGAGGATCCGTGGTGCGGACTGGCAACGCCCGAGGAACTGGCCCGCGATCTGCCAGACCTCGATATGTTCGATCCATCCGAGCCCAACGCCGAGGGACTGATCGACATGGCCCGCCGCGCCGAGGACATCGCCCGCGCCACCCCCGGAATCACCAATTCCGAAGGTGCCGATTCCGGCTGGGGCCGATCTCGGGTCGCGCTATGCGCCTCGAATGGCCTGTCGTTCGAGTATCAGGTCAGCCACGCTTCGATGTCGGTTGCCGTCCTGGCCGGTGACGGAGCCAGCGGGATGGAACGCGATTACGACTATACCGGAGCGGTCTATCTCAGCGATCTGCGCGCCCCCGAGGATGTCGGAGCCGAAGCCGCTCGACGGACCATCCGCCGTCTCGGTGCACGCAAAGTCAGCTCGCGGCAAGTGCCGGTGATCTTCGATCCGCGCGTTGCCCGAGGTCTGCTCGCGACTCTGGCCGGTGCAATCAACGGCGCGTCGGTCGCTCGTGGCACCAGTTTCCTGAAGGACCGACTGGGCCAGCCGGTCTTCGCTCCCGGCGTCCGGGTGATCGACGATCCGCATCGCAGCCGCGGCCTGCGTTCGCGCCCCTGCGACGGCGAAGGGCTGCCGACCCGCGCCCGAGCGGTGATCGAAGACGGGATTCTAACCACTTGGCTGCTCGATCTGCGCTCGGCCCATCAGCTCGGCTTCGCCCCCACCGGGCACGCCAGCCGGTCTACCGGCTCTCCGCCCTCGCCTTCCGCCAGCAATTTCTATCTGGATGCGGGTGCGATCACGCCTGCCGAGATGATCGGCGACATCACCGACGGCTTCTACATCACCGAATTGTTCGGTCAGGGAGTCAACGGTGTCACCGGCGATTATTCGCGCGGAGCCGCCGGTTTCTGGATCTCGGGCGGCGAATTGGCGTTCCCCGTCGCCGAGGTCACCATCGCCGGAAACCTCAAGGACATGTTCCGCGAGTTGACCCCTGCCAACGATCTCGAACTGCGCCACGGCATCGATTGCCCGACTCTGCGCATCGACGGACTGACCATTGCCGGACGGTAATTGAGGATGATCGAACGAGAGTGGGAGCTTTCGCCCCCACGATCGCTTCGAACACGTCCGTCTCAGCTTTCGGCACGTTTGGCCGGCCCATAGCGGCGCATATAGTGAGGCAGAATCGTTTCGGCCGGCGTGGCGGTAATTCCAAGTTCACCCAGGCCCGGCTCGTCCCCGGTCAGGATGTTGTTGACCCGCATCATCCGCACCTGATCACGGGTCAACGGCTGCGTCGGCAGGTATTCAAACACTCGTGCCTGGGTCATCGCGATCCCCATCGGCAACGGCAGCAGGCGCCGGTGTAATCCTGAACTCGATAACACCAGTTCCATGATCTGCTTCATCGAATAGACGGCAGGACCGCCCAGTTCGTAGGTTCGTCCCGCCAGGGCAGGATCGTCGAGAACAGCCGCGACGGCAGAGGCGACATCGCCGACATAAACCGGCTGAAAACGCGGCCCGCCGGTGCCGAACAGGTCAAGCGACGGCCGGGCTCCGTTCCACACGACACGGTAACCGTCGCCGGTGAAGACCGGCAGCACCGGGGACAACACGGCCATCTTGCCGAAGCGATTAAAGAAGTCATCGTCAGGACCAAACACCACGGACGGACGCAAGATGGTCGCACCGGGGATGGCGTCACGCACCGCCGCTTCGCCCGCCGCCTTGCTGCGGGCATAGGCGGCGTCGGACCTGGCGCTGGCCCCCAACGCCGACATCTGAACAAAGGCTTTGATCCCGGCATCGCGGGCGGCACCGGCAATATTGGCCGCACCGTCGGCGTGAACCGCCTGGAACGTGCGGCGAGAACTCTCGGTTAGAATCCCAACCAAGTTGATCACCGCGTCGGCTCCGGCCACAGCGGCGGTGACGGCAGCAACATCACCGATATCGGCGCGGACCAACGAAATCTGGCCGACCTCGCCCATCGGCAATAGGAACTCGGCGGATGAGGGATGACGCACCGCGACCCGCACGGCCCAGCCGCGTCCGGCCAAACGGTGGACTATCGCCCGGCCGAGAAAGCCCGAGCCTCCGAATACCGTGACCAACCGACGCACCATCGTTTTTTCCTCCAGGAATTAACCAGCTTCAGGTGGGGGCATTCCGCGAAAAATCAACCATGACCCGTCAAAGCCTTGGCAATCCGCACCACCGGCCCGGCGTAATCGTCAGGATCGGACTGGCGGAACAGCCGCAACGTCGGATACCAGGGCGAATCGTCGCGGACGTCGCCCCAGCGCCAGTCCGAGACATGGCGCAGCAAGACATAGGCTGGCCGCCCTAACGCTCCGGCCAGATGAGCGGCTGCGGTATCGATGGTAACGATCAGGTCAAGCCGCGCCATCAGCGCCGCAGTATCGGCAAAGCTGGTCAGCGCGGGCACGGCGTCGATCACCAGACGATCGATTCCCAGGCGGGTCAGATCGGCTCCACGCGGACCATGCTGAAGACTGACCCAGCCGATGGACGGATCGGACAACAACGGCACCAACGCTTCCAACGGCCAGGAACGATCGCGCGGATTGGTCTTGCCCGCCCAGACCAGACCGGCGGTTCGGCGTACTCCCTGCGGCAAAGGTAGCTGCGGGCCAGACCTTGGCGGCGCGGTCAAATAGGGACAAGGACCGGGCAGATCCGCCACGCCGACCCTCAGCAGATGCGGCAGACTCGCCATCGGGGCCCACAGGTCATAAGGCGGCGGCGCGTCTCCTTTCGCGATCACGGCGGCGAGTCCGGGCAGTGTGCCGAACAATTCACTCAGTTCAGGCAGGCATTCGAGCACCACCCTCGCTCCGAGGCGCGACAGCATCGGCACGAAGCGGACGAATTGCAGCGCATCGCCGAAGCCCTGTTCCGAAACCAGCAGCACCGTCCGTCCTGCCACGGAACCTCCCCGCCAGCGTTCACCCGGAAAAACACGGTGAAGCGTGCGCGGCAGCCTCTCGCGGGCTTCGTATCCGGCAAAGCCACGGTGAAAATCGTCGAGATACAGCCGGGTCAGGGCGATATCCCACTCGATCTCGGCATTGCCGGGCTGAAGCTCCAGCAACGGCTCCATCATCGCCAACGCCTCTTCCGGGCGGCGACGATCCCGCAACAGCAAAGCCAGATTGTAACGAAAGCCGACCGAATCAGGTTCCAGTTCAACCGCCCGCGACAGCGCCACCTCGGCCTCGTCCAACCGCCCCAATTCGCGGAGAGCATTGCCGAGATTGGACAAAGTCGCGGCCCGGTCGGGAGCCAGCGCCAACGACCGGCGATAACAAGCGGCGGCGGCGGCAGGAAGACCGCGCCGCCGCAGCAACACCCCCAGATCGCCGTGCGCAACCGCCCGGTTGGGGTCCAACCGGACAAGTTGGGCAAGTTCGTTCTCTGCCCGCGTAAGATCCCCGGCTTTCAGCGCCGTCAGCGCGGATTCGTAGCGCTCTTTCGCGTCGATCTCCGGGATATTTCCCATCGCGCTCACAACCTCACATTCTCGATAAGGTTGCGGCGAGTATTGGCCGAACCGCTCGAATGCGGCAAGCCCCCGTTACCGATGGTTACCCTTTGTTGCCGAAGACGACATCGTTGGGTTACCGCCAGAGCCTAAAACCACTTCATCAGACGCCCCCAACCGAAGGTGAGTTCGATGAAACCGCGTCCCCAACTGATCCCCGCCGCCGTCCTGGCCGTTGCTCTGGCTGCCGCCATCGGCGCCGCCCACGCCGACTCGGTGCCACGCGGTGCTTCCGTCGATCTGGCCCCCCGGTTCTGCGCTGATATGGACGCCAAACAGGCGGCTCATCTGGCCTTCGTCGAGGTGAAGCTTAACCTGACCCCGGCCCAAAAGGACGATTTCCGCCGCCTTGCCGACGCGCTGAAGGCCGCGCACGAACCGCTGCGGGCGCTGTGCAAAGATCAGCCCGACCAGGCCGCCGCCCTGCCCGCGCGGCTGGATCGTCAGTTGAAACAGGCCGAGGCCCATGTCGAAGCGTTGAAGCGGTCGGTTCCGGCGCTGACCCGGTTCTACCAGACCCTCACCCCGGCCCAGCAGACCATCGCCGATCAAGTCCTGACCGTCCACGGCGGTCATGGAGGCCCTGGCGGCCCCGGCCATCATCGTGGCCCCGGCCAGCCCGGCAATCCCGCCCCGCAACAGCCAAGCGGCGAGGCGCGGTAAGTCCCCCCTCTGGCGCCTGCTCCTTCGTTTCCCTCCCGCCCGAGGCGGCAGGCGCCTCTTACTCCCCCGGATTTGCCCGATCCGGGGGAGTCTTTTTTCAAACAGACCCGAAGCCTTTTCCACTCAAATGGAAGCGGCTCTAGAACATCGAGGCGAGCACCCGATCGGGGGGAGGATGGCCGTCGGTGAATGTCTTGATATTGATCAACACCGTCTCGCCCATATCGATGCGGCCTTCCATCGTCGCCGAGCCGAGATGTGGCAACAACACAACATTGTCGAGCGCAAGCAGCTTGGGATTGACCGCCGGTTCGTGCTCGAACACGTCCAGACCGGCTCCGGCCAGATCGCCCCGCACCAGCATCCTGGTCAGGGCGTTCTCATCGATGATCTCGCCGCGCGAGCAATTCACCAGATAGGCATGCTTCGGCAACAATTCGAGCCGCCGCGCCGACAACAGGTGGAACGTCGCCGGCGTGTGCGGACAATGGATCGTGATCACGTCCATCCGCGCCAACATCTGGTCGAGGCTTTCCCAATAGGTGGCTTCCAACTCGGCTTCGATGTCGGGATGAACCCGTTTCCGGTTGTGGTAATGAATCGCCATCCCGAACGCCTTGGCGCGGCGAGCCACCGCCTGACCGATCCGGCCCATGCCGACGATTCCCAACCGTCGGCCCCAGATGCGGTTCCCCAGCATCTGGGTTGGGCTCCAGCCGGTCCAGGTTCCCGAACGAATCAGCCGCTCGCCCTCGGCGAGACGACGCGGCACCGACAGGATCAGCGCCATCGTCATGTCGGCCGTGTCCTCGGTCAGAACGCCGGGGGTGTTGGTGACGGTGATCGCCCGCGCTCGCGCCGTGGAAAGGTCGATATGATCGACGCCGGTCCCGAAATTGGCGATTAACCGCAGGGACGGCCCCGCTTGGGACAGAACGGCGGCATCAATGCGGTCGGTAACGGTGGGGACAAGAACGTCGGCGTCGCGAACCGCCTCAATCAGTTCGGCCCGGCTCATCGGCCGGTCGTCGTGATTGAGACGTGCGTCGAACAGCTCCATCATCCGGGTCTCGATCGGATCGGGCAGCTTGCGGGTGACGACGACGATGGGCTTCCTGTTCGACATTTCGGCTCTCCTCACGGGACCTATTACCTTCACGCCTAACAACTCGAGGTTCCCTTGTCCAGCGTCCCGTGAAAAGCCTACGATCAGATCGACCAACAAACGGGAGAGACAGCAATGCGGATGGCGGGACGTGGCCGGGATGACATCCCGACAGCCGAACCGGAACCCAGGCTGAAAGCGCGGCTTTGGGTCCAGGCGGCGATCCGCCAGTGCGGCACATTGGGGATTGTGGCGATGGTTGCGCGCCATGGCGACGACGACGCCGGAGCGATTCTGATCAAGCTAAATCGGGGACCAGACGGTTGTGAAGTGTTCACCCAGGTCCGCGACGGTGCCGGGCGAGCGGGATGGCTGCGTGCCACGGGTGCCTTGCCGGTCGAGGAAGCCGCGGCCGAATCCTATATCTCCCGCCAGCGTGACGTTGATTCCGACCTTTGGGTGATCGAGGTCGAGGATCGTGAGGGTCGGGTGCCCTTTCTCGACCATATTTTGGCGGGGTGACCGTTTGCCCGCCGAGACAAATCGGGTATGAACCCAGGGGAGGCCCGTCAGCCTCCGGCGGTCGGGAGCGCTCCCGCCGCGTTCGCTTCTTCCACACCTTTAAGGACAGATCATGACCCGTCAGCTGATTTCCTCCGGCTCCGCGTTCGAAGAAGTCGCCGGCTACTCTCGCGCCGTCGCTCAGGACCCGTGGGTGTTCGTGTCCGGCACCTCGGGCTATAAAAACGGCGAGATCTCCGACGACGTTGCCGAACAGGCCCGTCAGGCTCTCGACACCATCGCCCAGGCGCTGGCCCAGGCGGGCGCGTCGCTGAAGGATGTCGTCCGCGTGCGGGCCTTCGTCACCGAAGCTGGCTTCTTCGAGCTGATCGCGCCAGTTCTGGGCGAGGCCTTCCGCGGCGTCCGTCCGGCCAACACCACCGTCGTCACCGGTCTGGTCGATCCCAAGATGAAGGTCGAGATTGAAGTCACCGCTCTGAAATCCTGATAAACTTCGGGACACGGAGCAGAAAAGGAGCGCGCACGCATGGCCACACTTCTGATTATCGGTGCCAGCCGGGGTCTCGGGCTGGAATTCGTCCGTCAGTATGCCGCCGATGGGTGGCGGGTGCTGGCCACCGTGCGCGATCCCTTGAGCGGCCGGGCGGCCTCGGAAGCCGGTGCCGAAATTTATGTTTGCGACATCGGCGACCCCTCTTCGATCAAACGGCTGGCGGCGGCGCTTGATGGCACTCCGATCGATCTGTTGATCCACAACGCCGGCATCTACGGAGCCAACCAGAACTTCGGCGAGATCGATCCCGCCGACCTGATCGAAGTCTACCGTGTCAACACCGTCGCGCCACTGCTGGTCGCTCAGGCATTTGCCGGGCACCTGACCGGAGGCAAATTGTTCGCCGTGCTGTCATCGATGATGGGATCGATCACCGACAATGTTTCGGGCGGCTCTTATGCCTATCGTGCGTCGAAAACGGCCCTGAACATGGTGATCAAGACCCTTTCGGTCGATCTGGCCGAGCGCGGGATCGTTCCGGTCGCACTGTCGCCCGGTTGGGTTCGAACCGAAATGGGCGGCCCGGCCGCTCCGCTGGCTCCGGCCGAAGCGGTGGCGGGGCTGCGTCGCGCCTTGCTCGACGTAAGCGCGGCAGATTCGGGGGCGTTTATCCACGTTGATGGATCTCGCCTCCCCTGGTAACCAGGGCTGAAGTCGAGGTTGGGGGGCAATTTGCCTTGAGGTTGACAGACCGATCTGCCATTATCTCCTCCAATGGGTTCCGAAGAACCTCTTAGTCGATAGGTGCCAGAATGGACTTCTCAACCGTATCGCCCCCGACATCGGCTGCTTCTCGAGACACAACGCCAGCCCGCAGCACGACCGCTCAGTCCGACACGTCTTCTGCTGGATCTGGACAGACGGCGAGCACTGTGTCCCAGGATGGACTAACCCCTCCCGGTGGCCCGCCCTATACCAGCCCGATCGTCGGATTCGACACGGGCACAGGGACGGCCATCCTGCAATTTCGTGACCAGACCTCTGGTCAGTTGCAGTTTCAGGTGCCATCACGAACCGCTCTCCAATATGCCGAAGCTGTCGCGACCACCCCTGAAGGCAAGACGATTAACGAAGTCGAAAAATCCGGCGGCGATGTTCTCGTCTGAGCGTCACGAGCGCCCATGTTTTTACGGCTGATCAAGGGACGCCTTCGGATTCCGTTCCGTTGACGTCCCTAGGCGTTTCCTAAAGATAGCGCCCTACCCGCGCGAGACGCCGTCCCGCGCGGATTGTCATTTTACGCTCCCGAGCCACTACCCGGTCACAGCACCGTCAGCATGCTGGCGACGAGCGGATGACGGACAATATCTCTTTCATTGAGATCGACGACAGCCACATCGGGCACATTGCGCAGACGAGCGGCGACATCGCTTAGACCCGACAATCCCGGCAGCAAGTCGCTCTGGTCGGGATCGCCGGTCAGCACCATCGTCGAATGCCAACCCAACCGGGTGAGCAGCATCTTGATCTGCCCATAAGTGCAGTTCTGCGCCTCATCGATGACGATGAAGACGTTGTTTAGCGTCCGCCCCCGCATATAGGCAATCGGTGCGATCTCGATCGAACCGTCGGCCAGCAGGCTGCGCAATCGCTTGCCGCCCAACCGGTCGGAGAGAGCGTCATAAAGCGGGCGCAGATATGGTGCCATTTTCTCCTGTAAATCGCCGGGCAGAAAGCCCAGGGTTTCGCCCGCCTCGACCGCCGGACGCGACAAGACGATCCGCGCCACCCGCTCGGCTTCAAACGCTTCGACCGCCGCCGAGATCGCCAGATAGGTCTTTCCGGTTCCGGCCGGTCCCAAAGCCACGGTCAGCGTACTGCCCTGAATTGCCTGAACCAGCCGTTGCTGATTGTCACTCCGAGGACGCACCGTACGGCGATAGCTCTGGTCGCGGTCGCCGTCATCGGGAAGCGGAGTCCAATCAGACTCGTCCCGATGCGCCTCGGGATACAGGGGAACGACGGACTCGATCTTGCTCGCGGCGCTCCGCGTGGCACGTTTGGCCATCTGGGACTCCTTCGCTGCTATATCGGTTCGGGCAAAGAAAAAGGGGCCTCCCGGTATCGGGAGGCCCCTGTTCGAGGCGAGACGGGCAGAGCGCGCTTCGCCGAGACTCGGCGGAACGACAGTGGAGAGGATGGGTTCCCTTTTCTGGCGGGAAAACACCGGCGAACTCCTCCATAACGGATCTGCGCCCCGGTTAAACTGTATCGAATCGTGCGACGGCCTGTCGACCGAGAAGAGAGCGGGTCACAACACTGTAACATCTACATGTCGAGGAAAGATCGACCTCCCGCTCTATTCCTAGAGGGACACAGCCCCTTCAGCCATCGGCATTGAGCCGGGAGATCAACTCGGCCAGAACCCGCTCCGCTTGCCCGGTTTCAACCTGACATGTCCCGGCGTTAGCGTGGCCACCACCGTTATAGCGCAGGCACAGCTCGCCAACATTGGTCCGTGCGCTGCGGTTTAGAATCGATTTGCCGATCGCGAAGACGGTGTTCTGCTTCTTCAGCCCCCACAGGACATGAATCGAGATGTTGGTGTCCGGGAACATCGCATAGATCATAAAGCGGTTCCCCGCATAGATGATCTCTTCCCCCCGCAAGTCGAGCACAACCAGATTGCGGTAGACACGGGCGCAGCGGCGGATCTGATCTTTGAACTGTTCCTGATGACCGAAATAGACATCAGTGCGCTCACGAACGTCGTCCAGCGTCAGAATATCGTCGATGGTATGATTCCGGCAGTAATCGATCAGATTCATCATCAACTGATAATTCGATATCCGGAAATCGCGGAACCGCCCCAACCCGGTGCGGGCATCCATCACGTAATTGAGCAAGGCCCAACCGCCCGGATTAATGATGTCGCTGAGGCTATAGCGTGCGGAATCCGCCTGATCGACCGCCGCCATCATCTCGGCCCAAATCGCGGGAAAGCGCGCCGCGCCGCCAAAATGATCGAACACCACCCGCGCCGCCGATGGCGCGTCGGGATCGATGATGTGGTTATCGTGCTTGCCGACCCGCAGGGTCTCGGACAGGTGATGATCGAAGGCGAGGTGAACCCCCTCGACATACGGAAGATTGGTGGTGATATCGCCAGACCCGATATCGACCACGCCATCCTGCATGTCTTTGGGATGAACGAATTTAATCTCGTCGATCAGATCAAGATAACGCAACAGTACGGCACAAACCAAGCCGTCGAAATCGCTGCGAGTCACCAGACGGTGCTTACTGCCTTCAGACATCGGTTCCCCCTTGGTTGCCCGTCACCGGGATAAAGCGATGTAAAAGATATAGCTTTGCCACAGGGACGACACAACCACCCAGACCCGATCGGTGGGAACGGTTCCCAACCGCCCCGGCATGGGGTAGAAGGAGTGGCCGTCTCCTGTCGGGAACCAACCACTGATGCGCCTGTTCCGACCGTTGCTTGTGGTCGCCGCCATGACGTCCCTGGCCGCCTGTTCTTTGGGCGAGCCATTCGTCGAACGCGACAGAAACAACCTCTACAACACCCCAACCGTACCGAAGCCAAAGCGGGCCGGGTACAATGGTTTTGTGAATGTTTGCTATACCAGCGACACCCTCCCCGCCGAACGCGATCTGCTGGCGGCCGAAGCCTGTACTGAATGGGGACTGACGGCGGTCTTGAGCTATACTCAGCGCTGGCAATGCCGAATGACGGTGCCGCATCTGGCGGTTTATGCCTGCATCGATCCGGCGATGCGGAATGAAGACGGCTCCTACGTCAACCCGTTCGAGGAAGAGGCGGTCACGACGTGGCGCAAGACTCATCCGGCGAAGACCACTCCGGCACCGGCTCCAGCTCCCGAATCGCCCTAAGGCTGCGGATTCATCCCCCGAAAACGAAACCGCCCGCCTTCGGAACCGAAAGCGGGCGGAAACGCGAACGAAGGATCGGACCGATCAGGCCCGGCGTTCAATCAGCTTGCCCTTGATCGCGCCGATGGCGCGGGCCGGGTTCAGGCCCTTGGGGCACGTCTGAGTGCAATTCATGATGGTATGGCACCGATAAAGCTTGAAGGGATCTTCCAGCGTATCGAGGCGTTCACCCGTCATTTCATCGCGAGAATCGAAGATCCAACGCGCAGCCTGGAGCAGCACCGCCGGCCCCAGATAGCGATCGCCGTTCCACCAATAACTCGGGCACGAGGTCTGGCAGCAGAAGCACAGGATGCACTCCCACAAGCCATCGAGCAATTCGCGCTCTTCCGGGCTTTGCAGGCGTTCACTGTCCGGCGGAGTCGGGCTTTGCGTCTGCATCCATGGCCGCACCGAAGCAAGCTGGGCGTAGGGTACCGACAGATCCGCGACCAGATCCTTGACCACCGGCATGTGCGGCAACGGATAGATCGCGACGTCGCCTTCGATATCGGCGATCGGCTTCAGGCAGGCCAGGGTATTGGCCCCGCCGATATTCATCGCGCAGGAGCCACAGATACCCTCGCGACAAGACCGACGGAACGTCAGCGTCGAGTCAATCTCGTTCTTGATCTTCAGCAAAGCGTCGAGAACCATCGGGCCGCACGCGTCCAGATCGATCTCGAACGTGTCCAGCCGGGGATTGGCCCCCGAATCCGGATCGTAACGATAGATGTTGAAGCGCTTGACCCGCGTGGCCCCGGCCGGAGCCGCGACGGTCTTGCCGGGCTGGACCCGTGAATTGGCGGGCAGGGCGATTTCGACCATGTTCCGTATCTCCTTCCCTGTGCCGTCAGTACACGCGCTTCTGCGGCTTGATATACTCGACCTCGTCGGTCAGCGTATAGGTATGGACCGGACGGTAATCCAGCCGCACCTTGCCGTCCTCGACCCAGGCCAGGGTGTGCTTCAGCCACGTCGTGTCGTCGCGCTCGGGATAATCTTCGTGGGCATGGGCACCACGGCTTTCGTGGCGGGCTTCGGCCGACACGATTGTCGCCTGGGCGCAATCCATCAGATTTTCCAGCTCCAGCGCCTCGACCAAATCGGAGTTCCACACCGTCGAACGGTCGTTGGTCTTGATCTGCGACAACGAGGCGGCCACCTCGTTCATCTTTTCGACACCCTCGGCCAGGGTCTTGGCTGTGCGGAAGACGGCAGCATCGTTCTGCATCGTCTTTTGCATCGTCAGACGGATTTCCGAGGTGGTCAGCGAACCGTTAGCGTTGCGCAGCCGGTCGAAACGAGCCACCGCCTGCTCACCCGCACCCTTCGGTAGCGATTTGTGCGAGCTGGCCGGCTTCAGGGTCTCGGCGGTCCGCACCGCAGCGGCACGGCCGAACACCACGATGTCGAGCAGCGAGTTCGTGCCGAGACGGTTGGCACCGTGAACCGAAACACAGGCCGCCTCGCCAATCGCCATCAAGCCGGGAACCGTTGCGTCCGGGTTGGCCTGGGTCGGGCGCAAGACCTCGCCATGGATGTTGGTCGGAATGCCGCCCATGTTGTAGTGAACGGTCGGCAACACCGGGATCGGCTCGCGGGTGACATCGACGCCAGCGAAAATCTTCGCGGTCTCGGAAATACCGGGCAGACGCAGGTCCAGCGTCTCGGCTCCCAGATGCTCCAAATGCAGGAAGATGTGGTCGTTTTCCTTGCCGACGCCACGACCCTCGCGGATTTCGACGGTCATTGCCCGGCTCACGACGTCGCGCGAGGCCAGATCCTTGGCGGTCGGAGCATAACGCTCCATGAAGCGCTCGCCCGCGGAGTTGGTCAAATACCCGCCCTCGCCGCGCGCGCCCTCGGTGATCAGGCAGCCCGAGCCATAGATGCCGGTCGGGTGGAACTGAACAAATTCCATGTCCTGAAGCGGCAAACCGGCGCGGGCAACCAGACCGTGGCCGTCGCCAGTGCAGGTATGGGCCGAGGTGCAGGAGAAATAGGCACGGCCATAACCGCCCGTCGCCAGCACCACCTGATGGGCGCGGAAACGATGCAGAGTGCCGTCGTCGAGATTCCAAGCCATCACGCCACGGCACGAACCGTCGTCGTCCATGATCAGGTCGAGGGCGAAATACTCGACGAAGAACTGACAGGAATGCTTCAGGCACTGCTGATACAGCGTGTGCAGGATGGCGTGGCCGGTTCGGTCGGCGGCGGCGCAGGCGCGCTGCACCGGCTTCTCGCCATAATTCGACATGTGACCGCCGAACGGGCGCTGATAGATCTTGCCCTCGGGGGTGCGAGAGAACGGAACGCCGAAATGTTCCAGTTCATGCACGGCCGGCACCGCTTCGCGGCACATATACTCGATGGCATCCTGGTCACCCAGCCAGTCCGACCCCTTCACGGTGTCGTACATATGCCACTTCCAATTGTCGTCGGCCATATTGCCGAGAGCGGCACCGATACCACCCTGGGCCGCGACGGTGTGCGAGCGGGTCGGGAACACCTTGGTGATACAGGCAGTACGGAAGCCAGCCTGGCCCATTCCCATGGTAGCGCGAAGACCGGCACCGCCGGCGCCGACGACCACCACGTCGTAGGTATGGTCGATGATTTTATAGGCGGGCATAGGCGTCAGACTCCGACAGCGACTTTCAGGATCGAAACCACCATCGCGGCGCCCAGCAGGAAGGCGGCCATCGTCGAGGCGGTCAACAGGGTGAATTTCAGCGTCTCGCCATGAACGTAGTCGGCGATCACCACTTCAACCCCAAGCTGGGCGTGATACATCGCCGTCAGCACGGTCAGCGACAACAAGGTGGCATTGAGCGGCTGACCGACCCAATCCCGCAGAGTGCCGTAATCGGCATGGGTCAGCCCGATCACCGAGACAACGAACCACAGCGACAGAGGAATCATCCCGATCGCAGTGGCGCGCTGGGCGTAAAAGTGACCGACGCCTTCGCGGGCGGAGCCAAGGCCACGGGCACGGCCCAGGGCAGATCTGAGTTTGACGTCCGATCCCATTTTCTTAAACTCCGATAGCCCACGCCAGAATCGTCAGAGCCAGGGCGGCACCGACAGTGATGTAACCCGACTTGACGGCATCGCGGATCTCGAACCCCATGCCGGCATCCCAGAACATATGCCGGATGCCGTTACACAGGTGATAGAACAGCGCCACCGACCAGCCGAACAGCAAAAGCCGTCCGGGAACCGATCCCAGCACCGCCTGGGCGGTAGCATAGGCATCGGGGCCATAAGCGGCCGCGGCCAGCCAATAGGCCAGCACCAGCGTGCCGACCGCCATCACCACGCCGGTGATGCGATGGCTGATCGACAGAACCGCGGTGAACGGCATCTTGTAGATCTGAAGATGAGGGGAAAGCGGCCGATCGCGCTTCGTCATGGCATAAGCCCCAGAATGGCGGAGATTCCCTGGGGCCGGAGCCGGCCCCGAGCGACAATGGGGAAATTGTTTATCCACTTGCGTCAGACAAGTCAACGACGCTAACCACACTTTCCGGCAGGAATTCCCACCCGAGAGAGGGGTTCGGCACCACCCGAAAGGGTAGCAGTCTTCCTTATCGGCCTGGCAGAACCGCTAACACGGTTTCCGGGTCGAGGCGACGATCCTGCCAAGACACCCCGAAATGGAGGTGTGGACCGGTCGCAAGGCCAGATGCGCCGATAGCCCCAAGATGTTGTCCGGCGGCAACATGCTCTCCTTCAGCGACATCGATCCGCGACAAATGCGCATAGCTGGTGATCAGACCGAGACCGTGATCGACCATCACGGTGCGCCCGGTCAAAAACAGATCGGGCGCGGCCAGGATCACGGTTCCGGCCGCAGCAGTCCGAACGGGTGCTCCCAAGGGCGCGGCGATGTCGAGGCCGGAATGCGGTGCGCCGGGAGCACCGTTATAAACACGACGACTGCCGAACACGCCGGAAATCGGACCATCGGCGGGACGGATCAGACCGCCAACGAAGCCGTCATCCAGGCTGACCCGCTCGCGTAGCGCGGCGACCGTCGCCGCCTCGGCCCGGATACGGGCCTGGGCCACCGGGTTCGGCGCGGCTTTGGCCTGAGGCAGCCCCTCGATTCTTTGTTCGATCCAAGCGCGGGGCGCGATGGCAAGAGTGCGGGACTCGACGCCGCCATCGGCATGACGGATCTCCAGACCCGCTTCGGAGGCCGCGTCTCGGCCAAAACCGATCAGAAAGCGCCCCGCGCCATCGACCGGAACATTCTTGCCGTCAAGCCGGATCGTAGCTCCCGGTTCGACACGACCGAGCAGCAGGCCACCCTGTTCGGCTCGACCGTCAAGCGTCATCCCAGCCCAAGCCGGAATCGACACCAGCAAAAGAAGCAGCACGGAAACGATATGGATCATCATCTATTTCGGCATCCACTGGATGGTGGCATCACCATCGCTACGACTACACAGATCGGTGATACGAGCCGCCGAGGGACGGCTGGGAGTCACCCCGTTGATGGTCAGCACTCCCTTGCGTACCAACGCCCAACCGGCGGCGGCACAGGATCGGGGCGGCACCGCTTCGGCAACCACCACCGGCAGATCGCCCCGAGTTGTCCGCCGCAGCGCGCCGCCGAAGATATGGGTGGGGGGAACCTCGCCCTGAGCGGCAGCGAGAATCTGTTCGACGAGGCGGGCGGGTTCGGCAGCGATCGGCGGAGCCGCTGGACGCAACGCCATGATCCACAGCAATCCTCCCACCATCACCGTTATCCCCCCAGCGATCGCCACAGCATACCCCGCCTGAGCACGATGGTGAGAGTTGGTCGCCGCCATGGAGCGTGCGGAAGCACGTTTAGCAGCCAAGGCAGCCTCGGCCGCACGCGACAAACGACGCTCGCGCGCCGTTCGCAGCACATGAAGGCAGTGGCGAGCGGCATCGCGCATCTCGGCGTGCCGGGACTGAGGCGTGATCCGGCTGAGTCCGGCAATAATGGTATCGATTCGCCGTGTCAATTCGGCACGCAAATCCCGGTCGGTGGGACGGCGGAGCAGCAAAGCCAACGCGGCCAGGGTCACCTCGCGCAGACGATCTGGGTCTTCGACAGACGGTATTTTTTGGATAATGGCCTGGAGCAATGCCTCCTGCTCCTCGGCCGAGGCTGGAATCGGCACGGAGAATATCCATCTATGACGGTCACAGCCCTTCCCCACCGTCGAAGGTGACAGCCGCCGGTTAATGAGGTGTTACTCTGAACCGGACAACGGTCTTGGCAGGAGTTTATATGACTTCGGACGTATCGTTGCCTCCTCTTGGCCATGGCCTCGCCTTTGCCGACCTTTACCGCGCCGATGGTTTGGAGCGCCTCGACCAGGCTTTTCTCGATTTGCTGGCGCAGACAGATCCGGCACTGGCGGACCGTCTGACATCCGCGCGCGCCCACCCGCCCGAGCGGGCCGCCGAATCCGCCCTGATCCTCGCCCTGGCCCCGCATCTCGACGACTTCCTGACCGACCTGTTCGGTATCCGCGCCGAGGCGGCGATTTTGGCCGACCGGCAGCACGCTCTGGCGCCGTTGTTCATGGCCAAGCGCCAGTTCGTCCAGCGCCGGGCCGCGCGCGCCCTGACGCCCGAAGATGCCGCCGCGTTAGATCTCGGTGCCCTGACCGCCGCCTACGAAACCCGTGTGGGAGAACCGTTCGACGAACTGGGCTTTGCCCGCCATGTCCTGAGCTGGATGGATGACGAGGGCGCGCACGGCGATGATCTGGCGCTGGCGATCCGGCTGGCGGCGGCGAAATTGGCCGCCACCGCCCGGCTTCCCCATTCCGACAGCATCCTGTTCCGCCTGCCCGGCAAACGCGATCCCAACGCACCGGCCACGGCACGGCGGATCGACGCAAGCGGCTGCGCGACGTGGGAAGCGCGGCCCGAAGCGTGGCGACAACGCGACGGCTTTGATCTCACCGATTCCGGTGCTGGAATGGCCACAGCGCTGGACCAGTCGCATTACTGCATCGGCTGCCATCATCAGGGCCGCGATTCCTGTCGTTCGGGCCTTCTGCGCGGCGGAATCGAACGGTCGGGCTGCCCGCTCGATCAGAAGATCTCCGAACTGCATGAGGTCAAGAGCGCGGGTCTGTCGCTCGCCGCGTTGGGGGTGATCACCATCGACAACCCGATGGTGGCCGGGACCGGACACCGCATCTGCAACGCCTGCATGGATGCCTGCATCTATGGCAGCCAGGGCCGCGATCCGGTCGATACCCCCACCGTCGAAACCCGGACTCTGCGCGATGTGCTCGACCTGCCCTGGGGCTTCGAGATCTATGCGCTGCTGACCCGGTGGAACCCGCTTAATCTGTCCCGACCTCTGCCGCGCCCGGCCAGCGGACGCTCGGTTCTGGTGGTCGGACTGGGACCGGCGGGCTATACCCTGGCCCATCACCTGCTGCAAGATGGCCACGCCGTCGCCGCGATCGACGGACTGAAGATCGAACCGCTCGATCCCGCTTTGTCCGGCATCGCGCCCGATGGTCGTCGGGTGCCGTTCCAGCCCGTGCGCGATATCCGCGCTTTGTGGCAACGCCTGGGCGAGCGTATCCCCGGCGGATTCGGCGGCGTCGCCGAATACGGCATCACCGTCCGCTGGGACAAGAATTTCCTCGACCTGATCCGTTTGCTGCTGGAGCGGCGGGACGGCTTCGCGCTGTATAGCGGAGTCCGTTTCGGCGGCGCGGTTACCCTCGACTCCGCCCTGGAGATGGGCTTCGATCACGTCGCCCTGGCGATGGGAGCCGGTCGCCCCACCCTGCCCGATCTGCCGGGAGGGCTGGCGCGGGGAGTACGGCTCGCCTCGGACTTCCTGATGACGTTGCAACTGACCGGAGCCGCCCGCGCCACCAGTCTGGCCAACCTGCAACTGCGCCTGCCGGTCGCGGTGATCGGCGGGGGCCTGACCGCGATTGATTCCGCCACCGAGGCGCTGGCCTATTACCCGGTCCAGGTCGAGAAGTTCCTCTGCCGGGTCGAGGCGCTGACCGAGGCAGCCGGCGGCGTCACGGCGCTGGCGGATTGGCCCGGACTCGACCGCTCCATCGCGGATGAATTCATCACGCACGCCCGCGCCATCCGGGCCGAACGGGCGGCGGCGGCGGCCGAAGGACGCCCCCTCCGGCTGCTGGAACTGCTGCAAGGCTGGGGCGGAGCGACCGTGCTGTACCGGCGCGGACTGGCCGACAGCCCGGCCTGGCGCAATCGCGACGAGGTTTCCCACGCCCTGGAGGAAGGCATCCGCTTCGCCGAACACCTGACTCCACTGGCGATAGAGACCGACGAGAACGGAGCGGCGCGGGGACTGACCGTCCGCGATGGAGAGGGCAACACCCGCTTTGTTTCCGCCCGTACCGTGCTGATCGCGGCGGGGACCGTTCCCAACACCGCCCTGGCCCGCGAGTTCGACGGATTCGCACTCGACGGACGCTATTTCCAGGCGGTCGATCCCGATGGCCAAGACGTCACCCCCGAACCACGCCCCAAACCGGCGACACCGGCTGTGCTGATGCGGATCGAAGGCCGCGAGGGGCGGGTCAGCTTTTTCGGCGACCTGCACCCTTCCTATGCCGGCAACGTCGTCTCGGCGATGGCCTCGGCCAAGCAAGGCTATCCGCTGGTAACACAGGCGATGACCCGCCTGCCCGCTCCGACCGTCCCACCCGCCGCGCTGTTCGCCCGACTTGAGTCCGATCTGCGGCCGACAGTCCATGCGGTCTCGCGCCTGACCCCGACAATCGTCGAACTGGTCGTACACGCCCCCGCCGCCGCGCGGGCTTTCCGTCCCGGCCAGTTCTTCAGGTTGCAGAATTACGAACGACCGGAAGGAAAGACCACGGCGCATCGGCTGGCGATGGAGGGGCTGGCGCTGACCGGTGCCTGGGTCGATGCCGAAGCCGGACTGGTCGGGATGGTGGTGCTGGAGATGGGTGGCTCGTCCGATCTGGTCGCCTCGCTCCACCCCGGCGAGCCGGTGGTGCTGATGGGGCCGACCGGAGCCCCCACGCATGTTTGCGGGACCGAAACAGTTCTTCTGGCTGGCGGCGGCCTCGGCAATGCCGTGCTGTTTTCGATCGGCAGCGCCTTCCGCGCCGCCGGATCGCGGGTGCTCTACTTTGCCGGATACAAGAAAGCCGTCGATTGCTTCAAGCAGACCGAGATCGAAGCCGCCGCCGATAAAGTGGTGTGGTGCGTTGATTCCGGCGCGCCTCTGCCCGCCAGACGGGCCGGAGACCTAAGCTTTGTCGGCACCATCGTCGATGCGATCGAGGCGTATGGTCAGGGTCGTCTGGGCGAGACCGCACTCTCGCTCGCCTCGGTCGATCGGGTCATCGCGATCGGATCTGACCGGATGATGGCAGCAGTGGCCCAGGCCCGTCACGACCGGCTGGCACCATGGCTGAAGCGCGGCCACACCGGGATCGGCTCGATCAACGCCCCGATGCAATGCATGCTAAAGGAAATCTGCGCCCAGTGTCTGCAACGCCACACCGACCCCGATACCGGCGAGGTCCATTTCGTCTTCACCTGCGCGGATCAGGACCAGCCGCTCGACCGGGTTGACTTCGAAAGCCTCAACGACCGGCTGACGCAAAATTCGGCGGCGGAACGGCTGGGCCGGGCCTGGACCGATCTGTGCCTGAAGCAGGCGGGACTACGTTCGATGTAATCGCAGATCTTCTAATCATCGGAAGCGAAGCGGTCGGGCGGCAATGGCAAGGGCCGAGGCCCGGCATTCGATTGCGGCGACAGCCAGACCTCGGCGATATGAGTCAGCGAACGGTTCGCCGTCGCCGATTGGTAATGAAAGGTAACGGTCATCGGCAGCACCGAAGCCTGCATCCCGTCGATGAACAGAGCGCAACCGCGCGAATAGCGTGCTCCGGTCGCGTATTCGATCCGGTAGGTACCGTCAGGAATACCGCCGACGCCGATATGAAAGGTGGCAGGAACATAGACCGACAGAACCGTGCTTCCCGACAGAGTCTTCAGCTTGACTACCCCGTCGCGACGGCCATCGTTATGGAGCAGAAGGCGGTGGTCTCCGCTGACCCGGCGCGACAAAATCTCTCCGGCGATGGGGGGAGGACCACGGTTGTCTGTGCACCATTCGGTTTTGAACCGTGCCCCCGATCCGGCATACAGCGCCCTTGTCTCGACATAGCCTTCGATCCCGGCGGGGCTGCGCACTCCAACCCAATCGGGATTATCGGTTGAGGTGCTGACCTCTACGGTCGTGAAGCGATCGAGCAGAGTTAAAACCGGCGCGCCCGGCAGCGGAGCCATCCGCAGTTTAAGACCATCGACGGCAACGTGACGGATTTCTCCCACCGTCGCGGGCTGGATCGCGATTGGGGAAACGGTCGAAGCCGGCCGATCCCACAGCCGGGTCACGATCAGGGCGAAAATCGCAATCGTGACCGGCAGGGCAAGCAGCGGCAAAGCCTGGGCCAAAAACACCCGACCGCCGGGTCTCCAGCGACTTTTCAGACGGCGGCGGTGACCAAAGGCGGCCCCATCGGTCGCGCGCAGCAGCGCCGCGATCCGAGCCTGATCTTCGGGTGAACGAGCAAAGCTCTCCGCCTGTTCAACCAAAGAACGGGCCAGAACAAGATCGCCACGCCCAAGAAAGGCGCGGGCTTGACGCAACAAGATACGGGTGTTCTCACGCCGAGGCTTAATCCCACCAAACAAATTGGCCAGCAGAGCCAACGGAGTCAGGACCAGTCCGGGCAACGACCACCACCCCCACAGCCACGACACAATCGAGGCCTTGGCGGCGGCATGGTCGGCGCAATCCCGGCAGAAAATTCCGTCCAGATGTCCCAGCTTTACCCAAATAAGGTATGAGCGAACGGTGCGGAACACCACATAGCGCGGCTGGGCAGTCAGACTGCCGCAGGTCCCGCAGGCAACGGGAAGCGGAGTGAAATCGCCCTCGTCCCCAGCCTCGTAGGGCATTCCGCTGTCGTATTCGGCACGGCGGATCACGTCCTTCAGCACGGCGTAGGCTTCTATCAAACGGCGGAATTCTTCGCGGGCGCGGGTGGACGGATCGCGATCAGGATGAACCACCTTAACCCGTTGCCGATAGGCGGCGCGAATTTCCTCCGCATCGGCGCCGGGATCGAGGCCCAGGACCGCGTAATACCCTTTCGGATCGCGTGCCAGCGTGGTCATTACCGATTTTGCTCCAGAACCGCTTAAAATGTCTAGCAACGGCCGTGCCGAGAAAAAAGCGTCCAAACTGGGCAAGATTTGCCGGGTGATGTTAACTTTCTTTTCAGCGCACAGGGCATAGCCTCCCCTTGGCTGGCCTGCATGGCGTATGGAGTCGAAGTGAACGCATTTCTGCAAATGCTGCGGGGTCTCGGGCCGATGCGCCTGGCGGCCATCGCTGGGGTGGGCATCAGCGTCCTCGGCTTTTTCATCTATCTGATGAGCCGCGTCGCCGCACCGCAGATGGAACTTCTCTATGGCGATCTCGATCTGTCGGATTCGAAGCAGATCATCGAGCGCCTGACCACCGAGAAGGTTCCTTACGAGCTAAGGAAGGAGGGCACCGAAATCTGGGTGCCCAAGGACCGCAAGCTCGACCTTCGGGTGCGAATGGCTGAACAGGCGCTGCCTAGCGGTGGACGCATGGCGGGCTATGAACTGTTCGATAAACAGGACGCGTTCGGCACCACCAGCTTCCAGCAGAACATGACGATGGTCCGCGCCATGGAAGGCGAATTGGCCAAGACGATCCGTTCGATCGATAAGGTTAAGGCGGCCCGCGTCCATCTCGTCCTGCCCAAGCGAGAGGCATTCTCCCGCGATACACAGGAGCCGTCGGCATCGGTCATCCTGAAGATGCAGGGGAACCAGCGGCTGGAAAAAGGACAGGTTCTGGCTATCCAGCATCTGATCGCCGCCGCCGTTCCCAAGATGAAGCCGTCGCGAATTTCGATCGTCGATGACAAGGGAACCCTGCTGGCCAAAGGCTTCGATAACAGCCAGGAATACCTCGCCCAGACCGCCGAGGAGATGCGTCTGAATTACGAAGCCCGGCTGGTCAAGACCATCGAGGATCTGCTGGAACGCTCGCTTGGCCCCGGTCGGGTCCGCGCCGAGGTCAATGTCGAGATGGACATGAGCCGGGCCGTCACCACCGAGGAATCCTACGATCCAGAGACCAAGGTGGTCCGGTCGCAGGTCACCATCAACGAAGGTGAGCAAAGCCAGGATGCCGAGCCGACTCCGGTCACGGTGCAGCAGAACCTGCCCGATCCCAATGCCAGCGCCAACGGCAACCTGAGATCGTCGAGCAAATCGAGCAAGAACCAGGAAACCGTCAATTACGAGATTTCAAAGAAGACCAAGAATACCGTCCGCGAGATCGGCGAAGTGCGCAAGGTCTCGGCGGCCGTGTTGGTCGATGGCGTCCGCGAGAAGTCGGCTGACGGCAAGCAATCCACCTATCGCGAACGCACCCCCGAGGAGATGGCTCAGATCGAGGCGTTGGTTAAATCCGCCATCGGTTTCTCCAAGGATCGAGAGGATCAGGTCAAGGTCGCCTCGATGGCGTTCTACAAAGGCGAGGAACTCGACCAGATCGAAGATCCGAGTGAGTTCATCTTCGGCATGCGCCGCGACTTCGTTGAGAAGATCGCCTCGAACCTGGGCCTGTCGATCGTCGCCATCCTGTTCCTGCTGCTGGTGCTGCGTCCGCTGATCAGCCGCGCCATCGAATCGATGCAGGGTCAGGTTGGTCCCGACGGCCGCCGCCTGTTGACCGCCGAAGGCGGCGGCATGCCGCAATTGACCGGCCCCGGTGCCGTCGCCCTGGCCGCGCCCGGCCTGGGCGAGGAAGAAGAAGTGATCGCCGACGAACTGATCGACATCGACAAAGTTGAAGGCCGCGTCAAGGCGTCGTCGATCCGTAAAATCGGTGAAATCGTCGAGAAACACCCCGAAGAAGCCCTGTCGATCATTCGCAGCTGGCTTTACCAGGAAAATTAACCCGGTCCTCGATCGGACGAGTTCTAACGGAGCGCCCAATCCATGGCCCGCATGAAGGAAGATTACCGCAGTCTGACCGGCCCGCAGAAGGCGGCGATGTTCATGCTGTCCCTGAACGAAGAGCATTCGGCCAAGCTCTTCAGCATGATGGGCGACGACGAGATCAAGGAACTGTCCCAGATCATGGCCAGCCTGGGCACGGTGTCCGCCAATCTGGTCGAACGGGTGTTCGTTGAATTCGCCGACGCACTGTCTTCGACCGGATCGCTGACCGGATCGTTCGATACCACCGAGCGGTTGCTGATGAAGGCCCTGCCCCGTGATCGCGTCAATTCGATCATGGAGGAAATCCGTGGTCCCGCCGGACGCACGATGTGGGACAAGCTGGGCAATGTCAGCGAGCAGGTGCTGGCCAATTATCTGAAGAACGAATACCCGCAGACGGTGGCGGTGGTCCTGTCGAAGATCAAGGCCGACCACGCTTCGCGCGTTTTGGGCGTTCTGCCTGAGAATTTCGCGATGGAAGTGATCATGCGCATGCTGCGGATGGAAGCCGTGCAGAAGGAAGTTCTGGATGGCGTCGAGAAAACCCTGCGCACCGAGTTCATGACCAACCTTGCCCGTACCCAGCGGCGCGATTCGCATGAATTGATGGCCGACATCTTCAATAACCTCGACCGCAACACCGAAAACCGCTTCATGAGCGCCCTCGAAGAGCGCAACCGCGAGAGCGCGGAAAAGATCAAGGCGCTGATGTTCACCTTCGACGACCTGATCCGGATCGATTCCGCCGGCATCCAGGTTCTGCTGCGCTCGGTCGAGAAGGACAAGCTGGCGATTGCGCTGAAGGGCGGGGCCGAAGGGGTCAAGGAACTGTTCTTCAAGAACATGTCCGAACGCGCGGGCAAGATGCTGAGGGAAGACATGGAGGCGCTGGGGCCGGTTCGCCTGCGCGACGTCGATCAGGCCCAGTCGGCGATCGTCGTCATGGCCAAGGAACTGGCCGCCTCGAACCAGATCGTGATCTCGGAAGGCCGCGAGGAAGACGAACTGGTCTATTAATGAGCGCCCGGCGTTTGAGGGACCGTAAAATAAATGGCCTATAGAAAGTACATGTTTGACCTCAATTTCGATCCGCCCGGTGGCGACACGCGACAACGCGTGGAGGCGGATGCCGAAATTGTAATGCCCGACCCTGCCCCGCCGCCGGTCGAGATCGTGCCGCCACCGCCGACCTTCACCGAGGAGGATTTGCAATTGGTGCGCGAATCCGCCTTCGAGGAAGGACGCCGCAGCGGATTGGACGAAGCAATCCTCTCGACGGAACGGCAAATGGCCGACGCGATGGCGATGCTGGCGAGCGGATTAAGCGCGTTAAGGGAAGCCGAGGCCAACTCCGCCGACGAAGCCCAACGGGTCGCGTCCCGCGTGGCGATGGCGGTATTGCGTAAGATTTTACCCGCCACCTGCGAGACCAATGCTTTCGAGGAGATCGTTCGAACCGTCCTCGATTGCTTCTCACACGTTCTGGACGAGCCTCGAATCATCGTCCGCGTTGTCCCCAGTCTGGTCGATCCGGTACGGGAACGGCTGGAAAGTCAGGCCGGACAGCATGGATTCGAGGGGCGGGTCGTGGTTCAGGCCGATCCCCGCCTGCCCCCCGGCGATTGTCGGGTGGAATGGACCGATGGCGGG
Organism: Magnetospirillum molischianum DSM 120; assembly: GCF_000294655.1. Classification (GTDB taxonomy): domain Bacteria; phylum Pseudomonadota; class Alphaproteobacteria; order Rhodospirillales; family Magnetospirillaceae; genus Phaeospirillum; species Phaeospirillum molischianum. Next base: position 103,104 of record NZ_CAHP01000023.1, read on the forward strand.
GCCGAACGCGATCAGGCCCGCCTGATCGCCGACATCGAAGCTGCGGTCGAACGTGCCCTGGCCCCACCGGAACGGACATCGGGCACCGCCGATGCCGTGGATTAAGGGACCGGGGCCAAACCAAGGGTAACGACGCCCGCAGAGTGGCACCCAGCGATTGACAGCAATATAAACCAGATGATGGGGTTCCCGGCCCAGGGCCGGACGCGGAGGACAAAATGCCTGATTTCGAGTTGAACGATCTGAAGTCCGAGGGTGACGACCATCAACAGCGTGGAGACGTACCCGACAGCCCGCGTTCGGCCCGCGATCTGGAGGCGGTGTACGACATCCCGGTGCAGGTCTCGGCGGTGCTGGGAAAATCGACAATGCAGGTCAACCAGCTTCTGAAGCTGGGGCGCGGCGCGGTGGTCGAACTGGACCGCAAGGTCGGTGAAGCGATCGACATTTATGTCAACAACCGACTGGTGGCACGTGGCGAGGTGGTCGTAGTCGAAGACCGCCTGGGCGTGACAATGACGGAAATCATCAAGACCGACCGCGCCTGAGCGGTGGCTTGAGGAGGGAGAGCGACCAGATGCGACTTCTCATCATTGGCACCCTGGACGGGCAGATCGGTGCCGCCAGCCAGATCGCCATGGCGCGAGGGGCGAAGGTCCGACATGTCGTCACCTTAGAGGCGGGACTTGAAGAACTGCGCGGTCAGGGTGCCGATCTGGTGATGATCGATGTCAAATGCGACATCCGTACCCTGATCGATTCACTGGAAGCAGAGCGGATTGTGGTGCCGGTGGTCGCATGCGGCATTGCCACGGACGCCTCGGCGGCGGTGCGCGCCATTAAAGCGGGAGCTAAAGAGTACATTCCACTACCTCCAGACGCAGAATTGATCGCGGCCGTGATCGCGGCGGTAACCCAGGAAAGCCACAACATCGTCTTCAAGGACCCGCGGATGTCCCAGACGTTGAAGTTGGCCGAACAGGTCGCCAATTCCGACGCCTCCATCATGATTACCGGTGAATCCGGCACCGGCAAGGAACTGGTTGCCCGTTTCATCCACAAGAAAAGCCGCCGCGCCGACAAGCGCTTTGTCGCGGTCAATTGTGCCGCGATCCCGGAAAATCTGTTGGAATCAGAGTTATTCGGTCATGAGAAGGGCGCGTTTACCGGCGCGGTGGCCCGACGGATCGGTAAGTTCGAGGAAGCCAACGGCGGCACATTGCTGCTCGATGAAATCTCCGAGATGGACGTGCGGCTGCAATCCAAGTTGCTGCGCGTGCTCCAGGAGAAGGAAATCGACCGCGTTGGAGGCAGCCAGCCGGTAAAAGTCGATGTCCGCATCCTCGCCACCTCGAACCGCCAGATGGAAGAAGAAGTGCGCAAGGGCACCTTCCGCGAGGATCTTTACTACCGTCTGAACGTCGTGACACTGGCCCTGCCGTCCTTGCGCGAGCGTCCGCTCGACATCACCGTACTGGCCGATCACTTCATCAAGCGCTACAGCGAGGCCAACGGCCTGCCCTACCGCGCGCTGTCCGCCGAGGGGCGGCAGATGCTAATCCGTCATTCCTGGCGCGGCAATGTCCGTGAATTGGAAAACTGCATGCATCGGGCCGTTCTGCTGGCGCAAGGCTCCGAGATCGGGGCCGAGGCGATCTTGTTGTCGGGGGGGCCGGTCGGCACCAATCCCGATCCGGTGGTTGCCCAGGCGACGGCGGCGGCGGCATCGGTCACGGCGGTCAGCCCGACCGGTCTGGTCGGCAAGACCGTGGCCGAGGTCGAACGCGACCTGATTCTCGATACGTTAAACGCCTATCTCGGCAACCGGACCCACGCCGCCAATATCCTGGGAATCTCGATTCGCACGCTGCGCAACAAGCTGAAGCAGTACGCCGACGACGGCGTTCCTGTGCCACCGCCCGCGGGCGGTGAACCCGACCGCGCCGCGTTGTAAGGAAACAAGACGATGGCCGAAGGCGACGCGGTAAGCGGAACCCTGGCGACACGGCAGGCGTTCGGACGGTTGGGCGCGGCGATGCGCCGGGGCGACGTCGCCCTGGCCGCCGGCGTCATGTTGATCCTGACGGTTCTGATCCTGCCGCTGCCGGCCTGGGCACTGGACGTCGGCCTGTCACTGTCGATCACGATTTCCGTTTTGATTCTGATGGTGGCGATCTTTATCGAGAAGCCACTACAATTCAGTGCCTTCCCGACAGTCCTGCTGATCACCACCCTGATCCGACTGGCTTTGAATCTGGCCTCGACCCGGCTGATCCTCTCGCACGGCCATGAAGGAGTCGAGGGCGCGGGGCAAGTTATCGCCGCGTTCTCCAGCTTCATCATGAGCGGCAATTTCGTCATTGGCATCATCGTCTTTGCAATCCTGGTGATCGTCAATTTCGTCGTCATCACCAAGGGTTCGACCCGTATCGCCGAAGTCGCGGCACGCTTCACCCTCGACGCGATGCCGGGCAAACAGATGGCGATCGACGCCGATCTGTCGGCGGGGTTGTGCGACGAGCCGACCGCACGCAAGCGCCGATCCGAGTTGGAGCAGGAATCAGCCTTCTTCGGCGCAATGGACGGTGCGTCGAAATTCGTCCGGGGCGACGCTGTTGCCGGTCTGTTGATCACCGCGATCAACATCGTCGCCGGAATGGTGATCGGGATGGCCCAGAACGGGCTGACCTTTGCCCAGGCCGCCGACATCTACACCAAGCTGACGGTGGGCGACGGCCTGGTAACCCAGGTTCCGGCGCTGATTGTCTCGGTCGCCGCCGGCATGCTGGTAACCAAGGCGGGCATCCAGGAATCAGTCGATAAGGCGCTGTTCGCCCAGTTGGCGGGCTATCCCCGTGCGGTGGGTATGGCGGCGGGGCTGATGATGATGATGGCGCTGGTACCTGGAATGCCGTTCCTGCCGTTCGCGGTACTGGCTGGGGGGATGGGAACGGCTGCATTTTTCCTCGACCGACGCAAGCGGGCGATCAGCGAAAAAGAAGTCCAGATTCAGGCCGAGCAGGCATTGCAACAGGCTCCGGTGCCCGAGGAACCGATTTCAACCGCGCTGAGGATCGATTTGATCCGGCTGGAACTGGGCTATGGCCTGCTCCAGTTGATCAACAATCCCAAAGGCCAGCGCCTGACCGACCAGATCAAGTCGCTGCGCCGGGCCGTCGCGACCGAAATGGGCTTCGTGATGCCCAGCGTCCGCATTCAGGACAACATGCAGCTCCCAGCCAACACCTATGTCGTCCATATCAAGGAAGTCGAGGCCGGACGGGGCGATTTGCGCCCCAATATGCTGCTGATCATGGACCCGCGCGGCGAAGACATCTTACTGCCGGGAGAAAAAACGCGCGAACCGACCTTTGGCCTTCCGGCGATGTGGATCGACCCGGCGGCACGCGAAGAAGCGTTGTTCCGAGGCTATACCGTGGTCGATCCGCCGACGGTAATCACCACCCACTTGACCGAGGTGGTGAAGGACAACATGTCCGAACTCCTCAGCCACGCCGAAACGCAGAAGCTGCTCGACGATCTCGATAAAGAGCAACAGAAGCTGGTGGCCGAGCTGATTCCGACCCAGATGACGGTTGGCGGCTTGCAACGCGTGTTGCAAAACCTGCTGGGTGAACGCGTGTCGATCCGCGACCTGCCGACCATTCTCGAAGGCATTGCCGAAGCCTGCGGCCATACCCGTAACATCACCATGATCACCGAGCATGTCCGCTCGCGTCTTGCCCGTCAGATTTCGGATTCCAATTGCGGGCCGCAGGGCTTCATTCCGTTGCTGACCCTGTCGCCAGAATGGGAACAGGCTTTTGCCGAATCCCTGGTCGGAGCGGGCGAGGAAAAGCAAATCTCGATGGCACCGACGCAATTGCAGGATTTCATCGGCCGGGTCCGCCAGACCTTCGAGCGCTTTGCGATGCAAGGCGAGACCCCGGTACTGCTGACCAGCCCGATGGTACGTCCCTATGTCCGCTCGATCATCGAGCGGTTTCGCCCGATGACGGTGGTGATGGGGCAGTCGGAAATTCACCCCAAGGCCCGTATCAAGACACTGGGGCAGATATGATGACAAAGCGGAGTCAAAACCCTAGACGGAGGGCACGCCGATGCGGCTGAAATCCTTCACCGCGGCGACTATGTCCGAGGCGATGGAAATGGTCCGCTCCGAACTGGGCGACAATGCCATCATCGTCTCAACACAGCGGGCCGCAGGAACCAAGGGTGTGCGGATCACCGCCGCGCTGGAATCAGTTGACGCCGATCTCGCCGTCGCCGAAATGCTGGGGGAAAGCGACGGTTCGGCCGCCGCAGATGCGATCCGGGCGGCACTGACCGAACACGGTACGCCACCACGTCTGATCGAACGGCTCGTCAATGCCGCCCGTGCCGCCGAAATCTCCGATCCGATTCAGGCCTGCTCCGCCGCGCTGGAAGCCGGATTCACCTTCGCCCATCTGCCGGAACATTCCGCCCCGCGCCCCTTCATACTGGTCGGGCCGAACGGATCGGGAAAAAGTGTGACGGTCGCCAAATTGGCGGCCCGCTCGGTGTTGAAGCAGCGGCGCGTAGGGGTCATCACCTGCGACAATATCCGCGCCGGAGCAATCGAACAATTGGCCGCTTTCACCTCGATTCTGGAAATCGAGCTGGTGCGGACACGAGGGCCGGATTCGCTGGCCCGCGCCGTCGAGAACTCGCAGGGACGATTCGATCTGACCCTGATCGACTCGCCGGGCCTCAACGCGTTCAGACCCAGTGATATGGACTATCTACAAAGCCTGATCGAAGCAGCCGACGTTGAACCGATTCTTGTCCTGGCCGCTGGAAGCGATGCGATCGAAGCGGGCGAGATCGCCGAATCCTTTGCCGCCACCGGGGCGACCCGACTGTTCGCCACCCGGCTTGACACCACCCGCCGTCTGGGCGCGATTCTGGCCGGCGCAGAGGCCGGACAATTGGCCCTGTGTGACGTCTCGGCCAGCCCACATGTCGCCTCGGGCCTGTCATCTATCTCCGCAATTTCTTTGGCCCGGCTGATTATGCCGCCGCCACCTGCCGCTGCCGACGCCGACGCCGACGCTACACAAGACGAAACATTCTGGACCGAGGCATCCGCATAATGAGCACGCCCGACGCTCCCACCCTCGCGCCACACCCGACAGTTCGAGCCAAGGGGCGGAACATCATCGCCGTCGCCTCGGGCAAGGGAGGAGTGGGCAAAACTTGGTTTGCCATCACCCTGTCGCACGCTTTGGCCCGCGCCGGTCAGAAAATCCTGCTGTTCGACGGTGATTTGGGGCTTGCCAATGTCGATATCCAACTCGGCCTGATGCCGAAAGCCGATTTGGGCAGCGTCGTCGCCGGGCGGATGACACTCAATCAGGCGGCGGTCGCCTTCGGTGCCGGTGGTTTCGACGTCATCGCCGGGCGTTCTGGCTCGGGCACGCTGGCCAATATCCCTCTGTCTCGGCTCCAGATGTTGGGCGACGATCTGGTAACGCTGTCGGGCGGCTATGACCGGGTGGTGGTCGATCTGGGGGCCGGAGTGGAAAAGTCGATCCGCACCTTTTCGCAATCGGCAGGAACGATCATGGTGGTGACCACTGACGAGCCGACCTCTCTAACCGACGCCTACGCCTTCATCAAGGTCACCAGCATGGAGCGGCCGGGCAGCGATCTGCGTGTCGTGGTCAACATGGCAAACTCAACGCGCGAGGGCGAGCGGATTTACAGTACCCTGCTGAAGGCGTGTGAGGGCTTTCTAAAGATCTCGCCACCGCTGGCCGGAGTCATCCGCCGCGATCTCAAGGTCCGCGAGGCGATCCGCAACCAGACTCCGATCATGACCCGATCCCCCAACGCCGAAGCCGCCGCCGATGTCGAGGCGATTGTCGAGCGTCTGGTCAGCACGAGATAGGAAATGGTGGATAGCGTCCTGCCGCCGACAGCACCGACCACGGCGGCGTCATCGCCGGTTCCGGCGACTGTGATGAGTCCGGCAGACGCAGAAACCGCCGAAGCGGTCGCCCGGCTGGCAGCAGCGGGATCGACGACGGTGGACGGAATCCTCGCCGCCATCACCGGCCAGCCGCGATCGGCCGCCAAGATCGCACTCCCCAACGGCTCTTTCCTCGACCTCAAGATTCCGCCCGGATTTTCTGTCGGTCCCGGTGCCACCCTCACCTTCCAATTTCAGCCGCAGAATGACGGCTTCGTCCTCCGGCTGGCCGCTGTCAATGGACGCGCCACCGCAGGCACCCCAGCCGCCACGCTGGCAGGGGGCGGGCCAGGCGGAGCCGGTCTCCCTGTCCCCTCCGCGACCACAGGCGGAGGCGTACCGTCTTCGACCGGAACCGTGACAGAACAAAACGCGGGAATAAGCAGCGGGCGCGCGGCCGGTGCGACCGCCCCCTCAGCCGGTCCGGTTCTGCTGGCGGACGGTCTGCCCGGCTTGACCGCGACGGTATTACGTCCGGGGCGAGCGGTTCCGCCGAACGGCTCCGGCGGTGTTTCACCGCCCCAAAGCCCGACGGCCGGCACCGCACCATCTGTCGGCACAGCCCCTTCTCTTGCCGTCGCCCCCTTCACTGTACCGTCCGCCTGGACCAATCTTGCTCCCGGCACCCAGCTTCATCTCCGTTTCATTGAAGCGCGCCCCGCTGCGGACGGTGGTATCCCCCCCGAACGCAGCCTCCCCGGCACGAATTCAATGCCGGCATCGCCCGGACAGGCGTTAGCGGCAGCGGATGCGAGATCAGCCACCGCCCCCGTTATCTTGACCGGCCGGGTGCTGACAGCCCCTATTCCAGGCGGCGGCGCGCAGGTGCAGACCGCCGCCGGTCTGCTCTCTCTGCCCGCCGGCCTGTCACTGCCAGTCGGCGGAATGGTCTGGCTGGAGGTCGTGGGAATGCCCGTGCCACCGCTTCCAGCGCCATTGCCACTGGCGCCCGGACTGGGAACCGGCGGCTGGCCCGCCCTGTCCGAAGCAATCAACCTGTTGACGAGAGACGATCTTCAAGCCGCCGAGCAGCTGATTCGGGATCTTCCCCAAGCAGGGCCACGATTGGCGGCGGTCCTGATGCGCTTTGCCGCCTCGGTACGCAATGGCGACTCCCGCCTGCCCGGCGGCGAGTCGACTCAACGCGGATTGGACAAGATCGGACGACATGATCTGGCGGAACGATTGCGGGGGGACCTCAGTGCCTTAAGCGAGGAATCGACCCAGCCGCGCGGCAAGACGGGGGAATGGCAGACCCTGACGATGCCCTTCCTCAACGGGGCACAGATCGATCCAATCCGTCTCCATGTCCAAACCCCGCCGGAAGACGAGAAAAAACGCCAGAGCGGCGGCGGCGAAAAGCGCTTTATTCTCGAAGTCCAGATGAGCCGGTTGGGCCGGATTCAGTTCGACGGGCTGGTGCTGCGCGAAAGCAAGCGCTTTGACCTGATCGTTCGCACGCATCTACCACTCGACCATACGATCTGCCGCGATATCACCGGAATCTTCGGCGATTGCGCCCAACTGACCGGGATCAAGGGCGGGGTGTCGTTCCAGTCTGGGCGGCCCTTCGTCGAATTGCCGCCCAGCGCCACCGCCGCAACCTGCCTGATGGTTTAATCCGACCTCTAATCGTAAAAGCTGCTAAACACCTTATAGCTGCTCTTCGCCATATTCAGCGCGGAAGCGCTGGATCTTCCGTCGTCATCCAGCAGGCTGATCTGATTGCGTTCGGTGCGCAGGGCCGCGCTTCGGTTGAGCGCGGCAAGATCACTATCGCTCCGCTGAGACAAGCCGCCCAACAGGGCATCGGACGATCCCCCTTCGCCACCAACGCCCCAAGAGGCCATCTTGGCCCGCTGGGTCGCCTGCTGGCGAGCGAGCAGGTCCCGTCGCTCCGTCGCTTGGGCTTGGCGGTCGGATTCGATCATTTGGTTCTGAACGGCGACCTGCTGCGCCCGCGCCTTAGCGGAAGAGGACGCGCTTTGAGCCTGAGTAACGCTCCCGGCCAGCGACAACGCGGCAGGGATGATATTGGTAAATCCAGACATGGGAGCCTGATCCTTTTCTCTAAGAGAGCTAAACGCGGTTTTTCTTGTCCTGGGAACGCTTGACCACCGAGACACCCAGAACGCCGAGGGCGATACCCCAAATCGGCGAGGTGTTGACCAGGGCAGTGATAATCGTCGGCGCTTGAGCGGGCTGATCGATGATCGCCCACGACACCGCTCCCATCGTCGCGGTCCAGGTCAGAGCGACGGCATAACCAAAGGTCGGCCGCCAACGTCGGACATAGGCATCGGAGCTGACGGCCTCGACACGCATCGTTGCGTTGATCTCGGCCAGTTGACGGCTTTCCTCGCGGGCTAAAGCCAGATCGTGAACCATCCAGGCTTTTTGCAGCGCCAAGGCCAGATTGGGATCGGCCTTGATCGCGGCCAAGGCAGCAGCGCCGCTATCCTTGCCGGTGACCTCGCGGGCAACGGAAATCGCGGTATCGGCAACCTTTGCCACCTTGGACTGGTCGTCGCCACTCACCCAACGGATCAGACCGGGAACAAACTGGGCCAGACCGAGGGCGATTGAGATCGGGTCCATCGCGGCTCTCCTATCTCTGGCCGGTCTGGACCGCATCCAGCTTGGCTTCGATCCGAACCAGATGCTCGGTCAGACGACGCTCGACATCCTTCAAATAGCCGGTGGTGGCATAGCTTTTCGCCACCTCCAGCTTGTAGGCGGCCAGAGCCTCGCGCATTTGGCCCAAACCGAGGTCGAAGCGCCGTTCCAGGTCGTCGATCCGACTGTCCCACTCCTGGCGCGACCGCCAAAGCAGCAACGCCATCGCCCCGATCACGGGCAGTTCGATCGCGGTAACCCACCAACCGGGGTCGAGAAGAGTATGATCCATCGCAGCACGGCTCCTTCGGGCCTCAGAGTTCGAAATCGGTGTGAGCTTGCAGAGCACCCCCGCCAGGACGCCAATCGGCGCGGGGAGGCGCGGCCGACCGCCGCCGTCCCAGCCGCACCGGCTGAGACAGCAAGCATCCGGCAACGGCATCGAGTCCGTCGTCCCGTCCCTTGCCACCCGGCAACCATTCCCGCATTTCGGCGATAAAGGGGGTGTCCCACACACTGCGGTGGGCGTGGAGTGCCCCGGCAGCGAGAACAGCGTCAAAAGCATCGACGATCCGCTGGTCCTTGGCCCGCTTCGAGGCTGTCTCGACCACGGCGCAGGACAACCCCGACCGGGCGATCTCGCGCCGCAGCAAACCGGGCAGAAAGCGACCCAATCCATTGGTCTCCAACTGAACCGCGGGGAGATGCAATTCGGCGGCGAAGTTGGCAACCTGACGACAAAGCTGGCTGGCTTCGTCGGTGTCGTCGCACCGCGCCGGGTCATGTTCGAGATAGCGGACGCGATGCAGCCAATAGCCGCCCTCTTCGTCAGTGAAGATCGCCGCCACCACCGAGGCATCGCCCTTGCCGGGAGCGCCATAGGCCGGGTCCCACCAACACGAGGCCGAGACCATCCGCTTGCCGCCCAGAGTCAGCAGCGGAACCCCATTCCCCTCGGCATAAACCAACTCGGACTCGTACAGCCGGAGTCGGTCTGGATCGAGTCTGCCGTCGGCGATGTTGACCGGGCGCAACATCATCTGGCTGTCGAACTTGTTCGGACCCGACCGCTTGCGCAATTGGGCAATCCGGTCGAGAGGAAAGCGCTCGGGCCAAGCGCTACGCCCGGCGCTGTCGATCAGCGGTATTTCCAGACGATGAAACGAGTCGAGGAACGGCCGCGATTCCCCGGCCTCCAACCGGGCGGTGTCGGCATAGATCGTATAGAAACTATGCGGCGTCCCGACATAAAGCTGGGTTCCCCCCGGCACCATCACGTAATCGATCTCGGCCAACCGCTCGCGCAAATCGGCCCGCTTGGGTGCGGTATCGCAAGTGTTTGGCACCTCAACGTCGTCACAAATCACGATTTCAGCACGCGACCCGGTGATGTTGGCACCGATACCCCGCGCCACCATCGACGGGTCGCGCAACTCGCCCGGCCGGTTGACGGTGAATTGATCGGCCGCCCACTGATCGCGCCGCTTCGGCTTTAATCCCTGGGTCAGCGGATGGCGCTCTACGATTCGCTTGACGTTGCGCACCATCTTTTTCGCCAAGGCAAGGTCGGCGGCCAGCACCATGATCCTGAGGTTAGGGTCGGTCCACAGCAGCCAGGCGCAATAAAGGCCGACCACCGTTGATTTGCCGCTGGAGCGGAACGCCATCAGCAACAGATCGCGGTCCTTCCAGTAGCGGCGTTCAGCCAGCCACCGCGCCATCCTGATCTGATGACGCGGCGTTCCCAGTCCCTGACGCTCGTTCCACATCAAAACGAATTCAGGAAAATCGACGGCACTCATTCCCCGTCCCCACATTCGTCGTCCTCATCCTCCAGCCCGGCCAAAGCGGCACGGGCACGAGCCAACAATCCTTCGATTCCATCGGTTTCCCCGATGGAGACGGTCCCCCCTTCGGCCCAGCGGGCCAGCTTGACCAGCGAATCGACATGGGCCAACGCGGCCTTGGCGGCGGCGTGCCATGCGGCAAATCCCTTGGCGTCATCGGGAGGCGGCGTCATAACGAAGGTCTCGTATCCAGTGACCGCCGCCGCGATGCGATCGGGCAGAACCAGCGCGAGCCGCCGGCGCAAACCGGCAAGATCCTCGGCCATCGCTCTCTCCTTAATGCTCTTGAAGCCTAGGGCTTTGCGAAGAAGGGGTGCGCCTTGATCTCGGCGAACTCGGCCTTCATCGTCTCGATTGTCGCATCGCTGCCATTGGCGGCGTCGAGATGGGCCTCCATCTGACGGCGAACCGGCCAACGGAGTTCATAGGCGATGCGGCGCTTCGTGACATACGCCACGTCAGACGGATCAAGCTGCTGCGCGGTCAGCGCGGTCTCGACAGACGCAATTAAATCGGCAATCCATGGGGCCATATCGGTCACTCCGCATAGAGGGCCGGAGCGGCGATGCGCTGGGCCTTGGAATTGAGGATTTTGACGCGAGCCATCAGTGCGGTGCCGCTAGGCTGATCACTCAGCTTGGCGCGGGCACGCAACACCGTATAGGTGCCGTCAAAACTCACCATCGGTGTGATCGTCGCCGGACTCCACGTCGTGCCGCCGTCGCGTGACAACTCGACGGTCAGGTCGGTACCGAGCAGAGAGGCCGGTCCAGACACGGGGGAGGGTCCGGTATAAATATAAGGGGCAACCGTTCCGGCGTTGAGTTGTGCCCCCCAGAGATCAAACGACGTTGTTCCGGCTTCGCCCCAAATCTCGAAGGGTGCGGTATTGCCAACGACAAATATACTCACCGTATATCTCTGCCAATCCGGCGTCAGAGTGTAGAAATTTACATTATTACCTCCAGTGTTGTCGATCAGAGTGGCGGCGATATTAACCCCACCTCCATTTGATTTTGCCCAGAAAGACAGCGTGTACATGCCGTTTCCTGGGATTGCTGACAACTTCAACATTCTGTTCGAATAAGAAGATATATTAGAAAGTCTATCAGCCAACGTACCGTCCACATTCGACGTCACCGTGCAGGTTCCGTATTTTATGTAGGACGGATCTTCAAACTGCTCTGAATAGGTCAGCAGGTTGGTAACAATGCTGTCGTCCTTATACAGCGCATAGAGCGATGCATAAGCCGGAGGGGTGGAGACAGGGATCGGGGCAGACGAGACTAACGTGGCATTTGACAGCGTAAGCGCTTCCATCATCTGGATTTCATAGACAGCCCAGGGAGAATTGGCGACCGAGGCATTCGAATTAGCCAGAACTCTCCACTGCGTAGAGGCCAGTCCAGGAGGAAGGCGGAGTGTCTGAGGGGTTGAGACCTTAGGTTCAAGAGCGATCGTTGACACATCAACCCAAGAAAAACCGTCCCATTTCTGCACGATCACGCTTGAGATGTTGTTGTTAGAAGGCGGCTGCGTGAGCATGATCTTTCCAATGCGTCGCGCCGTGGCACCGAAATTATAGCCGATATACGCAACACCAGCAGGGGCACCCTGAGCACTGCCCCACCATGACGAAGCGTTGCCGTCGAAAGCACACGACGCGGACGTTCCGCTGTAATCGCCACTGGAAATCGCGACCCCACCAGAACAAATATTCGGTCCATAAGACTCGACGCCTGCGCTGTAATAAGGAATAGCACCCGGCGCAAAGCTATATCCGCTTGATCCGCTGGCCCACTCATCGGTGGAAAGTTCCCATTGCTTGCCCTGAACCAGAGCGCCGGTGCTCACCCCCGTATTCAGCAACTGACGCAGGTTAGACAGCGCGATCTGCCCTAGAACCGGCGTCATCGCCGCCGAAAGAGACGTTGCGGCCACCTCCATGGCCCAGGCGGTGCTGGCATCGGCATAGCTCTTCGCCGCGACACCGGCGATGGTGGCGGCACTGTCGGCGTAGGCTTTTACCGCCCGCTGCGTCGCCACACGCTTGTCGCTGGCTGCCGCCATGACCGGATCGGCATCAAGCGAAAATCCCACGGCAGAGACAGCACTGGCCGCAGCAGCGGTTGCCGTGACGGCGGCATTTATCGCCTCGGAGGCCCGAGCCGTCGCCGTCGCCGCCGAGGCGGAAGCTGTCTGAGCGCTGGCACACGCTTCCGTGGCCCGAAGCGTAGCCTGGGTCAGCATCTGATCGACATCGGTGACGGAATTTTCCAGACCGGTAGCGGCGGAATTCCATTTGATGGCGCGCCCAGGCATCGGCTCGGGCAGGGTCAGATCAGCGGTCGAACTGCTGGTATGGGCGCGTTTGACGGCGCGACCGACATCCTCGGCCACTTGTTGGACTGACATCGTTTGGTAGTCGAACTCGTCGTTGACTACTTTGGCGCGGATGATGCCGTCATCGTGGAAATCGCTGGTACGCCGCAATGTCAGGCGGCGGCGCAGGGTAACAATGGTCCCTGCGGATGGAGCGGCGACAAAAGCGACGGAGCCGCCCTCGGATGTACCAGCGCCGGAAACGGAATAAGCCGACGCGCCCTGACGGGCCGCGCCGACCCACACCTCGATATCGGCGGCGGCAAAGATCGGAAAGGGATAGGGAAAAACGGTCTGGCTGCCATTAGCCACGTATTGCGCGCGCGGCGAGGCATCGCCGACCTGGATATGTCCAGTCATGGCGTTTGAATCCTTGGCGAATAGAGAATCCCGGAACGGGAGAAACGCCTTATTCGGCGATTTTGATTTCGGTGGAGACCGACAAAACGGTACAGGGCATCGGCACGTTCTGACTGATCCGCCAGAGCGGCTGCATCACGTCACGCGACCAGCCGACCGAACGCACCCGCACGTCGCCGGAAAAACCAGGCGGGGTATCGCCGAACCGGGCCTTGCCGAAGCGACGGAACGGAATCGCCGTTGCCCCTCGTCCGGTATCGATATGGAGCGCCTGAGTCTCCAACACCCGGAAATGGGCCTGAACCAGACGCACGACACATCCCGGCGGCAACGCCTGCCCCGAGGATGCAACCGGCGGCAACGGTTCGATCAAATGGGTAAAGGGTAGCCCAGCCTGAATCGCGCCAGCCGGTTCGGACAAAACGATCCGCCCGTCGCCGACAACACGATCGGCCAGGGTGCCGCCGTCGGCCAGCACCTGCACCGTGCGCCCCTCCAGATGGGATAGTCCGCTCCAGTATAGTGTCGGGGTATTGCGAGTCCCGGACAGAGCACAATCGAGAGCCAGTGCAGGATCGAACCTTTCGATGAAAAAGGCCGTCCCGCGCTCGATAAGGGCGAAGACATCCCCATCAACCACCGCGACCGAGCGGAATTTGCCGTCAGTCTGCTGTACCGTCCAGGCCGTGACCTTTTCGGCGCGATAGATCGTCAGAGTCGCCAGCGTGCCGTCGTCCATGGTGACGTAGAACAGACGGTTGCGGGAATCGTAATCCTGATCGACGGGGCGAACCATCACATGCTTGGCCAGCATCGCCAAATCGTTGGCCTGATAGGCCTGCTCGACATCGGTAAACAGAAACTCACGCAGGTCTCGGCCATCGCGGGAGACGAAATGAGTGGCTCCATCGACATCGCGAGGCGGCACGGTACGATCGACCGGCGACCCGATCCGGGTCTGACGAGTGACCTGAATATTCGAGGGAGTCAGCGGCGCGCCTGTCACCATGTATTCCGCCCCCGAGGTAAACACCTGGAGATGGCGGCCGGAAAACACGGCGCGGATGGCGTTGACCTGATCGGACAGCATCGAGAACTCAATCGATTCGTCGTCCAGCCCGGTGCCAAGATCGAAATTGTACAGATCCATCGATTTCGACAGCCACAGCCGATTCGGCAGATCGCGGCTTCCTCCGATCACCAGCCGCCCCTGATGGAAGCACACCGACACCGGCCAGCCCCGCAGGGACGAGAATGACTGTTCCTCCCAGTCGCGCGTCGCCGCAGTCCCAGCCAGAGTCTTGCGGACTTCGGCAGTCACCTGAGTGGTCGACTGAACGGCGGTGACCAACAGTTGCTTGCCGCCGATCCACAGACGCTGACCGACATGACCCGCCTGAAATACCGGAGCCGACGCCGTAACGGTGATGCTTCCACTGGTAGCGCTGGGGGTCAGCGTTACCTCGTCAGCGGCAAATTTATGATGAGGAACGAACAGCAGCCCGTCCTTCTCATGAAACGACCACTCGGCAATGCTCCAACTGGTCTCGCCGGTGCGGGTAATCTTTCTGGGCGGGATGTCGGGATGAACCATCAACAGGGTGTCAGCGCTCTGGGTCCAGTTGAGGCGCGGGATTTCCGCCGCCCCCCACGGCGTGTCTAGCCCTCCCACCAAACTGTCCCCGGCATAGATATCGATGCGATTGGCGGTGACGACGAACAGATAGGTCTGCTCGGTGTTGAATTCGAACGGAATCAGCCGCCCCATCCCCCGCGCCCGATCGACGAAGCGCAGGCCGGGGCGGCGCGACACTCCGCCGGTCGGAGCGATGACCACATTGCGCAGCCAGCGCGCGCCATTGGCGAAAGCGGACAGATCGCCGCGCCCCATCATATCGACGTCCAGTTCTCCGGCGGTAAAGCTGGTCTTGTTGAGAGTCAGCAGGCTCATGAGCGCACCTCGACCAATGGGAAATCCGAAATGGCGACGGGAGTGTGCTGCTGGGCGTCGATCAACTTGGCACGGCGGAATTCATCCTCGGCCAGACGGAACAGAAACTGGGCGCGGCTGGTGCTCTCGGTGATCGGGATACAAAATTCGGCGGTCAGACGAGCAATCAGCATCTGATCGAAGAACGGCGGAAAAGCCGCTTCCTCCGGACGAAAAACATACGTCAAGGTTACGTCGTCGGAATTGCAAAACAGCCGCTTCTCGGCCAGACGATAAGACAGCCCCCGCCCCGCTCCCTCCGGGCCAGCCGATAAAACCCGCAGGAAATCGGAAGGAAGCTGGAACGCAGCCGCCCAATCGGCCACCGGATCGGCGGCAAGCCGCGGCAAGGTCATTTGAGCGGTGGCGAAACTCCACGGGTGCGACGACAGAACGGCGTCGCGGATTGGCGGATACAGGTTGGCCGCCACCTCGGACTCGGCGGTGCATTCCTCGAAACTGGCGATGGTCGTTGCACCCAGGCGCAACAGCGCGCGCGAGCACAGCCCGATGGCGGACAGAGCCATGGAGAAACCCCCTCTTGAAAATCATATGGTTCAGGTTGGGCGCGGGGCGCGCAAAGCACCCCGCGCCGCTTCCCCTACCGGCTGTCGGCGGCGCCGATCTGAGTCAGATCATTGACGTCAACCACACCGTTCGCGTTGGCCGAGACCAGGAACAGCCCGGCTTTCATCGCACCGGCGGTCTCGACATTGGCGACGACGATATCGCCGATCCGCAGCATCTGAGCGGCGGCGTTGAAATAGCCGGTCGCATCGACGGTGGCGGCAGCATCGGCGGTGGTGTAGTGCCACAGCGTGAAGCCGTTGGCGTAGGCCAGGACCGACAGATCCTTCGATAGATAAGCCATCCGTTCCTCCTTTAGGCTTCGTGGCAGCGCAGCGCGACCACACCGGCCTGATCGACCAGCGCCGCACCCTGCGACATGAAGTTGTTGACGAACCAAGCGGCGCGCTCACCGTGATAGGTGATCTCGGTCTTGACCTCGGCCCCGCAGGCATGACCGACCGCCGTCTTGTGGTACCAGTAGCAATAACGGACGTTATTGGCCTTGGTCAGGCCCGAATGGGGCATCCACAACGTCCCCAGCCACTTCTTGGCCTGGGTGCCCTTCCAGGGCAGGTCGTCCTCGCCGACATAATCGGCGCTGGCGAATTCTTCCAGCGCCATCAGTTCGGACCACTGTTTCCATCCGACAATCGCGGTACGCTCGCCATCGTCGGGGACGTCGGCGGTGCCCAACATCTCGAACGCGGTCAGCACCTTGTCCTTGGTCAGTCCGGTGGTGCCGTCAGCGGCGAAATTGGTCGATTTGTCCAATTCGGCGATGATCAACTCGTCGCTTTTGCGGCCCAGCGCATAGGCTCCGGCATTGGTCAGCACGGCACGTTCGTCATGCTCGACCTTCAGTTCGTCCAGCTTGTCGATCCAGTCGCCAGCATAATAATCGTACAACTGGCATTCGACGGCCGTGTGGTCGATGTTCATCACCGGCACCTTGCCATGGCGCGCCTTGGTGCTGGCCGTGCCCTTGCCGACCTTCTGGAACACCGCGACAGCCCCCTTGACGTTGTTGCGCGCACGAACGGTGTTGCGCAGCTTGGTCCCCATCCGCTGATAGGCGGCATGCACCTCGTGTCCATACTGGACGGAATAGGCGTTAACGATACTCGTGGACATGTTTTGTTCCTTGTCGTAATTGGTTTATGGGCATGGCGCATCCCCATCCGGTTGTCACCGCGATGTCGATGAAAGCATCCGACGGCCGTTGAAGACGCACGAAAGCACCGGGCCGCCTGAACTGACGGTTCTCCGGAGCGAAATCTGTCGAAGGGTAAAACAACTGGAACCGATCGGCCTGACGCCAGACGCAGTTCGGGTGTTGATGAAGCGTTTATAGACCGACATTCCTATAATGTCAATATATTCCTTTAATGGCGCGGCGAATTTTCCACCTCGGCCACAGATCAAGATTCCCTCTGTTTCCGTCGATAAAAATCACTATGATCCTTTTGTCTGTCGCACTCTGGCGACCAGTCGGGGAGAAGACGGTCAATGAACGTGGCGTTGGCTCCGGCCAGAACCGCGACTCCGCGCACCAACAAAATTGAAGCGCGCGCGGGCGGGTTGCTCGGCGATTGCCGTCGTGCTTTTCACGCGTTCAGCGAATTAGACGAACTGGCCGAAAATCTACGCATCCTGTCGCTGAATGCCGAACTGGCGGCTGGCCGGGCGGGAGACAAGGGCCGGGCCGTGCGAGCGTTGACCCAATACACCCGCGAGTTAGTCAACCGTCTGGCTCAGATTCAAAGCGAGATGGACGCATTGCGCGGCCGGACCTTCGCCTTTTCCTCGACGATTCTGCTCGGCCTTCAACACATGACGATGTTCGAACGAGCGGTCGATCTGGTCGGCGGAACCGGTCCGGGGGCACGGGTGGCCGAACGCGCATTCGCCGCGGCGATGGAGCGAATGGTTGATACGCTGGACGGAATGGCGGCGGCGGTCTCCGAACTGTCGCACCGCGCCCACGCGGTCGAGGAAGTCGTCAGCCAGTCGGATTCGATTGCGACCAACATTGCGATCGAGGCCGCGGCGGCAGGCATTCACGAAAAGGAATTCCGCACCGTCGCCGACACCATGCGCCGCTATGTCGATGATCTCCGACTGATGATCGAGGAAGCCTCGGATGCGGTCCGCCGCGCCGCCGATCGGGGCGAGGCTCTACGACGTCTCGGCCTGGACAGTCTGGACGAATTAAAGGGATTTCGGCTGACCGCCGACGTTTAGAGCGGAGAAGATCTCGGATGAAATGCGTCACCCTGTTCCGCCAGGACGATCATTGCTGGCAGGCTTTCGGCCAGGATCCGGAAAAGCCCAACCGCATCATCGACACCAATCAATACATCGTCCGCTCCGGAGATGCGGCGATCCTGCTCGATCCGGGTGGAATCGAAGTGTTTCCGGCGATGCTGGCGGCGGTGACCCGTGAGATCCCGGTCGAGCACATCAAGGCACTGTTCATCTCGCACCAGGATCCCGACATCGGCTCGTCGTTGCCGCTGTGGCGTCGGGTCTGTCAACGTGACATCGACATCTATATTTCCTGGCTGTGGGAAAGCTTTGCCTCGCATTTCGACCGCGATGCCGCTTTCACCACCATCCCGGACGAAGGGATGGAGATTGCGCTGTCGCCATCGCTGCGCCTGCGCTTCCTGCCGGCGCATTACCTGCATTCATCGGGAAATTTCAACGTCTACGACCCACACGCTCGCATCTTGTTCTCGGGCGACATCGGGGCGGCGCTGATCCCACGCGACCATCCGGCGGAAGGGATGTTCGTTACCGATTTCAACCGCCACATCGGTTATATGGAGGGTTTCCACCGCCGCTGGATGCCATCCACTCTGGCACGCGACGCCTGGATCGCGCAGGTGTCGAAACTCGACATCGACATCCTGGCCCCACAGCACGGGCTGATCTTCAGAGGCGACGACGTGAAACGCTTCCTCGACTGGTTCGCCGCTCTGGAAATCGGCTCGGGTGTCGCGGCGATAAACCGCTAAAACTCCCGCCCGCCGGGGGGATCGCTCTCCCCGGCGAACGGGATAAGCTCACCCCTCGCCGTAGAGACGACGGAAACCGTCGGTAACCTTCGAGATGAAAGCCGGATCGCGGGTCTTCCAGTAGCGGGGATCTTGGATCATCTTCTTCAGCTGATCTTCGGACTGGCCCTCGTCGCGAGGCGCGGGCGCGCGCCCCAGGCTAGGCTCACCCGACCCCATCAGGCGGTGCAGAGTCTTCACCCCCTCGACACTTGAGGCCAGGGCGTCGAACGCCTCGGACGGCAGGGATTTACGGCCCCAAGCGGCCAATTGCGGAGCGATCTGCCGCCACCGCGCCTCGCCGCCGAAATGGTCGCACAGGTGCTCGATCTCGTTGTCGCGCTCATTGCCACCACCGGCATCGGCCCCAGCGGCAACCAGCAACGGGACCAGCCGCTCGAACGCCAGATCATAGACCAACTGGGCCTGCTGTTGAGTGAAACCGGCCTCGTGCAGCCGCTTATTGACCTCGGGATCAGACGTCACGGCGGGATGGCGAGCCGAAATCGCGTANTTTTCGGCACTATCGGGGATATCGACGCCACCACGGGCGGAAGCGCGGCGCTCAAGCTCAAGGTAGGCCTGAAGCAACGCCTCGGTCCTCAATTCACCTTTGGCCTGGTCCCAGAACTTGGCCGGAATTCCGGTTGGCCGGGGGGCTGACTGGCGGGACGGTGACGGATTGAGATCGGCAAAGCTGTCACGGGAATCGTCTTCGAACATAGGATTTTCCTTCGGTTAAAGACTGGTCCTCACTGTCCGGCCCGGCCACGCGCGGCCAGGGACAGCAGATGGAGGACAAGGTGGCGCTGGCCTTCGAGATGGCGCAGCGCGGACTTGCTGGATTCGGGTCCAAGGCACCGGTCCAGCGTGATCTTGCGTAAGTGGGCAAGCAGCGCCTCCCCCTCGGGCGAGGCGAACAGCCGTGCCGTCTGACGGGCCAACAGAGCGGCGTCGGCTCCGCCAGGAAGAGACGGCGACACCGCCAGCCCTTCCCAACCGGATTCAGCTTTGTCCATTGGCCTCCCCCGTCGGATTGGAAGCGGCGGCGGGACGGATGATGTCGGCAGGCACATTGAAACTGCGCCCCAGCCAGCGGGCCGTGGCGGCAGGATCGATCGCCGCCAGAGCCTCCGGCCCCAGTTGGGAGAGGGACGACAGCCAGGTCAGCATGTTGCGGGCATCGCGCTGCGCCTGATTCTGGGCTAACGGCGAGCGGTATTGCAGATCGACCTCGCGTCCATCGACGACAAGATCGGGGATTTCGCCCCGACGACGAAGGATATGGATGGCACGCATCACCAGGGGGGTCAGCAACTCGCTTTGCAGCCGCCCATAGGTAGCCCCGAGCAGCCGGGCCATCTCGCTGGAGCGCTCCAGCACTTCGGTCGCGGTCATTTTGGGGCTGTTGGTCTGCCCTAACTTGTCGGCCAGCAAGGCATGGCGAATACGCCCGCGCAAATCTTCGAGTACCAATTGCGAGGTGTCGAACCGCCCCGGCGCAACCAGCGGCTGAAGCCCTTGAGAACCAACCGCCTTGGGGATGATCGTGCCCGGCACCAGTTTGATGTTGGCAGGATTCAACACCCCATCATCATCGGCCTGCCAGATGCCGGTGACGGCGATGGTGGCGTTCTTCAGCACCAGTTCGACCACCTTGTTCGCGGTCTTGATGTCGGGCAACGCCTTCATCACCGGCGATCGGCCGTAGACCTCGCCTGGAGCCTTCAGCCAGCGGAAATTGATGAACGGAGTCATCTCGAACCGCCCTCGTGCCAGCACGGTGTCGTCCGACTCCGCTTCCAACACGGCGGCATAAGCATACGAGCCGCGCAATGGCACCACCGCCTCGACGATCCCGACACGCAGATCGGGATCGTCAGCGGCGGCGCGCAGGATCGCATCGGGCAACCGGGCGGCGGGAAAGCGGGTTCTGAGCGCGGCGACGGTCAATTCGCAGCGGCGGAAGGTGACGTCAAGCCGTCCGTCCGGCCCTTCCTCCAACACGACCTGACCGAGCGGTACCGCCGTGAAGCGAAAGGCGGAGGGCTCGCCGGGGGCCGCTTCCTCGAACAGCAGAGAGGCGGTGCCGCCAGTGACAACATCAAGGTAGCACTGGTGCATTTCGATCGCGAAGTTCGAGCGGTCGAAATGCGATTGCAGTACGGAGCCGATTCGATCCAACACCGGAGCGACCCGCTCACGCTCGGCCGGGTCGAGTCGGTCGCTAGCGGTCAGGCCGAACCATTGCGCCCAGGGAGGCGTCAGTTCGGATAGCAGCGAGGCGGCCAGTTGATCGACGGCATCCGGCGCGGTGCCGTCGAACAGACGGTCGGCTTTCTTCTCGCCCGGAACCGATGCGGTCAAAATGGCGTCACGCAGCGGCAGAGCATAATCGTAGCATTCCTGCCAATGCGTTTCCCACACGGCGCGGCGTTGCTTGGCCTTACGAAAACGGCCAAGAAGAACCGAGGGATCATCCGCATCGGGGCCGAGCAGTTGCTCGCCCCGTGCGGCCTCGTCCTCGGATTTGGGAGAACGAACAGCCATGCTCACTCTCCCAACAGGGATTTGCCGCCCTGTCTCCGGGACGACAACAGCCCAGTATCCGAGGTCGCGATGGTTCCGTAGAGACCGCGCCGATTGCGATCGATCGTTTCCTGCCGCGTTTTGGCTTCATCGTCGGTGGTGGTGGCTGGCGAGGCGACGACCACCGGAGCCGGGATTGACGGGGACGAAGGGGCGAAGAATCCACCCATGGCGCACTCCTTTCTGAACTATGATCTTGTTTTGTTCTAATCTGCGCGCAAAAAGACCGCCGGAGCGGGGCTCCGGTCGGCTTCAGACGCAAATGTGGTGTTGATGGGAAGATCATCAGTCAGATTCGGACAGCCTGTCAATGATTTTTTTCCTTCATCTTCGATAAAACGGAACAATTGCCACGGCGTAAGCACAAACCCGTCATGAATTCCCAATATCCGCTTGACCGCCTCGACACAGCTATAGGGTCGCCAGGGGGCCTGACGCCGAGGCGGTTGGCGCAACACCGTCTCCAGCACAGTCAAACCGCGTGCGCGGTACCATCCCACAAGATCAAAATCCGCCGGGACCGGCAAAACGGTCAGATCGGTCCGGTGCGCCATCGGGTTCATGCTGATCCAACCTTCCGCCGCCCCCAAAACGACGAAGCAATGACGAAAGCCCGGCCGCAACAGCCGCAACCAGTGCAGTTCCGCCTGACCGGAGAACACCACCAGGGCCTTAGTCCAACACATTGGATTTCCATCATTTTTTTCGGTCGTCACGATACAATCCCCTTCCGTTTTAACGGTGTGGACAGGCGATCCAGCGCCTCGTCCCACAAACGAGCATCGACAGGGCTGTCGCCAGACCAGGGATCGGGCGGGGTCAACCGACGACCGAAAATATCCAGAACCTTCAGGTGCGCCGGCCGCAGAATGCGACCGCGATACAGCCGCCCGACCTCACGCGCGATATCGTCCGGCTCGCAGGGACGGGCCACATCGCCGCGCCCCGCCCCAAATCGCGCTCCCTCTTCCCGCGCCAGACGGCAACGGATAAACCAGAGCCACGCATCCTCAGCGGTTGCGAACGACTCAGTTGGTTGATCGCTCAGAACGCAACCGGCATACCTCTCTCGTGCCATATGACTCCCCCGCCTTTGGAACAAAACATATACCGTGTGGCACCAAAGCAAGCACACGTCAAGGCCTTTCGGGTATTTATTCCTGGTGCGAAATCATCGGAACTGAGAGACAATCTTCCCATGCTTAAACACAGCGACATCTGGGCGGCAATTGATGCTCTGGCCCGCGACAACGGGTTGACCGCATCCGCTCTTGCGCGCAAAGCGGGACTGGACCCCACTACCTTTAATAAGAGCAAGCGGATCACCCGTGAGGGGAAAGCGCGCTGGCCCTCGACCGAAAGCGTTGCCAAAGTCCTTGATGCAACAGGGGCAAATCTCAGCCGTTTTCTCGGCTACATCGAAAATGACGGACAAACCACCCGCCCGGCCCCGACAATTCCGCTGATCGGCTTCGCCCAGGCGGGGGATCGGGGATTTTTCGATGATGCTGGCTATCCGCTCGGCGGCGGATGGGATGAAATTCCGTTCCCGGAAATTGGCGACCCCCATGCCTATGCCCTTGAAATCAGCGGCGATTCGATGGAGCCGCTATTCCGTGACGGCGATGTGGTCATTGTCTCGCCTTCGGCCAGCGTCCGCCGAGGCGATCGGGTGGTGGTCAGGACCAACGAAGGCGAAGTGATGGTCAAACAGCTGGCGCGACTGACAGCTCGCCGGGTCGAACTGACATCAATCAACCCCGCTCACCCAGGCCGCATCCTGGCGGCCGAAGAGGTCGCATGGCTGGCGCGGATTCTCTGGGCCAGCCAGTAATCAGAACTCACACAAGCGGCGCATCAGCACCGCCTTTAAATAGATTTTTATTGATTTTTATCTATTATTAAAATTACAGTGCAATTGTAAATTTTCTGAATTACCGACCGTAAGCGTAAACACCTACGGTTGCGCATGGCGCATGCCCGCTATGCTTATGTGGCATCTTGCGTTTTCAAACGAACCGCCACAGTCTCTCTGCGAGAATTTCCTGAAATACAATGAACCCCTTACGGGTTTCTGCCACCAGACCGGATCTGGCACTTGGCTCTCCCACCTGAAGAGCGTCGTTTGCTTGCGCCCTGTCTTGGCAAACAGCCCCCATCCATGTCTACAACTAATTAGGGCATGCTCTGTTTGCCGATTTCTTTGACGCCCATGACGTGAGAAATGAATGATGAAACGATGGTTCCTGAACGCGAGCGTCTTTATAAAAATCCTTCTCCCGGTAATTCTCGTGATTGCGACGATTATCGTTACAATCACGATTAGCTACATAGGATTGAAGTCTCTAAGTCAGAGCGCCTCAGACATCATTGACATCGACGTCAAACGCTCTCTCATCACCATGGACATGAAGGCCGAAGTCAATAACGCTACGGTCGCGGCACTGTCCTCTCTCATTCAGAACACCGAAGAGGAACAGAAGATTGTTCAGACGCGGTACGAAGCCAGCATCGGCCTGGTGGCAAAGTCTCTGGAAACGGGGACGACGCTGGCAACCACCCCGGAACGACGCGCCGCCGCCGCGGATCTGAAAACCAAATTCGAGACATACGATGCGGCCACGCGCGCCGCGATGAAAATGATCCAGGCGGGAGACCGTGACGGGGCCGCGCGAATGTTCATGACCGACGCCCGCGCGGCCCGGCTGGCCTTTGCCGACGCCGTCGAGCAACGGGTCAATTTCAACATCAAGGCGATGGAGCATTCCGAGGACGGCATGCATGCGTTGATGAGCACGATCACACTTGAGCTGATTTTGCTGGCGACGGGATTGACCGCTATTGCGCTGCTCGTTCTCTACCTGATCGTCTCGCGGCTGGTAACCTCTCCCTTGTCACGCCTTAGCGTCACAGTCGATCAGTTGACCAAGGGCGACACTGATATCGACGTCACCGATTCCGATCGGAGAGACGAGATCGGCCATATTGCCAAGGCGTTGCTGGTCTTCCGCCAGAACACGATCGAGCGCATGGAGATCGCGCAAAGCGAACGCGACCGCATTGCCACCAGCGATTATCGCAGCAAGGCAGTGGGCGAGTTGATGTCCGCGTTCCAGAATCGCGCCAATACTGTCCTGTCGGAAGTCGAGGCCGCGCAAACCGAACTTGAACACACCGCCCGCACCCTTGCCGAAACCGCCGAACAATCGCAGGAGCGCGTCACCACCGTCGCCTCGGCGACCCAGCAGGCGACCAGCAACGTCGAAAGCGTCGCCAGCGCCGCCGAGGAATTATCGACTTCGATCCGCGAAATCGGCCGACAGGTCGAACAATCCAGCCGCCTGTCCTCGACCGCGGCAGAGGAGGCCAAGGAGACCAACGCCACCGTTCGCGGGCTGGCTGAGGCATCGGGCCGCATCGGCGAGGTCATCAACCTCATCAACGACATCGCGTCGCAGACAAACCTGCTGGCCCTGAATGCAACGATCGAAGCGGCACGGGCCGGCGAATCGGGCAAGGGCTTCGCCGTTGTTGCCAATGAAGTAAAAAACCTCGCCAACCAGACCGCCAAGGCCACCGATGAAATCGGCAACCAGATCAGTGCGGTCCAAGCCTCGACGCAGCAGGCGGTCACGGCAATCGGCGGGATCGTCACCCGTATCGACGAAATCAATTCGATTGCCGCAGGTATCGCCTCGGCAGTCGAGCAGCAATCGGCCGCGACCGCCGAAATCGCCCGCAATGTTCAGCAGGCAGCGCAGGGAACCAACGAAGTCGCTTCGGCGATCACCGGGGTCAGCCTTGCCGCCACCGATACGGGGACCGCTTCGTCGGAGGTTCTGAACAGCACCCGGACCCTGGCCGCGTCCAGCGGCACGCTCCGGGCGGAACTGCTCAAATTTCTCGACGACATGCGCAACACGGTGCGTCAAGTGGTCAAGGCCAGTTGATCCGCAGCGATCGGAAGGGAGGTGGTTTCGCCTCCCTTCTGTTTTGATCATCACGACATCTTAAATTGACCGATTTTTGCGTTGAAAATACTTCTCAACACAGCCCCGGTTATGGTCAAATAGACCCTTGACACCGGAGACTCCCGTGCAGCCCTGGCTTCCGATCCAATCGCAGCGTCCCAGCCCCGACCGTCCGATGACGGCAGCGCTGGCTACGTTGATGTTGGTTCTGGCGATGGTGGTGGGACTCTCGGTCTCGCTGGCGCCCACGGCGCGCGCGGCTCTGGTCACCTTAGCCACCAGCGACCGCGCCCTGGACATGACGGTCGATGAAACCGACACGTCTTCCGCCTGGGTCCGACCAGTCGTTTCCACCAAACTGCCCCGACAGATTTCAGCCACCGATGGGCCGCCGCAGGATACATCCCCGCTCGCACTGGCGCTCTTGCCCGTCGATGGGAATCGCGGTTTTACTGACCGCCCGGTCGTCCACAGCCTCGATCGCGATGTCTTTCATCCCGCCGCCAACGGTCACCTGACGGGGCGGTCTCCCACCGGGCCGCCTGCACCCGAGTCTCGCGCCTTTTAGGCGTTTCCTCTCTTTACGACGCTTGATTAACCGAACTTGGGCTTTGAGTCCGGGTTCCCCTGCGCCGTCAAGCTCCCCCTGCGAGACTGCGCCCGCCCAACGGCGAGCGCCTGGGATTGAACCATGCTGTATTTTTCCAAAGTGAAAACGACGCTGATCTGGGCGATCTGCGCCCTGGGCGTCCTCATGAGCATTCCGAATTTCGTCAAGCCAGAGGCCATGCCCAGCTGGCTGCCGCTGCCACGGACTCATCTCGGCCTCGATCTTCAGGGCGGCGCCTATCTGTTACTGGAAGTTGACAGCGCTTCCGTCACCAAAGAGCGGCTTGACGGCACCGTCGATGGTGTCCGCTCCGCCCTTCGCGAGGCGGGGATCGGGTATCGCAATCTTGGCGCTGGTCAGACCGATGTTTCCTTCTTCTTGATCGACCGGGGCCGAGAATCGGCGATGCGGGGCGCATTGCGTCCGCTCCTGGACGGCGCCACGCCGGGAGTTCGCGATTTCGACCTGGAAATCACCCCGGAGCATCAGGTTCGCCTCACCCTATCCGAGGGCGCGATCCGGGCCGCCCAGTCGCGCGCGGTTGAGCAATCGGTCGAGATCGTCCGGCGCAGAATCGACGAGACCGGGGTGAACGAGCCGGTCGTCGCCCGCCAGGGACAGAACCGTATCCTGGTCCAACTTCCCGGTATCGACGATCCGGGACGGATCAAGCGGCTGTTGGGACAGACCGCGAAGATGAGCTTTCATCTGCTGGCCGAAGAACCGGGCACGCCCGGCTCGCGGCTGCTGCCCTCGGCAGATCCGGCCCTGGCCGCGCAAAAGATGCCGGTCCGCACCAAGATCGAAGTCGATGGGGCCCGTCTGCGCGATGCCGCCGCGACGATGGATTCGCGAGCGGGAGAATGGGTTGTTACCTTCGCCTTCGATAGTGTCGGAGCCAAGCGCTTCGCGGACATCACCTCGCGCAATGTCGGCCGTCCCTTCGCCATCGTCCTGGACGGCAAGGTCATCAGCGCCCCGGTAATCCGCGAGCCGATCACCGGCGGACAGGGCCAGATCAGCGGCAATTTCTCGGCCCAATCGGCCCACGATCTTGCTGTTCTGCTGCGTGCGGGCGCCCTGCCCGCTCCGCTCACCGTGGTCGAGGAGAGAACGGTCGGTCCCGATCTGGGAGCCGATGCGATTCGCGCTGGTCTGATCGCCTGTGTCGTCGGTTTCGTCCTGGTGGTGGGCTTCATGGCGGTCAGCTATGGCCTGTTCGGTCTGTTCGCCAATATCGCCCTGCTGTTCAATCTGGCGCTGACTCTGGCGGCGCTGTCAGCCCTGGGGGCAACCCTGACCCTGCCCGGCATCGCCGGAATTTTGCTGACGCTGGGCATGTCGGTTGACGCCAACATCCTGATCAACGAACGGATACGGGAAGAGGCGCGCAAGGGAGCATCTCCGTCGGCGGCGATGGAGGCTGGATTCCGTCGCGCCTTCTCCACCATCGTCGATAGCAATCTGACAACGTTGATCAAGATGCTGCTGCTCTATGCGGTCGGAACCGGGACGGTGAAGGGATTCGCTGTCACGATCAGCCTTGGCATCATCACCTCGATGTTTACCGCGACAATTGTCGCCCGTTGGCTGATGGTCGCGTGGTTTCGTGCCAAGCGGCCAAAGGTTCTACTGCTGTCGCGGCTGCTGCGGCTGGTCCCCGACGAAACCCGCATCCCGTTCATGAAGGGCCGCAACGTCGGGCTGATTGTTTCGCTGATCCTCAGTCTGGCCTCGGTCGGACTGGTCTTCTCTCCCGGCCTGAATTACGGCGTCGATTTCGCCGGTGGAACCGTCGTTGAAATCCGCACCGAAGGACCAGCCGACTTCCCAGCGCTACGCAACTCGATGGGGCAATTGGGGCTGGGACAGGTGTCGCTGCAACAATTTGGCGCGCCGACCGACCTTTTAATCCGGTTCGAACGCCAACCCGGCGGGGATCCGGCCCAGCAACGGGCGGTCAGCCTGATCGAACAGAAATTGGCGGCGGATTTCCCCGACGCCTCAATCCGACGCGTCGAATCGGTGGGGGCTTCGGTCAGCGCCGAACTGTTCCAAAGCGGGATGCTGGCCCTGGCTCTGGCTGCGATGGCGATGCTGATCTACATCACGATCCGCTTCGAATGGCAGTTCGGGGTGGGGGCCGTCGTCACCATGATCCTCGACGTCACCAAAACGGTCGGCTTTTTTGCCCTGACCGGGATGCAGTTCAACCTGACCGCGATCGCCGCGATACTGACGATCATGGGCTATTCGATCAACGACAAGGTCGTGGTCTATGACCGGGTACGCGAGAATCTGCGCCGCTATCGCCGGATGCCCCTGCGCGAACTGATCGACCTCAGCATCAACGAGACGATGAGCCGGACGGTCGGAACCTCGGTCGCCCTGTTCCTTGCCACCGTGCCGCTGGCTTTGTTCGGTGGCGAGGCGATTCGGGAATTTGCCCTGGTGCTGTTGTTCGGCGTCGTTCTGGCAACCTCGTCCTCGATCTTCATCGCCGCGCCGATCCTGCTGTTCCTCGGCGAACATCGGCTCCGCCGCTCACCGGAATCGGAGAATATCGATGTGAAGCAATCCAGTTCCGAAGAAACCTCATAGCATGACTTGATAAAAAGACGATCAATCACAATATAAATTTTTTAAAATTCAAACAGAATAAGGAACACAATGCATCACGAGGCATCCCTGATCGCCACGATCGCCATGAGTCTCTTGTTTGCCTTCGGCGGCGGCTGGATCGCCTCGAAACTTCGTCTCCCCCCCCTCGTTGGCTATCTGCTGGCAGGGATCGCGGTCGGACCGTTCACACCCGGCTTTGTCGCCGATTCCGGGCTGGCCCAACAGTTGGCTGAAATCGGCGTCATTTTGCTGATGTTCGGAGTCGGGCTACATTTCTCGGTCAGGGAATTGTGGGCGGTTCGCTGGATCGCCCTTCCCGGTGCCGTCGCTCAGATCGCGGTGGCAACCACCATCGGCGCGGTCCTTGCGACCATTTGGGGATGGAGTCTGCCGGCCGGTCTGGTCTTCGGTCTGGCTCTGTCGGTTGCCAGCACCGTGGTGCTGCTCCGCGCTCTGGAAGAGCGCAACGCGGTACAGACTCTGAACGGCAGAATCGCCGTGGGATGGCTGATCGTCGAGGATCTGGCGACAGTGATTGCCCTGGTCCTGTTGCCCGCCCTGGCGACAGCGATGAACAGCCCCCACGCTGCCGGAGCGGCGGGACTGGCCGATATCCTGCCCGCGCTAGGGCTGACATTGGCCAAAGTCGCGCTGTTCATCGCCATTGTTCTGATCGGTGGGCGGCGGGTGGTGCCATGGATTTTGGAGCAGGTCGCCCGGCAGGGATCGCGGGAGATGTTCACCCTGGCCGTCCTCGCTCTGGCGCTCGGCATCGCTTATCTGTCGTCGGCGCTGTTCGGGGTGTCGTTCGCCCTGGGGGCGTTCTTCGCCGGTGTGGTGATGAGCGAATCCGACCTCAGCCATCAGGCCACCGCCGATTCGATGCCGCTGAAGGAAGCCTTTGCCGTCCTGTTTTTCGTCTCGGTGGGAATGCTGTTCGATCCGAGCATCCTGATCCGGGAGCCGCTGGCGGTCCTGGCGGTTCTCGCCGTCATCATTGTCGGCAAGTCGTTGGCTGCCTTCGCCATCGTGTTGCTGTTCCGCTATCCGATCTCGACCGCGCTGATCGTCTCGGCCAGCCTAGCCCAGATCGGCGAGTTCTCGTTTATCCTCGCCGCATTGGGGCTGTCGTTGGGGCTGTTACCGCCCGAGGGACAAACCTACATCCTGGCCGGAGCCTTGATGTCGATTGCGCTGAACCCAGCAGTATTCTGGGCGATGGGTCCGCTCGAACGCTGGCTACGCGCCCATCCGCGCCTGCTGTCTCTGATCGAGCGGTCGGGGCATGACCGGCTGTCCGATCTGCCCGCGGCACAGGAAGAGAGCGGTCTGCACGATCATGCCGTCATCGTCGGGTTCGGCCGGGTCGGGCGCACCGTGGCAGAGGCTTTCGACGCCGCCAAGATTCCCTATATCGTGATCGAGCAGAACCGCCAAAAAGTTGTCGCCGTGCGCAAGGAAGGACGGTCGGTTCTGTACGGAGACGCCAGTGTACCGGGCGTTCTGGACAAAGCCGATATCAACCAGGCGCGATTGCTGGTCGTCGCGATCCCCGATGGATTCCAGGTGCGGCAGGTCGTCGATATCGCCCAAACATCGGCTCCGTTGATCGATATCGTCGCCCGGACCCACAGCGAGCACGAACGCGACTACCTCCAGCGCCAGGGTGTCGGCATGGCCGTAATGGGAGAACATCAGTTGGCTCTGGCGATGACGGATTATGCTCTGGACGGGTTCAAATCATCTTCCCATGATCCAAGCCAGCCCGGAACGTCGCGGTAGACGCATCGGGACGGAACACATCCTCGAACGGGCGGCGGCGCAGGCGGTGCGGTAAAACCATGGTCTGCGCCTCGTCCAGGTCGGTGGCGACAACCTTGTCACGACCGGCCCAGGCGGCCAGGACTTTGGCGGTTTTCAGCATCACGATGTCGGCGCGGTGTCCATCGACTCCGGTGGCGAGACAGCGATTGGCGATATCGAGCAAAATCTCGTCCTCCGCCACAACCTGGGACCGCAGGGCGGTTGCTGAGACGATACGTGCGCGCAAGGCTTCGGTCGGTTCGGCCCAGCTGAGTCTAAACGCATCGGGATCGGCTTCAAAAGCGGCGCGGCGTCTGATCACCTCGACCCGCTGTTCCGGCACGGTCAACCCCTCGACCTGCACGCACAAGCCAAAGCGGTCGAGCAATTGGGGGCGTAACTCGCCTTCTTCAGGGTTCATCGTGCCAATCAGGGTAAAGCGGGCCGGATGGCTGACGCTGATCCCCTCGCGCTCAATGACGTTGATTCCCATCGCCGCCGAATCCAGCAGCACATCGACGACGTGATCGTCGAGCAGATTAACCTCGTCAACATACAGAATGCCGCGATGAGCGGCGGCGAGCAGACCCGGCTCAATCCGTTTTTTGCCCTCGGTCAGGGCGTGTTCAAGGTCAAGGGTTCCCACCACCCGGTCTTCGGTGGCGCTGATCGGCAATTCCACCACCCGCACCCGTCGGGTAACAATGGGGAGACGCTCCCCGGCGGCAGCACGCGCCCGCACCTCGGAACTCATCGCCTTGAGATCGTCGGGATCGCTCTGGAACGGACAGCCCTCGACCACCGCAATATCGGGCAGCAGCGCGGCCAGCGCACGAACCGCCGTCGATTTGGCGGTGCCTTTCTCGCCCCGGATCAGCACGCCGGACAGGCTGGGATCGATCACGTTGAGGATCAACGCCGTCTTCAGTCGCTCCTGGCCGACGATGGCCGCGAAGGGATAGAGCGGACGGACGGGGTCGATAAGGCTCACGATTGAAACTCCTTGGCGAAATGAACCAGATCCTCGGCTCGAAGATCTTCGGTGCGCAGGCAGGGGGCGGCCAACGCGGCGGCCAACCGCCCCGCCAGATCAAGCCGGATCAGGCCGGGCGGTTCGGTGTCGATGACGATGAAGCGTGCGGCGGCAAAACGATGACCCAGCGCAGCGGCCAGACGCAGCGCCTCTTCATGTGGCGGGCCTCCGCCCAGACCGGCATTAGCGCGGCCATCAGTCAGGATCAGAACCAGCGGTCGGGTGGCGGGGTCGCGGCGTTCAACCCGATCGAGCAGACGAGCGGCTTCGACCAGACCGGCCGAGAGCGGGGTCCGTCCTCCCACCGGCAGATCGGCCAGCAAGCGGGCGGCGCGTTCGACCGACCCAGTGGGCGGCAGCACCGTTTCCGCCCCGGTACCGCGAAACACCACCATCGCCACCTGATCGCGCTTTTGGTAGGCGTCGAGCAGCAGGCTGAGAATCGCCGCCTTGGTTTCGACCATCCGCCGATGCGCCCCCATAGAACCAGAGCCATCGACAACGAACAGCAGGAAGGAGCCAACCCGACGCTCGCGCCGTTTCTCGCGGATATCCTCGGGACGAATGCGGATGGCCAGCCCCGGCCCCTCGGCGCGACGACTCAGTTGATACGGCGCGGCGGCGCGTAACGTCGCATCGAAGGCGATGTCGTCGCGCTCGCGCCGTGGTGTGCTGGAAACCATGCGTCCCTGGCGGCTGGCCGACAGCGAACGGGCACGCCGCCCCGATCCGGTACGCAGCACGGAATCGCGCGGAGTCGGTCCCAGCGGGCGCGGCGTGAAGGCGGCACCAATCGCCTGAACCTCGTCCTTATCCTCCGCACCGCCTCTTGCCGAATCCCCTGTGGGTTCGGCAAGAGGCGGCGGCGACAAAGTAGAGCCTACCTCCCCTCCGTCCTCATCAGGTTGGTCTGATTCCGGCGATTGGTTGGGCGGCGGCGGTGGCGGTGGTGGCGACATATCGGGCGTAGCACCACGCATCCGGTGCAGCAACGCAAACGGCGCGACCTCGGTCACATCCTCGGCGGTCACGGTGTCACGCCCATCCCAGGCGGCATGAGCACGAGCGGCTCGTGCAATCGCCAGATCGGCGCGATGCCCCGCGACATGGTTGCGGCGGCAAATCTCGGCGATAAATCCCTGCATAGGTCGCGACAGGGCAATATGAGGCAGAGCATTCCGAGCGTGGACGATCCGCCCGGCCAGAGCTGCCTGAGCCTCGGCCCAAACGCCCGCAAAGGCGTCTCTGTCACGCTCGAACGACTCGCACGCCCGCATCAGAGCGACACGGGTGACGGGATCGCCCTCCCCACTCACCGCAACGGCCAACCCGAAGCGGTCGAGCAATTGCGGACGCAAATCGCCTTCCTCTGGGTTCATCGTGCCGATCAGGGTGAAGCGGGCCAGATGGGTTAGACTTCGCCCTTCGCGTTCGACCCGGTTGACCCCGCTTGCGGCAGCATCAAGGATCGCTTCGACCAGATGATCGTCGAGCAGATTAAGCTCGTCGATATAGAGTATCCCCTGATCGGCCCGCGCCAGCAGCCCCGGCTGGAAACTGGCCCGCCCCTCGGCCAGGGCCGCTTCGAGATCGATTGAACCGATCACCCGATCCTCGGTGGCTCCCAGCGGCAGATCGACAAACGGTGCCGCCTTCCCCTCGGCGAGTGGAGGCAGCAAGGCGGCCAATCCGCGCGCGGCGGTCGATTTCGCCGTCCCTTTCTCGCCCCGAATCAGCACTCCACCGATCATGGGATCGATTGCCGTCAACAACAGCGCCAGCTTCATCCGTTCCTGGCCGCACAAAGCGGCGAAGGGGTAGACGGTCCCGCTTCGGATCGTCACAACCCTCTCCCCGCCTCTCCGTGCGACGGCATCGTATCCTCAACCAGCCCTTCGGCGTCGAGAAACAAAGCTTCCAAACGATCGCGGTCAGCTCCCGGCTCGGCCCACAGGTCGCGCCCAATCGCTTCGAGCAGGCGTTCGGCGATGGTGTGAAGGGCATGGGGATTATGGCGGGCGAAAAAATCGCGCATCTTCGGATCGAAGGCGTAGGTCCGCGCCATCTCGGCATATTGCCAGTCTTCGAGAATCTTGCTGGTAGAATCCCATTGGAAACAATATTCGACCATCTTGGCGAGGTCGCCGGCGCCCTTGTAGCCGTGGCGCATCATCCCTTCGATCCATTTCGGGTTCAGCACCCGCGTGCGGAAGATGAAGCGTCCCTCTTCGGCGGTCGAGCGCACGCGAGGGCGGCGTGGATCGTTGGAATCGCCGGTATAGCTGGCGACGGAACCACCCCCCGCCGCCCGCACCGCCGCATTCATACCGCCATGATAGGCGTTGTAATCGTCGCAGCCGAAAATATCGTGCTCGCGGGTGTCGGAATTTTGTACCGTCAGGTCGAGGCTGGCCATGCGGCGGCGGAAAGACTCGCGGCGGTCCTCGCCATAGGCTCCGGCACCATAAGCGTGTCCGCCCCAATGAAGGTAGATCTCGCCCAGATCGGCAACGCTGTCCCAACCGCCATCAAGCAGCAGCGCATTGACTCCGGTGCCATAGCATCCCGGCCGGTCGCTGAAAACGCGAAAGGCGGCGCGCCGCGCAATCTCGTCCTCGCCCAGCCCGGCAACACGCAGTTCGGCGGCTTCAATCGCGACATTACGGGCCAGAAAATTTAGAGTCGAAGGCTCGGCCAAAGCGGCGATCATCCGCGTTGCCGTGTCGATCAGGTCCATCACATTGGGGAAGGTGTCGCGGAACAGACCGCTGGCCCGCACCGTGACGTCAAGCCGGGGGAAACGGCGCTCCTCCAACGAAATAGGCTCAACCCCAGAAACCCGATTGCTGCCCGCCTCCCACACCGGCCGCGCCCCAATCAGATAGAGGATCTGGGCGACGTCATCACCGCGAGTCCGCATCGTTGGACTCGACCACAGCACCATACCGATCTGTTCCGGCCAGTTTCCATGATCGGCGCGATAGCGTTCGACCAGGGCATCGCCCATCGACTGCCCGGAGACCCATGCCTCGGGCGAGGGAATCTTCAGCGGGTCGAGGGAATAGAAGTTGCGGCCCGTGGGCAGAACATCGATCGCACCCCGCGTCGGCGCACCGCCCGGACCGGGGGGAACGAACCGCCCGGACAGACCGCGTGCGGCAAAGTCGAGTTCATCGGTGGTGGCGAGAACACGGGGGCGAACATCGTCGCGAATAAAGCGCAACGCCCGAGCCACCCGAATCGACTCGTTAAAGCGCTCGGCAACGGCAGCATCGAGCGCCTCATCGCTCCATCCCGCCACCTCGATTGTGTCAAGAGCCGCCTCGGCATCCGCAATAATTTGAGCGACCGCCTGCCCCTTGGTGCCACCGCCCGACAATGCCCCGCCCGGATCGTCGGCGAGATCGAGCAGATCGAGGCCACGGGCGGCGGCAATCGCCTCCCACAACGACCCGCCCGCGCCATTGGGCAGCCGGGTCAGGTGCACGAGGGTTGATCGCAGCCGGGCGCCCTCGGGTGGACGACCGAAGACGTGCAGCCCGTCATTGATCGCGGTCACTTCGATTTCGCTTAAATAGCCGTGCAACCGCCCCAGCGCTCCGGTCGCGTCATCGTCGAAATCGGCCCGCATCAGCCCCAGGTCGCGGTCGAGATGAGCGGCTTCGATCGCCTCCCACAGCCGGTCGAACACCAAGGGAAGCTTGGCCGGGTCTTCCTGAGCAGTGAAATAGGCGGTTTCGATCTGGGTCTCGACCTGCGCCAACGGCTCGGACAAATCGGCATGAGTCTGAGCCGGAATCATGTGATCCAGCATGCAGGCATAAGACCGCCGCTTGGCCTGGGTTCCTTCGCCGATGATACCAACATTGTAGGGATACAGGTTCGGCAGAGCGCGAATCGCCGCATCGGGATGACAGGAATCCGACAAGCCGACACTCTTCCCCGGCATCCACTCCAGCGTCCCGTGAGTACCGATGTGGAAGACCGCCTGAGCACCGAAATCGTCGCGTAGCCAGCGGTAATAGGCCAGGTAATGATGAGTTGCGGGCAGGAAGGGATCGTGCACCGCCTTGCCATCCGACTGCGCCACCGCCTCGTCACCATCCTCCATCCGGGCGCGCGGCGGCTGCATGCCGATGAAGACGTTGCCGTTGATCAACCCGCCGACCAGGATCTCGCCGTCATGAACGAAAGTGCGGCCCGGCGGCTCGCCCCATTTGGCGGCGATCTCGGCCCGCAGTTTGTCGCTTCGCTCGCCATGCCAGCGGATCGCGGTTTCGCTATCGATCCGTGCCGCCGCCTGCACCGACATCTGGGCGGGCGGCAGATAGCGCCGGTCATTGGTCAGCCGCGACAGCAGATCTCGGGCTAACGCCTCGCCATCGGGATAAGGACGGTCAATCCGGTAACCTTCGGCGGTGAGACGGTCGAGAATCGCTCGGACGCTCTCGAAACTGTCCAACCCCACCGCCGACCCCAGGCAATCGTTCCGAGGCGGGTAATGGTGGAACAGAATCGCCACCTTGCGCTCGGCGGGCGGAGTGCGGCGCAGTCTGGCCCAGTTCAGCGCCAGCGAAACGGCGTGAGAGCAGCGTTCCGCCACGGGGTGGCGGCGGATCAGCCGGGTTCCGGTCGTCATATCCGCCTCGGCGTGCTCGCGGGTGGCGACGACGCTTCCGATCAGGCAGCCGTCGAATTCCGGCTGGGCGACATTGGCCGAGACATCAAGCGGAGTTACTGCCTGAAGGCTTTCCTCCCATTCGGCGCGTGGATTGGCGGTCAGGATCAGTTGCAGAACGGGAACATCGAGATCCGCCAGCACCCGTGCGGTGTCCGCGCCCAATTGCGCCAGAGAAAAACTGAGCGGCGATAACAATGCCTCGATCCGCCCGGCAAACCAGCGCGCCACCAAATCGGGCACCGACAGACCGCCCTGGGTCGCTCCTCCAGCCCGGACGTGGAACAGAGCCAGCGCAATCCCCCCCTGCCCTTCGATTTCGGCGATCAAGGCGTCATAAGTCGCCAGATCGCCCGACAACCAATGCGGGCGATAGAACCACAGCCCGATCACCGGGCGGGTCTCTCCGTCGGCAAAGCGCCCGCGCGCCCAGGCAAGATAGGTATCCGGGTCGGAGGGGCCGGAATAAGCAGGGTGATAAACCCCGTCGATCGGCACCGGCGACGGCGACGGCGCGTCTTCGTCTCCCATCACGAAGCGCAGCAGGTTGGCCAGATTCTCCGGCCCGCCCTGGGCCAGATAGGCCGTGCGGCGTCGATAGGCGGGCGAGCCGAAATCGCTGGAATGATCTTTTGCGATCGCCATCCCTTCGGGCGAGGCGGGCGCAGGCTGGACATGGATCAATCGCCCGGCCGCCGCTGAGATCAGATCTTCAAAGCCAGGGATCGATTCGGTGCCGCCATGCGGCAGGACAATCAGGGCACGGGCGGACGCCACCAACGCGGCGGCACGGCCAATCGCGGCACGGTCGAACAGATCGTCACGCGACCGCGCCGCCACCGTGACTCCCAACCTCGGACCAACGGCGCGTGCCGCCAGCCCCAGATTACCAAGGGAGGAGCCGGTCGAATCGATGACGACGATCATGGTTTCAGGCCGGGACATGAATCGTCTCCGAAGCCAAAGGGCGACGAGCCGCGACCAACCCTTCCGGCACCACCATCAAAGCTCCGTCGTGGGTCTCGATTCGGGCGGCAATGCCATAAATGCGAGCCAAATTAGAGGCGGTCAGCACCACACCCGGCGGGCCATCGGCCACCACCCGCCCCTCGGCCAGCAGCACCAGCCGGGTGCAATACCGTGCCGCCAGGGTCAGATCGTGCAGCACCACCACCGTCGCCCGTTCGCTGTTCGCCGAACCGCGCAACAACTCCATCACCTGCATTTGGTGGCCGGGATCGAGTCCGGCCACCGGCTCGTCGGCGAACAGAAACGGTGCCTCGACCGCGAGCGAGCGGGCCAGCAACACCCGTGCCCGCTCTCCTCCCGACAGGGCGGTCACCGGACGGTGACGCAAATGGCCGATATCGGTTGCGTCGATCGCTCGCTCAATCGCCCCGATATCGCCGGGAGCAATCGCCTGCCAGGGGTCGAGATGGGGCAGACGCCCCAACGCCACCA
Source organism: Magnetospirillum molischianum DSM 120 (assembly GCF_000294655.1). GTDB lineage: Bacteria > Pseudomonadota > Alphaproteobacteria > Rhodospirillales > Magnetospirillaceae > Phaeospirillum > Phaeospirillum molischianum. The sequence continues at coordinate 140,705 of NZ_CAHP01000023.1, forward strand.
CCCGCTCGACGCTCATCGGCCAGTGGCAATCGGGAGACTGCGCCAGATAGGCCATCGCCCCAGCGCGGGCACGCGACGGCCAATCCGCCAACGGCCGTCCATTCAGGCGGATGTCGCCTTGCGACGGCGGGGCCAGACCGATCAGACAGCGCAGCAGAGTGGTTTTTCCCGCGCCGTTCGGACCGATCAACCCAACGACCTCGCCCGGATCGAGACGAAAATCGACATCGTGCAGAACCTTGGCCACGCCACGAACGAACGACAAACCGGCGGCTTCGAGGATCATGACATCACCTTGCGAGTCTTCAGCACCAGCGCGAGAAAGAAGGGAGCGCCAACCAGCGCGGTCAGCACCCCCAGCTTCAGTTCAAGCTGGGTTGGAATCAGCCGCACCCCAATATCGGCGGCCAGCAGTAACGCCATCCCCCCCAGCAGACTGGCGGGCAGCAACCGGCGCGGCTGATGACCGACGAACGGGCGCAGCAGATGCGGCACCACGAGACCGATGAAGCCGATTGCGCCAGTCACCGCCACCCCGGCTCCGACAGCGAGACCCGTTCCCGCGACCAGAAAAAATCGTACCCGCCCCAGCGAAAAGCCCAGGGTGCGGGCGGTATCCTCGCCCAGCGCCAGGGCGTCAAGTGCCCGACCCGAGGACAACAACAACACCGTTCCCACCGCCATGAACGGCAATGACAAGGTAAAGTGATCGAGACTGCGGTCCTTCAGCGATCCCATCAGCCAAAAGACGATTTCCGAGGCTGAATGTGGGTTGGGCGACAGGTTGATCGCCAGCGAGATCACCGACCCTGCCAACGAACTGACCGCCGTTCCGGCCAGAATCAGGGTTAGAATACCAGGATCTTTCCCCGCCAGCAGATAGACCAGAGCAACGGCAAGCAGCGCCCCCAGAATCGCCGCAACCGGCAGAGCCAGCGGGAAAGCGGTATAAAGCCCGAAATATAGGACGAGAACCGCCCCCAGGGCCGCGGCGGAGGACGCTCCGACCAGTCCAGGCTCGGCCAGCGGATTGCGCAGCAGACCTTGCAGCGCCGCCCCCGACAGGCCCAGCGTACCGCCAACGCAGATCGCCAACAGAACACGCGGCAGACGCAATTCCTGCATGATGATCGTGGCGGGCGCATCACCGGAGGAAAACAGAGCCGATAACGGCACGTCGGCCGGACCGATCACCATCGACAACAGGGAAAGGAGGACGACCAGCAGCCCGAGCAAGAGGAGCAGGCGACCGTCACGGGCGGTAAAGGCGGCAAGCCCCGACGGGCCGGGGGGCAAAAACGACCTCATTGTTTTCCTTCCAAGGTGGCGCGATGGGCATCGGCCAAGGCCGACAACGCGTCGATCGCAATCGGTGTCGCGGCACCGCCGCACAGCCAGAACGCCATCGGGAACTGAATGCGGGCAACATCGGGCAGACCGCGCCGCAGCGCCGGGTGAGCAAGAAAATCAGTAGCGATGCGCGGGTCGGCACGATCACGAAGTTGATCGTCGAGCAGGACCTGGGGCGCGGCCATCAGCACGGTTTCCATGTCGATGGTCCCGGCCAGCTTTTGCCCCAGCCGGGCCGCAACATTGTCGATTCCGGCGCTGTCCATGATCGAATCGACCAAGGTATCGGCCCCATAGGCATAGCCGCCGCTGCGATAGACCAGACCTTGCAACCGCGTCCCGGATTGGCGGGCGACGGCCTCGTCTTGCCCGCGCGCGACACGGGCAGCCAGGGCGCGACCACGCTCTTCTTGTCCAAGAAGCGTTGCAACCTCGATGATCTGACGCTGCGCCTGCGCGACATCACGGGGCGGTTCCAGCCGGATTGCGCGAATCCCCAGCCGCTTGACGGTCATCGCGGTCGATCCGGTCCAGGTGCCATAGAACAGCAGGTCGGGACGAGCCCGAATAATCTCTTCGGCGGTACGATCGTTGCGGGGCAAACCTTCGGCCAGAGCCTTGATCGCGGGTAAGGTGGAAACGTCGCCTCCCTTGGCCAACGAAACGATCTGGTCGCGATCGGCCAAAACCAGAATCAGTTGGTTGGCGCAATTGTCGATCGACATCACCCGCACCTTTGCCCCGGCCCAGGCCGGAACGCCCCAGGTCAGAATCAGCACGGACAGGATGGCAAGGCGGAACATACGGCCCTCTTTCATTCGGAACGAGCCACGACAACGCCGCCCAGTTGAAACCGGATCGGAACCAGGATCGTCGCCGCCACCGATTTTCTGTCGCGCCGTTCGGGACGGAACCGCCACTGCCGCACCGCCGCCACTGCCGCATCGTCAAGGGTCTCGGACCCGCTGGACGCCGCCAGATCGATCGCTGCGACCTGACCGCGTTCATCGATCCCGATCCGTAACAGAACCCGTCCTTCAAGGCCGCGCCGCCGCGCCGCCAACGGATAGGACGGCGGCGGCGTATCCAACGGCTCGGCCCGAAGGTCGGCGTCTTCCCGTCCACCGGCAGCGGCACCACCTCGGGCTCCGGTTGCGGCTCCGGTTGCGGTTGCGGCTCCAACCGTAGTCCCGACGGGAACGGAGTGCGGTTCTCCGCCCACCTCTCCGGTCTCCGTCGCCATCGGCTCGGATACTGGCTCAGACGGTCCCTCCTCGGACGGCGGCGAGGCATCTGGCACGCGTGGCGCACTCTTCATCTTCACCGGAACCGGGGACGGAACCGCCCGCTGGGGAGCGGGCGGCCGGATGGGATGAACAGCCTTGGGCGGACTCGGCTGCGTAAGCGCGGGTACCGGAACTGACGCTGGTGCAGGCGTGGGGGCAGAGGTCAAGGTCGGCGTCGCCGTTCCAGTATCGGCCACGCTCACCAGCGCAACCTCGACCGCCAATTCCGAAGACGGCACGGCGACCTGCCGCATGCCCCACAACCCAGCCGCCAGAAGTCCGGCATGGAGAATCAACGAAAGCCCACCGCCGACGGCACCCTGGCGGGAACTGACGGCGAGAACCGGCTTCATTTCATCGCCTCGCGAGCCATCGTAATCGGCTCGAACGCAACCTTGATTCCAGAGAAGAAAGCGCGCCCGCCGGTTTCGGCATAGCCATACGAGGATTCGTGATACGCATCGCCCAGGTTCTCGACCCGGCCATAGACCTGAATTCTCTCGGTCAGGTCATAGCTGCCCGAAAGATCGAACTGCGCATACTCCCCCATCCGGTTCGGAACCGTCGCCAGGGTCGAACGGTTTTCCTGGAAGTCGGACGCGAAAATCGTGCTGAACGTCAGGCGGGCTTTCTTCTCAAGAAAACGCCAGGACAGATCGTTGGCGAACTTGTGACGCAGACGACGCGGCAGTTCGGCCCAAGTCGCCCGATCATAGGCCTGGGTGTAGGTATAACTGGGCGACACCTCCAGCGATCCATCGTCATCGTCGAAGACCGTCCAGGCAAAGAAGGTCTCGACGCCATAGGTCGTCGCCTTGGCGACGTTTTGGTACTGGCCGGTATTCCCGATCGCGACATAATTAATCAGATTATCGATGTCGTTACGGAACCAGGTCACCCCGGCCTTGCCCGCGCCGTTCAGCACTTTCTGCTCGACCCCGACATCCCAGCCGCGCCCCTGCTCCGCCTTCAGACCGGGATTGGCCAGCCCCGACGGGTAGTTGATCTGAAAGAGCATCGGCGCTTTGAACGTCGTCCCATACGAACCTTTCAGTGTCGTATCGGTCGGCAGATGCCACGCCAGAGTGGTGAACCAGGTCGGATTCCAGCCGAACACGGTATGATCGTTGCCGCGCCAGCCGCCCCCCAGGTCGAGTTGATCGAACAGATGGGCCTGATGCTGAAAGAACGGCGCAACCGTCTGCATCGACGCACTGGTGATCTTGCTTTTTTGCTGATACTGCCGCTGCCAGTAATAGTCGCGGGTATCTTCATAGCCGACCGTCGTCACATGATCCTTATCGAACCGCAGGTCGTTCTGCCACGAGGCGTTGACGGTGGTGCCAAGATAGGCCGCGCACAGCGGCGCGCCCACGGTGCAGCCCTTGGTCGTCCCGCCCATGTTCCACTGATCATTGCGGATGGCGCTGGCATTGACGGTCTGGGTCCAGATCCCGTCCAACAGAGCCAGCGAACCTTTGACCGCGCCGGTGTCAGTGTGTTTGGCCTTCGAACGGTTGGTATCGAGTGTGCCACCGCCGCTCTTGGTCCCATCCAAATCGGCCCAGAGATCAGTGTGCGAGCCGCGAAACTCGATCTCGGAATTATCGGTGGGAGAGAATCCGACCTTACCGTTGACGGTATTATTCTGAGCACCGTCGTGCTCGCTTCCCATCCCCCGGTTCTTCGACGCGATCGACCAGCCAGCGGTCCGATAGCGCGACCAGCCGAAGGAATAGTCGAACGCATCGCCGCCACCGCGCACCGCGACGTTCTCGCGGTTGGTGGAATAGCTGCCCAGTTCCCCCTGTGCCGTCACCGTCATCGGGCCTTTGCCCTTGCGGGTGACAATATTAATGACACCACCGACCGCGTCCGATCCCCACTGACCTGCGGCGGGACCGCGCAGAACCTCGATTCGCTCGATGTCGTCCGTGACCATCCAGTCGAAGTCGAAATTGTACATCGTGTCTTGGTAATTGACCCGCTGACCATCGATCAGCACCAGCGTATGGTTGGCATCGGTCCCCCGGATCCTGACCTGGGACGTCGTTCCCATGCCGCCCGAACGGGTCACCGACAAGCCGGGGACGCTTTTCAGAACCTCCTCGACCTTGGGCGTCTGACGGGCATCCAGTTCGTCGCGGGTAATCACCGTCACCGAACCACCGATCTGATCGACCGGCGTCGCGACGCGGGTAGCGGTAACCACCATCTCGTCGGCCGTTTCCTCGGCCCAAGCGGGAAAAGCGGCCAACAATGTTCCCAATGCCAGCAGACTTCCGCTCCGCCCGTTCTGTTTTATCCTCATTATGCGTTCACAACCTTACGACCCATGCGTTGGCAACGACGCCTCGCCCCGTGGGGTGAAACGCCAGATTCGCGCGTCGTGCGGATGGATTTGTAATCAGGTCGAAACAGACACTCATTTTGTGCAATGCGCACGAAGTCAGCCCGGACAGGGATTACTCCCGCCGGTTCATTTGTCAGAGTCTGTTCGGACCAAAAATCATAACACCCCCGCAGCGACGCAACAGCGCACCACCACAAGGCGACAGAGTCGCTCCGACCGGGTATCCCGCCCGACGGATGGGTGATACTGGCAACGGCAGGTCTCCTGACTCGGGGATCGCTGGCCCTATCCCGCCTTCCCGGTTACCCAGTGGCGTCGTGGGATGGACCTCCCCCCTTACAGTTGCGGGAACAGCCACGGATTTTCACCGTGTTCCCTTTTGCGCCCCGTCTCCGGGGACCGCTGCTGACGATTGATTTACCCCGCACCGCCATGGCTGTCAATCGACACCCCACCCGATGGGGCCATCGCATGGACGACTAAAGCCTTAATATTCTACAAAATCAAAAACGAATTAAACTTCCTGAGTTTGGACTATTAATTTCATCAAATATAAAAATAATTCATTAATATTATTAAATAATAAATAAAAAAACCCGACACCATTACCCCAAACCTCCGTCTATTTCACGGATTTCAAAGCGACGTTAAAGGTTGTTCCCTCGCCGGGAACGGATTCGACCCAAATTCGCCCGCCATGCTGCTCTGCAATTTTTTTACAAATGGCAAGACCGATCCCGGTGCCCTCGTAACCGGGGTGACGGTGCAGACGTTGGAAAATCACGAAGATGCGTTCGAAATATTCAGGGTCGATGCCAATACCGTTATCCGCAACACGAATGATCGAGCCCCCTTCCGTGGAACAGGCAGAGACCCGAATAACCGGCGACCGATCCGGGGAACGGTACTTGATCGCGTTATCGATCAAATTCTGGAACAGCCGGATCAGTTCCTCGACGTGCCCACTGACGGTCGGCAAGGCGGAATCAACAAGGAGTTCGGCACCAGTCTCACTGATTCTGTTGGCGAGTTGATGCCGCACATAGTCGATGACATCGGTCAGTTGGACCTGTCCCGGCTCATCGGGAATACGGCCGATACGAGAATAAGCGAGCAAATCGAGTACCAGCTTGTCCATCCGGAACGCCCCCTCTCGGGCGAACGCAATGAACTCGTGAGCTTCCGCATTAAGACCACCACCATAGCGCAGTTCAAGCAGGCGCATGTAGGAAGCGACCATGCGCAGGGGTTCGCGCAGATCGTGCGAGGCGACATAAGCGAATTGTTCGAGGTCAGCGTTGGAACGCGCTAGTTCTTCTGCTTTCTTGGACAGTTCATCCTGAGATCTGATTTTTTCTGTGACATCGCGGACAGTTCCTATCATTCGGATTGCCCGCCCTTTCTCGTCACGTTCGACCTTTCCCAGCCCCGCCACCCAACGCTCAACACCGTCTGCATTGCGACAGATGCGATATTCTTTGTCGAAATCATGCAGGCCCACCACAATCTCTTCGAGATAGAGCGTCATTTCGGCCTTCTGATCAGGGGCAACAAGATCGAGCCAACCCAAGGCATCACGTCGATACCCGGAATCGATACCGAAAATCATGTCCAGAATTTCCGAACTATCCCAGCGGTCGGCCACCATATCGTAAACATAATAGCCAAGGTGGGCGACGGCCTGGACTTCAAGCAGAAGACTACGGCTTTCACTAATAATAGCCGCGGAACGCTGGCGTTCTCTGCTGCGCCGAAGCAGAACAGCATAAAGAATGGTGAGAACAACGCCGCCCAAGGCGATTAGAACCGCCATTTGGAGAGTACGTTGGCGCCAGGAGGCCAACGCGGATTCGACCGGCACCGCCGCGACCAGCACCACGCCAAAATGATCGAGCCGCTTGAAGCTTGTAATACGCTCGACGCCATCAATCGGAGACACCCGCAAAACTGTTCCCTCTCGAATATCTTCGCCGGGAGAAAGAATAGAAGAGGGGAACCGCATCCCAATTCCAACCGAAGATTCTGGGTGCCGGAGCAGTAGGGTTCCATCCTCGCGGAATACCGAAAAAATAACGCCTTGTTGTTCGGCCAGAGCCTCGAAATATCCAATAATATTATTAAGAGAGAGGTGGGCGACGATAACCCCTCCAAAAGAACCATTCGGATTATTCATCCGAAGAGAAAGCGTCAAACCAAATATGTTGCTGAAACGACCAACAATAGGATTACCAGCATATGGCTCAACAGAATTATTATCCATGTGATATTGAAAATACTCTCGATCTGAAACTGAAAATTTATTTGATTTAATGTTATCCCCATTTATAAGGACATTACCATCCGCATCAATCGCAATGAGACGAGGCCGTAATGCGAGCGTCTTACCGATATCGTTGATAATACGCCAAGTAACGGGATCGCGGGCGTGACGCTCCCATTCGCCCGCCTCGCCCAGGACAGCGACGGCATTTCTGATCGCCATTTCGGCGCCTTCAAATATCCGCGCGGTTTGGACCGCTGCTAATTCGGCTAAAATCTGGGAACGGATTTCGGCCTCGCGCAGTTCATCGTTACGGTCTCGGATAGTGCTGACCGAGAACCAAACCCCAACAACGATAACGGCCCCGCCCCAGAGCGCCAGAGGCCAAGCGCGGCCCATCTGGAAGGCGACTTGCTTCACCAAAAGACGATTCGTCATCGGGTCAAAATCCTGGCGAAACACATCAATACAGCTATGAACGTCCGCACGTCATGCCCTGCCAGATTGTATGCTTTTCAAAACCCCCTGTGGTGAGATTGATCGTGGCGGCTCCACTCCGCCACACTCGCAGACAATAGGAGATGTCGCCCACGAGGGCGTATCTGAAAAAAACGTCATTTCCGCTCACATCGGAGAAAAAATAGCTACGATGCACAACGGAATTGTTCTGATATGAATAATATTACTAAATAGAATTTATAATTTATTTCTTACATCTTATCCACGATTTATAGACATTCGCTACATTTTCCGGACCGTAGCACCACCCCTTTTTGCGTAAATTATTTTGGATATCATTCCGTTCATTGCAGGACCGCTCTATTTCAGCCTCGTTTGACCTATCAGGCATAGGCAAAGAACGGCATTCACCGTAAACGACGGCCCAACGATCAGTTAGCGCCTCGATATCCGGTGGCAGTGTTTCCGCTTTCGCAGCAGACAGGCCCCAAGCCAGCCCAAGACACAGGGTGGAAATGGAAAGTCCATATCGCATCTATTTTCTCCTGCACAGATGCGCATCGAAGGCAGAAAATCATGCAGCCACCACTCAGCCCCGGACACGGGCCGGATTGCCAAAGACCGTAGCCCCGGCGGCAACGTCGCGCGTGACCACGCTGCCCGCACCGATCAATGCATCGTCACCGATGGAAACACCCGGCAACAAGAGCGCCCCGCCTCCAATCCAGACGTTGCGTCCAATATGGATCGGACGGCCAAATTCTAGACCGGAAGCCCGCGTCGCGGCATCGCGAGGGTGATCGGCTGTCAAAATCTGGACCCCTGGACCAATCTGCGTCAGATCACCGATCGTCACTTTCACAACATCCAAAATGACGCAGTTAAAGTTCAGGAAGACACCCTTTCCGATAGAGATGTTAAACCCATAATCGCAATGGAATGGCGGTCTGATAACAACATCGTCGCCGACAGAACCGAGACGTTCTCTCAGCAAATCAAGCCGCTCAGAGGGGGGAAGACCAAGAGCTGCGTTGTAACGCACAAGCCACGAATGGGTAGCGCTGACTTCTCTCTGAATTTCAGGATCGCTGGCGCTGTACAGATCGCCAGCCAACATCTTCTCCATTTCTGTCCGCATCACTCGACCTCGAACAAAATTCAACGCATATGCAATATAGTACCAAGCTGCATTAAATGAAACTCATGCCAGCTTGGTTAGGCCCGACAACCCCCGCCTCATGGCATGGAAGACAAGGGGTGCGAAGGTGCCCCGTCCGCCGCTTGAGCCGGCATCTTGACAAAAATTACCTGCTTAGGCAATCTCTGCTTAGGCAGCTATAAGAGAGATTCATGGCACCGGCAAACGTCCCCTCCTCCCCCCTCTATACTGAGGAGAATTATACCCCGGCCCGCAATATCGCCCGCCAACTGATCGATATCGCGACCGAGTTGAGAGCTTCGGTTGATCGTCAGGCGAGCGCCCTTGGCATTAGCGGGCCACAATGGGTTGTACTGGTCCGTATCGCCAGCGGCGTCGATGCCAGTGCGGCGGAATTATGCCGTGCAATCGGCTATGACAGCGGATCGATGACCCGGATGCTGGATCGATTGGAAAAAAGAGGTCTGATCTATCGCCGTCGCAGCATCGAGGACCGGCGAGTGGTCGAGCTTTATCTGACCGACCTTGGCAAGACGTTGTATCGGCAACTCGCCCCTATCGCCATCGAGACTTTGAACTGCTTCCTCAAGGGCTTCACCCCCGAGGAAGCATACGCTTTGATGGGCTATCTCGACCGTATCCAGGCAAACAGCAACACCGAGTGATCCCCCTTTTAACCATATACCTGCCTAGGCAGTGACAGTTATGGCAACCTTTTAAGGGACCGAACCGATGAAGAAGGCATCCGTGGCCACGACGTCGCTCATCGCGCTGATCGTGACCGGCTGCGCCAGTTGGGACGAGATCGACCGCCAATCGGCGATGACCGACGCCAACACCCTGGCCATTGCCGGGACCGCCGGTCCCAGCACCGAGGCCGCCCCCTGGCCAGCCGAAGATTGGTGGAACGGTTATCGCGACGAACAACTGAACCGGCTGATTCGCGAGGCATTGTCCGGCAACCCATCGATCAAGGTCGCCGAGGCCCGCATCCGCCGGGCCGAAGCCCTGGCCGGGCTGGCGGATTCCGCGCTTTACCCCCACCTCGACGCAGGCGCATCGATCATTGATCAGCGTTTCAATGAAAATGGCCAGTACCCCGACTCCCTGGCAGGCCGGGTGCGAACCGAGAACAAAATCGCGCTAGAAGGCTCCTACAGCCTCGATCTATGGGGCGGTCGCGAGGCGGAATACCGGTCCGCCTTGGGAAATCTTCGCGCCAGCGAGATCGATGCCCAGGCGGCGCGGCTCGACCTCGCCGCCTCGATCGCCCGGACCTACGTCCGACTGGCCGGAGAATTCGACCAACTCGACATCAGCCGGGATCTGTTGCGACAAAAGCAGGAGATCCAGTCCCTGACCGCCAAATTGGTTCGGGCCGGACTGGTCACCGAGGTCGAAACCCGTCAGGCCGATGCCGCCATCGCCGCGACACTGGCGGAGATCAGCGCGAACGAAGAACGCATCGCCCTGTTGCGGTACGATCTGGCGGTTTTGGTCGGCAGCGGTCCCGACCGAGGCATGACCATCGAGCGCCCCAATCTGACCGTAACGACACCGATCGGACTGCCCTCGACCCTGCCCGCCGATCTGATCGGCCGCCGCCCCGATATCGTCGCCCGGCGCTGGCGGATCGAAGCGGCAACCCGGAGCATCGATGCCGCCAAGGCCCAGTTCTACCCCAATATCGACCTGTCGGCGTTCCTCGGCTTCAAGTCGATCGGACTGTCCCAGTTCCTCGCGGCCAGCAGCTTCATGGCCGGGGCAGGCCCCGCGATCTCCTTGCCGGTCTTCGACGCCGGACGGCTGCGGAGCAATCTGGCCGAGGCGAACGCCAATCTCGACATCACCGTCGAACTCTACAACGGGGCCATTCTCGACGCTCTGCGCGACGTCGTGAGTCAACTCACGTCCTGGCGAGCCAATCAGGCCCGGCTGGCCCAAGAGCGACTCGCGGTGGTCCACCTGGAAGAAGCGTATCGACTGGCCGTCCTCCGTTACCGCGAAGGACTGACCAACTACCTGACCGTGCTGTCGGCCGAAGGCGACCTGATCAGCGAGCGCCGCCAAGAAGCCGGATCGCGCAATCGTCAATACAGCATCTCGATCGGATTGGCCCACGCCCTGGGGGGAGGCTTTGCCCCCCAGGCTCTGCCTCCGTCGTAACCCTCCCCAGGACGCCCAGCAATGACCGACACCCCACCCCCTCCCACGCCGAACGATCTTCGCAACCGGCTCCGCCGCAAGTTGTTGATGTCTGCCGCAGCCTTGGGCTTCACCGGCCTTGGTGTCGCCTATGGCCTCTATTGGTGGACCAGCGGCCGTTTCGACATGTCCACCGACGATGCTTACGTCGCCGGCAACATCATCCAAGTCTCGCCCCAGATCGCCGGCACGGTTACATCGGTCCACGCCGACGATACCGATTTCGTCGAAGTCGGACAGACTCTGGTCACCATCGACCCGGCCGACACCCGGTTGGCTCTCGATCAGGCCGAAGCGAATCTGGCTGAAACGGTGCGCCAAGTGCGCGCTCTGTTCAGCCAGGACGGAGCCTTGGCCGCGACGGTCTCGGTACAGGAAACCACCTTGGCTCGGTTGCAGGAAGATCTGGCCCGCCGCCAGAGACTGGCCGATACCGGCGCGGTTTCGTCCGAAGAACTGAAGCATGCCCGCGATGCGGTGCTGCAAGCATCGGCTCAGTTGGCCAGTGCCCGCAAGCAGCAGGAAACCAACCGGGTTCTGATCGATATGACCAGCCTGACCAACCATCCTCGGGTCGCGCGGGCTGCCGCCCAGGTGCGCGAATCCTATCTGGCGTGGCGGCGCACCTCGGTCCCCGCGCCGATATCCGGCCAAGTCGCACGCCGCGCCGTTCAGGTCGGGCAGCGCACCACTCCCGGCACGCCGCTGATGGCGATTGTCCCTTTGAACGATGTCTGGGTTGACGCCAATTTTAAAGAGGGCCAGTTGGGGGATATGCGGATCGGCCAGCCTGCATTGCTGACCGCCGATATCTACGGCGACAAGGTTCAGTATCGCGGCACGGTGGTTGGACTGGCGGCGGGGACCGGATCGGCCTTCTCGTTGTTGCCCGCCCAGAACGCGACCGGCAATTGGATCAAGGTGGTCCAGCGGGTGCCGGTGCGAATCGCCATTGATCCCCTTGACCTCACGCTACATCCGCTGCTGATCGGGCTGTCGATGGAAGTCCATGTCTCGGTCAAGGACCAAACCGGGCCGCAAATCTCCTCCGGGCTGCAAAAGGAGGTCGTGGCGCAGACCGGCGTGTTCGCCGATCTCGACCACGACGCCGATGCGCTGATCGAGACCCTGATCGCCCGGAATGCGCGGGCAGAACCGACCCCCACCGGCACCGGCGGTCGCTGATCGGCGACACCCGCCGCACGGGAGACGAAATATGCCCCCACCCTCATTTCCCCCCCTAACCGGAAACCGGCTGGTGCTCGCCACCGTGGCCTTGTCGCTAGCCACCTTTATGAACGTGCTCGATACCACCATCGCCAATGTGGCGCTGACCACCATTGCCGGGGATCTTGGCGTCAGCGTCAGCCAGGGAACCTGGATCATCACCTCGTTCGGTGTCTCCAACGCCATCGCCGTGCCGTTGACCGGCTGGCTGGTCGGGCGGATCGGACAATTACGGCTGTTTCTGTCGGCGGTTGTTCTGTTCGTCCTCCTGTCGCTGCTCTGTGGCCTTGCCACCAACCTTGAAACTCTTCTGCTCTTCCGCTGCCTCCAGGGACTGGTCGCGGGACCGATGGTTCCGCTGTCCCAAGCCCTGCTGCTGCAATGCTATCCCAAGGCCAAGGCCGGGATGGCGATTGCCCTGTGGTCGATGACAACGACAGTTGCGCCGGTTATGGGCCCGGTTCTCGGCGGCTGGCTGACCGACAACGTGTCCTGGCCGTGGATTTTCTACATCAATGTTCCCATCGGCCTGCTCGCGGCGTGGCTAACCTTCGTTACCCTGAAGGGCCGTGAAACCGAACCAAGAAAACTGCCCATCGATACTATCGGCCTGTCTCTTCTGGTGCTTTGGGTCGGCGCGACACAGATCATGCTCGACAAAGGCAAGGAACTCGACTGGTTCAACTCCTCGACCATTGTGGCTTTGGCGATCATCGCAATCGTCGCCTTCACCTTCTTCATCATCTGGGAGCTGACCGAAAAGCACCCGATCGTCGATCTCACCTTATTCAAGGGCCGCAACTTCACCACCGGAACCATCGCCATTACCCTGGGCTATGCGGTTTTCTTTGGAAATCTGGTGGTGATCCCGATGTGGCTGCAAAGCGTCATGGGCTATACCGCGACCTGGGCCGGTCTGGTCACCGCGCCGATCGGATTTTTCTCGATCATCCTGTCGCCTCTGATCGGACGCACCATCCACAAGGTCGATCCCCGACTGTTCGCCACCTTTGCCTTCTTCATTTTCGCGGTGTGCAGTTTCTGGCGCTCGACCTTCAGCCCCGACGTCGCGATGTGGGACATCGTTGCCACCCATTTGCTGCAAGGGTTCGCCATGGCGACCTTCTTCATCGCCTTGACCACGGTGATCCTGTCTGGCCTGGAGCAGCAGCGGATTCCCGCCGCCTCGGGCCTCTACAATTTCATGCGGATCATGGCCGGATCGTTCGCGGCGTCGGTCTGGACCACTCTGTGGGAAAACGGCGCGATCCGGCACCATTCCTATCTGAACGAAAACATCACCGCTTATTCCGAACCGACCGCCCGATTCGAAGAAAGCGTGCGCAGCCTTGGACTGAATTCCCAACAAATCTATCGGGCGATTGATGCGGAGGTCACCCGCCAATCCCTGATCCTGTCCGTCAACGACCTGTTCTGGGTGTCCGGCGTGCTGTTCCTGGCTCTGATGGGCCTGATCTGGCTATCGCGTCCGGTTCGCCAGGGAGCACCTCCCGCCAAGGACGGCGGCAATCACTAAAGAGAGAGGAGAGATAAATGCAAATCGGCCATATCCCGATGAGCGCACAGCCACCGTCCGGTTGGCGGCTGTGGATGCTGGCGGCACGACCCCACACCTTAACCATCTCCGTCGCCCCGGTGATCGCCGGAACCGCGCTGGCCTGGTCTGAGACCGGCCGGTTCGACCCTGGTCCCGGCTTTGGGGCGCTGATTGGTGCCCTGCTGATTCAGGCTGGTGCCAATTTGCACAACGACGCCGTTGACGCCCTGCGCGGTGGCGACCTGCCGACACGTCAGGGGCCAGCTCGGGTTACCGCTCGGGGCTGGATTCCGGCGCGGCGAGTGATCGCCGCCGCGCAGATCTGCCTTGCCCTCGCCGCCGTGGTTGGGCTGTATCTGATCGCCTGCGGGGGACTTCCAATCCTAATCCTGGGCATCGCCTCTCTGATCGGCGGCTGGTGCTATTCGGGTGGACCGCGCCCGATCTCCTACGGCCCCTATGGCGAGTTGTTCGTCGTCGCCTTTTTTGGGATAGGCGCCGTCGGCGGCAGCTATTACCTCCAGACCGGCACACTATCGCTCTTGGCCCTGGAGACTGGGGTGGCGATTGGCCTGTTCGCCGCCGCCGTGCTAATGGTCAATAATTACCGCGATATCGAGGCCGACCGCATCGCGGGCCGCAACACCCTGGCAATCCAGGCCGGCATACCCGCCAGCCGGGTTCTTTACAGCCTGTTCCTCCTGGTGTCCTTCGGCTTGCTCGCCGGACCGATGGGACCCAATGGCGGCTGGGTGACGTTGGCGGGACTGCCACTCGCAATCGACCTGATCCACCGCTTCGTCACCTTGCCCCGAGGGAGCGCCTTTAACCCCATTCTGGGCAAAACCGCACGGTTGCAGTTGATTGTCGCCGTTCTGTTCGCCGTTGGGATCAATCTGGGCTTATGAAGGCAGAGACCGTAAAGGCCTCCCCGGTTGCCATTGCCGATAGCCAAGCCTTCCCATACCGATGGGAAGACGGCGATGGAACCGGGTTCCTTCACATTCCGCACATCCCGAGACATCGATATCGCACGGCCTCTTATCGCTCGGACTATTGTGAATACAATGATCCGCATGATAACCAGAGATCGGATAAGACCTTAAGAATGACATAGAGATGGTGCGTTCAAAGCGGACCCTTACGACCGCCAGTGCAGCGCATGCGCTGCACGATGGCTGCGCTGATCTTATCTATGTCCTTCTGCCACTCTGGCAGGCTGAGTTTGGCCTCAGCTATGGCGCACTGGCGTTATTAAGGGGGCTTTATTCGGGGGCCATGGCTGCGTTGCAGGTTCCATCCGGGCGGCTGGCCGAACGCTGGGGTGGGCGGTTCATTCTCGTCTGTGGCACCATCGTCACCGGGCTGGGTTTTGTCGTCGCCGGAAGCTCTGGTGGGGTTCTAGGACTGTGCGCCGGTCTGACGCTTGCCGGTATCGGATCAAGCACCCAGCACCCGATCGCTTCGGCGGCGGTGTCCCGCGCTTATGGCGGGAGCGCACGCGGGCCACTCGGTGTTTACAATTTCAGCGGCGACATTGGGAAAGCAGCGATTCCGGCATTAGCGTCAGGACTCCTGATGGTGATGTCCTGGCAGCTTTCACTGGGGCTTATTGCCGTACTGGCCGTCGTGGTGGCGGCAGGGATCGCCATCGCAATGCCGCCGCTTGCCCCACCACCGGCGGCGGCGGAAAAGACACCAACCATCGGCAAGGGACGGGGCGGGTTCGGTCTGCTTCTGACCATCGGCGTGCTCGATTCTGGAGTCCGCATGGGGCTGCTGACCTTCTTACCGTTCCTTCTTCGGGAAAAAGGGGCCTCTTTACCTACAGTCGGTCTCGGTCTTGCTCTTGTTTTCATGGGAGGAGCCGCCGGAAAATTCGTCTGTGGATGGCTGGGCGGCCGTTTTGGAACGCTGCGAACGGTACTGGCAACCGAGGGAGGGACGGCTGCCTTAATCCTTGCGGTCCTGGCATCGCCTCTCTTCCCGTCTCTCTGTCTGTTGCCGATTCTTGGTCTGGTGCTGAACGGAACCTCATCCGTATTGTATGGATCTGTTCCCGAATTGAGGCTTCCCCACCAAAGCGAAGAACGGGCATTTGCCCTGTTCTATACTGGAACCATCGGGTCCGGGGCGATCTCCCCCGTTCTTTATGGCATCCTTGGCGATGCCGTCGGTGCCGGTTGGGCCGTTACCGCCACCGCAATGGTGGCGCTGGCGATTTTCCCGTTTGTTTTCGCCTTGGCTCCTCACCTGGAGCGATAACCTGCAAATGGCAAAATCCGGCACCGATGAACAAACGGACTAACGACCAGCAGACGCTGCTTCCCGCTTCGCCAAGATCCCGTCACGAACGCTGATCCCCATCAGCACCAGGGTAACGAGTCCGGCGGCCAGTTCGATCCCCTGCACGATGAAGAAAAGAGTCCCGTCAACGCTATCTTGTTGTGCCTGAGCGTCGAGCCAGAGGGTCGCAGGCAGCAAGACCACAATAGAAATCGCGGCGATCAACCGCAGACGCCGACGTTTGCGTTCGGAAATCTGGCTGGGCCGGACACGGGTCAATTGCAGGCCGGTAATGGCGGTGATCATCGCGATTGGGACAAGCGGGAATAACGACCAGACCACCACTTCCTTGATGAAGGCAAGAAGTTCACGGTCGGCAAACAACCCGGCCGTAACTGCGGAGCCCCAGATCAGGACGAACAGGCCCAGCGTCACACGCGCGGCAAGCGGATGTAAAAGTTCGGCTATGTGCATGATCGATTCCTTTGGCAGCCCCCCCCTTGCCCCCAGCGCGGCTGCCGACTCGCCGGGTGTGGGACGCAGTATCAACTTAGCCCCGGAGGACGTGCAACCCTTTACCGCGTTCAGGGGCGATGCCGCCGAAGATGTCAGCGGGCCGTCCGACTTGCCTCAAAAATCAGCAGCGACCACAACAGGCCCAGTCCGCCAGGAATCCCCGGCGTTACCCTCAACCCGCCCACAGGTCTATCCACAGATTCGGAGGATAACTGGATATGACGCGCCACATCACATCCGCCTGATCGCCGGGAGAGTCCTTGCCCTGTTCCAAGGCGACCGTTCTGCGGCCATGGCCGCCGAAAATTATGATTTTTTCGTTACTCGATAGCGGACAACGAGAAACATCTCAGGGCGTCAAACTACCAATCTCATGGCTAGACGTTCGAGTCTTTCCTGACGCGCCATTTTTATATTTAAAAACAATTACCTAGGCAGACAACCTCCCTGCACCAATGGCGGCAGGGTTCCGGTTTAATAAGGCTTAATCGGGCGGAGTGGGTGCGGGGCGGCATTGACCCCGCTCGGGCGTGTGCATAATATTCTGCCATGTTCAAGCAATGGATGCTTTGGGGAGTGCTGGTGCTTCCGGTCTCTGTGGCCGGGGGAGGACAAGCCGTGGTCGCCGAGCCGTCCGCTCTGCCGCCCATTGACCCGCCGGGGGTCTGGCACGCGCTCACCCAGGATGACGCCACGACGGAAAGCAAGTGCATCGGCAATCCGGTGACCCCGCTCTGTGCGGTGGAGACGGTGATAGCGTGCTTCGTTCGCGGCAGCGATGAACTGTGCCGTATCGGCAAGGGACTTGATCGGCCACCGGGCCTCTTTCGCGGCCGCCCAGGTATCGGGGTGTGGGAGCGCTACAGGGTCGCGGTTGCCAAACGCATCAATCCCAAGAAACAGCCCTTTCTTAATGAAGAGCCCACCAAGGCGGGTGACGTGAGCCTGGGGATCCAGAGTCTGTTTTGCCAAAAGGTCTGCGAGACCCCGGACGGCCCACCCACCACCTATCTGATCCGCCCGATGGATGGCAGATGGGTCGTCCTGACCTGGGAAACCCCACGCTGGTAGCGGGGCCTACTCTCTCAGAAAGCGGAAGTGATCTGTTCTGTCCGCTTCCTTGCCGTCCAGTCGGCGATCCCTTATATTTGCAACGGCATCAAGCAGTTGCCGTAGCATCGCCGGATCGGATGCCAGCCGGGAAAAGATCGCAAGGGTCTGCGGCCTCATGACACCGTCAATGTTCACCGAGTCCGGCACAACCGCGTTGATCGCTGCCTGAATGATTCTGGCACCACCACCGGGGCCGAAGCGGAACAAGGTGTCGGCGAGAACGGCGGCGGCATAGTCGTTCCCGATGCCATTCAGGGCCTGATAGCCACCCGCCCGCGCCAGGGCTTGGTTCAGGTAGTCACGGTAGAGGGCAGCCTGCTGATCGGGCGTTAGGTCGCCGGGTGTCCTAGAACGACCGAGCCCCGGTACCCGCCCACGGGCATCGTCCAGGGTCTTCTGCAAAATGCCGGCGACGGCGGACCGGTAATCCCCCCTCGACGCCCCACTGCACGAACAGCCAGCGCCAACCTGGGCCGGGCGGGCCGCCGAGCGGCTCTCGGCGGTGCTAACGGGGGTGGTCGGACATGCTGCGGGCTCTGATCGGGGCAAGAAAATGCTGCCCTTATGCACTGAAAGCCTTGGCACGCAAAAACTGATCAAGCAAGCGACCGACTTTTCGACGGTTCGTTTCAAACCCGCCCAGAGGTCTATCCACAGATTCGGAGGATAACTGGATATGACGCGCCACATCACATCCGCCTGATCGCCGGGAGAGTCCTTGCCCTGTTCCAAGGCGACCGTTCTGCGCCTCATGCCAGCCACCCCGTTGATCGGCACCCATTCCTATTAGCGGACCTTCCCCGCTCCTCCGGGCTACCGGGGCTGAGGCGCAACGCCTACGCAAGAACAAAACGTGATTGACTGGCATGCAGAGGTTTTGCTACGCTGAGCGGTATTAATACCACAGCTACGCCCGGACGGTTTCCGCCTTCCGGGCTTTTTCTTGGCCGCAATCCGCCCGGCGCCAACGGCTCCGGGCTTTTTCGTGCCTGCACCGAAAGGTGCAAACCCGATGTTCGAGGACATTCAATCGTTCTTTACCATGCGGCCGAAACGGCCCGCTTCGTCGCTGGGGGCCGGCGCCTCGGCCGAGGACGACCCGGCCGTGCCCGCCTTCCAGAAGGCGTGGAAAGACGGTGCCCTGGTCGAGGATATGTTCGGCCCCAGCCCGTTCACCCTGCACGGCAGCGTCGGCCGCAGCGGTGCCGACAATTTCCGCCCCGACGTCGCCAAGGTGGAAACCTTCCTGGGTGATGCCGGCTATTACAAGCCGCTGACCAGCGACGGCCCCAGCGGCTGGCACAATGCCAACCTGGATCAGGCCATCCGCACCTTCCAGAAGGACAAGGGGCTGGAGGTGGATGGCTTCCTCAAGCCGGGTGGCCCCACCATCGGCAAGATCGGCAGCCTGCTGGGCGGCGGCGAGGCGCAAGGACAAAACGCGAGCAATCCGAGCGCGCAGACCCAGGGTTTCTGGGGCGGCCCCAAGGGCGACTCGCCAGGGGTCCTTCTCCCCGGCGACGACCCCCAATCCCCCCGCCGCCCTGGAGGCCGTGATCCTGGGTCGTTCGACCCGCCGGGCACCTTTCCCATGCCGAAACCCCAGCCACCATCCAATGGTTCCAACCTGCCCGGCGGCGAACTGACGCCGCAACAGCAACTGGAGGCGCTGATCCGGATCATGAACGGCGGTAAGACGCCCGATCCGCATCCACAGCCACCCGTCATCGAAGAGCGTCCGCAATCCACGCCGCCGCGCTTGCCGCCCATCGGCAACGACTTGCCAGAGCAGGGCGGCATCACTGGCATCTTGCCGCGTCCCCGTGACTGGGATCGCCTGTTGCGAGGCCACACCATCAACCAGGAAGGTATCGACGCCAACCAGGGCTATGCCGAGATGCTGGTGCGTGATTCCGATCCCAGCCAGACCGCGCGCACGCTGAAGCGGGCCATCGACGATTATGGCGACCAGGGACGCGGCGACGTGGCGGACCTGCTGGCGCGGTTCCAAAAGATCGACGGCGCCAAGGCCGAGACCCTGCGCCGTGAACTGCACAAGGCCACCGGCGAGGTACTGCCCTATCGCCTTGCCCCTTTGGGCGAGGGTTTCCGCGAACCCACCGAAGAGGAGAAGATCGCCGCCGCGCCCAAGACCCCGTTCGGTTCCGCCCAAGGCGCCAACCGCTGGGCGGCGGGCAACATGGCAGAGGTACTGCTGGGTCGGGGCGATTACGCCGACGCCATCACCCACTTCCAGGGCGAGATCGGCCGCAACCGTGCCGAGGCCATGCCCTATCTCGCCGCCGTGCACGAGATCATGGGCGAAAAAAATCCTGGGTTGGCGGCCAAATTCGCCACCCAGATGCAGAAGGCGGGGTTGGCGACGGAGGCGGAGAAAAAGCCGGAGACCGCGCCAAAACCGGTCCCGACACCCACGCCGGCGCCGATTCCAGCCCCAGAGCTGCCGAAACCCGAACCGGCGCCTCAGCCGCAACCAATTCCTCCGACGCTGCCTGCCACGCAGCCTACAAAGAGCAAGCCGGCTCCGGTTCCGCCGGAAACCACCCCGCCTGTTCAAGGGAAACCCGAGCCTGGAAAGGGCGGGCCGATCATCACACAGCCAATCCCCCCTGTGGCGAAGCCCAGCCCGATCCCGCCGCCGGGTGCTCCGGGCGGACTGAAACCAGCCCCCGACCTTCATCCGTCGGTGACCATTGAATTCGATGGAAAGGAATTCAAGGCCATTGAAGACGGCAAGGTGGTCAAGAGTTGGCCGGCGGTTTCAGGTCGTCCGGGATATCAGGGAGCGGAACATCAGGGAGAAAAGAACAAAGGTCCTCTGCCCGAAGGTGAGTGGGTTTTGAGGCAGGACCAGTTGCAGAACATCGACAAGCTGTCCGAGTGGGAGCGCTTGAAGGGGCGCTTTGGAGGCAGCAGTTGGCCGGGCCTGGAGGATTCCTGGGGCAAGACTCGTATTTGGCTTGAGCCAGGAGAGGGGGCTGATACCAAGGGGCGTGGCGGTTTCTCTGTACACGGCGGCAAAACGCCAGGTTCTGCTGGCTGTATCGACCTCACCGATCAGATGGAGGATTTTGCAAACTACTTCAAGGGCATGGGAAAGGACGTAAAGGTCCGCGTCGATTATCATCGAGAATAGACGCCCAGATTCGAATTGAACGGGTGTGGTGCGGTCACTTAATCTCTGCTGCTGACCGCACCACAAACGACTGAGAACAAAATGAGATGGCTGAAAGGAATAGCTCGATATGCCGGGGTCGCGATCCATGCGGCAGTGGGGCTGGCATTGCTCAGCATGTCGGTTGACCCCTATTTGGGGAGTCTGAAGGATTTTCGTTTTCCGTGCGAACCTTGCGGTTGGTATTATGAAACAAAATTGACCTATTTTTTAACATTCGCAGTTCCTGGCGCGCTCTTGTTAGTGTCTTCTGGTATCATGTGGCGTTCCAGATCGCGGCGATTTGTGTTTCTAGGACTGGCGCTACTTCCCGCTGTGGTCTATCTGGTTTTTTTGCATTATCCGGCTCTGCATGAGATAGGGGTGTCTGCAAATCTCAATTCCATGGCATTGGCAACGGGTTCTCATTGCGGTGCGCCTTGTTAGGTGCAATCGTCGCGGATTGTCTGGCTGCTGATTGGGGGGGGAACACCGTAGGGCACCCGCACCCACCCGCCCTACCACCAACAAGCGCCATGGGGCAGACTTTGCCGAAACACGTTTCTGCGGCAACGTCCGGTTTCCCTGTTTCACATCAGATATCCGCCCTTCCCCTTCCGTGAAGAGTTTCGGGCGCCGTGAGGCGTACGAAAGTCCCCGAGGAACGAACCCGCGAGGTTCGAGCACAGGCCTATGGGGATTTCGTTTTGCGGCTGATCCTGGGGGTGTCGCGACGGGCCACCGGAAGAGGTCGGGTTGGCGCGAAGAGGCCGCAACGTCCGTCTGTCATGCCACGATTCTGGTGGAAAGAGGAGCCGAAACCCCTTCTTTCGGCGGGGATTCCAGAGAATGGCCCATGCGGGATCGTCACCCGAAGCGCGGCGGTTCGAGTGCCTGGGACGGTCAAGCCATGCCGGATCATGGCGGGTTCTCCCGGTTCGGCAGTGCGCCGACAGGGGGCGCGCGGGGCTGGTGCCCCCGTTCGAAAACCTCGACGATCACCATGCGCCCGCCGCAGCAGGGGCATGGCGGAACGGCATCGACGGGGGCTTCCGCAATATCGGCGACGGTCGGCGGGGCGACGGCCAGAAGCGTGCGGATGCGTTCGAGGCTGGCCTTGCGG
>NZ_CAHP01000024.1 GCF_000294655.1 Magnetospirillum molischianum DSM 120
CTAAGGCCCGGATCGCTGCCGACAAGGCTTTGTCTGAACTGACCGCTCACAGTATTGCTCTCGCCGGGGTGCGGCCATGAGACGCCTTGGCGGGTTCCTGCTGGTCACCGCCCTGCTGGTGATGGCGGGGGTGTGGTTGGCCGATCAGCCCGATGAGATCACCATCCGCTGGCAGGGCTGGCGGATTGATACCAAGATGCCGATTCTGCTGCTTGGCCTGCTGTTCTTTGCCGCGTTCGCCGCCGGTTTGGGACGGATGGCCCGGTCGGTTGTCGGTGCGCCCGGTCGTTTGTCCGGTGCGCGTCAGACCAAGCGGACGCTAAAAGGGTATCGTGCTCTGTCCGAAGGGCTGGCAGCGGTCGCGACCGGCGATACCCGTCGGGTTGCCCGCTTGGCCCATCAGGCCGAGAAGCTGTTGAAAGATCCGTCGCTGACCGGCTTGTTAAGCGTTCAGGCGGCGCGGATGGGCGGTGACGAAAGCGAACTGCGCGCCCGTTTCGAAACGATGCTGACCCACCCGGAGACCGCATTTTTGGGGCTGAAGGGGCTAACCGATCTGGCGTTGCGTCGGGGCGAACGCGACCACGCCCGCGATTACGCGGCGCGGGCTTTTGCGTTGCAGCCTTCGGCCGAGGGGCTGGCGTCGGCCCTGTTCGACCTTCAGGCCGAAGCCGGTCTGTGGGCCGAGGCCGAGATCACCCTGACTGTCGCCCGCCGTTATCGCACCATGCCGACCGAAGAACTGGCGCGGCGTCGGGCGCAGATTCTTTATGCCCGCGCCCAGGCCGCCGAGGATCGCGGCAACCGGGTCGAGGCGCTGGATCTGGCGCTGGCCGCTCGCAAGGCGGACCCGTCCTTCATTCCCGCCGTGGTTCTGGCGGCTGAAATCCTGCGTCGTCGCGGCAAGGAACGCAAATCGACGCAAATGATCCAGGCTGCGTTCCGTATCGCGCCGCATCCGGCCCTGGTTGCCGCCTGGATCGCCTTTGGCCCCAACGACACCCCGCTTGAGCGGGTTAAGCGGGTCCAGCGGTTGGTCGAGGTCAACCAATCCTCCTCCGAAGGGCAACTTGCTCTGGCCGAGGCGGCGCTGGATGCCAAGCTGTGGGGGCAGGCTCGGACCCGTCTCAATCAGGCTCTTTCCGAGCGGCCCAGCCATCGCGTGCTGACCCTGTTGGCCCGGCTTGAGCGTGAGGAGAACAAGGACGAGAAGGCGGCCCTGGCTTGGTTGGCGAAGGCTGGCGCTCTCGCTCCCGATCCGGTCTGACCGCGCGACCTCCGACCGGATGCGGCGGAAGCGTTTATCGGAGTCTCCGATCATGAGAGTCTCTGTCTTCTGCCCTCGTCTTTTGCCACCGGTCCCCCCCCGGATGGCTGGCCGCTAAGAATCCATGCATCTTCTCGCGGTTCAGGCCGGCACCCTTCCCGATGGTAACGATGCCGTCGATCTCGGCCAAAGCCCGGCCGAGATCGTTGTTCTGTCGGCCGCCGATACTGATCTTGCCTGCTTGGCTCAGGCGTGGCGGGGCGGTCCGGCGGGGTTGCGTCTCGCCAATCTGATGCGTCTCGGCCACAATCTCTCGGTCGATCTTTACGTCGAACAGGTGATCGAGCGGGCGCGGCTGGTGGTGGTGCGCCTGCTGGGAGGGCGGGCCTACTGGCCCTATGGCGTCGAGCAGATTGCGGCGGCGGCGCGGCGCAAGGGTATTGCTGTCGCCTTTCTGCCTGGATCGAGCGAGCCTGATCCTGATCTTACCGAAGCCTCGACCCTGGCACCCGATGCAGTCGAGCGGTTGTGGCGCTATTTGCTGCATGGCGGCCCCGATAATGCCCGCGCTTTCCTGGCCTATGCCGGATCGCTGATCGGCCGCCCGGCGGCATGGGTCGAACCGCGTCCATTGCCGCCCGCCGGACGACATTGTTCCGATCCCGCCGATGATCGTCCCCGCGCCTTGCTGGTCTTCTATCGTGCCTTGGTGCTGGCTGCCGATCTGGCCGCGATCGAGGCGTTGATCGCGGCCTTGCGGGCCGAGGGGATGGCGGTGACCGCTCTGTTCGTCCACAGCCTGAAAGATCCGGTTGGGGCCGGTCTGGTCCGTGCCGAGATCGCCGAGACCCCGCCCGATATCGTTCTGAATGTCACCGGCTTTGCCGTCTCGGCACCGGGGCGGGCTGCGGCGGGACCGTTTGGTCCGGCCGATTGCCCGGTGTTGCAGGTGATCCTGGCCGGAGATACCGAGGCAGGCTGGCGCGCCGGTCGCGGTGGATTGGGTCCGCGCGATCTGGCGATGAATGTCTCGTTGCCCGAGATCGACGGACGCATCCTCGCCCGTGCCGTCTCGTTCAAGGCATTGGTTCGTGACGAGGCGACAGAGTGCGATATCGCCCATCATGCGCCGGTGGCCGACCGGATCGTCTTTACCGCCCGGCTGGCGGCGAATTGGGCGCGATTGCGCCGCACCCCTGCCGTGGATCGACGGGTTGCTTTGATCCTGGCCAATTACCCTCACCGCGATGGACGGCTGGGAAACGGTGTCGGACTGGATACTCCGGCTGCCGCCGCCGCGATTTTGCGGGCGATGGCGGGGGCTGGATACGATGTCGCGGGTGCGCCCGAGGATGGGCAAACGCTGATTGCCCGCCTGCTGGGTGGTGTCACCAATAGCGGACGAGCCGGGCGCGAGGTGCGCGAAACCCTTTCTCTGTCCGATTACGTGGCATGGTTCGAAACGCTTTCCGCCCCGGTGCGGGCGGCTGTGACCGATGCCTGGGGACCGCCCCAGCACGATCCGTGGTTTCTGTTCGCCGAGCAGGGTTTTGCCTTGCCGGTTCTGCGCTTTGGCGGGGTGGCGGTGGCGGTGCAGCCCGCCCGCGCCAGCGAAGCCGATGCGGCACGGCGTTATCACGATGCCGATCTGCCGCCGCCGCATCGTTATCTGGCGTTCTACCTGTGGCTACGCCAGAGCTTCGCGGCCAATGCGGTGATCCATCTCGGCAAGCACGGTACGCTGGAATGGCTGCCGGGTAAGGCGGTGGCGCTGTCGGCGGATTGCTTCCCCGAGGTGGCGCTGGGGCCGCTGCCGCATCTCTATCCCTTTATCGTCAACGATCCGGGCGAGGGCACTCAGGCCAAGCGTCGCGCCGGAGCGGTGATCATCGATCATCTGACTCCGCCACTGACGCGGGCTGAGACCTATGGGCCGCTTCGCGAGTTGGAGCGTCTGGTCGATGAATATTACGAGGCGGCGGGACTCGATCCGCGCCGTCTGGCCGTGCTGCGTCGCGAGATCCTCTCTTTAAGCGCGGTGGCGGGGTTGGAGGCCGATCTGGGGATCAGGGCGGACGACGATCCCGATGCGGCTTTGAAGAAGCTCGACAACCATCTGTGCGAGTTGAAGGAACTCCAGATCCGCGATGGTCTGCACATCTTCGGTCAGGCGCCCGAGGGGACGCAACGCGATACGTTATTGGTGGCGTTGGCGCGGGTCCGGCGGGGAGCCGGGCCGGAAGCCGAGTCGCTGACCCGCGCCCTGGCCCGCGATCTTGGGCTGGAGTTCGATCCGCTCGATTGCTGTGCTGCCGATCCCTGGTGCGGGCCTCGCCCGGCAGCACTGGAGGGGATTTGCGACGATCCCTGGCGTAGCGTCGGCGATACCGTCGAGCGGCTGGAGGCGCTGGCGTTGGCGCTGGTCGTGGGCACGTATTCCTGTTCGTCCGATTGGAGCCGGACCCAAGCGGTGCTTGATTGGATCGAAACCGTCTTGCGCCCTACGGTGGCGGCGTGTGGTCCTGCCGAGATGTCGGCACTGCTGGCTGGTCTGGACGGTCGCTTTGTCGCGCCGGGACCATCGGGAGCGCCGACGCGGGGCCGCCCCGACGTGTTGCCGACCGGGCGCAATTTCTTCTCGATCGATCCCCGCACGATGCCGACCCCTGCCGCCTGGGCGCTGGTGTGGAAGTCGGTCTCGCTGCTGCTGGAACGGCACCTCCAGGACCATGGCGATTGGCCTCGGGTGATGGCGGTGACCGCCTGGGGCACCAGCGCGATGCGGACCGGCGGCGACGATCTCGCCCAGGCATTGGCGCTGATGGGAGTCCGGCCGTATTGGGAAATCGGTTCGGGCCGGGTCAGCGGCTATGAGATTCTGCCGTCGGGCGTGCTCGACCGCCCGCGCGTCGATGTCACGTTGCGGGTATCGGGGCTGTTCCGCGATGCGTTCCCCAGTTTGATCGACCTGTTCGATGCCGCGGTTCGCGCCGTCGCCGCGCTGGACGAGCCGCCCTCGGTCAATCCGCTCGCCGCCCGCGTCAGCGCTGACCGCGCCAGACTGGAAGCGTCCGGCCTGTCCGCCGAGGAAGCGGCTCGTCGTGCCGCCTACCGGGTGTTCGGAGCCAGGCCCGGAGCCTATGGCAGCGGGCTGGAGCCACTGATCGAAGGGCGTGGTTGGGGAGAGCGCGAGGATCTGGCTGCCGCCTATATCGCCTGGGGCGGGTGGGCTTATGGCGGTGGAGCCGATCCCGAGGCCGGGCAAGCCCTGTTCGCCGACCGGCTGGCTGCGGTCGAAGCGGTGGTGCAGAATCAGGACAATCGCGAGCACGATCTGCTTGATTCTGCCGAATACGCTTTGTTCGAGGGCGGGCTGGCGGCGGCGGTCGAAGCGGCGGCGGGGCGGCCGCCGGTGGTCTATCATCCCGATCATTCCCGCCCGGATTCACCCCGGATCAATACGCTGGACGAAGAAATCGCCCGCATTGTGCGCGGTCGGATGGTGAATCCGAAATGGATCGCAGGGGTAATGCGCCACGGCTATAAGGGCGCGGCGGAAATGGCCGCTGGTGTAGAATATCTGCTGGCCTTTGCCGCCACTACCCGCGCGGTGAAGGACCATCATTTCGAACTGGTGGCCCAAGCCTATCTGAAGGACGAGGCCGTCAGTGCATTTCTGGCCGAGGTCAATCCTGCCGCGTTGGACGACATCCGCGTCGCTCTGCGCACCGCGTTCGAGCGCGGTCTGTGGCGGTCGCGCGACAATCGCATCTACGATCTGTTCGTCGAGGAGTTTCGCCCGCCATGCTGACCCGTCGCGCTCTTGTCCTGGCCCTGCTCGCTTTTGTCGGCAGCATTGGCGGCTATGTCCTGGCTCACTGGACGTTGTTCGTGCGGCCTTAATGATTTATGCCGCGTGAACCGAGATGAGCGGGCAATCGCACGCGCTGCGTTCGATCTGAACCGTAGCGTGGGCGATGCCGAAGTGTTCGTGCAGCTCCTCGGCCAGTTCCAGCAGGAAGGAATCGGAATTGCCGCTGTCCGGCATCACCAGATGCGTGGTCAGCGCGACCGCATTGGTGCTGAGAGACCAGATGTGGAGGTCGTGCAGGGAGCTTACTCCCGGCTGACGGAGCAGGAACGCTTCGACCGCTGCCCGGTCGATCTCCGCCGGAACCGCGTCAAGGGCGAGGCCGAGCGAATCGCGGAACAGCCCCCAGGTGCCGACCGCGATGATGGCGACGATGGCCAGACCGATCACAGGGTCGATCCAGTACCAGCCGGTTAGCGCGATAAGTCCGGCCGCAAGGATAACTCCGCCGGACACTGCGGCGTCGGCGGCCATGTGAAGAAATGCTCCGCGCAGGTTGAGGTCGCTGCTTGCTCCCTTACGGAACATCAGCGCGGTGATACCGTTGATTACCAGTCCGACGGCGGCGACGGCCATCACTGGGCCAGCCTCGATCGGGGTTGCCTCGGTCAGCAATCGCCGGACCGCTTCCCATCCGATCGCACCAAGACCAAGCAACAGCAGCCCGGCATTGGTCAGGGCGGCCAGGATGGTGCCACGTCCCAATCCGTAGGTCAGCCGTCCGGTCGGACGCCGCCGCGCCAGCGCCATTGCCGCCCAGGCCAGCAGCAGCCCGGCGACGTCGGCGAGGTTGTGCCCGGCATCGGCCAGCAGGGCCAGCGAGCCGAAGGCGAGTCCGCATCCGGCTTCGACCAGGACGAAGCCGAGATTGAGACCAGCCCCGATAGCGAAGGCGCGATTATGGCTTGGAACCGGATGGTGATGATGGTGACCGTGCGAATGACCATGATCGTGTGAATGGCTGTGATCATGGCCCATGGCCCACTCCTGATTATTCAGTCTCATTCGCAATCAGAGCCTGCAATATTCCGCGGCGTCAAGGACGGTGATGTTCGATGATTGTTTTGCGAAAGTCTGGGAGCTTCACCCTAATTGCATTGAGCCGGATGGCGGCGAGGGCTATGCTGCAACGCACAATCCTATCCGGAGGCCCGTTGAGATGACTGAAGCTGCTGCTGTCGTTGCCTCGCCTGAACCAGTCCAGACTTTGTCTCTGGCGGGGAAAAAAGGGCTGATCATCGGAATCGCCAATCGCCAGAGCATTGCCTATGGCGTCGCCCGTCACGTTCGGGCCTATGGTGCCGAACTGGCGATCACCTACCTGAACGAGAAAAGCGACCAATACGTCCGGCCGCTCGCCGAAGAGGTGGAGGCGTCGATCTATCTTCCCTGCGATGTCCGCGAAGAAGGACAGCTTGAGGCTGTGTTTGCTGCGATCACCGAAAAATGGGGCAAGCTCGATTTTGTTATCCACTCGATCGCCTTTGCCAATCGCGATGATCTGCATGGGCGGGTGGTCGATTGCTCGCGCGACGGCTTTGCCCTGGCGATGGATGTGTCATGCTTCTCCTTCATCCGGTGCGCCAAACTGGCCGAACCACTGATGACGGACGGGGGATGTCTTGTCACCCTGTCCTATTACGGCGGGCGCAAGGTCGTTGATCATTACAACGTGATGGGGCCGGTCAAGGCGGCGCTGGAGAGCACGACCAAGTATCTTGCCCATGAACTGGGAGCGCAGGGAATTCGGGTTCTGACCTTATCGCCCGGTCCGCTGCGCACCCGCGCCGCGTCGGGTATCGCTCACTTCGACGAATTGCTGGATGCGGCGGCCGCCAAGGCTCCGACCCAACAATTGGCCGATATCGACGATGTTGGCTCGTTTGCCGCCTATCTGGTCAGCGATCTCGCCAAATCGGTGACCGGCACCACCCTGTTTATCGATGGTGGTGCTCACATCGTCGGTTAGGATCTGTTTCCCTGCCCAGCGAGTCCCTGGTTCAGGCTCGGAGTCGAGCCTCGACCGAGGGCAACGCCTCGGGGGTGCCGACATGGAACCAGCCGCCATCATGGACGATGGCGGCCAGCCGTCCGTGCGACAAGGCGCGGTCGTACAGGACGTTGAGGGAGAAGCGGCCCTCTGGCGCGGCTTCGAACAGGCGCGGGTGGAGGATCTGCACGCCGGTGAACAGATACGGCGCGACGGCGGCATTGCCCCGGCGGTGGGGGAGGCCATCGGAATCCAGGGTGAAATCGCCCGGCCCGTCATGGCCAACCGCGGTAGTGGTCGGATGAAGCAACAGCAGGGCGTCCATTCGCTCGTCTTCCCAGGCCGCGCGCAGCCGCTCCAATGCGGGGACGGCTCCCTCGGTCCACAGGATGTCGGCATTGACGACGAAGAACGGCGCGTCTCCCAGCAATGGCAAGGCGCGGGTGACGCCGCCTCCGGTCTCCAACAACTCGTCCTCGGGCGACAGGGCGATGTCGGGTCGTCCGGCGAGATGGTCGCGGATTTTCTCGCCCAGCCAATGGCAATTGACGACGATCCGCGTCACCCCGGCGGCGTCGAGGGCGTCGATGGCCCGGTCGAGCATCGTCCGGCCCGCGACGGCCACCAGCGGTTTGGGAACGGTCAGGGTGATCGGTCGCATCCGTAGCCCCAGCCCAGCGGCCAGAACCATTGCATGAGAGAACGGTACGGTCATGGCGTGGGAATTCCGCGTTGACCGGGCGGAATGATCCGGTTGAGCCATTCCGCCAGCTCGGACAGCACGGGATGAGCCAGTGATGCTTCCAGCAACCGCCATAGCCGTGGGATATGGCCGAGATAGACCGGCTTGTTGTCGCGCCGGGCCAGTCGGGTGAAGATGCCGATGACCTTGGCGTGGCGCTGCGCCGCCATTACCGCCCACGAGGCTTCGAAGCTGGTCCGGTCCAGCCCGCCGACCCGCGCCAGCCAACGCTGCTTCATTCGTTCGATCAGTAGCGGATCGATGTCGCGGCGGGCATCTTCCAGCAGCGACATCAGGTCGTAGGTCGCAGGACCGGCCACGGCGTCCTGAAAATCGAGCAAGCCGCATCCGGCCAGACCGGGCCGGTCGAGTCGCATCAGATTATCGATGTGGAAATCGCGTAGGACGAGGGTCTCGGGCACCAGCCGCGCGACTGGGAACAGTCGTTGCCAGATCCCCAGGTACTCCTTGCGCACGTCGGGCGCGAGCGTGTGTCCTGTCTGCGCCGGAAAATACCAGTCGGTTAGCAGCGCCGCTTCGGTCAGCAACCTGTCATCGTCATAACGGGGTAAGCCGGGTGGGATTGCGTCGGAGCGGGTGGCGATATCGGCCAGGACATCGGTTGCCAGGGCATAGAGGGCGTCTTCGTCTTCTCCGGCGGCCAGGCAGCGGGTATAGGTGCGGTCGCCCAAATCTTCGAGCAGCAACAGGCCGTTCTCTTCGTCCACGCCGAGCAGGCGGGGGGCCGATAGCCCCAAATGCTCCAGGTGACGGGCCAAGGCGATGAAGGGGCGGACGTTCTCCTGGGGGGGCGGCGCGTCCATCAGCACCGCTGTTTCATCGCTTCGCCGCAGCCGGTCGTAATGACGAAAGCTGGCATCCCCGGCCAGGGTGCCGCGTTCGGCCTCGCCCCAGCCATGCGAGATAAGAAAAGCGCGGATCAGGGACTCGCGGGGGAGCAGGGGGTCGGCGGTCACAGGGAAAGGTCTCCGATACGGTCGGCCCAAGAGCCGGTGGCGGTGAGGCTGGCGCGACGGCCTTTCTCGCTTTCGGCCTCCTCCAGCCGCAGATCGAGGCGGTGGGCGGGCAAGAGCGGCCCCAGCCGATCCGGCCATTCGATCAGGCAAATGCCCTCGGCGAACGCGTCCTCGATATCAAGTTCGAAGGCGTCGTCGGGCTGTTCAAGTCGGTAAAGGTCGAAATGCCAGACCGGCCCGGAGCAACCTTCATAGACCTGGACCAAGGTAAAGGTCGGACTGGGCACTTCTTCGTCTGGCGTGGTCAGCGCCCGGATGAAGGCACGGGCCAGGGTGCTTTTCCCCGCGCCCAGAGTACCATGCAGTGCGATGACGTCGCCCGGCCGCGCCAGAACCGCCAATGCCCGGCCCAACCGGCAGGTGGCATCTTCGTCGGGAAGAAAAAAAATTATTTCTCGGCTCACAGTCCGGCTCCAAGCCCGATCGTGACTCTATGATGGAATAGAGTTATTATAACCAAAGGACAGGGATGAGCATAGGCATCATGGCCTGTCTGATTAATCTCACCGCGCGATAGAGGTGCCGTCATGTCGGACGAACCCACAGTGTCTTTGCCCGAATTAGAGGCCCAGAATTTGGCTGAAGCGGCTTTGCTACTCGATCATGCCCGCGAGAAACGAGATGCTGGCCGGTTGGCCTCGGCGCTCGATAATAACCTTCAAGTTTGGACCGCGCTCCGCACTATCGCCGACATTCCCGATGCGACACTGACTGATACGGCACGGGGCAACCTGATCAGGCTGTCCGATTTCGTCGCCACCAGCACCCTGACCACGGGGGTCAAGATCTCGGATGAGACTCTCGACACCCTGATCAACGTCAATCTGCAAATTTCCGAGGGATTGTTGGAAGGGGCGAAACGATCCGCCGGGATTTGATCCGGCGGAACCGTCTCAGTCAAGGAAACGGGCGACGGTCTGGAGAAAGTTCGCGACGGAGATCGGCTTGGCGATATAGCCTTCACAGCCGCCTTCGCGGATTTTCTCTTCGTCACCTTTCATCGCGAAGGCCGTCACCGCGATTACCGGGATCGCCCGCAAATCTGGATCGTCTTTCAGGATGCGGGTGATTTCCAATCCAGAAATCTCGGGCAGCTGAATATCCATCAGGATCAGGTCGGGGCGGTTGGCGCGGGCGATATCGACCGCCTCGCGGCCATCCTTGGTCTGAAGGGTTTTGTAGCCGTTGGCCTGGAGCAGATCGTTGAACAATTTCATGTTCAATTCATTGTCTTCAACGATCAATACTGATTTCGCCATACCGTTCCCCGAAAGACCTTTAATCGCTGTCCCGGACGAGGATCGCCCGGAAGGGTGCGCGCTTCTGCATTCTTTCGCAGCATCATCCTCATTTCGGTGAGGTGAGTCAAACGAAGGGATTGAGCCGAAACGGAAATTCGGCTGAATCAGGCGGGCCAGACGACGATGTGGTGGTCCAGCGGACCGGCGCGGCCTTCAGGAACGGCGCGGCCGCGTACCGAGATCCCGGCGCGGTGAACGCTGTCGGGATCGCCCGAGATCAGTGGATGCCACCAGGACAGATTTTTTCCTTCGGCCAGCAGCCGGTAGGCGCAGGTCGAGGGCAACCAAGCCAGATCGGCGACCACCGCCGCTGACAATTGGATGCAGTCGGGGACGTGACGCCAGCGATGGGCATAATCGCGGCAGCCGCACTTGCCGAGATCGAGCAGGCGGCAGGCGACGTTGGTGTAGTGGATTTCGCCGGTGTCGGCGTCTTCCAGTTTGTGCAGACAGCAGCGGCCGCAGCCGTCGCACAGGCTTTCCCATTGCTCGCGGCTGAGATCCTTTAATGCCGTCGTTTCCCAGAAGGGGGCGTCGTGGGAGTCGGCGCTCATCCGAGTAACGGTGCCGGAGCGACCCACCAGCCGGGCTGGTGGGCGGATAAACCGGCGGCGGCGGCGCGGGCGGCGGCTTCGTCGGCGAACAGGCCGAAACAGGTCGCGCCCGATCCCGACATCCGCGCCAGTAGACAATCGGGCTGGGCCGCGATCGCGGCCAGCATTTCGCCGACCAGCGGCAGCAGGGCGACGGCGGGAGCGGTCAGGTCGTTGCGTCGCGCCGCCAGAGCCTGGGCCAGGGCATGGGCATCGGCCGGGGATTCGGTCAGCGGATCGGGGGAGGAAAACGGCGCGGTGCGGGCTTTGAACACCGATGGCGTCGAAAGTGGCACCAGCGGATTGACCAGGACCAGCCAGGCCGGGGGCAGGGTGGGGGCGGGGGTCAGCACTTCGCCGACGCCTTCCATCCGGGTCGGGCGACCGGCGAGGCAGACCGGCACGTCGGCCCCGATCGACAGGGCCAAGGTCCGCAGTCGCTCGGGCGGCAGGTCGAGGCCCCACAGTTTCGACAGCGCGGTCAGGGTCGCGGCGGCATCGGCCGAGCCGCCGCCAATCCCGGCGGCGACCGGCAGGCGCTTGGTCAGGCGGATCGCGGCGGCGAGAGGCACACCGGCGGCTTCGGCCAGCAGGCGGGCGGCCTTGACCACGATGTTCTCGCCTTCGGGCAGGCTGGCGGCGGTGGGGCCATCGACGACAAGGGTCAGGCTCTCGGCGGGCTGGACGGTGACGGTATCGCCGATCCCGGCGAATGCTACCAGCGAGTCGAGCAAATGGTAGCCATCGGGGCGCTTCCCGGTCACGAGCAGGGTCAGATTGACCTTGGCCGGAGCTTCGACGGTAACAAAACGATCGGTCATGCGGGTCACTTGGCGGTCAGGGGTGGGAGCTGGCCGGACGAGACCTTGGCTTTAAGCGCCTCGATCTGTTCCGGCTCGGGATTAAGGGTCAACGCCCGTTGCCACTGGAAGCGGGCTTCGTCGATGCGGCCGCTTCGCCACAGGGCATCGCCCAGATGCTCATTGACGGTGGGGTCCTCGGGCTTCAATTCGACGCCGCGTTCCAGGTACTTGACCGCTCCGGCGAAATCGCCCAGCCGGTACAGCGCCCAGCCCAGCGAATCGACGATGGCGCCGTCATTGGGGCGCAGCCGTACCGCACGTTCCAGCAGCGAGCGGCCTTCTTCCAGGTTAATGCCCTGATCGACCCAGCTATAGCCCAGATAATTCAGCACGTCGGGCTGTTCGGGCTTGAGCCGCAGCGCCTGAAGGAAATCGGCTTCGGCGCGGGGCCATTGTCCCGACCGCTCCAGTGCGATGCCACGGGCGTAATAAAGCGGCCAAAGCTGTGGATTGGGGGCGGCTCCTTCGGGCGCGGCGCGGCGCAACGCCAGATCGTAGGCCTCGGCGGCTTCGGGGAAGCGCTTGTGGGTGCGGTAGACATCGCCCAGGGTCATCGCGGCGTCATAGCCGTCGGGCCGCAGGTCGATCAGGCGACGCAGTTCGGCGATCGCGTTCTCGGTCCGGCCCGCTTCGTCGAAATTGACCGCCAGCCGCAGCCGGGCGTAATCGGCCGCCGGAGAAGCGGAATCGATCGCATGATAAATTGGTTCCGCTTCGTCCAGCCGTCCCTGACGGCTGAGAACATCGGCCAGCAGCAATTGGCACAGCGGGAAGTTCGGCCGTATCCCCAGCGCCAGTCGGGCAAAGACCAGGGCCAAATCGTTGGCTCCGCCCTGACGGGCCAGCGATGCGGTGTCGAACAGTGATTCGGCCAATCCGTCTCCGGCGCTGGTGACGGAGCGCGGGACCTTCGTCCCGGCTTTCAGGGCGCGGTCGCCGTCGAATAGCGAGCGGTCGGGCTGTGCAGCGTGATAGCGGGCGTACAGCGCGCGGGCCTCATCCAGGCGGCCGCTGCGCTGAAAGAACGCTCCGGCGGTTTCGATCGCTCGCAGGCTGCCCTGGCCCTCCAATGCGGCGCGGAAATGTTGTTCGGCTTCGACCGGACGGTTGGCCAGATCGGCGACCATGCCCGCGTGCAACTCGAATACCGGGGCAAAGGCCGCCGTGGCTCCGCCCGGCTTCAGCAGATCCAGGGCGCCGTTGGGATCGTCCTGGCCTTCGCGGCTCCAGGCCAGCATCAGCGGAGCCAGAAAGGCGTTCAGCCCCTTGCGCGGCATCGCCTCGAATCGCTTTTGCGCGCTGACGAAATCGCCTTGTGCCGCAGCGCGGACACCCAGCAGCATTGTCGGCAGCGGCGCTTCTTCATCGATCAGCAACAGCCGCTCGGCCAGGGGCGCGGCTTCGTCGAGCCGCCCCTCGGCCAGCAACAGGGTAAAGGCCAGTTGCTGCAATTCGGTATTGTCGCGGTCGGAGGCGGCGGCGATCGACAGGAATTGCGCCGCGGCGCGGGTATCGCCATGGGCATAGGCGAAGCGCCCCGCCATATAGGCTCCCAAGCCGTGGGGTTCGGGCGCTGTCTCGTCGATCGAAGAAGGCGCGTTCGAAGGTGGCGAGCCGCAGGTCGCAAGACTCGCCGCCGCCAGCGCCGCCGCCAGGGCCAGGGCCGGCGGTGTTCTGTTCATGCACCGTTTCCGCATGGATGGCTTCCTTGGGGGGACGCCGCCGAAAATCGACGGCTATTGTCCCTGCTGATTGTCTGTTCCCAGCTTTACATGTTGGGATAGTTCGGTCCACCGCCACCTTCGGGAACCGTCCAGGTGATGTTCTGGGTCGGGTCCTTGATGTCGCAGGTCTTGCAGTGGAGACAGTTCTGCGCATTGACCTGAAGGCGGGGGGGCGAGGTGTCGGTCGCGGCAACGATTTCATAGACCCCGGCCGGACAGTATCGCTGCTCGGGCGCATCATAGAGCGGCAGATTGACCGCCACCGGTACGGCAGGGTCGATCAGCTTCAGATGTGACGGCTGGTTCTCTTCGTGGTTGGTGTTCGAGATGAACACGCTGGATAATTTGTCGAAACTGACGATCCCGTCCGGCTTGGGATAGGCGATCGTGGGATAATCGGCGGTCTTGCCTAGCGCCAGATGGTCGGCGCGGTGCTTCAGCGTCCACGGGGCGCGGCCGCGCAGGATTTCGTAATCGAAAGCGGAATAGGCCAGCCCTCCCCACAGACCCCAATGGAAGCTGGGGCGGACGTTGCGGGCGCGATAAAGTTCGTCCCACAGCCAGCTTTGGCGCAATGCGGCCGGATAATCGGCCAGCTCGCCAGTGGGAACGGCACCATCACGCAACGCGGCGGCGACCGCCTCGGCCGCCACCATCGCCGATTTCATTGCGGTATGGGTGCCCTTGACCTTGGGGACGTTGAGGAAGCCCGCCGTGTCGCCGATCAGCGCGCCGCCGGGAAAGGTCAGTTTAGGGATCGATTGCAGCCCACCCTCGGACAGGGCGCGGGCACCATAGGAAATCCGCCGTCCACCTTCGAAGGTCGGACGGATCGCCGGGTGCGTCTTAAAACGCTGGAACTCGTCGAACGGCGACAGACTGGGGTTGGCGTAATCCAGCCCGACAACAAAGCCGACCGCCACCTGATTGTCTTCCAGGTGGTAGATGAAGGCTCCGCCATAGGTCTTGGCATCCATCGGCCAGCCGACCGAATGGACGATCTTGCCCGGATGGTGCTTGGTCGGATCGACTTCCCACAATTCCTTGATGCCGATTCCGAACGTCTGAACGTCGCAGTCGCGCCGCAGGCCGAACCGTTCGAACAACATTTTAGTCAGGCTGCCCCGGCAGCCCTCGGCGAACAGGGTCTGGCGAGCGAGCAATTCGACGCCAGGAGTGAAGCTGGGGCCGGGTTCACCCTCCTTGTTCACCCCCATATCGCCGGTGGCGACGCCTCGGACCGCGCCGGATTCGTCATACAGCACCTCGGCGGCGGCGAAACCGGCAAAGATTTCGACACCCAGAGCCTCGGCCTGCGCGGCCAGCCAGCGGGCGAAATTGCCGAGCGAGATGATGTAATTGCCGTGATTGTTCATCGTCGGCGGCGTCGGCAGGCGGATCGCCCGGCTTTCCGTCAGGAACATGAACGAATCGTCGGTGGCGGGCGTGTGCAGCGGTGCGCCGCGTTCGCGCCAGTCGGGGAACAGTTCGGCCAGAGTTCGCGGCTCCAGCACTGCGCCCGACAGGATGTGCGCGCCGACCTCCGAACCTTTTTCCAGAACGCAGACGGTAAGATCGGGATCGATCTGTTTCAGTCGGATCGCCGCAGTTAGCCCCGACGGACCCCCGCCGACGATCACGACATCGAATTCCATGGATTCACGTTCGCTCAAGGCATCCCACTCCGCGGCGGACCCGCACGCTTTGGCTGCGGTTCCCGATCAGGCCAGAGTGTTTCTATAGCACACCGCCCGCAACCCTTTCGATCCCCTCTCGTCGATGCGCCTTGTCATCGAGTGCCGCGTCCCTTAGAAACCGGAGTTCCGGACGGAGGGCACAAATCATGAAGTATGGCCGCAAGCGGGTTCTGGTAACCGGAGGCGCGGGCTTCCTGGGGTCGCACCTGTGCGAGCGCCTTCTCGAAGACGGGTGCGACGTCCTGTGCGCCGATAACCTGTTCACCGGGACCAAGGACAACATCGCTCATCTGCTCGCCAATCCATATTTCGAGCTGTTGCGCCATGATGTCACGTTCCCGCTATATGTTGAGGTGGATGAGATTTACAATCTCGCCTGTCCCGCTTCGCCGGTGCATTACCAGCGCGATCCGGTCCAGACCACCAAGACCAGCGTTCACGGCGCGATCAACATGCTGGGGCTGGCCAAACGGATCGGCGCGAAGATTTTTCAGGCTTCGACCTCCGAGGTCTATGGCGATCCCGAGGTGCATCCTCAAACTGAAAACTATCGCGGCAGCGTCAATCCGATCGGTCCGCGCGCCTGTTACGACGAAGGCAAGCGCTGCGCCGAGACCCTGTTCTTCGATTATTGGCGCCAGCACGGGCTGCGGATCAAAGTCGCCCGTATTTTCAACACCTATGGCCCGCGGATGCATCCCGACGATGGGCGGGTGGTGTCGAACTTCATCGTCCAGGCTTTGGAAGGTCGCCCGATCACCCTTTACGGCGACGGTAGCCAGACCCGCAGTTTCTGCTTCGTTGACGATCTGATCGAGGGCTTTTTGCGGCTGATGGCCACCGGCGACGATATCACCGGCCCGATCAATATCGGTAATCCCCGCGAAATGACGGTGCGTGAACTGGCCGAGATGGTGGTGGCGATGGTCGGATCGAAATCCGGGATCGTCTTCCACCCCCTGCCTGCCGACGACCCGTTACAGCGCCGTCCCGATATTACCCTGGCGAAGGAAACATTGGGGTGGACGCCGAAAGTGACGCTGGAAGAGGGGCTGGACCGTACTATCGCCTATTTCCGCTCGCGGATGCAGGCATAGGGCGGACGCGGCCCTCTTCCTGCCTTCGGTCTCCCCATCTTTTGGGGAGATCGCTAGACCGAGTCTTCCTCGGGCGTCAGAGTCTTCAGCATCAAAGCGTGTAGTTCGCCGCCCATCTTGCCGCCCAGCGCGTCATAGACCGCCTGATGGCGGCGCACACGCGACAGACCGTTAAAGCTGGGCGAGACCACCAGCGCGGAATAATGATCGCCGTCGCCGCGGAGATCCTCAATCACGACCTTGGCGTCGGGCAAGCCGGCACAGATGAGCTGCTCGATCTCGGTTGCTGACATCGGCATGGTCTGGACTCCCTGATCCAGCGGAACGTGGGGGGTGGGGGGTGATGGAGGCGGGCCGAAGCCCACCTCCACCTTCCGTTCCTACTCTTTGGTGCCAGCCATGAAGGCGGGCAGCCAGCCTTCATGAACTTTGACCAGATCCTCGACGGCGATGGCGCGGCCACCGACGCTGATAACGCGTCCTCCGGTATGACCGATGACCCGGACGGCGGTGTCGTGCTCGACCGCTTCTTCCAGAACGGTGGGAAGGTCGTCATCACGGACTTCGAGGATGTAGCGGCCCTGATCCTCGCCGAAGCACCAAGCATGCAGCGGCAGGGTTGTCGGTGCATCAAGCGCGACACCGATCTTGTCCTTCGACGCCATCGCCATCTCGGCGACCGCGACCAGCAGGCCACCGTCCGAGATGTCGTGGCTGGCCTGTACCAGTCCATCGCCGATCAACTGGCGGACCAGTTCACCAGCGCGGCGTTCGCGGTGCAGGGCGACCGGCGGCGGCGATCCTTCCTCGCGGCCACAGATTTCGCGCAGGTACAGCGATGCGCCCAGCCAACCCTTGGTCTCGCCGATCAGGACGATCGCGTTGCCCGAGCCTTTCAGGTCGATGGTGGCGCTGTGGCTGACATCGTTCAGCAGGCCGACACCGCCGATCGCGGGGGTGGGCAGGATCGCCTCGCCCTGGGTCTCGTTGTAAAGCGAGACATTGCCCGACACGACGGGGAAGTCCAACTCGCGGCAAGCCTGTCCCATGCCCCGGATCGCCTCGACGATCTGGCCCATGATCTCGGGCTTTTCCGGGTTGCCGAAGTTCAGGTTGTCGGTGACAGCCAGCGGCAGGGCACCAACGGCGGACAAGTTGCGATAGGCCTCGGCCACCGCCTGACGCCCACCTTCATAGGGATCGGCGGCGACATAGCGTGGGGTGACGTCGGTGGTGATCGCAATGCCCTTGCCGGTGGCGTGGACGCGGACCACGGCGGCATCGCCGCCCGGACGCTGAACGGTGTCGCCCATCACCATGTGGTCGTACTGTTCCCAGATCCAGCGGCGCGAGGCGAGGTCAGGGGTGCCGAGCAGGGTCTTCAGCGCTTCGACAGGGCAGACCGTTTCGATTTCGCGGGCATCGACCGGCTGGCGCTTCGCGGGGGCGACCCACGGACGGTCATATTCCGGCGAAGCCAGTGCCAGCGGATCGATCGGCAGATCGGCGACGATCTCACCGTGACGTGACAGCACCATCCGCCCGTTGTCGGTCAGGTGACCGACGATGGCGAAATCCAGCTCCCACTTCTCGAACACGGCGCGGGCCAGATCTTCGCGGCCCGGCTTGATCACCATCAGCATCCGTTCCTGGGATTCCGACAGCATGATCTCATAGGCGCTCATTCCCTCCTCGCGCATCGGCACGAGGTCGAGATTCATCTCGATGCCCAACCCGCCCTTCGAGGCCATCTCGAACGAGGACGAGGTCAGACCGGCGGCACCCATGTCTTGGATCGCGACGATCGCGTCGGTCGCCATCAGTTCCAGACAGGCTTCGATCAGCAGCTTTTCGGTGAAGGGATCGCCGACCTGGACGGTCGGACGCTTTTCCTCGGACTTTTCGTCGAATTCGGCCGAGGCCATCGTCGCGCCGTGGATACCGTCACGTCCGGTCTTCGAACCGACATAGACCACCGGATTCCCGATTCCGGCAGCGGCGGAATAGAAAATCCGGTCTTTGTCGGCCAGTCCGACGGTCATCGCGTTGACCAGGATATTGCCGTTATACGAGGGGTGGAAATTGACCTCTCCCCCCACTGTCGGCACGCCGACGCAATTGCCGTAGCCGCCGATTCCCGATACCACGCCCGCGACCAGATGACGGGTCTTGGGGTGGGCCGGATCGCCGAAGCGCAATGCGTTCAAGTTCGCGATCGGCCGTGCGCCCATCGTGAAGACGTCGCGCAGAATGCCACCAAC
This sequence comes from Magnetospirillum molischianum DSM 120, assembly GCF_000294655.1. Lineage (GTDB taxonomy): Bacteria > Pseudomonadota > Alphaproteobacteria > Rhodospirillales > Magnetospirillaceae > Phaeospirillum > Phaeospirillum molischianum. The sequence continues at coordinate 18,444 of NZ_CAHP01000024.1, forward strand.
CCCGGTTGCCGCACCCTGATAGGGTTCGATGAAGCTGGGGTGGTTGTGGCTTTCCATCTTGAAGATGATCGCCTGATTGTCGCCGATATCGATGACACCGGCATTCTCGCCGGGACCACGGATCACCCACGGTGCCTTGGTCGGCAGGGTCTTCAGCCACTTCTTCGAGGATTTGTACGAGCAATGCTCGGACCACATCACCGAGAAGATGCCGAGTTCGGTCAGGTTGGGTTCACGGCCGAGGATTTCGAGAACCTTGGCGTATTCATCGGGCTTCAGGCCGTGTTGGGCGATGATGTCGGGGGTGATCGCGGTCAAGACAGGGCCTCCACCAGGGAATCGAACATCGTCTTGCCATCGGACCCGCCAAGCAGGTCTTCGGCCAGCCGCTCGGGATGCGGCATCAGTCCCAGCACGGTGCGGCCGGGATTATAGATTCCAGCGATATTGCCCAGCGATCCGTTGGGGTTGGTCGCTTCGGTCACCGCGCCATCGGCGTCGCAATAGCGGAAGGCGACCTGTCCGTTGCCTTCGATCGCCTTGACGGTCTCGGCATCGGCAAAGAAATTGCCTTCGGCATGGGCGATCGGGAACCGTACCACCTGTCCGGCCTGATACTGCCGGGTGAAGTCGGTTGCATCGGTCTCGACCCGAAGGTGGACATCGCGGCAGATGAAGCGCAGATCGCGGTTGCGCATCAACACGCCGGGCAACAGACCGGCTTCGGTCAGGATCTGGAAGCCGTTGCAGATGCCAAGCACCCGCGTCCCTTTCTCGGCGCGGGCTTTGACCTCGCGCAGGACGGGCGAGTGGGCCGCCATCGCGCCGCAGCGCAGATAGTCGCCATAGGAAAACCCACCCGGTACCACGATCAGGTCGAGATCGGGCAGGTCGGTATCGCGGTGCCATACCATCAGTGGGCGGTGGCCCAGGCTGGCTTCCAGCGCCACGGCGACGTCACGGTCGCAGTTGGAGCCGGGGAAAACGATGATCGCGGCTTTCAAGGGCAGGGCCTTCGCGCAAGTGAAGTCGAGGGAATGGTGTACCCCGGAAACGGTCTGGTTTCCAGACGCTTCAAGCGGTGTTTTGGCGGAGGGGAGGGGTAACAGACAAAGGGGGTGCCACCATGGGGCGGGAACCCCCTTTGTCTCAGTCGGAAAAGGGCATCACGCTTTCGCGCTTCGCCACGACCGCCACAGGGGTTGGGGATGGGCGGGGATTCCCCATGACGGTATTTCCAACGGTTGTGCAGGGCGCTTTATTGTGCCGCAACACGAATATATATAATTTAACAGAATCGTAGAAAATGAAAACAAAAAATGTCCCGAATCGCGGCGCTCGATATTCGGATTTATTTTGTGAGTATTATTCGTAAATTTAAATAAAATTTTACGCAAATACGACGGCTTGCATCTGCTGTCTGGTGTCGCCACGATAATGATGCGGATTGTGCGTATATCAGGGAGGAGGGGTGATGTCGTTGGGACGGGTGGGATTGGCGCTCGCGCTGCTGTTCGGAGTGCTGACGAGTAGCCCCGTCTTTGCCGCGGCAGCGGTCGAGTTCGGTTCGTCGCGGGTCGAGTTGGTTGCCGCAAAGGACGGACATCGCACGGCTCTGACGGTCGAACTGGCCACGACTCCCGAGCAACTGGAGCAGGGGTTGATGTTCCGCCGTCATCTCGCCCCCGGTTCGGGCATGCTGTTTGATTTCGGTCAACCGCGTATGGTTGCGATGTGGATGAAAAACACCCTGATCCCGCTCGATATGCTATTTATCGATGTAGATGGCCGGGTCGTCCATATCGAAGAAAATGCCGAACCCGGTACGCTTCAGCCGCGTGGCCCGGTTCAGAAGGTGTTGGGCGTATTGGAGTTGCCCGCAGGCAGCGCCGCCCGTTTGGGATTGCGTCTTGGCGATCGGGTCGAGCATCCGATGTTTCAGGAAAATCTGGTCAAATCTCGGTAACTATTTTTTGTTAAGGTTAGGTTTGTCGTCAAACCCCGAGGCCGCCCATGCAGACTCCGAACGCCGACACTGCCACCACCCAGATCGCGTCCGCCAGTGCGGGCCGGGTTGTTACCGGCATTCGCGAGGCCGCCACCGCGACCGGGATATCGTTCGATTTTCTGCTGTCTCAGGCAGCCCGCGAAAGTGGCCTCGACCCCCAGGCATGCAACACAAGGTCGTCAGCGGCGGGGCTGTTTCAGTTCACCAGCCAGACCTGGATGGACATGGTGCGTCGCCATGGGGCGAAGCACGGGCTTGAGACCCAGGCCGCCGCGATCGTTCGCAGTCCTAACGGGCGGCTCGACATCGCCGACAAGACGCTGAAGGCGGCTGTGCTCGAACTGCGCAAGGATCCCGAGCTGTCGGCGATGATGGCGGCTGAATATGCGCGCGATAATTCAAGGATTCTTGAGCGCAGACTGGGCCGTCCCGCCACCGCGTCGGACTTGCATCTCGCTCACTTCCTGGGGGCGGGCGGTGCAGTCCGGGTGATCGAGGGGATGGCGAACGATCCGCACAATTCCGCTCACAGCCTGGTGCCCTCGGCGGCCCGGTCCAATCCCGAACTTTTCCGCGATCCCGGCAGCCAGGAGGCGCGCACCGTCACCAGCCTGTATAGTTCTGTACAGGCCCGTTACGAGGCCGCGCATAAGAGGGGGCGCGCCGATCTGGCCGCATTGCGTCCCGAGCCCCGTCCCGACCTAGAGGCGGAGCGGGTGGCTGCGGAACAGGCTGCCGCGGAACAGGCTGCCGCGGAACAAGCGGCTGCTGCGGAAAAGGCTGCGGCCCCGCCACCACCGCCGCCGCCGCCCGAACCGCCGGTCCAACTCGTTGCTTCGGAACCGGCTGCGATCCCCGCGCCTGAACCGGCGGTTCAACTCATAGTTTCTGAATCGGCGGCGGCGACCGAACTGTCTACCGCCGCGATGTTCGTGCCTGCCGAGGGGAACGGTTTCCGTACCGCGATCCCTTCCGTGGCGACGACTCTCATCGATGCGCGGAGCGTGAAGGACATCGCCGATGCCATTCGCGCTGGTCATGACATCTAAGGCGGTTGCGCGCCCTCGCTGGGCGCAAACCATGCGGTTTGCACGATCGCTCGCTTCAGCAAGGTGCGCAGGATCGAATGCAGAGGGCACGGATCAATGATGACGGGACCGGACCCCTGCGATCCCCATCCGATGGCGGGATTTCCGCAGGTTTGCTTCATCCGCAACACGGTCTCCAACCCGAACATCGAAATCGGGAATTACACCTATTACGATGACCCGGACGGGTCTGAGGATTTCGAGCGGAATGTGCTCTACCACTTTCCTTTCATCGGGGATCGCTTGGTGATCGGCAAGTTTTGTGCCCTGGCGCGAGGGGTGAAGTTCATCATGAACGGCGCCAATCACAAAATGTCGGGAATATCAACTTATCCGTTTAATATCTTCGGTAACGGATGGGAGGCGGTGACGCCTGACAAGGCCGACCTGCCCTATAAGGGCGATACGGTGGTCGGCAACGATGTCTGGATCGGTTACGAGGCTCTGGTGATGCCGGGGGTTCGTATCGGGAACGGTGCGATTGTTTCAGCGCGTTCGGTGGTCACGTCCGACGTTCCCGCTTATGCGATCGTGGGAGGGAATCCCGCCCGGACGATCCGCACCCGTTTTCCGCCCGAAACCGTCGAACGGCTGAACGCTCTGGCTTGGTGGGATTGGCCCGTCGAACAAATTACGCGGTATTTGCCGCTGATTGTGTCCGGCGATGTCGATGCCCTGTGCGCGGCGTCCCCCTCGCTCTGACGGGCAAAACAAGGAGCGGCGGGACCCGATTGGTCCCGCCATCTCTGTGCTACTGGTCGCGGGCAAGCTCGTACAACGCGACGGCGGCGGCGTTCGAGACGTTGAGGCTTTCCATCTCGCCGGTCATCGGCAGGCGAACCAGATGGTCGCAATGCTCGCGGGTCAGCCGACGCAGGCCGTCACCTTCCGCTCCCAGCACCATCGCCATACGCCCGGACAAACCGGCCTTGGCGAGGGTTTTGGGAGCGTCGGCGGCCAGACCGGCGATCCAGAATCCGCCATCCTTCAGCATCTCCAGGGCGCGGGCCAAATTGGTGACCCGGACCAGCGGCATCCGCTCCAGTGCGCCCGAGGCGGATTTTGCCAGCGCCCCGGTTTCCTCGGGGGCGTGACGGTCGGGCACGACCACGGCCAGCGCGCCGAACGCGGCGGCGGAGCGGAGGATGGCCCCGACATTGTGCGGGTCGGTGACCTGATCCAGCACGACAACGATTGCTCGCTCGGTCAAAGCGCCGGCGCGGACGACATCTTCGATTCCCCAGGCGGGCAGAGGCTCGACCAGGACCGCGACACCCTGATGCACAGCTCCGGCGGGAAGCAGGCGGTCGATCTCGGGCCGGGCCAGCAAATCGGGAGCAATGCGCGAAGGGGGAAGGGCGCGTGCCACCTCGGCGGTGGCGACCAGACGGCGCACCCGCCGCTCGGGATTGATCAGAGCTGCCGTTACGGCATGGGTGCCGTAAAGCCAGACCGACGCGCCGCCGCCACGGTCGCCGCCGTCCCTGTGTCCGCCGCCGCGCGATTGCGGCCGTCCCCGGCGTGAGGGGGGGGCATCGTCGCTGGAATGAGTGGATTTCATGGGGTACCTCCGATGTCAGCGTTGTAGTGCGTGATTTTCGGATTGACAAGCGCTGGCAAATTCTCATAGTACAGCGCTCCCGTCGCCCCCGGCTCAGGCTGGTGGTAGAGGATGGGGAGGGGTGGCCGAGCGGTCAATGGCAGCAGACTGTAAATCTGCCGACGGAAGTCTACGAAGGTTCGAATCCTTCTCCCTCCACCAACTCTTCTCGGATGCTCCGGGGAGGCGGAGTACGCTTCTCGGGAAAGCGCCGGGTGGTGAAGGACGCGTGGACGGACTGGCGGGTGTAGCTCAATGGTAGAGCAACAGCCTTCCAAGCTGATGACGGGGGTTCGATTCCCCTCACCCGCTCCATCCGCGCTTACGGCGGCCCGACCGGGGTCCAGGTATTGAACCATGCGGCAGCCGCCGCGATCAGACGGGTTGAAAAATGGCTAAGGCGAAATTCGAGCGCAACAAGCCGCACTGCAACATCGGCACCATCGGTCACGTTGACCATGGCAAGACCTCGTTGACTGCGGCGATCACCAAGGTTCTGGCCGAGACCGGCGGAGCGACCTTCACGGCCTACGACCAGATCGATAAGGCCCCCGAAGAGAAGGCTCGCGGCATCACCATTTCGACGGCGCACGTGGAATACGAGACGAGCAATCGTCACTATGCTCACGTTGACTGCCCCGGCCACGCCGACTATGTGAAGAACATGATCACCGGCGCGGCGCAGATGGACGGCGCGATCCTGGTCGTTTCGGCGGCTGACGGCCCGATGCCGCAGACCCGCGAGCACATCCTGCTGGCGCGTCAGGTCGGTGTTCCGGCCCTGGTCGTGTTCATGAACAAAGTCGACATGGTTGACGATCCCGAACTGCTCGACCTGGTTGAGCTTGAGGTTCGTGAGCTGCTGTCGTCCTACGTATTTCCCGTGGCGACGATATTCCGATCGTCAAGGGCTCGGCGCTGTGTGCTCTCGAAGACCGCAGCCCGGAAATCGGCAAGGAAGCGATTCTGAAGCTGATGGCCGAAGTTGACCGCTACATCCCGCAGCCGGACGTCCGAAGGACAAGCCGTTCCTGATGCCGATCGAAGACGTGTTCTCGATCTCG
>NZ_CAHP01000025.1 GCF_000294655.1 Magnetospirillum molischianum DSM 120
CTAAGGCGAAATTCGAGCGCAACAAGCCGCACTGCAACATCGGCACCATCGGTCACGTTGACCATGGCAAGACCTCGTTGACTGCGGCGATCACCAAGGTTCTGGCCGAGACCGGCGGAGCGACCTTCACGGCCTACGACCAGATCGATAAGGCCCCCGAAGAGAAGGCTCGCGGCATCACCATTTCGACGGCGCACGTGGAATACGAGACGAGCAATCGTCACTATGCTCACGTTGACTGCCCCGGCCACGCCGACTATGTGAAGAACATGATCACCGGCGCGGCGCAGATGGACGGCGCGATCCTGGTCGTTTCGGCGGCTGACGGCCCGATGCCGCAGACCCGCGAGCACATCCTGCTGGCGCGTCAGGTCGGTGTTCCGGCCCTGGTCGTGTTCATGAACAAAGTCGACATGGTTGACGATCCCGAACTGCTCGACCTGGTTGAGCTTGAGGTTCGTGAGCTGCTGTCGTCCTACGATTTCCCTGGCGACGATATTCCGATCGTCAAGGGCTCGGCGCTGTGTGCTCTCGAAGACCGCAGCCCGGAAATCGGCAAGGAAGCGATTCTGAAGCTGATGGCCGAAGTTGACCGCTACATCCCGCAGCCGGAACGTCCGAAGGACAAGCCGTTCCTGATGCCGATCGAAGACGTGTTCTCGATCTCGGGCCGTGGCACCGTCGTGACCGGCCGTGTCGAGCGTGGCGTGGTGAAGGTTGGCGAGGAAGTCGAGATCGTCGGTATCAAGACGACCGTCAAGACCACCTGCACCGGCGTTGAAATGTTCCGCAAGCTGCTCGATCAGGGTGAGGCTGGCGACAACATCGGCGCTCTGCTGCGCGGCACCAAGCGTGAAGACGTCGAGCGCGGCCAGGTTCTGGCGGCCAGGATCGCCAGCGCCCGCACCCAGCGCCGGATCGCCGCCGCCA
>NZ_CAHP01000026.1 GCF_000294655.1 Magnetospirillum molischianum DSM 120
GTCGTCCTACGATTTCCCTGGCGACGATATTCCGATCGTCAAGGGCTCGGCGCTGTGTGCTCTCGAAGACCGCAGCCCGGAAATCGGCAAGGAAGCGATTCTGAAGCTGATGGCCGAAGTTGACCGCTACATCCCGCAGCCGGAACGTCCGAAGGACAAGCCGTTCCTGATGCCGATCGAAGACGTGTTCTCGATCTCGGGCCGTGGCACCGTCGTGACCGGCCGTGTCGAGCGTGGCGTGGTGAAGGTTGGCGAGGAAGTCGAGATCGTCGGTATCAAGACGACCGTCAAGACCACCTGCACCGGCGTTGAAATGTTCCGCAAGCTGCTCGATCAGGGTGAGGCTGGCGACAACATCGGCGCTCTGCTGCGCGGCACCAAGCGTGAAGACGTCGAGCGCGGCCAGGTTCTGGCGGCTCCGGGTTCGATCACGCCGCACACGAAGTTCGAGGCCGAAGCCTACATCCTGACCAAGGAAGAAGGTGGACGTCACACCCCGTTCTTCACCAATTATCGTCCGCAGTTCTACTTCCGCACCACCGACGTCACCGGCGTCGTGTCGCTGCCGGAAGGCACCGAAATGGTGATGCCGGGCGACAACGTGAAGATGAGCGTTGTGCTGATCGCCCCGATCGCGATGGATCAGGGTCTGCGTTTCGCTATTCGTGAAGGTGGCCGCACTGTCGGCGCAGGAGTGGTTGCCAAGGTCCTCGAGTAGCTGTATAAGGGCGGCCTCCGGTAAGACCCGGAGGCCGTAGCCGCCGCCCCGGCGATCCGGGACGGCAGCGAATGCAGGAGTGTAGCTCAACTGGTAGAGCACCGGTCTCCAAAACCGGGGGTTGGGGGTTCGAGCCCCTCCACTCCTGCCACGCTGTTCCCCCAGGCTTCCGCCAGCGTGCGGCATCAACTGTAAGAGACATGGCAAAAACGAGCCCGGCCCTCTTTTTCAAGCAGGTCCGTCAGGAGATCGCAAAGGTCACCTGGCCAACCCGCCGCGAGACCGTCATCTCGACTCTCATGGTGTTCGTGATGGTGGTGATCACCGCCACGTTCTTCCTAATCGTCGATCAGTTTTTTGCCACGACCGTCAAGTTCCTGTTCGGTCTGAGAGGTTGAACGGGTATGTCGACAGCACGATGGTACGTTATTCACGTTTATTCCGGCTTCGAGAAGAAGGTTGCTCAGTCGATTCGCGAGCAGGCCGAACAGAAAGGCATGGCCGAACTGTTCGATAAAGTGCTTGTGCCGACCGAGGAAGTCGTCGAAGTCCGGCGCGGAACCAAGGTCAGCGCGGAACGGAAGTTCTTCCCCGGCTATGTGCTGGTGCGGATGAATCTGACCGACGACACTTGGCATCTGGTCAAGAACACGCCGAAAGTCACCGGCTTCCTGGGCGGCAAAGGCCGTCCGGTTCCGATCACCGAGGCCGAGGCCGAGCGCATTATCCGTCAGGTTCAGGACGGAGTTGAGCGTCCGAAGCCGTCGATCACGTTCGAGGTCGGCGAGCAGGTCCGGGTGTGCGACGGTCCGTTCACGTCCTTCAACGGTTTGGTCGAAGAAGTTGACGAAGAAAAAGCCCGTCTTAAGGTCGCTGTGTCGATCTTCGGCAGGTCTACTCCGGTGGAGCTGGAGTACACACAGGTCGAGAAGATCTGATTGTTTTAGACTCGGGATATTGCGGCGCGGTGATTCGCGACGCGATATCCCGAGTCTGTTCGTTCCCGTTTCGGATGTCCCGGAATTGGGGTCAAGGGGGCGGGAGGCCAGCCTGAGGCCGCACCGCCACCTCTGGTGACAGACAGAGGATCGTTAAGATGGCAAAAAAAGTTGTAGGCTATATCAAGCTGCAAGTCGCGGCCGGCAAGGCGAACCCGTCGCCGCCGATCGGCCCGGCGCTGGGTCAGCGCGGCCTGAACATCATGGAATTCTGCAAGTCTTTCAATGCTCAGACCCAGGGTCTTGAGCCGGGCATGCCGATTCCGGTGGTGATCACCGCTTATTCCGATCGTACCTTCACCTTCGTGACCAAGACTCCGCCGGTCAGCTTCTTCCTGAAGAAGGCCGCCGGGATCGCCAAGGGGTCGCAGACCCCCGGCAAAGGGTCTGTCGGTCAGATCACGATGGCTCAGATTCGCGAAATCGCCGAGAAGAAGATGCAGGATCTCAACGCCAATGACGTTGATGCGGCTTGCAGCATGATCGTCGGTTCGGCGAAGTCGATGAGCCTCAAGGTTGTGGAGTAAGCAGATGGCACGCGAAGGAAAGCGCCTGAAGGCGGCTTACGCCGAAGTCAACCGCGACAAATTCTATACCCTCGCCGAAGCGGTGACGGTGATCAAGTCGAACGCGAAGTCGAAGTTCGATGAGACCATTGAAATCGCCCTCAACCTTGGTGTCGATCCCCGCCATGCCGACCAGATGGTCCGCGGCGTGATCGAACTGCCCCACGGCACCGGCAAGACCGTTCGTGTCGCCGTGTTCGCCAAGGGTGACAAGGCCGAGGAAGCGAAGAAGGCCGGTGCCGATATCGTCGGTGCCGAAGAACTGTTCGAGGCCGTTAACGGCGGCACGATGGATTTCGATCGCTGCATCGCCACTCCCGACATGATGGGTCTGGTTGGCCGGTTGGGTAAGGTTCTCGGGCCGCGCGGCCTGATGCCGAACCCGAAGCTGGGCACCGTCACCACCAACGTCGTCGAGGCGGTGCGCGCGGCCAAGGCCGGTCAGGTTCAGTTCCGTGTCGAGAAGGCGGGTATCATCCACGCCGGTATCGGCAAGGCGAGCTTTGACGAAGCCAAGCTGGTCGAAAATGTCCGCGCCTTTGTTGACGCGATCATTAAGGCCAAGCCGCAGGGCGCAAAGGGCACCTATCTTAAGAAGGTGTCGCTGTCCTCGACGATGGGTCCGGGCGTCAAGCTGGATTCCGGCACCATCGTGGTGTGATGCGCCTTCTGGCGTAGGAAGTTTCTTTTTCCCTTCGGGGAAAGGAATAGGGAAGCCGATCCGCAACGACCGGCTTCCCGTACCTGTCCGAGACCGCAGGCGCTTTGGTCGGATCGTTCCGCCCAAAGCTTGATGGGATTTCCCGCCTGCCGAGACAGAAGAAGAGAGAACGTGCCGTCGGTGATCCTCTGGGATGCCGTTCGGTTAACGGCTTGAAGCTTCTGGGACAGGCCACCGGCCCTGAATGGACGGCTCGTCCGACCGGAAAGGGCCTTGGGCAATGAACCGAAGCCGCCGCCTCAAGGCTTAAAAAAGCCCAGGCGGGCAGGGTTCGGCTCGATGTTTGGAGACGAACGTGGACCGGACACAGAAGAAAGAGTGGGTCGGGTCGCTGCATGAGACGCTCGGGGAAGTCGGGCTGGTCGTCGTCACCCAGTACAAAGGGCTGACGGTTGCCGAGATGACCTCCCTCCGCGTCAAGATGCGCGCGGCCGGGGCCAGCTTCAAAGTGACCAAGAATCGTCTCACCAGGCTTGCCCTTGGTGGTACCGAGTTCGAGAACCTTGACGACCTGTTCGTCGGTCCGACCGCCATCGCCGTTTCGCGCGATCCGGTTGCCGCCGCTCGGGTTGCCGTCGAGTTCGCCAAGACCAACGATAAGCTCAAGATCCTCGGTGGATCGCTGGGCAATCAGCGTCTTGACCTCGATGGCGTGAAGGCTCTGGCTGCGCTGCCGTCGCTCGACGAGCTGCGGGCCAAGCTGGTCGGCATGATCTCGACTCCCGCCACCCGTATCGCCGGCGTGCTTCAGGCGCCCGCGGGCCAGTTGGCCCGGGTTCTGAAGGCGAAGGCGGACAAGGACGCCGCGTGAGCCCCCTTTAATATCCCAAGTTTCAAGCTTATCTGGAGAGTATGAAAATGGCTGATCTTGCCAAGCTGGTTGACGATCTGTCGGCCCTGACCGTCCTCGAAGCCGCCGAGCTGTCGAAGCTGCTCGAAGAGAAGTGGGGCGTTTCCGCCGCCGCTCCGGTTGCCGCCGCCGCCGCCCCGGTTGCCGCTGCTGCCGCTGCTGAAGAGCAGACCGAGTTCGAGGTCATCCTCGTCGACGCCGGCGACAAGAAGATCAACGTGATTAAGGAAGTCCGCGCCATCACCGGCCTGGGCCTGAAGGAAGCCAAGGACCTCGTTGAGGCCGCTCCGAAGCAGGTGAAGGACGGCGTCAGCAAGGACGAAGCCGCCAAGCTGAAGAAGGTCCTCGAGGAAGCCGGCGCCAAGGTGCAGGTGAAGTAGGATCGCTTTCTAGCGAACGATCTGGGGGCCGGGATGCGTTTATCGCCTCCCGGCCCTTGGGCGCTGGACTATGACGACGCCGTTGCCGGATCCGGTAACGGGAATATCTGCCCCCGAAGGGGCGGTTGAATGAGGCTCCGCAAGGAGCTGGCGTGCCAACGGCACGCGGTCCGGAACAGCGTTCCGGGCGGCAAGTGTGTTGGGCCTATACCGACGAAAAGACGAGGAGCGGCAATGGCTAAATCCTATACGGGTCGCAAGCGGGTGCGCAAAAGCTTCGGGCGGATCCCGACCGTCGCGCCGATGCCGAACTTGATCGAGGTGCAGAAAAGCTCCTACGATCACTTCCTCCAGATGGACGTGCTTCCCGAGAGCCGCGCCAGTGTTGGCCTCCAGGAGGTCTTCCGGTCCGTCTTCCCGATTAAGGACTTTTCCGAGCGTGGCACGCTGGAATTCGTCCGTTACGAGCTGGAAACCCCCAAGTACGACGTCGAGGAATGCCAGCAGCGCGGGATGACCTTCGCCGCGCCGCTGAAGGTGACGCTGCGGCTGGTGGTCTGGGATGTCGATGAAGACACCGGCGCCCGCTCGATTCGCGACATCAAGGAACAAGACGTTTATATGGGCGACATGCCGCTCATGACGTCGAACGGCACCTTTGTCATCAACGGCACCGAGCGCGTCATCGTTTCGCAGATGCACCGCAGTCCGGGCGTGTTCTTCGACCATGACAAGGGCAAGACTCATTCCTCGGGCAAGTATCTGTTTGCCGCCCGCGTCATTCCCTATCGCGGCTCCTGGCTGGACTTCGAGTTCGACGCCAAGGATCAGGTCTATGTCCGTATCGACCGCCGCCGCAAGCTGCCGGTCACCACGCTGCTTTACGCCCTGGACGGGGAGGCTAGCGCCGGTTTGCGCGCCGCCCGCGCCGCCGAAAGCAGAGCCGTCGAGCCCGGCGAAGTCCAAGGCATGACCGCCGAAGAGATCCTGTCTTATTTCTATGACAAGGTGATCTACACCCGTGGCCCGAACGGTTGGAAGACCGTCTTCGACGCCGAACGGCTGAAGGGCGTCAAGCTCGTTTCCGACCTGATCGACGCCGCCACTGGCGAAAAGGTTGCCGACGCCGGCACCAAGATGACCCCGCGTTTCGGTCGTAAGCTGAAGGATGCCGGTCTGACCGAAATCCAGGTCGCGCCCGAAGACATGATCGGCCAGTATGTCGGCGAAGACATCATCAACGAGATTTCCGGCGAGATCTACACCGAGGCTGGCGACGAACTGACCGCCGCCCTGGTTGCCGATCTGGAAAAGGCCGGTATCACCGAGTTGCCGGTTCTCGCGATCGATCACATCAATATCGGTCCCTATATCCGCAACACCCTGGCGGTCGATAAGAATTCGAGCCGCGAGGAAGCGCTGATCGATATCTACCGGGTGATGCGTCCGGGCGAGCCGCCGACGCTGGAAACCGCCGAGGCTTTGTTCCAGGGTCTGTTCTTCGATTCCGAGCGCTACGACCTCTCCGCGGTCGGTCGCGTCAAGATGAACTCGCGTCTCAACACGCCCGAGGTTGCCGATACCGTGCGCGTTCTGCGCAAGGAAGACATCCTTGGCGTGATCAAGGTGCTGGTCGAGCTGAAGGACGGCAAGGGCGAGATCGACGACATCGATCACCTGGGTAACCGTCGCGTCCGCTCGGTCGGCGAACTGATGGAAAATCAGTATCGCGTTGGTCTGCTGCGGATGGAGCGTGCGATTCGCGAGCGGATGTCCTCGGTCGATATCGATTCGGTGATGCCGCACGACCTGATCAACGCCAAGCCTGCGGCGGCGGCGGTGCGTGAATTCTTCGGCAGCTCGCAGCTGTCGCAGTTCATGGATCAGACCAATCCGTTGTCGGAAATCACCCACAAGCGCCGCCTGTCGGCGCTCGGGCCGGGTGGTCTGACCCGCGAGCGCGCTGGCTTCGAAGTCCGCGACGTTCACCCCACCCATTACGGTCGTATCTGCCCGATTGAAACGCCGGAAGGCCCGAACATCGGTCTGATCAACTCGCTGGCGACCTATGCTCGCGTCAATCAGTACGGCTTCATCGAGGCGCCGTATCGCAAGGTTGTCGATGGAGTTGTCACCAGCGACGTCGTTTATCTCTCGGCGATGGAAGAGGGACGTTACACCGTCGCTCAGGCCAATTCCGAGTTGAACGCCGATGGCCGCTTCGCCGACGATCTGGTCTCGTGCCGCCGTGCTGGCGAGTTCGTGATGGTGCCGTCGTCCGAAATCAACATGATCGACGTCAGCCCGAAGCAGCTGGTTTCGGTTGCCGCCGCGCTGATCCCGTTCCTGGAAAACGATGACGCCAACCGCGCCCTGATGGGTTCGAACATGCAGCGTCAGGCCGTCCCGCTGATCCGGGCCGAGGCGCCGCTGGTCGGCACCGGCATGGAGCAGGCGGTGGCTCGTGATTCCGGCGCGGCAATCACTGCCCGACGGACCGGCGTGGTCGATCAGGTTGACGCGACCCGCGTGGTTATTCGTGCCACCGAGGAAACCCAGGCGACCGCCTCGGGCGTCGATATCTATAACCTGCTGAAGTTCCAGCGTTCGAATCAGAACACCTGCATCACCCAGCGTCCGCTGGTGAAAGTTGGCGATCTGATTCAGAAGGGCGACATCATCGCCGATGGCCCCTCGACCCAGTTGGGCGAACTGGCGCTGGGCCGCAACGTGCTCGTCGCCTTCATGCCGTGGAACGGTTACAACTTCGAAGATTCGATCCTGATCTCCGAACGTATCGTCCGTGACGATGTGTTCACCTCGATCCATATCGAAGAATTCGAGGTCATGGCCCGCGATACCAAGCTGGGCCAGGAAGAAATCACCCGCGATATTCCGAACGTCGGCGAAGAGGCTCTGAAGAATCTCGACGAGGCCGGCATCGTCTATATCGGTGCCGAGGTCAAGCCGGGCGATATTCTGGTCGGTAAGGTCACGCCGAAGGGCGAAAGCCCGATGACCCCGGAAGAGAAGCTGCTGCGCGCCATCTTCGGCGAAAAGGCATCGGATGTTCGCGATACCTCGTTGCGGCTGCCCCCCGGTGTTGCCGGCACCATCGTCGAGGTTCGTGTCTTCTCCCGCCGTGGCGTCGAGAAGGACGAACGCGCCCTGGCGATCGAACGCTCGGAAATCGAACGTCTGGCCAAGGATCGCGACGACGAACGCGGCATTCTCGAACGCTCGTTCTTCGCCCGTCTGAAGCAGCAGATCAACGGTCGCAAGATCGTTTCGGGACCGCGTGGCGTCCGTGCGGGCGTTGTCCTCGACGACGCGACCTTGGATGCCCTGCATCCGAGCGCATGGCGCAACATCGCCATCGAAGACGATGCGGTGATGGCCGATGTCGAGCAGCTCAAGCGTGCGTTCGACCAGCAGGTCGAGAAGTTGCAGGAGCGGTTCGAAAACAAGGTCGAGAAGCTTCAGCGCGGCGACGAATTGCCGCCCGGCGTGATGAAGATGGTCAAGGTGTTCGTCGCGGTGAAGCGTAAGCTTCAGCCCGGTGATAAGATGGCCGGTCGTCACGGCAATAAGGGTGTTATCTCGCGGATCATGCCGCTTGAGGACATGCCTTATCTCGAAGACGGCCGTCAGGTCGATCTGGTTCTGAACCCGTTGGGCGTGCCGTCGCGCATGAACGTCGGTCAGATCCTTGAGACCCATCTGGGCTGGGCCTGTGCCGGTCTTGGCCAGCAAATCGGCGACGTGCTCGATCAGGTCCGTCGCAGCAACGCGACGTTGCCCGATCTGCGCGACAAGCTGAAGGACGTCTATGGCGACGTGATCTTCAACGATGAGATCGCCGACCTGCCCGACACCGAGATCCTCGAACTGGCGACCAACCTGCGGCCCGGCGTGCCGATTGCAACCCCGGTGTTCGACGGTGCCCGCGAAAGCGATATCGTCGATATGCTGACCAAGGCCAACCGTTCGACCTCGGGTCAGGTTACCCTGATCGACGGTCGTACCGGCGAGCCGTTCGACCGCAAGGTCACGGTCGGCTACATCTACATGCTGAAGCTGCACCACTTGGTCGACGACAAGATTCACGCCCGTTCGATCGGACCGTATTCACTGGTTACTCAGCAGCCGTTGGGCGGTAAAGCCCAGTTCGGCGGCCAGAGGTTCGGTGAAATGGAGGTCTGGGCGCTGGAAGCTTATGGTGCCGCCTATACGCTTCAGGAAATGCTGACGGTGAAGTCGGACGACGTGTCCGGCCGTACCAAAGTCTACGAGGCGATCGTCCGTGGTGACGAGACCTTCGAAGCCGGCATCCCCGAATCGTTCAACGTGTTGGTCAAGGAACTGCGCTCGCTTGGCCTCAACGTCGAACTCACTCAGCGGGATTTCTAACCGATACGACCTGTGGCGGGGGTGCTCGGCGCCTCCGCCGCCCCCCGACAAGGTCACACGGGAGCATGTCGATGAACGAACTTATGAAGATCTTCGGTCAGGCGGGCTCTACCCCCACCTTTGACCAGATCCGGATTTCCATCGCCTCGCCCGAGCGCATCCGCTCCTGGTCGTTCGGCGAGATCAAGAAGCCCGAGACGATCAATTATCGTACCTTCAAGCCCGAGCGCGATGGCCTGTTCTGCGCCCGCATCTTCGGGCCGATCAAGGATTACGAGTGCTTGTGCGGTAAGTACAAGCGGATGAAGTATCGCGGCATCATCTGCGAGAAGTGCGGCGTCGAAGTGACGCTGGCCAAGGTCCGGCGCGAGCGCATGGGCCATATCGAGCTGGCCAGCCCAGTCGCCCACATCTGGTTCCTGAAGTCTCTGCCGTCCCGCATCGGTCTGCTGTGCGACATGACGCTGAAGGATCTCGAACGGATTCTCTATTTCGAGAATTACGTCGTGGTCGAGCCTGGCCTGACTCCGCTCAAGCTGCGTGAACTGCTGACCGAAGAGCAGTACATGCGCGCCGTTGACGAGTTCGGCGAGGACGCCTTCACCGCTAAGATCGGTGCCGAGGCGATTCGCGACATGTTGTCGGTGATCGATCTGGAAGCCGAGAAGGCCCAGCTCAAGATCGACCTCAAGGAAACCACGTCCGAAGCCAAGCGTAAGAAGCTGGTCAAGCGGATGAAGCTGGTCGAGGCGTTCCTCGAATCCGGCTCGCGCCCGGAATGGATGATCCTGGAAGTGATTCCAGTTATTCCGCCGGAATTGCGTCCGCTGGTGCCGCTGGACGGCGGCCGCTTCGCGACCTCGGATCTGAACGACCTCTATCGCCGCGTCATCAACCGCAACAATCGTCTGAAGCGGCTGATCGAACTGCGCGCGCCCGAGATCATCGTCCGCAACGAAAAGCGTATGTTGCAGGAGGCGGTTGACGCCCTGTTCGATAACGGCCGCCGTGGCCGCGCCATCACCGGCGCAAACAAGCGGCCGCTGAAGTCGTTGTCCGACATGCTGAAGGGCAAGCAGGGTCGCTTCCGTCAGAATCTGCTCGGTAAGCGCGTCGATTATTCCGGCCGTTCGGTGATCGTCGTCGGTCCTGAATTGAAATTGCACCAATGCGGTCTTCCAAAGAAGATGGCGTTGGAGCTGTTCAAGCCGTTCGTCTATTCCAAGCTCGAACTGTACGGCATGGCCACCACCATTAAGGCGGCCAAGCGGATGGTGGAAAAGGAACGTCCCGAGGTGTGGGACATCCTGGAAGAGGTGATCCGCGAACACCCGGTGTTCCTCAACCGCGCCCCCACGCTGCACCGTCTCGGTATTCAGGCGTTCGAGCCGACTCTGATCGAGGGTAAGGCGATCCAGCTGCATCCGCTGGTTTGCACTGCCTTCAACGCCGATTTCGACGGCGATCAGATGGCGGTTCACGTCCCGTTGTCGCTTGAAGCCCAGCTTGAAGCGCGCGTGCTGATGATGTCGACCAACAACATCCTCTCGCCCGCCAACGGCAAGCCGATCATTGTGCCGTCGCAGGATATCGTTCTCGGTATCTACTACATCACGATGGATCGGGACGAGATGCCCGGTCAGGCGTTGAAGATCCGTACCGTTGAAGAGTTGCAGGGTGCACTCGCCAACAATTCGGTTATTTTCTACTGCCCGACCGATCCGTCCAGCCCGATCGACACCACCGATCTCGACGGTCTGCTTGATCGGATCGCCCGTCGCGACGTGACCGCTCACCTGCGTGTCAACGTCTCGTCGCGTGAGGCGCTCGCCGCCGGTCTGGCCAGCGGTCACCTGCGTCTGTTCAACGTCGCCAAGCCCGGCACGGCCCTGACGTTCGCCTCGCCCGAAGAGGCCGAGGCGGCGGTGAAGGACGGTCGTGCTCTGCTCTATCGCGTCCCGGTCTTTGTCAATATGGCCGAGATCGAGGAAGCGCTGACGGCGAAGACCATCACCCTGCATTCCCGGATCAAGGCCCGCTACGACACCGTCGATAGCGAAGGCAATCCGGTGACCCGTATCGTCGATACGACTCCGGGCCGGATGATGCTGTCGGTGATCCTGCCGAAGAACAAGAACGTTCCTTTCTCGCTGATCAATCGCCTTCTGACCAAGAAGGAAATCCAGAACGTCATCGATGTCGTCTACCGCCATTGCGGTCAGAAAGAGACGGTGATTTTTGCCGACCGCATCATGGGCATCGGCTATTCCAACGCCTTCAAGGCCGGTATTTCCTTCGGCAAGGACGATCTCGTCATCCCGCCGGAAAAGGAACAGCTGGTCGGCGAGACCGAAGACAAGGTCAAGGAATACGAGCAGCAGTACCAGGACGGTCTCATCACCCAGGGCGAAAAGTACAACAAGGTCGTCGATGCTTGGTCGAAGTGCACCGACGACGTCGCCGACGCGATGATGAAGCAGATTTCGAGCCAGGCACCGGGCAAGCCGATCAATTCGATCTATATGATGGCTCACTCCGGTGCTCGTGGTTCGGCCGCTCAGATGAAGCAGCTCGCCGGTATGCGTGGCCTGATGGCCAAGCCGTCGGGTGAAATCATCGAGACGCCGATCATCTCGAACTTTAAAGAAGGCCTGACCGTGTTGGAGTACTTCAACTCCACCCACGGTGCCCGTAAGGGTCTGGCCGACACCGCGCTGAAGACCGCGAACTCGGGTTACCTTACCCGTCGTCTCGTTGACGTCGCTCAGGACGCGATCATCTGCGAAGACGATTGCGGCACCACCAACGGCCTCACCGTTTCGCCGGTGATCGAAGGCGGTGAAGTGATCGCCTCGCTGGGTGAGCGGATCCTGGGGCGCTCTGCCGCTCGCGATATCGTCAATCCGGCCACCGGCGAGGTCATCGTCCCCGCCGCGGTCATCATCGACGAGAACGCGGTCGAGCAGATCGAATCCGCCGGTATCGAAACCGTTTCGATCCGCTCGGTTCTGACGTGCGATTCCGAGCAAGGCGTGTGCGGTGCGTGCTATGGCCGCGATCTGGCCCGTGGCACCAAGGTCAATGTCGGCGAAGCGGTTGGCGTTATCGCCGCTCAGTCGATCGGTGAGCCGGGTACCCAGCTCACCATGCGTACCTTCCACATCGGCGGTGCCGCTCAGCGTGGTGCCGAGCAGTCCAGCATCGAATCCTCGATCGACGCGACGGTTCAGGTCATCAACCGGAACCTCGTCGTCAATTCGAGCGGGTCGAGCATCGTGATGAGCCGCAATTGCGAAGTGGCGTTGTTTGACGCCAACAAGCGCGAACGCGCCCGTCACCGTGTGCCCTATGGTGCAAAGTTGTTGGTCGATGAGGGACAGGTCGTCGCCAAGGGCACCAAGCTGGCCGAGTGGGACCCCTACACCCTGCCGATCATCACCGAGCGGGCCGGCGTCATTCACTACGTCGATCTGATCGAAGGTCTGTCGATGCGTGAGGTGGTTGACGAAGCCACCGGCATCGCCAGCAAGGTGGTGATCGATTGGAAGCAGCAGCCGCGTGGTGCCGATCTGCGTCCCCGTATCACTTTGCGGGACGAGCGTGGCGAGGAAGTGGTGCTGTCCAACGGTCTGGAAGCGCGCTACTTCATGTCGGTCGATGCCATTCTCTCGATCGAGAACAACAGCAAGGTCAATGCTGGCGACGTGTTGGCGCGTATCCCGCGTGAATCTTCGAAGACCCGTGACATCACCGGCGGTCTGCCGCGTGTGGCCGAGTTGTTCGAAGCGCGCAAGCCCAAGGATCACGCCATCATCTCCGATATCGATGGCCGGGTGGAATTCGGTAAGGATTACAAGTCCAAGCGCCGTATTCTGGTCGTGCCCGAGGATGGTGATCCGGTCGAATACCTGATCCCCAAGGGCAAGCACATTTCGGTGCAGGAAGGCGATTACGTCCGCCGCGGCGATCCGCTGATGGACGGTAATCCGGTGCCGCACGACATCCTGAAGGTGATGGGTGTCGAGGCGCTGGCCCAGTACCTGATCAACGAAATCCAGGAGGTCTATCGTCTCCAGGGCGTGAAGATCAACGACAAGCACATCGAGGTGATCGTTCGCCAGATGCTGCAAAAGGTCGAGATCACCGAGCCCGGCGACACCACCTTGCTGGTCGGGGAACAGGTCGATCGCACTGAATTCGACATCGAAAACTCGAAGTCGATCCGCGAGGGCGGTCGTCCCGCCTCGGCGACGCCGGTGCTTCAGGGCATCACCAAGGCGTCGTTGCAGACCCATTCCTTCATCTCGGCGGCTTCGTTCCAGGAGACCACCCGCGTCCTTACCGAGGCGGCGGTGTCCGGCAAAGTCGATACCCTTAACGGGTTGAAGGAAAACGTCATCGTCGGTCGTCTGATTCCCGCCGGTACTGGTGCGGTGATGAACCGTCTGCGCGAAATCGCTGCCAAGCGTGATCGCGACATGGCGGTCGAGGCCGATGTCGGTGCCGAACAGCTCCCGGCGGCTGCGATCCCGCAGGCCACCACCGAGCCGCCGCCTGCCGCCGAGTAATCGGTTTCGGACGACGTAACAAGAAAACCCCCGTCTCGGGTTACCGAGGCGGGGGTTTTTCGTTCTGACTGCGTTGGAGCGAAAAATGCTCTGTCGCAAAACAGGCGGAACTTTTTGGGTTCCGCCTGTTTTCGTCTTTATATCCACAGCCGCTTTAATAGCGGCCAACAGGTCAGGTTATTTCCAGATCGGCTTGCCCGAACCGGGCAGGCCGTATTCGCTCCAACGCTTGGTGACCTGATCGATGATGTCGTCGCTCATCCGTAACGTGACACCCCATTCGCGATGGGTTTCCGGCGGCAGCTTATTGGTCGCGTCGAGACCGATCTTGCCGCCTAGACCGGATTCGGGGCTGGCGAAGTCGAGATAGTCGATCGGAGTTCCCTCGACGACGGTGATGTCGCGGGCAGGGTCCATCCGGGTGCTGACCGCCCACATCACGTCTTTCCAGTCGCGGACATTGATCTCGGCATCTACGACGATGACGAACTTGGTGTACATGAACTGTTTCAGGAACGACCAGATTCCGAACATCACCCGCTTGGCGTGGCCGGGATAGGCTTTCTTGATCGAGACGACGGCAATGCGATAGCTGCACCCTTCGGGCGGCAGCCAGAAATCGACGATCTCGGGGAATTGCTGGGTCAGCAAGGGGATGAACACTTCGTTCAGAGCCTCGCCCAACACGCTCGGCTCATCCGGCGGCCGTCCGGTAAAGGTGGACAGGTAGATCGGGTTGCGTCGCATCGTGATTGCCGAGACCCGGAACACCGGGAACTTCTCGACCGAATTGTAATAGCCGGTGTGGTCGCCGTAGGGGCCTTCATCGCCGTATTCGTCGAGCATGACGTGGCCTTCAAGCACGATCTCGGCCTCGGACGGGACTTTGAGCGGCACGGTCCGGCACTCGACCAGATCGACCTTCCGTCCGCGCAGCAGCCCGGCGAACTGGTACTCCGACAGGGTTTCCGGCACCGGCGTTACCGCCGCGATGATCGTGCCGGGATCGGCTCCGATCACCACCGCCACCGGCAACGGTTCGTGTTTCTTCGCGGCCCAGCGCTGGTAGTGCTGGGCTCCGCCGCGATGCTTCAGCCAGCGCATCAAGGTAGTGTTGCGTCCGGTGACCTGCATCCGGTAGATGCCGAGATTGTAATCGTCACGGGAATCGTGGTCATTTCCCTCGGCGCTGGGACCGCGCGTAACCACCAGCGGCCATGTGATCAACGGGGCCGGTTCGCCGGGCCAACAGCCTTGGATCGGCAACCGGGTCAGATCGACGGCATCGCCGGTCAGCACGACTTCCTGGCATGGGGCGGCACCAACGGTACGCGGGCGCATCGCCATCACCTGACGAGCCAGCGGCAGCAGACCGAGCGCCTCGCGCAGACCGCCGGGCGGTTCCGGCTGTTTGAGGAAGGCGAGCGTCTCGCCGACCTCGCGCAATTGCGACGGTTCGCGGTCCATTCCCCAGGCGACCCGTTCGACCGTGCCGAATAGATTGACCAGCACCGGCATGTCATAGCGCGAGCCGTCAGGTTTCAGCACATTTTCGAACAGCACTGCCGGCCCTCCCTCGGCGAGCAGGCGGGTCTGAATCTCGGTCATCTCCAGATGCGCCGACACCGGCGCCCGGACCCGGCGCAGACGGCCGGTTTCCTCTAGGCGTTGGATGAATTCGCGCAATGATTCGTATGGCATCAACGGTTTCTCCGGCAGGCTCTGGCGGCTTCAGGGGACGACGGAACACGGTCCGTCGTCAAGCCCCTGGCTTCGCGTCTGCGCCGCTTCACGACGGGGAGATTTGCCTGTACGCTCACAAATGGAAAGGGCTGATCCAGTCCGAGGGTGAAGCGCCGTCATGGCTTTGGTTCAAAACGAGCAGCGTTACCGCGTCCTGATCGAACTGGGCATCGCCCTGTCGGCGGAGCGCAACCACAATCGGTTGATGGAGAAGATTCTTCAGGGTGCCAAGGGGTTGAGCCATGCTGATGGCGGCACGCTTTATTTGGTGACTGAAGCAAAAGACGCATTACAGTTCGAGATCATGCTGAATGATACGCTCAACATCGCGATGGGCGGTACCACGGGAAAGCAAATTCCGTTCCCTCCACTTAGTCTGCGGGACGATGACGGCACCCCCAACCATAGCAACGTGTCGAGCCATTGTGCCCTGACCGGAACAACCATCACCATCGCCGATGCGTATAACATCGATAGTTTCGATTTCTCCGGCACCAAAGCGTTCGATGTGCAGACTGGCTATCGCTCGAAATCGTTTCTGACGGTGCCGCTGAAAAATTATGAGGGCGAGCCAATCGGCGTGCTGCAACTGATCAACGCCCGCGACAGTGACAATCAGGTGATTGCGTTTGGCGACGACATTGTGCCGCTGATCGAGGCGTTGGCCAGTCAGGCGGCGGTGGCGCTCGACAATCAGCGTCTGATCGAGGCGCAGCAGACTCTGTTCAAAAGCTTCATCTCGGTCATTGCCGGATCGATCGACGCCAAAAGCCCCTATACCGGCGGCCATTGCCATCGGGTGCCAGCGGTGACACTGATGCTGGCCCGTGCCGCCTGCGACGCAACCGATGGGCCGTTTGCCGATTTCTCGCTGACCGAGGACGAGTGGTACGAACTGGAAATTGCCGCCGGTCTGCACGATTGCGGCAAGGTCATCACCCCGGAATACATCGTCGATAAGGCGACCAAGCTGGAGACGATCTATAATCGTATCCACGAGGTGCGGATGCGATTCGAGGTGTGCAAGCGTGACGCCGTAATCGCTTGTCTCGAAGGATTATTGGCCGGATCGGAAGATCCCGAGACGCTGACGCGCCGCCGCGACGAAACATTGGCCCGGCTCGATGACGATTTTGCCTTCGTTGCCGAGTGCAATGTCGGCGGGGAATTCATGGCGCCCGAAAAAATCGAGCGGTTGAAGAAAATCGCCGTTCAGACCTGGACCCGGACCCTGGACGACCAGATGGGACTGTCGATCAATGAACTGCGCCGCCGTCCGGCCGAGCCATCCGCTCCGCCGGTGGTCGAATCCCTGCTGGCCGACAAGCCCTGGCACCGGATACCGCACGAGCCGCCGGTCGATGTCGCTCGTTACGAGGCCGAAGGCTTCAAGATCCGGCCGCTGGAGACTCTTTACGATCTGGGCGAGATCTACAATCTGTGCATCAGTCGGGGCACTTTGACCGCCGAAGATCGCTTTAAGATCAACGATCACATCGTCCAGACCGTCTTGATGCTGAAGGCGCTGCCGTTTCCCCGCACTCTGGCGCGAGTGCCGGAATGGGCCGCTAGCCATCACGAGAAGATGGACGGCACCGGCTATCCGTGCGGCCTGACCCGCGACCAGATGTCGTTGCCAGCTCGGATGATGGCGATTGCCGACATTTTCGAGGCGCTGACTGCGGCCGACCGTCCTTATAAAAAACCCAAAACACTGTCGGACTCACTCAAGATCATGTCGTCGATGGCCAGGGACCATCATATCGATCCCGATTTGTGGCGGCTGTTCCTCTCCTCGGGGGTATGGAAACGCTATGCGGACGAATACCTGCGCTCCGAGCAGGTCGATGCGGTAGATATTGCCGCGCTTCTTGGCTGATCCGGGCCAGAGATGGTCAAAATCCGCGCCCATCTGGCCATCAGCGTGGACGGCCTCATCGCCGATCACGACGGTTCGGTCGAATGGCTGCGCCCCTATCGTAGCATTTCCGATGAGGCCGAGGCGTTCCTGACGGGGATCGGCACGCTGGTGATGGGGCGGGCCACCTACGAGGCGCATCGCGCCGGGGGAAGCTGGCCCTATGGCGGACGGCGTTGCCTAGTGGTGACGTCGCGGACGATGGACACCGCCCCGGAAGGGGTTGAATCGTGGCTGGGCGATCTGGCGATGCTGGCGGACGATTTACGCGAAGCCTCCGACGGCGATATCTGGGTGGTGGGCGGGGGGAAAGCGATCCGTGCCTTCTTCGATCTGGGCGCAATCGATTATCTCGACCTGTTCGTTGTCCCGGTGCTGTTGGGCGGTGGGCGGAATCTGTTCATGCCAAGTGAGATCGGCACCCACCTGACCCTGCTAACCAGCAAGGTCTATTCCGACGGGGTTGTCCGCCTCAGTTATCGGGCGGGATAGCGCGAGGATTTAAGCCATCGGGCATCCGCTCATTGCGATTGGATCGTACCCTTAACCCTCGGAAATGCGGGGAATTGGGCTGCCCCGATCGGCCTGTTGTCGCGTGGGCTTTTGGGGTCACGATTTCGTCATCGTTTCCCGTCTGGACAGGGGATGGGTGGCAGGCTATGACAACTGGGTAGCCCTCCAGTCCGAGTATCCCAGCATGAGATGGAGCCTTCCTAAGGTCGCGGTGTCGCCCGATCTGAAGCCCAATCTGTGGGATTTGGCGCTGATCCCGGTTGTGTTCGCCCTTCTGGCCCTATTGGCCTATGGTGGTGCCCAGATGAGCACCCCCTACGATGTCGGTACGCCGCTGCCGATGTCGCTCGACCCGGAGAACCTGCCTTATTACCTGTTGCGCAGCGCGCTCAGGATGGGAGCGGCGCTGGTCTGTTCGCTGATCTTCACTCTGATCTTCGGTATCGTCGCCTCGAAGGTTCCGGCGCTGGAGAAGGTGCTGATCCCGATTCTCGACATCTTGCAATCGATTCCAATCCTGGGCTTCCTGTCGATTACAGTCGCCGGGTTTATTGCTCTGTTTCCGGGCAATCTTTTGGGCATCGAATGCGCGGCGATCTTCGCGATTTTCACCTCGCAAGCATGGAACATGGCGTTCAGCCTGTATTCCTCGCTCAAGACGGTGCCGAATGACCTGATTGAGGCATCGCGAGTGTTTCACCTGTCGCCGTGGCAGCGGTTCTGGCGGCTGGAAATGCCCTGGGCTATGCCTGGGCTGGTGTGGAACATGATGGTGTCGGTTTCGGGCGGCTGGTTCTTTGTCGTCGCCTCCGAAGCGATCTCGGTGTCGAACCAGACCATCATGCTGCCCGGCGTTGGAAGCTATATTGCGTTGGCGATCGCTGACCGCGATTTGTCGGCGATATGTTGGGCGATCGTTGCCGTTCTGGTCGGTATCGTGATTTACGACCAGTTGATGTTCCGCCCGCTGGTGGCTTGGACCGACAAGTTTCGTGCCGATGCCGGGCCGGGTGAGCAACGACCGGAATCCTGGGTTTTAACCCTGATGCAGCGGGGGCGGCTATTCCGACTGCTGGCGCGGATTCCGGTAGTGCTATGGGACGGATTCGCCGGAATGCGTCACCGCAAGGCCGCTGCTGCTGCGCCTCGCCGGATCGTTCTGCCGCAGGTCGTTCTGCCGACATGGGCCGGATGGGTCTGGGACGGATTTCTATTGATCGTCACGGGAATCGCCTTGGTCCAGGTTGCTCTGTTTGTCCACGGCTCGGTCAATCTGGCCGAAGTCGGGCAGGTGCTGCTCTATGGGCTGGCCACCACCGCCCGGATCGTCGTGTTGATCGCCCTGGCCTCGCTGGTGTGGGTGCCGGTCGGGGTATGGGTCGGGCAGCGTCCTATCGTCGCGCAGAACGTCCAGTGGATCGCCCAGTTCCTGGCGGCTTTTCCGGCCAATCTGATGTTCCCGGTCGCGGTGATGCTGATCGTCTATTTCGACCTCAATGTCGATGTCTGGACCAGCCCGCTGATGATTCTCGGCACCCAATGGTACATCCTGTTCAATGTCATCGCCGGAGCGGCGGCGATCCCGCAGGACATGAAGGACGCCGCGAGCAATCTTGGCCTTACCGGCTGGATGAAATGGCGCAGATTTATCCTTCCCGCGATCTTTCCGGCCTACGTTACCGGCGCGTTCAATGCCTGTGGCGGATCGTGGAACGCCTCAATCGTTTCCGAAATGGTCAGTTGGGGCGATACTCAGCTTGAGGCGACCGGGTTGGGCTCATATATCGCCCGCGCCACTATCGATGGCGATTTCCCCCGCATCGCGCTGGGGATTGCGGTGATGTGCCTGTTCGTTATGGGCTTTAACCGTTTCTTGTGGCGCCCGCTCCATACCCTGGCGGCCGAGCGGCTGCGCCTCGATTAAAAACGAACCAAATACCCGTGAAAAGGGGTTCCTGAGATGGCCGAGCCGACCCTCCCCACCCATGCCCTGCTGGAATTGCGCGGGGTGCGTAAGACCTTCCGTACTCCAGAGCGTCATGAACGTACTGTGCTGGAGGGGGTCGATTTCCGGCTGGAAGAAGGCGAGATCGTCGCTTTGCTCGGCAAGTCTGGGTCGGGCAAATCGACCTTATTGCGGATCATGGCCGGGCTGATCCGGGCCAATGGCGGCGACGTGCTGTATCGCGGTCAGGCGGTGACCGGGCCGGCGCGCGGGATTTCGATGGTGTTCCAGTCTTTCGCCCTGTTCCCCTGGCTGACGGTGCAGGAGAATGTCGAACTGGGACTGGAAGCGGCCGGAATCGGTCCGGCCGAGCGTGAGGAGCGCGCTGCCGAGGCGATCGATATGATCGGTCTGGGCGGTTTCGAAAGCGCTTTTCCCAAGGAATTGTCGGGTGGTATGCGCCAGCGCGTCGGCTGTGCCCGCGCCCTGGTGATGCGTCCTGACGTGCTATTGCTCGACGAGCCGTTCTCGGCGCTGGATGTGCTGACCAGCGAGACCCTGCGCGAGGATTTGCTCGATCTTTGGGCCGAGCGCAAGATTCCGACCAAGGGAATTCTGTTGGTTTCGCACAATATCGAGGAAGCGGTGTCGATGGCTGACCGCGTTCTGGTGTTTTCCAGCGATCCTGGACGGGTCCGGGCCGAGGTCCGGGTCGGGCTGCCGCAACCGCGCGATACCGAATCCCCCGCCTTTCGCCAGATCGTCGATGAGATCTACTCGCTGATGACCGCGCATGTTCGCGGTGGCGGGACCGGAGCACAGGAACAGCTTACGCTGGGGTATCGTCTGCCCGATACCTTGCCGGGCAAGATGGCCGGTCTGTTGGAAACCATTGCCGAGGCTCCGTTCAACGGTCGCGCCGATTTGCCGCAATTGGCCGAGGAGACCGAGCTGGAAGACGATTCGCTGTTCCATCTGTTCGAGGCTCTCCGGGTGATGGGGCTGGCGCGGATCGTCTCGGGCGACATTTTCCTGACCCAACTCGGCCAGTCTTTTGTCGATGCCGACGATGCCAAGCGCAAGGATCTGTTCGCCGAATCGTTGTTGCGTAATATTCCGCTGGCCGCCCATATCCGTAAGGTTCTCGACGAGCGTCGCGACCATCGCGCTCCCGAAGATCGCTTCTTGCAGGAATTGCAGGATTACCTGACCGACGACGAAGCGGAACGGGTGTTGGAAACCGCGATCACCTGGGGCCGTTATGCCGAGATTTTCGATTACGATTATAATTCCGGTGTGCTGATGCTTCCCGAGGATGAAGAGGAGGAGGAGGCCGGAGCCGATGCGTCTTCGCCCGGCCCCACTGCGGCCGAATAAGGTCGCGATCCGCTTCCTTCGTGCGATTCGAATGGCAGCAGCCCCTTTCGCGGGGTTGCGCTTTGCGCCGTTATCGAATACCCCTTGATCTCTTTCCCTTTCCACGCTGCGGGTGGTCCGATCCCATGCGCCTAATCAGGCATTGCGGCGAGTTTAGTGCCGATCGTCGCGGTTGTGTGATGGCGCTCGGTAATTTCGATGGCGTCCATCTCGGCCATCAATCGGTCATTCTCACCGCCCGCGACCTGGCGCGCTCGCGCGGCGTCGCCTCGGGCGTTTTGACCTTCGAGCCACATCCTCGCCGGGTGTTCCGGCCCGATCTGCCGCCGTTTCGGCTGACACCGTTCCGGGTCAAGGCCCGGCTGATCGAAGCGCTGGGGATCGATCTGCTGTTCCAGCAGACCTTCGACCCAGCCTTTGCCGCCGTCACCGCCCGCGCTTTCATCGAGGATAATCTGGTCGGCTGCATGGGGGTGACCCAGGTGGTGGTCGGCTATGATTACGTTTTCGGCAAGGATCGCGGCGGAGATTGCGCTCTGCTCGAACGCGCAGGGGCCGAATTGGGGTTTGGGGTGACGGTGGTGCCGCCGACCGAGGTTGGCGGGAAGCCCTGTTCCTCGACCCGTGTTCGCGCCGCCTTGTCGGCCGCCCATCCGGCCGAGGCCGCCCGTCTGCTCGGTCATTACTGGGAACTGGAAGGCCGGGTTGAGCATGGCAGCGCACGCGGCCGCCAACTTGGATTTCCCACCGCCAATGTTCGCCTCGGCGAGTATCAGCACCCGGCCACCGGGGTCTATGCTGTGCGCGCCGGGATCGATCGGGGCGGGGCGACGGTCTGGCATGACGGAGTTGCCAATTTCGGCCGTCGTCCGACCTTCGACCAAACCGACGAAGTGCTGGAGGTCCACTTGTTCGGCCTCAGCGANGACCTCTACGGCCGTCACCTGCGGGTGGCGCTGATCGATCATCTCCGCCCCGAGCGCAAGTTTTCGGGCGTGGACGAATTGCGGGACCAGATCGCCCGTGACGCCGAAACCGCCCGGAACCGTCTGGGCGGCCTTCATTTCCCCGCGACACCCGGCCCAATGGTGCCTGTCGCTCCCTAGTTCCCCCGGATTGCAGCCATGACCGTCGACCCCAAGACCACCGTTTTCCTGCCCAGGACCGATTTCCCGATGAAGGCCGGCCTGCCCGCGCTGGAGCCCCGGCTGTTGGAGCGGTGGAAGACCATCGGCTTGTTCGATCGGCTGCGCGAGGCGGGTGAGGGACGCGACCCGTTCATTCTTCATGACGGCCCGCCCTATGCCAACGGCCACCTGCATATCGGTCACGCGCTGAACAAGATCCTGAAGGACATTATCGTCCGCACTCAGCAGATGCAGGGCAAGAACGCCGAGTATATTCCCGGCTGGGATTGCCACGGCCTGCCGATCGAGTGGAAGATCGAAGAGAAGTACCGCGCCGCCGGTCTGGATAAGGACGAGGTCGATATCGTCGATTTCCGCGAGGAATGCCGTGTCTTCGCCCGTGGCTGGATCGATATCCAGCGTGAAGAGTTCAAGCGACTGGGCGTTACCGGCGATTGGGACCATCCCTACACCACGATGACCAACCGTGCCGAATCGGTGATCGTCGCGGAATTGGGCAAGTTCCTGCTCGACGGCTCGCTGTACAAGGGCGCCAAGCCGGTGCTGTGGTCGGTGGTCGAAAAGACGGCGCTGGCTGAAGCCGAGGTCGAGTATCACGATCACACCAGCATCACGATCTGGGTCAAATTCCCGGTGGTGACCGCTTCCGTTCCCGAGCTTGAGGGGGCGAAGGTGGTGATCTGGACCACCACGCCCTGGACGATGCCGGGGAACCGCGCCATCGCCTTCGGGGCCGGGTTCGATTACGCGCTGGTCGAAGTCGAGACCGCCTCCGCCTCCGGGCTGGCCACCGTCGGCGAGCGGCTGGTGGTGCTGGCCGATCTGGTCGAGCAGGTGGCGAAGGATGCCGGTTGCACCTTCCGCGTGGTCGCCCGGATCAAGGGCGAGGCTCTGGCCGGGACGGTCTGCCATCACCCGCTGAAGCATCATCCCGAGGCCAATGGCGGGTATGATTTCGCTGTGCCGTTGCTGGCGGGTGAGTTCGTGACCACCGACACCGGCACCGGCTTTGTCCACATCGCGCCGGGTCATGGCGAGGACGATTGGCATCTGGGCAAGGCGAACGGAATCGTTATTCCCGATACGGTCCAGGCCGACGGCACCTATTACCCCCACGTCGCGATTTTCGCCGGTCAGAGCGTGCTGGCCCAGGGTAAGAACGGTAAGTATTACAGTCCGGTCGCCAAGGGGGTGATCGCGGCGATGACCGAGTGCGGCACCTTGCTGGCGCACGGTAAGATCGAGCATTCCTACCCCCATTCCTGGCGGTCGAAAGCGCCGCTGATCTTCCGCAACACGCCGCAATGGTTCATCTCGATGGAGACGAACGGCTTGCGGTCCAAGGCTCTGGCCGCGATTGCCGAAACCCGCTTCATTCCGGCCCAGGGCCGGAATCGGATCGGGGCAATGATCGAGAACCGTCCCGATTGGTGCGTCTCGCGTCAGCGCGCCTGGGGCGTGCCGATTGCCGTGTTTGTCGAGAAGAAGAGCGGGGAGCCGTTGCGCGATCCCGAGGTGGTTCGCCGCATTGTCGAAGCCTTTGCCGCTGAAGGGTCGGACGCCTGGTTTACCAGCCCGCCATCCCGCTTCCTGGGCAATGAACGCGATGCCGACGCCTACGAGCAGGTATTCGACATCCTCGACGTCTGGTTCGATTCCGGCTGCACCCACGCCTTCGTGCTGGAAGGCGACGAATGGCCGCGCCAGTCTTCGCCCGCCTCGCTTTATCTGGAAGGCTCGGACCAGCATCGTGGCTGGTTCCATTCCTCGCTGCTGGAATCGTGCGGCACGCGCGGCCGCGCGCCTTATGAGGCGGTTCTGACTCACGGCTTCGTTCTCGACGAAGCCGGACGCAAGATGTCGAAATCGCTCGGCAACGTCGTCGCCCCTCAAGAAGTGGTCGATGCCCAGGGAGCCGATATACTGCGCCTGTGGGTGGCGGGGTCGGATTCGTCGGACGATCTGCGTATCGGGCCGGAGATTCTGAAAACCCAGGTCGATATCTATCGTCGCTTGCGCAACACGCTGCGTTATCTGCTGGGGGCGCTCGACGGTTTCGCGGTCTCCGAGCGCTTGCCTCTGGCCGAACTGCCGGAACTGGAACGCTCGGTTCTGCATCGACTGAGCGAACTGGACCAGAGCCTGCGCGCGGCGTGCGACGGCTTCACCTTCCATGGCTGGTTCGCCGAACTGCACACCTTCTGCGCCATCGATCTGTCGGCGTTCTATTTCGATATCCGCAAGGATGCGCTGTATTGCGACCGGCCGGATTCGCTTCGTCGCCGTGCCGCGCGGACGGTGTTCGACATCCTGCTCGACACTCTGTGCAAGTGGTTGGCCCCGTTCCTGTGCTTCACCGCCGAGGAAGCGTGGCTGGCCCGTCATCCGTCCGAGACCGGATCGGTTCATCTGGAGCAATTCCCGACCCTGCCCGCCGATTGGCGTGACGAATCCCTGGCCGTGCGCTGGGCGAAGATTCGTGACGTCCGTCGCGTCGTTACCGGCGCACTGGAGGTCGAGCGCGCCGCCAAGCGGATCGGATCGTCCTTACAGGCCAATCCGATCCTGACGGTATCGGAAGAGGTCCGCGACCTGCTTGCCGGTCTCGATCTCGCCGAGATCTTCATCACCTCGGGTGTCGAATTGGCGGTCGGATCGCCGGTGGAGGGGGCGTTCGCCCTGTCCGATGTTCCCGGCATTTCGGTTCATCCCCGTGTCGCTGAGGGCGTCAAGTGCGCTCGCTGCTGGAAGGTCTTGCCCGAGGTCGGCGATGCCGCCCATGACGGCGTTTGCCACCGCTGCGCCGATGCGATGGATGTCGCCGCGACGGCTGGGGGCGAGTGATGCGCTTCGGATTTGGTGCCGGTCTCGGCCTTTCCGCTCTGGTGATCGCGCTCGATCAGGCCAGCAAGTGGGCGATTGTCGAAAAAGTGATGCGGCCCGAGGGTGTCGAGGGCACTCCCTTTTACACCTTTCTCCGAATTGAGCTGACGCCGTTCCTCGATCTGGTGATGACCTGGAACCGAGGAGTCAGTTTCGGGATCGGTAACGGCGCGGCCTCGCTCGACCCGCTGATTCTGTCGGCCCTGTCGGGCGTGATCGTGCTTGCCTTGGTCGGCTGGCTGTATCGCGCCGGGTCGTCGGTGGTTCGGCTGGCGGTCGCGCTGATCGTCGGCGGTGCGGTTGGAAATATCATCGATCGTTTGCGCTATGGTGCGGTGGCCGACTTTATTGACGCTCATATTGCGGGCCATCATTGGCCTGCCTTTAATTTGGCGGATTCGGCAATTACCGTTGGTGCGGTGATTTTGGTTGTCGACTCCTTGTTTGGCGGCCGCGATTCGACTAAGACATAGAGTCATGAGACAGAGCGAAGCCTCCGCGCGCATTCAGCACCGTCTGGCACCCCTTGTGGTGATACTGGCGGTTCTCTCCTTGTCCGCTTGCTCCGACGTGAAGCGGTCGCTTGGATATGAGAAGGCTCCCCCTGACGAATTCCAGGTCGTGCAGCGGGCGCCTCTCAGTATGCCGCCTGACTTCTCTCTGCGTCCGCCCCAGCCGGGCGCGACCCGGCCGCAGGAAGGCACGACCCGCGATCAGGCCCGCCGGGTTCTGACCGGGCAGCGTCTCAGCACGCCGGTCTCCACGGCGGGTCGGACCCAGGGCGATGTGATCCTGGTCAAGCGCTTTGGCGCTGAATCGATCCAGTCCGACATCCGCGTCCTGGTCAACAAAGAGTCTCAGTCCCTGGCCGAGGCGGAAAAAAGCTTCACCGATCAGCTGGTGTTCTGGCGCAAGTCCGAGCAGCCCGGCGTTGTGGTCGATCCGGTCAAGGAAAGCCAGCGTCTGCGTGAAAATCAGGCGCTCGGCAAGTCGATGTCCGAGGGGCAGACCCCCCATATCGAACGGCGCAAGAAGGCGATCCTCGAAGGCATCTTCTAGCGAGAGGAGAGGGGGGGCTTGCATCGCGCGGGTTCTCCCCTAGATCTCAACTGCCTTCGCCGGTTCATGCCTCTGGATGTTCGCACGGGCTGCCGATGCCGGAATTCTCGAATGGAGAAGACGCGGAATGAAAATTCTTGCTCGGTCGGCGCTGCTGCTGGCGGCGCTGTTGGTTGTCTCGCGTCCGGCCGAGGCGCGGCTGTTCGATCCTCAAACCTTTACTCTGTCGAATGGGATGGTCGTTGTGGTGGTGCCCAACCACCGCATTCCGATCGTCTCGCACATGGTGTGGTACAAGGTCGGTGCCGCCGATGAGGTCGAGGGTAAAAGCGGGCTTGCCCACATGCTCGAACATCTGATGTTCAAGGGTACGCCGTCGGTTCCCCCCGGTGATTTCTCGAAAATCGTGTCGCGCAATGGCGGCCGCGACAACGCCTTCACCAGTTCCGACTATACCGGCTATTTCCAGAATGTCGCCGCCGACCGGCTGGAACTGGTGATGCGGATGGAAGCCGACCGCATGGCCAATCTGACGCTGGATGAGGATAATTTCCGTACCGAGCGGGCGGTGGTGCTGGAAGAGCGACGTTCGCGCGTCGGCAACAATCCGGCGGCACGACTGGCCGAGCAAATGGAAGCATCGTTGTTCCTCAACAGCCCCTATCGCCGCCCGGTGATCGGGTGGGAATCCGAAATCGCCGGGTTATCGCGCGAGGATGCACTGGCGTTCTATCGCCGCTGGTACGCTCCGAACAATGCTGTTCTGGTGGTGGCCGGAGACGTCGATGCCGAGACCGTCCGCCCCCTGGCTGAGAAATATTACGGTGGTCTGGCTCGCGCCGACACCCCGCCCCGCCTTCGTACCGAGGAACCGCCCCCGGAAGCGGCCCGACGCGTTACCGTCGCCGACCCTCGTGTCAGCCAGCCGAGTTGGAGCCGTCTCTATCTTGCCCCCAGCCAGCGGACGGGCGAGTCGAGGCTGGCCCAGCCGTTGGAGGTTCTGGCGGAAATCATTGGGGGCGGCACGACCTCGATTCTGTACCGCTCCCTGGTGGTCGATCAGGGATTGGCGGCCCATGCCGACGCGGCCTATGACCCGGTTGCCGTCGGTCTGACCAGTTTCCGTATCGGCGTGGTGCCGCGCCCCGGTATAGGCCTGGACAAGTTGGAAGCGGCGATCGAGCGCGAGATTGCCCGCATCGCACGAGGCGAAATCCCGGCCGAAGAGGTTGAACGGGCCAAGACCCGCCTGCGCGCCAGCGTCGTTTATGCCCGCGATTCGCTGCATACCGGAGCCCAGGTGCTGGGCGAAGCGTTGGCGGTGGGGATGGCGGTTGAAGACGTCGAATCCTGGCCAGACCGGGTTGGCGCCGTGACTCCGGCCCAGGTGGCCGAGGCTGCCGCCAAGGTTCTCGATGCCCGTGCTTCGGTTACTGGCATGCTGTTGCCGATGTCCGGGGCCGCGCCTGTGCCCGCCGCCTTGCCTGCCGCTCTTCCCGTCACTCGGGGGATTCGCTGATGTCGCGTCTGATCGCCGTTTTCGCTCTGATGCTGGGGGTGGTCCTGACCGGGCTATCCGCTCCCGCCGCCGCCGTCACCGTCGAACGGGTGGTTAGCCCCGGCGGGATCGAGGCATGGCTGGTACGCGACCATTCCAATCCGATTCTGGCGATGGAGCTGTCCTTTCGCGGCGGCGCGTCGCTCGATCCCGACGATAAATCCGGTCTGGCGATGATGACCGCCGCCCTGCTCGACGAGGGCGCCGGGCCATATGAGTCGCAGGCGTTCCAGCGGATGCTGGAAGACCGGGTGATCGGCCTGTCGTTCGATGCTGGCCGCGATAGCTTCCGTGGCCATCTGAAGACCCTGACCGAGCATCGAGACACCGCCTTCGACCTGTTCCGGCTGGCTCTGACCCAACCGCGTTTCGATGCGCCTGCGGTCGAGCGGATTCGTGGCCAGATCGTCGCCGGGCTGATGCGCGAATCCGAGAGTCCCGAGGTTACCGCATCCAAGGCGTGGTTCCAGGCGGTGTTCGCCGGTCATCCCTATGCCCGTTCGCCGCGTGGCGAAATCGCCTCGATCAAGGCGGTGCGGGTCGC
Source organism: Magnetospirillum molischianum DSM 120 (assembly GCF_000294655.1). Lineage (GTDB taxonomy): Bacteria > Pseudomonadota > Alphaproteobacteria > Rhodospirillales > Magnetospirillaceae > Phaeospirillum > Phaeospirillum molischianum. The sequence goes on from NZ_CAHP01000026.1 coordinate 27,900, forward strand.
CGATCTGCGTGGTGAGGTTCGCCGTCTTCTGGCCCGCGACCGGCTGACGATCGGCGTGGTTGGCGATATCGACCCGCCCGAACTGGGGCGGTTGCTCGATGCCACTTTCGGCGGTCTTCCGGCGACCTCGCCGCCGCTGGCGGTGCCGGAGATCCGTCCCGGCGCGGCTGGTCTGGTGCGGATGATCGAGCGTGATATTTCTCAAACGGTCGCGACCTTCGGCCTTGCCGGGATCAAGCGCGACGATCCCGATTGGTACGCCGCGACGGTGATGAACCACATTCTGGGGGGGGGCGGCTTCGCATCGCGTCTGACCGAGCAGGTCCGCGAAAAGCGCGGTCTGGCCTATTCGGTGTGGACCGGGCTGGTTCCACTCGACCATGCCGGGGTGATCCTGGGCGGTGTCGCCACCGAGACCAGCCGGTTCGACGAGTCGGTTGCTCTGATCCGCGAGGAGTTCCGCAAGCTGCGTGACGAGGGGCCGAGCGAGGCCGAACTGGCCGATGCCAAGACCTATCTCAACGGCTCGTTTCCGCTTCAGCTCGATTCGACCGTCGCGATCGCTCAGGTTCTGGTCCAGCTTCAGAACGATCGGTTGGGGCCGGACTTTCTCGACCGCCGCCCGGCGCTGATCGCGGCGGTGAGCGCCGACGATATCCGCCGCGTTGCCGCTCGTCTGCTCGATCCCGCTGCCCTGACCCTGGTTTCGGTTGGCCGCGTCACGAAGTAACACCAACTGGCCAACGCCTCAAATCGAGGGTTGGCCAGTATAAGTCTTGTGCGTGCGGGTCAGATTTATCTCCGCCCGAACAGCTTTTCGATGTCGTTGAGGCCGAGGATGACGTGAGTAGGGCGGCCATGATTGCACTGGCCGGACAGGGGGGTTGTCTCCATCCGGCGCAACAGTGCGTTCATTTCAGGTAGACTGAGCCGCCGTCCCGCTCGCACCGAGCCATGGCAGGCCAGGGTGGCGCAAACGTCAAGCAGGCGATCTGACAGGGCCGTCGTCGCTCCCCATTCCGCCAGTTCATCGGCGAGATCCCGCACCAGCCCGGCGACATCGCTCATTTCGCCCAACAGGGCGGGCACCTCGCGCACCACGACCGCTCCGGCTCCGAACCCCTCGATCACCAGCCCCAGCGCGGCCAATTCCTCGATCCGTTCGACCAGCCGCGCCACCGCCGGTTCGCCCAGTTCGACCACTTCGGGCAACAGCAAACCCTGGCGGGCGACACCACCTTCGGCCAAGGCCTGCTTCATCCGTTCGAACACCAGCCGCTCGTGTGCGGCGTGCTGATCGACGATGACCAACCCGGTCTGGGTTTCGGCGACGATATAGGTGTCGTGCAGCTGCGCCCGTGCCGCTCCCAACGGATAGTCGGTGGCGGCATGAGCGGAATCCGCTATTCCGGCGTCTCCCGACGGGGCGGCGGGGGGAAGAAACAGGCCGGGAATCGACTCGGCCAGACCGGGAAAGGCTCCACCTAGTGGAGCCTGAGCGGCTTGTCCCGCCGACAGGGCCGCTGACGGCGGACGCGGCGGCGGCGACCAGGACGAGACCGGCCGATATGGTGCCGCGGTGGGTGAGGGGGGGCGGCCCAGCGCCCCTAAGGCATCGTTGGTCAGGGTCGAAGTCGCCCGGTGTCCGGCGGCGGTCAGGGCGTGACGGATTGCGCCGACGATCAGTCCGCGCACCAGCCCGGCATCACGAAAGCGAACCTCGGCCTTGGCGGGGTGGACGTTGACGTCAACCTGATCGGGGTCGAGGTCGAGGAACAGCGCCACCACCGGGTGACGGTCGCGGGCCAGAACGTCCTGATAAGCGCCGCGCACCGCACCGATTACCAGCCGGTCGCGGACTGGGCGTCCGTTGACGAACAGGTATTGTTGGGCGGCGGTGGCGCGGTTGTAGGTCGGCAGTCCAGCCCAGCCGGTCAGGCGGACGCCTTCGCGCTCGGCGTCCAGCGCCAGGGCGTTGGCCTCGAACTCGCGTCCGACTACCTGGGCCAGCCGCGCCAATCGTGCCGTCTCGCCTCCCCGCGCCGGGAGGTCGAGCGACCGCCGCCCGCCATCGCTCAGTGAAAAGGAAATGTCGGGATGGGCCATCGCCAGCCGTTCGATTACCTCGATCGCATGGCTGGTTTCGGTGCGCGGTGCTTTTAGGAATTTCAGTCGGGCCGGGGTGGCGAAGAACAGGTCGCGGACTTCAACTCGGGTGCCGGGAGGATGTGCCGCCGGTTGCGGCTCGCCCTTCTCGCCGCCTTCGACCGTCAGGCTCCAGCCTGAATCCGCCCCGCGCTTGCGGCTGGTCAGGGTCAGTCGTGCCACCGAGCCGATCGAAGGAAGTGCCTCGCCGCGAAAGCCCAGAAAGCGAATGCGGACCAGATCGTCGTCGGGCAGTTTCGAGGTGGCATGGCGTTCGACCGCCAGCGCCAGTTCGTCCGGAGCCATGCCAGCACCATCGTCGCTGACCGAGATCAGCGACTGGCCCCCTTCGGCGAGGACGACATCAATCCGTTTGGCCCCGGCATCCAGGGCGTTTTCGACCAGTTCCTTGACCGCCGAAGCGGGGCGTTCGACCACTTCGCCAGCGGCGATGCGGTTGACCAGCGTGGGGGGGAGAAGACGTATCGGCATCGCGACACTGTAACGCGGCCCGTGTCGTGGATGCCAGTAAACCCTTATCCCAGGCCGCCGATCCGCTCGAACGTCGTTGCCGCATCGTCCCAGCCCCAGCCGCGTTGCTGGGCCAGGGCGGCGCGGTGTTGACGCCACCATAGATCGTCGTCGGCCAGAACCTGGATCGCCGCCGTGGCGAAGGCGGTCTCGCCCTTGACGCAAAATCCGGTTTCGTTGGCGATCACCCGCTCGGACATGCAGGCGATGTCTTCCAGGACGACCGGCAGCCCCATCGCCTGGGCCTCGGCCACCGCCGAACAAAATGTCTCGCCGATATCGCCACGATAGAGCAGGGCGCGGGCGGCGCTCAATTCTTCTACCAATTGCGCCTTGGGTACCGGACCGCGCAGCACTACCCCCCGGTCAGCCAAAGCCGCGGCACGGTCGAGCACGACGCTCATCCGATCGGCCTTGGCGGCTCCGGCCGCGCCATAGGTGGCGGCTCCGGCGAAGATGTGCAGTTCCGCTCCCGGCACCGCCGGGCGGATGCGTGACGCCCACAGCTCCAGCAGCCAGTCGAGCGACCGCAGCGGGTTCGAGGTAAAGATTGCTCGTGGCGGCGGCACCTGCTCGCGGGCGGTGGCGTGGCGGAACAGATCGGTGACGCCATAGGGCACGATCTCACGCCCACCGGCAAAGGCCCAGCCGGGATAGGTTCCGGCCTGGCTGGCTCCCGAAAAGACGATCACCGGGCGGCGGAGCGCCAGTTTCCACTGATAGCGCGCCTTCAGCAGATATCCGGCCGGGTTGTGAATCCAAAAGATCGAGCGGCGCGCCTTGGGGCACAGCCGGATCAGCTTGTCGCCGCGATTGGCGATGTAGAGATCGGCCGACTCAGGCACGCCCTGGTCGATTGGACGCCACCGCACGCCGCGATGCGTGCGCTCGGTCGGGCATTTGTTGCAAACGACGACTTCGTGGCCGCGTGCGGCCAGGGCGTTGGCCATTTCGATGAACGAGGTTTCGGCCCCGCCCATCGGCCTTTCCTCCAGGCTGGCACCGTCGAAGACGATGCCGTCATCGGTCATGACGATGCGGGCCATGGGTCAGTCCTTTTCGAGCTTGGCCTTGAGATGCGACAGCATCGGATAGAGCGCGGCACAGGTGGCGATGATGAAGCCATGGCCACCCTCGCGCCAGCCGCCGCGCCGGATGTAGCATTTGAAGAAACGGCTGACCATCCGCCGCAGATTGCTGGCGGTCGATCCCCAGGTCTCGCCGCGTTCGCGCAGGTCACGGGCGCGTGCGGTGGAATAGGCGTCCAGCCGCCGGATCATGTCCGAGATATTGCGGTCAACGTAATGGAGCAGCCGGTTTTTCAGCATCGGCCCCTTGGTCCCTCGCCACGTCAGGGAGGGATGCACCCGGTCGTCGCCCCAGGTTTTCGCGGTGCGGCGGAACAGGCCGGGATAGGCGGCCTTGCCATAGCTGGCCCCCCAACCGCGTCGAACCAGACGGTCGCCGATGAAATTATCGACCGGAATTTCGTGCCAGTCGAAGCGAGATGCGGCGATCACCTCGCGGATCTCGGCGGCCAAGGCGGGGGAAACATGCTCGTCGGCATCGACTTCCAACACCCAATCGCCAGTGCAGGCGGCGATGCCCGCGTTACGGCGGCCGCCTTCGCGTTCCCAGCCGCCTTCGACCAGCTTTGCCCCGAAACCGCGCGCGATCTCGCCCGAGCGGTCGGTGCAGCGGTCGAGCACCACCACCAGTTCATCGACGAAGCCCAGCTTCTCCAGGCAGGCAGTCAGCCGCGATTCCTCGTCATGGATCACCACCAGGGCCGACAGACGCGGCGCGGCGCTCATCGTCCGTTTCCCCGCCAGCGCGGAAAAGGACGTTGGTGCGCGTGAGCCAAAGCCGCGCGATAGGTCGCCAGGGTTTGTTCCATCCGGTGGTCGAACCGCATCGTCGTCTCGGCCAGACAGCGCGCTCGCGATGCAATCGACTCGGCGCGGGGGCGGTCGGTCATGACCGCCTCCATCGCCTGCGCCAGTGCCGCCGGGTCCGCGGCGGGCACCAGCCAGCCGGTTTCTCCGTCCGACACGATTTCGGGAACGCCGCCGACTTCGCTGGCGACCACCGGACGGCCGACGGCAAAAGCCTGCACCGCCACGCGCGGCTGCGCTTCGGTCAGCGACGGAATCACCACGGCGTCGGCGGTTCGCATCAGCACGGCGACATCGTTGCGGTAGCCGGTGAAGACGACCCGGCCACCGAACGAGCGGGCGCGGTCGTGCAATGCCTGATCATAGGCGGCGGATTCGGCGGTGGCCGAACCGACGATCACCAGCGTCGGGGTCCGTCCGTTGGCCTCCAGCCGGGCCAGCGCTTCCAGTAGATGGTCCTGCCCCTTGTCGGGGCGGATCATGCCGACGCACAGCCAGACAAAGGCGTCGGCGGCTAGTCCCAGCCCGGCGCGCATTGTCGTGCGCTCCAGCGGCGCGGCAGGGGAAAAGAACGAATCGTCGGCCCAACCGCCGATCGCGGTGGCGCGGCGAGGGTCCGCCAGCCCATCGGCGACCAGATCGGCACGGGTACAATCGGCGACGGTGATGATGTGATCGGCCCCCAGTCGCCACTGCATCCGGCGGATCGGCGACGGCTTGAGCGGCTGGTTGACATGGCGTGACCGCACCACGGCGCAGAGGTCGAGACAGGTCGCGGCGACCTTGGCGTCACGGGTGACATGGGTGTCGATCAGCTCGATTCCACGTCCGATCACCATCCGGCGGAATTCCCGTACCGATGAGGGCCGCCATGGCCGGTCGAAATCGAAATCGAGCAGCGGCAATCCCTCGGCTTCGGCTCGCGCCCAGGTCTGGCCATCGGCAGGGGTCGCCAGCCAAACCGCATGGCCGTTCGCCTTCAGCCAGCGCACCTGTTCAACGGTGCGATGCTCCATGCCGCCCCAATTGCGTCCGGGAATGGTATGCAGGATGTGCAAGGACAAGACTCCGTGTCAGGACAGGATAAAGCGGCGCCAGGGTGCCTGCGGTGGCGGCGGCGGCAGGGTCACCGCTTTTAATCCTCGCTCTGTCACCCCTTCCAGCAGCAACCGCATCAGGGTCACGGTGACCTGCGGTTTAAACTCGGCGCCGGGTCGTTCGTTGATCGGCTGGTCGTGCATCAGCAGGATGCCGCCGGGCAGGCGCGGGTCGGCCAGCAGGCGGTCGGTCTCGCGGCGGCATTCGGTTTCGACGTCGGCGGAAGAGTGGCAGCGGGTCGGGATCATGTGATCCTCGGTCGATGGCCCCCAATGCACCACCGCGCAGCCGGGCCGCCAGTGCGCCAGGGTGCGGTGAACGCGAGGATTGCGCCAGCCGCCGTTATAGGGCAGCCGGACCAGATACGGATCGGGCGTCGGGCGGAACTGGGCCAGCAGCGCTTCGCACCTGTCCATGTCGGCGATCAGCCGCTCGGGACTTTCGCGGTCGAGCCGAACATGGTCCCAGCCATGGGCATAGATCGCGTGCCCGCGTGCCACCGTCTCGGCGATCAGTTCGGGGGCCAGCACAGCGCGACAGCCGCTCATGAAGAAGGTGGCCCGTGCCCCGAAGCGGTCGAGCAGGTCGAGCATTGCGGGCATGGTGTCGGGCATCGGGGAATCGTCAACGGTGATCGCGACCGTTGACGGATCGGACAACTGGCGCAGAACCGGCCGCCACTGTCCCAAGGACCAGGAAATCCGCACGTTTTCCCCCACGAGAACCACAGGCGGCGGCATCCTGCCATGCCCGGCGGGGTGCGGCAACCGACGATGAAATGCCGGGCAAGCGGAAGCGGTCAGCCCGGACGGGTCTGACCGCTTCCGCGCACGACATATTTGAAGGTGCACAATTGCTCGACGCCGACCGGACCGCGCGCATGCATCTTGCCGGTCGAGATCCCGATCTCGGCCCCCATGCCGAACTCGCCGCCATCGGCGAACTGGGTCGAGGCATTCCACAGCACGATGGCCGAATCGCAGCAATTGAGGAAAGTCTCGGCCGTTGCCGTGTTCTCGGTGATGATTGCCTCGGTATGGTGCGAGCCGTGGGTGTTGATGTGGTCGATGGCACCATCGACGCCATCGACGACTTTCACCGAGATGATCGCGTCAAGATATTCAGTCCGCCAATCGTTCTCGTCCGCCGGGGCGACACGGGGATCGACCGCCTGCGCGGCCGCATCGCCACGCACCTCGCATCCCGCCGCCAGCAAATCCAGCACCAGCGGGGCCAGATGAGTCGGGGCGACCGCGCGGTCGATCAGCAAGGTTTCGGTCGCGCCACAGATGCCGGTCCGCCGCATCTTGGCGTTCAGCACCACCTTACGCGCCATCTCCAGATCGGCGGCGGCATCGACATAGGTGTGACACAGCCCTTCGAGGTGATGGAACAGTGGAATCCGGCTTTCCTCGACGACGCGGGCCACCAGAGACTTGCCGCCGCGCGGCACGATCACATCGATATAGTCGGACAGCCGCAACATGGCCCCTACGGCGGCGCGGTCGGTGGTCGGCACCATCTGCACCGCGTCGGGGGACAGACCGGCGCTTGCAAATCCCTTGGTCAGCGCCGCCATGATCGCGCGGGCGGAGCGAAAGCTTTCCGAGCCACCTCGCAGGATGCAGGCATTGCCCGATTTCAGGCACAACCCGGCGGCGTCGGCGGTGACGTTGGGGCGGCTTTCATAGATGATCCCGATCACGCCCAGCGGCACCGCGACCCGGCTGATATTCAAGCCGTTGGGGCGGGTCCAGTCGGCCAGAACACGGCCCAGCGGATCGGACAGCGTTGCGATCACTTCCAGCCCCGACGCCATCGATTCAATTCGCGCCGGGGTCAGGGTCAGACGATCGATCATCGCTGCCGACAGGCCCTTGGCGGTGGCGGCGGTGACGTCCTCGCGGTTGGCTTCGGCGATCGCGGCGGCATCGGTGCGGATCGCGGCGGCGGCCAGACTGAGCGCCCGGTTGCGCCGGTCGGTCGGTGTCTGAGCCAAAGTGCGCCCGGCGGCGCGGGCGCGACGTCCCATTTCGTTCAGCGTGGCTTGGATTTCGTCGGACATCTCTATCCCTCCACCACCAGATCGTCGCGATGGATCAATTCGTCGCGACCGTGAAAGCCCAGAATTTCTTCGATCTCCGCCGATTGGCGACCGGCGATCCGCCGGGCGTCTTCGGCACCGTAGGCCGACAGGCCCCGTCCCAGAGTGTGGCCGTCGCGGGACTGAACCAGCACGCAATCGCCTCGCTCGAAGCTCCCCTCGACCGCGACGACTCCGGCAGGCAGCAGCGAGCGCCCGTGGCGCAGGGCGCGAACCGCCCCGTCGTCGAGAATCACCGCTCCGGTCGGACTCATCGATCCGTAAATCCATTGCTTGCGGGCAGTACGAGGCTCCGCCGAGGGCAGAAACCAGGTGCAGCGTCCTCCCGCTTCGATCTCCGCCAGCGGGTTCATCGCCTGTCCCCGCGCAATCGCCATCCGGCAGCCCGCCGACAGGCAGATCTTCGCCGCCGCCAGTTTGGTGACCATTCCGCCCGAGCCATAGGCCGAGCCGGGATCGCCCGCCATCGCTTCGATTTCGGGGGTCAGGTCGTGTACTTCGGGGATAAAGGCGGCATCGGGGTCTTTGCGCGGGTCGGCGGTGTACAGCCCGTCGATGTCCGAGAACAGCACCAGCGCGTCGGCCGAGACCATCTGTGCCACCCGTGCCGCCAGCCGGTCATTATCGCCGAAGCGGATTTCGGCGGTCGCAACGGTGTCATTTTCGTTGATCACCGGCACCGCGCCCAGACGCAACAGTGTTTCCAGGGTGGCGCGAGCGTTGAGATAGCGGCGGCGATTATCGGAATCGTCCAGCGTCAACAGAACCTGGGCGACAGTCAGGCCGTGACGGGCCAACGCTTCTTGATAATCGTGGGCAAGGCGGATCTGGCCGGTGGCGGCGGCGGCCTGCTTTTCTTCGAGCTTCAGCGGCGGCGTCAGGCCGAGGCGGCGGCGACCCACCGCCACCGCGCCCGAGGAAACCACGATCACCTCTTGCCCGCGCTTGCGGCAGGCAGCGAGGTCGGCGCAGACCGATTCGAGCCAAGTCCGGCGGACCAGACCGCTGGCCTCATCGACCAGCAGGGACGAGCCGATCTTGACGATCAGCCGTTTCGCTTCAGCGAGCGGACCCGTCATCGAGATCGTCGTCATCGTCTTCGTCCCCGTTTTCGTCGTCATCCCAGATCCATTCGCCGTCTGGGCCGTAATGTCCGGCATCTTCTTCGTCATCGTCATCGTCCTCATCGGCAATGGCGGTGGCGAACAATGGCGTGGCGCGCTTGGCCGCTCCGATTGCGCCCGATGCGGCCAGAATGCCCGGTTCGGCCTCGCGGGCATCGCGGATATGAAGGAACAACCGCGACAGAACCGGCTTCAGGCCGATCCCCGAGACGCCGGACAGCGGCAACACTTCGGCTCCGCATGCCTCGGTCAGGGCGGCCAGCTTTTCCTCGATCTCTTCCGGCATCAGCGAGTCGCACTTGTTGAGCGCAACGACTTCGGGCTTTTCGGCCAAACCGCCGCCATAGGCCGCCAACTCGCCCCGCACGATCCGATAGGATTCGGCAACATCGTCGGCGGTGCCGTCGATTAAATGGAGCAGAACCCGGCAGCGCTCGATATGGCCGAGGAAACGGTCGCCGATCCCGGCGCCTTCATGCGCGCCCTCGATCAGGCCGGGGATGTCGGCGATCACGAATTCCTCGTCGCCCAACGTTACCACGCCCAGATTGGGATGCAGGGTGGTGAAGGGATAGTCGGCGATCTTGGGTCTGGCCCGCGTGACGGCAGCCAGGAATGTCGATTTCCCGGCATTGGGCAGGCCGACCAGACCGGCATCGGCGATCATCTTCAGCTTCAGCCAGATCCAGCGTTCCTCGCCCGGCCAGCCTTCATCGGCGCGGCGCGGTGCCTGATTGGTCGATGTCTTGAAATGCAGATTGCCGAACCCGCCGTCGCCGCCAGTCAGCAACACGATCCGCTGCCCCGGCTGGGTCAGATCGGCGAGTACGGTTTCGCGGTCCTCGTCGAGAATCTGGGTGCCGACCGGCACTTTCAGGGTAACGTCGTCGCCCTTGCCGCCGGTCTTGTTGCGGCCCTGGCCGTGATTACCCTTCTGCGCCTTGAAATGCTGCTGATAGCGGTAATCGATCAGGGTGTTCAGATTGGCGACGCATTCCAGAATGACATCGCCGCCACGACCGCCATCGCCGCCGTCCGGTCCGCCGAACTCGATGTACTTCTCGCGGCGAAAGCTGCAACAGCCTGCTCCGCCGTCGCCGCTCTTCACGAAGATTTTGGCCTGGTCGAGGAATTTCATCGCGGGGATTCTCTGGAAAGGAGGGTCACCAGGGCGGGGCTGACATGGCGAACAGAAACCAAAAGGGGGAAACGGTTCCCCGTTCCCCCCTTGGCAAAACGAAATGCGTTCCGGGAACGGCGCGCTATTCAGCGGCCTCCGGCAACGGCTCGACCACAACGAAGGTGCGGCCCTGAGCCTTGTGACGGAACGCGACGCGACCCGGCGCAGTGGCGAACAAGGTGTGATCCTTGCCCATGCCGACATTGGTGCCGGGATAGTAAACGGTGCCGCGCTGACGGATGATGATGTTGCCGGGGATTACCAGTTCGCCGCCGAACTTCTTGACGCCGAGACGCTGAGAATTCGAATCGCGACCGTTACGCGACGAACCGCCCGCCTTTTTATGAGCCATGGTCCAAACTCCTGCTGACGGCCGGGCTTATCAGCCAGCCGTGATGTCGGTGATGCGCAGGATCGTCAGGTCCTGGCGGTGGCCGTTCTTGCGGCGGGAATTCTGCCGACGGCGCTTCTTGAAGATGATGATCTTTTCGCCACGTGCCTGAGCCACCACAGTGGCAGTCACAGCGGCACCGGACACCAGCGGAGCGCCGATCTTGTCGCCGACCATCAGGACCTGATCGAGAACGATCTCGCCCCCGGCCTCGCCAGCCAGCTTCTCGACGCGGATCACGTCGTCCTTGGCCACCTTGTACTGCTTACCGCCGGTCTGGATGACTGCGAACATGACGATTCTACCTGAGCATAAGGAATGACGCCGCGCAAGACACATAGCACCCCGCGCGAGAGGGCCGCACTATTACCGGGGCGGGATCAAGAGTCAACGTCTTTGTGGTGGGGCGGTCAGACGACGAGCGGAGCGAGCGAGGATTTCCCTGCGAAATTGGTCGTCAGCCTCGGGCCAGGCGGCGATCTCGTCGGTGGTGCGTCCGCAGCCGGCGCAGCAGCCGCGATCGAAGTCGAGGTGGCAGCGGGAGATGCAGGGCGATTCGGGGGGGAGCTTCGACATCGGGGGCCTGTGGCTTTGACGCTGATGGACCCTGTACAGATGGGAAGGCCGGTCTGCGGAGAAAAGAGAGGCGGCAGCGCAAAGACGGAGTTACGCTTCGTTTTCCCGGCGCGGAAGACGAAGGCGGGACAAATAAGGGGGATGCGATGCTGCAAGGTAAGGTTCTGGTTGCCCAAGGTGGCGGCCCGACGGCGGTTATTAACCAATCTTTGGTTGGCGCGGTGCTGGAATCGCGCAAATTCCGCAATGTCGATCTCGTTTACGGCGCGCATCATGGCGTGCGCGGCATCGTCGATGAAGAGTTCTTCGACCTGACCCAGGAAACCAGCCACAATCTTGAGATGGTGGCGCAGACGCCATCCTCGGCGTTGGGCTCGACCCGCGACAAGCCCGACCTGAAATATTGCCAGGAGATCTTCAAGGTTCTGAAGGCTCATGGCATCGCCTATTTCTTCTATACCGGCGGCAACGATTCCTCGGACACGGTGCGGATCGTCAGCGAGCAGGCGCGGCAGGCTGAGTATCCACTTCGCTGTATCCATATCCCGAAAACAATCGACAACGATCTGGTCCATAACGACCACACGCCGGGCTTTCCTTCGGCGGCGCGCTTCGTCGCCCAGGCGTTCATGGGGGTCAATCTCGACAATACCGCGTTGAAGGGGGTCTATGTCGCGGTGGTGATGGGACGCCATGCCGGGTTCCTGACCGCGGCTTCGGCTTTGGGCAAGAAATTCCCCGATGACGGTCCCCACCTGATCTATATCCCCGAACGGACCTTCTCGGTCGATCGCTTCCTCGCCGATGTGCGCGAGACCTACGACCGCCATGGTCGCTGCGTGGTGGCGGTGTCCGAAGGCATTCATGACGAGAACGGCGCGCCGATCATCACCAAGTTGGCCAAGGAGGTCGAACACGACCAGCACGGCAACATCCAATTGTCGGGAACCGGGGCGCTGGCCGATTTGCTCTGCCACGAGATCAAGGAAAAGCTGGGGATCAAGCGGGTCCGTGGTGACACCTTCGGCTATTTGCAGCGTTCGTTCATCGGTTGTGTTTCCGATGTCGATCAGCGCGAGGCCCGTGAGGTCGGCGAGAAGGCGGTCCAATATGGGATGTGGGGGGATCGCGACGGATCGGTGACGATCCAGCGCACCGGCTTTTATTCTGTCGATTACGCCCTGATGCCGCTTGACGCCGTTGCGGGCAAGACCCGCGTGATGGAGGACCATTTCATCGCGCCCTCGGGGACCGATGTTACCGACGCCTTTCGGATGTATCTGCGTCCGTTGCTGGGGTCGGGAATGCCCGACGCCTTCCGCCTGCGTCACAATTCGGTGCCGAAGATCCTTGGGCGCGCGGCGGACTGAACGAGGTCCGATCGGGGGGGATGTCCTCCCCCCGATCGGCACATGAGGGCACCGGGATAGGGGATTAGCTGCGGCGGAACGAAGAGAAAATGCGGCGGCAGAACGCGGCGATTTCGGTCGGCGGGGTGCCCTGGTTGATTCCGTCCGCCTTGGCCCGTTCGATGAACTTATCGACGTAATCGAGGTTGCTGCTCAGCCCGAACGAGCGGCGGAAGACCTCTGGTCCGAGTATTTCATGAATGACCAGCATCATCACGACCAACTGTTCCGCGCGCAGGCCCAGTTCGCCGATCAGCCGCTTTGCGGGCAAGCCGCCGACCTCGGCTAATTGTCCCGTCAGCCGCACCGTCTGTTCGGGATGAGGCAGCGCGGCCCGCACCTCTGGAGTCAGCAGGATCAGAGTGAATGCCTCGGGCCGCAGCCGCTTTTGATCGGCGGTCAGGATGTCGGCAATCCGGGCGCGGTTGTCGCCACCGAGCGCGGCGGGCGCGGCAATGGGGGGCGGCGGGAAAGACGACGGGACAGGGGCCGGCGATATGGTCGGAAGCGGAACCGCGCCGGTCAGGATATCGAGATCTGGTTCGGGCAGGGTTGAGGGCGGTGGCGGATTAGATGGGTTCTCGCGCAGTTTCTGGATGTCCTCGGGGATACGGTAATCGAGGATGCGCGCTCCCATGCGTCGCACCAGTTGCGGCGATAGGGTCGAATAGTCCGACACCAGCGCGACTTGCCAATCGTGGCGCAAATGCTCTTTGAAAGAATCGTAGAGGATCTCGCCCCGGCTGCGGCGCGGCGGCGGCGGCGGCGAGATCAGGTGGCTTAACCGCTCGAACAGGCCGTTTTTGGCTTTGTCCTGCGTCCGATCGGTCTTGCGTAGCGGCCGCGATACCCCATCCAGCCGCTTACGGAATTGTCGCTTGGCGCAGGTCCGCACCACCATTGCCACCACTTCGTCGAGCGTCCGGCCACAGGCTAGAGTTGCGTCGGCCTGCTCGATCGGGGTGTTGCGGCGGTCAACCAACAAGTCGCTAAAGCGTTGAGGGTCGGCTCGGAACGCCTTGAGACAGCGATCGAGGAGCGCCGGGTCATCCAGAACCCGTTCGAGTACGCCCCGGCGCGGCAGCTTCTTTAACTCCGGCACCATCTGCGCCAGCACTTCCGCCACAGGCCCTTCAAGCGTCAGGTTGATCCGTCGGATCGCCTGGGATCGGGGCGAGGAAGGAGAGCGTGGCATGGGGGGCATCCATCGCTGGTCGATGATGAGTGGAATAAGAGAAGGGTACGGGGATTGACCCGTCCGAGTCTAGGGGTCGCGACGGGAGCGGTGTCCGAAGCGAGCGAAAACACTGCGCATGAAGATCGCGCACTCAATAACCCCGGAGTTCGGTCCGATGCCGTGGAGACGGGCGCGGGCCAGGATGCGGTCCAGCAGTTCGGGATCGGCGCGGGGGCCGAACAAGCGACCGAAAACGATGGTTCCGATGCAATCGTGCGCCACCACCAGCATCACCGCCAGTTGGTCCTTGCGCAGTCCCAATCCTTCGACCAGGGCAAGCGCCGAGACGCTGCCGACTCCGCGTAGGATATCGGCGATGGCGCGGACATTATCGGGATTGGGCACTGTCGCCCGGACCTCGGGGTCAAAAAACACCGGGGTGAACGCTTCGGGCCGCAGCCGTTCCTGATTCTCGCACAGGATTTCGGCCGGGTGGGCGGTCATCGGGTGCCTGCGTTTTGGATGCAGGGTCGTGCCCGAGATCGCGTTGAATTCGGTTCGATCGGTCTGTGGGGGGAGAGGCTCAGTGAGTCTCGCGTCAGGATCGGCGATCAGCCGGGCCAGACTGGCTGCCTCGCGAGCTTCGAGCAATCTGGCACCGATCCGGCGGACGAGCGACGGCTCCATCCCGGCATAGGTCGGGACCAGTGGAACCTGCCAGTCGTGCAGCAAATAGGCCTTGATGGAATCGTATAATTCGTCGGCGCGGTTGGGAATCTCGGAGACACGCGGGGTTGGGGGCAGGGTGCGGCGAAAGAAGCGCTTGGCGGCGGTACGGACCACCATCGCAATGACTTCACCTAAGCTGCGACCGCAGGATAGCTTGACCGATTCGTCGGTGACGGGGCGTTTGCGTTCGTCAACCAGGATGGTTCGGAAGCGTTCCGGCTCGCGCCGGAACACATCGAAGCAGCGCGTGAGCAGCCCCAGGTTGTCCATGATGTGATCGTAAGCCCGATCACGGGGGAGGACGTTCAGCTCTGGCAGGAACTGCCCCAAAATATCGACCACCGGACCTTGCAGGGCAAGATTGACCCGAAAAACTGCCATTGCGGTGTCGGGTGTGGCGGTCATTGTGTCTCCCATGGTCGGCTCCTTCCGGCCGGGAGTACCGTGTGACGGACGTCGTGTCTTCGTCTTTGCGGACTGAAATCGGCTCTCAAAAAGAGAGTTACACGCCAGACGTAGACATTATCTGTTAAGCCGATCACACTTCTTCGTTTCGTCACGGGGCGATTGGGTAGTGGTGTCCGGCTGGCGACAGGGTGAAGATCTCGCAGCCAGTGGCGGTGACGCCGATCGAATGTTCGAACTGCGCCGACAGCGATCGGTCCTTGGTCACGGCGGTCCAGCCATCGGCCAGGATCTTGGTTCCGGGGCGACCGGCATTGATCATCGGCTCGATGGTGAAGATCATTCCTTCGACCAGTTCGATGCCTTCACCGGGGCGACCGTAATGCATAATGTTCGGCGGTTCATGGAACACGCGGCCCAGTCCGTGCCCGCAGAAATCGCGCACCACGGAAAAGCGGTGCTTTTCGACGAAGCTCTGGATCACATGGCCGATATCGCCCAGCGTTGCTCCGGGCCGCACCACGTCGATGGCGCGCATCAGCGATTCGTAGGTGATCTCGACCAGCTTGCGCGCCTTTACGCCGACCTTGCCGACATAGTACATCCGGCTCGAATCGCCGTGCCAGCCATCCAGGATCGGCGTGACGTCGATATTGACGATATCGCCTTCCTCCAGCCGCTTGTCGCAGGGAATGCCGTGGCAGACGACATGGTTGACCGAGGTGCACAGCGACTTCGGATAGCCGCGATAGCCCAGCGGCGCGTTGACGCCGCCGCGTTCGGTGATGAACGTCGAACCCAGTCGGTCCAGTTCTTCGGTCGTGACACCGGGCACGACGTAGGGGCCGATGAAATCGAGAGCTTCGGCGGCCAATTGTCCGGCCCGGCGCATCGATTCGAAATCGGCGGGGCCATAGATTTGGATGCGGGAGGAATCCCTGTCTTTGCGTTCCATCGTTCGTTCGCGTCCGTCCGTGCCGGGGAAATAAAAAAGTACCGCACCCCGCCCTAGGGTAGAATCAGCATATATCAGATCGTAACGGTGTCGTCGCCTTTCATCCCGGCGTCTCTGTGTCGCGATATTGTCACGGATCGGGGGCCCACCCGGTCAGGGTGATCAGCTCCAGCGTTGCCGGGACACGGCCATCGTCTCCGGCGAAGGTGCGGCGATAGCCCTCGACCGCACCGAACAAGGTGGCGCGGCGGGAAAGACCGCGACGGCGCTCGGTTTGAGCGTTGGCCTCGCCCATTCCCCGCAGGTCGGCAAGCAGGCGGATCGGGTCGGCGTAGCGAACCGAGATGGTTTCCGCATCGGCCACCGGCTGGATGAATCCGGCGCGGGGCAGCAGCGCCCCCAGGGTCTTGATATCGGCGAAGGGGGCGACGCGTGGGCTGGCTCCGCCCTCGGCGGCAAGTTCGGCTTCGATCAACGACTGACGCAGCTCGGCCAGGGTCCCCGCGCCGGGCAGTGCGGCCAGCAGGAGTCCCCCCGGTTTGAGAATTCGGCGAATCTGGAGCAGGGTTCCTGGCAGATCGTTGACCAGATGCAGCGACAGACAGGACAGAACCAGATCGAAACTCGCGGGGGCAAAGGGCAGCCATTCTTCGTCCACCGCCAATGTGGGGTGTCCGTTGGCAGCGGCGCGAGACGCCATCTTCGGCGACAGATCGCATTGGATCAGATGCTCGATCCCGCCCCGTCCCTGAAGAGCGGCGGCGATTTCACCGCCATGGCAGCCAAGATCGAGGGCGACCGGAAAGCGGCGCGTCACGTCGTCCAGCCGGTCGGCCAGCCGGTCCGCGACCTCGGACACCATGAAATCGTGATTGGAGAAGATGGCGGCGGCCCGATCACGGTTACGCCGCACCGACAGGCGATCAAATATCTGCATCGGCGGGTTATCGCATGACCCGGCGGCAGAGAAAAGAGGCGGGTTACGTGTGTCGGTGGGGATGTCCCCGGCCTCAGGCGTCGGGGGCGATCAGCTTGCAGCTTTGACCGGATTTGCCGAGGCGCTTGCACGCGGCGCGGGCCTGACTTTCATTGAGGCCAGCCAGGCGGGCGCGATAGACCGGCTTGTTTCCCTTAAGCTTGTTGATGTCGATCGACCCTTTTGCCGCCAGCTGTCCAAGGGTGCGAGCGGCCTGGGCGGCAGCCTGCTGGGCGGGGCGGTAATCCTTGAACGCGCCAACCTGGATGGTCCAGGCGGGGGCGTTGTCTGCGGCGCTGTTGCGCCCCTTGTGCCCCTTGGCCTGAGAGGAGGTCTTGGCCGACGCGACCTTGAAATTGGCGGTCTTGGTGACTTTGGCGTGGGCGGTTTTGACCGCCTTGGCCTTTGCCTTGGCTTGGGCCGGTTTGGCGGCGGCCTTGGCCGCGGCGACCGCCCCGGTTGCCTGGGCGGCGGCAACCAGACTGTCGATGTCCGATGTGTCGTCGGCGGATGGGGCGGCGGCAACCTCGATCGACTCGCCGGTTTTCATCCGAGCAAAGCCCTTGTCGAGCAGTTCCTTCATATGATTGTCGCGCGAGGTTCCCGATGCGCCGCCGAACACGACGCCGATGATGCGTTGGTCGTCGCGCCGGGCCGAGGAAATCAGGTTGAAGCCCGACGCCTGGATATAGCCGGTCTTGATTCCATCGGCACCCGGATACCGCAGCATAAGCCGGTTGTGGGTGTTGATAGTCTGGCCTTTCCAGACGAACTGGCGAGTCGAGAAATAGCGATAGGAACCGGCATGGCGGTTGATCATGGCGCGGGCCAGGATCGCCTGATCGCGCACGGTGGACATCTGGCCCGGATTGGGCAGGCCCGACGCGTTGCGATAGACGGTGCGGGTCATCCCCAAGGACGCCGCCTTGCGGGTCATCATCTGGGCGAATTCGGCCTCGGTGCCGCCAATTCCCTCGGCGGCGACGACGGCGGCGTCGTTAGCCGATTTGGTCACCAGGGCAAGGATGACGTCGCGCACCGCGATCGTCTCGCCGGGGCGAAGTCCCAGCTTTGACGGGGCCTGGCCTGCCGCATGGGCCGAGACCGACAGCCGGGTGTCGAGATTCATCCGGCCGGATTCCAGTTCGTCGAACAACAGGAACAGCGTCATGACTTTGGTTAGCGAGGCCGGGTAGCTGCGAATATCGGGGTTGGCCGCATGCAGCACCTTGCCATTGCTGGCATCAATCACGATCGAGGCGTAGCGCGCCGCCCAGGCTGGAGTAGCCACGAGCAGGAAAATGGCGACGAGTCCCAATAGAGCGGGGCGAAGAAAAGGGAAAGCCCCTTGGCGTCTCGATTGCAAGGTCTCGACCTGTCATTCAGCGTGACGAAATTGGCGCAATGGCGGAAAACCTTAAAGAATTTAGCAATACGTGTCTAGCTTGGCGGCCGGTTATTTTTCTGTCAGGGTTGCTTGCGTCGGTCGAACGGTGAATTCCCGATGTGGAGGAAACAGCATGACGGGACGTTCCGGCCTTTGCCTCGCCTTGGTTTTATCGCTTTGCGCCTGCACATATGATGGCGGTGACATCGGCAATCCTTTCACGAGAAAGGTACAGTGGTATTCCTTTATCGGAGGTGACGACATCCAGGCGTCTTGCGCCGCCGGATCTGCCGAGCAAGTGCGGCTGGTCTATAATGCGGTGTGGGGCGAGCAGGTTCGCATCTATGAATGGGATGGGGGTACTCGCGATCTGCGTATCCGGGTGATCGGCCCCGGTAACCTGACCGGCCTGACCTCGGATGATATCCTGGCTCCCTGGCGTGCCGTTGAAACCCGCGTGCCGCTGTCGGCCGAGGCGCGAACCGGGTTAGATACCGCCCTGGCCGAGGCCGGTGGATTTGGTCCCCCGGCGGTCGGGCTTGATCTGCCCTCGCACGGCTATTACTGGGCGGCGGCGACCTGCCGCGACGGACGCTTTACTTTCACCGGCTGGCGTTGGCCGTCGGATTCCTTTGCTGCCGCGCGGTTCCCGGCCTTGCTGTTCGCGCTCGATCCCAGTCGTGCCGAGGTGCGGCCCCCCGCCGACCAGACTCTCGATCTGCAATGGGAGGACGATGTTCGCCGCGGCGTTGCCGCACCGTTCCTGTTAAGCGTCGGCCGGAACGGGCGTGTGCGCTGAACGCGATGCTGCACCTGCGAATGAATCATTGACTTTTCCGCCACTATTGCGCGATAGTTCTGGATGCTGCGTTGCAGCATCACGCCGCTCCGTAACGGCGGCGTCACGTTCGTTCGAGGGAGGGGAGACATGACCACTGTGAAAGCCAAGTCGGCTAATGACGAGGACCCCGTGAGCAGTCCCGCCGCATCCGCCCCCAAGGTCGCGAAATCACCCGCCGCCGCATCCCAGGCCGTGCCCGCCGTCGCGCCGGTGGCGGAGGCGATCTCCGCCGTTCAGGCCGAAGCGGTCAAAAGCCTGGGAGAGGCGGTCGTCGTCGGCAAGGAAACGATCGAATCGGTGGTGAAGGTTTCGACCGACGTTGCCACCAAGGGCTATGACAAAGCACTCGACCTTGGCCGCGATCAGGTCGCCGCCGCCGTCAAGGCTCACGGTGCCGCCTATCAGGGCTACGAGGACGCGGTTGCCTTCAACCGCGATACCGTCGAGGCTTTCGTCAAGGCCAGCACTATCCTGACCAAGGGGTTGCACGATCTCAGCCGCTCGCTGCTGGGGTTGACCCAGGTGGTGATCGAGGAAAACGTTGCCGCGTCCAAGGCTCTGCTGGGAGCCCGGACTGTCCAGGATCTGATCGAGGCCCAGGCCGGGCTGACCCGTCTCGGTTTTGATCGGGTTGCCGAGGAAAGCGTCCGCCTGTCCGGCGATTCGGTGCGGTTGATCGAGGACGCGATCGCTCCGATCAACGAACGGGTCAATGCCGCGCTCGACCATCTGCTCCACGCGGCCTGAATTTCTGTCGCCGGGGGACAAATCGCACGGCCCGGTGGGGGAAACCCCCGCCGGGCCGTTCTTCATTCGACCCTTTCCGCACAAGGGGGCTTTTCGTTCGACGATCCGACCCAATATGATAGGAGTACGGAATTCGTGACTACCGCACCGGGGAGGCTATGAGCGAGGACGGCAACGACAGGCGCAACGGAGACGGCGGGCAGACCGGCGTGGTCATCAAGACCCGCCCGAGAACCCGCAAGCCGTCGATGTACAAAGTGCTGATGCTGAATGACGATTACACTCCGATGGAGTTCGTCATTCAGGTCTTGGAGCAGTTCTTTTCGAAGAACCGCGAAGAGGCTACGCGCATCATGCTTAGCGTCCATACCCGAGGTGTCGGTATCTGCGGTGTGTACACATATGAGGTGGCGGAGACCAAGGTAACCCAGGTCATGGATCTGGCTCGCCAAAATCAGCATCCGCTGCAATGTACGATCGAGAAGGAGTAGTCCGGCCCGCCGGCCACTCCCTGCCAGGAAGGATCGGCCCATGCTGTCGCGCAACCTTGAGCAAAGCCTGCACCGCGCTCTGTCTCACGCCTCCGAGCGTCGTCACGAATACGCCACTCTGGAACATCTGCTGCTGTCTCTGACCGAGGATCTGGACGCCGTTGCGGTGTTGCGGGCCTGTAACGTCTCCGTCGAGAAGTTGCGCAGCGACCTTACCGATTTCCTCGACACCAGCTTGTCCGAGTTGGTCGGTCCACGCGGCAGCGACCCCAAGCCCACCGCCGGGTTCCAGCGGGTGGTCCAGCGCGCCGCGATTCACGTTCAATCTTCCGGGCGCGAGGAAGTGACCGGAGCCAACGTTCTGGTTGCTCTGTTCTCCGAGCGAGAGAGCCATGCCGTCTATTTCCTCCAGATTCAGGAAATGACCCGGCTCGATGCCGTTAACTACATCAGCCATGGCGTTGCCAAGGCTGCGGGTCGCACCCAAAGCCGCCCGATCCAGGGTGCCGACGAGGATGCCGCCGCCGAGAAGGTGGTAAAAAAGGGAATCGAGGCTCTGACCGCTTATTGCGTCAACCTCAATCAGAAGGCCACCGATGGCAAGATCGATCCGTTGATCGGCCGCGAGGCGGAAATCGAGCGGACGATCCAGATTCTGTGCCGCCGTTCGAAAAACAACCCGCTTTATGTCGGCGATCCCGGCGTCGGCAAAACCGCGATCGCCGAAGGTCTGGCGCGCCGCATCGTCGATGGCGAGGTGCCCGAAGTTTTGCGCACGGCCACTATCTTCTCCCTCGATATGGGGGCGTTGCTGGCCGGAACCCGTTATCGCGGCGATTTCGAGGAACGGTTGAAGGCGGTCGTCACCGAACTGGAGAATTACGACGGCGCGATCATGTTCATCGACGAGATTCACACCGTGATCGGTGCTGGTGCGACCTCGGGCGGATCGATGGATGCGTCGAACCTGCTGAAGCCGGCGCTGGCCTCGGGTTCGCTCCGCTGCATCGGTTCGACCACGTATAAGGAATACCGCACCCATTTCGAGAAGGACCGCGCCCTGGTCCGCCGCTTTCAAAAGATCGACGTTAACGAACCCAGTGTCGCCGACGCGATCAAGATCCTGAACGGCATCAAGACCTATTACGAGAGCCATCACAAAGTCCGCTATGCCCCCGATGCGATCAAGGCGGCGGTCGAGTTGTCGGCGAAATACATCACCGATCGCAAGCTGCCCGACAAGGCGATTGACGTCATTGATGAGGTTGGTGCGTCGCGGATGCTTCTGCCCGAATCGAAGCGGCGTAAGACCGTTACCGTCCGCGATATCGAGGAGATCGTCGCCAAGATCGCTCGCATCCCACCGAAATCAGTGTCGCTTGACGACATGGAGGCGCTGAAATCGCTGGATCGCGATCTCAAAACCCTGGTGTTCGGTCAGGATCAGGCGATCGACTCGCTTGCGTCGGCAATCAAGCTGGCCCGCGCTGGTCTGCGCGAGCCGGAAAAGCCGATCGGCTGCTATCTGTTCAGTGGCCCGACCGGCGTCGGTAAGACCGAAGTCGCCCGTCAGCTGGCTCGGATCATGGGAATCGAGCTGACCCGCTTCGACATGTCCGAATATATGGAGCGTCATTCCGTCTCGCGGCTGATCGGCGCACCGCCGGGCTATGTCGGTTTCGACCAGGGCGGTCTGCTGACCGATGCCATCGACCAGCATCCTCACTGCGTGCTGCTGCTCGACGAAATCGAAAAGGCCCATCCCGACCTGTTCAACATCTTGTTGCAGGTGATGGATCATGGCCGCCTGACCGACCATAACGGCAAGATCATCGACTTCCGCAACGTCATCCTGATCATGACCACCAATGCCGGGGCGGCCGATCTGGCCAAGGCGGCGCTGGGGTTCGGTCGCGAAAGCCGCCAGGGCGACGACAGCGAGGCGATCAACCGGATGTTCACCCCGGAATTCCGCAATCGTCTCGATGCGATTATTCCCTTCGCCAATCTGTCGCCCGCGATCGTCAGTCAGGTCGTGGACAAGTTCATCATGCAGTTGGAAACCCAACTCGGCGACCGCGATGTGCTGATCGAACTGTCCAACGAAGCCCGCGCTTGGTTGTCTCGCAAGGGATACGATCAGAATTACGGTGCCCGGCCGCTGGCTCGCGTTATTCAGGAGCACATCAAGAAACCCCTGGCCGAGGAATTGCTGTTCGGTCGGTTAGCCAAAGGCGGGACCGTTCGCATTACCATCGGCCCCGATGGCGCGCTTTCCTTTGACATCGTTCCGGGCTCGTCGCGGCCTGAAAAGGCGACGGAACCCGAACTGGTCGAATAATACCAACCGGCCAATGGGTCAAATCGAGGGGCGGCCGGTATAATTCGCCCGGTTCCACAAAGACGAAGGCCACGGCGTCCGCGCCGTGGCCTTTTTGTTTGGAGTCCCGCCCCAGGGATGGATCAGGGGGACAAGATCGCCTTACGGGCCAGGATATCGTTGCAGACCGATGTGGTATCCCAGGTCGAGCCATGGCCCAAAGCGGGTTCGATCTCCGGCCAGGCCTTGTCGAAGGCCCGGCGGCCAAGGTTGCGCAGATAGACCAGGAATTCCCAGGCGGGAGCTTCCTTGGAATAGATGCCCAACGGGGCAATGTCGGCATCGGCCTCGATCCGGTGCAGATTGATACGGCGGAACGGGTGCTGTCCCGGCGGCGGATCGACGATCATCTTGGCGTCGATCAATCGGTTGATCGTCTCGATGGTGTTGATTTCGTGGATCAGTGCGGTGTTGAAGGTTAGCTCGTTCAGGCGGTCGGCGACCTGACGGTGGCTGCGTGGTGGTGGGCCGTCGCGCCGCAACGGGTTGATCGTCACCACAAGCAGATCTTGCGCTTCGCTCTCCCGTAACCGCTCGACCAGACAAGTCAGCGGAGGATTGCCGAGATAGCCGCCGTCCCAGTAGAGATGCTTGTCGATCTCGATTGCCGAGAACGGCGCGGGCTTGCAGTTCGAAGCGCGCAGGGCGTCGGGCGAGACCGCACCATCGACGAACAATTTGCGGCGACCCTCGCCGATGTCGGTGGCGGCAATCACCAGACTGGGGGTTCCGGCCTGGGGCAGAGCGAAGATCGCCGGAATTTCCGGCATCACCTCGCGCAGCACGGTGGAGAGCGATCCGCCCAGACCCGTTTCGGCGACCGGAGAGGTCGCCCCCGCGACGTCGGCCCAGCGGGCGGCGGCGCTATCGTCGATATTCCAGCCGGAACCGAGAGTCGCGGCAGCGACGAAGGGATTGCCGCTCCAGAAGGCAACGCGGGCGATCGTCTCCCACAATTCGCGTACCTTGTCCCGTCCGGCCTCGGCGATCCGGCGGGTTCGGGCCGTAGCGGGGCCGGGTTGTCCGGCTCCCTGGTGACAGCCATAGACAAAAGCGGTTGCCGTTAAGGCTCCTGACGATGCGCCGCTCAGTCCAACGATATCGACGTTTCCGGCGACGACCTGATCGAGCAGACCGTCAAGTACGCCCCAGGCAAACGCGCCATGGACGCCGCCGCCCTGTAAAGCCAGGGCGATTTTGTGTGGTTTTTCCATAATTCGCGCCTCCCGCAACCTGTTCAGCCGCCGCGCTCTTTTTTTCATGAGGGTACGCTGAACTGTCGATCTGAGCAACCAATGGTGTTGAGACTTTGTTGTCTGGATCGTTTTTCGGTCGGGTTCCCCCTGGCCGCTATGCATGTGGATCGGGGGAGGGGGGCGTCAACCGCCTTTGCCGTCTGCGGGGTTTCGTGTATGTAGAAACCTCCGTCGCCGCCGCCAGTATCGCGTCCGGCTTCTCCCCCCTTCCTCGGAAAGGACCCGCATGACCGCTCCTGCACCCCTGATGGCCGGAAAGAGAGGCCTCGTCATGGGCGTCGCTAACGACCGCTCCATCGCCTGGGGCATTGCCCAGGCTGCGCGTGCCCAAGGGGCGGAGCTCGCCTTTACCTACCAGGGCGAAGCTCTGGAAAAGCGGGTTCGCCCTCTGGCGGAAACCGTTGGCTCGTCGCTGGTGATGCCCTGTGATGTCTCTGATGAGGCGTCGATCGATTCTGTGTTCGAGACCCTGAAGCAGACCTGGGGGAAGATCGATTTCCTGGTCCACGCCATCGGCTTCTCGGACAAGGAAGAGCTGCGCGGTCGTTATGCCGACACGTCGCTTCAGAACTTCCAGAACACGATGCACATCTCGGTCTTCTCCTTCACCTCGGTCGCCCGGCGGGCGGCTGCGTTGATGCCCGATGGCGGCTCGCTGCTGACCCTGACCTATTACGGTGCCGAGCGGGTGATGCCGCATTACAACGTGATGGGCGTGGCCAAGGCCGCTTTGGAAGCCAGCGTGCGCTATCTCGCCGTCGATCTCGGCCGCGACAATATCCGCGTCAACGCGCTGTCGGCTGGTCCGATGAAGACCCTGGCCGCTTCGGGTATCGGCGATTTCCGCTATATTCTGAAGTGGAACCAGTACAATAGCCCGCTGAAGCGCAACGTCACCCTGGAAGACATCGGCGGTGCTGGTCTGTACCTGCTGTCCGATCTGTCGAGCGGCGTGTCGGGCGAAACCCATCATGTCGATGCTGGCTATCACGTTGTCGGCATGAAGGCGGTTGACGCCCCCGACATCAATGTTGTGAAGGACTAAGACCCGTGTCCGGAAACGCCTTCGGTCATCTGTTCCGCTTCACCACCTTTGGCGAGAGCCACGGTCCGGCGATCGGATGTGTGGTCGATGGCGTTCCGGCGCGCATTCCGCTGGCCGAGTCAGACCTTCAGGTCTGGCTTGACCGCCGCCGCCCCGGTCAGAACCGCTTCATGACCCAGCGGCGCGAACCCGATACGGTCAAGATTCTCTCCGGCGTGTTCGAGGGGCAGACCACCGGCACTCCGATCGGCCTCCTGATCGAGAATACCGACCAGCGTTCGAAAGATTACGGCGAGATCGCCGACCGCTTCCGCCCCGGCCATGCCGATTGGGTTTATCAGCAGAAATACGGTATCCGCGATCCCCGTGGCGGCGGACGTTCCAGCGCCCGCGAGACCGCGATGCGGGTTGCTGCCGGTGGCGTCGCCCGCAAGGTTCTCGATGCGCTGGTGCCGGGCGGACTGGTCATTCGCGGCGCGATGGTGCAGATGGGGCCGCATGCGATCGATCCCGCCGCGTGGGATTGGGCCGCGATTGAAGCCAACCCGTTCTGGTGTCCCGATGTGGCCGCCGCGCAGGGGTGGGAGACCTATCTCGATACGATCCGCAAGTCCGGCTCTTCGATTGGCGGCATCGTCCAGGTGGTGGCCGAAGGCGTTCCGGTCGGCCTGGGCGCGCCGGTCTATGACAAGCTCGATGCCGATCTCGCCAAGGCGATGATGAGTATCAATGCGGTCAAGGGCGTCGAAATCGGCGCTGGATTCGAAGCCGCCGCTCTGTCTGGCGAGGACAATGCCGACGAAATGCGGATCGGTGCGGATGGCAAGGCTTGCTTCCTGTCCAATCGGGCCGGTGGGATTCTCGGCGGCATCTCGACCGGGCAGGATATTGTTGTCCGCCTTGCGGTCAAGCCGACCAGTTCGATTCTGACGCCCCGGCGCAGCATCGACATCAACGGGGCCGAGGTCGATGTCTCGACCAAGGGCCGTCACGACCCTTGCGTCGCCATCCGCGCCGTTCCGGTGGCCGAGGCAATGATGGCCTGCACGCTTGCCGACCATCTGCTCCGCGCTCGGGCCGTCGCCCGCTGATCCGGCTTTTCGCTCTATTTCCGCAGCAGCCAGCGGTCTTCGGCTGTCGGGGTGTCGATTCGCAACGGCTGCGCCCGTAGCTCGTCGTACAGGATGCTGCCATCGACCGCGAGCGGCAGCGAGTCGACCACTTCGATCCGACGGGGCGCCTCGGCGTCGCTCCGCCGTAGCCGCACCCAGGCGCGCAACTCGGCCGGATCGGGAGCGTGTCCGGGGCGGGGGACGACGAACGCCCGTAATCCGCCGCCTTCGAGATCGATCAGACCGGCGGCGGCGATTGCGGGATGGTCGGCCAACACGGCCTCGACTTCATTCAGCCGCACCCGGCTGCCTGCGATCAGCACCACGCCTTCCTCGCGCGCCAGAGGCTCGGGCCACAGGTAATTGTCGAGGTCGCGCATTCCCAGGCGGCCGGTCAGCAGCCATTTCCTGATCCGCCGTGCCGGTCCGGGAGCATCGCCCCAATAACCGAGAAATCCGCCGGGTGCGTCGGCCGAGACCGCCAGGATGCCGCGTTCTCCGGCGCGGACAGGGCGGCCATGCTCGTCCACCGCTTCGACGGTCAGCCCCGGTGCCGCCCGTCCCGGCGAGGGGGGGCGCAGCTCCATCATTCCTGCCAGATTGGCGGCGACTGCGCCGGTTTCGGTCACGCCCCAGGCTTCATTGATATGGATGCCGAACGCTCGCAGCACCGTTTCGTGCAGATCGGACGACAGCGGATCGGGACCGCTGGCCAGGGCGCGGGGGCGGGCGAACGGGCGAGATGCCGCCTCGGCCAGCGGAGCCACCAACAGCGGTGGCAGCCATAGCGCCCGGACCCCGTGGCGGCCGATCATATCGAGGCCCCGGCCCGGATCGAACGGTCCCGGTGTTGCCAGCACCGCAACGCCATGATGCCAGGCGGGCAGAACCAGCCGGAACAGAGCCTCGGCGTTCATCCAGTCGGCGGGGGTCCAGGCGATGTCGCCGAACTGGGGGAACAACCCCATCGCCATCTCGACCGCCGGAAGACCTCCCGCCATCGCCCGGTGCGCCTGGACAATTCCGGCTGGCCGCCCGGCGCCATCGGTAGGATAGAACACAAAAGCCGGGGTGTCGGGCGAGGTCACGAGCGGGGCGAAGCTGTCCGAAGCGGTTTCTAGCTCGGGCCACAGCGCCGGAGCGTCGGGACCGGAGGATTCGGCGGCGACGAGGATGGTCTGCAAATCGGGCAATAGCGGTCGTACCACGTCCAGCGCGGGCAACATCGCCGGGTCGGCGATCAGGGCCGCCGCGCCGGAATTGCCCAGTCGCCAGACCAGCGGTTCGGCTCCCAGCCCCAGCGGCACCGGCACCGCTAGCGCTCCCATCCGGGGGATTGCCAGCAGGGCGATGGCGGCTGCCAATCCTGGCGGCAGGGCCAGCGCGACCCGGTCGCCCGCACGGATTCCTCGGGCGGTTAGGACGTTGGCCAGCCGGTTGGCGAGCAGGCGCAGGACGTGAAAGGTATAGCGTTCGACCGTGCCATCTTGCTGTTCGACGATCAGCGCGGTGCGGTGCCCATCGGCACCCCCCAGCGTCTGGCGGTCGCAGACGTCGAAAGAGAGGTTGTAAAGCTCGGGGATTCGCCAGCGGAAAGTCCGGCAAGCTTCCTCGTAACTGCGGGGATTGTTCAGCACGGCACGTCGATCCGGGGGTGATGGCGTTCCACCGGAAAAGACAATGCGGTTTTCCCGGTTCGAGTCAACATCCTCTCCCTCCTGTCGCCCGCGCTCTTTTGGCCTCAATGGCCTACCGATCGATCGGCATCAACTCCTCAAGCCACAGATAGGTATCGACGTCATCGAACATCACGCCGTCGAAGCCCAGATCCATCACGCCGGAAATGTATTTGCCCAGCATGGTTTTCCACTCGGAATTACCGACATCGGCGATGAAGGTTCCCGGCTTGTCGTCATGGGCGAACAGGAACGGCGGTGCGCCGATGTCCCAGCCTTTTTGCCAGTACCAGCGCCAGTCATAGGCCCGCCCGATCGGCATGGCCGCCAGCACCAGGCGACGCGGCCCCAGCTTCTTGAACTTCATCCGGGCGATGTCGGTCTTGACCAGGAAATCGACGCCGCGATGGGCGACATCGATCACCACCATGTCGTAATTGCTGTCGGCGATCGCATCGACGAAGCTGTTTTTGCTGCCGAACCCGTCCGAGCGCAGCAGGGGCAGCCAATTGTGGATCGCGTTCACTGACAGAACTTCGCCCGCGTTCTCGCCCGGAGGGTGGGGACGGGGCGGCTGGTCCAACCGTGCTCCCACGGCGGCAAAGCTGGTAACGCGGTCGCGACCGGCTCCACGCAGGGCCGCCTCGACCTGACCGGAGCCTGCGCAGGCATCGACCGACAATAGCGCGCGCCCCTCGGACCGGATCGTATCGGCGGCATAGACAATGCGTCGAATCCGTTCCTCCCTGTCCTGCTTCTCTTTGATCTCGGCGGCGCGGCGCAACTCGACAGCCGGATCGTTGCTGAACGGCCCCATTTCCACCGGCACCGGCGGGCGTTGAATGCCGAGCTTCTTTTCGGTGTCGATCTGGGCGTCATTGGCCTTGCGCTCCTTGATCGCGTCGGCCAGCGGTTTGTTGAGGGCGTTCCCACCGCAATACAGTCCGTCGAGGACGAGGCCATCGAGCACCTTGACCAGCGGACGGAATACCGACCGCTCCGGCAGGCGGCGATAAAACCCGGTGCTGGAGGGATCGTGCAGCGCTTCCCACTGGACTTCCCAATCGCCCTTGATCAGCAATTCGACCCCGCCGCGCATCAGCACCTGGAAGTTGGGATCGCGTTTCTTGGCATAGCTCGCCAGCTCGATCATGACTGATCGGGTCTGCTCGCGGACGTTGGGCACCTGATCCGGTGGCGGTGGGACGAAATCCCGCGGCTTGTCGAGCGCCTGGGCGGGAGGAGCCAGCAGAGCCAGCACCAAGAAGACGATTCCCGTGAATCCGATCCGGCTCATGACAGCATCTCCACGACGTGATCGGCGATAGCAAGGCTGGCGGTCAGGCCGGGGCTTTCGATCCCGTACAGCGCCACCACTCCCGGAGCGCCGGTCTCGGTCGGGCCGTGGATCAGGAAATCGCGTTCCGGCTCGCCCGGAGCCTGAATTTTGGGACGGATGCCGCAATAGGCTGGAGCCAATGCTCCATCGGGCAAACCCGGCCAATAACGGCGGATCGCGTCGTAGAACACGTCGCCTCGGGTGGGATCGACGTTGTACTCCTCACGCTCGATCCATTCGACGTCGGGACCGAACCGACCGGCCCCGCCGAGATCGAGGGTGAAGTGCACCCCCAGCCCCGCCGAGACCGGCACGGGATAGACCAGCCGGGAGAATGGCACCCGTCCGATCAGGCTGAAATAATTCCCCCGGCACAGAGACGCGGGCGGCACGTCGCGCAGCCCCAGCGCCGCCCCGATCCGGGGGGCGGCCAGACCGGCCGAGACAACCACAGACCGGGCGCGCAGCCGCATCGGCTCGACTCCGCCGGTTTCGATCAGCATCGAGTCACCATCGGCGCGGCCACCCGTGACCGGAGCGTGAAACGCAATCATCGCCCCGGCTGCCTCGGCCTCGCCTTGGAGCGATAGCATGAAGGCGTGGCTGTCGATGATGCCGGTGAACGGCGACAACAAGGCGGCAGTACAAACCAGATCGGGTTCCAGCGCACGGGCCTCGGTCGCCGACAGCATCCGCAGCCCCTCGGCTCCGTTGGTACGAGCGCGTTCGAACACGGTCGCCAAGGTTTCTTCTTCGTTTGTATCGGTGGCGACGACCAACTTGCCGGGCAGGGCATGGGGAATCCCGCAACGGGTCGCGTGGGCGCGCATCGCCCGGCTGCCTTCGACGCACAGCCGCGCCTTCAGCGATCCCGGCGTGTAATATAGCCCGGCGTGGATCACCTCGCTGTTGCGTGACGAGATTCCGGTGCCGATCGCGCCTTCTGCTTCCAGCACGATGACATCGCGCCCGGCCAGGGCCAGTCCACGGGCGGCGGCCAGCCCAACCACTCCGGCACCGATAACGACGCAATCGACCGGCTCGGCTCCCTGTTCCGCCAACACTTTGTCTTTCTCCCGGAAGTAACCCTCAATATTTGGTGAAGCATACCACCAGCGTCACACCTGCGGAAGACGGATGGTCATTGCACACAAGAGCGGCCAAAGGTAGAGTTTTACGCCCGTCCACACGCGATTAGACCGTTTTGACCCACCCGACGCAAGCCCCCGCTTCTTCGCGAGGTTTTCATGACAAAGCGCGCTCATGTCATCGTCGTCGGTAATGAAAAGGGCGGTACCGGGAAATCAACCATTTCAATGCATCTGATTATGAGTCTTCTCGACCGGGGATTGTCGGTCGGCAGCATTGATCTCGATGCGCGTCAGGCGACCCTGACCCGTTATATCCACAATCGCGCGGCTCGCGGCGATTGTGCGCTGCCTCTGCCTGACCATATCTCGGTGCCGTCGACCGACGATCGCAAGGCGGACGAGGCGCGGCTGCTCGATATCGTCAATCATTTCGCCAACACCCACGATGTCGTTGTGATCGATACGCCGGGCAGCGATCATTTCCTGTCGAGAATGGGACACTCCTTCGCCGATACGCTGGTGACGCCGCTGAACGACAGCCTGGTTGATCTCGATGTCCTTGGTCGAGTCGATCCCGCGACGATGAAAATTCTCCGCCCCAGCCATTACGCCGAAATGGTATGGGAGACCAAGAAAGCGCGGGCGATACGCGGCGAACGGTCGATGGTCGATTGGATCGTGCTGCGCAACCGCCTGTCCAACCTTGACGCCCGCAACAAGCGCGATGTGGAAAAGCTGTTGGCCGATCTGGCTCGCCGAGTCGGCTTTCGTGTCATTCCCGGCCTGGGCGAGCGGGTGATTTACCGCTCGATGTTTCTCGAAGGGCTGACCCTGCTTGACCTGCGGCGCAAGATTACCGGGTTCGATCTGTCGATGAGCCACGTCGCGGCTCGTCAGGAATTGCGCACCCTGGTCGATGCCATCGCCTTGCCGGTAGGGTCGGGAAGTGAGGTTTGAGGGAGGGGACGCGCTTTTCCGATTGCCTCTTCCCCCCGATGTAACCATATGGTGGAGGGTCCAGCGCGAAGTTTGATCTGACGCGCTAATCTTGGAGAACATATGCAAAACATCGATAAACAGGCCAAGTCCAGGGTCGTTGCCGGCTTTGGCGAGCGCCTGAACACGGCCGCCGCCGCTAAGAAGGCGTTGGTAGAGAAGTGGCGCGCCAACAAGGTCGATACCACCGATCCGGTCTATCTGGAGAAGCAGGCCGCCCTTCAGGTCGCCGCCGCTGCTCGCGCCGAGCGCGACGCCCAGCGTAAGGCAGAGAAAGAAGCCGCCAAACTCCAGGCCATCGCCGACCGCAAGGCGGAGAAAGAGGCTGCCGCCGCGCAGATCATCGCCGCCGAGGTCGCCCGCGAGACGGCCCGGATCGAGGCGATCGCCGCCGAGGCCGCGTTGGAAGAACAGCGCAAGGCTGCCCGCGACGCTCGTTACGCCGCCCGCAAGGCGCGGGGAAAATAAGTCACGGGCCTCCCCGCTCTTGCCGGTCGAACGACGGGTGAGAGTGGGGGAGACTCTTGTCGGCCCCCCCATTCTTCGTGATAAACTCCTGAGAAGGACCGGGAACTGACCGGCCGTCCGGGAGCGCCTTCTTGACTTCTCATCCGTCGTTCTGCCGTCCTGGCCTGTCCGGGCTGCATTTCCCATGCTGATCGTCGCTTCTTTGTCGGTCCTGGTGCTGCTGTCGGCTCTTGCCGTGGTGGCCGGTAGCCGCGAGATCACCCATCGGCTGGTCCATGCCGGTTGTGCCGCCGCAAGTCTGGGGCTGTTGGTCGCCGGGTTGACCCATCTGGGCATTGGTCCGGGCGGCAGTCCGTCGATTGTCTTGCCGCTGGGCCTGCCTTGGATGGCGGCGCATTTCCGTCTCGACAATCTGTCGGCGCTGTTCATGGTGGTGGTCGATCTGGCCGCCGTCGCCGCTTCGATTTATGGCATCGGCTATTGCCGCCATCTGCCCGAGGTGCGGCGGGTGACGCCGTTCTTCCCGCTATTTCTGTTCGGGATGAACGCGGTTCTGCTGGCCGACGACGCCTTCATGTTTCTGGTGGCGTGGGAATTCATGTCGCTGGCGTCGTGGCTGATGGTGCTGTCCGATCATAAATCGGCGGAAAATCGGCATGCCGCCGTGATTTATCTGATCATGGCCGCGTTCGGCACCTTTTGCCTGTTGACCAGTTTCGGTCTGATGGCCGGAGCGGGTGGAACCTATACCTTCGCGGCGATGCGTCAGGCCGAACTGGCGACGATTCCGGCCTTTCTGGTCGTATTGACGGCGGTGCTGGGTGCCGGGTCGAAAGCCGGTCTGGTCCCGCTTCATGTCTGGTTGCCGCTGGCTCATCCGGCGGCCCCCAGCCATGTTTCCGCGCTGATGAGCGGAGTGATGACCAAGGTCGCGCTGTACGGCCTGATTCGCATTCTGTTCGACCTCCATGGCGACGTTCCGTGGGAGTGGGGCGCGGCATTGATGGTGATCGGCGGAGCCAGCGCGGTGCTTGGCGTGCTTTACGCGCTGTTCCAGGACGATCTGAAGCGGCTGCTGGCCTATTCCACTGTCGAAAATGTCGGCGTCGCGGTGATCGGACTCGGGCTTGGCATTGCCTTCAAGGATGCAGGCGAACCGGCGCTGGCGGCGTTGGCCCTGGTCGGCGGGCTGTATCACATCGTTAATCACTCGGTCTTCAAGACCCTGCTGTTCCTCGCCGCCGGGGCGGTGATCAGTGCCACCGGAGAACGCCGTCTGAGCGGGTTGGGCGGGCTGCTCAATCGGATGCCGTGGACTGGCACCGCCGCTTTGATCGGCGCGGCGGCGATCTCGGCTTTGCCGCCGTTGAATGGTTTCGTCTCGGAATGGCTGATCCTTCAAGCGCTGTTCAAAGGTCCGGGTCTGCCGCACTGGGCGATGAAATTCGGCGTGCCAGTGGTCGGCGCGATGCTGGCCCTGGCGGGGGCGCTGGCCGCCACTTGCTTTGTCCGCGCCTACGGGATCGCCTTCCTCGGGCGTCCGCGCTCGTTGGCCGCCGCGCGCGCCGATTTGCATCCGACCCCGGCCAGCATGCGTTGGACCATGGCGGCGCTGGCCCTGCTGTGCATCCTGCTCGGCGCGATTCCGGTGACGGTGACCGATGCATTGTCGGCGGTGGTCCAGCCGATGACCGGGCTTCATTTCGCGGTGTCGGCCGATCTGGGCTGGCCCTGGCTGTCGCCGGTCAGTTCGACCCGTGGGTCTTATTCGGGTACGATGTTGGTGATGGTGGGCACGGCGCTGTTCGCGATTGCGGTGGTGCTGGCGCACGGGTTGGGCACCCGGCGGGTTCGCCGCGCCGACGCCTGGGATTGTGGTCACCGCGAGGACATTCCCGAAACCCAATATACCGGCCAGAGCTTTTCGCAGCCGCTGCGCCGGGTGTTCGGCACGTCGGTCTTTCTGGCGCGTGAGACGGTCGAGATGCCCGAACCGGGAGAACGCAGTCCAGCGCGGCTTTCGGTGCGGATGATCGACCCGGTGTGGGTCTGGCTGTATGACCCGATCGCCCGTGCGGTCAATTTCATCGCCGACCGGGTGAACCGGATGCAGTTCCTGACGGTGCGGGGCTATCTGCTGATGATGTTCTCCACC
Organism: Magnetospirillum molischianum DSM 120; assembly: GCF_000294655.1. Classification (GTDB taxonomy): domain Bacteria; phylum Pseudomonadota; class Alphaproteobacteria; order Rhodospirillales; family Magnetospirillaceae; genus Phaeospirillum; species Phaeospirillum molischianum. The sequence goes on from NZ_CAHP01000026.1 coordinate 61,579, forward strand.
CTGGTCTTCATGCTTCTGGTGGTGGCGTGGAGGCAGCAGCCATGATCGAGATTTTGATCCAGGCGGCGCAGATCTTCCTGGTGGTGGCGCTGGCGCCACTCGTCACCGGCTGGGTGCGGCTGGTCAAGGCGCGGTTACAGGGGCGGATCGGAGCATCGCCGTTCCAGCCCTATCGTGACCTCTACCGCCTTCTCCAACAGGAAGCGGTGGTGGCTCATTCGGCATCGCAGCTGTTCCGCGCCGCACCCTATGTCACGTTTAGCGCGGTGTGGCTGGCCGCCGTCCTGATCCCGACCTTTACCACCGATCTGGTGCTGGCTCCGGCCGCCGATCTGATCGCCCTGGTGGCGCTGTTGGGAGTGGCGCGGTTCTGGACCGCGCTGGCCGGGATGGATGTCGGTACCGCCTTCGGCGGTCTGGGCGCATCACGCGAGATGCTGATCGCCTCGTTGGCCGAACCGGCAATGCTGATGGTGACCTTCTCGCTGTCGCTGCTATCGGGCAGCACCGCGCCGTCGCAGATCATCGCTTTCGTGCTGTCGGGCAGTGTCGGTATCGAGGTGTCGATGGGGCTGGCCCTGGCGGCGCTGGTGATGGTGGCGGTGGCCGAGAACGGACGGATACCGATCGATAATCCCTCGACCCATCTGGAACTGACGATGGTGCACGAAGCGATGGTGCTGGAATATTCCGGTCGCCACCTCGCTTTGATGGAAGCGGCGGGGATGGTGCGTCTTACCCTGTTTCTGGCTCTGATCGGCGGCTTGTTCGCCCCGTGGGGCATCGCCCAGGCTGGGGCGGGCGTGACGGCGATGGCGGTGGGGCTGGGGGCGTTCCTGGCCAAAAGCTTTGCCCTGGCCTCGGCATTGGCAGTGTTCGAGACCGGAATCGCCAAAATGCGGGTGTTCCGCTATGCCGATTTCCTGGGGGGCGCGTTGTTGCTGGGGCTGCTGGCGACGATCTTTCTGTATGTGTCGGAGGCGGTGTGATGGGAGCAGGTCAGATCTCCTATGACGTCGCTCATCTGATCGGCGCCACCGTATTGATGGCCGGGCTGCAATTGCTGTATCAGCGTCGGCTGTTCGCGGTGATCAATACCTTTGCCTTTCAGGCGCTGGCGCTGGCGGCGGCGGCGGGGTGGCAGGCCCATGTCCAGAACGCGCCGCATCTGTACGTCACCGCCGGAATCTCTCTGGTGTTCAAGGCGATGATCGTGCCCGTCGCCTTGCACTGGCTGATCGAGAAGCTGGGCATTCACCGCAGTGTCGAGACCGCGATGTCGATCGGCTGGACGATGATGGCCGGGGTAGCGCTGGTGGCTCTGTCGATTCTGTTGGTGTTGCCGGTCACCGCCAATGCGGCGGCGTTGACGCGCGAGAGTCTGGCTCTGGCAATGAGCGTGGTTCTGATCGGACTGCTGATGATGATCACGCGGCGTAACGCGGTGACTCAGGTGGTGGGCTTCATGGCTCTGGAGAACGGCCTGATCCTGGCGGCGGTGTCGGCCAAGGGGATGCCGCTGGTGGTGGAAATTTCAGTGGCGTTTTCGGTTCTGGTGGCAATGACCCTGTTCGGCATCTTCTTTTTCCGTATCCGCGAGCGCTTTGACACTCTGGATATCAACGATGTCGAAACCTATCGCGGGGACCGGCAATGATCGACCGGCTGGCGGGCTTGCCCGGACTCGATAACCCGCTTTTGTGGATTCTGGCGCTGCCGCTGGGTGCCGCCGGATTCCTGGCGGTGATCCGCGACTGGCGGGTGGCGTCGTGGGTCAACGTCGCGGTGTCGGGAACGACCTTTGTCGCCTCCCTGGTCTTGCTGCGGGTCCGCCCGGCACCGACCAAGCTGTTCTTTATCGATGACTTCAATGTCTATCTGGTGGTGCTGACCGCGTTCGTCGGTCTGACCACATCGATATTCTCGGCGGCCTATATCGCCCGTGAGAGCGAGGGCAACCGCCTGTCCGATCTGCATCTGCGCTTTTACCACGCGATGTATCAGGCGTTTCTGTTCACGATGCTGCTGGCGTTGTCGGCCAACAATACCGGGGTGATGTGGGTGGCGGTCGAGGCGGCGACCTTGACCACGGTGCTGATGGTCAGCCTGTACCGCACCCGCGAGGCGATTGAGGCGGCGTGGAAGTATTTCATCCTCTGCTCGGTCGGAATCGGATTGGCTCTGTTCGGCACGATCCTGGTCTATCTGGCGGCACAGCCGGTGATGGGCGACGGGGCGGATTCGATGGCCTGGACCGAAATGATGCGCCGGGCGGCGGAATTCCAACCCGATTTGCTGAATCTTGCCTTTGTGTTCGTGTTGGTCGGTTATGGCACCAAGGTTGGACTCGCCCCCTTGCATGCCTGGTTGCCCGATGCCCACGCCGAGGGGCCGACGCCGATTTCGGCGGTGCTGTCGGGTCTGTTGCTCAATGTCGCGCTTTACGCCCTGTTGCGCTTCAAGATGCTGCTTTCGGCCAACGGTCACACCCTGTCGCCCGGCCCGCTGCTGGTGGTGATGGGGCTATCGTCGCTGTTCCTGTCGGCCTTCATGCTGTACCGACGCGGCGACATCAAGCGGCTGTTCGCCTATTCCTCGATCGAGCATATGGGGCTGATCACCTTTGCCTTCGGGATGGGGGGGCCGCTGGCTAATTTTGCCGGTCTTTTGCATATGATGATGCACTCGCTGACCAAATCGGCGATCTTTTTCGCGGTCGGCATCATTTCGCAGAACGAGGGCACCAAGCGCATTGCCGATATCCGGGGATTGACCGTTTCCCATCCAGTGCTGGGCTGGGGCTTTGTTCTGGCGGTGTTGGCGATAGCCGGTCTGCCGCCGATGGGCGTGTTCATGAGCGAGTTCCTGGTGCTGGGCTCGACCTTCGCCCGCGAGCCGCTGCTGGCGCTGCCGCTGGCAATCGCGCTGCTGCTAGCATTCGGGGCTTTGATCAGCCGGTTGCAGATGATGGCATTCGGCGAGCCGCCGCCGCGATCGCCGGTCCAGAGCAGCGCTGGTCGAGTGTCGGGTATCCTGGCGCTGACGCCGCTGTGGCTGCACATGGCGCTGGTCCTGGTGGCCGGGCTGTATCTGCCCGCGCCGCTGGTGGCGTGGTTCCACACCGTCGCGAGGATGCTGGGATGATCGGGCAAGACTCGCTGGTGGCGTTTTTGGCGGAAGCCGAAACGGTGGAGGGCAGCCACCCCTATCCCCGCGTGCGTCTGGACCGTGTGGGCTGGCAGTCCCTGGTGGCCCGGCTGGCGGGGTCCGAGTGGTGCCTGATGGCGGAGTGGGGCGAGCAGGACGAGGTGCACGTCGCCCTGCGTGACGAACGCGAGGGCGATATCCGCATCGTCTCGCATCGCTGCGTTGACCGGCGCTTTGTCGCGATCGGGACGGTAAGGCCGGCGGCGATTCGGCTGGAGCGGGCGATCCGGGATCTGTGGGGGCTGGAGCCGGAGGGGCTGGATGATCGCCGCCCCTGGTTCGATCACGGTCGCTGGCCGTCGCGCCAGCCGCTGGCGGCGCGGCCCCGCGATCCGTCGCCCACGCCGTTTGCCTATCCGTTTCTGCCAGCGGAAGGTGAGGGGCTGCACCAGATTCCAGTCGGGCCGGTCCATGCCGGGGTGATCGAGCCGGGTCATTTCCGCTTTCACGCCCAGGGCGAGACGGTGGTGCGGCTGGAAGCACGACTGGGCTATACCCACAAAGGGATCTCGGGGCTGGCGGCGGGGCGGACGGTCGAGGCGGTGGCACGGCTGGCCGGGCGGATTTCTGGCGATTCCACCGTTGCCTATGCCCTGGCCTTTGCCCGTGCGGTCGAGGCCGCCACTGGGGCCGAGGTGCCGCGCCGGGCCGACTGGCTGCGCGCTCTGATGGCCGAAATGGAGCGGCTGTCTAATCATCTCATCGATATTGGCGGCATCTGCAACGATGCTGCGTTCGCGGTGATGCTGGCCCATATGTCGGTGTTGCGTGAACGCATCCTGGGGGTCAATCGGGCGCTGTTCGGCCATCGTCTCTTGATGGATCAGGTGGTTCCGGGCGGCGTTGTCGCCGACCTCCCGCCCGAAGGCTCCGAGACGATCAAGCAATTGCTGTACGAGTTGCACAAGGAAATCGAGCGCGCCCGCCAACTCTACGAGAACACGCCGTCGCTGTCCGACCGGACCCAGGGCACGGGCATTTTGCCTTCCGCCCTGGCCAATCGGTTCGGTGCGGGCGGAGTGGTCGGCCGCGCCTCGGGGCGTGGGCATGATGCGCGGCGCGTGCCGGGCTATCCGCCCTACGAGATGCTCGACCTTGCGGTGCCGATGCTGCTGGAGGGCGACGTCAACGCCCGCGTGATGATCCGTTTCGCCGAGGCCGCCGAAAGCCTGCGCCTGATCAACCGCATTCTACTCGAATTGCCCGACGGTCCGGTGCGGGCCGACCTGCCGCGACGGGCAGGCGAGGGGATGGCGCTTGTCGAGAGCTTTCGCGGCGAGGTTCTGGTGTGGGGCCGGGTCGATGCCGAAGGGCGTGTTGTCCGCCTGCATGCCCATGATCCGTCCTGGTTCCAATGGCCGTTGTTGGAAGTGGCGATCAAGGGCAACATCGTTGCCGACTTCCCGCTGTGCAACAAATCGTTCAATTGTTCTTATTCGGGGCATGACCAATGATTCCCCCGATCTCAAAGCTGTTGTTTCGTGCCCTGACCCGAGGACCGTACACCCGGCGCGGCGCGGTCTCTCCCGATCCCGATGGTGCGGCCGAGCTGGCGCGGGCGGTGGGCGACCGGGCGCGGCAAAAGCTGGGCCGCTCCCTGGCGATCCGCGAGGTCGATGCCGGATCGTGTAATGGCTGCGAATTGGAAATTCACGCCGTCAACGGTCCGGTCTATGACCTGGAACGCTTTGGCATTCGCTTCGTCGCCAGCCCGCGCCATGCCGATGTGCTGCTGGTCACCGGGCCGGTCACGGCCAACATGGTTGAAGCTTTGCAACGGACGCACGAAGCGGTTCCGTCGCCGAAATGGGTGGTGGCCTTGGGCGATTGCGCTCGCGATGGCGGCTGCTTCGCCGGGTCGTATGCCGTGCTGGGTGGGGTGGCAGCGGTGCTGCCGGTCGATCTGCACATCCCCGGTTGCCCGCCCGAGCCGACGCGGATTCTATCCGGTCTGCTGGAACTGCTGGAGCGGGCGGCAAAAGGGTGATCTTTTCGTCCTTCTTATAACAAGAGCCGTGCACCCGCGCTCCCCCTCGGCTAAGACAAGAGTAGAGAGACGGGATGAGCGTTGTCTTAGTCCCGGTGGAGGCGATGGAGGTTAAGAAAGGGGTACGATGACAATGCGCATGAAATCTTTGGTTCCTGCGGTGCTTCTGGCGGCGACCGTTGCGGCTCCGACGATGGCCGAGGAAATCGGCAGTGTCTCGACAGTGTTCAAGGCGCTTGGTCCCAACGACAAGATCGTGATCGAGGCGTTTGACGATCCTCAGGTTATCGGCGTCACCTGCTATCTGTCGCGGGCCAAGACCGGCGGCATCAAGGGCGGGATCGGCATTGCCGAGGATACCTCCGATTCCGCGATCTCTTGCCGTCAGGTCGGACCGATCCAGTTCCTTGAGCCGATCAAGGACGGCGACACCGTGTTCAAGAAGGACACGTCGCTGTTGTTCAAGACGATGCAGGTGGTCCGATTCCACGACCGCAAGCGCAACGTCCTGGTCTATCTGGTCTATAGCGACCGGATCATCGAGGGATCGCCGCAGAATTCGGTCGCGGCGGTGCCGATCGAGAAGAACTGGGTTCCGTGAGGTGAGTGCGGAACTCCCCGCCGACCAGCGGTTGTTGCTCGAAGGGCTGCTGTCCCGACTCGACCTTCTCCCCGATTCGGCGGCGCTGGCTCATTTCATGTCCGAGGTCTTGCGCAGTCTTCTGCGCCGTCAGGGCGATGCCGAGTTCCGCGAGATGATCCAGACGGCTTTTGCCGACGGTCTGGTCGCTCATACCTGGGAGGAGCAGAAAGCCCTCGCCGCCGAAGTGATTCGGGTCGTGATCGTCAAACGACCCGAGATCGCCCTGGCTTGGCAACGGGCCAGTGCCGCACCGCCTCCGTCCGCGCCGCGCCGCGCCGCCGATGTGGCTGTTGCGTCTCCGCCCGCGTCTCCTCCCACCGCGCCGCCGCCCGAGAATTATATTTATGCCGAGGCCGAGACTGGTTTAGGCCTCTACATCGCCGATATCGCCTTGCGGCGGCTGGCCCAGATACAGGTGCCACCAGCGGCATTGCCTTCGGCCGCCTATCATTCCGCTCGGCCGTTCTTTCTGTTCGATCCGGCCCTGGCCGAGGTGCTGCGCGCCTTTATCGCCGGGCCGCTGTTGCGCTATTGCCGCGACGGGATGGACCGGCGGGTCTACCGTCCGTGCGAGGGGGCTGTTCCCGTCGGGGACGAGGCTTGGACCGCCTATATGGCCGACAAGCGCGATGTGGTGTGGGCAAGCCTGCTTGAGCGGTTGACCCGGCTGGCCGCCGCCCATAAATCGGCCGAGACCAAGCAGGCTGCCGTTCAAGATGGTGACGATCCGGGCTACCGCGTCGTCGAGGTGCCGGTCACCAAGCCCCGCCATTACACGATTTTGGGTGTCGAATTCACCCTGGGGCACGTCACCACCACCCGTAAGGTCAAGGTCAGGACGCCTTCAGCCAATGCGCTGGAGCCGAATGAGCAGGAGGCGCTGGACCTGCTTGCGGAGTTGCGGACTCTAGCCGAGCAGGCACGGCTCGACCTGCCGGACAGTGTGGATTTCCAGTTCCTGCGCACCTTGCTCGATTATAACGTCCGCCAATTCGTTGCCGCCCGTGACGAATTGATGAGCCTGATCGGGCAGGGGACCAGCGGCCCGTTCTTGCTGGAGCGGCTTCGCGCCATCGACGACGTTCTGAGCAACGTCATGGCCGACATTCTGGGTCTGATGCTGTTCACCCGCTACGGTGACAGGCGGTTTGGCCTATCCGATTTCTATTATTTCTGCCAGGGAGCCGCTCGCGATTTCAGCGCGGTTGGTAATACCCGCCCGTTCAGTGTGATCGAGATTGCCTCGCGGCCGCGTGAACTAGTGCTTCAATTGCGTGAAGCGCTGCGGCGGCGGGTTCATCCCGACAAATTTCTGTCGGTGGTCGAAAAGTTGCTGGAATGCTGGACAGTGGTCGGGCGCGCTCGTTTCGGCGAAGAGCTTGATCAGGGGCTGGCGATGTTCGAGTCTTTTGCCCCGTTGTTTGCCGACGATCCCGACCGCGAGGTTATCGCCGAAATCGCCCGGATGGTCCGGGGGCAATTGGTGACCAGCGGAACCAGCCGCGAGTCGCTACTCTTGGCGGTTGGGCGGGCCTATGAACCGATTGGACGGCGGTCGCCGGGACGACATTGATGCGGATTCTTTTCATCACCGCCAGCCGGATCGGCGATGCCGTGCTTTCGACCGGCCTGTTGAACTATCTGGCCGAGCGCTATCCAGACGCCCGTTTTACTGTCGCGTGTGGTGCTCCGGCGGCGGCTTTGTTCGCTGCGGCTCCGTTCGTTGACGAAGTGATCCCGCTGGTGAAGCGGCGTCGGGCCGGGCATTGGATCGAGTTGTGGCGACGCACCGTTACCCGACGCTGGAGCTTGGTGGTCGATCTGCGTGGTTCCGCGATCAGCTGGTTGCTGCCGTCGTGGCGGCGGCGGGTGCTGAGATCTTCGTGGGAACCGCGTCACCGGCTGGCTCATCTGGCCACGGTGCTGCGGCTCGATACTGTGCCGCAGCCTCGTTTGTGGGCCGGAGCGGACCAGCGCGCGGCGGCTGAACGCCTGATCTCGCCGGGTGGGCCGGTGCTGGCGGTTGGCCCGACTGCCAATTGGGGAGCCAAGCAATGGCCGGCCGAACGCTTTGTCGAGGTTGTCGAGCGTCTGACCGCGCCGGGAGGGATTCTTCCCGGTGCCCGCGTGGCAGTGATCGCTTCGCCTGCCGAGCGCGCCGCTGCCGCCCCGGTATTGGCGGCGGTGCCGTCCGAGCGGCGGATCGATCTGACCGATGGAGCCGGGGATCTGGCAACGATTTATGCGTGCCTGGAGCGGTGTTCTTTTTATCTCGGCAACGATTCCGGGCTGATGCACATGGCTGCGGCGGCGGGTGTGCCGACACTGGGACTGTTCGGGCCGTCGTCCGAACTGTTCTATGGACCGGCGGGGAGGCGGTCCGCCAGCGTGCGCGGACCACGCTCGTTTGAGGACATTTGCCATGCCGCCGATTTCGATCACCGGCGCCAGGAATGCTTGATGCTCGATCTCGACACCGAGGCGGTGGTTGCGGCGGCTGAACGGTTGTGGACCAGCCTGTGATCCGCAGGCGCCTGCGCCTGTCCACGACGGCCTGGGCTTTGCTGATTTCATTGGTGCTGCATCTGGCCGCGATTCTGGCGGTGAGGCAGATCGAGGTCTACATCCCCTTCGATCCAGCGCAGGAGCGGGTGACAAACGTCGAGCTGGTGCCCCAGCTTCCTCCTTCGCCTCCACCGCCTCCACCTTTGCCATCTCCTCCGCCGCCCCCGCCGCCTCCCCCGGAACCAAAGCCGGAGCCGAAGGCGAAGGAACCTCCGCCTCCACCGCCGCAACTGAACCGTGCGCCGATCGCCAAGCAATCATCGGGGGCGAAATCTGGCGAGACCGCGCCCCGGCCCGCCCAGACGACGGCAGCGGTGGTCAGCGTCGAAACGGGAGGAAGTCGTAAGCCGACAGCTCCGGTGCGGGGTGGCCTCAGCCAAAGCGCTCAAGACTTTATCTTGGCCCAGATCCTGAAAATGTGGCGGTTCGATTCCGCATCGATGAAGGGAAAGGGGGTGGTGATCTCCGCTGTGATCGAGATCAATGCGGATGGCACTCTGGGCGGAATGATGAACCGCTCTGTCCCGTGGAATCCCGAGGCGGTGATTTCCGGCTATGACAGGCTGCCTCCCAACAGCGCGCTGCGGCGGGCATTGGAATCTTACCTGCTGGCGTTACGGCTGTCCCAGCCGTTGACCTTGCCGCCCGACGACGGCAAAGGGTGGCCGCGCCGGATGGTTCTGCGTTTCGCCATCGACGATCTGTAGCACGCGGCAACGAAAGGTCACCCCATGAACGGGGCCATCAATCGGTTGAACAGGCCGGTTGGCCGGATTGGGTCGTCGCCGACGCAGAGGCACAGGCAGGCAGTATCGGAATCGGCGATAGGACGATAGAGGCGGTTGGCGTCCTCGACGGCAAAATCACCCGGTCGGTAATGGGTGGCCTCGTTGCGATATGCTCCCTGCAACACGACATTGACCTCGGTGACGGCATGGCGATGGCGCGGCGATACCACTCCGGCCTCCATCCGAATCAGTCTGGCCTGGGCGTGGCCGCAACTGACCAGGATCGCCTGGTCAATGCCGGGAGACATGCGCCGCCAGGGCAGGCTGGACGTATCGCCACCGCAATAGGCACCGATCGGGCCGGGCAGGGTGGAGGTCGCGCCACGAGCGGGTGCGCGGGGTATGGGGGGCGTGCGGTCGAGTCGGGCGAGTACGCTGGCCAGGGACTCTTCGGCCATCGGAGCCGCGGGCAAGGACTCAAGACGTGTGCCGCCCAGGGCTTCAAGCCGGGCAACCTCGGCCCGGCAGCGCGGGCAGAAGGCAAGGTGGGTGGCGACGGCCAGCGCCGTCGGCTCGTCCATCGCTCCGGCGGCATAGGCCGCCAGCAGCGCGTCGGAAGGGTGGAAGGAGGCGCTCATCGGCTTTCTCCCAATAGGGCCTTGATCCGCCCCATCGCCAATCTCATGCGGGATTTAACGGTTCCTAACGGCACATCCAGCCGGGTTGCGATCTCGGCATGCGGCACGTCCTCGAAAAAGGACAGAGCCACCACCCGCGCCTGATCCGGTGGCAAATGGGTCAGAGCGTCGCGGACCCTCTGTTCGCGTCGTCCGGTCTCTAATGCATCGTCGGCCGGTGGGGCCGGATCGACGATCAGTTCGGGGTCGTCCAGGTCGATCTCGGGCCGCCGTTCGTGGCGTAGGCGATCGATCCTTAGATTGCGGGCAATGGAGAAAATCCAGGTTGCCGCCTTGGCCCGTTCGGGATCGAAATGCGTGGCCTTGCTCCATACCGCCAGCATCGCGTCTTGCGCCAGTTCCTCGGCCACCGAATCCTCGGTGCCCAGGCGGCGCAGATAGGATTTGATCCGGGGCGCGTAATAACGAAACAACTCGGCAAAGGCGTCCCGGTCGCGATTCCGTGCCACCGCCTGCAACCGGGCGGCCATGACCTGGGCTTGCGAGTCCGCTTCGGTCGAGACCTGTTCGCGCGAGTCCATGATCCTCCCGTCGGCTGGTGAGCCAGTCCACCGGATCGATTACCGGCGGAACCTGACCCAGATCATCGGCGCGACGGGAGGAAAAAGCCAGCATCAGCCCGCACCGGCGGCCATCCGTTCATAGCTGACCGCCAGCGAGCGGAGCACCGGCCCGGCATCATTGTGGCCGTGGGCGATGTCGCGGAGCGCCCGCGCCAGGGCGATCAGGGTGGTCTTGTCGGTGGTGCGCAGGGTGGTCGAAGCCATCATCGGTCTCCTTGCAGAGCGTCGGTTATGATGGTTCTACGTGGACCCGGCCGGATTGGATCACCAGCCGGGTCAAAAAAATATCAGGGGAAGCCGCCGCCCGTTACGTTGGACTGTTTGCCGTCGGTCAGGTGCAGGTCTATTTCGGTAACCGGACAGGCGGCAACTCCGGTGCTGCGTCCGCCCATCGGCCGAACCACCGTCTCGACCATGCATTGCTGCGAACAGACCTCGGAACAGACCTCGATGCGGTTTTCCCACAATTCGGTAGCGGCCTGAACGACATAGCCGTGCATCGCCCGCGTGTCTTCGTCGGAATAGCGGCCGCCCAGCGCCTTGGTGTACTCGGCGACCATCCGGTCGGGCGAGATATCGGAACAGCCACAATTGGCGACCAGACCGAGGAATCGGCCCATCCGGCCGTACCAGGCCGGTTGATCCGAAGGGGGCAGACAGCCGGGCAGCAAGAGCGGCAGCGCCAGTGTCAGCACGAGACCTCGCCGCCCGATCAAGCTGTCCGCTCGATATGGTCGGCGAGCCGTCCCAGCGCGGCGGACAGCAAGCGGTGATCATTGGCATCAAGGACGGCGGCCATGATCGCGGCGGCTTCGTCGCCGATCAGATCGATGGCCTGGAGCGCGGGCAGGACTCCCTCCTCGGATATCAGGTCGAGAGCGGCACTGAAGATTCGGTGTCGCCCGCCGCGCGATTCTTCCCCCAACATTTCAGCCAGAGCCTCGGGACAGGGCTGCTTGCGGTGGACACGAAACGCGAGACCTCGCAGTAAGCGAGCTTTTTCAACTGAATCGAGAGAATTATTGCGGGCCATCATGGACGCTCCTGCTCCGGCGAACTCCGGGCTCGCAACCTTCGCTCTCGGGCTGGGGGTGCGTCAACCTTTTCACGAGACAGATAGAGGAACGACGAAATCGGGTGCCTTGACCGTAGGGTCTGCCTCCCGCCTATAATGCCGATGGAGGATTCATGCTGGCCTGCGGACCTAGAGATCTGACGCGGATATTACTGCTTTCTGCTGCGCTGTTGCTGCTGCCGGTTCCGGCCTCGGCATCCGAGGGCAGCGGACTGCCGTTGCCGCGCTTTGTCTCGTTGCGCTCAGATGAAGTCAATCTGCGCACCGGCCCCGGCGTGCGCTATCCGATCGACTGGATTTATGCCCGCAAGGATCTGCCGGTCGAGGTGGTGGCCGAATTCGAAGCCTGGCGCAAGATCCGCGATTGGCAGGGGTCCGAAGGTTGGGTCCATCAGAGCATGCTGTCCAGCCGGCGAATGATGGTGGTGATCGGAACGCCCCGTCCGTTGCGGGCGTCGGATTCCGATTCCGCCGATCCGGTCGCGATGTTGGAGCCGGGCGTGCTGGGCCGTCTGCTGCAATGTCCGCGCAATCGCGATTACTGTCGCGCCGAGATCGGCCGCAGCCAGGGTTGGCTGCGGCGTGACGAGATCTGGGGTGTCTATCGGGGCGAGTGGATCGAATAGGCCCTAGGCAAACCCGAGGTTTGCATCAAGCGGCGATGGACTCAATTGATCGCGGCGGCACTGATTTCCGGGCAGATCAGATTGACGGTTTCGTCGGCGATGGCGATTTCCGCAGGCAGGCGGGCGATGATATCGCCATCGCCCTGAACCGGGGCGCCGCGTGGTCCAGTGACGATGATCGACTTGGCCGAGATCACCTGGACCTCGGGCAGCTCGGTCAGCTTCCCCAGCGGCAGGGCGATGCCATAACGCAGCATCCCGGCCACACCGGCGGCGGGCAGGACGCAAATCTCCAACATCGGGGCTTCCAGGTTGGCGTCGGGGGCGGCGACGAACGGCCCGCCGTAAAACCGGCCCTTGCACGCCACCACCATCCGGCCTTCGTAGCTTATGCCATCGGCACGGATGGTCAGGATCGGGAAGTCGTAGCCGACCGCCTGCTTCAACCCTTCGACGACATAGGCCAGCTTACCAGCGTGGCGCTTTAGCGTGACGTTCAGCCCGGCGACGACTTCGGCGTCGAGACCGGCTCCGGCCATCAGCAGAAAACGGCGGCGGTTTGCGGTGCCGAGATGGACCCGGCGCGCCGGGCCAAAAGCGATGGCGCGGGCGACTTGTTCGCTGTCGCGGGGATCAAGCCCGATTTCGCAAGCCAGCACGTTGGCGGTGCCGAGGGGGAGAACCCCCAGAGCCAGTCCACCCCCGGCCAGAGCCAGCCCGTTCAGGACTTCGTTGACGGTCCCGTCGCCTCCGGCGGCGATCACCGCGTCGAACAGCGCCGTATCAGCGCGCGCGGCGAAATCCTCGGCATCGCCGCGTTTGGCCGTTTCCTGGATGGTGACGGCACAGCCCAGCCGTTCCAGCCGCTCGGCAACGCCGATCAGACGGCGGCGTTTATGGCGGCCTGCCGTGGGGTTGTAGACGACCAGAACCCGGCGTGGCTGGGTCGGCGCGGCTTCGATCGACGGGATCATCGTGTTTGCCAACATGAGCGGTTCTATATCTCGGATTGCCAGCGAATCATCAGTGAAATAATTGTTACCGACATTATTCATTTTGATGAATTTTGTCAAAACTAAGGCGATCTATATGTACAAACCGCCATGTCAGCACTAGAACCGCAACACCAGAGGTGTCCGGAACTGAGATTTGATAGGTGGATGCATGAACGCCAGTACCAATGTAAAGCGGCGTTACAGGACTATCTGGATTTCTGACATCCACCTTGGTACTCGCGGCAGCAAGGCAGACGATCTGCTCGAATTTCTGAAAAGCACGGAATCCGACACGCTCTATCTGGTTGGCGATATCATTGACGGCTGGCGGCTGCGCAAATCGTGGTTCTGGCCGCAATCGCACAACGACGTGGTGCAGAAGCTGCTGCGCAAGGCGCGCAAGGGAACAAGGGTTGTGTTTGTTCCCGGCAATCACGACGAATTCGCCCGCGATTATCACGGCATTCTGTTTGGCGACATCCGGGTCGCCACCAGCGCGATCCATCAGACCGCCGATGGCCGTCGTCTTCTGGTTGTCCATGGCGACGCCTTTGACGGCGTGGTGAAGCACGCCAAATGGCTGGCTCATCTGGGTGACGGAGCCTACACCCTGGCATTATCGCTCAATCATTGGCTGAACGTGGCTCGCCGCAGCCTGGGCTTCCCCTATTGGTCGCTGTCGGCCTACCTGAAGCACAAGGTCAAGAATGCGGTTCAGTACATGGCCAATTTCGAGGAAGCGATGGCCGAGGAAGCGCGCCGCTGTCAGGCCGATGGCGTCGTCTGCGGCCATATTCACTACGCCCAGATGCGCGACATGAACGGCATTTTGTACTGCAACGACGGCGATTGGGTCGAAAGCTGCACGGCCTTGGTCGAGGATTTCGACGGCAGTCTTGAGATCGTTCACTGGCTTCAGGCTCCGGGGATGTACCTCGATTCTTCCCTTCCGGCCCCGAAAGACAGCGCCATCGAAGCCTCACTGTTGCTCAGTCGTCCGTGATGACGTCTGGACTGTCGCAAGGAGAAGGAATGCGCATTCTTGTCGTCTCGGATGCCTGGCTTCCTCAGGTCAATGGTGTCGTCCGCACTCTCGATACACTGAGAAGCGAATTGCAAAGGGTCGGCCACGAGGTGGTTATGGTCACGCCCGAGCGCTTTCGCACCGTGCCTTGTCCGACCTATCCAGAGATCCGGCTGGCGGTTCGTCCCGGTCCTCGGGTGGCCCGGCTGATCGAGGAATCACAGCCCTGTGCGATCCATATCGCCACCGAGGGGCCGCTGGGCTGGGCGGCGCGGCGCTACTGCCTGCGACGGCGGTTGCCCTTCACCACCGCGTATCACACTCGCTTTCCCGAATACATCAAGGCGCGGTTTCGTGTGCCGTTGCCGCTGTCTTATGCGGTGATGCGGCGGTTCCATTCCCCGTCGTCGCGGGTGATGGTGGCGACCCAGGGGATCGAGACCGAATTGGAACGGCGCGGGTTTCACCGGATCGGCCGGTGGTCGCGCGGTGTCGATACCGAGATGTTCCGTCCCCGTCCCGAAGCAAAAGGCGAAGGCGGTCCCTTTGCCGGTTTGCCCCGGCCGATCTTTTTGTATGTCGGGCGGGTCGCGGTCGAAAAGAACGTCGCGGCGTTCCTGGCGCTGGACCTGCCCGGCACCAAGGTCGTGGTCGGCGACGGGCCGCAACTTGACGACCTGCGCCGTCGCCATCCCGAAGCCCACTTCGCCGGAGCCCAGTTCGGGGAAAAGCTCGCTTGGCATTATGCCGCCGGGGACGTGTTCGTTTTTCCCAGCCGCACCGACACCTTCGGTTTGGTTCTGCTCGAAGCGCTGGCCTCGGGGCTGCCGGTGGCGGCCTATCCGGTGCCGGGACCGCTTGACGTGATCGGAACCAGTCCGGTGGGACGGCTGGACAATGATTTGGGGACGGCTGCGTTAGCCGTGCTCGGCACCGATCCGGTGCTGTGCCGTGCTCATGCCCTCGACTTCTCGTGGGCGGCATCGACTCGCCAGTTCATCGAGAATCTGGCTCCGTTCGAAATTATCTGCTGGAAAGAACCGGCCCCGCTCTGATGTCGTTACGGCGTTATGGTTTGGTCCGTTGCGGCGGCCCGTGCGTTTGAACGCTGGTATTTGTTCAGTCCCTCGGCCATGGCGGCCGTGAACCAATCGTTGCCGGCTGGGGCGGGATTAGCCGCTGCGGCAGTTGTCTTGGCCGCTTCGGTCGTCGTCGTTGCCGTGCTTTCGCTTTGGGCCGCGACGACCGGGGCCGTGTTGGTCGGCGCGATCAATCCAGACTGAGGCCGTGATCCGGTGACGGGAAGCGGCGAACGTCCGCTATTGCCCGAGATCGACGTTGCCACCGCCGGAGGCGTCCGGGTGGCGAGTTCCGTGGTGCGCGATGGCATGGTCAGCGTGCGTGGCGATTTGCCGCCCCACATCGGGCGGGTCGCAGCCACATCTCCGGTGTCAGCGATGGAAATTGCGGCGGGTGGAGTTTCGACCTTGGCGGCGGTCTGTTGGGCGGCGGCGACGGGAGCCGCACTGGCGCTGGCACTGACGGCCGGGCGCGGCATGGCGGCAGGCGGGGCGGGTTCCTCGCCGATCATGTCGGTGAGCACGATCGGTCGGGCGTCGGTTTTTGTGTCGGTCTTGGTGTCGTTCGCGGCGATGGTTTGTGGCTGGGCCTCTGCCGTTTTTTCGGTGGGCGGTTGGGCCTGGGCGGGTGGAGCTGCCTCAGCCAGGGCGGTGCCGCTGTCTCCCGTCGCCGGATCGTCGCGGAACAGGGCGAGCATGTGACCGCCAGCGGAGTCACCGGTGCTTTCTTCGATCACGCCGCTAACCGTCGCGCCGATCAGGCCGATCACGCCGCCGAACAAAGCGCCGCCGGTCAGGCGAGCCGCAATACCGATCTTGTCGCCGGACAGTTCGCGATAGACTTCGTTAACCAGCGGGATGTGTTGCAGAGGGTTGATGACATCGACCAGATCCCAGAAAGAAGGGCTGTCATCGTCGGCACCGAACATGCCGATGTGGTGGCTTTTCGATGCGGTCGAGTCTGACGATTTCGAAGACGCGGTTTCGGCGTTTTCCGACGGCAATTGTGGAATCAGGGAATCGATCGGATTCGAAGGCCGTACAGAAGACGTGGCGGACACCGACATTGCGTCACCTCGGGGACTGGGTCGTTCTCGTTTTTGCAAGAACAGTGCCAGAGCGAGGGTGGCGGAAAGTCTGGGGTTGCCGTCCGCGGCGGCACTCCCCCGACGGCCGGATGCCGTCGGGGGGAAGATTTTGCCCGGTCGTTATTTCTTCTTCGGCTTGTTGGCCAGGGCGCGCTCGATGCCCTGCTGGATGATCTCGCCAGCCTTTTCCGGGCCACCCCAGCCCTTCAGCTGGACCCACTTGCCGACTTCCAGGTCCTTGTAGTGGACGAAGAAATGCTCGATCTGCTGGACCAGAATCTTGGGCAGATCCTCATAGCTGTTCACGCCGTCATAGAACGGGTGCAGCTTGGAGTGAGGCACGGCAAGAATCTTTTCGTCCATGCCGCCCTCGTCTTCCATCAGCAGCACCCCGATCGGGCGCGAGCGCATCACCGCGCCGACCGCGACGGGGGTGCGTCCGACCACCATGATATCAACGGGGTCGCCGTCTTCTGACAGGGTGTGTGGGACGAAGCCGTAATTGACCGGATAGTACATCGCGGTATTGAGGAAGCGGTCGACGTACATCGCGCCGGATTCCTTGTCGATCTCGTATTTGACCGGATCGCCGTTCAACGGGATCTCAACGATCACGTTGACGTCGCGAGGCGGGTTTTTACCGATCGGAATCTTCTTGAGGTCCATGGGATTGGTTAGTCCTGATCAGAGAAACGGTGAGGCTGCCGCATCAAAGCGGAGCCTCGGACAGCGCGCCGACCCGGCCCGTGATGGCCTTGGTCTGCGCGAAAGGAAAAAACCGGAGGGCATCATTTTACCCCTCCCAATGGGGCATCCTCCGAGAATGAGCCTGCCGACGGCGTGATTCAACCATGCTGGGGCGGCTCGGTCCGGTAGTGGCGGGCCAGCCAGGGCAAAAGCATCAAAGCAGGCAGAGTCACCACCGTGGTTATCAAAAAGAAATCGACCCAGCCAAACCGATCGGCCAGCCAGCCGCTGGTCGAGGCGAACAGGGTCCGCCCTACCGCCGTCAGGGACGAAAGCAGGGCGTATTGGGTGGCAGTATAAGCCACATTGCACAATCCTGACAGATAGGCGACCAGTGCCGACCCAGCCATTCCGGCGGTCAGGTTTTCGGCGAAGACGCAGACGGCCAGGGCGGCGACATTGTGCCCGGCCATCGCCTGGACGACATAGAACAGATTGCCAAGCGATTGCAGGACGCCAAAGAGCAACAGCGCCCGCATCACTCCCAGCCGCGCCACCAGGGCGCCGCCGATCAGGGTTCCGAGGATAGTCGCGCCAAAGCCGAAGATCTTGCTGACCCAGGCGATTTCTTCCAGCGCGAAACCGCTTTCGATATAGAGGGTGTTGGCCATGGCTCCGGCCATGGCCTCGCCGGTCTTGTAGCCGACGACAAAGAGCAGCACCGCCCACCAAGCAGGCCGCGCCATGAAATCGGCGAACGGGCACACCACCGCGCCGTATAGCCAGGCCGCGACGTTTCCTAAGCGGCCTTGCAGGTTGGGGCGGCTGGCCAGGAAGTCGGCGGCGCGGGCCTCGCGCTCACGGGTGGAGTCCGATACCGCGACGGCGGGTTCGGGGCCGAACAGAAACACGGCCATGCCCACCGCCACCAGGGCCGCCATCGTGGCATAGGCGGCAAACCAGCCCCAGGCCGAGGCGACGAACAGCGCCCCCGCGCCCGAGGCCAGCATCGCGAGGCGATAGCCGGTCTGGACCGCGCCGGCTCCGGGGCCTTGGGATTGGGGGTCAAGGATCTCGACGCGATACGCATCGATCACGATGTCCTGGCTGGCCGACAGGAAGGCAACCCCCAATGCCAGCAGCGCCGTGGCCCACAGGTCGCGGGCTGGGTCCATGGCTCCCAGCGCCAGGATCGCGACGATCAGAAGAAGTTGAATCGACACGCCCCAACTGCGCCGTCGTCCCATCCGCCGGGTCAGCACCGGCAGGTTCAAGCGGTCGATCAGGGGCGACCAGAGGAACTTGAGGGCATACGGAGTCCCGACCAGGGCGAAGGCACCGATTGCGCTGCGGCTGATTCCTTCGCTTTTCAGCCAAGCCGACAAGGTGGAAAAAGTCAGCAGCAAAGGCAGGCCGCTGGAAAAGCCCAGCAGCAGCACCAGCATCACCCGCCTGTCGAGATAGGCGGTGAAGGCGGCGGACCAGCTTCGTTTCATTGGGGGGAGGGGACCGGGAACAGTGGGGGAAAGAACAAGCTCTCTGTCATGCCAAAGCGGTCGGGCGGCTGGCAAGATAATTCGCCAGAGGGTCTTTATACCGCTCTCTTTAGCCCGGATACGCTTCGCCATCTTTTTGCCATGGTTGCACGCTCCGCCCCCCGACCTATATAAGGCGCGGGGGATGGCCGATTGGGTCGATCCCCGGACAATTTCAGCGATTCAACCCGGAAGGGGGTCGCGGGGCGGCTGCGCAGACAGCAGAGCCCCGGGGATCTGCCGAGCAGGAATGAGGATGACATGAGCAAAGTTATCGGCATCGACCTGGGCACCACGAATTCGTGCGTCGCCGTGATGGAAGGCAAGACAGCCAAGGTCATTGAAAACGCCGAGGGCATGCGCACGACCCCGTCGATGGTGGCTTTTACCGAATCTGGTGAACGACTGGTCGGCCAGCCGGCCAAGCGCCAGGCGGTTACGAATCCCGCCAACACCCTGTTCGCGATTAAGCGCCTGATCGGTCGTCGTTACGAAGATCCGATCACCAAGAAAGACGCCAACCTCGTCCCCTATAACATCGTGGCGGGCGATAACGGCGACGCATGGGTCGAAGCTCGTGACGCCAAGTACAGCCCCAGCCAAGTGTCGGCCTTTATCCTTCAGAAGATGAAGGAAACCGCCGAAGGCTATCTGGGCGAGAAGGTCACTCAGGCGGTCATCACCGTTCCCGCGTATTTCAACGACGCTCAGCGTCAGGCGACCAAGGATGCTGGCCGCATCGCCGGTCTTGAGGTGCTGCGCATCATCAACGAGCCGACGGCCGCCGCTCTCGCCTATGGTCTGGAGAAGAAGGGTGCCGGTATCGTCGCGGTCTATGACCTGGGCGGCGGCACCTTCGACGTGTCGGTGCTGGAAATCGGCGACGGCGTGTTCGAAGTCAAATCGACCAACGGCGACACCTTCCTGGGCGGTGAAGATTTCGACGCCCGGATCATCGATTACCTCGCCGACGAGTTCAAGAAAGAGCAGGGCATCGACCTGCGCAAGGATCGGCTGGCGCTTCAGCGTCTGAAGGAAGCGGCGGAAAAGGCCAAGATCGAGCTGTCGTCCTCGATGCAGACCGAGGTCAACCTCCCCTTCATCACCGCCGATGCCTCGGGCCCGAAGCACCTCAACATCAAGTTGACCCGTGCCAAGCTCGAAGCCCTGGTCGAGGATCTGGTCGCCCGCACCATCGAGCCGTGCAAGGCCGCTCTGAAGGACGCCGGTGTTAAGGCCAGCGAGATCGACGAAGTGATCCTGGTCGGCGGCATGACCCGCATGCCCAAGATTCAGGAAGTGGTGAAGGAATTCTTTGGCCGCGAGCCGCACAAGGGCGTCAACCCGGATGAAGTCGTCGCCATCGGCGCCGCGATCCAGGGCGGCGTGCTGAAGGGCGAGGTCAAGGACGTTCTTCTGCTCGACGTTACCCCGCTGTCGCTCGGTATCGAGACCCTGGGTGGCGTGTTCACCCGCCTGATCGACCGCAACACCACCATCCCGACCCGCAAGAGCCAGGTGTTCTCGACCGCCGAGGACAACCAGACCGCCGTCACCATCCGCGTCTTCCAGGGCGAGCGCGAGATGGCTGCCGACAACAAGATGCTGGGTCAGTTCGATCTGGTTGGCATTCCGGCCGCGCCGCGCGGCGTGCCCCAGGTCGAGGTCACGTTCGACATCGACGCCAACGGTATCGTCAATGTCCAGGCCAAGGACAAGGCCACCGGCAAGGAACAGCAGATCCGTATCCAGGCTTCGGGCGGTCTGTCCGATTCCGACATCGAAAAGATGGTCAAGGATGCCGAGGCTCATGCCGCCGAGGACAAGAAGCGCAAGGAACTGATCGAGGCCCGCAATCAGGCCGACTCGCTGGTTCACTCCACCGAGAAGAGCCTGAAGGAATTCGGCGATAAGGCTCCCGCCGATCTGAAGGCTGAGGTCGAGCGCGACATCGCTGCGGTGCGTGCCGAGCTGGAAAGCGAGGACGCCGCCGCTCTGAAGGCTCGCACCGAGACTCTGATGCAAAGCTCGATGAAGCTGGGCGAGGCGATGTACAAGCAGGCTGGCGACGCGGAAGCGGCCCAGGGCGGTGCCCAGGGTGGAGCCGGTCACGATGAAAAAGTCGTCGATGCCGATTTCGAGGAAGTCGACGGCGACAAAAAGGGCCGCTAATTCGGCTCTATCGTCTCACGGCCGACGGGCGATCCCGTCGGCCGTTCGTTCGCCCCGGCGCCGTCGCTTCCTGTCGATTAAACAGGGAGCGCGGCCGTCTGGGCCTGTACCGGATAGCAAGCGAAGCGCATGAGCAAGCAGGATTACTACGACCTTCTTGGTGTCGGGCGTGGTGCCTCGGCCGACGAGATCAAAAAGGCCTATCGCAAGATGGCCATGCAATTTCATCCCGACCGAAATCCAGGCGATGCTGCGGCCGAGCAGAAATTCAAGGAAATCAACGAGGCCTATGACGTCCTGAAGGACGATCAGAAGCGTTCGGCCTATGACCGTTTCGGCCATGCCGCCTTTGAACAGGGTGGCGGACGCGGCGGGTCCGGCGATTTCGGCTTCGGCGGCGGTTTTGCCGATATCTTCGACGAAATGTTCGGCGAGATGATGGGCGGCGGACGGCGTGGCCAGGCCTCGGGCCGGGGTGCCGACCTGCGTTACGACATGGAAATCTCGCTGGAAGACGCCTTTGCGGGCAAATCGGCGACGATCCGGGTTCCGACTTCGGCGGTCTGCGAGGAATGCAAGGGAACTGGCGGTCGCGACGGTGCCCAGCCGGTGACCTGCTCCACCTGCCACGGTCATGGCAAGGTTCGCAGCCAGCAGGGGTTCTTCACCATCGAGCGCACTTGCCCGACCTGTCAGGGGATGGGCCGGATTATCAAGGATCCCTGCCGCGCGTGTAGCGGTACCGGCCGGGTCCGCAAGGAAAAGCAACTGTCGGTGACGATCCCCGCCGGTGTCGAAGATGGCACTCGTATCCGCTTGGCGGGAGAAGGCGAGGCCGGGATGCGCGGGGCTCCGGCGGGCGATTTGTATATCTTTCTGTCGCTGAAGGCGCACCGGCTGTTCCAGCGCGACGGTGCCAACATCTTCTGCCGGGTGCCGATCCCGATGGTGACGGCGACGCTGGGCGGTACCATCGAAGTGCCGACCATCGACGGCGGCAAGGCCAAGGTGGTGATCCCCGAGGGTACCCAGACCGGGCACCAGTTCCGTCTGCGTGGCAAGGGCATGAGCGTGCTGCGTAGCCCGTCGCGCGGCGACATGTTCATCCAGGCGACGGTCGAGACGCCGGTTAATCTGACTCCTCGCCAGATCGAACTGCTGCGTGAGTTCGAAACCGCTGGAGAAGAGAAAAAAGGCGGCAACTCGCCGGAAAGCCACGGCTTCTTCGCTCGGGTGAAGGAATTCTGGGAAGATCTTAAGGAGGGCTGATTCTGACCCTGGTGCCCCGTCTGCTGCTGGTCATCGCCGATCCTCTGTTGGCCGAAACGGTCGCGGGGCATCTCGGCGCTTCCATGGCGGTGACCCGCGCCGACGATTTTGTCTCCGCGTTGGCGGCGGTCGGGGAGCAGGATCTCGTTTTATTGGACGAAGCTGCCTGGGGCGACGAGAACGAGCCGTGCCGGACTCTTCGCGCGGCCGGAGTTACCTTGCCGCTGGTCTTGCTTGCGGCCGGTGGAGCGGCCAATCCCGACGCCGATCTGGTGATCGCCAAGCCGCTCCGCCTGTCTACCTTGTCGGCCCGTCTGATCGACCTGTTGGCCCGCCGTTCGACCGTAACCGCGATTTGTATCGGGCCGTGGCGGTTCGATCCTGGTCGGCGGCTGCTGGCCGCTGCTGACGATCGGGTGGTGCGGTTGACCGACAAGGAGGCCGCGATTCTGTGCCGTCTTGCCGATGCGGCGGGTAGCGTGGTGATGCGCGAGGATTTGCTTGCCGACGTGTGGGGTTATTCCGCCGACATCGACACCCACACCTTGGAAACCCACATCTATCGTCTGCGCCGCAAGATGGGGGAGGGGGGAGACGAGGATTCTCCTGGCCCACTCCGCACCGAATCCGGTGGCTATCGGCTTATCCTGGGGTAGGGCGCGATTCTTTATTCGCCTGGTACACCGGCCGTGGTGGAATGGACGAAATGCAGCGCCGTGCCGGGGTGAACGACGTCATAGACGGAATGAGCGGCACGGGCCGCTTCGGCAAAGCCGGTAAGGATCAGGCGCAGCTTGCCCGGATAGGTGCAAATGTCGCCGCAGGCGAAGATGCCGGCGCGGTTGGTGGCACCGCTGGCGGGATCGATGGTGACGGCGTGGCCGTCCATCGCGAGGTTCCATCCGGTGACCGGGCCAACATCGCCAGACAAGCCGAAGAAGGCCAACAGAGCGTCGGCGGGGAGTCGTCTCGTCTCGCCCTCCAACGTCGCGACGATCACGGCTTCCAGGTGGCCGTTTTCGCCTTCCAAGGACTGAAGCTGGGTCGGGATCACCAACTCGATGCGCCCTTGCTCAACCAGACGGAGCAATTCCGCTTCGGCACCAGGAGCGGCGCGGAAGCGGGCGCGGCGGTGGACCACACTGACCTTTGCCGCGATCTCGGACAGTGAGATGGCCCAGTCCACGGCCGAATCTCCGCCGCCCGCAATCACGATTCGCTTGTCGCGGAACGCCTCGCGCCTGGGCACGCTATAGAACACGCTGCTGCCTTCGTATTGCTCCAGCCCCTCAAGCGGGGGCCGCTTGGGAGCGAACGCGCCGCCGCCCGAGGCCAGGATCACCGCCCGAGCAACGATCTCCTCGTCATTGCCCAGCCCCATCCGCCAGCGTCCATCCGGCTCGGGGGTCAAGGTGGTGGCGGTGACGCCCAGATGGTACACCGGCTCGAACGGCGCGGCTTGGGCGGCCAATTGCTCAATCAAATGCGATGCCAGGATGCGTGGATGACCCGGAATGTCGTAAATCGGCTTTTCTGGATACAGAGCGGAAAGCTGTCCTCCAGTGTGCCCCAGGGCGTCTACGACATGACAGCGGACCTTGACCATCCCGCACTGAAACACTGCGAACAGACCGACCGGTCCGGCTCCCACCACGACCGCATCGGTTTCATGAACGCGCATCATTTCGATTCCTTCGTCGTTTCCGTTCGTTTCAAATGGCCTCGCGACGACAAAGAAACAAGAGCAAAGGGCATCGTGTCATTTTGACCGTTGCATCCTGTCCAGCCCTGACATACATTGTCGCCCCTTGCTTCTGCGTAGCACCCGTAGCTCAGCTGGATAGAGTACCGCCCTCCGAAGGCGGGGGTCACAGGTTCGAATCCTGTCGGGTGCGCCAAGCTTTCCAATGACTTAGCTTCCATCGTCGGTATCCAGTGTCCCGTCAGTGTCCAGTCTTCATCAGTGGATTGGCCTAGATACGGGTAGACGCTTGCAGACAGAAGCCCGTCAGGGGCGGCCCCGGTCGAGCCGCCCCTGTGGTGTCCGATTCACGATATACAACAGCAGCCGCTTAGAAGGCGGCAGTTCAGGCGTTCAGCTTCCGGCGGCGCGGCGCCGCTCATATTCGGCGTACCAGAGGGTCGAGAACTTCTCCCCGATGTTTTCGAGCTTGGACGCGAGATACTCGATATCTTCCTTTTCCACCTCCCAATCGCTGCTCGCCATGTGGCTCAGAATCCGGCCGATCCTGGGCAGGTCGCAGACCAACGGTTCCATGTCAAAAAAGGTGTCGGCCATGGTCAGGACCTCCCCCCGCCGGATTCCCGGTACGCTTTCGCCCACAGGCTGCACAGTTCCTCGCCGAGGCCAATAAGCTGGCTGCCAATCCAGGCCAGTTCACGGCCCTCAATCTCGTGGCCGGTATCGGCCATGTGCAGCAAGACACGACCGATGCAGGGGATTTCATCGACGTGCTGTTCCATATCCAACAATGACGGCGGAATCGAATGTGTCCGGTTGGTCGCGCTCATGCCGAAACCCTCCGACTGGTGGTGACGCGGACGACGCGGGGCGGGTTGATAGCGCGGGCCAGCCACAGCAGGCCAGCGGCGATCGCGGCGCGGATCGTCATCACCGGCCCTCCCTTTCAGCGGTCGCGATGGCGTTCCAAGCCCGCGACAGGCTGGCGCGGACGCCCGACATTTCGACCGCCAGATCGGAATATCCCAGGTCGGCGAAACGATCAGCGGCGGCGTCTATCTGGTCGTAGAGCCGGGAATAGCGCTCAAAGGTCAGAGGGAAGCGCGAGCGCGGCAAATCACGCAGGGGAACCTGTCGCGTCTTGGCGCCGGGCGCAATTGGAGTATCTTCGGAAGTAGCCATTCTCGAACCTCATGCTTCGGGTTTGGTCAGGCCGGGCGGGGTGTTGGCGCACCCTGTTCGGCCGCTTGATATCGTATCAAGTCGCCACACACTCACACGCATCGTTACGCTATGTCAAGCGCGGTTGATATAATATCAATCACGATGTAGGATGGTGACATGATTACGCCCCAGCAAATACGTGGCGCGCGCGCCATGCTCGGCCTGAAGCAGTCGGAACTTGCCGCGCTGTGCGGGCTCTCCACCACCGGCATCAACAACATTGAACGCGGTGCCTCCGACCCGAAGGCATCAACCCTTGCCGCGATCCGCGCCGCGCTCGAAGCGGCCGGGGTGATCTTCATCGATCAAAATGGCGAGGGACCGGGGGTGCGGCTGCGGCAGCAGGCGGCATGAATTGCAGCAGGGCACCCCTTATTTCTCACGAATGACCACAAGGTTGCGTACTCAGATCAATATGTCAGACAATAATGAGTCGTCCGTGAATAACCCGAAGCCCGTCCTGTCACCTGGGTTTGGGGCTGTGGCGAAGTAATCGAATTTGCCAGATTCGGCGTCGTGTCCCCCCGATTCCCGGCAAATTTCGTATCCCAACCTTGCCCCTTTACGGTGCCCATCGGTTGTGATTCCATTCTCTCAGAGCCGCTCGGGGAGGAGAGATGACGCCGCACAAGAGACCGCCGCAGACCGAGGGCGACCTGTTCCGGTCGCGGCTCGACCAGATCATCAACCTGCGCCACGACTTGGTCCGGCTGGCGGGTTTGGTCGCCTGGGGCTTTTTCGACGAGCGGTTCGCGCCGCTTTACGCGGAAACGGGGCGCCCGGGTGTTCCGACCCGACTGATGGTGGGATTGCACCTGCTCAAGCACATGTACGGCCTCTCTGACGAGGCGGTGTGCGATCGCTGGGTCTGCGATCCGTATTTCCAGTATTTCTGCGGCGAAACCTTCTTCCAGCACGCCCTGCCGGTGGACCGCTCTTCGATGACCCGCTGGCGTCAGCGCATCGGTGCCGATGACCTGTCGGCCCTGGTGCAGGAGAGCCTGGCCGCCGCCCACCGGGCCGGCGCTCTTCAGGCCGAAGACATGGAGCGGGTGACGGTCGATACCACCGTTCAGCCCAAGGCGGTGACCTTCCCGACCGACGCCAAGCTGATGCAGCGGGCCCGGGAAAAGTTGGTGGCGCTGGCCCAAGAGTGGGGCATCGGCCTTCGCCAGAGCTACGCCCGCGTCGGCAAGCGGGCGGCGATGAAGCAGGGCCGCTACGCCCACGCCAAGCAGTTCAACCGGGCGCGCCGCGAATTGCGGCGGCTGAAGACCTATCTGGGGCGGGTGATCCGCGACATCCGCCGCAAGATCGCCGGCAACGAGGCCCTGACCGACGCCTTCAAGCGCCCC